>JAJUJL010000022.1 GCA_029265355.1 Chloroflexota bacterium | reverse complement strand
GGTTCACGAACCGATGGGGCGGTTCACGATCCTGTGGGGCGGTTCACGAACCGATGGGGCGGTTCACGAACCGATGGGGCGGTTCACGAACCGATGGGGCGGTTCACGAACCCATGGGGCGGTTCACGAACCGATGGGGCGGTTCACGTTTCTGCGGGGCGGTTCACGAACCGATGGGGCGGTTCACGAACCGATGGGGCGGTTCACGATCCTGTGGGGCGGTTCACGATCCTGTGGGGCGGTTCACGAACCGCCCCTACTCTAAATACTCGTCTGGCAATGCCTGCACCTGGACCTCGAACCGTCGCCCATCGGCGAATGTTCCCTTGAACACCCACACCGGCTGCAGGGTCAGGTACCTGGACAGAAAATCATCATCCATGGCCGTGGGTGGGCAGCGCTGCAGGGTGCTGCCGGCGTAGGCCAGCTCGACCGTGTCGATGGTCACCACGCCCGCCATGGCGCTGGCGACATCTTTTTCGCCGCCCTGGCGCATGTCGATGGTGTGAATCTGGGCGTCATACACCTCGCCGTCCGGCGGCACGCCGCCGGAGGTCGCCCGGATGACCGCAAACCCGCCCAGGGTCAAATCCGGCACCAGGTAGCCTTCGATCTCCACCAGGTCTCCAGGTCTACCGATGCGCATTTCCTCGCCGTAGCCCAGCGACTGCTCTTCGATGTATTGGGCGCCATCCTGGGTGGTCAGCAGCAGGGCGGGCTGACCATCGATGATCACTTCGCTCTCTGTGCCAGCAAATTCCTGCAGCGTCACGCCAGGGTAGAGCGGCTCGAAGCGCTCCACTTCGATCAACGGCGCGTCCTGAGCGAAGCCCGAGACCTGTCCCCAAACGCGCACCGGCAGGTTCTGGTAAGGCTCGATGCCGCCCAACCCGCTGCCCTCCAGGTAAAAGAAATGCCACTCTTCGAACTCGAAGCCGCGCAGCGTCGAGAAACTGATCTCTCGTCGCAGCCCGGTCGTTTCCAGGAAATCCTGGATAGTGACCGTGCCGGTCCAACCTTCCACACGCTGCCCGACCTGGAATGGAGAAACCGGCGCGGTTGGCGTGGGGCGCGGTGCGCTTTCCAGGTAAGGCAATTTAAAACTGCCGCCGCCGAAATTGGCGTTCACCGGCCCGCCGCCGCCCCCGCCGCCCGCGCCGCCGCAGGCGCGGGTCATGCTGTAAGAGTTGGGATATTGACCGCTGGAAAGGAATTCCCACTCGAAGCGCGCCGGTGCGTCGGGGAGGATCACCCCCCAGCCCTGCAGCGCGGCCCCGCCGGGCAGCTCAGCGGGCGCATCGGGCAGCAGGTAGCTCCCCTGCTCGGACTTCACGAACACCTGCTCGCCCTGGCGCTCCACCACGCCTTCCAGGGGAGTCTCAGCGATGGTTGAAACCTCCCAACCCTGCAAGGCAAACCACAGCACGCCGCGCTCGTCGATCTCCGGCGCGCCCCACAGGTGCAGGAAGCTGCCCGTGGGAAGGCTGCCTGTGTCGCCGCGCAAGGGGAGGTTATTGACCAGCACCAGGTCTGACCCACCCGGCTCAGCCGATGCCAGGCGCACCGCGTAGCCGTACAGGTGCTGGAACTGACCCACGCTGCGGCTGCGGTGCCAGGACGAATAGGTGGAGGGCTGCTCGGGCGCCAGCACGGCGTACTGCGCAAAGGACAGCGCATCGCTGCGGGTGAGGCGCTGCCAGGCCTGCTCAGCGCTGAGCAGGGGAAATTCGCCCACCGGCTCGAACTGTTGGCGGGCGTAGTAAAGCACGCTGGGCTGCAGGTCTGCGCTCAGCTCCAGCGTCGCCCAACCGTAATCGGCGGGCGGCTCGCCGATGCCAAAGATCACCGGGCGGCCTTCGATCTCCGGCAGCAGGTCGACTCTGCCTGGCTGGGCGGCATAGGTGACAGCGCGGTATGGGTGATCCAGCAGGTTGTTGGCGCGCAGGAAATCCACAGCCGCCGCGATCCATTGATCGGTTGGCGGCGCGCCCGGGGCAGGGTTCTGGCGCTGGCGCTGAGCGTCGGCGTAGATGAAGACACCGGTGGTCGAGATGAAGCGCAGCGAGCGGCGGCCATCCGAGACATCGATGATCGTCTCGCCGCCCTCGCCGGTAGACTGGTACACGCCGCCGAGGATGCCCATCTGGGCGGCGAAGGCGCGGGCGGATTCCACCGTCACCGGCTCGGAGAGAGACTGGCGGTAGAGCGGTAGGGTTTGCGGCGCGGCGGGAAAATCCACCTGGAAGATGAACTCGGTTGTGGGGAAGAGCCCGGCTGGCTGGGATACCACGACCGGCGCCGCGGGCTGCGGCGCAGCGAGCTGCGAGGCAGCCGCTGGAGGGGAGACCGTATCCAGCGCGGCCGGGGCTGCGACAGTCTCCGCTGGGGAGGGGCTGGCGCTCGCCAGGCTGATGGGCGTGCTCAACGGACGGGGTTGGGCGGGGAGCAGGTTGCGGATGCTCCAGGCGAGCAGCGCCACCACCAGCAGCGCCGCGCCGCTCCAGGCCAGTCCTGCTGGCAGGCGCAGCCGGGGCGGGCGGGGCAGGCGGGGCTCCTTGCCGGTCAGGTTGCGAGAGACGCGCTGCATCACCGCCTGCACCTGGCCCTCGTCGGGCTCTTCCAGCGGGTAGCGCTGCTGCAGCGAGCCGGCCAGGCGCTTTTCCAGTTCATCCAAACGTTGGCTGGCCTGGCGGCACTCAGCGCAGGCTTGCAGGTGCTCTTCCAGCTCGGCGCTGTCCTGCGCCGGCAGCAGCCCGTCGGCGCGCGCCGGCAAGCGGCGCAGGGCTTCAGCGTGGGTCATACTCATGGGAAAACTCCTCTCGAAGACCGCTGGAATCGATCATCGCTTGCAACTTTTGACGGGCATAGTGCAACCGCGAGTGCAGCGTGCCCAGCGGCACATCCAACATCCGGGCGATATCGGGCAGTTCTAGCTCGTGGAGGTAGCGCAGCAGCAGCGGCAGGCGGTGCTTTTCATCCAGGGCGTCCACCGCCTGCCAGAGCAGGCGGTCAGCCTCGTGGCGCGCTGCGACAAGCTCGGCGCCAGGCGAGCCCAGGCGCGGGGTGTGGCTTTGCCAGTGCGCCTCGCCCAGGCGATGCAGCAGCGCGCGCCGTGAACGATCTCGGCGCAGGTGAGCGCGGCAGGCGTTGACCGCGATACGCGCCACCCAGGTGTGCAGGGTAGCCTCGCCGCGGAAGCTGGGCAGCGCCCGCGCCACGGCGATGAAGGTTTCCTGGACGGCGTCTTCGGCCTCCGCCGCATCGTTCAAGATGCTGATCGCCAGCCGCCGCACGTAAGCGTACTCAGCGGAGACGATCTGTTCCAACAGATGCGCCAGCGCCTCGGGGGTCGCCGTGCGCAGGTCGATGTCACTCGTTGTGAGAAGCGATGTTTCGGGCATTCTAGAGATACAGATGCAGTCGGGTGGAGTTTCCTTCACATTTTAATCGCTAATTGTGAAAGTCCAGTTAAACTTGCGCCAGGGTACTTGACAAAATTCCCCAGTCTTGTCTACAATTGTTATTATGAAATTGCGCACTTGCTCCTGTACGCGGCGGGGACTGTAACCGCCGCCGAATCACTGGCTCAACCAGCCAACTGCCCAGGCAGCGGCGCAGCCCCCGCACAGCAATCCACGGGCGCGCCGGCGCGGTCACCCGCCGCCTGCGGCAGTTTTATTTTTTTACCGCGAAGTCGCCAGGGCGCAAAGCATGGGTAAACACTCAGTTCACATAGGTCGCAAAGTTTTATGGTTGAGATGGTCAATTTTTCTTTGCTTAATCTCTGGAAGAGGATTTTCGTAGAGGAGCTGTGATGAAAATCGCCAATGACGTCACCGAATTGATCGGCAATACACCTTTGGTCAAGTTGAACCGCATCGCGGCGGGCATCGACGCCCGGGTGGTCGCCAAGCTGGAATTCTTCAACCCGGCGCACAGCGTCAAAGACCGCATTGGCGCCTCGATGATCGACGCCGCCGAGCGGGCTGGCAAGATCGGGCCGGATACCATCATTGTCGAACCGACCTCGGGCAACACCGGCATCGCCCTGGCGATGGTGTGCGCCGCCCGCGGCTACCGCCTGGTGCTGACCATGCCGGAGACGATGAGCAAGGAGCGCCGGCTGCTGCTGCGCGCCTACGGCGCCGAGCTGGTGCTGACCCCCGGGTCGGAGGGCATGGCCGGCGCCATCCGCCGCGCCGAGGAGATGGCGGCCGCCGATCCAAACGTGTTCATCCCGCAGCAGTTCGAAAACCCGGCCAACCCAGAGATCCACCGCCGCACCACCGCCGAGGAGCTGTGGCGCGACACCGATGGGCAGATCGACATCCTGGTGGCGGGCGTGGGCACCGGCGGCACGATCACCGGGGCGGGCGAAGTGCTGAAGAGCCGCAAGCCATCCGTGCGCTGCGTGGCAGTCGAGCCGGACGCCTCGCCGGTGCTCTCCGGCGGGCAGAAAGGCCCCCATCCCATCCAGGGCATCGGGGCCGGCTTCGTGCCGGCGGTGCTGAACACCCGGATCATCGACGAGATCGTGCGCGTCAAAGCCGAGGACGCCTTCACCACTGCCCGGCGGATGGCAAAGGAGGAAGGCTTGCTGGTGGGCATCTCCTCCGGGGCAGCGGTGTGGGCGGCCATGCAGGTCGCCTCCCGCCCGGAGAACGCCGGTAAGCTGGTGGTGGTGATCATCCCCTCCTTCGGCGAGCGCTACCTGAGCACGGCGCTGTTTGCAGATTTGGAGGCATGACCTACCCCCCCTGCCCCCCTTCCCGGATCGGGAAGGGGGTATTGGGTAGAAAGAGTGTCCTATGTTTCATACTCTCCGCCGCGATATCCAATCCGTTTTCGACCGCGACCCGGCCGCGCGCAGCCTGCTGGAGGTGATCCTGTGCTACCCAGGGCTGCACGCCACCTGGGGGCACCGCATTGCGCATTGGCTGTGGCAGCGCAACCTCAAGCTGCTGGCGCGCTGGCTGTCGCAGCTTGTGCGCGGGCTGACCGGCATCGAAATCCACCCCGGGGCGACCATCGGGGCGTGCTTCTTCATCGACCACGGCATGGGCGTGGTGATCGGCGAGACCGCCGAGGTGGGCAACAACGTGACCCTGTACCACGGCGTGACGCTGGGCGGCACCAGCCTGAACAAGGGCAAGCGCCACCCCACGCTGGAAGACAATGTGGTGGTGGGAGCGGGGGCTAAGATCCTGGGCGCCATCACCGTCGGCGCTGGCAGCCGCATCGGCGCCAACGCGGTGGTGGTGAAAGACGTGCCGCCCAACTCGGTGGTGGTGGGCGTGCCCGGCGAGATCGTGGTGCGCAGCAAGCCGCGCCCGCAGCCGGCGCTGGACATGGAGCACAACCGCCTGCCGGACGTGATCGGCGAGACGCTGGCCGCCCTGACCGAGCACGTGCGCCGCCTGGAAGCGCGCCTGGAGGTGCACGCCAACGGGCACACCCCTGAGATCCACGAGGCCAAGGAGGGCGTGTGGCAGGGGGAGGATTTTTCGATCTAATTCACTCGTCGAAGGTGAAGGTGGACTCGGCGTAATAGCGGATGGCGTTGGCAGCCATGCGCTCCATCAGCCACTCCCGCAGCCAGGCCTGTTTTTCTTCCAGGCTGCCGGGCGAGAGCAGCACTTGCAGGTCGAAGTTGGTGTTGATCGCCCGGTTGGGGATCAGGTGGCGGGTGATGCCGCTGGGCACAAATTCCCCAGAGCGAGCCGCCTGCAAGATGTCCGCCGGTTGAAGCTGGGGGAAGATGACCAGGGCGGTGATTTGGGGGTAATACGGCGCCTGCAGGTTCCAATCGTCGTTGGAGGCGCGAAAGATGTCCGCCCGGCCTTTGTAGGCATTCACAATCTCGCGCAGCAGCGCCAGGTCGCGTGTGCAACCCTGGCGCGGGCAGACGATGCGCACCGAGTCGCCCGCGATGATGTACGCGGCAGCGTTGCCGGTGGCCAGCGCCTGGCGCGCTTCTTCCAGGCTGGCGGGCAACAAGCGAAAACCATCGATGCCCTGCAGGGCCTGCTCGAAGGTTTCCAATTCCATGCCGGAAACCACGTGGTACCAGGTATCCAGGATCAAGCCGGGCTGCCCGTAATGCACCACCTGGGCGAAGAGATAGGGTGCGCCCAGCTTTTGCAAGGCCAGGCAGCGGTTGGCGCCATCCAACACCACAAAGCGCTCCGTTTCGGGAATGGGAGCGACCACCGGCGGGTGCTTCAAGCGCCCTTCCTGGAGCAGGCGCTCCGCTAACCGCGCCACGCGGCGCGGGTCGACATCTTCATGCGGCGTGACCAGGTTGGCAGGCAGCACGCGCAGATCGGGCAGGGCTTTGCTATCTTGCATAGGCTGAACTCTTCAAGGGTTTTTCTCAGGATTATGGACAGCTCGCTGCGACTTTCTCCACTGAAACAGCGCCTGGGCCAACGCCCTGGCGTGGCAAAGCGTCTCTGGAATGGTCTCGGGAAACGGGTGATTCGCCATAAGTATAGCGCAAAAGACCGGATTGGGGCGCTGGCAGAGCGATGCTGGTTGGGTGCTTTTTGAGCGCAGAGCTACGGGTCAATGAAGGCGCTTCTTCTTTGGAAGAAGTTTAAGACAAATTGCATCCCGCTTTATACCATTTATCAGGTGATTTGACGGCCATTCTCCTCTATAATTAACCTGAGGGCGGGGTAAGGGGATTGGGGGGGTGTTTCGGGCGGCTTCCCCGTCCCAACCAACCCCCAATCAACCGATTTCCTTCCGATCCCGAACTCACGTTAAATAATCAGGGCAAGTATGGATGATTTCCTGACCGCGGTGCTCAACTCAATGTCCACCCAACTGTGCGTGGTGGACAAGAACGGTCAAATCCTGGCAGTCAACAAGGCCTGGGAGCGTTTCGCGTTGGATAACAGCGCGGGCAGCCTGGCAGCCACGGGGACCGGCGCCAATTACCTGGAAATCTGCGAGCAAGCGACGGGGCCGTTCTGCGAGGGGGCGAAAGACGTCGCCGATGGGCTGCGGGCAGTGCTGGAAGGCAGGCAGTCGGAGTTCAGCTACGAATATCCCTGCCCCTCGCCGGTCGAGCAGCGCTGGTTTCTGGTGAGAATATCGCCGCTGGAGACACCCCTGCGTGGCGCGGTGATCCTGCACATCGATGTCAGCGCCCAGAAGCAGCGAGAAGCGCCCCGGCGCAGCGCGGGACCCTCCACCATCCTGGGCGAGCAAGCGTCCAGGCCTGCTGACCAACCTGCGGGTGTGGAAAGCTGGCGGGCGCTGATGCCGCACATTCTTAAGATGGCGCGCTGCCTGGTGGACAGCCACAGCGCGGCGCTGACCAGCGGCGACTCGGAATCCAGCCTGCTGCAGGTCGAGCTGGCGGATGGGCGTTGGGAGAAGTTCACCGGCTTACAGTTCGTGGCTTCAGCCAGCTGCGCCTGCCGCCAGGCGCTGCGCAGCCGGCTGCCGGTCTTTCGCCCCGCGGAAAGCGCGCCAATGACTCTCTCCAAAGCCCACTCCGGTCAACCCCAGAAAGCCGCCCATGGGCGACCGCCGTTCATTCACTCGGATGAGGCCTACATCTGCCTGCCGCTGCACACCGGCGAGACGACCCTGGGCTGCATCTGGCTGGTGAACCAGGCCAACGCCACGCCAGAACAGCAGCAAACGCTGCTCAATTTCAGCGCCCTGGCTGCCTCTGCGGTCGAATGCACCCGCCTGCAAGAACTGGCCAACCTGCAGATGAACTTCCTGGGCGCGCTGCGCACCGTGGACCAGGCCATCCTGGCCACCACCAGCCTGCCAGAGTTGCTGAGGCTGCTCTTGCGACAGGGCATCGAGCAGCTCGGGCTGTGCGCTGGCGATTTGATCCTGCTGGATCCCACCGGCAGCCCCGAGCTGGCCGCCTGGCTGGGATTTCGCCACAGCCCATCTGCGCCAGCCAGGGAAGTTGTCGAAAGGCTCTGCCGCTGGTTGAATACCGAAGCCCTGCCTGCCCACAGCCTGCCGGAAGCGCTCGCCGCAGAATACCTGCGAGAGCGCGGCCTGGAAGGCGAGCGCTTCCAGTTCACCTGCCTCGCGCCGGTCTACGGCGGCGAGCGCCTGGTGGGCTTGATCGAGCTCTTCCACCGGCAGCGCTTTGCGATGAACGAGCAACAACATCATTTTCTGGATACGCTGGTAGGGCAAACCGCCCTGGCGCTCCAGCACCATGCGCTGATTCAGTCTCTCGAAGAGAAGAGCCGCCAGTTGGAAGACGCCTACGAGAAGACCATTGCCGGCTGGTCGCGCACCCTCGACCTGCGCGATGGCCTGACCGAGGGTCACTCGCAGCGGGTGACCGAGCTGGCCCTGGAGCTGGCGCGCCGCCTGGGCATTCCGGAAGACGAGCTGCGCCATATCCGCCGCGGCGGTTTGCTGCACGATATTGGCAAGACCGGCATTCCCGACCAGGTGCTGCTCAAGCCCGGACCGCTCACCCTGGAGGAGCAGCGCATCATGAACAATCATCCGCTGTATGCTTACGAGATACTGGCGCCGGTGACCTTCCTGGGGCCCGCCCTGGATATTCCCTACTGCCACCACGAGCTGTGGGATGGCAGCGGTTACCCGCGCGGCCTGCACGGAGAAGAGATCCCGCTGTATGCCCGCCTTTTCACCATCGTGGATGTCTACGATTCGCTGGTCAGCACGCGCCATTACCGCCAGGCGCTGCAGCCCGGCCAGGCGCTGGCTTATATCGCCGCGCAGTCCGGCAAGAAGTTCGATCCGCGCATTGTCCAGGTCTTCTTGCACATGATGCGCGAACGGCTCGCCGACCCAGCCAGTCGTTGATCCGGCGGTAAAAACCAACACCCCCCTAAACTGCACACAAATTCCATTGAAGGGCAACATGGCAACCAAGACGAACGACAGCATGGTGACTTCCAGCAGCGAGAAGCTTAGCCTGTGGCGTAAGCTGGGCTATGGCTTGGGAGATATCTATGGCGGCGGCACCGCCACGCTGCTCAGCTTCTATTACCTCGTGTTCCTGACGGATGTGGTGCGCCTGAACCCGGCCCTGGCGGGCACGGTGATCTTGATCAGCAAGGTCTACGACGCGATCACTGATCCCTTCGAAGGGGTGATCTCCGACCGCACGCGCACACGCCTGGGCCGGCGGCGACCTTACCTGCTGCTGGGCATTCCGCTGGTGCTGATCTCGTTCTTCGCCCTGTTCTACCCGATCGACTTCGAGAGCGAGCAAAGCCGCTTCTACTTCGTCATTGCCACCTACCTGTTCTACTCCACCGTGGTGAGCATCGTCATGCTCAACTACAATGCCCTGCAGTCGGAGATGAGCCTGGACTATGACGAGCGCACCGCGCTCAGCTCGGCGCGCATCTTCTTCTCCGCCGTCTCTTCGATCATCTGCGCGCTGGTGCCGATGGAGATCGTCAAAGCTTTCCCTGATGTGCGCACCGGCTATATCGTGATGGGGCTGGCGGTGGGCGCGTTCTTCGCCCTGCCCTTCATTGGCACGGTGCTGGCGGCACGCGAGCGGCAGGAATTCCAGAAATCCCCCAGGCCGTTCTCCTTCCGGCAGACGTTCATCGAGCCATTCAAGCTGCGCACCTTTGTGCTGGTGTTGGGCATGTTCGTGTTCGCCGCCATCGCCGCCGACTCGGTGAGCAGCATCGTGGTGTATTTCATTAAGTATTATTTGCAGCGGCCCAACGAAGCCAATTACGTGGCAGGTACGATGCTGGTCTTCCAGGTCATCTCGCTGCCCTTTTTCGCTGCCTACGCCCGGCGCACCAGCAAGCGGCGCAGCTTTATCACCGGCGTGGGCATCTGGATGGGCGCCATGCTGCTCAGCTTCCTGCTCTCGCCAGAGAACCCGCCCTGGATGGTGTACGCCTTCGCCGCGGTGGTGGGGCTGGGCACCGGCGGCTATTTCATCTCGATCTACGCCATCTTTCCCGACCTGCCGGACGTGGACGAGTTGAAAAGCGGTGAGCGTCGCGAGGGGTTGTTCGGCGCGCTGATCACACTGATGCGCAAGTTCAGCGGGGCGGTGGGCATTTTCATCGTCTCCAACCTGCTTTCGCTGGCGGGGTACATCAATCCCGTGGAGCAGGTGGTGGAAGGCGCTGCCCGCCTGGTGGACCAGCCGCAGTCGGCGACGTTTCTGCTGGTGCTGCGCCTGATCTTTGTCTTCGTGCCGCTGGTGTTGCTCTCGCTGGCGATCCTGCTGGCGGCGCGCATGCCGCTCACCCACCAAACGCACGCCCGGCTGAACCGGGTGCTGGCCGCCCGCCGCCGCGGCGACACGGTGGATGACGATCTCAAGGCGGAGACGGCGCAGTTGGAGCGGCTGCTGACGTAGCTGCTCCTGCAGCGGCGACCGCCCGCTATCCGGGTGTTATAGCGAGGGCGCACGACGCCGCAGGGGGCGTCAATCGGGATGAAACGATCCCTGGAGGATCGCCGTTCTCGTAGGGGCAAAGCATCCGGCCGGAGAGCGGCGCCTCATGCACAGGTCGATTCGGTCGGATGCTTTGCCCGCCGCGCGAGTCTCGATGGCTACCGGGACGGGTCAAGCATTTGCCTGGAGGAACACACATCTCTGCCGGAAAGGCTGTGGCAAATGCTTGACCCCTACGGTAAGAGGCCTCCAGCGAGAAATCGTTTCTCAGGAAGGCGCCATGCGCCCGAAGCAATCTCCTTGCCCGGTTGGTTAACGTCTTGTAAACGCCCTGCCATTTGTAAAACGTTTGGCGCGCTCGAGCGTAGAATAAGTTAAGGAGGACAAAACCATGAAGCACACATCTCTGCGAACGCTCCTGCTCATTCTAATCCTGGGCGCTTTCCTCGCCGCCCCGGCCGCTGCCAAGAGCTACCAGGCGGAGCGCTACGATGTCACCCTGGCCGTGCAACCGGACGGCGCCCTGGCCGTCACCGAGACGGTCACCTTCCGCTTCGAAGGGGGGCCATTCACCTACGTCTTCCGCGATCTGAACTACGCCAACCTGGATGTGATCGACCGCCTGCAGGCCTCCATGGACGGGCAGGCGCTGCCGCAGGGCACAGGCCCCGGGCAGGTGGAGATCGTCGCCGGTAATCCGCTCAAGGTGACCTGGCATTTCGCTCCCACCAGCGACGCGATCCACACCTTCACGCTGGTGTACCGCGTGCAAGGCGCCCTGCGTCACGGCGCTGATGCTGACTCGCTGCGCTGGATCGCCATACCCGAAGAGCACGAATACACCATCCGGCGCAGCACGATCCGCCTGGAATACCCGGCTGGCGTCACACCGCTCAGCGCGCCAGTGGTGGAGGGCTGGAATGGTGCGATGGAAAGCGCTGACCAGGCCGTAGCGTTCAACCTGCAGGAAATTGAAGAAGATACGCCGGTAGTGGTCAGCGTCCAATTCCCCTCCGGCAGCCTGGTGCAGCAGGCGCCCGCCTGGCAGCGCCAGCAGGAACAGCGCGCCAGCCAGCGCGCGGCAGCGCTGCCCTGGGGTATCGGCGCGGCGCTGGCGACGACCCTGCTCGGCGCGGCCGGGTTGTTCCTGGCAGGGCTGAGCTTCCGCCGGGACGCGGCCGCGCTGCCCGGCGCGCCCTCGATGCACACCATGCCGCCCCGGCAGATCTCGCCGGCGCTGGCCGCCCGCCTGGCAGGTTCCAGCACGGGCTTCCTGGGAACGCTCTTCGACCTGGCGGAGCGCGGCGTGCTCCGCATCGAAGAAGGCCCGCGCCGCTGGGGCAGCCGCACTTTCGAGCTGGTGCGCCAGCCCAGCTCGCTGCCGCTGCAAGCGCACGAGCAGGCGCTGCTGCAAGCCCTGTTCCGCAAGGCCAAAAACGAGCGCGTGCCGCTCACCCAGGCCGCGGTGGTCTCCGGCGACCGGGCCTTCAACCAGGCGCTGGACAAGGAATTGACCGCGCTGGGCTGGCGCGATGCCGAGCGCGCTGCCCGGCGGGTACGCTTCCTGGCGTTCACCGTCCTGGGGCTGTTCCTGGGGTTGGCGGCGCTGCTGGCCGGCGCGCTGTTGGCCGCCGCGGCTCCAGTTAGCGGAGCGTCCATCGCCACACTGGGGGCGATCTTGATCGGCGGCGGCGCAGCGCTTGGCCTGGTTGGGCTGGTAGGCGCAATCGCCGCCGGCAGCATTTCGGTGCTCTCGGAAGAGGGCTTGCGCCAGGCAGAGGCCTGGAAAGGGTTCAGCGCCCACCTGCGCAGCATCGCCAAAGGGCGGGAGCCAGCCACCGCGCCGGACACCTTCGCCCGTTACCTGGCTTATGCGGCTGCCTTCGGCATGGGCACCCAGTGGGGCAAATTCTTCCAGAAGATGGGCGATGTGCCTCTCCCAGCCTGGATGCAGAGCATGGACGTCAACATGCAGGATGGCAGCTACGCCGCGATGATGGCGGTGATCTCATCGGCAGATTCGTCGGCAGCCTCGGCCGCGTCAAGCGCAGCGGGCGCTTCGGGCGGCGGCGCATCCGGCGCAGGCTGACCGCGGCTGCTCCGTTTACAGAAGGCGCCGGCCTGCGCCGTGGAAGGAGCAAAGCGCGCAAAGCGCCTGCACATCCAGCCAATTGGAGGATGCGCCCGGTTTCGACGCCTTGCCGCGCGAGCAGGGCGAACTGCCGCGCAGCACTTGCCAGGCTGCTCTGCGCCAGGCAAGCTCGCCCCATGCCTGGCGGCTGGCAGACTGCGCCAAATCTTCACCGATGAGCCCGGAATGCGTGCGATCAGCTCACTGCTTTTTTCACCAGCGCAGCGATCTTCGCCTCCACCTCGGCGTTCAACTCTTTCAGGGCGAAGGAGGTCGGCCACATAGCGCCTTCGTCGAGGTTGGCGGTGTCGTTGAAGCCGAGCGTGGCGTAGCGGGTGTTGAATTTCTGCGCGGCCTGGAAGAAGCACACCACTTTGCCATCCCTGGCGTAGGCGGGCATGCCATACCAGGTGCGCGGCCACAGCTCCGGCGCGTTGGCGGTGATGATCTCGTGCACACGCTGCGCCATGCCGTGGTCCGGTTCGGACATCTCGGCGATCCTGGCCAGCACATCGCTTTCACCGGCCGCCCGGTCCTTCCTGGCGCGCGCTTCGGCCTTCAGCTCTTTGGCGCGCGCCTTCATCGCGGCCCGCTCCTCGGCGGTGAAGCCCGCCGATCGCTCCTCGTCACTGGACGCAGGCGCAGTTTTCTTTGTGGGCATCGAAACCTCCTTCTCAAATTCAGACCATAGCTCAGACAATGATTATCAAGCTGTCATCTCGAAATTGAACGCCGTGAGAAGATTGTTCGCAATCAGCAGCAGGCTCCACGCAATGAGCGTGTGCGGGATGATGCAGTCGAAAGCGCAAACGTTACGGCAGCGGCGGCATCCAATGCTGGCCAGCCCCCCAAGGGGTTCAGCTCGCGTGAGAGATCGGGAGTAACCAGGTCGGGCCGTGGCCAGCGATTCTGGGGTGGACGAGGAACATGTACTCGTCGATAAGACCCAGCCGGTCCAGCTCAGTCGCGAGCTTGCTGCTCCCAAGCAGCACACCGGCCGGGGTCGCGTCCTTGAGCCTCTGCACAGCCATGCGCAAGTCGCTGACGATGTGGTGGCTGTTGGTCCACGGGTAGTCCTTTCGCGTCGATGATACCACGTTCATCAGCTTAGCCTCCAGCTTGACCGCCCACTCGCTCATCGCCGGCAATGCCTCCACGTCACCGCGGGCGACTGCCGGCCAGTAGCTCTCCATCATCTCGTAGGTGACGCGACCCCATAGCATCGCCACGCTCTCGTCCATCAGGCGAGTGAAAAAGACGTGTGTCTCGTCATCGGCGATCCCCTCTTGGTGATCGATACACCCGTCTAAGGTGAGATTGATACAGAAGGTCAAGATTCCCATGGCGTCGAGTCTACTCCAGGGTGGGCGGACTCTGGACTGTCACCTTCAACAAATACCTCGCCGGAGCCAACGGCTTGATTTAGCCGCTGGTGGGTGGGCGTGGATAAAACTCCGAGAGCAGAAAAAGCCCGAAGCCAGAAAAATACCCGTAAGCCGGGGCGAATCCCACCAGTCGGCTGGACGCTGTGTTGGGCAGCCATTTCATAGATTCATGGTGATCGACGACGGTTAAGGATGACCATGATAATTGAGCCTGCTGCACCGACGATAAAACCTGCGGGAAAGATCAATGTTCCGAGGAAAAAAGCCATAACGGCGAGTCCCTGCATTAATTTCTGAAAATCACCGACGGTTGCAGGGTTGTGAGCGACAGCCGCGAAAAGGTTATTTAAAATGACGCAGAGAACCAGACCGATTACCGATACCAAGAGGAGCAACACGAACGGTCTTGCAGTTTGCCAGGAGTGGGCGAAGGCAAGGATAAATGCAATAGCCGCAAGATAGGCTAACAGGATGCCAGGTGGATTATCGTCGATTCCCAAAGCGGCAGCGCCAATTGCGGACAAGCCGCAGAGCGTAAGGAGAACGAACATCGTGGTTTTGTTGCCTGGGGTTTGAAAAACACCGCTCATGATAACCTCTTAAAGCTGCTCGACCGATGTGGGTCACGCAAAATGATTTGATAGGAGATTGCCACGACCAGCACAGGCGTGTAAGGAACACCCGACGCTGGTCTACTCATGACATATCTGTCATTCCCAGACCGGATGACGCTTCCAGCGTCATGGAAACATCTCGCAATGACGGCTAAGATCAAAAAAGGACTTAAAGTGTCGTCTATCAAGTCCGGTGATGGGATGTACATATAAGCATCTATTACACCATGCGAAGTAAGAACTTTGAAGCGAAATGTTTCAATACTTTCTCCTTGCAAAATAGCCGCCTAACGGTGCGTTTTAGCCGCTGGTGGGCGGGGAGAATCCATTGTCAACCAGGAACCATTGCCAGCGAACCTTCCCTGTACCCGCGGGCGAAGCCCTGCTGGCTGCACGCTGTGTCAGGCGGCTCTGGCCTGGTTTGTTCGATAACGGAGGAAAACCACGCCATTATCAAAGCGGCGTTCATCCACAAGCTCGAGCGCCAATCGTACATTGCCTGGCAGAGCTTGTTTGCCGCCTCCCACGATGATGGGTATGATAAACAGATGGCACTCATCGATCAATCCTGATCGAAAGGCGTGGGCAGCAAGCTCAGGACCGCCGATGAGAATATCTTCTTGAACCGTCTGTTTCAATTGTCGAATGGCTCCTGGATCGAAGCTTCGCTCGAGCTGAGTATTGCGAGTGGATACCGTCTCCAATGTCTTGGAGAACACGATCTTATGGGCCGCTTTCCAGGTCTCTGCGAAGTCGCGCATGAGGGGAGACTCAGCAGCCAGGTTGAGGTCGGTCTCCCAAACCATCATGGTCTCATACATTCGCCGCCCATAGAGATGGGTGCGCATTGGCCGCACGAGGTCGGTGATAAACCTGAAATACTCCTCGCCTGGCTCTGTCCAGTCAAACTTACCATCCGGGTCCTCGGTATATCCGTCGAGTGACGTATTCGCCACGTAAATCAAGTTAGCCATGTTCAACCTCTTTATTTTCTACCTGTAATGCAAACTTCTTCTGCTGCCAACTCCGCATACTCAACCATCAACCGGCTGCCCTGCTTTCCAGAAAGCGCTTGATCCCTGCCAAACGCCTCGCGATCATCCGAGAAAACATCGACCCGATTATGGGACTGAATAGCCTCATCCACCCGCTTGGCCACAAACTCTGTCTCTGCACCAGCCGCGTTCCTCCTTCAACGGCTTCAAAGCAATACGTTAGCTCCCCAGCCATACCCAGCGCGACAAATCGGTATGCCAGCAACTGGCCTGGCTCGTACCCAACGACCTCTGTCCGTATCTCTCCGGTCACAAACGGGTTCAACTGCACAACTTCGCGGTATTGTGTGCCAACGCCGACATTACCAGGCGTGACCTTGTCATAGACCGGAACAATGGTGCCCTTCTGCCCGGCGTGTTGGTTGATGTCCCTGAAGAAGGCGAAGACCTCCTCCAACGGCCTGTTGATGATGGCTGAAAGCTCAAATTCCATGATGGCAGTACTCGCAGCATACCCTGAAGGCCTGCCCAACCCGTGCTTAACACGCCACCTTGCGGTATATTTAGCACTATACGGCCTTGATCTATTATACATTGGGTCCGGTTTTCTTCAACCAGGACGATGTCGAGCTGCACCAGGACTCACCTTGATGATGCAACAGGGTATGACATCTCGATCAAGCATTGGACCAATATGCCGCCAAAGAGCCAGACCGCCCTTCGCATCCTCTTGCTGCTCTGCGCCGTAGGCGCGATCATCGCCTTCCCGCTGCCGCTGCCAGAGCGCATCGGCGCGACCGATTTCCGCCCCTATTGGGCATCCAGCTACCTGCTGGGGCGCGGGCAGGATTTCAGCGACCCGGCCTTGATCGACGCCATCGAACGCTCGCTGACCGGCTGGGAGCGCGATTACACCATGTCGGCCTGGTTTGCGCCCACTGGCAACCTTGTCCTCCTGCCCTTCACCCTGCTGCCTTTCGAGCGGGCGGCCTACTACTGGCTGCTGATCAATATTGCGGTGGTCTTCACCAGCGCCTTGCTGCTGTGGCGCGGGCCGCCAGCGCGGGCGTGGATCGCGCTGCTCGCCGCCTTTGCCTTCTCGATGACGCTGCTCTCGCTGATCTACGGGCAGGTGAACACGCTGGTGCTGTTGGGGCTGGCGCTGCACCTGCGCTTCAGCGAACGCCAGCGACCAGCCGCCGCCGGCGTGAGCCTGGCGCTGACCACGGTCAAGCCGCACCTGGTGATCCTGGCGCTGCCGCTGCTGCTGCTGGATGGGTTGCGCCGCCGGCAGTGGCGCATGCTGGCGGGCTTCGGCGGCGCGCTGGCGGGCTGCGCGCTGCTGCTGTTTGCGCTGAACCCGGAGTGGCTAACGCGCTTCTGGCGGCTGGTGAGCGGCGGCATGGCGTTGGTGCGCGAGACGCCCACGCTGAATGGGCTGCTAGTGGTGGCAGGCGAGGGGCTGTGGGGCAAGTGGCTGTGGCTGCCGGCGCTGCTGCTCGCCATCGCCGGGTGGCAGCTCAAGGGGCAAACCTGGCAGCCGCGGGTGCTGGTTGACGTCGCGGCGCTGGCGGGCCTGGTGATCGCGCCGGTGGGCTGGAGCTACGACCAGGTGCTGCTGCTGCCGCCGGTGTTGAGCGTGCTGGGCTGGGCGGCGGATGGCTCGCTGGCGCGGCGAGATGCGCTGGCGCTCACCGCGGCGCTGCTGGCGGCGAATGCGATCACCTTCTACCAGCGCATTCAAACGCCCAGCGAGGTGTGGTTTTTCTGGGCGCCGCTGGCCGTGGCGGTGGTGTACGCTTACGCCTGGCAGCGCCGGCTGGCAGCGCTGCATGCAAGGCGATCAACCTTTCATTAGCTGCCAGGGCAAGCGCTGAGGGAGCGACCAGGACCGCGGCGGAGCTGCCTACGGGGCAAAATCCCCACACCTGCCGGGGATTGACGCTTGACAAAGCGGCGAGTCGCTGCTATTATAGGACATATAATATATATGATAGTTCATATACAGGAGCAGTCCGGCTATGTCCCTCGAGTATGCCATCCTCGGTTTTCTCAACTATCACCCCTACAGCGGCTACGATCTCAAGAAAATTTTCGACAATTCGGTGCGCCATTTCTGGTCCGCCGACCAGAGCCAGATCTACCGCACACTGGCGCGCCTGGCGGAGCAAGGGCTGGTCGAGGTGGAAAAAGTGCCCCAGGAGGATCGCCCCGACCGCAAGGTGTATCACATCACTGAATCCGGGCGTGCTGAGCTGCTGCGCTGGTTGTCTGGGCCGCCGCCGTTGGTCGAGGCGCGCAGCGCTCCGCTCATCCAGGTCTTCTTCCTGGGTCAGCTTTCGGATGAAGCGGTGCTGGAAAAGTTCGAGAGCTACGCTGCCATCATGCGCGCCGTCCTGGCGCAATACGAGCAGGTTCCAGCCCAAGTCAGCGCCTATCATGAAGAAATCAATTCGCCGCGCGAGCAATTTTTCTGGAATTTGACGCTGGAGAACGGCGTGCGCAATATGCGCGCCAACCTGGAATGGGCCGAGAGCGTCATCCAGCGCATCCAAAACGGGCAGCTTCCACCCAAACCAACATCCCAGGAGAAACCATGACCCGCCAGCTTCCCCTCCGACAACGCATCCGCAAAGGCCTGGTTTTCCTGGCCTTTTTGTCTTTCCCAATCACGATGAACTTCCTCTCGCCCTATGTGATCATCGATGGCGCAGCCAACGGCGTGCTCAACGGCAGCCTGGTGATGTTTGCCTTGATGTTCGTCTCGGCGCTTTTCCTGGGGCGGCTGTGGTGCGGTTGGATCTGTCCCGGTGGGGGTTTGCAGGAGATCTTCGAGCCGCTCAACCGCAAACCGGTCAACCGGCGCAAGACCGACTGGATCAAGTGGCTGATTTGGACGCCCTGGATCACCCTGATCGCCTGGCTGGCAATCCAGGCGGGCGGCTACCGCAGCCTCGACCTGCTCTATCACACGCAAAAAGGCATCTCGGTCGCTGGAACACCCGACCGCCCCATTCTCGTCGCCTACATCATCTATTACATCGTCATCGGATTATTTGTTGGGCTGGCGGTGTTCGCCGGGCGACGCGCTGGCTGCCACACCATCTGCTGGATGGCACCGTTCATGATGCTTGGGCGCTGGGTGCGCAACCGCTTCGGCTGGCCGTCTCTGCGCCTGGTCGCTGCGCCATCGGCTTGCAAAGACTGCCGCACCTGCTCCAAAAACTGCCCGATGAGCCTGGATGTGAACGGCATGGTGCGCGCCGGGCGAATGGAAGACAGCGAGTGCATCCTGTGCGGCACCTGCATCGACAACTGTCCAGCCAAAGCCATCCGCTATTCTTTCTCTGGAGGCCAATCATGACGCAGCGCCTCTCCAGCCAGCAAGTTTGGGAAGCCCTGGGCAAAGAAATCTTCGCCGTGCTGGGCATGGTCACCGCCCAAGGCGAGGCGCGCACCGTGGGCGTGGTTTACGTGGTGGACGACCGGAAACTGTACATCGTCACCAAGAAAGACGCCTGGAAGGTGCGCCATGTGGCTCAAAATCCCCACGTTTCGATCACCGTACCCATCGCAAAGCGCATTCCTTTCATGCCATGGATCAAGATCCCGGCGGCGACGATCACTTTCAGGGGGAGCGGCAAAGTATTGCTGGCGGAAGATGTGAAGCCGCAGGTGCTGAGCGCCCTGATGGGCGGCGTGCAGGCCGATGTCGCAACGCTTTCCGGCGTGCGCGTGCTCGAAATCGAGCCGCTAGGCGAGTTCATCACCTACGGGGTCGGCGTCTCTTTGATGGAAATGCGCGATCCGCAGAGAGCCCGCGGCCGCGCCGCCACTCACTGAACCGGCCAGGGGACCTCAAAATTGGGCAGAGCGAGTGCGTCCGCTGGCGATCACCCCAGACTCTCAACCAACCGGAGTATAATTATTTCGGTTGGTTAGGCGCGCCCACAAGTCAACAGGGAAAGGGATGTGATATGTTCACGCTGTTCGAAGAATTGTTCCTGCTTTCCATTCATGAAGATAAAGGCACGTTCATCAAATCTTCCATTGATCGCATCAAACCGGGGGTGGTCGGCGCCGTGCTGGCAGAGCTGGCCCTGCTGGGCAAGATTCAAACCAACGATAACCACCGCCTGCGCCTGGTGGACAACGCTCCCACCGGCGACGAGCTGCTCGACGAGGCGCTGTCTGCGCTGAAAGAGGCCGAGAAAGAGCGCAAGTGGAGCTACTGGGTCAACCAACTGAACCAAAAATCTGAAAAATTCCCCAAAGTCATCACCAATCGGCTGATCGAAAAAGGGGTCGTCACCCAGGATGATGATCATTTGCTATGGGTGGTGCCACCGCCGTTCCACAGCGATGTGCAAGCCTCCACCAAGTACCTGGTCAATCGCCGCCTGCGCGATATCGTCCTGGCGCAAGCAGACCCTGGGGCGCGGGAGATGGCGCTCCTGGCGCTGCTGCGCGCCTGCGGCTTGTTGGAGCTGACTTTCCTGCGCGACGAGCGCCGCCTGGCCAGCCGCTTCATTAACAAAATGGTGGTGAGCGCCGCCATGACCGATCCATTGGCGCAGACGCTGCAAGAGATCGAAACCGCCATCGCCATCGTGGTCGAGGATGACTGAGCCTCGCCAGGCAGCAATCGATCACCTAACCTGAACCAAACGCTCGAGAAGCGCCTCCCACAACTCGCACGTCCACCGCTGAGCTACCGCATTGGGTGAGCTCAGCGGTGTCGCGCTCTACCTGGCAGCGCTACGCGCCTGCGCCTGGTGCCGGGTTGGAAGCGAGCTGACCCAGGCGAATGAAATGGCGAATGCGGCGCTCCAGCTCGCGGGCTGCCGCGGCAAACGCCTGGCGCCGTTTCACCTGGTCTTCCTCCGCAGCCGGATCGGGGATGCTCCAATGCAGGTTGACCCGGCAGAAATCATAGCTCAGGCAGGCCTCCCTCACCCGGTCGCAAACGGTGATCACCACATCGAAACGCTGGCCGCGCAGCTCTTCCAGGTGCCTGGCGCGCTGCCCGTGAATGTCGATGCCCATTTCTGCCATCACCTGCACCGCTTCTGGGCGCAGCGGTCGTGGCTGCGTTCCAGCGCTGGTCGCCAGGTAGCGCCCTGCTCCCAGGTGACGCAGCAGGGCTTCCGCCATCTGCGAGCGGGCGCTGTTGTGCGTGCACAGGAATAGCACGCGCTGGGGAGACTGGGCAGGCGACGGCAGCGGGCTATCTCCCGTCCAGGGCCAATCCGGGTAGAGCGCCAGGGCGGCAGCCTGGTATTCGCGCTGCAGCCTCTCCAGCGCCAGGTGGTAGTACAGGTCGCGCCCATCCGCATCGCTCTTGCGCAAGCCGACCAATCCACCGGCGCGCAGCAGCTTCAGGTGGTACGAGACCAGGTTGAAAGGCTGGTCCAGGCGCGCGGCCAGCTCGTGAACGCGATAATCACCGGCGACCAGCGCCTGCACAAGCTGCCAGCGCAGCGGGTGCGCCAGCATGCGCAGCACTTCGGGCGGTTGGCGGCTAGCCGGGTTGGGCAAACTGCGGTCGAACACCGATCTCCTCCAGCCAGGCGATGACTTTGGCTTCGATCTGGTCACGCACCTTGCGGAATTGTTCCAGCGTTTCGGCCTCGCTGCCCTGGAAGGCTGCCGGGTCTTCGAAGGGCCAGTGCAGCTTGATGCCGTTGGACCACAGCCCGCGCGGGCAACTGGCATCGGCATGCCCGCAGACGGTGATGACGTACCGCGAGTGGGTGTGCCCCATAAACTCGCGCAGGCTCTTGGAACGATGCGCGCTCATGTCGTAACCGGCTTCGGCCATCACCTTGATCGTATAGGGATTGATCCCTTTTGGTTCCAGCCCGGCGCTCTGCACGTCAAAGTGCTCACCGGCGTAGCGCCGGGTGAAGGCCTCAGCCATCTGGGAGCGAGCTGAGTTTCCGGTGCAGATGAACAATACCTGGGGTTTCGCTGGCATGCCTGCCTCCATTTCTAAATATTATCCCAATATATATTGTTACAATTTAATTTGTAATATAATCCATCCCGGCGATTTTGTCAACTTGTGGGCAGCCTCATCACGGGTCATTGCGACCCCCCCATCCCCATCATTTTCGGGCGGCAGCGAGTATAATGTCATCACCTTTCAGCCGCGATGATCGATCCCCAAATTTACACCCGCCTTGTGCGCCTGTTGCCTGTCTTGCAAGCCGCCAGCCCACAGTTGGGGCGCGAGCTGCAGCAAGCCGCCTTTTATGCGCGCATCCCGGCAGGCCGGGAAGTCTTCATCGAAGGCGCGCGCGCTGACGCCATCGCTCTGCTGCTCTCCGGCGTGGTGCGTGTGTACAAGATCGGCGAGACTGGACGCGAGATCACGCTGTATCGCTTTGGCGAGGGCGAGTCGTGCATCCTGACCGCCAACGCCATCCTGAGCCAGCAGACCTTCCCGGCAATTGCCACGGTTGAAAAAGAGGCAGAGGCGGTGCTGATTCCCTCGGCGACCTTCCGCGATTGGGTGCAGCGCTACGAGGTGTGGCGCGGCTTCGTTTTCGATCTGCTCTCGCAGCGCCTGGCGGCGGTGATGGCCCTGGTGGAGGAAGTGGCTTTCCGGCGCATGGACGCGCGCCTGGCGGCTTTCCTGATCGAACGCAGCCAGCGGCAGCGACCGCTGCGCATCACCCACCAGGAGATCGCCGCCGAGCTGGGCAGCTCGCGGGAAGTCATCACCCGCCTGCTGGCAGATTTTGCCAGCCGCGGCCTGGTGCAGACCGAACGAGGCGCGATCGAGCTGCTGGACGTCGAGGGGCTGATTTCTCTATCGAAAATGTGACATTGTCACAGACAAGAATGCCTTCATCTCCTATACTGTGGGTGTAATGATGATCTAATTCACCACACAAGGAGATGATCAGATGAATCCGTTTGTTTCTTTCATGGCTTCCACAACAGGGCGCATTGTGCGCATCGTCGCTGGCCTGGCGCTGATTGCCTGGGGCATGCTCGGGTTGAGCGGCACCACCGGCCTGGTCGTGGCCGTCGTCGGCGCGCTGCCCTTGCTGGCGGGGCTGTTCGATTTCTGCGTGTTCGCGCCCCTGTTTGGCGCTCCGCTGAGCGGCTCGAAAATTCGCGCCGCCAAATAGACAGTTTCCAGGCCAGGGCTCGACCCCGACGGAGTTCCCTGCCGGATATCCATTTTCGTGTCATTGGGAAGCCAGCGTTCCTGGCTGGCTGAAGCAATCTCCCGGATGATGGCGGAGAACGCTTCGCTGTCGCTCGCGATGACAAACGTCATCCCGACCTTGACAGATCAGACATATTCAGGTAATATACTGAGCGTAGGATACCAGTAGTTCGCGTTGGAACACAAGTCAACAGCAGCTCACGGTCAGTCCGTGAGCTGTTTTGTTCAGCAGTCTCCGATGGAACGTCCTTGGTGTCACAGAATACTTTTTTTTCTTGCTAGAAGGAGCAAAAAACATCATGTCCGATCGTACCATCGGAACCGTCAAGTGGTTCAACGGCAGCAAAGGTTATGGGTTCATTTCACGTGAAGATGGCCCCGACGTCTTTGTGCACTACTCCGCCATCCAGGGCGATGGCTTCCGCAACCTCGAAGAGGGCCAGAAGGTGGAATTCACCATCGAGCGCGGCCCCAAGGGTTTGCAGGCCAGCAACGTTGTCTTAGCCGGCTAGTTCACCCACTTTACAAGCCAAAGACACATCCCGGTTTGGGATGTGTCTTTTTTTTTCGGACTTGCGCAGTTCGTGAGAAGAACCTATCCAAATTGCGTAACGCCTAGTTAATTTACCCCCCAGGTTTAGCAGAATCGTCCGCCCAGCGCCGCCGGCTTCAGCCGCTGGCGACGCTTCGCTCCAACGCCGCCAGGCTCGCTTCGGCGGCGTCCAGCAGCTCTTGGGCGCGGGATTGCCGGGCAGAATTGACCTTTCCACTGCTGACAACTTGCAGGGCATAAGTTTGCTCGCCCACCCGCAGCGGTTCGCGCAACGCCTGCTGCAAACGCCGTTCGACCACCTCGATATCCTCCGGATGCTTCAACTCTTCCAGGAGGACAGCAAATTTCCAAATGGAAAGGCGCGTCAGTGTATCCGTGGTGCGCAGCCCGGTGAGCAGTTTTTGGGCGATCTGCTGGTAGAGCGAAGCGATGATGTCCTCTGCCGTATCCACCTCCGGCGCGGCAGCCAAAGCCGGGATCTCGACGCGCAACAAGATCACCCCATAGAAGAAATCCGGGCGGCGCCGCGAGCGCTCGAAGGCGTGTTCCAGGCGCAGGTTGAAAAACGCCTGGTTGTACAGGCCGGTCACCGGGTCGATAAAGGCCTGTCGCCTGGGCGGGAATTCCTGGCTGGTGATACGCTCGGCAAGCTGGCGCAACTGCTGCGCATCTACCGGCTTGAGCAGCACCAGGTCCGCCAGGTGCGAGACCAGGTTGGCGACCTGGGGATGGGCTGTGGCGACAATCACGCGGGTATTCTGAAAGAGGGGGTTGATGCGCACCTGGTAGAGAATGTCCTGGCCATTGATTTCGCCCCCCAGGTGCAGGTCGAGCAGGATCAACTCAGGGATGTTGGTGGTCAGGTAGAGCAGCGCTTCGCGAGCCGAAAGAGCCAGGTCGCAGTGAAAACCATCCAGTTCCAGCGTAGCTTTGAAGAAGCCTGCAATATCTGGCTCGTTCTCGATGATCAGCACATTAATTGCTGGCAATTATGCTCCCCATCCTCTCCGATAACTTGCCTTTATCATACAACAGTTTCAAAAAAAAACAACCACGGCAGGCTTGCAAATCCGATAACCCGACAGGCCCTCAAGCCTCTGAGTAGAGCCAATCAGCGCCCAGGGCAGGCAACCAGGCGCCATGCTCGTAGGCCAACGCCGGCCAATCACGCTCCGCTGGCCCGTCGAAGCGCAGGACCTCCAACCGCGCCTGGGTCGCCTTGAGCGGCTTCAGTGCGCCTGCCAGGGGCTCGGCAGGCGCTTCCAAGAACCAGTCCAGCAGGGCATGGATCTGGTCCATGGCCTGGTCATAGCCCAAGCTGTCGCTCGCCAGTAGTTTTTCGGAAATGTGCGCGAGCATCTCCATCCAGGGCAGCTCGCGCAACCCCGGGTGGGCTTCCATGCGCCAGGCAGCCGCCAGCTCACGGCGGGTAGCAGCGGGGAAGCTGCTGGCAGCCGGCAGGTTGTTTACCCGGCTGCGCCAGCTCTCCCAGACCTGCGTGGGGATGGCGACGGCGCCCCGCTCATAGATCGCGCTGGCGACCGTGTCGATGTCCAGCCTGTCCATGGTTTCATCCATGTAGGGCGCGGTCCACAGCACATGCTCTTCCAGGCGGGTGATGCGCACGTACCCACCCTCGTAGCAGCCATAAACGCCGCACTGCTGGCAGATGTGCACCTGGGCAGGATCGACATCCCAGGCCGCTTCTTCCAGGCTGTTGGTGAGCTGTAAACCCTGGGCGCTGACGCTGGTCCAAACCGCTTTGCGTCCAGCGGCGTTCATCAAGGGTGGGTTCCAGGTTTTAAGGATTGCAAAATCAACATGCAGCATGCGGCCCTCTCGGCGGAAGCGCGTTGCAGCGCCATGTTTGGTTTTAGACAAGATTAATGTAATTATCGCGCAAAGTGCGTCCAATTGGGATGACAACCTGGCGGGCAAACCACTCGATTCACCCGCCAGGCGCCGCGCAGCCCTATCCTGGTCAACATGACCCCCGCACGTCTCAGCAGGGTAAAAAATGCCGGAGTCATGGCAATCCCGGCCTTCGGGCAACATCCATTTCACCATTCATTGCCAGCCCCGCAGCGGCGTGGCAATCCCCTGGATGATCGGACAGATCGCTTCGCTGTCGTTCGCGATGACAGCCTGATCCTGATGGTCCGAACTTTAGGCGATCGTATTGAGAAAGAACCTGCGCTCTGGTATGATTTCTGGCTCTTCAGAGGGAGCGCCCGATCAGGCAACCGCGCAAGTGTTTGTCCCCGATGAATTTATCCATCGCGCGGCGGCAGCCGCTGCGCTGCCCAGCCGGACGATCTACTTCGCCCCGCTGGACAGCAACAACCACAATACCATCCTGTTCTTCCATAATACAAATACCGTCACCGCGACCATAGACCTCGATTTTCAGTATGATACCGGGTCGGCGTGCCTGAGCGGGGTGGTCTTCGACCTGCCGCCGGGCGATTCAGCGCGCGTGAGCGCCGATCCGCTGGACGCGGGGAGACCGTCTTCGTGGGCGAACACCATCATTAACAATATGTTCGACACCTGCGAGATCGGGATGATCACAATGCCGAATACGGGCGTGACTGTGGCTGGGTACTATGCCTGGACGGCATCCGACACCTACAATCCGCGCGAGCTCAACCCGCACGCAGAGATCCGCTTCAGCACAGATCCTTACGCCATTTTCCTGCCCAGCGTCGAGTCTGCGCCATAGAATCGATCGCTCACGGCGCGCAAGCGGCGGAATTGAGCTGGTGCTGCGGCGCAGCCTGCGGCAGGATCACGGCCTGCTCGCTGCTCATCACCATCGAGGCCAGGATGGCCTGCACATCCGGGCTGTCGATCGCCGTCCCCAGCGGGTAGGCGGCGGCGATCAATAAGCGCTCGGGCGCCAGGCGATAGACGTACACCTTCGTCGCCGGCTGCTCGGGGTGCAGCGCGCTCTTTACCATCACTTCCGTCCAGGTGTTGGCGCCGAGCTGCACCTCCTCCCCGCCGCTGAGCGATTCCAGGCTGGCGTCAACCAGCCGACTGTAGGCCTCGAAAGTGGACAGGCCAGGATCAACGCTCTCCACCAGCGTCAGGTCGAGCTTGTAAGCGCCCTTAGGCCAAACGCCGCCTTTCCAGTCGCCCTTTTCGGAGTGGGCGGCGAAGAAGGCCTCGTCATAGCTGCGCATGGTCTGCGAGCGGATGCCGCCTTCGGCGGGCATTTCACCCACCTCCCAGCCGCAGGGCACGGCAAAACCGATACCCGTCCCCGCCTGGCGGATTTCTTTCCACAGGGCGCTGGCGGCTTCAGGCTCGTCGGCCAGGCTGGCGCCGGCGAAGGGCGCGCCCAGGGCGGCATCCAGGCCTGTCAGCAGGGCAGCGTCCTCGCCCAGGTATTGCACGATGAAAACGCCGCTCTGCCAGAAGTGCGGCGGCGCGATCCAGCGCACCGAGCTGACCGAGCCGTCTGCTCCGGTCAGGGTCGTTCCGTCTGGGCTGATGCGCCCCGCTGCGGCGGCGGCTGCTTCCGCGCTGGCGTACTCGTACACGAACAGCTCGGCGCCGTTCGAGGTCAGCAGGTGAGCCGCCTGGCTGTCCAAAAGGCTGCTTTCAGCGGGTCCGTTGAAAGTGACCGCCAATCCGGCGCCCGAGAGCAGCGACATCAGTTCAGCCAGCGGGCTACCGCCCGGCAGCTTGCCAGCCGCGGGCATGTTCGGCAATTCTGGCGCCGGGGTGTGCACTTCAGGGGTTGATTGTGGCGTGACCGCGGCAGGCGCGGGCGTGCAGGCGCTCAGCAGCAAGCTGAAGAGCAGGATGATCAATTTTATGCGTTGATTGTTGCGGTGTGTCATACCAAACCTCGTCACAGAAACAGGTTTATCCCAACCGACGCGCAGCGCGCCGCGTGAACAACTACATAACGCTGCAGGCAAGG
This sequence comes from Chloroflexota bacterium, assembly GCA_029265355.1. Taxonomy (GTDB): domain Bacteria; phylum Chloroflexota; class Anaerolineae; order Anaerolineales; family UBA4823; genus JAJUJL01. The sequence continues at coordinate 38,801 of JAJUJL010000022.1, read as the reverse complement.
AATTGGTTCCGCTATCCAGCCAATTCCCTCCTTCGTCATCTTGCACAAAAACCTCCCCAAAACCTTGTTCACTCTGACGGTGGACAATCTCCTCATCCGCTTGTAAACTACAGCCAATCAAAGCCTGCGGGAGCCACCCGCCGAGGAAGGAATTCATGTTACTGCCGTCCTTAATTGCGATCATTTCGCTGTTCATCCTGGTCCTTATTCTTGGGATCGAGAAACCCTCTCCCGTTCGGGTGGTCGTACCCCGGCGCAGGCGCAAGTAGCCACGCCAGGATGTCAACAGGTAAACGACTTGGGACTGCCCGAAAGCAGTCCCAAGTTTTTTTACCCCAACCTTTCACAGAGAGAACAACGCTATGCGCTCTGACCGCATCAAATCAGGTTTCGAACGTGCGCCTCACCGGGCGCTGCTGCGCGCCACCGGTGTGCAGGAAGAGGATTTCGGCAAGCCGTTTATCGCTATCGTCAATTCCTACGTGGATATCGTCCCCGGGCATGTGCACCTGCAATCTTTTGGCAAGCTGGTGAAAGACGCCGTGCGCCAGGCAGGCGGGGTGCCCTTCGAGTTCAACACCATCGGCGTGGATGACGGCATCGCCATGGGACACGCCGGCATGAAGTTTTCGCTGCCCTCGCGCGAATTGATCGCCGACTGCGTCGAGACAATGATCGAGGCGCACCAGTTCGACGGCATGGTGTGCATCCCCAACTGCGACAAAATCGTGCCGGGCATGCTGATGGGCGCCATGCGCGTGGACATCCCCACCATCTTCGTCTCCGGCGGGCCGATGGCAGCCGGGCGCACACCCCAGGGCGAGACGGTGGACTTGATCTCGGTCTTCGAGGGCGTGGGCGCTTACAAAGCCGGGCGCATCTCCGCCGAGCGGCTGAAGGTGCTGGAGATGCACGGCTGCCCTTCGTGCGGCTCGTGCTCCGGCCTGTTCACCGCCAACAGCATGAACTGCCTGATGGAAGCGCTGGGGCTGGCGCTGCCCTACAATGGCTCAGCGCTGGCGCTTTCTCCCGAAAGGGAAGAGCTGGCGCGCACCGCCGCCCACCGCATCCTGGAGCTGGTGACCGAAGGCTTGACGCCGCGCCAGGTGGTGACCGCCGAAGCCATCGACGACGCCTTCGCCCTGGATATGGCGATGGGCGGCAGCACCAACACCGTGCTGCACACGTTGGCCCTGGCGCACGAGGCTGGCGTGGATTATCCCTTGGAACGCATCAACGCGGTCGCCGAGCGCATCCCTTACCTGTGCAAGGTCAGCCCTTCTGGCAAGTGGCACATGGAGGATGTGCACCGCGCCGGCGGCGTGCCCGCCATCCTGCACGAGCTGTCCAAGATCCCGGGCGCGCTGCACCTGGAGCGGCCAACCGTCTCCGGGCGCAGCTTCGGTCAGCAGATCGCTGGCTGCGAGATCCAGGATCACGAGGTGGTGCGCTCGATCGAGAACCCGCATTCCGCCTCCGGTGGGCTGAGCGTACTGTTTGGCTCGCTGGCGCCGGATGGGGCGGTGGTCAAGGCTGGCGGCGTGACGCCGGCCATGCGCCACCATCGCGGCCCGGCGCGCATCTACGAAAGCCAGGAAGAAGCCATGCAGGGCATCCTGGGCGGCGAGGTGCAGCCGGGCGACGTGGTGGTGATCCGCTACGAGGGACCGCGCGGCGGACCGGGCATGCAGGAGATGCTCTCACCCACCTCTGCCATCATGGGCATGGGACTGGGCGAATCGGTGGCGCTGATCACCGACGGGCGCTTCTCCGGCGGGACGCGCGGCGCCTGCATCGGGCACGTCAGCCCGGAAGCGGCTGCCGGCGGCCCGATCGCCGCGCTGCGCAACGGCGACCTGGTCGAGATCGACCTCGACCAGCGGCGCTTGGATGTGCACTTGAGCCCCGCAGAGATTCAATCGCGCCTGGCGGCGCTGCCGCCCTTCGAGCCGCGCACGCGCTCTTCCTGGTTGCGGCGCTACGCTCGCATGGTGACCAGCGCCAGCACGGGAGCGGTGTTGTTGTAGGAGCAGGGGTCCCAACCAAAGAGAGGAGAAGCAATCATGATTTTGACCGGCGCTGAAATTTTATGGGAATGTTTGACACGCGAAGGGGTGCAGGTGGTCTTTGGCTACCCCGGCGGGGCGAATATGCCGATCTACGACGCCATGCTCAGCTACCCGGTGCACCACGTGCTGGTGCGCCATGAGCAGGGCGCAGCGCACATGGCCGATGGCTACGCCCGCGCTTCGGGCAAGGTGGGCGTCGCCATGGCGACCTCCGGACCGGGCGCCACCAACCTGGTGACTGGCATCGCCACCGCCATGATGGACTCATCGCCCATCGTGTGCATCACCGGGCAGGTGCACGCCCATTTGATCGGCGGCGACGCTTTCCAGGAAACCGACGTGACCGGCATCACCCTGCCGATCACCAAGCACAACTACCTGGTGACGCGCGCCGACGAGATCGCCCAGGTGGTGCGCGAGGCGTTCTACATCGCCCGCAGCGGTCGCCCTGGCCCGGTGCTGATCGATATTTGCAAGAACGCCCAGATCGAAAAGACCGAATTCGTGTACCCTGAAAAGATTTCGCTGGCTGGCTACCACCCGCCGGAGCACGCTCCGATGACGGAGCTGCAAAAGGCCGCCCGTTTGATCGCCGAAGCCGAGCGCCCGGTGATCCTGTGCGGGCACGGTACGATCATGTCTGGGGCGGAGGAAGAGCTGCTGCACTTTGCAGTCAAGACCAACACGCCGGTCGCTTCCACTCTGCTGGGCCTGGGCGCTTTCCCGGCCTCGCACCCGCTCAGCCTGGGCATGATGGGCATGCACGGCGAAGCTTACTGCAACCTGGCCATCCAGAACGCCGACCTGCTGATCGCCCTGGGCATGCGCTTCGACGATCGCGTCACCGGCAACCTGCGCACCTATGCGCCGCGCGCCCGCAAGATCCACGTCGAGATCGACCCATCCGAAGTGCACAAGAACGTGCGCGTGGATGTGCCGCTGGTGGGCAACTTGAAGTCGGTGCTGCGCGACTTGATCCCGGTGGTGGATGAGCAAGACCACCCCGCCTGGCTGCAGCAGATCGCGGAATGGCGCGCCGAGAGCGAGCAGCGCGACATCCTGGCCTGGCCCGACGACGGCAAGCTGTACGTCTCGCACGTGGTGCGCGACCTGTGGTCGATCACCGGCGGCGGCGCCATCGTCACCACCGACGTGGGGCAGCACCAGATGTGGGCGGCGCAGTATTACCCGCTGGAGCGCCCCAACCGCTGGATCACCTCCGGCGGCTCGGGCACGATGGGCTTCGGCCTGCCCTCCGCCATCGGCGCATGGTTTGCCCACCCCGACCAGGAAATCTGGACGGTGGTCGGCGACGGCGGCTTCCAGATGACCCAGGCGGAGCTGACCACGGCGGTCAACGAGGGCGCCAACATCAAGATTGCCCTGATGAACAACAACTTCCTGGGCATGGTGCGCCAGTGGCAGGAGTTCTTCTTCGAGAAGCGCTACTCCGCCGTCCAGATGCGCAACCCCGATTTCGTCAAGATTGCCGAGGCGCACGGCGTGGCTGCCCGTCGCGTGCTCAAGCCGGAAGAAGTGGCCGAGGCGATCGCGTTTGCGCGCGCCACGCCCGGTCCGGTGCTGCTCGAGTTCCGCGTCGAGCAGGAAGAAGCGGTTTACCCGATGGTGCCTGCCGGAGCTGACCTGGATAACATGATCCGCCGCCCGATTCGCAAAAAAATGGCGGAAGGTCAGCCAGTTGCCGCGCCGGGCGCCGGTGATTGAACAAGGAGGTGCATGATGTCTCACACCCTGATCGCCCTGGTAGAAAACAAGCCCGGCGTGCTCAACCGAGTGGCGTCGCTGTTCCGGCGGCGCAATTTCAACATCGAGTCGCTCAACGTGGGCCGCACCGAGCGCCCCGAGGTCTCGCGCATGACCATTGTGATGGACGCCGCCGCCGTGGAAGCCCGCGCCGTGGAAGCCAACCTGTACAAGCTGGTCAACGTCATCGACGTGCAGGATGTGACCGGACAGGCGGCTGTGCTGCGCGACCTGGCGCTGATCAAGGTGCGCGCCAGGCCGGAGCAGCGCGCCGAGGTGGCTTCGCTGGCGGGCATCTTCCGCGGGCACATCGTGGACGTGGCGGCAGACTCGGTGATCGTCGAGATCACCGGCACCGAGGACAAAGTGGAGAGCCTGATCGAGCTGCTGCGCCCGCTGGGCATCCTCGAAATGGTGCGCACCGGGCAGGTGGCGATGATGCGCGGCTCGGGCAGCGGTGTGCGCTATACACCCGGCGCCAACGGGCACAATGGCAATGGGGTTAACCCTTAATCCCCTCACCCCAACCCCTGCCCCTTCCCCTCTCCCAAGATGAGAGAGGGGAAGGGGTAAAAAAAATCAGGAGAAATTATGGCAAAAGTTTATTACGACAACGATACCCAGCCGGAGCGCATTCGCAGCCAGAAAGTGGCGGTGATCGGCTTTGGTTCCCAGGGACACGCACACAGCCTGAACCTGAAAGACAACGGCGTGCAGGTGCGGGTGGGGTTGCGCCCATCCAGCCGCTCGGTGGAGAAAGCCATTGCCCAGGGACTGGAGGTCAGCGGCATCAGCGAGGCGGTGCAGTGGGCCGATACGATCATGCTGCTGGCGCCGGACACCGAGCAGCCCGCTATTTACGAGCAGCACATTGCCCCGCACCTCAAGCCGGGCAAGACGCTGATGTTCGCGCACGGTTTCAACATCCGCTACGGCACGATCACCCCGCCCCCGGGCGTGGATGTGAGCATGGTCGCGCCCAAGGCCCCCGGTCACCGCGTGCGCGAGATCTTCCGCGAGGGCGGCGGCACGCCCGCGCTGATGGCGGTGCACCAGGACGCCTCTGGCGAGGCCTTTCAAAACGCATTGTCGTACGCCTGGGGCATCGGCTGCACCCGCGCAGGCGTGCTGGAAACCACGTTCAAAGAGGAGACCGAGACTGACCTGTTCGGCGAGCAAGCCGTGCTGTGCGGCGGCGTGACGGCGCTGGTGAAAGCCGGCTTCGAGACGCTGGTGGAAGCGGGCTACCAGCCTGAGCTGGCTTACTTTGAGTGCCTGCACGAGCTCAAGTTGATCGTCGATCTGATGTACCGCGGCGGGCTGAACTACATGCGCTATTCGGTTTCCGACACCGCCGAGCACGGGGATTACACCGCCGGCCCGAAGATCGTCACCGAGGAAACGCGCTTCGCGATGTCGCAATTGCTCAAAGACATCCAATCGGGCGAGTATGCCCGCCAATGGATCGAAGAAAACCGCCAGGGGCGCCCGTGGTTCAACCAACAGCGCCGCCGCGAGCAGGATCACCTGATCGAAAAAGTGGGCAGCGAGCTGCGCAGCATGATGCCCTTCATCGATCCGGTGAACATCAAGGCAGAGTAAGTTATGAACAATTCTCACGTACGCATATTCGACACCACGCTGCGCGACGGCGAGCAATCGCCTGGAGCGACGATGTCCTCCAGCGAGAAGCTGGAGATCGCCCGCGGGCTGGCGCGCCTGGGCGTGGACATCATCGAAGCCGGCTTCCCGGCGGCTTCGCCGGACGACCTGGAGGCGGTGCGGCGCATCGCCATCGAGGTCGGCAATGCCCTCCCCGGCGACGATCGCCCGCCGCCTGTGATCTGTGGGCTGGCGCGCGCCAACCAGTCCGATATCGACGCCGCCTGGGAGGCGGTGCGCCACGCCGCTCGGCCGCGCATCCACACTTTCCTGGCCACCTCCCCCATTCACATGCGCTACAAGCTGCGCATGGACCCCGAAGAGGTGGTCGAGCGGGTGCGCGAGATGGTGGCTTATGCCCGCTCGCTGTGCGCCGATGTGGAATTCTCGCCCGAGGACGCCGGGCGCTCCGATCCCGAGTTCCTCTACCTGGTGCTGGGCGAAGCGATCAAAGCCGGCGCCACCACGCTGAACATCCCGGATACCGTCGGCTACACCACGCCAGAAGAATTCGGAGCGCTGATCAGCGGCATCATTGCCCACACCCCTGGCATCGAAAACGCCATCGTCTCGGTGCATTGTCACGACGACCTGGGATTGGCAACCGCCAACGCCCTGGCAGGTCTGCGCGCCGGGGCGCGGCAGGTGGAGGTGACCATCAACGGCATCGGTGAGCGCGCCGGCAACACCTCGCTGGAAGAGATCGTCATGGCGCTGCACACCCGCCGCCAGGCCTACGAGTTGGAAACCAACATCGATACCACCCAGATCGCACGCATGAGCCGCATGGTTTCCAACTACACCGGCATACCGGTGCAGCCCAACAAAGCCATCGTCGGCGCCAACGCCTTCGCCCACGAGGCTGGCATCCACCAGGACGGCATGCTCAAGAACCACCAGACTTACGAGATCATGCGCCCGGAGACGGTTGGCCTGAGCCGCTCGCGGCTGGTGCTGGGCAAGCACTCCGGCAGGCACGCCCTCAAGGCGCACCTGGAGGAGATGGGCTACTCGTTGAGCAGCGATGAGCTGAACCGGGCTTTCGAACGCTTCAAAGAGCTGGCGGACAAGAAGAAGACCATCACCGACGCCGACCTGGAAGCGCTGATGGAAGACCAGGCTTACTCGTCGGAGGAAGTCTACTCGCTGGATGGGTTGCAGGTGGCCTGTGGCACGATGGGCATGCCCACCGCCACCGTGCGCCTGAGAGGACCGGATGGCAAGTTGCACATTCACGCCGCGGTCGGCACCGGACCGGTGGACGCCACTTACAAAGCCATCGATGCCGTCATGAACGTGAAGAACACGCTGCTGGAGTTCAACGTGCACGCCGTCACCGAGGGCATCGATGCCATTGGCGAGGTGACCGTGCGCCTGCAGGCAGAAAATGGGCAGCAGAGCCGGCGCACCTCCCCGCAATCAGATGTTGCCCGGGCGCGCACCTTCGGCGGCTACGGCGCCGACACCGACATCATCGTTGCCAGCGCCAAGGCCTACCTCTCGGCGCTGAACAAGATGCTGCTGTCGGCTGGGAGACATGCCGGCGCGGCAGAAGTGAGAGCGCCAGGAGTGATGGAAGCGGTCGGAGAACAATGAGATGAAACCCTCACGATCGCCCGGTAGGGGTGGGTTCGCTCCAGCAAAGTGTACCGGCGCATACGGCGGTCTGCCAGGCTTCCAAATCCGATCGTACAGGGCGAAAACCCTGAGTAGCAAGACACAGAAAGAAGGGAATCATGAACCACGACTACACCCCCCAACAACTGGACCCCGATGAGATGCTGCGCACCGTGCCGGCAGGCTGGGATTTTTCCGGCATGACGGCTGAGGGCAACCTGGCAACCCGGCTGGTTTCCAACCTGATCCTGCGACCCCCATCCCTGAAAGGGAAGGGGGAGCATGCCCAGCAGGAGGGGTTGCAGCATGGTGAGTGGCAGCCTGAGAAGTTCGATGCGCTGCGCACCACGCCCCGCTGCTGGGACGTCTCCAACCTGCGTTGAGAGGTTCGCCGCCGTATGACTTCGCCACAAACCCTACTGGATAAAATCTGGTCGCGCCACGTGGTCGCCCAGGAGCCAGGCGCGCCGGCGGTGCTGTACATCGACCTGCACCTGGTGCACGAGGTGACCTCGCCGCAGGCTTTCAGCGGGCTGCGCCAGCGCGGGCTGAAGGTGCGCCGCCCGGAGCGCACTGTGGCCACCATGGACCACTCCACGCCCACCACCGGGTTGGAGCTGCCGCTGCTGGACGCCCAGGCTGCTCGCCAATTGCACACCCTGGAGCAGAACTGCCGCGATTTTGGCATTGCGCTGTATGGCATGGACAGCCCGCAGCGCGGCATCGTGCACGTGATCGGGCCGGAGCTGGGCCTGACCCAACCGGGGATGACCATCGTGTGCGGCGATAGCCACACCGCAACGCACGGCGCCTTCGGGGCGCTGGCTTTCGGCATTGGCACCAGCGAGGTGGAGCACGTGCTGGCCACGCAGTGCCTGCTGCAGCACAAGCCGCGCAGCCTGCGCGTCAATTTCAGCGGCAGGCTGCCCCAGGGCGTCACCGCCAAGGATATGATCCTGGCGCTGATCGCCAAAATCGGCGTGGGCGGCGGCACCGGTTACGCCCTGGAGTACGCCGGCGAGGCGGTGCGCAGCCTGGGGATGGAAGCGCGCATGACGCTGTGCAACATGAGCATCGAAGCCGGGGCGCGGGCTGGCATGGTGGCGCCAGATGAAACCACCCTCCAGTTCCTGGCAGGGCGGCAGTTTTCTCCGCAGGGCGCGGCCTGGGAGCGGGCGGTGCAGCACTGGCGCAGCCTGCCCAGCGATGAGGGGGCGATCTTCGACGCCGAGGTCGAAGTGGATGTTTCCAGGCTGGAGCCGATGGTCACCTTCGGCACCAACCCCGGCATGGGGCGGCCGATTTCGCAGCGGATACCCGATCCCAGCAGCGAGAACGATCCCTCCCGGCGCGGCCAGTTGGAGAAGGCGCTGGCTTACATGGATTTACGACCCGGCGCGCCGCTGCAGGGGCATCCCATCGATGTGGTCTTCATCGGCTCGTGCACCAACGGGCGGCTCTCCGACCTGCGCATGGCCGCCGACCTGCTGCGCGGCCGCCGGGCCGCCGAAGGCGTGCGCTTGCTGGTGGTGCCCGGCTCCGAATCCGTGCGCCGGCAGGCCGAAGCCGAAGGGTTGCACGAAGTCTTTCTCGCCGCCGGCGCAGAGTGGCGACGGGCGGGCTGCTCCATGTGCATCGCCATGAACGGAGACCAGCTCCAACCCGGGCAATACGCGGTCAGCACCAGCAACCGCAATTTCGAAGGGCGGCAGGGTCCTGGGGGGCGCACTTTCCTGGCCAGCCCGCTGACCGCCGCCGCCTCCGCCATCGAAGGCCGCATTGCAGATCCGAGGAAATACTTATGATGCAGCCATTCCATCGCCTCACCTCGACGCTGCTCCCGCTGCCCTACGAGAGCGTGGACACCGACCAGATCATTCCCGCGCGCTACCTCAAGGTGACCGACAAGAATGGCCTGGCGGAGGGTCTGTTTTCCGGCTGGCGCTACCGCTCGGATGGTTCTCCCGACCCGCACTTTCCGCTCAACCGCCCGGAATACCAGGGCGCGCAGGTGCTGCTGGCGGGCGATAACTTCGGCTGCGGCTCGTCCCGCGAGCACGCCCCCTGGGCGCTGGCAGGCTGGGGCTTTCGCGCCGTGATCAGCACGTCCTTTGCCGATATTTTTCGTTCCAACGCCCTGAAGAACGGGTTACTGCCGGTGATTGTGGAGGCTGCCACGCTGCAGCGCCTGTTCGAGATCGTCGCCAGCCAGCCCCAGGCGCAGGTGACGATCGATCTGCCGCAGCAGACGCTCACCCTGCCGGATGGCGAGCAGGCGCCATTTCCGATTGACGCCTTCCACAAGACCTGCCTGGTGGAGGGCGTGGACACGCTGGGTTACCTGCTGCGTTTCGAAGAGCAGATCGCGGCGTACGAACGCAGGTAGGACCGGCTGTTAGCCGGTCTGGATGGGGCAAGCTAACCGCTCGCCCTACATGGAGGTCTATGCCAAACATCGACATCTACGACACCACATTGCGCGATGGCACACAGCGCGAGGGCATCTCGCTCTCGGTGGACGATAAACTGAAGATCGCCCGCCGCCTGGACGAGATCGGCATCCATTACATCGAGGGCGGCTGGCCCGGATCGAACCCCAAGGACGCGGCCTTCTTCGAAAAAGCCGCCCGCCTGCGCTTCGAACAGGCGCGGCTGGCTTCGTTTGGCTTCACCCTGCGCAAGGGCGAGCGCGTCGAAACCGACAGCAACCTGCAGCTCTTGCTGCGCTCGGAGACGCCAGTGGTCACGCTGGTGGGCAAATCCTGGGACCTGCACGTCGAGCGCGTGCTGGAGGTGGACCTGGAAGAGAACCTGGAGATGATCGCCAAAAGCGTGGCCTATTTCAAGCGCCACGGGCGAGAGGTGATCTATGACGCCGAGCACTTCTTCGACGGCTACAAAGCCAACCCGGAATACGCCCTGTTGACGCTGTACGCCGCTGCCCAGGCGGGCGCCGATGTGCTGGTGCTGTGCGACACCAACGGCGGAAGCATGCCGTGGGAAATCGAAGCCGCGGTCAGGCAGGTTGCCTCGGTCAACCCGGCAAAGCTGGGCGTTCACACCCACGACGACGGCGGCTGTGGCGTCGCCAACACGCTGGCGGCGGTGCGCGCCGGCGCGGTGCACGTGCAGGGCACGATCAACGGCTACGGCGAGCGCGTCGGCAACGCCAACCTGTGCACCATCATTCCTGATCTGCAGCTCAAGATGGGCTACACCTGCCTGGCGCCGGAGAACCTGGCGCGCCTGACCGAGCTGGCGCATTTCGTCGCCGAGGTGGCCAACCTACCCCACGACCGCCACCAGCCGTACGTCGGCGCCAGCGCCTTCGCTCACAAGGGCGGCATCCACGTGGCTGCCATGCTCAAGGACGCGCGCACCTACCAGCACATCAACCCCGAGCTGGTGGGCAACCGGCCGCGCACGCTGGTCTCCGAGCTTTCCGGCAAGGGCAACGTGCTGGACAAGGCGCGCCAATTCGGCGTGGAGGTCAGCTCAGAGCAGGCGCGCACCGCCCTGGCGCAGATCAAAGCCCTGGAAGCGCAGGGTTTCGTCTTCGAGAGCGCCGAGGCCTCGGTGAGCGTGCTGCTGCAGCAGATGCAGCCCGGCTACAAGCCGCCTTTCGAGCTGATTGACTTCATGGTGGTGGTCGAGCACCGCCAGGGGCGCGGCTTGCTGGCAGAAGCCACGGTGAAAGTGCGCGTCGGCGACCAGATCCGTCACACCGTGGCGGAGGGCAACGGCCCGGTCTCTGCCCTGGACAGCGCCCTGCGCAAAGCGCTGGAGGATGTTTACCCCAAGCTCAGGGAGGTGCGCCTGACAGATTACAAGGTGCGCATCCTGGACAGCGAATCCGGCACGCACGCCAATGTGCGTGTGCTGATCGACACGCGCAACGGCACACGACGCTGGTCCACGGTCGGCGCCAGCACCAATATTATCGAGGCCTCCTGGCGCGCCCTGGCAGACAGCCTGGAATTTGCGCTGTTGAACGGCGGCGCCAGCGCTGGCAGCGCAGTCCCGGCCTCCCCGGAGGAAAAATAAGCATGCAGGCAAACCTCACGCTGCTCCCTGGAGATGGCATCGGGCCGGAAGTGGTCGCCGCAGCCCGGCAGGCGCTGGAAGCCATCGCCGCCCGCGGCGGACACCGTTTCGACATGCAAGAAGCGCTGATCGGCGGCTGCGCCATCGACGCCACCGGCTCGCCGCTGCCCGAAGAAAGCCTGCAGGCCTGCGAGCAAGCCGACGCCGTGCTGCTGGGCGCAGTGGGCGGCCCCAAGTGGGATGACCCCAATGCGCCGGTGCGCCCGGAGGGCGGCTTGCTGGCGGTGCGCAAAGCCCTGGAGCTGTTCGCTAACCTGCGCCCGGTGCGCCCGCACCCCGCCCTGGTCGACGCCTCGCCGCTCAAGCGCGAGCGCCTGGAGGGGGTTGACTTGCTGGTGGTGCGCGAGCTGACCTCCGGCTTGTATTTCGGACAGCCCAAGAAACGCTATGTGCAGGATGGCGAGCCAGCCGCGGTGGACACGCTGATCTACACCCGCTGCGAGATCGAGCGTGTGGCGCGCGCTGCCTTCGAGCTGGCGCGCGGTCGACGGCGCAAGGTCAGTTCGGTGGACAAGGCCAATGTGCTGGAGACCTCACGGCTGTGGCGGCAGACGGTGGTGGAGGTGTCTCAAGAGTATCCCGATGTCGCCCTGGAGCATGTGCTGGTGGACGCCGCCGCCATGTTCCTGGTCACCCGCCCGGCGTCTTTCGATGTGCTGCTGACAGAAAACACATTCGGTGATATCCTGAGTGATGAGGCTTCCGTGCTGTCTGGCTCGCTGGGCGCCCTGCCTTCCGCTTCGTTGGGTGAAAGGCGCAACCGCTTCGGGCTGCCGCGCGGGCTGTACGAGCCAATTCACGGCTCAGCCCCAGACATCGCCGGCAAGGGCATCGCCAACCCCACCGGCACGCTGCTTTCGGCAGCCATGTTGCTGCGTCACTCGCTGGGGCTGGCGGACGAGGCCGCCGCGCTGGAGGCGGCAGTGGACAGCGCCATCCGCGATGGCTGCCGCACGGCAGACACCGCCCGCCCGGGCGAGCAGGCGCTGGACACGCAGGCGTTTACCAAAGAGGTGATTGCCAGGATCTGACCCCCTCCCCCGGGTTTCCCCCCCTTTTCGCCCAAAGCGCCTTCGTTATTGCGTGAGTTCTGCTGGGAAAAATGGGGAGACGGAAGGCAAGGTAAAGGCAAAAGATCGAAGGAGAAAACTTATGCGCTCAAAATACATCTGGATGGACGGCGACCTGGTGCCCTTCGAACAGGCAACGGTGCACTTTCTCAACCCCACCATGCACTACGGCACGGGCGTTTTCGAGGGCATCCGCTGCTACGAGACGCGGCGCGGCAGCGCTGTCTTCCGCTTGAAGGAGCACTTGCAGCGCTTCATCGACTCGGCCCACATCGCTGGCATCCTGGATTACCCCTACTCCGCTGGCGAGCTGTACAACGCCGTGCACCTGACCATCCGCGCCAACGGCTTTGCCGCCTGCTACATCCGCCCCATGATCTACATGACCGGTCCGCTGACATTGACCCTGGACGATTGGACGCCTGCCACCGGCATCGCGGTGTGGGAATGGGCGCCTTTCCTGGGCAAAGAAGCCGCCGAGAAGGGTGTGCGCATGATGGTTTCATCCTTCACCCGCCACCATCCCAATGTGATGATGACCAAGGCTAAGATCTCCGGCAATTACGTCAACTCCACCCTGGCGAAGACCTTCGCCAGGCGCGCCGGCTTCGACGAAGCGGTGATGCTCGACCCGCAGGGCTACGTCGCCGAGTGCACCGGAGAAAACCTGTTCATCGTGCGGGATGGCGTGATCTACACGCCGCCGCGCACCACGATCCTGGAGGGGATCACCCGCGCTTCGGTGATCACCCTGGCGCGCGACCTGGGCTACACGGTGGTCGAAGAGCCTATCGCTCGCGACCAGCTCTACATCGCCGATGAGATCTTCGTCACCGGCACGGCTGCCGAGCTGGTGCCAGTCGGCGAGGTGGATTTTCGGCGCATCGGCAACGGGCGGCGCGGCCCGGTCACCCAGGCAGTGCAGGAGCTGTTCCACGAGACGGTGCGCGGGCTGGGAGCGCGCTCGCACGAGTGGCTGGATTTCGTGGACGAGACGGTGATTGCCTGTTGAATGCAGCGCCCGTTTACCAGGGCGCTGATCGACAGATTTTCGTGAGACTTCGATGAGAGCCGGGCGGCGAGGCTATCGCCGCCCGTTTCGTTTTGCTATAATCTTCACAAAAGGAGACAATTTATGCCAAAACTTCCCCCTGCCCTGCCAGGGCTGCCCGTACTGGGGCACATTCCCCAATTTGTGCGCGACCGACACGCCCTGCTGCGCCAGGGCTACAAGATGCTTGGCCCGGTGTATTCCATCCGCCTGGGTCCCAAGCCGGTGGCGGTGCTGATCGGCCCGGAATTCCAGCAGTTCTTCTTCTCCGAGACCGACCGCGCCCTGCGCATGGACACCGCCTACGAGATACTGGCCGCCACGCTGGGCAAGGTCGCCTTCCTGGCTTCGAAGGAAACCTACCAGGAGCAGCGCCCCATCCTGCATGCGCCTTTCCAACGCGAGAAGATGGTGCGCTATGTGCAGATCATGCAGCGCGTGGTGCAGGATTGGATCGACTGCCTGGGGTCGGAAGGCGAGATGGAGATCTCCGGTGAGATTGGGCGCCTGGTGCAGCGCGTGGCGGGCTACACGCTGATGGGCGAAGCCTTCCAGGAGAGCGTAGGCGCTGAATTCTGGGAGCTGTACGGCGCGCTGGGCAAGGCGCTCAACCCGGCTATTCCACCCAACTGGCCCATTCCAGCCAACCTGCGCCGTGAGCGCGCCAAGCAGCGCATGGCAAAGATTTTGGCGCCGATCATCGCCGAGCGCCGCGCCCATCCGGAACGCTACGACGATTTCCTGCAGGATTTTCTGCAAACGCCTGGGCGCAGCGGCGAATACGCGGATGACGCAACCATCCTGGGCCTGGTGCGGGCGCTGATGTTCGCCGGTCACGAAACCACCGCCGGGCAGGCCGCCTGGACGGTGATCGAGATCCTGCGCTCGCCGGAGTACCGGGCGCTGGTGCAAGCTGAGCTGGCCGAATTAATGCCGCCGCACAGCGAGATCGACGGCAACCTGCTGCGCAGCCTGGAGCACATCTACTGGGCGGTGCGCGAGGTCGAGCGCCTGCACCCCTCCGCCGACATCCTGATGCGCGAGGCAGATATGCACCTGGAGATCGGCGGTTTCGACATCCCCAAGGGCTGGCTGGTAATGGTCTCCTCCGCCGTCGCCCACCGCATCCCCGAGCTGTTCCCTCAGCCGGAGCGCTTCGACCCATTGCGCTTCGCCCCCGGCCGGGAAGAAGACCGCCAGCACCGCTTCGCCATGATCGGCTTTGGCGGCGGGGTGCACAAGTGCACCGGCATGAATTTCGCCACCAACGAGATGATGGTGATCACAGCGCTGCTCTTCAGCCAGCTCGAGATGGAGCTGATCACGACCGATACGCACGTGCAGTACGGGCTGGGCGCGGTGCGTCCCAGCGCGACGTGGGTCAGGTATCGCCGGGTAGCGTAGGTTTTTTGCCTGACGAGGGGGCAATGGACGGGTCGTCCACCCGCACCCCCCCGAACCCTCCCCCAAAAATCAAAAACGGATTTTGGGGGAGGGCCAGGCAGGGGGTCGCCTCTACTTCGGCACCCAGTTCGACAGGATTACCAACTCCTTGGACGGCTGGGTGGGGTCATTGTTCTCCAGGTTGACGCGGAAGTCATGTGGACCCTCCATGCCGGCGTGCATGGTGAAGCTCATCGACAGCGTGGTCTGCTCGCCCGGTTTGAGGACCATCGAACCGATGGTCGCCGTGGGCGGTCAGCACCCCTCCACGACGCGCACCACCGGTTGCTCGCTGATGCGCAGCGTTCCATCGCCTGTGTTGGCGATCTTGAAGGTCACATCCACCACCTGATCTACCGGCACATCGCCCAGGTCGACCACTTGCGGGTCCACCTTCAGGCGGGGCGAACCGCTGGTTTCGGCCGGCGCAGTCTCCAGGGACGGCTGCCGGGCCTGCCACACAGCGTACAGCGCCCCAGCGATCAGCAGCACACCGCCCACCACCAGCAGCAGGGGCAGCGGCAGTTTCTTTTGCGCAGAATTTGCCTTTCGCCTGGCATTCTTACTCATCTTTCACCTCCAATGAATAATCAAATTGAAATGTGTACAGGTACTCGACCAGCGCCATGACCTGGTCATCATCGAAGATTGGCCCCCAATAGGGCATGCCGGTGCCCATACCGCCGCGCACGATTTTTCCAGCGAGCAGCGCCGGGCTGGCGCCCAGCATTGCGCCGGGATCGGCAAAGCTGCTCGGCTTTTGCAATCCATGGCCTTGCATGCCCATCACGGGGCCGGACCCGGCGCCGTCCGCCATCTGTCGGGCAGCCACCCCATCGCCGGCGCCCTGCGCGCCGTGGCAGGCGGCGCAGTTCTGGTTGTATTGCTGACGGGCAAACTCCAGGCGCTCGACGCGGGTCTGCGCCTGCCACAAACCCGCCACCAGCGACCAGAGCTGTTCGTCGCTCAACGCCTGCGCGGCTGGCTCCTGGCGCAGCGCTTGCCAGGCCTGGGACGGGCTGTGCGAAAGGTAATACTCCCGGCTGCGGTAATGCTCCGGCAATCCGGAGATGCGCCCGGCGGTGAGCTCAGCCCGCGGGCGCCCCTCCGGGACGACTGCGGCGGGATGGGGAGCGTCGATGTCAATGCCAAGCTGCAGGTACAGCGGCGGCTCGGCCGGCGCCGCCTGCCCGTCGCTGCCCGGCTGCCCTGCGCTGACCACCTCGATCGTGCCGCGCATGCGCCAGTGGTTGAGCCCGCACCAGCGCGTGCAGTAGTAGACGTACTTCCCCGGCTGGTCGAAGAGCAAGGTGATTTCACGGTACTCCCCCGGGTTAACATCCACCGCCGGCGCGTCATGCCTGCCCACGGCGAAGCCGTGGGTGACATCTTCCGAGATCAGGCGCAGGCGCAGCGGCTCGCCCACGCGCGCTTTCAGTTCCGCTGGCAGCCAGCCGCCCTGCTCTGGCATGGCAGCCCGCACCAGCACACCCTCAGGGCGAGCCAGGTACGCCGCCAGCAACACCAGCGCCAACGCAGCCAACAAGGCCAGTAAAAACAGGCGCGCCCGCCGTTCGCGCTGAGGCGCTATCCGACCAGCATCCATAACACCCATCCTGTATAGACCACGCAGAACAGCGAAACCGGCAGGGCAGCCAATACTGGGCTGCGGTTGGTTACCGAGGCCTGCGCCAACTGCCGCGCCAGGCGCAGGGAAATCGCCAGGCCTGCCAGCAGTATGGCGGCTTGCAGCCCGGGGCCAACCTGCTGCAGCCAGCCGAAATCGAGCGCCGCCAGCCCGGGAAGCTCCCAGCCCAGGCCGAGCGGGTCGGCGAGCATCTCCGCCACCAGGTAGAATTTCGGGAAAGCAAACGAAACCGTGAACGCCATCCAGGTGAACAGGCCCAGCGGATAGAGCGCCTGCGCCTGCTGGGCGAAGATTTTGCCGAGCTGCGCTGGAGAGCCAGACAGGCGACGGTGCAGCCAGGCGGCCGCGGCGAACAGGCCGGGCAGCAGCAGCAGGTTGAGCGCCAGGAAACCAGCGCTGTAACCCAGCCAGGGCAGGCTGCCCACCTGGTAGGCGGCGCTTTTCAACCAGCCCCACGGGCCGGTGAACACCGCCGAGAAGGCCAGGGCGCTGCCCAACATGACCAGCGCCAGGAACGCCTCATCCAGGCCCCGGGGCTGGTGAGCAGCTCCCAGGTCGCTGCCGAAGGGCCGCAGTGAGAGCGCAATGTTATCGCTGGGGCAGGCGCGCAGGCATTCCATACACAGGCCACACTGGGCGCTGTCGCGCATCGCCAACGGGTACTGCCCCCACGGGCAGGCCTGGTAGCAGGTCTTTTCGCTGTGGGCGGCGCACACGGAGGACGATTTGACGCGCACTTCCACTGGCGCAAAGCGGGCATACGGGCCGGTGAAGCCGCCGATGGGGCAGACATAGCGGCAAAAGGCGCGCCGCTCGAAAACCAGGCTGAGACCGACCGAAGCCAGGATCAGCGCCAGCAGCACCCAGGCGGTCACCCGCCCATCGGTGAGCGTGACGGCGGAGAACAGGCCGATCAGCAAGAACGCCCCCGATTGCAGCCAGGCGCCGCGCAGCTTTTTTGGCCAGCGCAGGCCCAGACCGTGCGGTTTTTGCAGGCCGCCCAACAGGTTGCCCTGCTGCAGCCATTCGCCCGGCATGGGCAGCGGGCAAACGCTGCACCAGGAGCGCCCACCCAGCGGGATGAAGACCAGCTTGAGCGCCGTCCACCAGGCGATCCAAACGAGGATGATGGCAAAGTTGTGGCTGCCCACCCGAGGTCCCAGCAAACCGGCCAGGATGGTGAAGACCAATCCCGCCAGCGCCAGGCTGCGGGTAACGAAGAGCGGCCAGCGGCTCTCGATGAAAGGGCGCAGCCAGGGCAGCGCGGCCAGGTCGAAGCGCCTGGCGCGCCACCCACGCCGGGCGTCGGCTGACCGCATCGCGAGATCGAACTCAGCCACGCCTTTCACTTGAACCTCGGCAGCAGCGCCGCTGCCAACGCCACCAGGGCCAGCCCCAGGCTGCGCCAGAGCAGCGTGGGCGGGCCCACCTGCAACTTGCCAGTCATGAAGGGGTGCATGTTGCCGCAGGTCACCGAGCAGCGCAGCTTGAACACGCCCGGCCGATCGGCGGTGAAGGTGAGACTGGCGACCTGTCCCGGGTCGGCTTGCAGATCGACCGGGTAACTGTCGATGGACAGCCCGTGCACCACGTCCTGCGGCGCCAGCTCGATGGTCACCTGGTCTCCCGGGTTGACGCGCAGCACCGCCGGAGAATAGGCAAACTGGGAGGCCTCGATGCGAAAGCGGCGCGCCCGAGGCGCCGCCGCGGCGACGGGCAGCGGCAGGAGCAGCACCAGCGCAGCCAGCAGCGCCAGGACCAACCAGGGTAAAACAGCGTGCAGCGATGTTTTCGTCATGTCTCAGTTTACCCGGCCCAGGCTCAGGGCATGTTGGACGGCCCGTACTGGGCGTAGGTCAGGTCAATGTAGGATTTGATCTCGTCCAACGGTTTGTTTTCGCGCATCAGGCGCATGGCGTCCTGGGTGATATCCACGCAGATCGAGCAGCCCAGGGCGTGCTCGTCGTAGATGGGTTGCCCCTGGGCGTCTTCGCCCGATACATAGCACATGTAATTGCTGGTGTGCCCCATCGCGCCGCAGCCGCAGTAGCAGGGCAGGTGCTCGAGCACATCCGGGTTAGCAGCCGCGAACTGGTAAGCCCGCTGCACAGCCACCGGCGCAGCCTGCACGCTGGCGGGCATGCCATCCAGGGAGGCCATCTCGAGCTCGACCGTTTGTGGGCTGCACGCAGAGAGGAAAATTGACAGCAGTAAACTCACGCTCAGAACCAATAATGTTTTATTTGGCATGATTATTCCAACTCCTAAGAGACATTCACCCGGTAGGGAGATAGCATTTTGTAGAGGCGGGTTTGTGCCAGCGAGGCGCCATCGTCAGGAAATGCCCGGCTCAGGCCTTCCAGGCAGACCGGTCAGAGCCAAAACCCGCCCCGCCCTCCCGGTAGAATTGTACCCATTGTCCAGGCAAGGGTGGGTTTTGGCCCTGGTTGGCGGAAATGATAGGCCTGATGCACAGCTCTCTGAGTCGCCAGTCTTGCCTGCACAAACCCACCCCTACGGAACTACGGAACAGAGGGGAGGGTCGTATGCTCACGCCAGGTCTCGCTTCATCAGCTCATACTGCTCGCGGGTCAGCTCGCCGCGGGCATAGCGCTGGTCGAGTATCTCGCGGGCCGTGGGCGGAGGAGGCAGGTGTTGGCTGCTTCCGCTGTTGAAGATCGCCCGGGCAAGCCACACGCCGCCAGCGATCAACAGACCCCAAAAGACCACCATCAGTATCATTCCCAGGTAACCAAAGCCCCATCCAAAACCGGTCATCATCTTGCACACTCCTTTATCCTGGCTTACCAGGCTGACCGTTCGAGCCCTGAAGACGCCTCCAGGTATCGTTAGGATACCAGAGTTGGTTAAAGGCTCTAAAAAGGTCATCTAAAGAATTTGTAAAGATAGTCGCCGCATCCCAGCATACTGCTCAGATCCACGCCGCCCTCCTGCGACCTTTGCAGCATGAGCCCAGGGGAAAGCGCGGTCGGCGGCGCGCAGGCTCCCAGAACGATCCAAACCATGACAGCCAGGCAACGAAGTTGCTTTCGATACCAGGTAGAAAAACAGACGTGCACAATCCTGGCAAGTGAATTGAGGGATATCTATCAAGATGCGCAGGGCTGGAACATCCAGGCCGTTGACCCCCAGGGCATCAGCGGTGTGAGCACATCCCTGGAGCTGACCGCCGATAATCTGCCGCGCATCGCCGGCGTGGAAGATACCACCGATTCCGTGATGTACCCCTGGTACGGACCGGTTTACCGCCTGTACATACCCGCCCTCATCCAGGCGCCATCACCCGGTTCCAGGCTGGCGCAAACCAGCTCAGGGGGCCAGCGGCAGGCTGAAGCTGAAGGCGCTGCCTTTGCCCAGGCCCTGGCTCTCGGCCCAGATGCGCCCGCCGTGCGCTTCCACCAGGTGGCGGGCGATGGTCAGGCCGATGCCGCTGCCGCCGCCGGCGCGCGAGCGGGACTTGTCGACGCGGTAGAAGCGGGTGAACAGGTGCGGCAGGTGCTCGGCGGCGATGCCAACGCCCGTATCGCTGACGGTGACCGTGAGCTGGCTACCGTGAACAGAGGCGGAGAGGTGCACGCTGCCCCCGGCGGGTGTGTACTGCAGGGCGTTGCCCAGCAGGTTGGTCAGCACCTGGTTGAGGCGGTCTTCGTCAGCCCACACGGGAGGCAGGTTCTCCGGCAAGTCTGCGGTGAGCTGCACACCCTTTTCGGCGTACTGGCGCTCCAATCGCAGGCAGGCGCGCTGCAGCAGGCTGGCGATGTCCAGCGCCTGTCGGTGCAACTCGAAGGCGCCGGCCTCGATGCGGCTGAGCTCCTGCAGGTCATCCACCAGGCGCTTCAAGCGCCCGGCTTCGGCGGAGACGATCTGGTAAGTGCTCTCGTCGGCGGGCAAGACGCCATCCATCAGGCCTTCCATGTAGCCCTGGATGGCGGTCAGCGGCGTGCGCAGCTCGTGCGTCACGTCGCCGATCAACTGGCGGCGCATACTCTCGGTCTTTTCCAGCGTCTCCGCCATGCGGTTGAAGCTGTGCGCCAGCCCGGCCAGCTCGTCCTGGCGGCTGCGCGGCAGGTCGCTGCGCACATCGACCCGCTCGGTGTAATGGCCTTCAGCGATGCGCTGGCTGGCTCGATTCAGCGCCTGCACCGGCGCCACCACCTCGCGCGAGACAAACAGGCTGACCAGCACGGCAGCAGCCACCGCCGCCAGCCCACCCAGGAGCAGCGTCTCGGTGACCGCCGCCTGGTAGCTGGCGTACAAGTCAGCTTCCAGCAGCTCATCCCCGCCCATGCCCGCCATCGCCTGGCGCATGGCCGAAAGGTGGCGGTTGAAGGCGCCGGGAATGGACAGCTCGGCGGCGGTGACCATGACGACGCCGCTGACCAGGATGACGATCAGGTAGGAGATAAAGAGCTTCACGCCCAGGTGGCGCTGGAAGAACTGTATCATACGGCCGCCTCATCTTCGAAACGGTATCCGACGCCACGCACCGTGGCGATCAGGCCGCTCTCGCCCAGTTTTTGGCGAATATGCCCGATGTGCACATCCACCACACGCGTATCGCCAAAGAACTCGTAGCCCCACACTTTTTCCAGAAGCTGCTCGCGGCTGAGCACTCGACCGCGGTTCTCTGCCAGGGCGCGCAGCAGGTCGAATTCGATGGCAGTCAATTCGATCTCCTGGTCTGCCAGCCAGGCGCGGCGGCTGGCGATATCGATGCGCACATGCCTGAAGACAAGCACATCCGAGCCCGGCTCGGCGCTCTCGCCGCGCGCCCGCAGGCGGCGCAGAGCGGCTTTGATGCGCGCCACCAGCTCACGCGGGCTAAAAGGCTTGGTGACATAATCATCCGCTCCGACAGAGAGACCCACGATTTTGTCGGTCTCCTCGGAGCGCGCCGTGAGCAGGATGACATAGGCGTCCGACTCACGCCGCAGGCGGGTGAGCAGCTCGATGCCATCCATGCCGGGCAGCATCACATCCAGAACGACCAGGTCGGGTTTTTCGGAGCGCGCCAGCGCCAGGCCGCCGGGACCATCCGCGGCGGTCAACACCTGGTAGCCCTCCTTGACCAGGTAAGCAGAGACCAGGTTGAGGATAGACGGCTCATCGTCGATCACCAGGATTTTTGCAGCAGGCACCGGCACACTCCAATTGTCGAAATTGAATAGCACAATTTTACTCGGAAATAATTTTGTGTGGTTTAATCACGAATATGCTCACGCTGAACGACTTTTGGCACCTGCCGCAGCTCGACCCGCTCCTGGAGCGCGTCCTGGCGCAGGAGGCCGGTTTGATTGTGGTGACAGGGCCGGATGCCCGGCCTCGGCCAGACGCCCGGCCTCGGCCAGACGCCAGCCCCTCGCTGGACCCTGGCGAGCGGTCCAGGGATGGCGGCTATCTCATCCCCGAATCGGGGCGCGAGTCGCTGCTGCGCGTGCTGCTGGACGGTCTGCTGGAGCGGCGGCCCCGGGCGCACGCCCTGGTGGTTTCCACCAACCCAAAGTCTTTTCACCTGCCGAAACGGTTGAAGAAACAGGCCGAGATGCTGGCAGTCGAATCGGAAAGCGGTTACGCTGCCGCCCTGGCGCGCGCCCTGGCAGCCCGCCCCGCGCTGATCGCGCTGGAAAAGCTGGACGGCGAATCGCTGCCGCTGGCGCTGAGCGCGGCAGGCAAAGGTACGCTGGTCCTGGCCGGGCTGGACAGCGTCTTCTACGGCCCGGATGCCGCCCGGCATCTGCAGGAGCTGGCCGGCGTGGGCGAATTGCACGGCCTGGCATGGATCATCTCCGTGCAACGTTTACCGGCGCTGTGTACGGCCTGCCGCCTGCCAGTTGACGATCGCGCCGACATCAAAGCCCGCTTGCAGCCGCATCTCGAGCGGTTGAAGGCGCTGCCCAGCGCGCCGGCGCAGCCGGGGATGCAAGCGGTTGGCTTCGACGAGGCCTGCTACCAGCGTTCACAGGGATGCCCGACCTGCCAGATGAGCGGCTACCGCGGCGAGGCGCTGATTTTCGACATCTATGCGCATGAGCCCGGTTCTCCGCCCGGCGCTCGCCAGAGCCGCTTGCCGATGCTTTCCTACACCGCCGGGCTGGCCGCCACCGGGCGCCTCGACGCGCGGGAGGCGCTCGATCTTCCGCAGCGCCTGTTCCAGCGCACCTTCCTGGCTCTGCAAGACAGCGAGCGCCGCCTGGCTTCCGCTCTCTCCGGACTGGGGCGGCGGCGGGCGGAGCTGGAGGCGGCGCAGCGTGTGTTGGAATCGCGCACCCGCTCGCTGGTCACCTTCCAGGAAATCGGCCAGGCGCTCACCGGCGGCGAAGCCCTGAGCGAGCTGGCGCAGCGCGTTTGCAAGCGGGCCTGCGAGCTGTGCGGCGCTGAGCTGGCCGTGCTGTACTACCTGCGCCGCCAAGGCGAAAACCTGGCCGCCCAGGTGCTGGCAACCAGCGGTTGGGACGCCCAGCTCAGCGGGGGCTTCGCCGCGCTGGATGCGCTGCCGCTGCGCCCGGGCAACCCGGCTCCCCTGCCTTACCGCGAGCCGCCGCCCGGCCTGCGCCTGCCGCTCTCCTCCCAGGGGGAGGCGTCCAGCCCGGCGAAAATCACTTGCGGCATCGCCATCCCCCTGCTGGCGCAGAGCGCGCCGGTCGGCTTGATGATCGTGCAATCCAGCCACAAGCTGACCTTCTCACCCGGCGAAAGCGCCATGCTGGAGACCTACGCCCACCAGGCAGCCCTGGCGCTGCAGTGCTCGGCGTTGGTGGAGGAGCTGCGCAGCCGGGTGATCGAGCTGGAGGCGGCGCAGGCCGGCCTGGCGCAGAAAGAGCGCCTGGAGCGAGAGTTGGAGCTGGCGCGCCAGGTGCAGCAAGCGTTGCTGCCGGTGGACTTTCCGCGCATGCCCGGCTTCCAGGCGTCGGCCAGTTGTCTCCCAGCCCGACAGGTGGGGGGCGATTTCTATGACCTGTTCGCGCTGGATGACGACCATTTTGGTCTGGCAATTGGCGATGTTTCGGACAAAGGTATGCCAGCGGCGTTGTACATGGCGCTGACCCGCTCCCTGCTGCGCGCCGAAGCCGCCCGCAGCCGCTCACCGGCCGCGGTGCTGCAGCAGGTCAACCGCCTGCTGCAGGAGCTGGGACGCCCCGAGCTGTTCGTCACCATTTTCTACGCCGTGATCCGGCGCTCCACGCGCAAATTGACCTATGCCCGCGCCGGGCACGACCGCCCGCTGCTGCTGCGCGGCAAAGCCCTGCACGAACTGGAGGGAGATGGCATCCCGTTGGGCCTGTTCCTGGAGGGAGAGTTTCACCTGGAAGAGCGCAGCCTGCACCTGCAACCCGGTGACCGCTTACTGCTGTACACCGATGGCCTGTGCGATGCGCTCGACCCGCACGGGCAAGATTTCGGGCGCGCCCGGCTGATCTCTTTGCTGCAGGCCGCGGCCGGCCTGGAACCGCACGCCCTGTGCCGCGAGGTGCTGGAGCGCATCAGCGATTTCCAGGCCGGCGCAGAGCAGTATGACGACATCACCCTGCTGGCCCTGCACGTCTTGGGCGAGGAATAAGGGTTAAGGAATTCTCAAATGATGAAGCTGGTGGTCGCATCGCACAACCCGGTCAAGCTGGCGGCGGTGGCAGACGGCTTTCGCGCCATGTTCCCAGGGGCGCTTTTCCAGGTGCGGGCGGTGAGCGTGGAGACTGGCCTCGCCGCTCAGCCATGCTCCGACGAAGAAACGCTGCAGGGGGCGCGGCTGCGCGCCTGCCTGGCGCAGCAGGCCGAGCCGCAAGCCGACCTGTGGTTCGGCGTGGAGGGCGGCGTGCAGGATACGCCGCAGGGCATGCTGGCCTTCGCCTGGGTGGTGGCGCTCTCAGCCACCGCCAGCGGGCAAGCGCGCACCGGCGCGTTCTATTTGCCCCCCGCGGTCGCCAGCCTGGTGCGAGAGGGCGTGGAGCTGGGCGAGGCTGACGACATCGTCTTCGGACGGGTGAATTCCAAGCAGGAGAACGGCGCGGTGGGTCTGCTGACCGGCGATGTGATCGACCGCAAGAGCCTGTACATACCGGCGGTGATCCTGGCGCTCATCCCCCACAAAAATCCAGCGCTGTACAAAGGAGGATAATCAAAATGCACAACTACACTTTCCAGGATATCGAAGACGCGATCACTTACCCCTTCGAAGACCCGGACTGGGTCAACAAGCTGCTCATATTAGGCGCTATCGCCCTGGCAGGGTTTGTGATCCCCTTCCTGCCGTGGATCTTCATCTACGGCTACGCCGCCCAGATCACCCGCCAGGCGGCGCTGGAAGGCGGACTCCCAAAGCTGCCCAGTTGGGACGACTGGACGGCGCTGCTGTTGGATGGGCTGCGCGCCGCTGGCGTGTACCTGGTGTACTGGCTGCCAGTGGTGGTGCTGTTCTTCACCGCCTTTGGAGCGATCTTTATCCCGACATTCAGCGCCATCATCGCCGAGAACACAGGCAACGCCGGGGATGAGGTGGTCGCGCCGCTGCTGCTGCTCGGCGTGCTGGGATTCTTTGCCCTGCTCATGCTGGCATTCGTTGTTTCGATGGTCGTCGGGCTTTTCGTGCCGCTGCCGCTGGCGCGCGCCATCGTCGAGCAGCGCTTCGCGGCAGCCTTCGAGCCGCGCCCGGTGTGGGCGCTGGTGAAGGCCAATTTCGGCGGGCTGGTGATCACCTGGCTGTTGATCGTCGTCATCGGCCTGCTGGCAGGCATCGCTGTGCAATTCCTGGCAGTCACCATCATCCTGGCGCCGGTGGGAGCAGTGCTGACGACCGCTTACCTGCCATTGGTGCAGGCCGCGCTGTACGCCCGCCTTTACCGGGACGCCGTCGCAAAGGTGCAGCCATGAAGACCGGGCGCGCTGCCAGGATCACGGTCGGCGTGCTCACCGCGGTGTACGTGCTGCTCCCGCTGGCGTTCTTCGCCGTCTGGTTCACAACTTTTGGCCCTTTCCTGCTTGCCGCTGGGCGAGGCGACGCCGAGCCGCCGTTTGGGGTTTTGCAAGCTTTTGGTTTCCCGCTGTTCTTCGCCCTGATCTGCCTGTTCAATTTTCTCTATTACGGGCTGATCATCTACTACCTCGCCCACCTGGTGAAGAATCGCTCGGGCTCAGAGGTCTGGCGAATCGTGTTAGCCGCTGGTTTCCTGATCTTTCCCGTGCTGGCGCTGCCGGTCTACTACCTCCTGTACATCCTGCCAGAGCAGCCGCCGGCCTGGGCGCTGCAGCGCTCGCCTGAAGCGAGTTGAGCGGTTCGCTCCATCCCACACCCCGGCGCCGCGCTGCCGGGGTGTTTTCATATTCTGCCTGGCAGCGCTTAAGCATTTGTTAATTCTCTCACCGCTTGTATAGAACAAATGTTCTGTGTATACTCAACCCAGGAATCGCCGCTCCATGCCAATGCGCCTCGCCCCACCCTGCGACCAGTGCGGCGCGCCGTACCTGCACGGCACGCGCACCACCTGCGACCGCTGCTTGCGCTTGCAGCGGCGCAGTCGCGGCGCGCCGGCGGCCCACTCCCCGCGCCAGATGCGCCTGAACTGCGACTGCGGCAAAAGGGCGGTGGTGGTGGTGCTGGTGCAGGTGGGCATCACCGAGGATGGGTTCACTGAAGAGCGCCTGGCGCTGTGCGAGAGCTGCCTGCGCCAGGAGGAAGCGACGGTGGATTTGCTGGAGGAGCTGGGGTTGGGGGGAGGGGAATGAGCCAATAATTTATCAGCGATACTGATCGATTGTTGCGCATCCTGCAACAGGGTGGATATATAATAACTGTAACCAGTCAACCTGCAGGAGTCATCTCATGAAACCAGCTCAAGTGAAAGCCGAAAGGCTGCTGCAAATCGAGGCGCTGTTGCTGGCGCATCCGGAGGGTCTCTCCCAAGCCGAGCTTGCTCGACGATTGTCTGTCAATCGCTCGACGATCGGACGCTACATTCCAGATTTGCCAAAATACATCTACATCGATGTTGACAACCACTGGCATATCGACCGCGAGGCTTTCCTGGTGAATGTCCGCTTTAATCTGCACGAAGTGCTGTCTGTACACCTGGCCGCGCGGCTGCTAGCCACGCGTATGGAGCGCCAAAACCCTCACGCTGCTGCCGCTCTGCGCAAGCTGGGCGTATCCATGGCAAAGCTGGCGCCGCGCATCTCAGCCCACGTGCTGCAATCCGCCGATATCATGGACAACGTCGCTCAACGTCATGATCCGGTCTACTTACAGGCGTTGGAAAAACTGACGCTGGCATGGGCTGAGCAACGCAAAGCGCTTGTCTGGCACCGGCGCGAACCCGACCAACCGATCAGTGAATATATATTTGCCCCGTATTTCATCGAACCGTATGCCGTGGGGCAGGCTACCCACGTCATTGGCTGGCGTGAACCGCCGGGTAAGCTGCGAACATTTAAAATCGAGCGCATACAGCGTGTAGAACTGACCAGGGAGCACTATGACATCCCAGACGACTTTGATCCGCAAGCGCTTCTGGCAGACGCCTGGGGCGTCTGGTACACTGAGAGCGAGCCGGTTGATGTCTGTTTGCGCTTTCACCCGCGCGTTGCAGCGCGGGTGCGTGAGACGCGTTGGCACGCATCCGAACAACTCAGCGAGGAAGCCGATGGGTATTTGATCTGGCGAGGCAGGATCGCTGAGCCTTTGGAAATGCTCCCCTGGATCCGCGGTTGGGGCGCCGACGTCGAGGTGCTGGCGCCAGAGGCTCTACGCAAGATGATGCACAACGATGCGATACGCTTTATCCATCTTTACGGTTCGGAGTGATCCATGGAGCCACCAGTATACTTTTCTTTGTGGGCTAAGACAGATACAACAGGCGAGAGTCACCAAATTCATCCTTTGCTTTATCATATGCTGGACGTCGGTTGTTGTACCTTGACTTTATGGAATCATGCCCTCAGTGTGCAAAGCCGGCGCATGTTCTCAATCGCTCTTCGGGTTGATGAAAGCGCCGCCGGGAATACCCTGGCCTTTTGGGCCTCGCTGCACGATATCGGCAAAGCTGCCCCCGGGTTTCAGCGAAAGTTTCCACCGGCAATCGCGATTCTTCAGCAATTGGGATTCACCTTCCCTCCCGAGGCGCCGATGCCTGCTCCTCACGGCATTGTCTCCGCCTGGGCGCTGCGCAGCTTGCTAACGCGGGAAACCGGCATGCCGCCAGATGAGGCAAACCGCATTGCCGTAGCCTTAGGAGGGCATCACGGCGTTTGGCCGACTCCAGACCTCTTCCTGCCGCACAGCCTGAAATCTTCCGACAAAGGGAGTGGACTTTGGGAGCAAGCCAGGCAGGAACTTTTCCGGGAGCTCCTGAAGATCTTTCAGCCTGCCACCGGTGTTCAACTGCCTTCTAAGCCTGCCGAGCAAAACGCCTTGATCGCCCTTTTCTCTGGTCTGGTCAGCGTGGCCGATTGGATCGGTTCGATGTCCGAGCATTTTCACTTTACCCCCGACTTTATGCCGCCTGAAGCGTACAGACAACATGCCATGCAACAAGCCGAGCTGGCGTTTCGGCAGCTCGGTTGGCTCGGTTGGCGTTCCGAAGGCAGCCGCTTGAGCTTTGCAGGAATGTTCCCCGCAACGCCTACCCCCAACCCGATTCAGCAACGAACATTTGACGCGGCCTTGGATGGCGATTTACCTGCTTTGATGATCCTGGAAGCGCCTACGGGCATCGGTAAAACCGAGGCAGCCTTGTTCATGGCAGACAACTGGCTACAACGCCAGCGCGGCCAGGGGATGTACATCGCCATGCCAACCCAGGCTACCAGCAACCAGATGTACGACCGTGTGGTCAGTTTCCTGAACAGTCGTTATCCGACCTCGATCATCAACGCTCACCTGGCGCATGCTGGCGCGCTGCTCGCTTCCGCCGAGTCTCCTCGAGTAGAGGGAATTGCCCAGGATACTCCAACTGAAGAGGGTAGTGTCCGGGCGGAGAGCTGGTTTCTGCCGCGCAAACGCACCCTGTTGGCGCCCTTTGGCGTAGGCACAGTTGACCAGGCCTTGTTGAGCGTATTGCAAACGCGCCACTTTTTTGTGCGCCTGTTTGGCCTGGGACAGAAGGTTGTTGTTTTCGATGAAGTGCATGCCTATGATACCTATATGACCACCCTTTTCGAGCGCTTGCTGCGCTGGTTGCACAGTGCAGGTTCATCGGTCATCCTGTTATCAGCTACGCTTCCCGAACGCACCCGTCAGGCGTTGACACGCGCCTGGTCAGGCTGCGATCTTCAATTGCCACCCGGAAATTACCCGCGCCTGACGTTGGTCTCAGGTAACCAGTCCGCCACATTCCCTCTCCCGTCGCCGCAGGGACGCGAGCTTATCCTCAGCCCAGTGGGTTACACCCCACAACAGATCGCCGCCCATTTGGGTGAAATGCTTGAGGAGGGAGGTTGCGCGGCTGTAATCGTTAATCGCATCCAGCGCGCTCAGGAGATTTATTCGGCGATTCGAGAGGCAGGTGACCTGAAGCCGGAATACCTGATCCTTTATCATGCGCGTTTTCCTTTCGCCTGGCGTAAAGAGATTGAAGAGCGCGTCATAAAGCTTTTCAGCAAAGGCGGCATCCGGCCGCGCAAGGCAGTGGTGGTCGCCACGCAGGTTATCGAGCAAAGCCTCGATCTTGATTTCGACTACATGGTTTCAGACCTTGCGCCAGTTGATTTACTTATCCAGCGCGCCGGCCGACTGCAGCGCCATGCTCAGCACACAGTCTTGCGACCACCGCGTCTACAACAGCCCACCCTGGGATTAGCGTGGCCGAGTGAAATTGACGGCCTGCCAGATTTCGGTCTGGATACCTATGTGTATGATTTAGAAATCTTGCTGCGCAGTTGGGTTGCGCTGCGACGCTGCCCGGCGATTCGTCTGCCAGAGCAAACGCAAGAGCTGATTGAGATGGTGTATGGTGATCGTCTCGAGAAGGAGGAATTGAGCGAAGACCTGCGCCGGGAACTACTCGCCGCTGCCGAGCAATCCCGCCGCAAGAATTTGGAAGAAATCGCCCAGGCAAAAATCCGCGTCATCAGCGGGCCGGATGACGAAGAGTTGCTGACCCAGCTCAATGAGCATCTGGAAGAGGAGGATGAGCGTGTCAACGAAGCTTTTCGCGCTCTGACCCGCCTGGGAGAGCCAGGCGTCTCATTGATCTGCTTGTACCAGACTGTGCAGGGTCTCGCCCTGGAGGCAGACGGACGCGGCGCTCCGCTAGACTTAAACAATCCCATCCAGCCAGACCTGGTGAAAGCGCTGCTGCTGCGGTCGGTCAACGTGCAGCGAAAGAATGTGGTGCGTTATGTGATAACCTATGATCAAAGACCCACTCATTGGCAGAAGAGCGCCGCCTTGCGCAACCAGCACCCCGTCATTTTTGATCCGTCTGGCTACTGGCAACCGCCAGGAGCCGATTTCAGCCTGAAGTTGAGCCGCGAGCTTGGCCTGGAGATTCTCAAAACAAGCCAGGGCAGGGTCACTTGATCAAAGAAGGAGGTTTCATGAACATATCATTCAACCTGGTGGAGCGACCCTGGATACCAACATTGGACATGCAGGGTCGCGCCGCCGAGCTCGGTGTGCGCGAGACATTGGCGCGTGCTCATGAATTGCGCAGCGTGCAGTCTGCCTCTCCGCTTGAAACCGCCACGCTGCACCGCCTGTTGTTGGCAGTACTGCACAGCGCCCTACGCGGTCCACGCAGCCAAAAAGAATGGGGCGAGTTGTGGAAGCAGGGTCGCTGGAACATGTCAGTCATCGACGCCTACCTGGAGCAATGGCATAACCGCTTTGACCTGTTTCATCCTCAGACACCCTTCTACCAGGTGCGCCAGGATCGAATGGCTCTCAAGCCGGCCGCGCTGCTCACCCATGGCATGGCGACCGCCAATGAGCTGTTCGAACACGGTGTAGCCACCCAGGATGCGATCCTGACACCCAGCCAGGCAGCGCGCGCGCTGCTGGCTGCCCAGTGCTACGGACTGGGTGGACTGTGTCACCCCCAGTTGGGTATTCATTTGATCACTGCTCCGCTGACCAGAGGCATCGTGTTCCTCATCGAAGGGGATAGCCTCTTCCAGACTTTGGCCCTCAACCTGTTGCGCTATGACCGGATTGACCAGATCCCCATCACCGGAGACGATCGTCCTGCCTGGGAGATGGAAGACCCTTTCAAACCCGCGCGCAGCCAACCGATCGGCTACCTGGATTACCTCACCTGGCAGAACCGAAAACTCAGCCTGATTCCGGAGGAGGAAGATGGGCAGGTGATTGTTCGCAGCTACTGGATCGATCGCGGCTTGAGCCTGGGCGAGGTGCTTGACCCAATGAAGCAGTATCGTCGCGCTGAGAAAGGCTGGAAACACCTGTCTTTCAGCGAGGAACGCGCCTTGTGGCGCGACAGCCACTCTCTCTTTCGCCTGAGAAGCCCGGATCACCGTCCTCCACTGGCGATCAAGGAGCTTGCCTCGCACGTTGGCGTCCTGTTCGATGCCAGTCAAGTCTACCGCTGCATGGCGCTGGGCGCCGGTGTGCACTACAAGGAAGCCAAAATATTCTTTTATCGCCAGGAGCACTTACCGTTGCCCCTGGCATATTTCAGAGACGAACACAGCGATGAGTTGGTTGAGCAGCTTACCACTGCCCTCGATCTGACCGACCAGGTGAGATCGAAATTGTGGGGAGCAGCCAGTGCGTTGGCCAGGGTTCTGCTGGCTCCCAACCACGAGGCGCAGAATGGACGCTCAGCGGACAAGAATGATGTCGCCAGGTTAATTGAGCATTGGTCGGTCGAACGCACATACTGGAGCTTGCTCGAATCCCAATTTTTGCGTTTTGTCGAAGAGATTCCAGGGCAGCCCGCCACCGCCCTTGAAGGCTGGCAGAAAGCCCTGCAACGCGCGGCCTGGCAATCTTTGGAGCGGGCCATCACTTTTGCGGGAGAGACACCCAAGGCGCTCAAAGCAGCGGTAAGAGCACGGACGATCCTGAGCAGTGGACTGCGCGAGTTGATCCCTCAAACTGATCAAGAGGAGCAAAATTCATGAATCAAGCTACACCCCATCCCTTTATCTCATATTTATGCTCACTGGCTGAGAGCCAGGAACGCGGGGCCCTGGCAGCCCTGCGCCGCGGCCTGGGCCAGCCGCCCGGAACCGCGCCTGAGATGTTTCGCTACGTGGTGCCCTTCCTGCCGGCCAATGCCACCCGTGCCCAGGAAAACGCTTACTACCTGGTAGCTGCTCTGTTTGCGCTTCATCCCAAGTCCATCACCGTAGGCAACCTGGGCGCACACCTGGCGCAGGCTCGCAAGAATGCAGGCGATGATGATGCGCTGGAGCGGCGCTTCACTGCCCTTCTGGCGGCGCATCCAGATGACCTGCCAGCGTATTTACGACAGGCGATCAGTTTTTTAAAATCTAAAGAGGTGCCGGTCAACTGGGAGCAACTGTTATTCGACGTGCAAGCCTGGGAGCACGCTGAGCGGCGCGCTATGGTCCAGCGCAATTGGGCGCGCAGTTTTTGGGGCAGCCGCGCCCCATCTGAGACAACCACGAACGAATAGATCCGTTCTCACTCTAGCTGTATTGATTGAAAGGAGCTTACCATGTATCTCGAAATCCATATCCTGCAGAGCTTTGCCCCTTCCAACCTGAACCGCGATGATACCGGCAACCCCAAAGACACCGAATTTGGCGGTGTTCGCCGGGCGCGCATCTCTTCGCAGTGCATCAAGCGTTCCATTCGCCTACATCCAGCTTTCCAGCAGGCTACCCGGGTTGAACTGGCCGTGCGCACCAAGCATCTGACGCGTCTGTTGGTCGATTCGCTGGTGAAAGCCGGGAAGGCAGAAGACCAGGCGCAGATGGTGGCCAATGCATTCGCCGCTCGGTACGCCAAGCTGGATAAGAACGATTCCAGCGTTCTGCTCTACCTGAGCGCCAGCGAGACGCGAGCTGCCGTGCAACAATTGCTGACTAACTGGGAAGAGATTCTGGCAGACCTGAAAGATGGAAAGAGTCCAGCAATTGACCGGCTGACCAAAGAAATGTTCAGAGCGCTGCGCAACCGCACCAGCGCGCCAGACATTGCCTTGTTCGGACGCATGTTGGCTGAGAACCCCGAGCTCAACATCGACGCCGCCTGTCAGGTAGCTCACGCCATATCCACCCATCGCGTCAACATGGAGATGGATTTTTACACTGCAGTGGATGATCTCTTAAGCGATGAGGAGACTGGCGCCGCAATGATGGGGGTAATCCCCTTCAATAGCGCCTGTTTCTACCGCTATGCGCGCATCGAATGGGAGCAATTGGTGCAAAACCTGGGCGGGGACGCTGCCCTGGCGAGACGGGCGGTGGAAGGCTTTCTGCGCGCCGCTGTTCTGGCCGTGCCCACGGGCAAGCAGAATAGTTTTGCCGCCCAGAACCCACCCGACATGGTGTTAGGCGTAGCGCGCACCGATGGGCACGCCTGGTCGTTGGCCAACGCCTTCGAGAAACCGGTGCGGCCAGAGCGTGAGGGGGGGCTGGTGTCGGCCTCCATCGCTGCCCTGGATGCCTATTGGGGGCGCCTGGTGAAAACCTATGGAGGGGAAGGCGCTTTTCCTGCGGCTCTGGTGCTCGATGAAGAAGCACCTTTGACGAACCTCAAGTCTGCGATCCAGCCGCGCCTGGAGGCCTGGGTGACAGCGCTGCTGGCCAGGCTGCCACAGGAGTGAGATGATGAACACCCTCCTTCTTCGCCTGGTCGGACCGATGCAGTCCTGGGGCGTGCAGAGCCATTTTGGAGTACGCGATACCGGCCTGGAACCGTCCAAAAGTGGCGTGGTGGGATTGCTCTGCGCCGCGCTGGGCCGCCCGCGCCAGCATCCGCTGGACGATCTGGTCGCATTGCGCATGGGTGTTCGTGTCGACAACGAGGGCCGCTTGAGCCGCGATTTCCAAACCGCCCATGACGTGTATACGGGTGAAGGAAGCAAGCCAAAGGCGACTGAGATTTCGAGCCGCTACTACCTGGCAGATGCGGCTTTCCTGGTTGGACTGGAAAGCGATGATCTTGCCTTATTAGAGCGATTGCATCAGGCGCTGCAACGACCGGTTTGGCCTCTCTATCTCGGGCGCAAGGCGTTCGTGCCTGCCAAACCGGTATGGCTGGAAGATGGGCTGAAACCGGGCATCTCCCTGTGCGACGCACTGCGTGACGCGCCGCGCTTGTCGAGCGGCGACGCCCCTAAGCGGCTGCGGGCGGTGATCGAAGATCCACACGGAGAAGCAATTCGCCCTGACCAACCCCTATCCTTCGAAATCGGCAAACGCCAGTTTGCCCCTCGCCGGGTGCACACCACCTTCTTTGACCCGCCGCGTGCCGCTCTCGAACAGCTTTCACCCACGGAGGCTCGATGATGCATCTATCCCGTCTGATCCTCAACCCGCGCTCGCGCCAGGTGCAGCGCGAGCTGGCGGATGTTTATGAGATGCACCGCACCATCTGCCGCGCCTTTCCAGAAGACGCCTTCCATGACAACACACCTTCGGGAGTGTTGTTTCGCCTGGAAGTATCATCCCAGTCGGGAGCGATCGTCTTGTTGGTACAATCTGCTTTGATGCCCGATTGGTCCTTCTTGCGCGTGCCGGGGAAAGACTATTTGCTCAGCCCGCATCGCCTGTCTCCGGTAGTTGATAATCCTGCCGTCAAAGTGGTCAACCTGCAGGTTCGAGCCGGTCAAAGGTTGGCGTTTCGTTTGCGCTCCAATCCCACTCGCCGGCTTAAAGAAAATAAGCGGCGTGTCGGGTTGTTGCAAGAGGAGCAGCAACTTGCCTGGTTGACGCGCAAGCTCGACGCCGCCGGCGCGGATCTGCTTGCCGCCCGTATCTCGGGTAAAAGCAAGCTGCGCGGCGGGCTGTTTTCTCGCCCGGCTGGTGGGCAATACATGAGCTTTTTAGCGGTCCAGTTCGACGGTGTTTTGTTAGTTCGAGATGCCGACCGCTTGAAAAACGCAGTAGAAGCGGGGATCGGCAGCGCCAAGAGCTTTGGGTTCGGCCTGCTCTCACTGGCGCCGCTACGCGGGTAGCTAAACCTCAAGCTGCAGGCTGGCTGACAGGCGATTGCCGCCGGAGACGCGGCAAGCGCCTGCAGTTCGGCCTGGTCTCCATCCGCACCTTAACAACCGAATAGGTGTTTCGCCGGAAGTGTTTTTACAAAAATGTGAACGAGCACCGGCGAAACCCTGGAGTAAACCGCCGACGCAATGGCGGATTTACTCTAAACACTTTCGGCGGTTTACTTAGTTCAAACTTGGAGGAGTGGGTTCGATGCAAGACTTGCATGAATTACCCAAGCTGCGCGATAGCCTGAGCTATGCCTACATTGAGCATGCCATCGTTGAGCGTAAAGATTCAGCGGTGGAATTCATCACGAAAGACGGCCGCATCCATTTGCCAATTGCTGCGCTGTGTGTGCTCATGTTAGGCCCTGGCACCAGTATTACCCATGCCGCGGTGAAAGTATTGGGCGAGAGCGGTGTAACCCTGCTGTGGACGGGCGAGGAAGCTACGCGCCTGTACGCGCATGGCGGCGGAGAGACGCGTAAGGCCTATCACCTGTTGCGCCAGGCAGAACTCAGCGCTGACGCCAGACTGCGCCTGGGAGTCATCCGGCGCATGTACCAGAAACGATTTCCTGAGCCTCTGCCGCAAGATTTGAGCCTGGAGCAGATTCGCGGCATGGAAGGGGCGCGGGTACGCAGCGCGTATTTCCAGGCCAGCCAGGAATATCAGGTTCCCTGGCATGGGCGACGCTATGATCGCGGCAACTGGGGCAATGCTGATCCGGTAAACCGCGCCCTTTCGGCGGCGAATGCTTTATTGAATGGCATCTGCCATGCAGCGATCGTATCCGGCGGCTATTCGCCTGCGCTGGGATTTATCCACACCGGACGGCAAACGTCTTTTGTTTATGATGTCGCCGATCTTTACAAAGCTGAGATCACGATTCCGCTTGCTTTTCGAACTGTGGCCGAGTCCGATGCTCAGATCGATTCACGTGTGCGCCTGGCCTGTCGTCAACGGTTCAAAGAGACGAAGCTACTTGAGCGGATTTTGCCAGATATCGACGCCATACTGGAGATTGATAGCACACGGATTCCGCCGGAAGGCGACCCTGACAGTGAGCCCTCCCTGCCGGCGCCGCTGTGGGATTCGGAGGAGGAAGAGCTATGATTGTAATGATCTTAGAGCACATGACGCCGGCGTTGCGCGGCGAATTGACGCGCTGGTTGATCGAGCCGCACACGGGGGTATACGTGGGGCATGTCAATGCCATGGTGCGCGACCGGTTATGGGAAAAGTGTTGTAAAGCAGCAGGCGCCACGGGTGGTGTGGTGCAAATCTATACCACCAATACTGAGCAACATTTTGCAATGCGAATTCGAGGCGACACCCAGCGCGAGATTGTAGAACTGGAGGGTTTACAGCTCATTCGCATACCCGAATTGACGGAGGAGGCCAGGAACAGGGCGAACAAGAGACTCAGATCAGTGAACCATCCCCCAGATATGGGATAACGAGCTGATTATTGGGAGTGAAGCCAAAATATAGTGTTGTCCCCACGCACGTGGGGGTGAACCGGCGTTGAGGCGAGAAGCGGGCAGTCTTTTGCCGTTGTCCCCACGCACGTGGGGGTGAACCTGCCCCATAACTCCCAATTATTTACAATTGTAAGTTGTCCCCACGCACGTGGGGGTGAACCTGACATTGGACGGTTTAGGGTATTATCTTAGGCGTTGTCCCCACGCACGTGGGGGTGAACCGTAGGTTATCTTGATCATGCCAGGATTATATCCGTTGTCCCCACGCACGTGGGGGTGAACCGGGGATGGCATCCGTATGGGAGCGAATACCATCGTTGTCCCCACGCACGTGGGGGTGAACCTTGCCCACTACCCCAGTACACCGCGGGCATCCCGTTGTCCCCACGCACGTGGGGGTGAACCGCGCTAACCGGCGCAGGCAAGCGCCCATCTGGCGTTGTCCCCACGCACGTGGGGGTGAACCGGTGGAGATCGTGCCGACACCAGCGATAGAGGTGTTGTCCCCACGCACGTGGGGGTGAACCTTTTCACCCTCCAACGATAGACGATCAAGGGAAGTTGTCCCCACGCACGTGGGGGTGAACCTTTTTGAGATTATCGGTTACATTATTATCATTTGTTGTCCCCACGCACGTGGGGGTGAACCTACACCTGCGGCGCGACCAGGTCAGTAGTTTCAGTTGTCCCCACGCACGTGGGGGTGAACCTACTAAATCTATCTGGGCTGACAGGCTCGAAGAGTTGTCCCCACGCACGTGGGGGTGAACCGCCAATTCCCCCCGGATTATCCAAACCCAGGGGGTTGTCCCCACGCACGTGGGGGTGAACCGAGTGGGGCATATGTGGGCACATTGATGCCACAGTTGTCCCCACGCACGTGGGGGTGAACCGTCAGGGTAAAAATTCTTAAGAAATTCAACGATGTTGTCCCCACGCACGTGGGGGTGAACCGAGCACCGCACAAGTGCATGGCGGCTCTCAATCGTTGTCCCCACGCACGTGGGGGTGAACCTGCACGGTGGTTATGCCGTCATTTAGTGGCGAGTTGTCCCCACGCACGTGGGGGTGAACCTAATTGGATGGCATATAAAGTATATGGCGGGGGGTTGTCCCCACGCACGTGGGGGTGAACCGCTGGAAAGATATCATTCACTTATTCTCGCCTCGTTGTCCCCACGCACGTGGGGGTGAACCTGGGATGGTAACAGACACGACCTCATAATCTCTGTTGTCCCCACGCACGTGGGGGTGAACCTCAGCAATTCAGTTGTATTCATGGTAATCTCCGTTGTCCCCACGCACGTGGGGGTGAACCTGCCTGTACTGTACCATCCTCCCATTTTTTATTGTTGTCCCCACGCACGTGGGGGTGAACCTAGGAATATAATTATTCAATGAGTAATGATCTAGTTGTCCCCACGCACGTGGGGGTGAACCGTACGGGTCGCCGGCCTCATCGAGCAAAACAGGGTTGTCCCCACGCACGTGGGGGTGAACCTAAAGAGGGAACATGAGCGAGACAAGGCCCGCAGTTGTCCCCACGCACGTGGGGGTGAACCTAATAGAATTTGGCCTTATCTCCAAGAATGTCTGTTGTCCCCACGCACGTGGGGGTGAACCTGGGTGAATGTCCACCTCGATTGTCGTCGCCATGTTGTCCCCACGCACGTGGGGGTGAACCTACCCTTCCCTGAATGCTTGGCGGGCTACAGGGGTTGTCCCCACGCACGTGGGGGTGAACCGGCAGCCGATGTGCCCGTAGCCGCCTGCAAAAAGTTGTCCCCACGCACGTGGGGGTGAACCGAGGCAGTGGGGAGAGACAAGCGCAGTTTATTTGTTGTCCCCACGCACGTGGGGGTGAACCTTGCAGTTTACGCTTGACCCCGTCCCGAAGTGAGTTGTCCCCACGCACGTGGGGGTGAACCTATGCCGTACTCTTCGTTGTCGTCGTGATCGTGGTTGTCCCCACGCACGTGGGGGTGAACCGTGTATAACGACATGAACAGCGCCGTTGTCAATGTTGTCCCCACGCACGTGGGGGTGAACCGGACAACGCGGAGCAGCGCCCGCAAGCCAGCGGGTTGTCCCCACGCACGTGGGGGTGAACCTGCGCTTCGACATCCTGGGGCTGACGGGTGAGCGTTGTCCCCACGCACGTGGGGGTGAACCTGGCCCGCCGCCGGTGGGAGTTGGCTCGCCAGGGTTGTCCCCACGCACGTGGGGGTGAACCGCATTATTCCCCAAGTTGGGATCCGCCCGATTAGTTGTCCCCATGTCATTGAGCGTGCTAGACTTTACCAGTCATAGCCGCCCGAATGTTTACCAGGCATAGCCGCCCGCACCCGTGCGTGGTTCGCCACACCAAAATTACCCCCTACCGGAACCCCGTCCAATAATCTCGTAGGGGCGACCCACGCGAGACCCATCCCGATACGGCTGGCAGGGCCTCCTCTCCCACCGCTGCCACGGCTGGCGAGGAACGGGTCGCCCGCACCCCACCGCAGGGCATGGGCGACCCGCACCTCACCTGCCATCCGGCGCAATAGCCGTGTTGAATCGCCAGCCGGATGGCGATCACCTCTCGCCTGGGTCGCCCCTACGGAAAACGGGTCGCCCGCACCCCACCGCAGGGCATGGGCGACCCGCACCTTACCTGCCATCCGGCGCCATAGCCGTGTTGAATCGCCAGCCGGATGGCGATCACCTCTCGCCTGGGTCGCCCCTACGGAAAACGGGTCC
>JAJUJL010000018.1 GCA_029265355.1 Chloroflexota bacterium | reverse complement strand
TAGAAATGGTGATGCCTGGAGACAATGTGGTGATGGAAGTGGAGCTGATCGTGCCGGTAGCGCTGGAGCAGGGCTCGAAGTTCGCCATCCGCGAAGGCGGTCTGACCGTTGGCGCTGGTGTGATCACTGAGATTCTGGATTGAGGATAACTTTATGGCTAAGCAGAAAATCCGCATCCGTTTGAAGGCTTATGATCACCGCGTCCTGGACCAATCAGCGCAGCGCATCGTGGAAACTGCTGAACGCACCGGTGCCCGAGTTGTCGGCCCCGTGCCTCTGCCCACCCGTATCGAGCGTTTTGCTGTCCGTCGCTCAACGTTCATTGACAAAGATTCTCACGAGCATTTCGAGATCCGCACGCACAACCGCTTGATCGATGTGCTGGATCCGGATTCTAAGACGATTGATATGCTGATGCGCCTGAACCTTCCGGCGGGCGTGGACATCGAAATCAAAATTTAAGGAAGTTATTCGGCCGGATGCTGCTGTGTCGACTCTGCAGCAGCACCCAGCTTGAAAAAAGGC
Source organism: Chloroflexota bacterium (assembly GCA_029265355.1). GTDB lineage: Bacteria > Chloroflexota > Anaerolineae > Anaerolineales > UBA4823 > JAJUJL01. The sequence continues at coordinate 80,899 of JAJUJL010000018.1, read as the reverse complement.
CCCGCAAGAGCGGCGCCTGCGCGAACCACAAACACCATGCTTCGCGTTTGCGCTTGCTGACTGCGGTGCGGACAGGGATGATGCAGCCGTGCCCAGGCTGACAGTCCCGAAACTATATTGAAGGAGACAACTGAGATGTTGAAAGGGCTGATCGGCAAGAAAGTCGGTATGACCCAGATTTTCGACGAGACCGGTGCTGCTGTACCCGTGACCTTGATCGAAGCTGGGCCATGCTATGTAACCCAGGTGCGCACGAAGGATAGCAGCGGCTATTCAGCGGTGCAACTGGGTTTTGGTGAAGTAAAGCCAAAGCGTCTCACCGCTGGCCAACTTGGGCATCTCAAGCGCAACAATATGAATCTGCCCCCGTTGCGCTTTTTGCGCGAGTTTCGCGAGAAAGAACACGGCCTGGCGGAGGGAGATGTGCTCAAAGTGGACCAGGTGTTTACGGTTGGCGAGATCGTGGATGTGATCGGCACCAGCAAGGGCAAGGGTTTTGCCGGGGCGGTCAAGCGCCATCACTTCGCAGGTGGACCGAAAACGCATGGTCAATCCGACCGACAGCGCGCCCCCGGCGCACGCAGCTCCGGCACCACCCCTGGACGGGTGTTTAAAGGTTCGCGCGGCGCTGGTCACCTGGGCAATGAGCGGGTAACCGTGCAAAATTTGCGCGTAGTGTTGGTTGACCCTGAGCGCAACCTGTTGGGTGTGCGCGGCGCCATTCCCGGCCCCAAAGGCGGCGTGGTGATGATCAAAGGCGCGCGCAAGCAGTAGCGCGGGAAACCAGAACGGAGCAATACGACTATGGTTATCGACGTATTCAATATGCAGGGTGAAAAAGTCCGTGAGCTGGAACTGCCAGCGCGGATCTTCGAGGCCCCGGTCAATGTGGACTTGATGCACCAGGCCTATGTGCGCCAAATGGCGAACGCCCGCCTGGGCACGCACAAGACCAAGAGCCGCGGTGAAGTTTCTGGCGGAGGGCGCAAGCCCTGGCGCCAAAAAGGGACCGGCCGCGCCCGCCAGGGCTCGACGCGAGCTGCGCAATGGGTCGGCGGCGGCAGGGTGCACACCCCGCGGCCGCGCGATTACAGCCAGCTTATGCCGCGCAAGATGCGCCGGGCTGCGCTGCGATCTGCGCTCAGTGTTAAGGCCTCCGAACAAGGCATCGTGCTCTTGGACGAGTTGAAACTGGAAGAATCGAAGACTCGCTTGATGGCGCAACTCCTGGAGCGCCTGGTGGGTGGGTCGACGGCGCTGATCTTGATACCCGAAAAGAATCTGGAATATGACCAGGTGGTTCGTTCGGCGAACAACATCTCGGGTGCCAAAACGCTGATGGCAGCTTACCTGAACATTCGAGACCTGCTGGGCTATGAGAAAGTGGTCATGCCTGTGCAGGCGCTCGAAGTGATCGAGTCTTATTTAGGGTGAGGTGGAGGTCGTGATGACGCAAATTTACAACGTACTTCGCCGCCCGCTGGTGACGGAAAAATCGAATTACTTGAGCGGTGATCTGCAGCAGTATGTGTTTGAAGTGACTACAGATGCCACCAAATCCCTGGTTAAGGATGCTGTGGAGTCGCTGTTCGATGTGAACGTAGTGCGTGTCAATGTGATTAACGTACCTGCTAAGCGAACCCGCCGCCTGCGCAGCCGCCGCGTGCTTGTCCGCCGCAGTGGCTATAAAAAGGCGATTGTCACCTTGGCGCCAGGCCAGACCATTGATATCTTTGAAGGGGTGAAGTGATGGCTGTGAAGAAGTATAAGCCGACAACTCCCGGACAGCGGGGGATGACAGGCTACACATTCGAAGAAATTTCTAAGAGCACCCCTGAACGCTCTTTACTGAAACCGCTGCGCAAAAGCGGCGGGCGCAACGCCTATGGGCGCGTGACCGTTCGTCACCGTGGCGGTGGTCATCGCCGGCATATTCGGGTGGTGGATTTCAAACGCGACAAGCGCGATATCCCTGCGCGCGTGGCTGCGATCGAGTACGATCCGAATCGTACGGCGCGCCTGGCGCTGCTGTTCTACGCCGATGGCGAGAAGCGTTATATCATCGCTCCTCAGGATTTGCGCGTGGGTGATACGGTGATTGCCGGGCAGAATGTTGAAATTCGTCCAGGCAACTGTTTGCCCATTGCCAATATCCCGGTGGGAACGCTGGTGCACAATATCGAGCTCAAGGAAGGCAAAGGTGGGCAACTGGCGCGTTCTGCGGGTGCGGCAGCCCAATTGATGGCGAAAGAAGGCGATTATGCCCAGGTGCGTATGCCCTCCGGCGAGGTGCGCCTGGTGCGCCAGAACTGCTTTGCCACGATTGGCCAGGTGGGAAACCTGGATCACAGCAATGTGAAGCTGGGGAAAGCGGGACGTAAACGCCACCTGGGCATTCGACCGAGCGTGCGCGGCACGGCGATGACGCCTCGCGACCACCCGCATGGCGGTGGTGAAGGTCGCCAGCCGATTGGTATGCCCGGGCCGAAGAGCCCGTGGGGTAAACCTACCCTGGGTTACAAGACGCGGCGTAACAAGAAGACGGATCAGTATATCGTCCGCCGCCGCGGCAAAGGTCGCCGATAAGTGAAGGAAGAGGTAGATCACACGCTCTGCATAGTGAGCGGCAGTGTCTGCCAGGAGAACGAAAGATGGGACGATCGCTAAAGAAAGGGCCGTTCATCGCCCCGAAACTGTTGAAGAAAATCGAAGCGATGAACGAGCGCAATGAGAAAAAGGTCATTCGCACCTGGAGCCGGGCCAGCACGATCTTTCCGCAGATGGTAGGGCATACCGTGGCCGTGCATGATGGACGGCGCCATGTGCCAATCTATGTGACGGAGAATATGGTGGGTCACCGCCTGGGTGAATTTGTTCCCACCCGCACTTTCCGCGGTCACGTGGCAGAGAAAAAGGTAAAGCGAGGGAAGTAGCGATGGAAAATGATATTCGTGCTCATGCTCGCTTTATTCCCCACTCAGCCCAGAAAGTGCGCCTGGTGGTCGACCTGGTACGTGGGAAGCCGGTGACCGAAGCGCTCACCACACTCAAATTCACGGCGAACGCCGCGGCTGACCCGGTTGCCAAGGTGGTCAGCTCGGCGATGGCGAATGCGGAAGAGAATTTCGGCGTCAGCCGGGATGACCTGTATGTATACCGCATTTTTGCCGACGAGGCGCCGACGCGCAAATGGCGTCGATTTGGGGCACGTGGTCGCTTCAAGCCATGGCTGCGGCGCTCCTCACACATCACCGTGATCCTGCGGGAGCGCGGTGCGTAGCGAATGGACATTCGCGCCTGCAGCTCACGGGAAGCGGTACAGCTTGAGTGAGCGCGACGCAAGGAGATAATATGGGTCGAAAAGTACATCCAATCGGTTTCCGGCTGAAAATCAACAAGACCTGGGAAGGTCGTTGGTATGCTGAAGGCAAAGATTATGTCGATCAACTGCATCAAGACTTTGCCCTGCGGGATTTGGTACGCGCCGAGGTCCCCAAAGCGGGCGTCTCGCGAGTTGAAATCGAGCGCTTCCCCGGCAAAGTAAAGATTGTCGTGCATACCGCTAAACCCGGCGTCTTGATCGGACGCAAGGGCGAGAACGTGAAGAAGTTGCGCACGACGCTGGAGGGCGTTGTCGGGAAGAAGATCGATCTGGAGATCAAAGAGATCAAAGATCCCGACCTGGATGCATACCTGGTTGCGACCAACATTGCAGAGCAACTTGAACGCCGCATCAGTTATCAGCGAGCGATGAAACGCGCCATGCAGCAATGCGCTCGCCAAGGCGGGCAGGGTATCCGCCTGGAAGTTTCTGGTCGGTTGAGCGGCGCTGAAATGGCTCGCACGGTCAACATGCGCGAAGGCCGCGTCCCCCGTCAGACATTGCGTGCAGATATTGATTTTGCCCGCGCCGAGGCGACCACCACTTATGGGCAAATTGGCGTAAAAGTCTGGATCTATAAAGGCGATGTGCTTCCCGAGGTTGAGGAAAAAGCTCAGTCTACCGAGGGTGTTTACGTCAGTGAGTAGCGCGGGTAGGGCGAGGCAGAAACTGCTGCCGGGCCAGCCGCTCAACTCACCAGGAATAGCGAGGAAATCATTATGTTGATGCCAAAGCGTGTAAAGTACCGCAAGCAAATGCGCGGTCGGATGAAAGGCAAGGCACAACGCGGCGCTGAGGTCACTTTTGGCGACTTTGGCCTGCAAGCTTTGGAGCCTGGTTGGGTAACTGCCCGCCAGATCGAAGCAGCCCGCCGCGCCATCAACCGCGCCCTGCGCCGTCGTGGTAAGGTGTGGATCCGCATCTTTCCAGATAAACCTGTTACCCGTAAGCCCGCTGAAACTCGCATGGGCAAGGGCAAGGGCAATGTGGAGTATTGGGTTTCAGTGGTAAAGCCCGGAAGGGTTATGTTCGAGGTCGGTGGCGGCTTGACAGAAGATGTTGCCTACGAAGCGCTGAAACTGGCACAGTATAAGCTTGCCATTAAGACCAAAATTGTTGGCCGGTTTGACCAGGCAGGTGGTGAGTCATGAAGCTCAAAGATGTACGCAATCTTTCGAATGAAGAGCTGATCGCGCGCCTGAATAACACACGAGAAGAATTGATGAATCTACGCTTCCAGCTTTCCACCGGAAGTATGACCGATTACACTCGTTTGCGCCAAACCCGCCGCACGATTGCCCGCATGCTGACCGTATTGCGCGAGCGTGAGTTGGGCATAGAAGAAGGTGAAGCATGAACACTCGTCGTCGTATGACTGGCGTTGTAACCAGCAATAGCATGGACAAGACGGTCGTGGTAGAAATCGACCGCACTTACCGCCACCAGTTGTATAAGAAAGTGGTCAGCAGCCGGATGCGCGTCATGGCACACGATACGCTTGGCTGCCAGGTTGGCGATCAGGTGACCATTGTTGAAAGCCAGCCCATCTCGCGCCGCAAGCGCTGGGTGGTGGAGTCAATACTTGGGCACGATGTGGTTGCTGGCGACCAATTGGAGGCATAGGCATGATACAGCAGGAGTCACGCCTCAAAGTTGCAGATAATACGGGCGCTCGCGAGCTATTGGTCATCCATGTGATGGGAGGCTCCAGCCGGCGCTATGGCGCCATAGGCGATGTAGTGGTTGCCACGGTTAAATCGTCTTCGCCGCAGGGCGCTGTCAAGAAGAGCGATATTGTCAAAGCGGTGATTGTGCGCTGCACCAAAGAATGGCGCCGTGAAGATGGTTCGTATATCCGTTTCGATGATAACGCGGCCGTTATTTTAGATACGGATGGCAAGAATCCCAAAGGCACGCGCATCTTTGGCCCGGTGGCTCGCGAGCTTCGCGAAAAAGGGTTCATGAAAATCGTTTCACTGGCCCCAGAAGTACTGTAGGTCAGTGAGCAGGAGCGAGAGCCGTGAAATATAAGATACGCAAAGGTGATACGGTCGAGGTGATCAGCGGCCGTCTGGAAGATAAGGGCAAGCGCGGCGAGGTGATCAAAGTGCTGCCGGATGATGGGCGTGTGGTGGTGCAGGGTGTCAACCTGCGAAAAAAGCACCAAAAGCAGATCCAAACACAAGGACGCAACCTGCGCCCGGGGATCATCGAATTTGAAGGATCGATCGATATCTCGAACGTGATGCTGGTCTGTCCGAAGTGCAACAAGCCCACACGTGTGGGCTTGCAGCGCCAGGAAGATCGCTCGGTGCGGGTTTGCAAACAGTGCGATTCAGTCATCGACGCCTAACTGAATTGGGAGCGCAAAGATGGTACATGTAATGAAGGCAAGGTATGATAACGAAGTTGCGCCGGCGTTGCTGAAATCGCTGGGGTTGAAAAACCCGATGCAGGTGCCGCGCATCAAGAAGGTGGTGGTTAATGTGGGTGTTGGCGAGGCGATGGAGAATGCCAAGGCTTTAGATGCGGTTGTAAGTGATATCACCCAGATTACCGGTCAGAAGCCAGTCATTACCAAAGCACGCAAAAGCATCGCCAATTTCAAGCTGCGCGAAGGTCGTGCGATTGGTGTTCGGGTGACCCTGCGGGGCGAGCGCATGTGGTCCTTCCTGGATCGTCTGATGAACATTGCTCTGCCACGCGTGCGCGACTTCCGAGGAATTTCCGCAGATGCTTTCGATGGCCGCGGCAATTATACGCTTGGCTTACGGGAGCAATTGGTATTCCCGGAAATTGACTACGACAAGATCGATAAACTGCGCGGATTGGAAATTACCATCGTGACATCCGCCCGCACAGACGATGAGGGCCGCCAGCTCTTGCTGATGCTGGGTATGCCCTTCAAGAAGGAAGGTTAATCCATGGCCAAGAAGTCGATGATTATTCGCGATCAGCGACGCAAATATGCAGTACGAGTTCGCAACCGCTGTAAAGTGTGCGGCAGGCCGCGCGGGTACATGCGCCGTTTTGGACTGTGTCGAATTTGTTTTCGCGAACTGGCCCTGGCAGGTAAAATCCCGGGTGTCGTGAAGTCTTCCTGGTAGCCGGGTGGAGAGTGCTGATATGTTGACAGATCCGATTGCAGATATGCTGACCCGAATACGCAATGCCATTCTGGCAGGACATCAGATGGTTGCATTGCCGGGCTCGAAATTGAAGGTTGCGATAGCCAAGATTCTAAAAGAGGAAGGCTTCATCAGTGCCTACGAGGTGGTGGATGGCAAAACGGCCGGCACCAAAATCCTGCGCATCCGTCTCAAGTATGTGGGTGAGCGGCGCGAGCGCAAACCGGTGATCACCGGCATCGAGCGCGTCAGCCGCCCCGGCCGACGAGTTTACACTGGGCGCCAGGATATTCCTTGGGTGCTTTCCGGGATGGGCATCGCTATCTTATCCACACCAAAAGGCGTCATGACAGGACAGCGCGCCCGCCAACTGGGCGTCGGCGGCGAGGTCCTGTGCAAGGTGTGGTAGTTTACAGAATGTGATGAGCAGCGGCGGCGATTAGCCAGCAGCTTATCATCAAGGAGGTTACTAGTGTCACGCATTGGACGAATGCCAGTGGTTTTACCCAAAGGCGTGGATGTGGAAATCAAGGGATCGAGCGTGCGGGTGAAAGGCCCGAAAGGCGAGCTGCACCGCGTTTTCCCTGCTTCTCTCGATATTGCCTTAGAAGAAGGCAGCATCGTTGTCCGCCGCCCTTCAGATGAAAGCCGGTATCGTGCTTTACATGGGATGACGCGCGCCTTGCTCAATAACATGGTGCAGGGTGTCAGCAAGGGATTCGAGCGCATCCTGGAGGTGAATGGCGTCGGATACCGCGCTGAAGTGCAAGGAAAAAACCTGGTGTTGTACGTAGGTTATTCGCATCCCGTTACGATGGAACCGCCGGTAGGAATCAGCTTTGATTGGGATGCCCGTACGCGCCAGATCAAAGTGATGGGTTACGATAAGGAAATGGTTGGCCAGGTAGCGGCCAATATTCGCAAGGTGCGCCCACCAGAACCTTATCAGGGCAAGGGTATTAAATACCTGGAAGAAAAAATCCGCCGCAAGGCTGGTAAGTCAGGAAAAGTGTAAAGATGTGTGCCGTCAAGTCTAGATCTGAAGCACGCGAGAACCGGCATATCCGAGTTCGCCGGAATGTAAAAGGTACACCTGAGCGCCCGCGGTTGAATGTTTTCCGTAGCCTGGCAGAGATTTATGCACAGGTGATCGATGATGAAGCCGGGCGCACCCTGGTTTCGGCATCCACGATTGATCATGAACTGCGCGCCGCCTTGGAAGGTAAAAAGAAATCCGAACAGGCTCGCATGGTTGGCAAGGCGCTTGCAGAACGTGCGGTTGCCAAGGGTATCACCAAGGTTGTTTTTGATCGCGGCGGCTACCGCTATCTTGGACGGGTGAAGGCTCTGGCAGAAGCTGCACGCGAAGGCGGGCTGGATTTCTAAGCCGGTAAGGGAGCATAGAATGTCAGACTATAGCGAATTTGAAAGCGAATTTGATGAGCGCGTGGTAGAAATCGCCCGGGTGGCTAAAGTGGTCAAGGGTGGACGACGGTTCTCTTTCCGCGTGACGGTGGTTGTTGGGGATAATCGCGGCAAGGTGGGCGTGGGCACCGGTAAGGCCAATGCCGTACCAGATGCAATGCGCAAAGCCTCGGATCGCGCCCGCCGTGACATGCATCAGGTAGCATTGTTCGAAAGCACCATCCCACATGAGGTGATCGGGCAGAAAGCGGGCGCGCGCGTGTTGCTCAAGCCGGCCTCGCCGGGAACGGGCGTGATTGCCGGCGGCGGCGTGCGCGCGGTCCTGGAGGCTGCAGGGATTTCTGATATTTTGACCAAATCCCTGGGCAGCAACAACCTGTTGAACGTTGTCTATGCTACGATGGAGGCTCTCGACCAACTGCGGACTCCGCAAGAAGTAGCTGCTTTACGGGGTAAATCTCCGAAAGATGTGACCCCGTTCTGGGAGCGTAGGAAAAATGGCTGAGAATGCTCAAAACGAAAAAACCTTACGCGTGACACTTGTGAAAAGCCCAATCGGGTATTCCAAGCGTCACAAGGCTACCGTGCGTGCACTTGGTCTGCGAAGGATGCACCAGACCGTAGAGCACCTGGATACACCAGTGCTGCGCGGTATGATAGCCAAGGTGATGCATCTGGTTGAAATCGAGGAAGTGGCCTAAAGCATTCCACCCGGCTGGCGGGCGATATGCGCCTGACCAAAAGCTGGGGAAGTCGAGGATACAAAATGAAATTAAACGATCTCAAGCCCAATGAAGGCGCCAGGAAAGATCGCAAGCGGGTCGGCCGCGGTATCTCTGCCGGCCAGGGGAAGACAGCCGGTCGCGGTACAAAAGGCCAGGGGGCGCGCGCCGGTAAACCGGTGCGCAAGTACCACCAGGGCGGCAACTTGCCGTTTTTCCGCCGCCTGCCGTTTGTGCGGGGTAAGGGATTCACCCCACTCAGCCGGCTCGAGTATAACGAGATTAACCTGGACCAGCTAAATGAGTTTGCGGCTGGTAGCCTGGTGACCCCGGAGAGCATGGCAGCTATGCGCTTGCTACGCAACCCGGAAAATCCAACAGTGATCTTAGGTCGCGGTGAGATCAATGTGGCGCTGAAGGTCAGCGCCCACCGCGTCAGCCAGAGCGCTCGTGCAAAAATCGAAGCTGCCGGTGGCAGTGTGGAGATCATTGAAAATTAAGACGCCTGGCCTGGGGTCGCCCTGGGTTGGGAAGTCGGTTTTCATGGATAAGGAGCCAATGAAATGAAGCGGTCTGCCTGGCGCTACTTGTGGTCTGCACGTGACATCCGCCGTAAGTTGTTGATCACCCTGGCGATCTTGATCATCTTCCGGCTGGCTGCGCATGTTCCCGTTCCCGGTGTTAATCGGGAAGCGATTGCGCAAATCCTTGCAGGTGGAGGGGCCGGTGGGACGTTGGTAAACTTGCTGAACCTGCTTTCGGGCGGCACAGTGGCGAACTTTTCTGTGCTGGCGATGGGTGTGTATCCCTATATCACTGCTCAGATCATCCTCCAGCTTCTGGTGCCGATTATCCCCGCGCTTCAAAAGCGCATGGAAGATGATCCGCGCGAGGGTCAGAAATGGATGGAGAAGTGGACCTATATCCTGGCAGTGCCCATGGCTGCGCTGCAAGCGATTGGGCAGATCAATATCTTCTCAGGCATCGGCGGAACACCCATTATCGAGAATTTCGGATTTTCAGGCGATGCATTGCTGCCCTCATTGACCATCATCATCAGTATGACAGCAGGCACGATGTTCGCCATCTGGCTGGGTGAGCTGATCTCGGAATACGGTGTGCGCAATCAAGGTCTCTCCTTGATCATCTTCGCCGGCATTGTGGCTCAGATCCCGAGCAACCTGGCGAGCCTGTTGGCGAACGAGCAGTATCGCTGGTTTACCTTAACGTTCATCCTGGTGCTGATGGTGCTAATCATTGCTGCTATCGTGTTCGTGCAGCAAGGTCGTCGCAATGTGCCCGTGATGTACCCGGGACGCCGGATGGGCAATCGCATGTCCATGCCGGTGAAAGGCACTCTGCCTCTGATGGTCAACATGGCGGGCATGATCCCGCTCATCTTTGCTCAGTCGCTGCTCACTTTCCCGGCGATCATTGCCAGTTTCTTTCTGACCTCGCAGATTAGCTGGGTAGCCAGCACGGCTTCGAGCGTGCAGCGCCTGTTCGGCGGCGAGAGCACTTTCTATTGGATCATGTATTTCTTGATGGTGGTTGCCTTCACCTTTTTCTACACCGACATCGTTTTTGCTCAGCAAAATTACGGTGAGAACTTGAAGAAAGTCGGCGCGCAGATCCCCGGTGTGAGCCGTGGAGCTCCGACGCAGAAGTACCTGACGCGCGTTCTGCGACGCATCACCCTTCCCGGGGCATTGTTCCTGGGTTTGGTGGCGGTCATGCCGGTGTTGGTGACCACGATCCTGGCCGGCTTTGGTATCAACCTGGGTGGACAGGCGGGGTTGCTCCTGGTGTCATCCGCAGGTTTGCTGATCGTCGTGGGTGTTGTTCGAGATCTGTTCTTCAACATCGAAGCTGAACTGAAAGTGCATGGTTACGACGATGCGCTGTTGATCCGCTAAGCGAGTGGAGAAGATGTCGATCTACATTGTTCTGCTAGGGCCACCGGGAGCTGGCAAGGGTACCCAGGCTCAGATCATCTCGGGCGCATTGCGGCTACCGCATATCTCTTCGGGAGATATATTCCGAGAGAACCTTAAGAATCAGACTGATCTGGGTAAACTGGCGAAAGGTTACATTGATCGCGGTGAGTTGGTGCCAGATGATGTGACCATCGCCATGATTCGGGAACGCCTCTCGCGCCCGGACTGTCGCGATGGGGCGCTGTTGGATGGTTTCCCACGCACCCCAGCGCAGGCGCAAGCGCTCGACGAGATGCTGGTCGACTTTGCTGGTAAAGTCAACGCGGTGCCGTTGATCGACGTCCCCGAAGCTGTGCTGGTTGAGCGTCTGACTGGTCGCTGGACTTGTCGGGCTAACGGACATGTCTTTCATGAGAAATTCAACCCGCCCGCAAAACCCGGGATATGCGACCAGGATGGATCGGAGCTTTACCAGCGTGAGGATGACAAAGCTGAGACGGTCACCCGGCGTATTCGGGTTTACCTGGAACAGACCAGCCCACTGATCGAGTACTATCGCCGGCAAGGTGTACTGTTGGAAGTAGATGGAACACAGTCAATCGAAAAAGTGACCGAAGATTTGCTCTCTGCACTTCCCCGGCGGGAGGCATAGGCAATGAACCAGCGTGGAATCTACATCAAGACTCCTCAAGAGCTGGAGATTATGCGCGAGGCGGGGCGTATCAACGCCTTGGCGTTGGAAGCGACCAAGGCCCTGGTGCGACCTGGAGTGACCACTCTCGACTTGGATGCTGCAGCCGCAGAAGTGATTCGCAAGCATGGCGCCAAGCCCGCGTTTTTGGGTGTGCCAGGAGCTTATCCGTACCCAGCGACGATCACTGCCAGCATCAATGATGAGTTGGTGCATGGCATTCCCAGTAAGCGGAAGCTTGTCGAAGGAGATATCGTTTCCATTGATTGTGGAACGATCTTCGAAGGTTTCGTTGGCGACTCTGCTTACACGATGGGCGTCGGTGAGATTTCACCGGAAGCGCAACGTTTGATTGCGGTTACGGAGATGGCGCTGAAAATTGGGATCGACAAACTGCGCGCTGGGAACCGCACTGGCGATGTCGGCGCGGCCATCCAGGAGTATATCGAAGAGCAGGAGGGTCTCTTTCTGACACGCGAATACACCGGCCACGGCGTGGGAAGGGCTATGTGGGAGGGTCCTCAGGTGCCCAACTATGGGATCAAGGGACGTGGAATTCCCTTACGTGTAGGAATGACGATTGCCTTGGAGCCCATGGTACTGCTGGGAACAGCGCAAACGCGCGTCTTGCCCGATCAGTGGACTGTGGCATCTAAGGATGGCTCCTTGACAGCACATTTCGAGCATTCGGTCGCGATTACCGAGAACGGGCCGCTCATCCTGACCAGTTTATGAACCTGGACGAGTGGATGCAATTGGAGTATAATTAAAACTTTGGTCGCTTAGTTCATAGGCGGCCTGGGTCTAGAGAAGGAGAAGTAAGCGTGAAAGTCACAGCTTCAGTCAAAAAGCGCTGTTCAAAATGCAAAATTGTGCGGCGAAATGGAATTGTATACGTGATTTGCGAAAATCCGAAACATAAGCAGCGACAGGGATGATGTACTATGGCTCGTATTGAAGGCGTTGATCTACCCCGCAATAAGCGTGTGGAAGTTGGGCTGACTTATATCTATGGCATCGGCTTACCCCGCGCGAAGAAAGTGTTGAGTGAAACCGGCGTCAACCCTGATACCCGGGTAAAAGACCTGACTGACGCCGAAGTGAACTTGCTGCGCGATTACATTTCCGCAAATTATAAAGTGGAAGGTGACCTGCGCCGTGAGGTGCAGTTAAACATCAAGCGGCTGATTGAGATCGGCAGCTATCGTGGTTTGCGGCATCGCCGCAACCTGCCGGTGCGCGGTCAGAATACCCGCACGAATGCCCGCACCCGCAAGGGGCCCAAGAAGACCGTTGCTGGGCGTGGACGGCGGCGCGGCGCCAAGAAGTAATTGCCTGGCGAGGCGAAAGCTGGCAGGCTGGATGGGGTCCTTCCTCCCCGCGGCTGTCCGGTTTGATCAGCATTTGCTTCCTTAAACGCCTTAGTTTTTCGGGAGCCACCGATCGCTTCCTTCGACGATCGAACCGCTGCGAGCAGGCTGAGGTGTTACGGGTAAACCAAGAGATGCAAGGCATAAAGTGAGGTGTTATGGCTCAGAGTGTACGTTCTACACGTCGCAAGGGCGTCAGCAGTAAAAAAGTAAAGCGCACGCTGTCTACAGGACAGGTGCATATTTTGGCGACTTTCAACAACACGATCGTCACGATCACCGACACGTCTGGCAACACGGTTGCCTGGGGCACCGCTGGATCTGCGGGCTTCAAGGGCTCTCGCAAAAGCACCCCGTTTGCGGCGCGGCTGGCCGCCGAGCAGGCGATCAAGGCTGCCCAGGCAATGGGTTTGCAAGATGTGGATGTGTTCGTAAAAGGTCCCGGTCCTGGGCGCGAATCGGCTATTCGTGCGGTTCAGTCGATGGGCTTGAAGATCTTGTCGATCACCGATGTGACTCCGGTGCCGCATAATGGTTGCCGGCCTCCAAAGAAACGCCGCGTCTAAATTTTCAGGAAGGAAGAGGTAGTTTTTCGATGGCTAAGTATCGTGGGCCAGTATGTAAATTATGCCGGCGCGAAGGCGAGAAGCTTTTTCTGAAGGGCGAGCGCTGCTTCACTCCTAAGTGCGCCTTCGAACGCCGTGGTTACGCGCCCGGTCAGCATGGCAAGAGCTCTCAATTCCGCCGCCGGCGCGATTCAGACTATAACCGCCAGTTGCGCGCCAAACAAAAAGCGCGCCGCGTGTATGGCATCTTAGAGCGCCAATTTCATCGTTATTATGAAGTCTCGCTGAAACGCCGCGGGCTGACTGGTTTGAACTTGCTTCAAATCCTCGAGTCCCGGTTGGATAACGTCGTCTTCCGCATGGGTTATGCCGATAGCCGAGCTCAGGCCCGTTTGCTGGTGACGCATGGTCACTTTTCGGTGAATGGCCGGCGGACGGATGTGCCCTCTATGCTGGTCTCAGTGAATGATGTCATCTCAGTTCGTGAAGGTTCGCGCAAGCGCCCTTATTTCAAAGAACTGGCTGACTTTGCTGAGAAAAAGAATGTGCCTGCCTGGTTGGAGCGTGATCTAAAAGCGCTTTCTGGCAAGATTCTTCGTTTGCCAGAACGCTCAGAGATTGACGGCAACCTGAACGAGCAGCTCATCGTCGAATATTATTCGCGCTAAGTGATTCTCATTTTCTATTGCGACTGTAGCGTGCGCCGGTTAGTGCGCCGCGCAACCCAGTCCTGAGGAGAATGAGAAGCGGGGACGAGGTGTACTGTGATCGGTCTCAGTAATATGGTTACGCCAAAGATTGAACGCCAGGCAGAGGCGCGCAATTACGGTAAATTTGTCATTAGCCCCCTGGAGCGTGGTTACGGAATCACGCTTGGCAACGCGCTTCGCCGGGTGCTGCTTTCCTCGCTCGAAGGCGCTGCGGTCACGGCAATCCGCATTGCAGATGTGCAGCATGAGTTCAGCGATATCCCGGGCGTGCGAGAAGATGTCATCCGGGTCATGCTACAGATCAAACAACTGCGCATGAAGATGCATGATGTGGATACCGCTCGACTGCACCTGGAGGTGCGGGGCAGTGGGGTTGTGACAGCCGCAGATATTATCACGCCACCTGAAGTAGAGATTGTTAACCCTGATCTCTATCTCTTCACCGTGGATGATAACAATGCCAACCTGGAAATCGAAATGACGGTCGAGCGCGGGCGTGGCTACTCGCCAGCCGATGACCGCATCGGACGCCTGCCGATCGGCGAACTGCCCGTAGACGCCATCTACAGCCCGGTGCGGCGAGTGAATTGGGATGTGGGCAACGCTCGTGTCGGTCAAAGCACCAATTATGATCGGTTGGTTTTGGAAATTTGGACGGATGGCACGTTCGGCCCGGAGGAAGCCCTCAGTACCAGCGCTAAGATCTTAATTGATCATTTGCGTCATCTGGCGGGAGTCAGTGAGGAAACTCTGGCTTCATTGGATCTGGGTGAAGTTGAAACCAGTCGGCTCACCAGCGAAATGATCGAAACGCCGATCGAGAATCTGGATCTTTCGGTGCGTGTCTTCAACTCGCTGAAACGCACAGGGATCACCACGGTGGGTGAGGTGCTGGAACTGCTCGAGAAGGGCGAAGAAGCCGTCATGTCTATTCGCAATTTCGGAGAGAAGAGCCTGGACGAATTGCGCCAGAAGATGCGCGAGAAAGGCTACCTCAAAGACGAACATGATCAAGAAGTGGAGTAACAGGAAATGCGACACGGAGTAGCTGGGAAGAGATTAAATCGCAGCAAGGATCAACGCACCGCTCTGCGCCGTATCCTGGTAGCGCAATTGTTCGAGCACGAGCGAATCCGCACCACCCACGCCAAGGCATTGGCGGTGCGCGGCCAGGCAGAACGATTGATCACGCTGGCAAAACGAGGCAACCAGGCTGGTGAGGGTAAAGCGGTTCACGCTCGCCGTCTGGCATCGGCTCGCCTGGGTAACCCAGAAGCCGTGAAGAAACTTTTCGATGACATTGCCGCGCGTTACGAGGATCGCATGGGCGGGTACACCCGCATTGTCAAGCTCGGCCCCCGGCAAGGGGACGCAGCAGAGATGGTTTTATTAGAGTTGATCGAGGACTGATCGACGGCGGTCAGCATCGGGCTGACAGCGCATGGCACGTTACCAGGTTAAGCTCGCCTACGATGGCTCGGATTTTCAGGGCTTTCAAAGGCAACACCATCCTAAGTCCGGCAGCCCTGCCACCGTGCAGGCGTGTGTGGAGGCAGCCCTGCGCCAATTGGGCTGGCAAGAGCGCGCGATATTGGCCGCTGGGCGCACCGATACCGGTGTGCATGCCCTTGGGCAGGTGATCGCCTTCGATCTCGATTGGCAGCATGGGACAGAGGAGCTGCGCAGCGCGTTGAACGCGCTCCTGCCGCCCCAGGTATCAGCGTTGCAGGTGCTAATTGCAAGCGAGAGCTTCCACCCTCGCTACGCAGCTATCGCCCGGCGCTACCGCTACCGTATCTTCTGCCAGCCTGTGCGCAATCCATTGAAGGAGCGCTATGCCTGGCGCGTCTGGCCTGCAGTGGCTGTGGAGAGATTGCGGGAAGCTGCAGCAATCTTAGAAGGTGAGCATGATTTTGCGGCGTATGGCGCCTCGCCGCGCGTCGGTGGGAGCACGGTGCGCAAGGTCATGCAGGCTGAGTGGCAGTATGCTCTGCCCGGTGATGGGCTTGAGGAGCTGTACTTTGAGATAACGGGAAATGCTTTCCTGTATCACATGGTGCGGCGCTTGGTCTCTATCCAGGTGAAAATTGGACAGAACCGGCGCTCGATGGATGAGCTGGTGGAAAGCCTGCAATATCCACACCAGCGAAAGGTGCAGGGTTTGGCGCCGGCGCATGGTTTGACCTTGATGGCAGTGTATTACCCTGGAGAGCATTACGAGGTTGGCGAGCCGCGATCCTGGATGAATGATGTAAGTGGAGAAGGCGAAAGTGGATAAAACTTATTACCCGAAACAGAATGACATCCGCCAAGAATGGCACCTGGTGGATGCGAATGAACAAAACCTGGGGCGATTGGCAGCCAAGATTGCCCGCATCTTGTTGGGTAAGCATCGCCCAGATTTTACCCCAGGCGTCGACCTGGGTGATTATGTGGTGGTGGTAAATGCTGAACGCATCACGGTTACCGGCAAGAAGATGGTGGAGAAAAATTATTACCGCCATTCGATGTATCCGGGTGGCCTGAAAACCATCAGCTTGAAGGACCAGTTGGTCAAGCACCCGGACAGGGTGATTCGCGCCGCTGTGTGGGGAATGTTGCCGCACAATAAACTGGGACGCCAGTTGATCAAAAAACTAAAAGTGTATGCAGGGCCAGACCATCCGCACGCTGGCCAGAATCCGAAGCCAGTGGCGTGACGCGCCAAACTGCAATAAGGAGTTAACATGTCTGTACAATATTACGAGGGTATTGGTCGCCGCAAAGAGAGCACCGCTCGCGTCCGCATTATGCCTGGGTCCGGTAAGTTTACGGTCAACGATAAACCTGCTGAAGTGTATTTCCCTCGCCTGGGTGATCTGCACGCCATCTTGTCACCGATCAATTCTTCTGGCGGCAACCCGGAGCAGTTCGATATCACCGTTGTGGTCAACGGTGGAGGCGTAACTGGACAGACTGAGGCGGTGCAACTGGGTGTGGCTCGCGCCCTGGTGTTAATGAATCCAGACCTGCGCTCAGTTTTACGCAAGGGCGGTTTTCTTACTCGCGACCCACGCGTGAAGGAGCGCAAGAAACCTGGCCTTAAGCGAGCCCGCAAGGCGCCGACTTATACCAAGCGCTAATTTACAACCTGATCCACCAGGTTGCGCATTGCCGCCCTTGCCGCTTGTTCAAATGGCTAGGTGCAGTAGTGTGTACTGTATCCGATCATGTATCACAAGCGTTGACCAGACAGGTGAATATTCCCTGTCTGGTCTTTTTTCGATATGACGGAGATTTGAGAGTGCGAATGGGTCGGCTTGGGCGAGCGAAGTCTTGCGATCCAATCCCATTCAGTGCTTTGATGTGAAGGAGATGCGAGAATGGAAACTCGCGGCATTCTATTATTGGGTTTGGGACCCGGCGACCCGGATTTGCTAACCCGGCAAGCCTGGAAAGAGCTTGAATCGGCCGAGGAAATTTACCTGCGCACCCGGCATCATCCCGTGGTGGATCACTTACCCAGCAGACTGGTTCTTCATTCGATGGATTATCTCTATGAAGAGAGCCAGACCTTTGAAGATGTCTATCGGAAGATTGTCGATAAGATACTGGAGTTGGGCCAACGTCCCCAGGGTGTCATCTATGCCGTGCCCGGGCATCCTTTTATCGCTGAAAGTACGGGGGTAGAAATTCTCCGCCGGGCACAGCAACTGTCTATTCCGGTAAAAGTGATCGAAGGGGTGAGTTTTATTGGGCCGACTTTTTCTGCCTTGGGCGAAGATCCCTTCCCGCAAATAACACTGGTAGATGCTTTGGAACTGGCAGCCGGGCATGTGCCTTGTTTTCCACCGGATAAGCCGGCTTTGATTGCACAAATGTATTCCAGAGAGGTCGCTTCAGACGTGAAACTGACTTTGATGGCAGTCTATCCCGATAATCATCCGGTTCGTCTGGTGCATGCGGCTGGCACACCCCAGGAATTTGTCGAAGACCTGGCGCTGCATCAAATTGATCAAAACGCGCGCGTGGGATTGCTTTCCACGCTGTATGTTCCTGCCCTGGAAGCGGGCTCTTCCTTCGAGGCTTTTCAAGAAGTTATCGCTCATTTGCGCGCCCCAGATGGCTGCCCATGGGATCGCGAGCAAACGCACCAGAGTCTGCGGGCTAATTTGCTGGAAGAGACCTATGAGGCCCTGGCAGCCATGGATGTGGATGACGATCACGCCATGCGTGAAGAGTTGGGCGATCTGCTGTTACAAATTGTGCTGCATTCCCAGATCGCCAGCGAGGCGGGTGGATTTAACATGACAGATGTGCTGCGCGGCATCCACCACAAAATTGTGCGTCGCCACCCACATGTCTTTGGAGATATGGAGCTTCAAGATGTGGGCGGCGTATTGGCAAATTGGGAACGGATGAAAGCCGCAGAAAGAGTGGAAAAGGGGCAGGGGGAAGCCAGCTTGCTCGATGGCGTGGCTCTGGCGCTGCCCGCCTTGACGCAGGCAGAACAAATCCAACTGCGCGCGGCGCGCGTGGGCTTCGATTGGCCGGAAATTCAAGGGGTGATTGATAAAGTGCAGGAGGAGTGGCAAGAGTTGTTGCGAGCTTCCGATGCAGAGCGATCCGATGAGTTGGGAGATTTGCTCTTCGCGGTGGTGAACCTGGCGCGCTGGTACAAAGTTGACCCTGAGAGTGCATTGCGAGAGGCCAATAGGCGCTTTCGCGAACGTTTTCGGTTTATCGAGAACGCTGCCCGAGAGCGAGGGGTCGCCGTCTCCGATCTGTCATTGGAAGAATTGGAGCGGCTTTGGCAGTCCTCAAAGAAACGATAAAACGGGACGTGGGACGGCAAACTGCCGTCCCTTTTCTTGCCGGATATGGTTGAGAAGGTTGCCTGGAATGTCGCTGTCCCATTTACACGGATGAGTCGGGTTGCCAGCGGGCAAATAACGCCATCGAAATTACTCGTCCTGCTGAGTTATCGGCTATGCCAAGCTCGCCCGCAGAAACGAAGCCATTGAAGCCGGACATCATTTCTGCTAATTCGTAATACAGGCACAACGCTGAGGCGCGTATGGCGTAAGCGGTGATCACCACAAAGAGGGGCTTTGGGGCTAAAACAGCCCGGCAAGCGTCCAGCAGTCTTGGGAAAAGCTCGAAGAACTCCCAAACTTCTCCCTTTGGGCCGCGGCCAAATTTGGGAGGGTCGAGGATCAGACCTTCATACTGGCTGCCGCGCCGCGACTCCCTTTCGACAAACTTGAGAGCATCGTCGACAATCCAGCGGATCGGCAGGGCTTGTGCGCTCGAAAGTTCCTGGTTGCGCCGCGCCCAGGCAATGGATTTCTTGGATGCGTCGACGTGTGTGACCTGAGCCCCTGCATGGGCGGCTGCCAGGCTTGCTAAACCGGTATAGGCGAACAAGTTCAACACCTTGACCGGTTTTTGGGGCGCAGCGCTGATCCTCTCAGAAATCCAGTCCCAATGCGCCGCCTGTTCTGGGAACACTCCCAGATGTCGCCCGGAAGTGGTCTGCACCTGGAAAGTCAGCGGCGGATAATGCATGACCCAGCTCTCGTCGACCGGCCTGGAAAAGCGCCAATTGCCCCCACTTTCTTCACGACCGGGGATGAATTCAGCATGGGCTGATTGCCAGGCGCGGTCGGCAAGGGCTGGTTGCCACATCGCTTGAGGTTCCGGGCGGATGAAGGTGTAGGCTCCGTAGCGCTCCAGCTTGCGCCCTCCGCCGCTATCCAGCAGAGCATAATCTTTCCAAGAATGAGGCAGCAATACCTCCAGCCGTGGTGAAGCCAGGTTTTTACCGGCGCCTGGTCTTGGGGACTCAAATCGCTCGTTCATTGGCATCTTGCAACTATCCCTTGCGCGACCCCGCGATCATCAGGTAGGCGAACAAGGCCAGGAAAACCAGGTGTGTGGCGACGGCAATCCATCCAGCAGGGTTAATCCAAATAGTGACCTGTTGAATGAATGCCACAAACAAGCTGATCAGATGCGCTAGCAGCAAAGCGAGCAGTGTCCTCCGGCGCGCATCAGCCGAAATTTGGGGATTCTCCAGCAGGCCGCGCACAGCCCAGATTAAAAAGCCAAAGCCAAACAATATCGCTCCGTACAATCGGGCAAAGGAAGCGACATACCAGTAAGTTGTGGATGTTGCATCAGCCAGCTCCAGTATGCCGAAGAAATTGATCATCAGAGGCCCATAGAGTGCGAAGGCAATCCCGGCAGCGATAAATATTATGGCGTTGACCAGAAGGAGGGTGCTTTGTTTCACGTGATCTCCTCGAAGTTTAAGCGATTGGTGTTGATCGAAGTGCAAGTGTTTCTCTGGTTATCGTGCGCTGGCGTCAACCGGTCACTGGTTCGAAACGCGCTGTGAAGTGGCGCAGTAACTCCGGCGCGTAGGTGAACTGGTAACCCTGGATATTCTCGCGGTACTGGGCAATTTCCACCAATATCTCCACAATATAGTCCAGATGGCTTTGGGTGTAAACCCGGCGAGGCAGAGCAAGGCGCACCAGTTCCAGTTGGGGGTAGATCATTTCACCCGTGTCCGCATCCGGGTGGGCAAACATCACCGAACCAATCTCAACCGCACGAATACCACCGCGCAAGTAAAGTTCAACGGCCAAAGCCTGGCCTGGGAATTGGCTGTGAGGGAGGTGGGGCAAGAAGCGTCCCGCATCCAGGTAGACGGCGTGCCCACCTGGCGGCTCGATGATCGGAATGCCATTTTCCAACAATTTCTCGGCCAGGTAAGCTGTCTGTCCAAGGCGATAGCGCAAGTAACTTTCATCCAGACCTTCATACAAGCCAGTGGCCAGGGCGTCCAGGTCTCGTCCAGCCAGGCCGCCGTAGGTTGTAAACCCTTCTCGCAGGATCAACTCATTGCAGGCTCGTTGGTAGAGCGCTTCGTCATTCAGCAACAGCAAGCCGCCGATATTGACGATGGCGTCTTTTTTGGCGCTCATTGTGGCGCCATCGGCCAGGGTAAAAATTTCTCGGGCGATTTCCCAGGTGGATTTCGCGCTGTAACCCGGCTCACGCATCTTGATGAAATAGGCGTTTTCTGCAAAGCGACAGGCATCGATGAAAAAAGGAATCTGATAACGCCTGTAGACCGCAGCCGTGTCGCGCAGGTTGCTTAGCGAGACGGGTTGGCCTCCACCAGCATTATTGGTAATCGTAATCATACCAAAGGGGATATTTTCAGGGCCGGTCTGTTCGATGAAAGCGCTCAGTTTTTGGATATCCATGTTGCCCTTGAAGGGATGCCGGTTTTGTGGATCGAACGCGGCATCGATCACCAGGTTTGTCGGTCGCCCGCCGCGCGCCCGGATGTTGGCATCGGTGGTGTCGAAATGCATGTTGGATGGCACACATTGACCTGGCTTGATGAGCAACGCGCTGAGAATGTTTTCGGCGGCGCGACCCTGGTGGGTTGGCAAAAAGAACTTGAATCCAAACACTTCTTTGACTGCCTCTGCCAGGTGGAAGTACGAGCGTGCACCTGCGTAGGCCTCATCGCCTTGCAGCATGGCAGCCCATTGGTGATGGCTCATTGCGCCGGTCCCTGAGTCTGTCAGCAGATCGATATAAACATCTTCAGAGCGTAGGGCGAATAGATTGTAACCAGCCTGGCGGATCGCTGCGCGGCGTTCTTCCGGATCGATCAGGCGAATGGGCTCAACCATCTTAATCCGGAATGGCTCAGGGGGATAGTGAGGCATATTTTCTCCTTAAGGGAAGGGTTTATTTGAGTGTAGCACGATTCTAACTGATGAGCAAAGGCGTTGGCGATGACGTGTATGATGCGGTAGCACTGGCTGATATAATACCCAGATATAAGAAAATGATTGATCTATCGTCCGCGCTGAGGTGCTGCTGATGCTCGAAATCGTCTCCTTTACCCTTGGGCAGGTGATGACCAATACTTACCTGATTGCTGATACCCAAACCGCCGAGGCTGTTGTGATCGACCCTGCTGATGAGGGGGAGATAATCGTTGGAGCGGCGCGCCAGCGTGGCTGGCGCATCACCAGCATCTGGCTCACCCACGCCCATTTTGATCACATAGCTGGCGCCGGTCAGGTTGCTGACCTGGTAAACCCCCCGCCGCCGGTCGCACTGCATCCTGAAGATTATCCTCTCTGGAGGTTCCAGGGTGGAGCAGCGCTGTTTGGTATGCGCATCGATCCTGGTCCGGAACCAAGCGTGACGCTCACTCACGGACAGATCTTAAGATTGGGAGAATATCAATTTGAGACGCGCCATACCCCCGGGCACACACGCGGGCATGTTATCTTCTATTGCGCCAACCCGCGAATCGCCTTCGTTGGCGATGTGATCTTTCAAGGGAGTATCGGGCGCACCGATTTGCCGGGTGGGAATTACCAGACACTGCTCAACAGCATTCGTTCTCAGGTGCTGTCGCTACCGGATGAAACCCGCATTTTGTCGGGGCACGGCCCAGAGACCACGGTGGGCGCGGAACGGCGGCACAACCCGTTCTTGAATTAAAAACAGCCGGTTTTTCGATGAAACCGGCTGTTGATTGTTCGATCTACGCCGCTCACTTGGCGTAATCCACCGCCCGGGTCTCGCGTATTACAGTCACCTTGATCTGACCGGGATACTGCATCGACTCTTCGATTTGTTTGGCGATATCGCGAGCCAGGCGGATCGATGCCAGGTCGTCGATATCCTCCGGCTTAACGAAGATGCGCACTTCGCGCCCGGCTTGCAGCGCGTAGGTCTGGCTGACACCGGCAAACGAATTGCCGATATCTTCCAGAGCGCGAACGCGCTTGATGTATTGTTCCAGGCTTTCGCGGCGGGCACCAGGGCGTGCACCAGAGATTGCATCGGCTGCTTCGACAATGGCAGCTTCTACTGATTCTTGTTCAACCTCGTGGTGGTGAGAAGCAATGGCGTTTACCACTTTGGCGGGCACACCGTATCGCCGGGCAAGGTCGGCGCCAATCTGGGCGTGTGTACCCTCGATATTGTGATCCAGCGCTTTGCCAAGGTCATGCAGCAAGGCGCCCATTTTGCACACCTCGACATCTGCACCCAGCTCGGCAGCCAGCACCGCAGCGATTTTGGCAGTCTCCACTGCGTGAGCCAGTTGGTTTTGCCCGTAGGAAGTGCGGTATTTCAACCTTCCAAAAACCTTGATAATTTCAGGATGTAATCCGCTCACCCCGGCGTCGAATACCGCCTGTTCGCCAGCCTCGATGATGTCTCGTTCAACTTCCTTCTGCTCAGTCTTCAGCACTTTCTCGATGTGAGCGGGGTGAATGCGCCCGTCTAAAACCAGCTTGGCCAAGGCACGCCGCGCCACCTCGCGGCGCACCGGGTCGAAGCAGGAGATGGTCACTGCTTCTGGCGTATCATCGACAATCACATCGACACCGGCCGCTTGCTCAAAGGCGTGAATGTTGCGACCGTTGCGACCGATAATACGCCCCTTCATTTCATCGCTGGGCAGCGGAACAACCGATGTGGTGACCTCTGCAACATGATCAGAAGCGACGCGCTGGATGGCAGCGGTGATCAGGCTGCGCGCCCGGCGTTCGCCCTCTTCACGTGCTTCTGCCTCTACCTGCCGAATGATGCGCGCCATGTCGTTGCGAGCGTCTTTTTCGGCTTCCGCCAACAGGATTGATCGCGCTTCCTCGACGCTGAGTTGAGAGATGCGTTGCAGCTCTTCCATCTCTTTTTGGTGCAACTTCTCAAGGTCGTTGACACGTTTATCGAGAGCGCTTTGTCGTTTGTTCAGCGCCTGCTCGCGTTTTTCCAGGCGATCGGTGCGCAAATCCAGCTCTTCACGACGTTTTTGCAGACGGTCTTCTTCACGGCTCAGCTCATTACGCCGACGAGTCACTTCAGCATCTGCGTTCTGACGGATCTCGAGCGCTTTGTTCTTGGCCTGAATTTCGATCTGGCTGGCAACCTCGCGCGCTTCGCGCACGATCTTGTCTGCTTCTTCCTTTTGAGCCAGACGCTCCTTCTCGAGGCGCAATTGCTTTAAATAGTATCCAATTCCAAATCCTGCTGCTGCCGCCAGCAAGACAACCGGCAGCCAAAACCACAAGCCATTCATGGGTATACCTCTTCGTCTGAATCTTCTGTGTGTGAGTTGATTTCTGCCCACAGGCGAGTGGCGGTCGCTGCCGCAACTTCATAGTCAAATCCACGGCGCGCCAGAAGAGCACAAACTTTTTGACGGAATTCTTGCCAGGGAAGGTCTTGATAGCGGCGCGCCGCTTTCAGCGCAACCCGGTAAGCCATCGTCTCTTCATCCACCAGCTCTAACGCCTGGTGGATATCTTCAGCGTCAATCCCTTTTTGGCGTAATTCATAGGCCAGGGCGCGTTTGCCCCGGGGACGAAATTCGGACCGGTTATTTACCCAAATTTGTGCAAAACGCTGATCGCTCAACAGACCACTGCGTCGCAAGCGAGTCATAGTCTCTTGAATTACTTCTTCGCTCACTTGTTTATCGGTCAGGTAGCGTCTCAACTCAGCTTCTGATCGATCTCGGAAGCTGAGGTAGCGGAGCGCGTGTTGGTAGGCAGTCTCTCGGGCATCCTGGGCGCGCAGTTCGGCGATTTTTTCATCGCTCAGGGTTTGACCGACAGCTAACCAGGCTGCGACGATGCGCGCCAGCCCGAAGGCAAACACACCGTCCAGGTAAACGTTTACACGCTCCTGGTTTTTTTTCTGCACCTGCAGGGCGGTGATACAACCAGCCATATGCAATATGCCCTGACCTGACCGAGCAGGGCCACGGCTGCTGGATTTCCTTCTCGACAATCTAAGCTGTGGTATGCCAGGATGCGGTGTAAATGATTTCAGCGCATACTGCCAATTAACTCAAGGAATGTTCTCGCTCCCGAAATGATATTCTGGCAACGATCATAATCGACTCGGCAAGACGCAACATGCCCCAGCTCAGTACTGCGCCGTAAAAAATGGTCGCAAATTACTGGCGAAAGTTCCACAACCAAAAAGCGAGTTGGATCCGTTTACACCCGTGGCCGCGCTAAAAAATGGGTAGAAATCAACCTGCGCGGCGCGCTCCAGAAAAACCTTGCCTCACAGGCTCAGGGTGAAAACCTTTCCGAATACTCCTCCCGGGACTTCGCAATGGATTTGACCTTGTGGTCACTCTCCCGGTAGCAGATCACATTTCATCTAGTTACATTATACATTATATCCAAATAATGAAAAAATATTTTCCCAGCACTTGATTGTTTTAGGGAGTGGGACTGTTCAGGCTCTCAAAAATCCGTCCTGGATTTTTGAGAGCCTGCAATCGTACAGATATGAATTTTATCCCGCTGATCGATGACAATCGTGACTGGAAAAGACGTATAATCTGTGAGAAGATAAGGCGCTTAGACTGATAGAATGGTTTCAAAAGAGGCAAAACCGCCCCCGTATCCATGAGGAGAGAATAATGAGCAAGATCACACGTGAAGATGCCCTCGAGTACCATCGCCTGGGTGGCAAACCGGGGAAGATATCCATAACGCCCACCAAACCCATGGCCACACAAAGAGATCTGAGCCTGGCGTATTCGCCAGGTGTGGCTGTCCCTGTATTGGAGATTGCTGAGAATCCAGAGCTGAGTTACGAATACACCTCCAAAGGCAATCTTGTGGCAGTGATCTCGAATGGCACGGCTATACTTGGCTTGGGCGACCGGGGAGCGTTGGCTGGGAAGCCGGTGATGGAAGGCAAAGGTGTGCTGTTCAAGAAATTTGCCGATATCGATGTGTTTGATATCGAGGTTGACAGTCATGATCCGGATGTGATCATCCAGGTGGTCAAAGCGATTGCTCCGACGTTTGGCGGCATCAATCTGGAAGATATTAAAGCACCGGAATGCTTTTACATTGAAGAGACTTTGCGCAGCATGCTCGATATCCCTGTGTTTCATGATGACCAGCATGGCACTGCGATCATCTCGGGGGCGGGCTTGCTGAATGGATTGGAGATCGTCGGGAAGCGGCTCGATGAGGTGAAGGTGTGCATTTCTGGAGCAGGAGCTTCGGCGATCTCATGTGGAGAGTTGATGGTGCGGCTGGGTGTGCGTCGCGAAAATATCCTGCTGGTGGATACGCGCGGCGTTGTCTACCGGGGGCGCACGGCGGGCATGAATAAATACAAAGAGCGCTTTGCGGCAGATACCGATGCCCGCACGCTGGCGGACGCTGTGCGCGGCGCGGATGTCTTCTATGGTCTCTCGGTTGCTGATATCTTGACCCCAGAAATGGTGAAGGCGATGGCAGCGCGCCCCTTGATTTTTGCCATGGCGAATCCAGACCCGGAGATCAAGTATGAACTGGCGCGCGAGGCGCGTCCGGATGCGATCATCGCCACCGGCCGATCGGATTATCCCAATCAGATCAACAATGTCTTGGGCTTTCCGTTTATTTTCCGTGGCGCTCTGGATGTGCGCGCACGCGCCATAAATGAAGAGATGAAAGTCGCTGCTACGATGGCGCTGGCTTCGCTGACAAAGGAAGATGTGCCTGATAGTGTGCTACGCGCCTATGGATTGGAAAGCTTGAAGTTCGGCCCAGAGTACATCGTGCCAAAGCCGTTGGATCCGCGCGTTATTTTGTGGGAATCCCCAGCGGTCGCCAAAGCGGCTATGGAGACAGGCGTGGCGCGCAAGCAGATCGATTTGGATGAGTACCGCGAGCAGCTTGCGTTCCGCCAGGGGATGGGGGAGCAGGTGCGCTATTACATCATGAATAAGGCTCGCTCGAGTGCGAAGAAAAAACGCATCATCTTTGCGGAAGGCGAGGAGACCAAGATCATCCGAGCAGCAGCGCGGGTGGCAGACGAAGGCATTGGAATCCCGGTGCTGCTGGGCCGGCCACAGGTGATCAATGAGCGAATTGCTGCCCTGGGTCTCGATTGCTGTCCGCAAATCGTGGACCCGTGGAATTTCGAGCGTTTGAATGAATATGCTTTCGCTTATTACGAACTGCGCCAGCGCAAAGGTCTGACCCTGCGAGATGCCCGCAAGCGGGTGCGCGAACACAATGTCTTTGGGCCGATGATGGTGAAGATGGGAGACGGGGATGCGTTTATCTCAGGGCTGAACTATGATTATCCGGAAGTGATCCGTCCGGCGCTGCAAATACACCACACTGCACCGGGGAGGCGCATTGCGGCGGGCGTGTACATCATGATCGTTCAGGGAAAAGTGTACCTGTTCTCTGATGCAACCGTGAATATCGACCCGTCTTCGGAGGACCTGGCAGATATTGCTTGCCTTGCCGCCGATTTTGCTCGCCAGCTTGGGCTGGAGCCGAGAGTGGCGCTGTTGTCTTTTTCGAATTTTGGCAGCACACCCCACCCGCTTTCCGCCAAGGTCAGCCGGGCAGTGCAGCTCATCAAGGACCGTTGTCCCGATTTTGCTGTGGATGGCGAGATGCAAGCGGATACGGCTGTGGTGGCGGAGATCATTGAAAATCGCTACCCCTTCAGCGCGGTGAAGGACGCCAATGTGTTGATCTTCCCATCGCTCGAATCCGCCAACGTGGCATACAAGCTTCTGGCGCGCCTGGGTAACGCCCAGGCGATTGGGCCGATCTTGTTGGGCATGGGAGCGCCGATCCATGTTTTACAAACAGGGGATGAGG
Organism: Chloroflexota bacterium; assembly: GCA_029265355.1. Classification (GTDB taxonomy): domain Bacteria; phylum Chloroflexota; class Anaerolineae; order Anaerolineales; family UBA4823; genus JAJUJL01. The sequence goes on along the minus strand of JAJUJL010000018.1, from coordinate 53,304 downwards.
TTCGCGATATTGTCAACATCGCTGCTGTAGCAGTGATGGATGCTCTAAGCCGAGAATAGGGCTGCCAGATGAAACCAACGGCGCACCCAGATCTGGGTGCGCCGTAGAATTTTTAAAGACCTATGGTAGTATAGGTCATCTATACTTTTGGAGGAAATGATTGGCTGGTAAGACGCGTATCTGTTTCGTATGCCTGGGCAATATTGTGCGCAGCCCGTTGGCAGAGAATTTGTTTATACACCTGGCCAGGCAAGCCAACGTGGACGACCGCTACGAGGTGGACTCGGCCGGCACGGGCGCCTGGCATGTCGGAGAGCCGCCAGATGGACGCATGCGGCAGGTTGCTGCCCGGCGCGGGCTGCACTATGACGGCAAGGCCAGGCAATTTTCTCGCCGCGATTTCGATCGCTTTGATCTGATCATCGCCATGGATCAAGAGAACCGGCGTGACCTGTTGCGCCTGGTTCCGACACCCGAGCAACAAGCCAAGATCCACTTGCTGCGCGAGTTCGATCCTGACAGCGAGGTGCAGGCTTCTGTGCCTGATCCTTACTATGGCGGCATGGATGGCTTCGAAGAAGTATACGATATCGTCGAGCGCGCCTGCCGGGGATTGCTCAAGGCTCTGGAGAATGGCACGCTGAGTGAGGCGAGATGATTCCCAGCGCGGTGAAGAGCTGGCTGAAGGAAAATGGGTTTGGCGAAGTCATCAATGCCCAGGCGGTTGGCGGCGGCTGTATCAACCATGGTGCCAGGTTGAAGACTTCTTCAGGCGATCGTTTCTTTGTGAAATCGAACCTCTCCGCGCCGTTCGATATGTTCCAACGCGAAGCCCAGGGTTTGGAAGCTCTGGCGGCCGGCGCCGGGCCGCGCACACCAGCGGTATTTTGCTTTGGGCGTGATTTCATCTTGCTGGAAGATCTCGAGCCAGCGCCGCGCCGGGCGGACTATTGGCAACAGTTTGGCAGGGAGCTGGCAGCGCTTCATTTGCGCACTCAACCAAGATTTGGTTTTGAGCACTCCAATTACATCGGCAGCACAGCACAGCCAAATGACTGGAATGAGGATGGTTATGTTTTCTTTGCAGAGCGCCGCCTTCTATTCCAGGTTTCACTGGCAAGGCGTCGTGGTTTATTAGGAAGCGCAGAAGAGAGACAAGCGCAGGCTTTGGCAGCGCGGCTGCCGCAATTGGTGCCACAACAACCAGCTTCACTGCTCCATGGGGATTTGTGGAGCGGCAACGCCATCAGCGACCGGCACGGCGCCCCAGCGATTATTGACCCAGCGGTATATTATGGCTGGGCGGAGGCTGAGCTGGCGATGACTGCCTTATTTGGCGCTTTCGCAGAGTCTTTTTATCAGGCCTACCAGGAAATGCGTCCTTTGGAGAGTGGCTGGAGAGAACGTTTTGATATCTATAACCTGTATCACCTGTTAAATCACCTGAACCTGTTTGGTGAGAGTTACCTGGGGGAGGTGCGGGCTATCCTGAGGCGGTATGGCGGGCATTAGTGGGGGTCAGAGTTGAAAGTACTGGTCGAATGCAGGCGCCCAACCTTCGGGAGAATACTCGCCGCTGGCAATATTTTGGTGATAGCGACCACCATATTGGCCATTGGCGATGCGAAGCAGCGCTTCCACCAGGGCGTCGATTTCTTCCACCGTGTTGTACAGGCCAAATGACGCCCGGATCAATCCCGGCATATTGGATTTATCACCGGAAAGCATTTGGGCGCGAACCTGGCGAGATTCATCGTGATTTAGGCCTAACAGGTGCAGGATATATGGATGGGCGCAGAAGCAACCGCTGCGCACACCGATGCCAAACTCATAGCCCAACACGGCTGCGATGAGAAAATGGGATATACCTTTAATTTTTAGAGGAATAACGCCGAGTCGTTGGGAGGCGCTTTCAGGATCCGTTTGTCCATAAATTTGGATGCCGGGTACTGCGGTCAGCGCTTGCAGCGCATAATGGGTCAGCTCGGCTTCGTGTTCGGCAACCTGCTGCATGCCGATGGATTGGAGCTGGCGGATGGCAGCGGCCAGGGCGACAGCGCCGATGGTATTGGGGCTACCGGCTTCATCTCGGTCGGGTGGACCAGACCAGACAACGTCTTCCAGGGTGACGATTTCCACCGTGCCACCCCCAGTCAGGTCGGGATCGCCGCGCTCGAAAATATCACGCCGGCCGACCAGCGCGCCGGTGCCGAACGGGGCATACATCTTGTGAGCAGAGATGGTCACGAAATCCAGGTGCGCAGGGTCGTCCAGCGTCCCCATATCCACTTTGCGGTGGGGGGCAAGCTGGGCGCAGTCGACAGCGATCTGCGCCCCCGCGGCATGCGCCCATTCGGCAATCTGGTGGATAGGGTTGAGATTACCGGTAACATTGCTGGCTCCCGTGATAGCAACCAATGCGACTTGCGAACGGTAGGTCTCCAGTTTGGCGCGCAGATCGTCGATATCCAATCTGCCATCGGGTGTCAAAGCTGTGTGGATGGTGTGTGCGGCGCTGCGCCAGGGCAAATCATTCGAGTGGTGTTCCATACCGCTGATCAATACCACGTTACGTTGATCAGTAAATGGAAAGCGCCTGGCGAGCTTGTTGATCGCCTCCGTGGTGTTTTTTCCAAAAATGCAGGTGTGCTCTTTGGGGTTAGCGCCCAGAAATTCCATCACGATGCGGCGAGACTCTTCGTAGGCGTGGGTTGAAAGCTGGCTTTTGAAGCCTGTGCCGCGGTGGACGCTGCTGTAAAAAACCAGGAATTCGTTGACAGCTCGCTGGACGGCTTTGAGAGCAGGGGTTGAGGCAGCGTTATCGAAATTGATATACACCCGGCGGCTACCGTCGAGCAACGGTACCTGTGCGTCAAGTCCAACGAAGTAATGCTGGTATCCTGTGGCTGTATGCATGGAGGCTCCTAAATGTCGATAGTACAAAGGTTTGGTTAACAGAATCGAAATTTCTAATTGTTATACTCTTGCAATTCGGACAGATTTCGTATATACTGTGGGTGATCGTGGGACAAAGTGGGACGAAGTGGAACGCCGGGCGAAAGCCGGCGTTCTGACATTAAGGACAGTGTAGAACATATGTTCCTGGGTCGCTATCAGCATTCCATCGATGACAAAGGCCGGTTGATCATTCCGGCGCGTTTTCGTGAGTTGCTCTCGAACGGTGCGTTTATTACGCAGGGATTCGATGGCAATTTGATGGTTCTAACCACTGAGTCATTTAACGCGATCTCGCAGAAAGTTCGTACGATGAGCATTACCGATCCCCGCGCACGCTTGTTCAAACGGTTTCTGTTTTCGAGCGGTGAACAGGTTGATGTCGATCGCGCCGGACGCATCCTGATACCTCAGTTTCTTCGCCAGTCTGCTGGACTTGATGGTGAGGTGGTGATTGTTGGGGTAGGCGAGCATTTCGAAATCTGGTCGAGCGAGCAATGGCAAGAACAAGCCAGGCAGATTGAAGAGGTCAAGGAGCAAGCCGATCTGTTCACAGAGTTCGAAATCCCAGCAGGTTAACTCGCGGGATATCAGTGTTCAAACGTGATATCCATGCATCGCCCGGTTCTTTACCATGAAATTATACACGCGTTGCGCCCTCGCCGGGGTGGTTATTATGTGGATGCCACTTTGGGGGCCGGGGGTCATGCCTGGGGCATCCTGAATGCCAGCAGCCCGGATGGAAAGCTGCTGGGTCTGGATGTGGATCCGCAGGCGCTGAGGCTCGCCGCTGAAACGTTGGCGCCGTTTGGCGAGCGGGCGATTCTGCGCCAGGTTTCGTATACCACCTTGCGCGCCCAACTGATTTCATTGGGTTGGGAAGCTGTAGATGGGATATTGTTGGATCTGGGAGTCTCATCGATGCAGCTGGACACCCAGGAGCGGGGGTTTTCATTCTTATCTGATGCCCCTCTGGATATGCGTTTCGATCCTGCAGGAGATATCACGGCAGCCAGTTTAGTCAATGAGCTGCCAGAAGCGGAGCTTGCGGCGCTGATTTGGAAGTACGGAGAGGAGCGCCGGGCGCGCAAGGTAGCCCAGGCGATTGTGAGAGCCAGGCCACTGCGCACAACTGTTGAACTGGCAAATGTGATTGCCAGGGCGACCAGCAGCGGTAGGCCCGGAATGCACCCGGCGACGCGCACGTTTCAGGCGCTGCGCATCGCGGTAAACCAGGAGCTCGAGGCAATCACGCAGGCGTTACCTCAGGCGGTGGCAGCGTTGGTACCCGGAGGAAGATTGGCGGTCATTTCGTTTCACTCATTGGAGGATCGGCTGGTGAAACAATTTTTTCGCCAGGAAAGCCAGGATTGTATCTGCCCCCCGCGCCAGCCCGTATGCACTTGTGGGCACAAAGCCAGCCTGATCCTGGTTAACCGGCAACCACTTGTCCCCACTGCCGACGAAATGGCTGCAAACCCACGTTCCCGCAGCGCCAAGCTGCGCGTGGTTGAAAAATTGGTAAGATAGCTTTCGGATGATTCTGGCATGACACTTGCATATCTTCTGATTGCGGAATTTGGATCACATGCACCGTAGCTTACCGGCAGGAGGCAGCATAGGATGGATCGGGTAAGAACGCTGACACAAGCCTATACCCAGGCGCCCTGGCGCAGACAGCTCCAAATATTGGGGCTTTTTCTGCTTGCACTGGTGTCGTTAGCATTGGTGGCGATTATTTACCTGAGCGTGACTACCAAAGCGGCGACGGTGGGTCGCCAAATCATGGATATGCAATCTGAAATCGAAGATATGGAAACCTCGATTGCTGATTTGGAGACAAGACTGGCAGAGCTGCGCTCGGCGACGACCATGCGCCGGCGCGCAGAGGAGATGGGGTTTTATCCGGTAGAGCGGGAAGAGGTCGAGTATTTGGTGGTGGATGGTTATGTCCCTCGCCAGGCAGCCAACCTGGCGCCAGTGCCGGAAACGGTGGTCGCCGTTGCGGCCAGCCTACCAGCGGATTACACCGAGTCGCTGCTGGATTGGCTCCGCTTGAGGTTGATCCCTGCCCTACGGCGGTTGGTGGAGAGTCAACCATGAAAAGCGAGCATATCTGGCGATATACGCTCCTGGGTACACTGTTGACTGTGTTTGCCGGGTCAATATTTGTGCGCCTAGTCAGCATCCAGTTGAATCCTGAACAGGTCAATGCCTTTCTTCAACAGAGAGAGTTGTACGCCTGGATTCCTCATACTATTCAACCAGCTCGGGGGCTGATTTACGATCGCTGGGGCAATGTGCTGGCTGGAAATTCAACTGTCTACGAAGTGGGCATCGAGTTGGAGCAGGTCGTCAACCCACATACTATTGCCCTGGCATCCAGCGTGGTGCTGGGCCTGGACTACAACGAGGTTTACCAGGTTGCCAGCCAGCCGGCATCGCCTCAAGCCATTTACCGTGTAATCGCCGATTTGGTACCCGTTGATAAGGTTGAGCGCCTGACAGAATATGCCAAAGAATTGGAAGAATTGAATGGCTCCAGTCGAGACCCTGAGCGCGCCAGCCTGCGCGGGCTGGTCTTTCACCCGCACCTGCAACGGTCCTATCCAGAAAAAGAACTGGCTTCCAACATTCTTGGTTTTGTCGGGCGCAACGAAGAAGGCGAACTGACCGGCTATTTTGGGCTGGAGGCAAATTTCGATGAATTGCTGGCCGGCACGCCGCAACGGGTGTTGGTGCCGAACGACCCGATTCGCGCCGAGCAGCGCCCCAATGTGCCACCAGGTTCCAGCCTGATCTTGACCATCGACCGCACCATCCAGGCGGAAATGGAACGCCTGGTAGACCGGGCTGTGGAAACCTATGGGGCGGAGTCTGGTACGATCATCATCATGGATCCAGAAAGCGGCGATGTGTTGGCAATGGCGACCACACCGCGGATGGATTTGAATGAATATTGGCGCTATGGTGAAATCTTCCGAGGCAGTACACCTTTCAACCGCGCCATTAGCCAGGCATACGAGCCGGGATCGGTCTTCAAGGTGCTCACCATGGCGGCTGCTATCGACTCGGGTGCGGTGAAGCCGGATACGATCTTCCTGGATACAGGTGTCTTTGAGATAGGCGGGATCTATGTCTATAACTGGAACCGTGGTGTCTGGGGCGAGCAAGATATGCAGGGCTGCATGCAACATTCGCTCAACGTTTGCCTGGCCTGGGTGGCTTCGCAGATGGGGAATAGCACGTTCTACCGCTATATGGAAGCTTTCGGCCTGGGGCACTTAACCGGGATCGAGCTGTATGGCGAGTCCAGCGGACGTTTGAAGGTGCCCGGCGATCGAGATTGGGTAGATGCAGACCTGGGAACCAATGCCTTTGGACAGGGCGTGGCAGCAACACCGCTGCAGATGATTGCTGCAGTATCTTCCTTGGCTAACGATGGTAAGATGATGGCTCCCCGCATCGTACGCGCCATTGTCGATAAAGGCAGACAATTCGAAACCGAACAGCGAACAGTGGGCTTGCCGGTACGACCCGAAACAGCCAGGATTATGACTGATATGTTGGCCCGCTCATTGGAGGAAGAAGCTTCGGTTGCCCTGGTCGATGGCTACCGTGTGGCAGGAAAAACGGGTACGGGTGAAATACCTACGGCCTTTGGTTATACGAGCAACGTGACAAATGCCTCATTTGTTGGCTGGGGTCCAACAGATGATCCCAAGTTTGTCGTCTACGTGTGGTTAGAAAAGCCAAGTGCGTCTATTTGGGGCTCAGAAACAGCGGCCCCAGTCTTTGCCCAGGTAGTTGAGCGACTGGTCGTGTTAATGGATATTCCTCCAGATGGAGTTCGTCCGGTAATCGCCGGACAGTAAGCAGTTCTAGAGCGAGGCGTGGAAGGATCCGTGTTGACCCTGGCAGATGTCATCGAAGCTTTGACCCACCACCGGCCCAGCGGGGCCGGTAAGGTCATTACTGAGGCGGTGATCGATTCGCGCCAGGTGATCCCCGGTTCGATGTTCGTCGCTCTGCCAGGAGAACGGTCGGATGGACACGATTATGTGCTCGCTGCGTTCGACCATGGCGCAAATTATGCGCTGATCCAGCGCGACTTGAGCTTGCCATATCCCTGCATCGACCTGCGCCAGGGCGCCCTCCCAGCCGAGCTCCCTGAGCCGCCCTTGTGCTTGCGCGTGGATGACAGCTTGAAAGCGCTGCAACGAGCAGCCCGTTTTTGGAGGCGCAAGCTGGATTTGACGGTAGTGGCGATTACTGGCAGTGTAGGCAAATCGACCACGAAGGAATTAATTGCCGAAGTTTTGGGACAGCGCTACCGCACCTTGAAAAACCCGGGAAACCTGAACAACGAGATCGGGTTGCCTCTCTCTTTGCTGCGCCTGGGGAAAGGGCACCAGGTAGCGGTGCTGGAAATGGGTTTTTATGTGCCGGGTGAGATCGCGTTTTTGTGCGATCTGGCTCTACCACGTATCGGCGTCATTACCAACGTGGGCACGGTGCATGCCGAACGGGCTGGCTCTCAGGAGGCCATTGCGCAAGGTAAAGGGGAGTTGGTCGAGGCGCTGCCGCCTGCTCCGGAAGGGGTTGCGATTCTCAATCGTGATGACGCGTGGGTGCGAGAGATGGCGCATCGCACGCAGGCGCGTGTTTTTTACTACGGACTGGATCCTGAGGCGGATCTTTGGGCGGACGAGATCGAGGGTTTGGGCCTGGATGGCGTGCGCTTCCGGTTGCATTACAGAAATGAAGTTCTGCACTTGCGGGTACCGATGATCGGTAGGCACTCCGTTCATACCGTTTTGCGGGCTGCCGCGGTTGGGCTTGTGATGGGCCTCACCTGGGATGAGATCATCACCAGCCTGCGCTATGGGCATACTCAATTGCGCCTGGTTGCCGTGCGCACTGCCAGCGGGGCGCTGCTGCTGGATGATACGTATAATGCCTCGCCAGAGTCGACCCTGGCAGCATTGAACTTGCTGAGCGAACTGGAAGGGCGCAAGGTGGCTGTATTGGGTGATATGCTGGAATTGGGACCCTACGAGCAGTCCGGGCACGAAATGGTTGGGAAGCGGGCGGCTGAGGTGGCAGATGAGTTGGTGGCTGTAGGCATGCTGGGCCGGGTGATTGCTGCCAGCGCAATCAGGGCTGGGATGGTTGAAAGCGCTGTGCATGAGATGGCAGACACGAACCAGGCGATCGAGTACTTGAAATCTCACCTGGGAGCAAACGATGTGGTGTTGGTGAAAGGTTCACGCGGTATGCGCATGGAGCAGATCACAGCAGCATTGGAGCATCGCCAATGAATCAGGCTGCAATTTCGCTCTCGCTGGCTGCGTTCAGTTTTATGCTGACGGTTATTTGGGGCACTCCGCTGCTGCGCGTGCTGCGCTATTTCAAAATTGGCAAGCAAATCCGCGTCGAGGGCCCGCAGAGCCATTTCACGAAACTTGGCACGCCCACCATGGGTGGGGTAATGATTATTCTGCCGGTGCTGCTGATCACCGTGCTGCTCAACGCTGGTTCTTTGATTGGTTTGAGTGTCTCGGGCCGCTCCGTGCTGCTCCCGCTGGGTGTGTTGGTGGTGTACGGTTTGTTGGGGGCGGTGGACGATTGGGAAGGGATTCGCGGCAAGCGGGCAGGGATTGGTATGAGCGCCCGCACGAAATTTTTCTTCCAACTGCTTTTCTCAGTGCTGGTTGCCATCGGCCTACGCTATTTCTTGGATGTGCCGGAGATGTACCTGCCAGGTGTCAGCAAAGAGATTCACATTGGGATGTGGTATATCCCGGTGGTGATGTTCTTGCTGGTTGGATTTTCGAACGCGGTGAATTTTACGGATGGCCTGGACGGGATGGCAGGCTTGATTTCTGCCACCGCTTACGCCACCTATGGCGCAATTGCCCTGCTGCAAGGCCAGATCTTCCTGGCGCGTTTTTGTTTCACCATCACCGGCGCGTTGTTTGGATTTCTATATTTCAATGTTCACCCGGCGGAATTGTTTATGGGCGATACTGGATCGCTGCCGCTTGGGGCTACCCTGGCGGTGGTGGCGTTGATGACCGGTCAATGGCCGTTGCTGCCCTTGATTGCTATCATACCGGTCAGCATTACCCTTTCCATCATCTTGCAGACCGGCTATTTCAAGTACACCCGCCGGCGCTATGGAGAGGGGCGGCGCCTGTTCAAGATGGCGCCATTGCATCACCACTTCGAGCTCCTGGGTTGGAGTGAGACGCAGATCGTGCAACGATTTTGGTTGATCAGCTTGTTGGCGGCCATGTTGGGTGTGGCCCTGGCGGTGGTATGAGGAGTGGCAGTCGATGACAGATTGGCGTGACAGGCGCGTGGTGATGGTTGGCGCAGCCCGGCAAGGGTTGGCTTTGGCACGCCACCTGGCCACTCTGGGCAGCGCTGTGATCATCAACGACCGCCGCACAGCAAGCGAGCTTGCACCGGCGATGGCCGCCTTGAGCGATTTGGAGGGACGCACCAACTACCCGCTCGAATGGGTGCTTGGCGACCACCCACTGGAGTTGCTGGAACGAGCTGATGTCTTATGTCTTTCCGGTGGGGTGCCGCTGGATTTGTCATTGGTGAAAGCCGCACAAGCGCGAGGCATACCTCTGACCAACGACTCGCAAATCTTCCTGGAATCCGCGCCTTGCCGGGTGATTGGCATCACTGGCTCGGCAGGAAAGACAACCACCACAACGCTGGTGGGGCGCATGGCGCTGGCTGGTGCAGAGCAGACGCCAGGCGACCAGCGGGTGTGGGTGGGCGGCAACATCGGTGATCCGCTGATTGCCCACCTTGAACAAATGCGGAAAGACGATCTGGCGGTGATGGAATTGTCCAGTTTCCAGCTCGAGCTGATGACCAAATCGCCGCAAGTGGCGGCTGTGCTGAATGTTACGCCCAACCATCTCGACCGGCATAAAACGATGGCAGCTTACCTGGCTGCCAAGGCGCGCATCCTGGATTTCCAGGGCGCTGGCGACGTGGCTGTGTTGGGATGCGACGACCCTGGTGCATGGTCCCTGGCCGACCAAGTGCGGGGTGGGCTGGTGGCGTTTGGCATGCAGCGCAGCGATCGCGCGCCGAGCGCCTTTGTGGAAGGCGACCGTCTGGTTTACTCGGATGGCAACCAGCTCCTGGAGTTGATGCCCAGGTCGGAGATCCTGCTGCGCGGCGAGCATAATTTGCTCAATGTGCTGGCAGCCTGTGCGATAGCCGCTGCGGCTCGGCTTCCCGCCCACGCTATGCGAGCTGGGGTGGCAGGCTTCCGCGGCGTGGCGCACCGGCTGGAATTCGTGCGTCATTGGGGCGGCGCGGACTGGATCAACGATTCGATTGCCACTGCTCCCGAACGCAGCATGGCAGCCATCCGAGCTTATCAAGAGCGGTTGATCCTGCTGGCTGGCGGGCGGGATAAAGACCTGCCCTGGGATGATTTTGCCAGGCTGGTGCACCAGCGCGTCGATCACTTGATCCTGTTTGGTGAAGCAGCGGAGAAAATCAAGCGAGCAATGGAAAGCGTATCTTCTTCTGAAAAGGCTGCCGGACCGAGCCTGACGGTGTGCGATGGACTGCGCCAGGCTGTGCAACAAGCGGCTCGCCTGGCGCGCCCGGGTTACGTCGTGCTGCTCTCTCCTGGAGGGACCAGTTTCGACGAGTTTAGAGATTTCGAGGAGCGAGGAGAATGTTTTCGGCAACTGGTACACCAACTGTAAACGAAAGGCCTACACGTCCAGCCAGCCGGCGTCGCGGGGTGCGACTTAAGCTCGACCTGCCCTTACTGGTTGCCTCGGTCTCGTTATTGGTATTTGGGATCCTGATGGTTTATTCAGCCAGTTGGGACTACTCCTACCAACATTATCAAAACGCAGCATTTATGTTCCAGCGCCAGCTCATTTGGTTGGGGTTGGGTTTGATCGTGGCAGTAGCGTTGACGGTCGTCGATTACCACGCCTGGCAAAAATTGGCTGTACCAGCCATGGCATTCACGGTGATTCTGCTGATTGTGGTGTTGCTGGTCAACGAAGTGCGCAACAATGCAGTTCGCACGTTGATTGGCGGTTCCGTGCAGCCTTCTGAGCTGGCGAAGATCGTCACGGTATTGTATTTGTCTGTGTGGTTATACGCCCGCAAAGACCAGCTCAAGGATGTCAACCTGGGGTTATTCCCCCTGTCTGTCATTTTGGGTGTGTTGGGCGGGTTAATTATTGTGCAGCCCGACTTGAGCGCTGTGGTCACCATCTTTATCCTGGGCGGTACGCTCTTTTTCCTGGCTGGTGCCGATCTGCGGCAGATCTTTCTGTTGGTGGTCGTGGCTCTCTTGGTCGGCGCGGTGGTGGTGCAGTTGAACCCAACCGGCAATGAACGCATCAGCGCTTATTTGCCAGGGCTGCGCGATCCGTTAAGTGCGCATTACCATGTACGGCGCTCCCTGGAGGCATTCTCCAATGGCGGGTGGTTCGGGGTGGGCATCGGTAAATCGGAAACCAAACTGACCGGCCTACCCGTACCGCCCACCGATAGCATCTATGCCGTGGTAGGTGAAGAGACGGGCGTTTTCGGCGCAGCCATCTTGTTGGTTCTGTACACCGTGGTGTTGTGGCGTGGCCTGCTCATCGCCCGGCGCGCCCCGGATGGCCTGGGCACTTTGATGGCCTCCGGATTGACGCTGTGGATTGTTTGGGAGGCATTTATCAACATGGCGGTGATGGTCAACATGCTGCCATTTGCCGGCAATGCATTGCCGTTGATCAGCGCTGGCGGCTCGAACTTATTGGTGACGCTGGCTTCGATTGGCATCTTGATGAACATCTCGCGATTATCAATCCAAACACAGGAGGAGGATGGCAGGCTCTTCAATTCGGTTGTTGATTTGCGCCGGCGGTACGGGCGGCGGCGTGTATCCCGCGCTGAGCGTGCTGAAAAACCTGTACGCGCTCGCTGACGCCGAGCCCCAGAAATTTCCGGGTCTTGAGGTGCTCTGGGTTGGCGGCGCAGGCGGCATGGAGGAGGAACTGGTGAAGCGGGAACACATTGCGTTCGAGAGTATTCCCGCGGCGGGCGTCCACGGGGTTGGGCTGCGCCGTCTGCCAGGAAACTTGTGGCAATTGGGGCGCGGGTTAACTGCCTCGAGCAGCATCTTGCGGCGTTTTCAACCGGATGTGCTCCTTTTCACCGGCGGCTACCTAGCAGTGCCTATGGCGCTGGCTGCCAGGTTGGTGAGCGGCATGCGCAGCTTGCTGTATGTACCGGATATCGAGCCTGGACTGGCGTTGAAAGTGCTGGCGCGCTTCGCTGACCGGATCGCGGTGACGGCTGAGCAAAGCCGGGATTTCCTGCCGCGCAAGAGCCAGGTGGTCGAAACTGGTTATCCGTTGCGACCGGACCTGGCGCGCACCACCCCAACCATGGCGCGACAAAAGTTGGGGTTATCCCCTGACTTACCCGTGGTGCTGGTCACGGGCGGGAGTCGAGGGGCGCGCTCGATCAACCGCGCTGTGCAGGCGATTTTGCCGGATTTACTGCCATTAGCGCAAGTGGTGCATCTGACCGGGCAGCTCGACTGGCAGGAAGTGCAGGCAAACACACAACAGGCGCTGGCAAACCTGCCGCAAGACGTGACAGATCGTTACCACTGCTTCCCGTACCTGCACGAGGAGATGGCGCTGGCTCTGGCGGCCGCCGATGTGGTCGTCTCACGGGCGGGCGCTTCCTCGTTGGGCGAGTATCCGTTTTTTGGTCTGCCAGCGATTTTGGTGCCTTATCCGTTTGCATGGCGCTACCAGCAGGTGAACGCGCAGTATCTGCAGCAGCGCGGCGCGGCCCGGATCATTCAGGATGGTGAAATGCAGGAAAAACTGCTTCCGGAATTGGTTGGCCTGCTTTCCGACCCGGCTAAACGGGCGGCGATGGGCGCAGCGATGCGCTCGTTGGCCCGTCCGCAGGCCGGGAAAGAGATCGCCAACTTGCTGGTTTCCCTGGCAGCGGGCTAATCGGCTGTGTAGCAGTTGGAGGTACAGAATGATGCAGCTAACCTTCGCTTTTTGGATGTATGTGATCATCTTCGCTTTGATCGGTTCGATGCGCGGTTGGGCGAAGGAATTGCTGGTGACTTTTGGCGTGGTGCTGTCGCTGTTCATTATTGCTGTATTGGAGCGCTTTGTTCCCACCTCGCTGCGTGACTTTCTGAATGCCAATGGCAGCCCGCAATTCTGGCTGCGCACGATTATTGTGCTGATGCTGGTGCTGTTTGCTTATCAAACACCCAATCTGCCGAAGGTGCCGCAGGGACGCTTTGCCCGGGAAAAATTGTCGGATGCGATGCTGGGCTTTTTCCTGGGCGCATTGAATGGTTTCCTGGTCGTGGGAACGGTGTGGTATTTCATGCACATCTCGGACTATCCTTTCAAGCCATACATCACCAAACCAGACCCGGTACCCGGGTTGGTGGACTTGCTGCCGCCCAAGTGGCTGATTGCCAACAACAGCCCATATATTTACTTTGGCGTGGCGGCGGCTTTCTTGTTTGTCATTGTGGTCTTTATCTGAGGCAGTATACACTGATGACGCATGTGCATTTGATCGGCATTGGAGGAAGCGGACTTTCGGCAATTGCCCGGGTGCTGCTGGAGCGCGGCGAAACCGTGAGCGGTTCCGACCGCCAGGATTCGTCGCTCCTCGATTCTCTGCGTGAGGCAGGTGCGCAGGTGTTTATCGGACATCGCCCAGAAAACATCGTTGGCGCGCAGGTGGTGGTGCGCTCTTCGGCGGTGACAGCCGATAACCCAGAAGTGGAGGCGGCCCTGGCCCAGGGTATCCCGGTGCTTAAACGCAACGAGTTCTTCGGCAGCTTGCTGGCAGGGCAGCAGTGTATCGCTGTTGCTGGCACCCACGGAAAAACCACTACCACCGCCATGATCGCCTGGATGTTGACTGCTTTGGGAGAGCAGCCTGGCTACATCATCGGCGGCATCTCTGCCAACCTGGGCGCCAATGCTCGCGCCGGCAGCGGGCGCTTATTTGTGGTGGAGGCGGACGAATACGACAATATGTTCTTGGGCCTCGAACCGATGGTGGCGGTGGTGACCAATATTGAGCATGATCATCCAGATTGCTTCCCCACCCCGCGGGATTATCTGGATGCGTTCACCAGGTTTGCCAGGCAGGTGAAACCGGGCGGCGTTTTGTTGGCTTGCAGCGACGATACCGGCGCACGCGGCTTGTTGCAAGCGGAGTTCGAACTGCGCAGCACACGGCGTTCTTATGGGCTGTACGCCTGGGTGGGACGCGAACTTCCTGATTACCAGGCGGTGGATTTGGTGGTGAATGCGCGCGGCGGTTTCGATGCGCTGGTGCGCAGCCCCTTCACGGAGAAACCTCTGGCAAAGTTGAGCCTGCAGGCGCCGGGCAAGCACAACGTGCTCAATGCCACGGCAGCCCTGGCTGTGGCAGATTTTCTGGGCCTGGATCTCGAACGAGCTGCCCGGGCGCTCAGCGAATACAAGGGCGTGGGGCGGCGCTTCGATTTGCGCGGCGAGGCGGCTGGTGTGGTGATTGTGGATGATTACGCCCACCATCCAACCGAGATCAAGGCGACCCTGGAGGCAGCTCGCCAGCGCTACCCCAATCGCCGCGTATGGGCAGCCTGGCAACCGCACACCTATTCGCGCACCCGGCTGTTGGGAGAAGAGTTCATCGCTGCGCTGCGGGAGGCTGATCGGGTGGTGGTCACCGAGGTGTATGCGGCGCGTGAGCAGGCGCCGAAAGATGGATTTTCTTCACGCCAATTGGTAGAGCGCATGCAGCACCCCGGCGCGGCTTACTGCGCCACCCTGGAAGAAGCCGCGAGCTACCTGTATGCGCATTTGCGCGCCAACGATGTGCTGCTGGTGCTATCAGCGGGCGATGCTCTAGAATTGAGCCGGATTGTGTTCGAGAGGCTGATGGAGAGGCAGGCAGCCTCGGCGAGATAAATCGCCAGTTGAGAAAGGATTGAGCAATGGCAGAAGAGAAGAAAGTTTACTCCACAGAAACGTTAGACCCTCAGGCATTGCACTTGAAGGTTCGCCCTGCAGAGGGTGAGCAGCCGCCTGCGCCTTCCCGTAAGCCGCCAATCAAGGGGCGCAGCGTTCCCCACACCCGGGAGATGCTGTTGAAACTCATCGAGCGCTGCAAGAACCTGTGAGAGCAGGCTGAGGTATCTGCGCCTGATATGATCGGATCACACCCACGCCCCATGCAAACAAGAGACGCTTTGCTGGATAAGCCGCAGCTCCTGACTGCGCTCAAGGCGATCTTTGGCGAACGATTGCATTACGACCAGCCTCTGGATCGTTACACGGCGGCGCGCCTGGGTGGACGCGCAGACTACCTGGTCGAGGTAACACAGCTTTCCGAGCTGGTGCAGTCAGCCGAGCTCCTGTGGCAGCATAAGGCGCCTTTTGTGATCCTGGGCGGCGGCTCGAACATCCTGGTCAGCGAGCGGGGTGTGCGCGGCGTGACGATCATCAACCGCGCACGCGCCGTGCGGTTCGATCTGCAGATGGAACCGCCCCGGGTGTGGGCAGAGTCTGGAGCCAATTTTGGCGCATTGGCGCGCCAGGCGGCAGCACACGGCCTGGGCGGGTTGGAGTGGGCAGCAGGCATCCCCGGAACTGTGGGTGGGGCGGTGGTTGGCAACGCTGGCGCCCACGGCGGCGATATGGCAGGCAATTTGTTGGTGGCAGAAATCTTGCAACATGGTGTTGGCAGGGTTGAATGGACGGTGGAGCAATTGCAGTACACCTACCGGAGCAGCGCCCTCAAAGGCAAAATCCAGGCAGGCCAACCTCAGGCAATCGTCCTGGCAGCAACTTTACAGCTCACGCGCAGCACACCCCAGTCGGTGCAGGCTCGTTTGGATGAGCTGGTGGCCTACCGACGGCGCACTCAGCCGCCCGGAGCGAGCATGGGTTCGATGTTCAAGAATCCTGCCGGAGATTACGCGGGACGTCTGATCGAAGCCGCTGGCTTAAAGGGATTACAAATCGGTGGGGCGCAGATCAGCTCGTTGCATGCCAATTTTTTTATCAACCTTGGCGGGGCGACAGCGCAGGATGTCTACCGTCTGATCCGCACCGCGCAGCATATCGTCCGTGAACAAACGGGTATCCAGCTCGAGCTGGAAGTGGAGCTAGTTGGAGATTGGGCAGAAGAGATCGCAGGAATTGAAAGAGATGGATTGTAAACGATGAGTGGGCAATTGTCTGGAGCGCAACGTAAACTGCGCATCGGGGTCATCTTTGGCGGCCGGTCGGGCGAGCATGCGGTTTCGCTGATGTCGGCGCGCTCGGTGCTGGCCGCGTTGTCAGCGGAGAAATATGAGGTGACCCAGATTGGCATCACCCTGGACGGCGCCTGGTGGGTCAGCGCGACGCATGCGCCAGGTGATGTATTAGAAGCGTTGCTCTCCGGCGATCATCGACACTTAACACCGGCAGCGTTGTTGCCCGATCCAACCCATTCTGGATTGTATGGTTTTCGTGGCAGCGTGTTGGAAGCTTTGGTTGAACTGGACGTGATCTTCCCGGTGCTGCATGGCACCTTCGGCGAGGATGGTACGTTACAGGGCGTACTGGAGATGGCAGATATCGCTTACGTGGGCGCTGGTGTACTGGGCTCGGCGGTGGGCATGGACAAAGCGCTGTTCAAAGATGTGATGCGCGCTCATTCATTACCTGTGCTCGAATCGGCGCTGCTGCTGCGCAGCGAGATCGAGACGGACATCGAATCTGCGCTGGCAAAAGCCGAAGCCGTCGCACCTTTCCCGCTGTTTGTCAAACCAGCCAACCTGGGCTCGTCGGTGGGCGTGAGCAAAGTGCGCAGCCGTTCAGATTTGCTGGAGGGCTTGTTGGAGGCTGCACGCTATGACCGGCGAGTGCTGGTCGAGCGCGGTATTCCGGCACGAGAGATCGAGGTCAGTGTGTTGGGCAACGACCACCCGCAGGCGTCGCTACCGGGCGAGATCATACCGGCGGAGGATTTCTACTCCTACAATGCCAAGTACCATGATGATCGCTCCCGCTTGCTGATCCCGGCGCCTCTGTCGCCTGAGATCACAGCCCAGGTCCAGGAGATTGCCCTGCAAGCGTACCAGGCCATTGATTGCGCTGGCATGGCGCGGGTGGATTTCTTGTTGGATAAAGAAAGTCAGGAGCTGTACCTGAGCGAGGTCAATACCATACCTGGATTCACCAGTATCAGTATGTACGCCAAGCTGTGGGAAGCCAGCGGTATGAGCTATCCCGAGCTGGTAGATCGATTGATCGAGTTGGCTTTGGAGCGCAAAGCACAACGGGATCGCACCGAACGACGGTACGAACGGTGAGGAGAGAGTGTATGAGCAGAAGTCGTCGAAGAACCGGTTTTAGTCTGCCAAAGCTGCGGCTGGATCTGCTGGGTGGATCACACAGGCGCACCCGCCGGACAGGCAGCGGGCGCGGCGCTCTCGGGCGGAGCACGACTGGGCGCTCGAGCGAGCCGCAACCCGCCCTGCGCCCAACGGAGCGTACTCTGCGTCGTGCGCCGCAGAAAGACAGGCAGGCTGCAAGCAGGCCGACAGCTCGCCCGGCAGCCGCGCGCAGCATGGCGCGCGAGCGCAGCGCCCCGCCAGTTATGGTGCGCGGCGGATCATCCGCTTTCTCCTGGCAGACAGCCTCTCGCCAGCAGGGTCGTTTGAAGCGGCGCTACGACATCACCCTGAATATGCCTGGGGCTGAAATGCGCTTGCCGGCGATACCGGAAATCAACGTGGGCTGGCGCCTGTTCTCATTCGCCCTGGTGGCCTCGCTGGTAGCGCTGCTCTATACCATGTGGAATTCGCCGCGCTTTACCGTTTTAGAAACCCAGATCAATGGATTACAGCGTTTGAGCAGCCGGGATGTCAATACCGTGCTGGATGTGCGCAACCAACCTGTTTTCAGCCTGGATGCTACTGAGCTGCGTGAGCGCCTGGTGCAGGCCTTTCCAGAGTTTTCCTCGGTGGAGGTGAGCATTTCACTGCCCGCGGAGTTGGTGGTCACCGTGGAAGAACGCCAACCGGTGATCACCTGGCGCCAGGATGGACGAACGCTGTTGGTGGATCCCAATGGTGTGGCATTTCCGTTGCGCAACCTGGAAGATCCCGCTCCGACGCTGGTGGTGGAAGCCATGGGTTCGCCAGTTTCGTATGAGCAGGATTTGCTAGAAGCTCAAACTGCCGGAACAAACGACAGCAACCAACTGCTCACAGTCGATATGGTCTCGACGCTCATTTCCCTGGGAGCCCAGGCGCCGGCTGGCGTACCGCTGGTGTATGACCCTCAGCGAGGATTTGGCTGGCAGGATGAGCGTGGCTGGCAAGCATATTTTGGGCAGGTAAAAGACATGGAGATGAAGTTGAAGGTTTACAATGCCCTGGTCAACAAATTGGAACAGAAAGGTGAACGGCCCGCTTTGATCAGCGTGGAATACGTTCACACTCCATATTATCGACTCAGCCGCTGAAAGCGAGTCTCTGAGAGCGGAGCGTGTGCGGATGGATGAACCCATCATTGTTGGAATAGATATCGGAACAACCAAAGTGTGTACCCTGGTCGCCCAGCACCAGGAGCCGGATAAGCTGCGCATCCTGGGAATGGGGCTGGAGCCTTCACAGGGTATTAAAAAGGGTGTGGTGGTTGACCTGGCGGCGGCATCGCAGGCGGTCGTGCGCTCGATCGACAAGGCTGAGCGTTCTTCCGGTTACGAGATCCAGAATGCGCTGGTGAGCCTGGCCGGCTCTCAGGTTTCTTCGGTCAACAGCCGCGGCGTGGTGGGTGTGAGTGGGCGCATGATCGACAGCGATGATGTCGCCCGAGCAGTGGATGCTGCCCGCGCCGTGGCAATCCCACACAATCGCGAGATTATTCATGTCATCCAGCGCGGATTCAACGTGGATGGGCAGGAAGGCATTCGTATGCCGGTGGGGATGCATGGCTACCGCCTGGAAGTTGAAACGCATATCATCACCGCGGCGGCGGCTTCCGTGGAGAACCTGCGCCAGTGCGTGGGCGCCTCTGGTGTAGAGGTCTCGCAGTTCGTGCTCAACCCGCTGGCCTCCGGAGAGGTAGTGCTGAACGAGACTGAGCGCCAGATGGGCGTGATCGTGTGCGATATCGGCGGCGGCACCACCGACATGGCGATTTACATCGATGGCGATGTGTGGCACACGGCGGTGCTGGCAGTTGGCGGCAATCATATCACCTCAGATATTGCTCACGGCTTGCGTCTTTCGCTCGAACAGGCGGAGGAGATCAAGCTGCAGCATGGTAGCGCCTCGCAAGCCGAAGTGGGTTCGCAGGAGTTTTTCCAGGTCAATCCGTTTGGCGAGCAGCAGGCGGTGCAGATCAACCGCCAGGACCTGGCTCTGATCATCGAGGCGCGCGTGGAAGAAATCTTCGGTATGGTGCTGCAAGAGATCAAGCGCTCCGGTTACGATGGCTTGCTGCCAGCCGGCATCGTGCTTACCGGCGGCACCAGTCTGCTGCCAGGCATCAAGACGGTCGCCGGGCGCGTGTTTGGTGTGCCGGTGCGCGTTGCTAAACCGGAAAACCTGGTAGGTATGGCCGACAAGCTGGGCTCGCCGATTTTCTCCACCAGCGTAGGGCTGCTCAAATGGGCCGCCCTGATGAGCGAGTTTGGCTCTCCAGCAGGCGGAAAGCGTTCGCCGTTTTTGCCGCAGCCGAGCGGAAGTTTTCGAGAGAAGCTAATGAGCTTCTTGCGCAGGCTGCTGCCCTAAGCAGGATATTCCAGCACCGGACGACAACGGCGCTGATTATCAACCTTATTCGAGAGAGGGTTGGCCGGTCAACGAGCGGCGCAGGCGACCCAATGAGAAGATAACAGAAACGAGGAGGATTACATTATGAGTACAGATTTGAACCTACCCAGCCAGCTCGAATCGTTCGCCAAGATTAAGGTGGTCGGCGTGGGTGGCGGCGGTTGCAATGCCGTCGACCGCATGATTGCCGAGGGACTGCAAGGCGTTGATTTTGTGGCGGTCAACACCGACGCCCAGGCGCTGATGCTCTCCAAGGCATCGACTCGAGTGCGGGTCGGAGAAAAACTGACGCGCGGCCTGGGTTCTGGCGGCGATCCTGAGATTGGGCGCAAGGCCAGCGAAGAGTCAGCCGAAGAGCTGTACAACGTGCTGAAAGGCTCTGACATGGTGTTCATCACCGCGGGCATGGGCGGCGGTACGGGCACCGGCGGGGCAGCCGTTGTGGCGCAGATTGCCAAGGAAGTCGGCGCGCTGACCATCGGCGTGGTGACTCGTCCCTTCACCTTCGAAGGGGCGCGTCGCATCCAATCGGCCGAGGCCGGCATCTCACGGCTGAAAGAACAGGCCGACACATTGATCGTCATCCCCAACGACCGGTTGCTGCAGATCGTGGACAAGCGCGCTACCATGCAACAGGCCTTCCGCATGGCGGATGATGTGCTGCGCCAGGGTGTGCAGGGCATCTCTGAACTGATCACGGTGCCTGGCTTGATCAACCTGGACTTCGCCGATGTGCGCACGATCATGTCCGAAGGCGGCGCGGCGCTGATGGCGGTTGGCAATGGCAAGGGCGAGGACGCGGCCCGCATTGCTGCCGAAGCCGCCATCTCCAGCCAATTGCTGGACATAACCATCGACGGCGCGCGCGGCATCCTGTTCAACGTCACCGGTGGTCCTGACCTGACTCTGTTCGAGGTCAACCAGGCGGCTGCGATTATTAAGGAGACCGCTCATCCGGACGTGAACCTGATCTTCGGCGCGGTGATCGACCCGAACCTGAAGGATGAAGTGCGCATCACCGTGATTGCCACCGGATTCGAGCGCACCGGCATGCCGGCCCGGCGCATCGCCGAGTCGCCGGCGGGAAAGGATAAGGAACGCCCAGCCAACGCAGGAATCCCTGTTGATATGAACAGCGGGACGCGGGATTTCCAGCCAAGGGCTTTCAATACCGACGACCTGGACATCCCGACCTTCCTGCGCAATCGCACGCGCTAACCATCCCTGGCGGGTAGCAGCGCCATACCGAGCAGGTCAACGCCCCTGGCCTGTGGGAAGGTGTTGCCGATGGACGCGGCGCGATGGGCGCAGCCGAGTGTGACCGGCGCTGGCTGCTGTCCTGGCGGCTGAGCGCCAAACAAAAGCACGAGGGGCAGCCTGTGCACCTCCTCACATGGGCTGCCCTCGCGACGCGCCTGCGGCGCGCCGCTGGGTTGCCCTGCCTCTTTATGCCTTCGCGGGGCAGGGCAGCCCCCCTTGCAACCTGAAAAACTCTAATGTTAACATGCTACTGCAGAACCTTGCACATCCAGTGCGGATATGCTAGAATTTCACCAGTATCTCCCCACATGTGCTGGTATTCCTATGCCGACACCCAAGCTGTGGCGGAGACATTTGTTCTATAATTAAAATTTCAGGATAATATGCGCTGTCCATATTGCAAGCACGAAGGGTCTAAGGTGGTCGATACCTCGCATGATGCGCGCGGCGGTGTGCGCAGGCGGCGCGAATGTGAGAATTGCGGACAGCGATTCAGCACATACGAACGACCTATCCTGGCAACGCCATTGATTATCAAGCAAGATGGCACGCGCGAAGATTTTGACCGGGAAAAGCTGATGCGCGGCATTCGCATCTCGTGCGCCAAGCGCCCGGTATCGGCAGCCGACATCGAGCGCCTGGTCGGCGAAATCGAAGCCACGTTGCAAGCTATGGGCAGAGCGGAGGTATCCTCGCGCGTGGTTGGCGACATGGTGATCGCTGGCTTGAAGGACCTGGACCAGATCGCATACATCCGCTATGCCATCGTCTACCTGGGATTGGATGACCTGAAGGCGATCCGCGGCGAAATCGACCGTCTGCTCGAGAGCAACTAATTCCATCTCCCCCGCCGCAGGGGGAAATTGCGGCAATTTTAAATAATTGAACCCCGGGTGATTGAGGAGAGAGTCAAATGTTAAAGGATTCACAAACCAGGCAAGGAAATACCGGATTGCTGCCAACCCCGGCGATGCCGGAGAGCCTACCCTCGGTGGAGCTGACCGAAAATGCACGCCAGGTGTTGATGCGCCGCTATGTGCGGCGCGGGATTGATGGCGAGCCGGTGGAGACGGTTGAAGAGATGTTCTGGCGCGTGGCGTACCACGTCGCCAAAGTCGAAGAGCAATGGCAAGGCGACGTGATGGCGCGAGCTGTGGAATTCTACACGCTGCTGGCGTCCAAGAAATTCTTTCCCAACTCACCCACCTTCACGGGGGCAGGCACACCGCTGGGGCAATTGGCCGCCTGCTTTGTGCTGCCTATCGCCGATGATATGGGGCGCGACCCTTCAGGCATCTTTCAGACGTTGCGCGACGCGGCTCTGATTCAGCAAACTGGCGGCGGCAATGGATTTGCCTTCTCGCGCTTACGCCCCAAGAAGACTTTGGTGCGCTCTTCGGCTGGCCAGGCGACCGGCCCGGTCGGATTTTTGCGCGTCTACGATAAAGCCTTTGGAGAGATTGCCCAGGGCGGCACACGACGCGGCGCAAACATGGCGGTGTTGCGCGTCGATCACCCAGATATCGAAGAATTCATCACCTGCAAAACAGACGAAAACGCGATCACGAATTTCAATATCTCTGTCGGCATCACCGACGCCTTCATGCAGGCAGTCGAAAACGATGATCTGTGGGAATTGCGCTTTCCGGACGTCAGCACCCCACAATATAAGGGCTTCAAAGGCACGTTGGAAGAAGCCGAAGCCGCCGGTATACCTATCAAGGTACACAAACGCTTGCGCGCCCGCGAATTGTTCGAGAAAATCGTTAGCCAGGCGCACCACAACGGCGAGCCAGGTGTGTTGTTCCTGGACGCCGCCAATCGCTCTAACCCGGTGCCGCACCTGTATGCTCTCGAAGCGACGAACCCATGCGGTGAGCAGTGGTTAGGTCCCTATGAAAATTGCTGCCTAGGATCGGTCAATCTGGCCCAGCACCTGGGACCCAACGGCAGCGTGGACTGGGAATCGCTGCGCCGCAGCGTGGTGCTCTCGACGATCTTCCTGGACGATGTGGTAGATGCCAATGCTTACGTGCCAGCAGTGCCGCAGTTGAAAGAAGCAGCCTATAACGCCCGTCGTATCGGCCTGGGCATTATGGGCCTGGGCGACCTGATGTACCATGCCGGCATCCGCTATGGTTCCGAAGAAGGACAAGAGTTCGGCGCCCAGGTTATGGAGTTCGTGCGCTACCATGCCATGCTGACCAGCGTCGAGCTCTCCCGGCAGCGCGGTCCGTTCCGGGCCATCGAAGGCAGTATCTACGATCCGCACAATCTGCGTTGGAGTCCGCCCGAGCCAATTGATCCTTACCAGCGCGATTGGGGACGCCCAGCGGTCGACTGGCAGCAAGTGGTGGATGGCATCTTGCGACATGGCATCCGCAACGCTGCCCAGACCACCGTAGCGCCAACCGGCACGATTGCCACCGTCGCGGGATGCGAAGGTTATGGGTGCGAGCCGGTCTTTGCCCTGGCCTATATTCGCCACGTGAACGACAACGGCAAAGATCTGCAGCTTACCTACACCAGCCCACAATTCGAAAAGGCGCTGCTCGATGCTGGTTTAGATGAACAGACCCGCAAGCAGGTGGTCGCCCATGTCATGGAATATGGCACCTGCCAGGATCTCGATTTCTTGAGCGAGCGCTTGCGCCACACATTCGTTGTCTCGTCGGATATCAGTGCTGAAGAGCATGTGCGCATGCAAGGCGCTTTGCAAGCTTTCGTGGACAACTCCCTGAGCAAGACGATAAACTTCCCACCCAATGCGACCGTGCAAGATGTCGCCACCGCTTACCAGCTTGCCTGGCAGCTTGGCTGCAAGGGCATCACCGTGTATGTGACCGGTTCGCGCAACAAAGTGGTGCTGGAGACCAACGCTACTGCCAGGCAGAAGCAGGTGGGTGAGAGTGCGCCTGCTGCGCAACCTGTTGCGCCGCCAGCCCGTGAGGAAGCACAGCTTCCCATGTGGCACGATAAGAAGAAACCGCGCCCGCGCAGTTTGCGCGGCTACACCTATACGGTGAGCACACCGCTGGGCAAAGCCTTCGTGACGATCAATGAGAACGGCGGCGAACAGCCCTTTGAGGTGTTCATCAACACGTCCAAAGCTGGCTCCGATACGGCAGCGGTCTCGGAAGCCATTGGGCGGCTGATCTCATATATTTTGCGCCTGGCTTCGCCGGTAGCGCCGCGCGACCGGCTGAAAGAGATCTGGCGTCAGCTTTCCGGCATCGGCGGCGGGCGCTCGTTGGGCTTCGGTCCCAACCGAGTGCGTTCACTGCCCGATGGTGTGGCGCAGATGCTGGCGCAGTACCTGGAAGAGACTGATCCGCAGAGCAGGGAAAGCCAACCCGGCAACGGCCATCACCACCGCAGCGAGACGGCAGCCGCCTACGAGCAGACACCGCTGCAAATTGGGGATTTGTGCCCGGAGTGCGGCGTGGCAGCCGTGGTGAATGAGGAGGGCTGCCGAAAATGCTATGCGTGCGGGTTTAGTGAGTGCTGAGGGGGAATAATTGGACGCGCATCGCTGCGCCAGCAAGAAGCGCCTGCGAGTGTCGAATGTGCAGGAGGGCGCCTGCTTGATCGCCCTCCTGCACAGGATGGTTAGGCCCTGATCTCTTGTCGCTGGAACAGCACGTATGCCAGGGCGAACAGCAGGATCGATCCTGCGATCAAGCCGGTCATTTGCGGCCAGATCAACAGTATCGACTGCGCCAGTGGCAGCGGTGAACCCAGGATGGCCCCGTCGAGCTGTGTGGGCAGCAAGATACCCAACGAACGCACCTGCGGTTGAAGCAGCGCAACCATGCTCTCGGCGTAGAGCGTGTTGGGTGAGAGACGAGAGAGCGTCTGCTCCATGCTGGCTTGGGCCAGGATCTCTTGAGGCAATCCGATCTGCACCGGGCTGAGGGTTTGCGCCAGGAAGCCGGAGATCATGCCCCAGAAAACGGTGAAGAAAAGCCAAACAGCAATAGAAGCCAGGGCCGCGGTTGCTGTCTGGCGGAAGAGCACTGAAAAGACCATTGCCAGCGCCAGCCAGATGCCGCCATAGAAAATGGTTGCTAACAGGAAAAGCAAGGCGCGGCCGACTTCTTCTGTTCCTGGGGCAACACCCAGGCGCAGGATACCCAGGCCAAAGATCAGCAGCCAGATGGCGGTGCAGACCAATGCCAGCGTGAACAGGCTGGCGAGGAATTTGCCCATCAGCAAGGCATCGCGGTAAATCGGCTGCGCCAGGATGCGTGACATGGTGCGCCGGCTGAACTCGCCATTGACCGCATCAAAGGTCAGGGCAATCGAAATCAATGGGATGAAGAAGGCTAGCAGGGCGACGAAGGCAGGCAAAGGCTGTCGCGCGGTGGTCAACAAGCGCAAGTAGAGAAATTCGTCCTGGCTGACCGTTTGCGAAATTTGCTGAGTGGCGGCAAAGACCGTGCCCACGGCTGCCAGCAAGATCAAAGTGTTGAGGATGAAGATGCGCGTACTGGACAGGTGGTCGGCCATCTCCTTGAGGATGACCGCCCACATGCCGGTCCAGGGAGAGCCTTCTCTGCTGCGATGGGCGGTTTCTCCCTGGGCGCTGATCTTAGCTGATGGCTTTAGCGCGGCGGTGCTCATGCTCCACCTCCTTGAAATATGCCGAATAGATATCGTCCAGGCTCTGGGCCTGGATGCCCAGCTTTAGCAGCTTGCCGCCGGCGGTAATCACCGCCTCGGCAGCCTCAGCGCGCACATCCTGGGCTGCTTCGATCTCATAAGCTCTGCTATCGGTGGCGTTCACGGATGAGACGCCGGGCACTTTCTCCAGGGCCTGCAAAATCTGGCTGCGCTCACCAGCGGCGTCCAGTTGGATGCGGTAAGCGCCGCCCAATACGCGCATGGCGAGCTGCTCGACTGTGCCTTGCAGCACCATTTTCCCCTGGTTGAACAGTCCCACTCGGTCGCAGATGGCCTGCACCTGATGCAGCAAGTGCGAGGAGAGCAAGATGGTGATGCCTTCCTCTTTCAAGCTGCGAATAGTGTTCAGAAAGTCATGGGAAGCTTCGGGGTCGAGACCCGAAGTGGGCTCATCCATGATGATGAGCTGGGGCTGTTTGATCAGCACATCAGCCAGGCCCAGCCGCTGGCGCATGCCGTGAGAAAAGGCGCTGACCCGCTTCGAGGCTACGTGCAGCAGGCCAACCCTCTCCAACGATTCATCGACCCGCCGCGGGATCTGGTCGCCAGGAATGCCATTCAAACGGGCGATGTAGGTCAGGTTTTCGCTGGCAGTCAGCTCATCGTAAAAGCCAACCTGGTCTGGCAGGTAACCAACGCGCGATTTGACGCTGAGCGGTTGGCGAGCTGGATCGAGGCCCAGGACGCGCACTGACCCAGAGGAAGGTTCGGTCAGCCCGAGTAACATCAAGATGGTGGTGGTTTTCCCCGCACCGTTGGGGCCCAACAAACCGAACACTTCACCCGCTTTCACTTCCAGGTTGAGACTATCTACGGCGGTGAAACCGCCGTATTTCTTGGTAAGATCTTTGGTGTAGATTACAGGATGATCGTCCATAAACCTACCTCCTGCTCGGTCACTCCGAACGCAGCAAGGATTCTGTGCCACGATTGGTGATTTCCTTCGCTGGTCAATCCTCTGGGACGGCCAGCGAAGGATGACCAACCGATCAGCGGCGCCCGAAGCGAACCACGGCTGCACCCACGGCACCCACCGCCAGGGCGATCAGGCCAATGCCAGCAACGCCCCACAGCGTAGAGGTGCGCACGGTGATACGGAAATCAGCCGATTCCTGCTGACTGTCGACTGGCCGTGCATTGATGGTGATCACGTAGTCACCAGCGACGGCTTTTTCCGGCGGTTTAACCTGGGCGGTCACTTCCACAGTCTCGCCAGCGGGTATTTCGGCGATCTCGGCCTGGTCAAAGGTGATCGACCAGCCGCTTGGGGTGGTGGAGGTGAGCTGGATGCCGCGCAGCGGGGCGGTGCCGCTGTTAGTCAGCTCGATTTTCAACGGATTATCCTGGCCAGCGTAGGCCTGGGCGGAGAGGCGACCCTCCGGCGCGGACACACTCAACCTGCCTTGCCCTACCACTTCAACCGTCAGGTCAATCTGGGCGCTGACATCACCGGCGATTGCCTGGACACTGAAGCTGTAGTTGCCCGCTTCCAGCCGCACGAGCGGCGTGGCTTTGACGGTGAGATTTTTGGTTTCATTGGGAGCCAGCTCAAGCTCGGTGACATCCTGTCCGCCAGACTGGATGGTGACCTGCACATTTTCCGGCTGAGTTGCACTCAGTTCCGCGATCAGGTCTTCACCGCCTTCATTTTTCAAGTTCAGGGTGAAGGTGACGGCGGAGTTTGGCGTGCCGCGCTTGGTGGGCAGCCCATCGGTGGTCAGCGACAGGCGCGGCGGCAATTTCTCTTTGATCGTCAGGTTAATGATCAGCTCAGTCTGTTCACGCTTGCTGCTTCCGATGACTTTTAGCTCGTATTTGCCGGGTTCGGCATTGGATGGCGTCTCCAAACGGAGGTCGACAGAGGCGTCCGCAACGCCATCGACATAAACGGCATCCACAATCTGCGACCCGCCGCGGAAGGTAGCGGTCCAGCCTTCCGGCAAGCCCTGCACCTCCAGGCTGACTACCTGGGCGACGCCAGCACGCAGCTTTAATGGCAGTGTGACGGTCTCACCCAGGCCAATCATGCGGCTGGGGTACTGAGTGTAGAGCAGCAATGGCTGTGGGGTGGCGCTGCCTGGCTGGCTTTCCTGCGCCAGCGCTGGGGAGGAAAGGGCGAAAGTCAGTGTGAGAAGCAGCACCAGTCCAATCAGGGAATTCAAGCGTTTGTGTTCCATGGCAAACTCCTATTTAGCGAGAAATGTGAATTTTCTTCCCTCCCTTCTTGGGAGCAGGAAGCTTAAGCTTTGGCAGGTTGATTTTGATGCGGTTGGTCAGCTTTTTGCGGGCTCCGGTCTTGAAAAGCGTGATGGTCAGGATGCCATCTTTCAAATCGGCCCGCGAGCTGTCCACGTCAACATCTACCGGCAGGCGAAGCGAGCGCTGCCAGGCCCAGGCGCGCTGACGTCGGAGATACCATCCACGGGCGTTTTGCTCTTCAGCAGCCTCATCCTGAGCCTGAATGGTCAGGAAGCCATTTTGGACAGTCACGTGGATGTCTTCGGGTCGCAACCCGGGCAGAGCAGTTTTCACCACCAGCCGGTCATCTTTCTCGTACACGTCGATCGCCAGGTTGTCCCCAGGGAAGAAGTCCCAACAATAAGCCAGGCTATCAAAGTCGAAAAGTAAGTCTCTACGAGCCAACATAAAGCTACCTCCTTCGAAAAGTCATTCGGTTGAGCTTTTTTGTTCGCTCAACCTGAGCATTCGCCCAATAGATAATCCCCAATTATTAGAAGTACATATACGAAATTTAAGAAAAAGGTAAGAATAGCGCCTGCGGTAAGCCCCCTGAGAACCCCCCTTCTCCCGGCATACGAAGCGAAGCCATCCCTCGGCGGGCGGCAGAGGGTTTCAATCGCAGTGCGAAGCAGTGTATTGCCCGTTTCTTCGCCAGGAGCGGTTTCCTTAATACATGCGTTCGGCGACGTGGAACTGCTCGCCGCGACAGCGCCTGCCATTGCGAACCCGGCGTTCTGTGCCAGGTGAAGCTGTTTCCGTCACTGCCGGGGGCTGCTCTGCACAGTTTCTAATGGAAGAAATTGTTGGGGGGCAAGCATCCAGCATGAGCCGCATGTCAGCCATGAGCGGAGCTCCAGCCAGATGCTTGCTCCCCTACGAGAACCGGTTCGACTGGCGAGGATGTCTCAGGAACGAAGGCAAGCAGTGTAACAGGATCGTTTTCAGCCTGCGGGCGTTGGGACAACCTTGACAAAGCAGCCCAGCAGGATCTCTGGTTGAGAGAGGATGCGCATCTGCTCTACGGTTTCGTACTGGTACGTTTGCTCCAAGGCTTCGATGTAGTAAGAGAGCAACTCTTGCACGGCAGGCAGGTCGCTGGCTTCCAACGGCTGGATGCGCACGTTGGCGCCGCACGCCAGGCGGCGCTGCAGCGCCTTTTGGTCAAAGCCCAATTCGGGGGTCAGTTTCTGGTAAACGATACCGCCAGTCATACCCGAGAAGGCGTAAGGGCCGGGATCGCCCATGATCAGCACAGTGCCGGAGGTCATGTACTCGCAGGCAAAACCTTTCAGGTTGGCGGAGCTTGCGAGAGAGCTGCTGCCCAGGTTGTTGTCATCCAGCGGAGCGACGATTTCACCGCCCAGGATCACCTTGGCGCCGGAGAGCCGCACGCAGGCGCGCGAGTCGGCGTTGCCTTGCACAATCAGGATGCCACCCTGGGCGCCGTAGGCAAAGCTCTTGCCAACGCTGCCGTCAATGCGCATGCCATCATGGTTGAGGCCTTTCATGACCGCCACACGCCCACCGCTGGCGCCCTTTGCCACCCCATCCTGAGCTCCGCCCTCGATAATGATATCGATCTGGTCTGTGGACCAGGCGGCAAAGCCGTTGCCTGCCAGTGAAGATGGTCCGAAGCGCAGGTGCAGCGTGTCGATTTGCTGACGAATTTCCTGCCGACGGATCAATTCGCCTGCCAGGCGTGAGCCGAGCGCCCGGTCGATGGCAGAGACCGAATCCTGGTAGGTGATCTCGCGCTCATCCTGGTGGATGGTGTGCAAGATCAGGTCGGTCAGTATGCTGGTCAGGCTGTTGCGTGGACGGGTCAGCAGCACCCCCACGCCTCGTTCATGCTCCGGGCGGGGGCGCAGCGGCATCGGATCAAACATGGGAGACAAGTCGATCTGATCATGAAGCTGCGTCTGTTCCAGCAGGTCGGCGCGCCCGACCAGGTCTTGCAAGCGGCGAGCTCCCAGCCGGGTAGTGAGTGTGCGCATCTCGTCGGCGATGCCGGAGAACAAGCGCACAATTCTCTGGTAGCCTTCTTCAAACACTACCGGCTTAAAATGTTTGAGCCCTTGCGCCTGCGCTTCGTCGATGGTCTGGATTTGGGTGGCAATGCCCACGTGGCAGGTGCCCAGGTTGCACTGCCGGCAGATAGTGCAGCCCAGCGCGACCATTGCCATGGTGCCGAAGCCGATGCGATTAGCGCCCAGCAAGATCATTTTGATGGCGTCCTCTCCGGTCTTCATCCCGCCATTGGCCCACAACTCCACCCTGTGTCGCAGGCCAGCGTCCACCAGGGCGCGGTGCGCCTGGATGATACCGATCTCGGTGGGTAAGCCGGCGTATTGCAATGAGTGCGCCCGGGCTGCGCCGGTGCCGCCATCGTAGCCGCTGATGTTGATGATGTCAGCACCTGCCTTGGCGATGCCGACGGCGATCACGCCAATGCCTGGCACCACCGGCACTTTAACCGAGATTTTTGCTGATGGATTGACCATCTTCAGCTCTTCGATGAGCTGCGCCAGATCTTCGATTGAATACAGGTCGTGGTTATTGGAGGGGGAGATCAGAGAAACATAGGCAGGTGTGCGCCGGGCTTTTGCCACCTTGGGGGTAACTTTCCTGGCTGGCAGCATACCTCCCTCGCCGGGTTTAGCGCCTTGCCCGATCTTGATCTCCAGCACCGCCGCAGAATTTAGGAATTCCACGTTGACGCCAAAGCGACCAGAAGCTACCTGCTGCCCGCGATTGCGCTTATATCTTCCCATGATTTCTGGCAGCTCACCGCCCTCGCCGTTGATCCCCAGGATATTCAATGCTTGCGCAGCATGGATATAGGCCTTGAAGGAGGCCTCACCCTGCGAGCCAAATGACATCGCTTCGATGACCAGTGGATAATCGTAACCCTGGATGGTCAGATCCACCTCACCGGGGTTGATCTCGCCGGCGGCGAGCTTAAGACCCAGCAAATGGCGTAAGGCGACCGGCGTCTCAGCGGCCAGGTTTTGGAAGACTTGTTGCACAGCGGTGTATTCGACCTCGCCCTTGGCGTACAGATGGGCGGTTTTCCAGTACCTGGGATAGATGCGATTCTGGTAGGGCAGGCGATTGACTGGGCGCTCGCCGCGCAGCTCTGCGCCGCGGATGCGCGCCTCCTCATCCAGCCGCTGCCAGGTGACGCCGGCGTTTTCACTGCCAAAATAGTTGGCGGCGCCAAACACTTTTGCCACATCAGGAGCCAATCCCAAAGAACTGCAGACCCGCCCATAGCCGCGCAGTTCGTGACAGCCCATCGTGGAGGTCACTTTTTCCAGCCCGCCCTTCAGGTTTTCCACCAGGCGGGTGAGCAGGGCGAAGGCCTCTTCTTCCGATGGCGCGCCATCTTTGGTTGCCAGCACGTTTGCAAACATGGCATAGGGGTTGATGGCGTCGGCGCCGAAACCGCACAGCAACACCAGGTCGTGCAGGCCGCGGATCGCTGCACTGCGCACCACCAACCCCACCCGGCGTCGCAGATTCCCTTCTGCTCCAGGGGGCGCCTGGCGCAACGCCTCGTCCAGGTACGATATCGCGAGGCAAGGATCCAGCCAATCCAGGCCGTCCTGCAGCGCAGGGGTATCATCGAGGATGAGACATTGCATACCTTTTTGGACGGCGGACACGGCCTCAGTTGCCAGTTGTTCCAGTGTTTGCTGGACGGTGGCATAGCGGGGAACTGCCAACGCCAGCCAGGCGGCTTTCTCTTGAAAGGCGTTGAGCACCTCCTCCAGGGTGAGTGTGCCAAACTGGTGAGCCACTTTTTGCACCAGTTCTGGGCTCCCAGCCTGAGGATGTCCGCCCAAGACGACCGGCAGTTCAAGGTCTACCAGGATGTCGTTTGGGTTGGGGGCTTTGCCAATCGGTGAACAGGCGCCGACCATCGAGCTGGTGGAAAAAGCTTCACTCTCGCGCACATGATCGATGGCAGGGTTGGTTACAACGGCGACTGACTCTTTGAAATAGTCGGAGAGATTGACACGCACTTTACTGAGCGCAGCCAGCGGTCCATCATAGCCGAGTGAACTGACCAGGTCATCTTTCTTTTCGCTCGATAGCGCTGCGCACTCATTCAGGTGGTCCTTCAACCAGCCATTGGCAGACAACACCGCCAGGTCCACAGGGCGGGCGTTGGTTTTTTGCCAGGGGAAATTGTTGATCAGCGGCTCAGGCGAATGCACGCTCTCCAGGCGCGGCGCGGCAGCGGTTGTTTCCGTGGCAGAAGGGTGAACCGCCAGGCGCACCGCCGCTGGACCGCGCTCAAAAGCTGGGGCGTAATCGACGCGACCCGGGCCGCGTTGGATCCATCCGCTCCAATATTGGTTGGCAAGTTGAGGCGCTTCTCGCTGAAAGGTCTGCACCATCACGTGTTGGCGAATTTGCGCCTGGTTCAAGACAACGGGGTTCTCACCGCGCCGGCTCACGATGGCGAGCTTCTCTCCCGGCGCGATCGGCCGGGCATCGCTGACCATGATTTCAAGCGGTATGGCGCCGCGCTCCGAACTGAAGATGTACTCTTTCTCGGTTTCGACAAACCAGAGCGGTCTCAGTCCCAGCGCATCCACGCTGGCAACAATCGTGCTGCCAAAGCGCGCCACCACGGCTGCCGGGCCCTGGGCGTATGGTCCGAAAGCCTGACGTAAACGCTGGTAAGCAATGCGCTGGCTGTTCGGAAACATGGCAATTTCAGATGGCACCGGGGGGAAGAGCATTTCCATGGCTTCGATCAAATCCAGCCCGTAATCAGCGCACAGGGTATGCAGGATGCGATCCATATCCTGCGAATCAGAGCCATCGCGGGGGAGCCTGGCGCCGATCTGTTTGCCCTCCAGTCGTAAGCGCTGAATGGTATTAATCTCACCATTGTGCCCAAGAAGAGCAAACGGCTGGGAGCGCTCGAAGGTTGAGACGGTGTTGGTGGAATAGCGGGCATGACACAGAACCATCGAGGTGTTGAACGTATGGTCCTGCAAGTCGGGATAATAGTGCGCCAGCGTCTCCACCGAGCCGCGTATTTTATAGACCACGGTGTGAGAGCTGAGGGAGGCAAAAGAGATGGGGAACCTCTCCTCGATCTCGACCTGGACAGCTAACAAGCGGCGATCCAGGTCAGCGATTTCAGCATAGCCGGCGATCTGCCAGAAAGCGGGCGGCATCAGGCGGGCGTGCTGGCCTAAAGCTTCGCGGCGCGTACGCCCAGGCTGCATGAGCAGCACGTTTAGCCCGGCTTTGTCGAAACAGGCGGTAACCTCTTCGCGCAGGGCATTGTTGGAGAATTGCTGCGGTACAAAGAGATGACCCACCCAAAACCCATTTTGGGTTGCCAGGTAGGAGGGCAGGCCAGCCAGGCTGAGCTTTTTCGACCAAATACGCCGTGGGATATCGGTTTGTACGCCGGCTCCATCGCCCTCGCCGTTGACGAAGCCCGTGCGGTGACCCATGCTCACCAGGGCGCCCAGAGCGCGCTTGAGCGTGCCAAACGTGCTTTGCCCCTGCTTGCGGGCGCTGATGTAGATGGCGCACGAGTCTTTCTCGATGCCATCTGGCGCATGATCAGGTGTATCGGTGCGGATCTTTCTCATTGTAGCCTCCTCCTGATAAAGATAAGCTCAGGCAGACCGTTTCGCGGGTGCGCGAAACGTTGGTGGAGATGCACGCCAGATAACCCAGCAGGTGGGCCTGGCTCAATTCGTCGTGGTAGTGGGAATCAGGGTCGGCTCACCGGCTGTTGGGCATGTGGAAATGGAGCGAGAGATGACCATAGGCCGAGTGAACATGTCGATTGTGTGGGTGAAAAATTTCGTCGATTATACTCGATTCTGAGGAGATAATAGCGGAAATATTCTTAAAAGTTCAACGGCGCAGTAATGGGAAAAAGATGTTGTGCGCCTCAGCGCTGATGACCACGGTTTGCACGGTGCTGGGTTCGCTGTAGTTGCCCATCGCGTCTTGCGACCGGACGCGCAGCTCCCAGACGCCAGAGCCCGGCAGAAGCAGGCTGATGGTTGTGCGCCGTCCGGCGTCGAGGGTCTGCCAGGAAGGGCTGCCCTGCAACCGGTACTCCAGCCGATAGCGCCACAGGTCGGTCACAGCCAGGTCATCCCATTTAGCGCTCACCAGCAGCCCGGCAGGCCCGCCCAGGCTGAGCCCAGTGGGTGCGGCAGGCACGGCGTAGGCGATAGCGCCCTGGGAAGCGACGAAGCCGCCGTCGGTCCACACCTGGGTCATGCAGGCTGCCCCGCCGCCAAACAGGACGCCAACCACGCCAGCTTCGAACAGGTCACGCGGGTGGTTGAAGGCGTAGGCGGCGCGGTTGTCCTGGTAACGGTCACAGACGTTTTCCAAGGCCATGTTGCCGACCGGCATCTGCCACAAAAAGAGGCGTTTGCCGGCAGCGAGCGAGAGGGTGTTGGCCCATAGCATGGCGCGAGTGGGGCGGGGTGTTTCCATGTCGCTGTCGTCCCACCACGGGCGCAGACCCGAGCCGGCGTCTCGATCCGACCACTCGATCACCAAGAGGTCGGCCTGCGCCCCGCCCATGGCGTCGATAAAAGCCGCCGTGCGCTGCGCCATAGCAGCCGCTTCGTCAGCGGTTACAAATTGCGGGTCGCCGTTGGTCGCCCAGGTGGAGGCCATTGGCGCAACCAGGGCGTTGGGCGCAGTGGCATGAACTAAATCCACCAGATAGCGTCCAAAACCCGACAGGTTGTTGGCGTAGCCGGCCTTGTTCAGCGCCACGGGATATGAGCTGGGGTCATCCGGGGCTACGCCAATCGGACGGCTGGAAGAGTTGCTGAGCTGTTGCATGAAACCGTAGAAATCCGGTTCCAGGTTGAAAATCACGGGTTGAGAGCCAGAAGCCTCTTGGGCAGCGCGCTGCAGCGAGGCCAGGTAATTCTGCACCGTGGTCGCATTCTGCAACTTTTGGGCGTAACAGGCGCCGCCCTCGCCGCAGTCGGGCGGTACACCCAGCATCAGGTAGACGGTGACCATGGGGATGAAGCCCTTATCCCAGGCTTGATTAACGAAGCGGGAAACAAAGCTGCCGCCCCAGGACTCCCAGCCATAGGTGATGTACTGGTAGACATAGTCCCAGGGAACACCGGAATTTTCTTGCCAGTCCTGCCCGGGGGTCTCGCTCCAGGCATTGGAACCCCAACCGATGCGCTGAGGCAGGGAAGCAGGGATGCTGCCGCCGGGTGGGGCAAGCACGATCAGGGAGCCCAGCGGCAGGCTGCTGGTGTGCCCGGCCTGGTCGACTGCTGAGAGAAGCAGGCGCAGCTCTGCGGTGGGCGCGCCACTTGCCACAGACAGCACCGCGCCATACAGTCCATCGCCGGCGAGGCCATCGTTGTTGCGGCCATCATCGTACAGCGCGACAACACCCGCGCCCAACCCGGCAGCGTCCAGCGTGACAGCGGCGATGTCGGCTGCGCCTTGCGGGTCGCTGGCCTGGACGCGCACCACCACCGCGGCGCTGCTGCCTGCCAGAATGGCGCGCGGTTGCAGGCTGCCGTTGGTGAGTTGCGGGGCGTCTGGACTGGCGTCGCTGGTGAAGGCGATGTCATCGATGTAGAATGTTGGCTGCGAGCCTCCGCTCGAGTCTTGCCATGTCAGGCCGGTGACGGCTGCTCCGCCTGGGTTGAGGCTGCTGAGGGGAATCTTGACCTCGATCCAGCTCGAGGCAGGTGGCGCGGGAATGCTCACCAGCGGTCCGTTCTGGGCGCTGCCGTTCACCACCAGGTTCATAAACAGGTTCATCTTTTGCCCACCGCTGCTTCCGCCATGAAGGTAAAAGCTCAGGTGAGACATACCAAGCGTGTCGATGGTGGCTTTGTGCAGGTACAGGCCTTCCCATGCGTCGAAGGTCACAGCAATGCTATGCGCGCCGCTGTGCACGGGTGATGAAGCGGAGAGGTTGACCTGCGCCCAGGACCAATTGTCCCAGCCGGATGCCAGGGCGTCATCGTAGATGATCTGGGTGGCTTGCTGCGCGGCGCGGGAAGGGGTTGGCAAACTGCCGAGAATTACGCCGACGATGAGCAAGAGTGATGCGATCGGTTTCGTTTTCATTGTGCGAATTGTAGCAAAACAGGGAGCGCCCGGCAATCGTGCGGAAGTACTTACCCCGGCTCACTTCGCACTGAGGATACAGGTGATCCAATCGACCCTGGAAGTATTTTGTCTCGAAGGATTCATCCGCATGCGGGTGTTTTGCCGGTGACCCTTTATCCTGATCGCCTGTGCTTCCTCAACCCTTTCGGCGGTTTGGTTTGAAGCTGGAGTAAAATGATCTTTGCTTTGAACCTCTTTTTGTTTATT
This sequence comes from Chloroflexota bacterium, assembly GCA_029265355.1. GTDB lineage: Bacteria > Chloroflexota > Anaerolineae > Anaerolineales > UBA4823 > JAJUJL01. The sequence continues at coordinate 16,934 of JAJUJL010000018.1, read as the reverse complement.
GGCAAGCAGATAAATCGCCTGGCAACGCCTGATCAATTTGGGATACGCCCCTGTGTTCATTCATTTACACACCCACTCGTATTATTCGTTTTTAGACGCCCTGGCCTCCCCTGAGGAGCTGGCGCGGGCAGCTGGTCGTTGGGGAATGCCAGCGCTGGCGTTGGTCGAGCGCTGGGGGTTGAGCGGGGCGGTGCAGTTCCACCTGGCGTGCCGAGAGGCGGGTGTACAGCCGATCCTGGGACTGGAAGTGGACATCCAGCACGCGCAGGGAACAGGGGCGCTGGCCCTGCTGGCGATGGACGCGGCGGGCTGGTCGAATTTGTGCCGCTTGAGCACCACCCTTCAAACCACGGCCGAGCGCAGGCTGGAGAGCGCGGCGTTACCCTGGGAGGCGTTGGCGCAGCATACGCAAGGCTTGCTGTGCCTGAGCGGCGGCGTACGTGGTTTGCTCGCTGGATTGTTGCAGGGCAGACAGACCGATTCGGCCGTCGCTTACCTGGGCGATCTGGCAGAACTTTTCCCGGGCAGGTTGTATGCCGAGATTCAACTGCAATCACCTGCTGATCACACCTGGGTGGACGAACTGAGCCGGCTTGCCAAAAGGCTGGGGCTACCGCTGCTGGCGAGTTGTGCAGTGCACTACCTGGAGCCGCAGCAAGCGCCGCTGCAGCGCACGTTGGCAGCCATGCGCCTGAACACTACGCTGGACCGTCTGCCGCAGCGGGCAGCCGCGCCTGCACAGGCGTATCTGCTCAGCACGGAGCAGGCGCAACAGCGCTTTGCTGCCTATCCCGAGGCCCTGGCCGCCACGCTGGAAGCCGCAGAGCGCTGCGCCTTCGAATTGCCCATTGATCAGCCGCATTACCCGGAAATTCCTCTGCCTGCGGGGCAGAACGCGGCGCAGGTGCTGCGCGCCCGAGCCTATGAAGGCGCCAGGCAACGCTATGGCGAGCTGCAAGCCGGAGTCGTGGAGCGGCTGGATCACGAACTGGCGGTGATCAGCGAGCGCGGCTACGCACCGCTGTTCCTGATCATGCAGGAAATCCTGGATTATGCCCGGCGAGAAGGTGTGCCATTATCGTCGCGCGGCTCGGCGGCGTCGTCGCTGGTGGCGCACTGCCTGGGCATCACCTGGCCCGATCCGCTGGCGCACGACCTGTATTTCGAGCGTTTCCTCAATGTCGCTCGCGCCACACCACCCGATATCGACACCGACCTTTGCTCAGTGCGACGGGATAAGGTCATTCGCTATGTGTATGATCGCTTTGGCGATGAGCGAGTAGCAATGGTGGCGACGATCAACCGCTTCCGCATGCGCTCAGCGCTGCGCGATGTGGCCAAAGCCCACGGCCTCGCGCCAGCAGAGATCAGCAAGCTGGTGGATGAGTTGCCCTATCGCGGCTGGGGACCGCCCTGGTTAAGAAGCGGCGGGGCGGAGGCTTTCAATGGTTTGCGCCAGCGCCACCCGGAAGCGCGCCTGGCGCAGGTTCTCGACCAGGCTGCAGCCATTTTGGACCTGCCACGCCACCTCTCAGTACACCCTGGCGGTGTGGTCATCACGCCGGGCGAGTTGCTCGAATTGGTGCCGCTGCATTTAGCGAGCAAAGGGCTCGTGATCACGCAGTTCGATCTGGAATCGATCGAACGCCTGGGATTGATCAAGATCGACCTGCTCGGGACGCGCGGGTTGACCGTGTTGGGAGACGTGGCGGAAGCTGCCTGGCGGCAAGCGCAGTCTGGCGACGATCGCGCCGCGGCGCTTCCGTGCGTGAGCCAGGCGCTCTCGCCGGTCGGATTGCTGGAGGCTATTCCCTCGGATGACGATGCCACCTCCGCACTGGTGCGGGCGGCGCAGACCGTGGGCTGTTTCCAAATCGAAAGTCCCGGTATGCGCATGACGCTGCGCGAGGTGGATGCGCACTCGCCGCAGGATATCCTGGTGGCATTGGCTTTGTACCGTCCTGGCCCATTGACCGGTGGCCTGAAAGAGGCTTTCATTCGCCGTCACCTGGGCAGGGAGCCGGTTCAACACCTGCATCCATCCCTGGAGCCATTGTTGAAAGAAACTCATGGGGTGATCCTATACCAGGAACAGGTACTGCGCATCCTCAGCCAGCTAGCTGGCTTGAGCCTGGGGGATGCAGACCTGATGCGCAGAGCGATGAGCCACTTTGACCCTGGCGAGCGCATGCAGACGCTGCGGGCACGTTTTGTGGAAGGCGCATTGGAGCGCAGCGGCGTGCCTGTGCAGGTTGGCGAGCAGGTCTGGGAGCTGATGGCAGCCTTCGCCGGGTATGGCTTTCCCAAGGCGCACGCCGCTTCGTATGCCCGGGTCGCCTGGCAGTCTGCCTGGTGCAAGGCGCATTTTCCCGCAGAATTCATCGCCGCAGTGCTGGCAAATTGGGGCGGTTACTATGGTCAACGCGTGTACATGAGTGAAGCGCGCCGCCTGGGCCTGGCAGTGCGACCACCGCAGGTCAACTATGCCCAAGCCGAGTTCAGCCTGGCTCGCCCAGGAGGTGAGGCTGTGCTATTTGTCGGGCTCAACCAAGTGCGCGGGCTGACCCGGCGCACCATCCAGCGCATCCTGGCGGAACGCCCATTTCATTCGCTGAGTGATTTCCTGGCGCGTGTTGACCCGAAACCTGTTGAAGCCGAGTCCCTGGCGCGGATTGGGGCCCTGGCGGGTTTTGGGACCATCCCGGAGCTCCTGGCGCAAATCAACCGCGGAGGCTGGCAATACGCTCAGCCGATGCTGTTCGACTTGCCGGTGGAAAAGCAGGCTGAGGACTGGAGCCTGGCGCAGCGCGTCGCCGCCCAGGAAGCGCTGTTGGGTGTGCCCGTTGACGCCCACCCCCTGGAGTTGCTGCCGCCGAGCCTTGTGGCAGACGCCAAATGCCTCACTACCGCCCAGGCGCTGGAGCGACGCGGCCAGGTGGTACGCGTGCTAGGCATCCGCCAGACGATGCAGCGCTTCTTCGACCAGGAAGGTCGCCCCTTTTACCGATTGGAGTTGGAAGACACCAGCGGTGTGCTCACCGTGTTGGTGTCCAGCGACTTATACCGGCGCCAGCGCGCCCTGCTTGCCACGCGCCGTCCGCTGGTGGTCGAGGGTAAGGTCTGGGAAGGCGAGCGGTTTGAAGAAGTCGCACTGCTGGCGCAGCACATCGCTGACCTGGCGCCGGCTATTATATAATTAGCTTGCACGCCTTTGCCTGAAAGCATACGCTCGCGGCAAGCAGAATCCACCATTGATACAGGTGAGAATTATGACCAAAAGACTCGTGATCGTCGCTGGGAATATCGGCGCCGGGAAAACCTCGCTGACCGAGCGCATCGGGGCGCGCCTGGGTTGGCAGACGGCGTTTGAATCGGTTTCGGATAATCCCTATCTGCCGGATTTTTACGCCGATATGCGTACCTGGTCTTTTCATTTACAGGTATTCTTCCTTGGTCACCGCGCCGAGCAGTACCTGCAGTATGCCCAGTCGCCCCAGTCTGCAATCTTGGACCGCAGCATTTACGAAGACGCCTTCATCTTTGCCCGGGCGTTGTACCAGATGGGCAACCTGAGCGAGCGAGATTACCTTTCCTACCGGCGGGTGTTCGATCTGGTGGTCAAGGGGCTGCCCGCGCCTGATTTGTTGATCTATCTGAGGGCGCCGGTGCCGATCTTGCTCAATCGCATTCGCAGCCGGGGGCGGACGATCGAGAGCGGCATCAGCGGAGAGTATCTTCAACTGTTGGAGTCATACTATGATGACTGGATGGCGAGTTTCGACGCCTGCCCGGTATTGACCATCCGCACCGATGACCTGGATTTTGTCAACCAGAGCCGGCACCTGGACATCGTGGTGCAGCGCATACAGGATAAGCTGGCGGGCAAAGAAGAGGTCATTTTCCACGCAGAATAGGCGCTTCACCCAACCTGGCAGTTGGGGCGTTGGCTCGGGCAGTTGCCCAGCCTGCGCCCTGTTTCATTAAAAAAAAACGAAAAATGACAAACTGCAATTCTATTATCAAGAAATTAATGTATAATGTAATAGAGTTGCAATGGTACTAACATAATTGATAATTTTGACAGTGTAACAGTTTCGTTTCACCCTCGTTTCAATTGTTGTGATCGTTTGAGCAGCCGTATCCATGCTGATGGAACAGACCGGAAGCGGATGTAAGGAGACAGATCGATGGCCCCGCTACCAAGATTCATAAACAGCCCGGCTGGTCGCCTGCTGCACCTGGTGGTTGGCTTGATATTTGCCCTGGTTGGCATACTGCTTTCCACCACCACCGCAGGTGCAGGTCTGTTGGGGTTGGGGATTTTCGGGCTGATAGGGGGCATCTTCAGCGCTCGTTACGCTAAATGCCTGCAAAGATTGTTGGGTTCCCCAGTGGAACAAATGCGCGCGCCTCAGGATGATGCGGGCCGGTCTCTCTACGAATTGAATTTTGTGCGTGAATCCCTGCGGCGCGAGCGGAAAAAGTAGCTTTCCTCAGTTGGGTGGGTGAAGGGAAAGGGGATCGGGATTGGCTCTGGTAGCCAATCCCGATCCCCGTTAAAAGCTTGGTGGAGTTAGATGAATAAACCCAAGACGACGTTGGCGATCAGGCCCACTAAATACAGTATGCCAAAGCGGCGGTTGTGAACAAAGGCTGCGGCGACAAAATAGTTGGGCCAAACATCCGGGTAACCGGCGGGTTTTTCAGCCGGCTTTGGCGCACGGAACATAGGCAGAATGCGGAAGAATTCTGTCAATGCCAGGAAGACGATCAACAAGAGCGGCGAGAAAAAGCCGGTCAGCACCAGGTAGAGCACGGAAAGATATTGCAGCACCAGCATGCCGAGAATGGCATAGCGTGAAGTGCGCTCGCCAAGCACCACAGGCAGGGTGAAGATGCGCTTGGCGCGATCCATCTCGTATTTATCGATGTGCTTGCCGAAAATGACGCCAGTCACGCCCAGAGCATAGGGCAGCGAGGCGATGACCACGTTCCAGTCCCAGGCGCCGGTGATCTCATAGTAGCCGCCGCCGACCATCAGCGGTCCCCAAACGATCAGCACAGCGATTTCTCCCAGGGCGATGTATTTGAGAGGGAAGGTGTAGAACAAGACGAAAAAGGCGCCAGCGCCCAAGAGCAGCAGCGTCAGTCCCCCGCGCAGGTGGACCAAGCTGGCGCCGGCGGCCAGCGCCAGCGCTCCGGTCACTGCGGCGTAAGTGAGCAACTGGCGGCGGGACATCAAGCCATGCACCAGAGGCTGCGGGCCATACTGGCTGCGGTAGTAGTTATCCTGGTCCACCCCGCGCACATAGTCGGTAAAATCATTGAGCAGGTTATTGGTGGCATGCGCCAGGATCAAACCCAGTGCCACCAATATCCAGATCCCAAAATGGAAATCCCCTTGCTGGAAAGCCAACACACCAGCGATGGCGGCTGAGAGGAAGGTCATTACCAACACAGCGGCGCGGGTGGAAATCAGCCATTTGGAGATGACATCCAGGCGTTTCCACTCGTCCTGGCTGACGTGGGGGATGATTTGAAGGGCTTTAGCCCACATCGCGAAGTTCATAAAACCTCCTGATCAGAGAGACTTTTGCAAGGAGCGGCACACAAGCTCAACTTGCGCTTCAGACATGACGCCAGAAAATGGCAACGCCAGGCTGCGCTTTCCCAGGTCTTCGGTGACCGGGTAATCGCCGGGGCGAAAGCCGAAACGCTCCACCATGTAGGGTTGCAGGTGGATGGGCAAGAAATACGGGCGGGCGGGGATACCCTGCGCTTCCAAACGGGCAGCGACTGCGTCGCGATCGATGCCCGGATCGAAGCGCACCACGTACACAAACCAGCTCATACGGGTGGTGCTGGCAACCACCTCGGGCGCGCGCACGCCGGGGATTTCCGCCAGGCGTTCACCATACCAGCCAGCCACCCGCTCGCGCCGCGCCAGCAGCTCCTCCAGGCGGGAAAGCTGAACACGCCCTAGAGCCGCGCTCATTTCATCCAGGCGGTAGTTGTAGCCCAGGTGGGTGTGCTGCAGCCAGGTATCTCCGGGGGCGCGTCCCTGGTTGCGCAGCGCACGCATCATGCCCGCGGCGTGATCGTCATTGGTAACGATGATAGCGCCTTCGCCGGTGGTGATTTGCTTGTTGGGATAAAAGGCGTACACGCCGCAGTCGCCCAGCGTGCCAGCCAGGCGTCCTTTGTAGGCTGCGCCCAGCGCCTCGCAAGAATCTTCGATCACCGCCAGCCTGTACTGTCGGGCGGTGGTCAGGATGGCGTCCATATCCGCCGGTTGTCCGAAGACATCCACCGGCAGGATGGCTTTTAGGGCATAGTTCTCGGCGATGCCCAGGCGCGGCAGCCAGCGTTTAGCTGCCTGGCCTCCCTCGAGAAGATCGTTTGCGGCAGCCTGCACCAGGGCCGGGTCGATGTTGCCCGTGAGCGGGTCGACATCGACGAAAACCGGGGCAGCGTGCTCGAAGAGCAGCACATTGGTTGAGGCGACGAACGAAAAGGGCGTGGTGATGGCCAGGTCGGTGGTTTGGTTGCCGGGCAGGTGCGAGCCAGCGCCGATGCCGGCGGCGCGCACGCACAGGTGCAACCCGGCGGTACCCGAGCTGACACCGATGGCGTGACGTGCACCGCTGTAGGCCTCGAAGGCGCGCTCGAAAGCGGATATCTCCGGTCCCATGCTCAGGTTGGGGGTGCGCAGCACAGCCGCAACCGCCTCACGCTCAGCGTCGCTCACGTCTGGCGAGGACATGGGTACCTGAAAAGTGACGGTGTTTTGACTCAAACTGACCTCCATTTTTTTTTATTCCGGCCACACCGCGCCAGCGCGCACCAGGCCATTCTCCGGTACATCCTGTTTGACGGTGGCGCCGTTGCCGATGCGCGCTCCGGCCCCAACCTGCACTTGAAGATTGAGGGTGGCGCCCATGCCCACCAGGGCGCGTTCACCCACCTGCACCCCCCCTGCCAGGATTGCGCCGGGCGAGATGTTGGCATAGGCGGCGATGCGGCAGTCGTGCGAAACGATCGCTCCGGTATTGACGATGCTGCCAAAGCCGACCTCGACTTCGGAGCCGATGTAGGCCAAGGGGAAGACCTGCACACCGGGCGACAGGCTGGCAGAGGGCTCCACAAAAGCAGTGGGGTGCACCACAGGTGGGCAGGTAAAGCCCGCCTGCTGCAGGCGCTCGAAGACGCGCACGCGCACGGAGACATTGCCGATGCCGCCCACGGCGTTGACTGCCAGCGCTACGCCCTGGTGGCGCAACTCGGCCAGCCGCGCGCTGCCGCCTAACACCGGTACGCCCATCACCAGCTTGCCGACGGGCATCCCGTCGTCTATGATGCCGACGATGTCATAATCTCCCAAAGTGCGCAACAGGTCAATGAGCGCTTTGCCGTGACCGCCGCCGCCGTAAATGACCAGGTTGCGTGCATTGATTGGGATGGCAGGCAATGGCGAGTCTGCAGCGGCGCTGCCGGCCAGTTGGCGCAGAAGCGCTTCGGTGACCAAAGTTTCCGGGGAGAGACGGCCCTGGGCGAGCAACTCTGCCAGGTTCAGGCCCAATTTGCCTGCCAGGTTTTGGGCTTTGCGCGTCAGGCGCAGCCCGCCGGGAACCTGGTTCGGCGGGGGTGGGTGCGAGGGTTGAGCGGCAGCCGAGGATGGAAGCCAATCCGGCGTCTCTGCCAGGTAGCACAGCGTATCCCCGGCGCGCAGTGTTTGCCCTGGCTCGGCCTGCAATGCGACGACGAAGCCGCCGCTCTCAGCGAGCACTTCGGCGGTGGATTTCGTGGTCTCCAGCGTGCACAGCAGATCGCCGGGCTGCACTTGCTGACCAGGGCGCACATGGAGCCCGGCAAGCACAGCTTCGGGTTCGTTGGGATTCAAGAGGGGAATGATAACGGCATTCGCCATGGCTGTGTTTAGATTGACAGGGTTTGTTTTTCTGCCAGTTTCAGGGCGGCAGCGATGACTTCTGGCGCGCCAGGGAGCACAAGCGCTTCCAGGGCGCCGGAAGCGGGGACGGGCAGGTCCAGCGCCGCCAGGCGGGCAGCTGCCCTCAAGCCAGCGCCAGGCGCTTCGGCCACCTGGGCCAGGACTTCAGCTCCCCAGCCCAGAGCGCGAGTCCCCTCCTCGAGCACCAGCAGGCGCTGGGTCCTGGCTACGCTGGCGCGAATCTCGCCGGCGGCGACCGGCGCCAGGCGGGTGGGCACAATCAGCTCGCAGAACAGCTCATGCTCAAGGGCCAACTCCAGCATGGCTTGCTGGGCGATATGCGCCATGTAGCCATAAGCTGCCAGAGTGACCGTTGCAGGCGGCGCACCGCGCACCCGCAGCCGGTAACACGGGGTTGGGAAGGTGCTCTCTGGCAGACCGTTCCAGGCTGGTTTGTCTGCCCCGGGCAGCGTCTCGATCGTGAAATCGGCTTGCTCCTCGCTTTGCAGCGGCAGCAGGTAGAGCAGCTTGTTCTCGATGAACAAGAGTGGGTCGCGCGTCTTGTGGATGGCCTGGTAGAGCAAATCGCCAGGATCGCCGATGGCAGCCGGCGCAATCACGTGCAGGCCTGGCATGCCGATGAAGTGCTTCTCCAACGTCTGGCTGTGGGTGGGTCCATAGCCGCGCCGGCCGCCCATTGGCGTGCGAATGACCACCGGCACAGTCACCTGCTCATTGTACATCCAGCGAAATTTTGCCAGGTGATTGAGCACCTGGTCAGCGATCAGGGTGATGAAATCGCCAAACATGACCTCGACAACGGGGCGCAAGCCGCGCAGCGCCATGCCCGCTGCCAGGCCGGTGATGCCGGCCTCGGAGATGGGCGTGGTCAGGACGCGCTGTGGGAAGGCGGAGGAGAGGCCGCGGGTGACTTTGAAGGCGCCGCCGTAGGGATCGAGGACATCTTCGCCAAGCAGATAGACACTGGGAATGGCGGTAAAGGCGCGTAGCAGCCCCTGGTTGAGCGATTCCAAAACGCTGCGCATAGCCACTAGAGCGCCTCCGCAGTGGGAAAAGGATCTGCCAGGGCTTGCTGAAAAGCAGCGCTGATCTCGGCATCGACCTCGGCCTGGATCTGCGCAATCCATTCTGGCGTGAGGCGGGCGGCCTGGATGGGCAGCGGATCGCGCTGGCGCTTCAAATTTTCGATCTCCTGTGGAGTGCGGGTATCATCGCCTTTGGAATGTGGGCCGAAGCGCTGGGTGTGCAAGAGCAGCGCCTGTGGGCCGTCGCCGCTGCGCACGCGCCCCAGCAGTTCTTGCGCCGCGGCGTTGATGGGCTCGACATCGGAAGTGTCCAACTCAGTGCAGGGAATGCCAAAAGCCTGGAAACGGGCGGCGATAGCTCCCGCCAGAGCCAGTTCGAGGGGGGTGGTTTGAGCGATGCGGTTATTTTCCAGCACGAAAAGCAGCGGGGCGCGCCACAAGGATGCCAGGTTGAGCGCTTCGTACAACACCCCTTCGCCCAGGGTGCCATCTCCCAGGAAGACAACCGTGACCGCCGGCGAGCCCTTGAATTTTTCTGCCAGCGCCATGCCGACAGCGACCGGCGCGATGCCGCCCTGCACGCCGTTGGAATAGAAATTCTTCCATTGCAGATGCTGCGAGCCGCCCTTACCAGCGCATACACCCGTCGCCCGCCCCATCAGCTCGGCGAACAGGGCGCGGGCATCCCCGCCATAGGCCAGGAAATGCCCGTGGCAGCGATGGTTGCTGAAGACAATATCTCCCTGCTGCAGGCATTCCAGGACGCCGACGGCATTGGCTTCCTGCCCCAGGTAAGTGTGGGTGGTGCCGAAGAAGACACCCGTTGGAAATTTCTCCAACACCGTCTCCTCAAAGCGGCGAATGCGATACAGGGCGCGATAGCGATGCTGTGAATGATTGGCTTCTGTCATGGGTGAACAATTGCGCCTGATCATACCATGAATAGCAGGGTCACGCCTGCCAGGGCGGTGAGCGTGCCAGCCCATGCCTGCCAGCCGAAGCGCTCGCCGAAGACCAGGTAGCTGACCGGCAGCAGCAGCACGGGTGTGAGCGCCATGAGCGTGCTGGCAATCCCAACCGGCGCTAACTGGACTGCCAGCAATGATAGGGTAACGCCCAGGAAAGGTCCGGTCAACGAGCCGCTGGTGATCAAAAGCAAGGCGCGTCGGTCGTGGCGCACGCTTTTCAAAGTGTGCCATGCCTGCCTCTGCAGAAGGGTGATGGCCCACATAAACACCACCGCAGCAAGCATGCGGATCAGCGTGCCAGTGAGAGGTGGGAAGCCGCCAACCGCGCCAACTTTAGCCAGCACCAGCCCGGAGGCTTGACCGATGGAGGCGCCCAATCCGAACAGGATGCCGCGGGTGAAGTCCTTGCTGACGGCGGCCGCTCCTGTTTGCAGATGCGCCTGGTGCGCGATGGCTGTTGATGCGACTGGCGCTGCCGCCCCGATCGGTGCCTGGTTTCCGTTGGCGTTGCTCTTCAGGCGTTTACGCCCGTCGTTGACCACCCAGGCAATGCCGCCCACGGTGAGCAGGATGGCGGCGAGCTGCAGTGGTCTCAAGCGCTCACCCAAGAAGAGCCAGGCGATCAGCGTGGTCTGTACGGGAACGGTGGACATCATCAGCATCGTCAGGCGCGGCCCGACCCACAGAAAGGCCTGAAAGAGAAAGGCGTCGCCAATCACCAGGCCCACGATCCCTGATAGACTCAACCAAAACCAGCGTTCTGGCCCGGCTTGCAGCAGGGGCAGGAACCCTTCACCTCCATCGAGGCCGATAAAGCTTGAGATCAGATGGGCGATGAGCAGCCAGGCCACGGCAAAGACCAGGCGGACGCGATTGAGCACCAACGAGCCCACCCGTTGGCCTGCCAGGGTGAACTGCACGGATGTGGCCGTGAAGAGCAGCGCTGTGCCCAGGGCAGCGAAGTACCCGGTTAAATCGCTCAAACCGCGCCTCCACCCGGCGGATCGTTGCCCAGGAACTCTTCAGCGGTAGCGTGCCCGGGCTGGCTGATACCTTCACGCTTCAGCACTTTGACGAAAGTGAGCCACAGGATTTTGACATCCAGGGGCAATGACCAGTTGTCCACGTACCAGGTGTCCAGGCGAAACTTGTCCTGCCAGGTGATGGCATTGCGCCCGTTGACCTGCGCCCATCCGGTGATACCTGGCAGCACGTGGTGGCGGCGCGCTTGCTCGGGTGAGTAGCGCGGCAGGTACTGCATGAGCAGCGGGCGCGGACCGACCAGGCTCATTTCGCCACGCAGCACGTTGAACAGCTCCGGCAACTCATCCAGGCTGGTGGCGCGCAGGAAGCGCCCCAGGCGGGTGAGGCGCTGGGCATCCGGGAGCAAGTCGCCGGCGGCGTCGCGCTGGTTGGTCATGCTGCGGAATTTATAGATAAAGAAGGGTTTCCCCAGGTAGCCGGGACGCTGCTGGCGGAAGAGCACCGGGCTGCCGTGCACCAGGCGGACAAGAATCGCCAACAGCAGCAGCAGCGGAGAGAGCAGCGCCAGCAGCGGGATAGTCAGCGCCAGGTCGAAAAGACGCTTGGAGGTCGGGATGGGTTTGGGCGGCGTCGAGGTCATCAACCTGCAGGCAGTCCTGAGCTTTCTGTAGATTTTGCCAGGCGTTGAAGCAAGGTCAGCACTTCTGTTTGCCAGTCAGCCAGGTTGCGGTAGGGCAGCCACACGGCGGTTTTTCCCAGGCGGGCGTAGGGGCCGATCTCCGCCGTTGAAAACGGTGGTTCGCCCTCCGGGAAACGTAGCACGATTTGGCCATTTTCGGCGCTGATGCTGGTCAGGCCAGCTTTTTCCGCCAGGATCTTGAGGCGCAATTGGTAGAGCAAGTTTTCGACCGCTTCTGGTAGTTCTCCAAAGCGATCTTTGAATTCTTCTGCCAGGGCGTTGACCTCATCCAGGTTGCGGGTGTCTGCCAGCCGGCGGTAGAGGCGCAGGCGCATGTTCTTATCGGGCACGTAAACGGCGGGGATGCTCGCTGCCAGCGGCAGATCGACATTGACCGGCAGGGCGAGCGCTCCGAAAGGCGCGCCTTCGCCGCCGGGTAGGCGCAACGGGCTGGCGACTGCCGGGAGCTCGCCGCGCCCGCTGATGCGGCGAATGGCGTCTGCCAGCAGGCGGGTATAGAGATGGAAGCCGACCGCGGCGATGTGACCAGATTGGCGCGTGCCCAGCAACTCGCCCGCGCCGCGAATCTCCAGGTCGCGCATGGCGATGGAGAACCCGGCGCCGAGCTGGGTGTTCTCGGAGATGGTCTCCAGGCGCTGGCGCCCGTCGGGCGTGGGCGGGCGACGGGCGTGGCGGAAGAAGTAGGCGTAGGCGCGCTGCGCGCCGCGCCCAACGCGGCCGCGCAGTTGGTAGAGTTGCGCCAGGCCGAAAGTATCGGCGCGGTCGACAATCAGTGTGTTGGCGTTGGGAATATCCAATCCGCTTTCGATGATCGAGGTCGAGAGCAGCACATCCACCTCGCCCTGGGTGAATTCCTTCATGCGCTCGGAAAGCTCGGTCTCCGCCATCTGCCCGTGAGCCACGGCAATCCGCGCCTCGGGGACCAACTGGGCTAAGTGACTGCGCATGGCGCCGATGGTCTGCACGCGATTGTGCACGAAAAACACCTGTCCGCCGCGCTCCAGTTCGCGCAGGATCGCCTGGCGCACAATTTTCGGCGAGTACGGTCCGACGTGCGTGATGATCGGCAGGCGCTCTTCTGGCGGGGTGTTGATGGTGGAAATATCGCGCACCCCGGTCAGGGTCATGTACAGCGTGCGCGGGATGGGTGTGGCGGTCAGGGTGAGCACATCCACCTCGGTGCGCATGCGTTTCAGGGCTTCTTTGTGCGAGACGCCGAAACGCTGCTCTTCGTCGATGATCAACAGTCCCAGGTCTTTGAAGGTGACATCGGAGGAGAGCAGGCGGTGGGTGCCGATGACGATGTCCACCGAGCCATTCGCCAGGCGACTAATGATCTCGCTCTGTTGCTGGGGGGTGCGAAAGCGCGAGAGCATCTCCACCTCGACGGGGAAAGCTGCCAGGCGTTGGGTGAAGGTGGTGTAGTGCTGCTGCGCCAGCACGGTGGTGGGTACCAGCATAGCAACCTGCTTGCCGCCCATCACAGCTTTGAAGGCTGCTCGCAGCGCTACCTCGGTCTTCCCGTAACCCACGTCGCCGCAGATCAGGCGGTCCATGGGGCGAGCACGCTCCATATCGGCCTTGACTTCCGCCAGGACGCGCATCTGGTCATCGGTTTCGACGTAGGGGAAACTGGCTTCCAATTCCTGCTGCCAGTGGCTATCGGGTCCAAAGGCATAGCCCTGCACCAGGTTGCGCCGGGCGTACAGGTCCAGCAACTCCTCGGCCACTTCTGCGACGGCTTCCTTGACGTAGGCGCGGGTCGAGCGCCACTCGTTTCCGCCCAGGCGGCTGAGTGTTGGCGTACGCCCATCTGGTCCCACGTAGCGGGTGACCCGGTCGGCCTGGTGGACCGGCACATAGAGCTGGGCCTGTTCGGCGTACTCGATGCACAGGTACTCGCGCTCGATGCCGTCGATGGTTCGACTGACCAACCCGACATAGCAGCCGATGCCATGATCGGAATGCACCACGTAATCGCCAGCGACCAGGTCGGCGTAAGCAGCTTCGGGGGCTTCTGCAACCGGGCGATGGCGTTGGCGCGGCTCGGGACGTCGCCAGCCGAAGATTTCACCATCGGTGAACAAATGGAACAACTCACCATCCGGGGATTGGAAAACCCAGCCCTCGCCCAGGCTGCCCTGGATGAAGGCAGGCTCAGGCTTGCGGGAGCTGGCAATGGCTGTTTGCAGGCGCTGTTCCGCCCACAGTTCTTGCAAGCGGGACACCTGGCGTGAGACCACCACAGCTTGTTGTCCGTGGGAGGCGATCTCGACCAGTTGATCCATGAAAGGTTTAACTCGCCCACCGAAGCGCGGCTGTGGGCTGAAGCGCGCCGCGAATGCCAGCCCGGTTTCGCCGCGACAGCCTTCGCCGGGGGCGTTCACCAGGGCAGGCGCAGCGCCATGCTCGTCGCTGTCTGCAGCGGAGGGCGGGCCCAACTCCAGCAGGTTGTGGCGCATCAACGAGTCGAGCAGCTCGCTCCAGGTCAGGTAAGGCAGCGGAAAATCGGCTGGAAGCGAGCCATCTTTAATATAGTCGGCGCGCAGCCCATGCGCTTGCTCTTCGACCTCGGTGACGGTGTCCTGCAGGGCTTGCAGGTTATCCACCAGCACCAGCGCCTGGCGGGGCAAATAATCCAGGAACGTGGCGGGTTCGGGGTGCAGCAGCGGAAGGTGGAACTCACAGTAACCCTGCTCGGATGCGCTGGCCTCCCCGTAGGGCGCCAGGTATTCGCGCGCCGGCGGGATGAAGAGGCGCGAGCGCGTTCCAGCGGTGCGCTGGGTGGCTGGATGGAAAGCGCGCAGTGTATCCACCTCATCGCCGAAGAACTCGATGCGGGTGGGCTGCGGATCGGAGTGCGGCCAAACGTCCAGCAGGCCGCCGCGGCGGGCGAATTGCCCGGTGGCGATGACGATATGGGTTGGCTCATAGCCGAGGGCGAGCAGCGTGCGCGCCAGTTCCTCTGGGTTGAGCTGTTGGCCGGGGCGCAGGCTGCGGGCGGCCTTAAGGAAGTCGCGTCGCGGCAGCGTGCGCGCCATCACCGCTCGCGCTGGGGCGATGAGCAACGGGGGTTTCTCCGGCGCTGGGCTGCCCGGAATGTGGTACAGCGCCATACGGGTCAGGGCGGTGATGCGCTCGCGGCGGGTATTCTCACCCCAGGGGGCGTTTTCATAGAACAGCGGCGTTGGCTCCGGCAAAAGCGCCCGAGGCGCGTCAGGCGCCCACAACTCGAGCTCATCGTAAAGCGCCAGGGCGCGGTCAGCGCGATCGGTCAGCAGGATCGTAGGGCGCTCGAAGCGGGCATACAGGGCTGCCAGCGCGGGCAGCCTGGCGGCGCGGCGCAGTCCCAGGGCTGGGAGGCGCTCTCCGAGCGCCCGGGAGGAGGCGCCTTCCAGGCATTGCGCCAGGTCGGCGATTCCGGATGAGATCACTTGGACCAGGTCCGTCAGTTCCATGATTCTGATTCGCTATTCAACCAGGCCGTTGAACTGGTTCATCGCTGCTTCGAGTCCCTGGGTGACGAATACCAGGACGGCATCCACAGCGCGATCCAGCACAGGCGTTAGAAACTCGACCTGCTGGCGGCTGAAATCCTGCAGCACGTAGGCGGCGGCATCCATGCGGCCCGGCGGGCGATCGATGCCGATGCGCAGGCGTGGAAAATCCTGTGAGCCGAGACGCTCGATGATCGATTGCATCCCTTTTTGGCCAGCGGAGCCGCCGCCGGGGCGCAGGCGCAGCGTGCCCAGCGGCAAGTCGACATCGTCGTAGGCCACCAGCAGGTTTCCGAGGGGTACCTTGTAATAGTTCAAGAGCCCGCCGACCGCCTGACCGGACAGGTTCATGTAGGTTTGCGGCTTGGCAAGGATCATGCGCCGTCCCTGGTATTCGGCCTTGCACACCAGAGCTTTCGACTCCAGGCGCGAAAAGCTGGCGCCCAGGCGAGCAGCCAGCCGGTCGACCAGCATGAAGCCGACGTTGTGGCGGTTGGCGGCGTATTCTCGCCCGGGGTTGCCCAGGCCGGCGACCAGGTAGGGGAGCGACTTTTCTTCTATCTCGGGCATTGTACCTTCTACAATTCGGCGCCATAAGCCTGTCAAACCGGGCCTCCAATGCGGCGCAACAGTGCGTAGACGCCGATCAGCGCAAATGCGCCGGTCGCCAGCAGGGCGCCGTTGCCCAGGCTGCGCAGCAGGTCATTGCGTCCAATCTCACCCGGGTTGGGGGGCAGGGGCGTCAGGCTGGGGGTGGCGGATGGCGGCGGTGTGGCGGTGGCAGTGGGGGTAATGGTCGGCACGGGTGTATCGCCGGGTCGGGTGGTGGCGGTGGGGGTGACCGGCGTGGGTGTGCTGGTTTCTACCGCTGTGTAATTGCGCACGCGCACGGCAGGCACGCGATAGACTTGCTGGCCGTCCTCCCGGTAGACCACCAGCCGGAGGTCGTAGATGCCGTCGGTCAGGCTACCGGTATCCCACTCCGCCAGTATCTCGTTCTCAGGCAGGGTTTCACCCTCGGCAATCAGAAACCAGGCGCCGGTCGGATCGTTGTGGTAGCCAAACTGCAGTTCGAAGCGCACAAAGCCAGGGGCAGCGATCGCGCCCAATATCGACAGGCTGCCCTGCAATGCCTGCCCGGGTTGCGGGAAGCGGACGCCTTCGACAGGCGGCGCGGCGGGAGTCTCCGTGCCAGATTGGGCGCGGGCAGAACCGGCGGGCAGCACCACACCGGCAAGTAGAATCAAAGCAACCAGGCGCAGCATAGCAACTGTTTAGTTTAACATGGAGGGGCAGGTGTGTCAAACCATCTTCTGGCAGTCTTTGCAGTCCTTGACGCTGGGCGTGACCGGTTTGGCCTGGTCGAGGTGAGACCGCTGGACTTAAGTCAGTTCGCCCGGCTGGTGGAGCTTCTTGGCGGCGAGAGGATGATCAACGCAGGTTTGAAACACGAGTAAGCCTCCGGGAGTGGGAAGAGCAGAGAGTATGAAAGCGGATTATCCAGGGTGACTATATCAGAATTGGAGCGGATAATTTCTGCTGGGTACGGCGATTAGTGGAAATTGTTGCGTCTGCCGAGTATCAGGATGGGTGGGCAAGTGAACGTTCTGATGTGACAATGTACACACGAAACCGTAACGAAGTTCCAAATTTTTTTCATTTTCCGCGATAATTAAAATACCCAGGGGGAACGAGTGGAAAGCCCCCCAGGGAAACTTCTCAAGACAATACCCGAGCCAACCTTCTTTGACGTTTAAGGAGGGGGAAATGAACCCAAACCGGCGCATCTAT
>JAJUJL010000036.1 GCA_029265355.1 Chloroflexota bacterium | reverse complement strand
GGTCGCCCCTACGAATCGTGGGGGTGTGGCTGGGCGACCCGTACGTTGCCCGCCGAGGCGCACACGACGCGGCGCGTCTCGCCCGCCGGGCGGCGAATTCATCTCGCCTGGGTCGCCCCTCCACAGGGTGGGGGTGTAGTCGGGCGACCCGTCCGTTGCCATCATCATCCCCGCCCACCGTAGGGGCGGGTTTGCGCCAGCCAGGTTCGCCAGCGCTGAGAGCCGTGTGCCGGGCTTTTCAACCTGGCCATCCGTGGGAAAAACCCGCCCGTGCAGGGGTGTGGGTCGGGCGACCCGTCCGTTGCCCGCCATGGCGCACACGACGCGGCGCGTCTCGCCCGCCGGGCGGCGAATTCATCTCGCCTGGGTCGCCCCTACGGGATACCGCGGGGGGAGGGGGTTATCGGTTCATGCGTGTCAGGCGTCGTGCGTTTGCTCGAAGCGCACCCCCGGCCAGCCCGGGTTGTGCGGGAACGGCAGGCGAAAGACCGCGCTGGCCTCGCGCAGCCCCGCCAGCAGGCGCAGGCGCTGGTAGCCGTTGCCGTTGCCCGGCAGCAGCGCCGCTGGCTCCAACCGCAGCATCCCGCTGCGCCAGGCTTCCAGGCAGGCCGGGTCGCTGGTGCGGTACAGGCTGTAGCCCGGCCCGGCAGGGTTCGGCCCCTCGGTGAAGGTCAGGGCGCTGCCCACCGCCCGCTCGACGAACTCCGGCACCACCTGCGAGGAAGCCAGGTGCACCTGCAGCAGGTAGGGGCTGCTCAAGCTCTGGCGGTGGGCGCGATACAGCTCCAGGGCGCGCTCGGCCTCCATCACCACCGGCGCGGCGCTGCCCACTTCCTCCGCCTGCTCAGCCGCCTGGCGGGCCATCTCCTGCAAGCGCGCCCACTGCTTCAGCTCCGCCTCCGCCGCCAGCGTGGGTTGCAGGTAAACGCTCCACAGCAGCGGCGTCGGGCTGGCGGACAGGGCGCGCCAGATGTGTTCGTTCGCAAAACGGCTCCACTGCCACTGCCCCAGCAGCGGCATGCGTCCCTCCGGCGAAGCCAGGGCGCTTTCCTCGCGCCCGATCTCGCTGATCCCGCCCGGGTGGGCGCAATCTGCCAGCACGTCCCAGCCCGCCGCCCGCCGGAATTGCTCCGCCGTGGTGGCCAGCGAGACGCCGTAGTCGTAGGGCAGCAGCGCCGCCAGCTCGCGGGCAAAATCCTGCGCCAGGCGGCGGGCGGAAGCCTCGTCCTCGGCGCTCACCGCCCCCAGCACAGCCAGGCTCAGGCTGCCCACCGCCGGGCGAGCCACGCAGCGCAGGCACACGCTGCGCGTGTACGCCCCCGGCGCGCCCAGGGCATGCAGGCTGCGCGGGTGCAGCCCAGACAAGAACAGCCGCTGGCGGTCCAGGGCTTCGTCCAGCAGAGCGCCCGCGTTCCAACCCCACTTGTGCGTTTCCCGCTCTGGGAATGGCCTGGGCCACACCCGCAGTGCCACCTGAGCCCGCCAGGCCAGCGCCGCCCTCTCCGGTGGGCGATTTCCCCCCGCAGCGCGCGGCGGCGGGCTCAGCTCGATCCAGGGTGTCATCTCAAGGTTCATCGTCTATCCTGCATAAGTCGGCGGCGCCTCAAAAGGGTCTTCGTCTCCGGGGCGCCTCGCTTTGCCCGAGGGATGGTCAATGTAGTTGGCCAGGTAAGCCAGCAAGTCCACCAACCGCTTGCGCGTGTTCCAGGTTGGTCGGAAAGTGTTGGCTTTGCTCTCCACCGGGTTGCGAGCGCTGCTGCGGTGCATGAAGACGCGCGGCCCCTGGCGTGGGTACTCCTCGTTGACGAAGAGCTTGATGATCCAGCCGCGGTAGGCGAACTGCACCAGCTTCTCGCCGCCGGGTTGCGCCTGCATGTGCTGCCACTCCATACCCGGCAAGCGCAGCTCGGCCTCGGCGATCTCGCGCACCAGGCGCAGGATGAGCGGGTTGGCCTCGACAGACGGTCCGGCGCTGCCCTCCCCAGGCGCCAGCATGGAGGGGTGCAGCCCGTCCAGCACCGAGCGCACCATCTCGGCCACCACGCCGCTGCTCATCCCGCCCACCTGCCCCATCAGGTTGGGCGTCATCAGCGAGTTGGTCAGCGTGTCCGCCAGGCGTAGCAGCACCTCTTTGCGGGCTTCCAGCACCAGCCGCCCGCTCTCGGCGCGCAGCTCGACCTGGTTGCGCCGCTCCTGGTACTCCAGCTCCTGGTCGAGGATTGGGCGGCGCTGGCGCGCCACCCGCACATCCATCTCGCTTTCCACCAGGCGGTTGCGCTGCTGCTGCTCCAGCACCAGGCGCTGGGCGCGCGCTTTGCGCGTCTCCAGCAAGGTGCGCCGCGCCAGGAGCTGCTCTTCGGTTGCCAGCAGGCTGGCCTCCACCCGGGCGTGCTGGGCGCTCTCCTGCAGCTCGCGCACCCCCTGGGGCGGATCGACGATCACGTCCAGCAGCGTCAGGCCGTTGAAGATGCGGTTGCGCGGCAGGCTGAGCCGCAGCGCGCCGGCGATCTCAACCAGCGCCATCGCCGGCGGAGCGCCGTGCGATTGCACCAACCGGGCGTAAGGCTGCGAGCGGATAAAGTTAGCGATCGTGGCGGTGCAGGCCTCGTGCAGCAGTTGGTGAAAGGCGGGTTTGTCCCGCACCGCCAGCGGATCGATCACCCGCCAGCTCAGGCGCACCTTCAGGGACGCTTCCAGGCCGTCCTGGGTGTACTCCACCACCGGCGGCAAGCGCGTCTGCTGCTGGAACATCTGCACGCAGCGCGCCGTGTAGGCGTCCATCGGCAGGTCCAGGTAGTGATAACCCTGCGACAGGAGGAAAGTCCCCATCTTGCCGGTCAAGATCGCAACGTGGCGGTCCGGCACCTGCAGCGTGGCGCCCAGCGGCCCGACCGTCACCAGGCGCGGCTCGGATACGATCTCGCCGAAGGAGAAAACCGGCTCCCAGCGCCCCGCCGCGCCGTTCAAGGTCGATACCAGCAGCGGGAGCCTCAATGCCCTGCGTATTTCGTGTATGTCGGCCATTCTAACCTCCTTGGTCACACTCACCCTGCTCGACAGCCGCTGTGCAGGCTTCATCGTTGCGCCGGACTTCGTTCGATGACGAGCTACATCTTACTTCAATATTACCGTAGTTACTCAAATACTACTCAACATTATACACACAGTTTACCAATTTGTAAAGTGTTTTTACCTATTCATAATGCCAATTTACGCATTTTGATTTATACTTAGGGTGACCATGTTGCACGCCACCTCCTGGATCGAATACTTGCAGAAACCCGACCTGGCGGTGCTCAGCCTGCAGATGCAGCAGGCTGCCAGCCGCCTGGGAAACCGGCGCGCCGCCCAGGAGCGCATGGAAGCCGAGCTGCGCATGGCGGCTAACTGGCGCTTGCCGCTGGCGGCGCTGCAAACCATACCCGCGCTGAACCTGGCGCGCCTCGACCTGCTCAAGAGCGGCGACGCCCCGCCGCAATTCCCGGAGGAGGTGCACCAGCGCGCTGAGCGGCTGCTGCTGCTCGAGCAACGCGCGGCGCGCGGCAGCCTGCCCGAGGACATGCGCCGGGCACTGCGCGCCCGCAAGCTGCGCCGCCTGTACTACCTGGCTTACACCGACCGCGAGACGGCGCTCCTGGCGCTGCTTTCGCACCTGGTGCAGATGGAATCGCTCGCCAGCCTGGATCGCGGCGCAGCGCGGCTGCTGTGCGAGGACAACCGCGCCATCTTCCTGCCGCTGTTGGAGCTGTTCGGCATGTGGGAGCTGCGCCGCAAGATGGGCAACCTGTGCCTGCAGCAGCTCAACCCCGGTCGCCTGTGGGATAAGATCAACCAACAGCGCACCGCCGCCGAAACCCGCCAAGCAACTTACCGGCGCGAGGTGGCGCACAAAGTGGCCGACCTGCTCAAATACGCCGGCATCTCCGGAGAAGTGAAAGAGCACCTGAGCGTCAACTCCAGCCTGTACCGCCGTGTGCAGAGCGGCGAATCGCTCAGCCAACTGCTGCGCAAGCTCAAATTCGATGTGCTGGTGGACAGCGTGGACGCCTGCTACCGCGCCCTGGGGCTGCTGCACAACACCTGGCAGCCGGTGCACGGGCGCACACCCGAGGGCACCACCTTCCGCGACTTGATCGCCAGCCCCAAGTTCAACGGCTACCAGGCGCTGATCACCAACCTGCATTTGGACAATCCAGAGCCAGGCGAGCCGCCCCTGGTGCTCGAATTCCGCATCTTCACCCGCCAGATGTACCAGGCGGCCATGCAGGGCATCCTGTACCTGGCCTACGATCAGCAGCCGACCCAGCCTCTGCCTCACGTGTGGTGGGATGATCTCGCCCTGCGCCAATGGCTGCTCGATTACCCGCCCGAGAGTGAAAGCCCTGAAGTGTATGTCTTTAGCCCGGCCGGCAAAGTTTACCGGGGTTTGCCGGCTGGCAGCACCCCCATCGACTATGCTTACAAGGTGCACAGCGAGGTGGGCAACCATTGCACCCGCGTCTGGATCAACGGCCAGGCGGTCGCGCCCGACCACGTCTTGCGCAATGGCGACCTGGTGCAGATCGAGGTCGACCCCGACTGGCCTGGACCGGAAGAAGCCTGGAAGCAGATCGTCAAAACCAGCACCGCCAAAAAAGCCATCGCCGTCGCACTGCGCCGCAAACAGCCGCCCAAGGGGCGCCAGATCATCGACAATCTGCTGGAGCGCGAGCTGAAAGCCTACCAGCTCGAGGGCAAGATCAGCCCGCAGGACATCGAGAGCCACCTGCATTCCGCCGCCAGGCTGTACGGCTATCTCTCGCTGGACGCCATGTACCTGGATATCGCCCGCCCGGGCGCGGTGGAAGGCAAACGCCCCATCTCTGCCAGCAAGATCGTCGCCCACTTGATCTTCAACAAGCTCGCCAACCACATCGCCCGCGCCGACGCCAAACCGCTGGGCGCGCCGCCCGAGCGCGTGCGCTTCACGCAGTGCCAGCACAAGGGCTGCCCCGAACGCCTCAAACCCGGCGAGCCCATCGTCGGGCGCCTGGATAACCCCGGCAAGCCCACCTCGCGGTTGGTGGTCTATTCCACGCGCTGCCCCAGCGCTCCCCGCGAGGCTCCCATCCCCTTGATCTGGATCGGCGACCGGCGCGCCGGTGAGCCCGTGCGCGTCACCGTCCAGGCGGTCGACCGCCTGGGCCTGCTGCGCGATATCCTGGATGAAATCTACCCGCTGCACCAGCAAGGCCTGTACCTGCTGGGCGTGGACGCCAGCGTGGACCGCGAGCACAGAGCCTTGCTCCAGTTCACGGTCAATTCGCGCGACATCCAAACCGTGCACCTGCTGGAAGACCGGCTGAACGAGATGAAAGCCAACGGCCGGCTGGACCACGTGCAGTTGGATCCGCTCTCTCCGCTGGACAAGTTGCTGCTCTCCCGACCCGACGAGCTGTCCAATCCCTACGGCCCCAGCGCGGTGGATGACCCGCGCGTCTTCAAGGGGCGCGTGGCGGAAATCGGCGCCATCGTCAGCGCCCTGGAAAACACCCGCGGCGCGGTGGTGGTCTACGGCATCAGCCGGGTGGGCAAGACTTCCCTGCTGCGCTACCTGCGGCGCGTGGCGCTGCCGGCGCGCAGCTTCACGCCAGCGCTGATCGACCTGCAGCGCCTGGCGCAGCACAGCGAGCACGGCTTCTGGCAAAACGTCAACCGCGAGATTTATCACACCCTGGAGGCCTCGCCCCTTTTCAGCCGCCGGATGGCGCGCCACCTGCAGCGCAACGACATTTCACCCTACGAGGCTTTCAACCTGTGGCGCGAGCAGAACGCTGAGGAGCTGAGCAAACTGCGCCTGGTGCTGCTCTTCGACGAGATCAACCTGCTGGAAGAACTGTGGAAAGACCGCCACGCCGCCGCAGCGGTCATCGCCCAGCTCAAGTCGTTGGTGGAAGAGCGCAGCCCGCTGCAGTGCATCTTCACCATGCAGGAAGCGCTCTACAGGCGCATCCAGATACACGGGGCGCAGCTCACCCTGGGCTCGCTGCTGCGCCTGGCGGCGCCCGTGGCGCTGGATTACTTCACCCCCAGCGACGCTCGCAAGCTGATCGAGGAGCCGATGGGCGGCGAACTGCGCTTCGACGAGACTCTCATCCAGCGCATGCTGGCTCTGACCGCCTGCCACCCCTATTACCTGCAAACCCTGCTGCTCGACCTGGTGAGCCGGGCCAGCGAACAGGAGAAGCGCCACCTCGATCTCAGCGACCTGGAGGCCGTGCTGCCCAACCTGCTCGCCAATGGCTCCCACCACTTCCATCAATTCCTGCGGGAAAACCACGGCTTCCGCCGCGATGTGATGAGCGCCCTGGCGCAAGCCGCCCAGCAAGCCACCACCTGGCTGGAGCTGGGCGAGATCACCCAGCGCCTGCAAGCCATGGGCTACAGCGAGGTCAAGCGCAGCGGCCTGATCGAAGCGCTGTCCACCCTGGTGGATATCGGCGCGGTCGGCTTGCAGCCAGACGCCCGCTCGCCACGCTACGCCATCCG
Organism: Chloroflexota bacterium; assembly: GCA_029265355.1. Taxonomy (GTDB): domain Bacteria; phylum Chloroflexota; class Anaerolineae; order Anaerolineales; family UBA4823; genus JAJUJL01. The sequence continues at coordinate 27,746 of JAJUJL010000036.1, read as the reverse complement.
CGTGCCGCTTTTCTCGCAGTGGTTTGCCCACACCTACCCGGGCGCGCCCGCCCTGGCAGCATCCCCCAGCCCCGTGAGGAGGAAACCATGAATCAGCTCGCCAACCCCTACACACAACTCCTGGTATCCACCGCGCCGCAGGGTTTCTACGGGCGGCGGGCGGTGATTTCCGCCATCCTGCACGGCATCAGCGCTGAAACGCCGCGCTCCTTCAGCATCAGCGGGGTGAAAACGATCGGCAAATCCAACCTGGCGCGCTTCCTGTGCCATCCCGAAGGCGCCCTGCAGCAATTTCCCGAAGACCTGGAATCCTACACCCGCGAGCAGCTCTTCCCCATCTACGTGGACTGCTACCGCAAGACAGGCGCCGAGGTGCTCCAGGAGCTGCCCAACCACCTGCGCCAGGAGCCGCGCTTGAAAGCCCTGCTGCCTGGGGCGCCTCCGCCAGTGGGCGACCTGGCCAAGGCCAAGGAAAACCTGGATGAGATCGGCCAGGCGCTGGAGGCCCGCTCTGCCCGCCTGGTGCTGGTGATGGATCATTTCGACCACGCCTACGAGACCTTCACCTACGAAGACGAGACCTTTCTGCGCAGCCTGGCAACGCGCCACGCCCTGGTGCTGTTCACCGAGAAGAAGCTCTCTGCCCTCTTCTCCGATCCAGAGCGCTACTCGCCGCTGCAAAACATCCTGGTCAAGCGCTCGCTGGGCATGCTCTCCGAGCGCGAGGCAACGCAGTTCATCACAGATCCGCTGCCCAGCGGTTTCGAGTTCAGCCCGGGCGAAATCGCTTTCCTCTTGGAAGCTGCCGGCGGACACACCGCCCTGCTCAACCTGGCCTGCGAATACCTCTTCAACCTGCGCCAGGATTATCCAGAGCTGGGTGAGCTGCTTGCCAGGCCGGAGGTCAAAGACACGCTGCTGGCGCAACTGGCGCGCCTGCCAGCCGTGCAGGACACCTTCCAGGTGATCTGGAACCACCTGGACGAGCGCGCCCAACACACCCTGCTGCACGCCGCCCTCGATCAGCCCACTGAAGCGCCCGAAGACGCCCTCCAGGAGCTGGTGCAGAGCGGGCTGCTGGTTTATCGCCTGGATGAGCAGCGCTACCGCGTGTTTTGCGAGCTGTTTCGCCTGTTCATCCGCGATCAAAATCCCCGGGGTGTGCACCTGCACCTGGAAAGACTCCAGTCCGAGCTTTCGGCGCGCGACCGACAACTGCTCGACTACCTGGTCTCCCGCCGCGGGGAGCTGGTCACTTTCGAGGAGTTGAAAGCCCAGGTGTGGGCTGGCGAGCAGCCCAGCAAGCGCGCCGTGGAAGCCGCCGTGCACCGCGTGCGCCTGGCGCTGGCAGCTTCGCCCTCCATCGCCGCCTCGATTCAGAACGAGCGCGGCCGAGGCTACCGCTTTGTCGTGGCCGATTAAATGATAAAAAAGGAATACACGATGCGCAAACAACTATTTTTGTCCGCCGTATTGCTGTGTTTGCTTTCCGCTGGCCTGGTCGCCCTGCCAGCCTTGCTGCGTCCCCAGCGCGCCTCAGCCGCCACCCAGATCTTCGCCAGCCCCATCCAGGGCGGCTGCTACATCGCTGCTCCCAACGACTGCCGCCTGCACGTCGACCCGTTCACCATCTACCTGGCCACCGGCACAAAACTGGTCTCCTTCCAATTGCTGGCCCAACCCAGCGGTGGGAATTTGTCGGTGATCTATGACTTCAAGCCTGATTTATCCAATCCCGTGCCTTTCTCCGGCAGCACCTATGCGCCCTCGCTGGTCACCCAGGATTTTGCCGCAACGTGTGGAAAAACCTACGCACTCTGGTTGATCGGCCAGGATAGCGGCGATGCCAACCCATTTGTGCTGGGCGGAACCGGCGATTTCACCTGTCCCGCTGGCGTGCCTTAGCTGGCAGGCTTGCAGGAAGGCGACATGAGCCTCAAAAGAATCTTCATCCTGGGACTGCTAGCCGCAGCCCTGCTCCTGCTGGCGCAGTCCAGCATCCACCTGCCAGCCAGCCGGGCGGCGGTCAGTATCTATGCCAGCCCGATCCAGGCTGGCTGCTACCGGGCAGAACCTGACCGCTGCAGCATTCACCTCGAGCCATTCACCCTCAACCTGGCGACCGGGTCAAAGCTGGCGTCCTTTCAATTGTACGCCACGCGCACCAGCACCGGCGCCCAGGGGTTGCTCTACGATTTTCGCCCGGATCTCTCCAACCCGGCGCCTCTCTCCGGCAGCACCTACAGCCCCTCGCCGGTGGCAAAGGATTTTGCCGCCAACTGCGGCGATTCCTACACCCTCACCCTGATCGGGCAAGATACGCTCGATCCCGGTCCCTACGTGCTGGGCAGCACAGGCTTAATTGCCTGCCCGGTGGGTGAATATCACCAGTACTTGCCGCTGATCCGGCGCTGAACGGGGGCCCGCGCCGCAACCAGCCAGCCCGCAGCAAAGCTGCGGCCTGCTCATGCGCGCCCGCAGCGGATCGTATTCTGTTCCCTGATCCTCGGACAGCAGTTCGAAAATTTCAGTTTTGATCTTTGCTGTCATGGCGAGCGACAGCGAAGCGATCTCCGCGATAATCAAGGGGATTGCCACGCCCCTGCGGGGCTCGCAATGACCCGCGAGCGGTCAGCTTACGTGCTTGACGCCCTCCGCCTGGCAAGCTATACTGCTAGCCAATGAAAAAACCAATTTCCCCCATGCTGACCCTCCTGCTTAGCCTGCTGCTGCTTTTCCTGTCAGGCTGCCAACCCTCCCCGGCCGCGCCCGCCGTCACCCTGCAGGTCTTCGCCGCCGCCTCGCTCACCGAAGCCTTCAACGAGCTGGGGCGCGACTTTGCCCGCCAGCAGCGCGGCGTGCAGGTGCAATTCAATTTCGCCGGCAGCCAACAGCTCGTCCAGCAGCTCCAGCAGGGCGTCCAGGCGGATGTCTTCGCCAGCGCCAACCTGTCGCAGATGAGGCTGGTCGTCGAGCAGGGGCTGGTGATCTCCGAAACGGTGCAGGTCTTTGCCAGCAACCAACTGGCTGTGGCGCTGGCGCCGGGCAACCCGGCTGGCATCGAAAACCTGGCCTATCTCTCGCAGCCCGGCGTGCGCCTGGTGCTGGCAGCGCCGGAAGCGCCCGCCGGCATCTACACCCAGGAGTTGCTGCTGCGCCTGGCCGGCTACCCCACCTTTGGACCCTGGTACCGTGAGGCGGTGCTGGACAATGTCGTTTCGTATGAGACGAATGTCAAGGCTGTGCTGGAAAAAGTGCAGTTGGGCGAGGCGGACGCCGGCATCCTGTACGCCAGCGACGTGCAGGGCAAAGACGCCCCGCAGTTGGAAAGCTTCATCGTTCCAACAGAAGTCAACCCGCGCATCCGCTACCCGATCGCCCCGTTGGTGGGCGCGGCCCAACCCGAGCTGGCGCAGGCATTCATCGATTTTGTGCTCTCTGAGCAGGGGCAAAAAGTGTTGGCTGAACACGGGCTGCTGCCCCCGCCGGCGCCGTGAGCCGGCGCGCTACAAGATTTGCAGCACCCCGCGCCCCAGCTCCAGCCAGAGCTGCGTGCTTTCGCGGATCACCGGCAAGAGGAAAGCGACGATCAGCGCCGCCAGGCAAAAAGCCAGCAGGAAGATCACCGCCAGCGGGATGAGCATGGTGATGATCGCCTTGCCCACCCCGAACTGGTGCACACCGTCGATGGCCAGCACTTCCAGCGCAATCACGTACAGGCTGAGCAAGAGCGCCAGGCATCCCAGGTACGGGATCGGCGTCAGCAGGCTGGAGACGATGCTGAAGGGCACGCTGACCGCCGCCAACAGGTACGCCAGCCGCCCATAGTCGCCCTTGCCACCCAGCAAACTGGCGATCAGGTGCAGCAAGCCGGAGATGATGGCAAAGCCGATCACGCCAAAAATCGCCGCCAGCGGCGCGCCGCACACCAGCGAAGTGATCAGCGCCAGCCCGCCGGAACGCACCGGCATGTCGAAGTTGAAGCCGAAGTCTCCGCCGTAACGAAACAGCTCATCCATGATCCGGTAGGAGGGGAAAATCTGGAACATCAGCGTACTGATGAGCGAGCTGACCACCGCCGCAATCGCCACCCACAGGTAAGCCACGCCAGCGCTGGCGCCGGGATTGTTCGCCAGCCGGCGAAAGTTGGCCGAGGATGGTCCGGTGATAGCCTTGAGCATCACCTGGAAGAATGATAGCCGCTCTGGTGGGGATGCCATGATGTCGGTCATAAAAGCCTCCTTGGGTCGTGATCGAGATTCCTGGCGCTGGCATTCCAGCAATGATTGTGTCTGCCTGAGAATACATCATCAGCGTGCGCCTGTGAAGCAGGCGCCGCTCAATCGACCTTGAACGCACCCTGCAGCAAGGTTTCTCCCTGGTAGCGGATTTCCGCCAGGCTGCCTCGCTCGATATCCGGTATGCTCGCCCCCTCCGCCGAACTCAGCCGCAGGTGGGCAAAGCCGCGCTGCACGGTGAACTCGTGCATCGGCCTGCCATCCACGAGCAAAGCCACCTGCGCCCCGTCCGGGCACTTCACACCGTGCAACTCGATCTCCATGCGCTGCTCGCCGCCCTCGTAACGCTCGACCTCGATCTCCCCGTACTTTCCACTTCCCAGGAGCTTCTCCAACCAGGAGCGCTGCACGCGGTGCAGATTGGCTTCATATTCTGAAATCTTGCGCTGCCAGCCTGTCATGCCTGATGGCCTCCTTGGATGAACAAAACGAGTCACACGAAATTATTCTACCATTTTTATTGTAGACCGACAATAAAGTTGTTACCTGAACAATAAAGTTGTAGACTGAGACAATTAAGTCCTAACTTTTCATACCCAAAACAGGAGCAACTTTATGGCAAAACGAGACCGTACAAACCATTTCACTAAAATCGATGAGCGGATCAAATCCGGCAAAGGTCAGGGTAAGGGCGCAGATTACCAGCCCTGGCTCACTGTGCAAGATGTGGCGTCACAGGGACTGGCAAGCCGCATCTTGGGACACAAGACGAAGCGGGTACACCATCTGCTCAGCAAATTGGAGACTGACTTCTTCTGTTTATTGGAGTTTTCTCCCGGTGTGATCGATATCCGCGAACAATTTCCCCTTCTGCCACTTGAAGAAACCCAAACAATAGCAAAGGCTTGTGATGTGCGCCATCCCACGCACCCCAAAAGTCAGGAATCGGTTGTTATGACGACAGATTTCGCCATTACTTGCCTTCGGGATGGTAAACAAGAGGAAGTGTCCAGAACTCTTAAGTACAGTCAAGACCTGGAATCCAAACGGACGATTGAAAAACTTGAGATAGAGCGTCGCTATTGGCAAAGTCGCCAGGTCGATTGGGGCATCATCACCGAAAAAGAAATGCCATCGGCTTTGATACAGAATTGTCGCCTTCTGCGCAATTATCTGGAACTGAACGAATACCAATTACAAAATGGTGAAATCGAGAGTATTACGAACTACCTGTCCGAGCAAGCAAAACAGCAAGCGATTATCTTGAGAACGCTTGGGCTCGATTGCGATCGGCATCTTGGCTTTGCCCAGGGAACCAGCCTAGCGGTAGCTTATCATTTAATAGCCATCAGGCAGTGGCAAATTGACTGGCAAATCCCGCTCGATCCAGGAAAACCACTCACATTGCAAGCTTTGGAGGTATAGCATGATCATTCAAGTAAATCTGCTCCTTCAAAACGATAGCCAAACGGATGCTAAGAGTTTAGAACGCGTTCTCTACCTTGACAGTTATGGTAGGCGTCTGGTTAAGATCGAAATCTTCAGTCCACGAGCGCTGCCAATCTGGCAACCCATTTCCGAGTTAGAACAATTGTTATCCAAGGGCGATTTTCGAGTTATCGAGATGGATCCTCTATCCAGGCTTTGGGGTTTAGACGAAACCCTGCCGGAGTTATATCGCAATCATCGGGATCAGGCATGGGAGGCAATCAAGAACCTGGTCATGGATGAACAAGGATATCCCAAAGTGGACATATTCATGAGCCAGAAGCGTGGGCCACTAGTTTCAGCCTGCGCCCACCTTCATGGGATAAGCAAGCAAACTGTTTACACTTATTTGCGCAAATACTGGCAATATGGTCAGACGAAAAACGCATTGCTACCTGACTTCAGGAATTGTGGAGGTAGAGGCAAAGAGCGGAAGATCGCTGTATGCAAATTGGGACGCCCCAACGCTCTTGCTCTGGCTAAGGGCGAATCGAGTGGCGTGGTCATTGACGCAGACATCCAAAAGCGATTCCAGCGAGGCGTAAAACAATTTTACGAGAATCCCCAGAGAATGCCTTTGACTAAGGCTTATCAACGAACCTTAGAGAGCTATTTCAACCAGGGATATGAATTACAAGAAGGTGTTCTGATCCCAATCTTGCCGCCTGCTGAAGAACTACCCACATTTCGCCAGTTTCAATACTGGTATTCCAAACGTGGCCGCCTTAATCCTACTCAAACTGCGATATCACGTTTCACTGAACGGCGTTTCAACTTGAGTCATCGGGCTATTTTGGGAGATTCTAATCAAATGGCCTTCGGTCCTGGTTCGATTTTCCAAATTGACGCGACTGTTGCCGATATTTACCTGGTTTCAAGTCTTGACCCGGGCCGGATTATTGGTCGCCCCGTGCTATATACCATTGTGGATGTTTTCAGTCACATGGTTGCTGGATTTAGCGTCAGCCTGGAAGGGCCCAGTTGGTTGGGTGCAATGTTGGCTTTGGAGAATACCACAACCGACAAAAAAGCCTTTTGCGCCGAATATGGGATTGTCATTTCCAGTGAGGACTGGCCAATCCAACACCTTCCCAGAGAAATTCTGGCGGACCGCGGGGAGATGGAAGGATACAACGCCGACTATGTAGTGAATGGTCTAGGAATAGGAATTTCAAATACAGCACCCTATAGGGCCGAATGGAAAGCAATTGTGGAGCGGAGTTTTCGCCTGGCGAATGATCAGGTAATCCACTGGATGCCAGGAGCGGTTCATTTGCCTCGGGAGAGAGGCAAGCGGGATTATCGCCTGGATGCCTGCCTGAACCTGTCACAGTTTCGTAGTCTGATGATCCGTTTGTTTTTATTTCACAACCGATTTCATGAGCTCAAGGAGTATCGCATGGATAAAACTATGCTTGCCGATCACGTGGAGCCCTATCCGCTGGATTTATGGAATTGGGGGCTGCAGAATCGGGTAGGGCAACTACGTCAAGCCGATGCTGATATCATCCGCCAGAATCTCTTGCCAACGGCAGAAGCATCAGTAACTGAAAGAGGGATTATCTTCAGGCGACGACAATATGACTGTCAGAGAGCTTCCAGCGAACAATGGTACGTGCGCGCCAGGGCTAGTGGGCGATGGAAAATCAATGTAGCTTACGATCCACGACAATTAGACACCATCTATCTTCGTTTGCCAAATTGCCAACGATTGGAGCCTTGCTTATTACATGCCAACGAAAGCGCTCTCCGGGGACATGATTGGTATGAGATATTGGATCGGGATGAGATAGAGCGGCAAAAAGAACCGGCCCGGCGAGCGGCCCGTCAACAAGCCGAGGCGGCGCTCGATGCCTATATTGCTCATATCGTAGAACCTGCCCAAGAAACGGCTGTAACCGAACGTAAAGGTCAAAGCAAAAGTGAGATATTGAAAGACATTCGAGAGAACCGTTCCCGCGAACGTGACTTGGAACGCCAAAAGAATACATGGGAGATTGGATCAGCATCCAATATGGATCAAAGCAAACAGGAACAACCGGTTGGGTATATTCCTCCGCCGCGTAATATTGAACTACTGCGTGAGTTAGACAAGGAGATGATGAAAGATGAGTGATTTCTATGCGCCGCGTGTGGTAAGAGGGCAATTGGAGCAGGCCAATTATCAAGACCCTTTTGTTCCAATCTATCGCGGGAATCCCCTGATTGAAGCCCTGCCAAAGATATTCTCGCCGGAAGAGGCTTACCAACGCCTGGCCCACTATCCTGAATACAATGAATACGAGCGGGAACTCCCGCCTGAGATACGTATGCACTTGATCTACAACGCAAACCAATTTTTCAAGCCTAACTGGATTCATCTCGATTTAGAACAGCGCTTTTCGCGCATGTTGCGGGCTGGTTATTTAGCTCGCAATCCCATCACTCGGAGCTATTGGCGAGAAACAGACCAACGCTTACAAACTGGTTCTACTCTTCCTCGTTTGCAATCAACCGCAACCGGATTCAACCTGGTGGGTATCAGCGGGATTGGTAAAAGTACAGCAGTTGAAGCTATTCTCCGCTTGTATCCCCAAGTGATTGTTCATCATTGTTATGGCGAATCCAATTTTAACTTTGTTCAAGTTGTTTGGATGAAGTTGGATTGCCCTTTTGATGGTTCAATCAAGGGATTGTGCATCAATTTCTTCCAGGAATTGGATGAGATTCTGGAAACTCATTACTACCCAAACTATTCGCGCAACGGGCAGGCTTCCACAGATGAAATGCTTGGCCATATGAAACGTCTAACTGCTTTACACGGGATAGGCTGCCTGGTTATTGACGAGATTCAGCATCTGTCCGTTGCCAAAAGCGCCGGGATAAGCCGCATGCTCAACTTTTTCGTGCAATTGGTCAATACCATGGGAATGCCCGTTGTGCTGGTGGGAACATACAAAGCACTGCCTTTACTAACCAGTGAGTTCCGCCAGGCCCGCCGAGCCAGCGGTCAAGGCGATTTCACATGGGACAGGATGCACCCAGACGAAGTCTGGCAAATGTTTGTAGAAATGCTCTGGCGCTATCAATATTTGCGTCAACCAACCTCACTAACTCCGCAACTGTCAAATGCCCTTTACGAAGTCAGCCAGGGTATTACAGACTTTGCTGTGAAGGCTTATTTGTTGGCTCAAATGCGCGCCATTGCCACCGGGATCGAAGCTATCACTCCTGAAATGATCCGCTCTGTAGCCCTGGATAGTTTTTGCTTTGCACAAGATGTTTTGGATGCCTTACGCACTCACGACTGGCAAAAACTCAAGATGGTTCCCGATATTCAAATGGTAAATTTGGATACTCAATATCAACAAAACCCGAGAGCAATGCACAAGACCAAACGCCAACCAGAGCAACCTGGAAAATCCGCGTCAATCCTGGAATCTTCTCAAATCGCGCCGGTTGAAAGTGAGATAAATTCCCCCGATCAATCCAAAGCAACCAACCTTGCGAAGAAGAAGGTGAAAACCAGAACTGAAGTTGCCTTGCCTGAAGGTGATTTGCGGAGATTGGGTGATCAAAGGGATAGTCAGAATTTGACCAGATACCAGGCATTCCAGAAAGCAGGCTGCGTTAAATCTGCTTTGCAGTTTTTTAACCCAGAGGTGTCATCATGATTGGTTGGTTCCCAATTCTTTACCCAGACGAAACCTTCAATAGCCTTTGCTATCGCTATGCAGAGCGGATGAAGTACCCCTGCAAAACAGCATTCGGCAGGGATTTATTCGGAGAAGAGATCAATCGAATGGCCGTGGATGTACCCCGCCGTTTGGCTTTTTTTATCAGTCATTTTCCGCCTGGAAGCCCAATGACCGCTGTCGATATTATCCAAAACCACTCTTTCCTTCCCTATTACCGTCCTTTTCTCAGGGCGGAAATATATGCTCAAATGACGGATCAAATTATGGGCGAACATGTCAAGCTAAATGTATTGGGAGCGTTATCCAAGTTCCGAAAACATGTTCCGACTTACCTGAGCTATTGCCCTGTCTGCGTGGCTACCGATCGCCAGATTTATGGAGAAACTTACTGGCACCGCCAGCACCAACTTCCAGGAGTGCACATTTGCGCTGAACATGCCGTTTGGTTGGAGAAAAGTCGCATCTACGCCAAACATCGGGATTTTACTCAAGGGCCTGTTACAGCCGAGGAAGCTATTCAGAATATCCATTTAGAGACTCGCCCTATTGACGCATCCTTATTTGCCCAACGGCTGTTCTGCCTGAGCCAGAATTCAAGTTGGATATTGACCCACCAGCCCAATCTCGATGCAGAAGGGCTTTTTCAAAAATATTGTGGTGCGCTGCGCGAAAAAGGATATTTATCTCAACGCGGAATGAATCAAGATAAGCTTCCTCGCGATATCTTGGATTATTATTCGCACGAGCTACTCGTCTTTTTGGGTTGTGGATTTTTAGATCAGTTTCAACAGCATTTGAGATGGGTTAATCGCTTGACGAGTCATTACCACCGAGCGCGTTTTTCCCCTTTGTACCACTTGCTGTTGATCCAGTTTTTAGGCGAGAGCGCCAGTCAGCTTTTTACTTTACCAGACGAGCGTCACCCTTTCGGTGACGGCCCCTGGCCTTGTTTGAACCGGACTTGCACTCATTATAGACAACCGATAATTACCGATTGCCAGGTCTACTACATCAAAAATAGACCCAGGGCGGAATTCCAATGTGAATGCGGGTTTGCTTACCGACGTTGGGCAGTAGACCGGGCCGAAGATAGCTGTTATGTTTATGATCGGGTAGTTGTATACGGCAAAGTCTGGGATGAGAAGTTCCGAGAATTATGGAACAATGGCTCAATTTCGATCAATGCAATTAAAAAAAGCCTCGGAATTGCGAATTCAAATACACTCAAGTACCATGCCATTCGCCTGGGCCTTTCGCTCGAGAAAGACCGGAATCTACTTCCAGTAAGTCCTGAATTTATTCCTAAAGAAAGCATTGATGAAGTTCGTCAGCGGCGGATTTTAGTTCATCGAAAATGGGTTCTTGATATGCTGCGCGAAAATCCTATGCTTACCCGCAAACAACTTGCCGAGAAAGATATAAGTGCCTTGGTTGATCTTAGAAAATTTGATCGTGAATGGCTGGACTGCATAGTGCCAGTAACAAAACCATCTTCTCAAGTAAAAATTAACTGGCTGGATCGTGATGAGAGCTTGTCCAAAATGATACCGGCGGTGGCAGATGTAATTCGTTCCGAACCTGGGAAACCAGCTCGTATCACAAAAACGGAAATTGGGAGAAGAATAGGGGCGAAGCCTTGGTTCTACAATGAGCTATGCAAAACACCCATGACAAAAGGTGCCTTAAATGAATCAATAGAGTCTGGTGATACTTTCGCCATTCGGCGATTACTCTGGGCCAGAGATTACTTTATCCAACAAAACGAGACGCCAAGTCAATCTTCTTTTATGAGGAAGGCAGGAGTTGAAAGGAGACTCTATCCTGGATTAAACGTTTTGGTGAATTCTTTGCTTGCAGAAATCCAAAAAGCCCTTGAGAAAGAAGCTTGAAATATAATGCGTCCAATCTGAACTGTGTTTGAATCACAACCGGGGGAGATTTTAACCATCTCCCCCGGTTGAAAGTGTCGCTCTTGCGCCGCGGTCTTATTTTCCAATAACGCTACGTTGAACGATAACGGCATTAATCGGCATAGTATTTGCTCTATTACCGCTGCAATTTGTTATTAATTCGACAGCATCTGTTCGCATCCTAGATATGCTTAAGTCACCGTCAACGATGCTATTGTAATTTAGGCTAATGAATTCTCCTCCCAGAGCAGATGCATTATCAATCTGGACTTGAAGGAGGAACCACTGTCCTGATGGAGCAGAGTGATCAACATCAACATTACTAATTAATTCCTGCCCAGTCACAGCATCCTGTAGCGATAAGAAGAAACGATCTCCTGTATCTGCACCGTTTAGCTTTATGTATTGATTCCAGTATAACAAGTCAACGTTGGCGGGTATTTTTATGCTCTGTAATAATTGTTCATCAACTTTACGGCTAATGAGCCAACCATTTCGCCCAAACAACGCATCTTGGGCTCCCGCATATGTACCAACCTCTTGTGCAACTATATGGTAATGGTAAGTCAGATTAGGTGCCGGTTCAAAATAGGTACTTGCTTCAAACCAAGGGCGGGGATCATCCAATGCATATTCAAACCCAGCATTATATTGAATTAAATTTGCGCCTTGCTGGCAACCTGCTTCTGAATTGCTAACTAAAGGCAGGAATGTCTTGTTTGAATATTGGACAGGTATTCGCTCCTGGAGAAATTCAATTGGATCCAAATAACCATAATTATCTGGGCTGTCTGGGTACGTATAACCTACGCCGGGTTTATATTGGATGTTACAACCCGAAAAATTAGGAAATTTATTTCCGCCATCTTCAAAAGTTCTGATCTCGAAATGCAAGTGAGAGTCGTCAGTACTATACGGATGTACTTGTGGAAATCGCCCGGTATACTCCTGACGCGCTATTTGACCAATAATTTGTCCCTTTTGAACGTTATTTCCTACTGATACGTTAACATTTTTAAGATGCCAATAGACAGACCAAACCCCATAGGCCGTATGTTTTATTATCAGAGTTTGGTTATTGGGGTTGCTGGAATCTTTGAATACTACAGCGCCGTATGCTACGGATTTGACAGATGCGTTTTCGGCACTTTGGCCGGGCAAATATAAGTCGACGCCAGCATGATACAGACGATGCCAACCAACGCCAAAACAGGTTATACGATCTGAGTGACTGCTGTTAACAAGATCTAAATTTTTTACATCATAATCCGTATTCTCCAGCGTGGTTGCATGTAGATCATTTGATAACACAATTCCTCCATCGAGTGGCCAAGTCCAATCGCTCGATGAAGATGCCGTTACTGTATTCTGGCCCACCATAAATAGCAAAAACATAGTTAGCCAAACACTGAGAAGAATTTTTAAGCCCCGATTAAGCATAGTTTGTTTCCCCTATCAGTTAGTTGTCCAGGAATTTTACCGAAGAAAGAATCTTATTATACAAATCCAATATAGTGGGACATGGCTGTTCAAAAGGTGGCATATTCGCGGTTTCTGTCAAACCCACAAATATTACAAAGTTATTGTGTGGAATATACACGCGAGGCGTTTCTCTTGTTATCGCGCCGTTTACTTGGATTGCCGAAGTTTTGTCTACGGAAATTGTTGTTGAAAAGTTTGACAGTTCTCGAGAAAGAGCTAATGTATCCGTTGAAGCATCAAAGACGTACTGCTTTGTAACAAATTCTTCTAAAGAGAGCTTGTCAGAATTCATTAGTACCACTACATCTACCTGTTTCGTTCCCCACCATTCTTTAACATAGCAGTACGGTTTTAAGAACAAGGTAATGCTAGGATATCCATTATTGTCGACGGATTCAAAAATCTCTGCCTCAGCCGGGTATTGAAAAGAAAAATTAGCCTGTTTGTTAACATACTCAATCCATGTACCCGCCTTTGTGCAATCGCTTGCCTGAGCCATATTGATTGATTCCCCGGGCATAGGATAAGGATTGCTGGTTGTTTCTGTCTGAGCAGAAGTAACATTTTCTTGAGGTGGGGGATATGCCTGACCCGTTGGCTTTGTTGTTACAGGCGCTCCTGAGATATTGGCCCCTAAAGAAGCATTAGGCCTAAATTGTAGTGCGATATAAAGAAAAGCAATTAGTAAAGCTACACCCAGAAATGTTTTTAAACCGCTTATTAGATCTTTCATTTTTACCCTCCATTTGTGCGAGAAACTTTCACATTTGATCATAACATCAATGTTTGTGTATAGCACCAAAAGTGGCAAAAATCACAACCCAGCAGTAAGCAGCGCAATTCTCCATGCCAAGATCGGGAGTCAAGAACTTAATTGTCTATCTACAAGTAAGTAATAACGGTTCGATGAGGTATAGTCCAGAACTTCATTGTCTGAATATAAGGTAATTCCTCAAGTTTTGGTAGGTTTTAGTCTACAACTTTATTGTCGGTCTACATTTATCCCCCGCTCAAATTAATGAAGAACGGCACCAGCAGCAGCGCGTCCAAAAACGTGCCCGAGATCAACGAAAAGAGCAGGTTCGAAACCCAGGCGATGAACAGGCCCTGCGCCATCCAGCCGCGGCGCGTCCGCACCAGGACATACGCCAGCAGGATGTTCAGAGGCAAGAAGACGCACACCAGGCCTGGGAACTGCCACAGCAGGGCGTTGAGCAGGTACCAGCCGAAAAAGCCCAGGCTGACGTGCAGGATCTTCAACGGGCGGGGAATATCCGGCAGCCAGGACTGTTGACCGAATGGCCCAGCCGCGCGGGTCGCGCCTGGGCGAGCGCCCTCCTGGCTTCCCGGCGCGCCCTCTTTTGCCCGTCCTTTTGGATGAAGATTCTGCTCGGGTGCGCTGTGAAGATCACTCATATAACTACACTATAGCAGAATTTGCAGAAAGGCGCTATTCTCCCGGCGATCCCTTGCCTGTAGGGGTCAAGCATCCGGCAGGCGCGGCACAGCCATCATGCGCCCCATCCAGCCGGATGCTTGACCCGCAGCGCGCGAGCTACCATGTTCATTCCACGATATTCAATCCTCGCCCAGCAGGCGCACGCCGCGCGGTTCGACCTCCACCGCAGCGCCGCTCACCACCGCGCTCAGGGGGTCGGCGGAGAAATTCAGCAGCACCGTCTGCCCGGCGCGCCGCTGGGCGATCAATCCCGGCGGCAGCTCTGCCAGGCGCGCCACACCCGCCCGCTCCGCCAGCCAGCCGAGCAACTCGACCGCCTGGCCGAAGCTGGGATGCCAGCCCAGGTAACTGCAGCTACCCTTGCCGAGGGGGCGCACACTCAGCGCGCCCTGCGCTTCGAACGCCCCGCTGGCGTAGCGCAGCGGAAATTCCACCCCCGGCGCCTGGGCTGCCAGGCTCTCCGCCCACAAGCTGGCTTCCGCCTGCGCCAATGGCAGATCCCCTTCCAGGCGCAAGGCGACTCCCGGCGGCAGCGCCTGCCAGGCCTGGACGTGCACGCCGAACAGCCCGGTGTATTCTCCGGGCAAGGGCTGCTCCGTGACCAGGTTGCTGGGCGTCTTGAAACCGCTGCGCACACCTGCCAGCAGCGCGCCGCCGCCCTGCACATAGGCTTCCAGGCGCGCGGCCAGCCCCGCATGCCCCAGGTGCAGGCTGGGGGCGAGCACCAGCCGGTAGCGGCTGAGCTCGGCGTCGTAGGGACGGATATCCACGGGGATGCCCAGCCGCTGAAAGGCGCGGTACCAGGTGAAAGCCAGGCGCAGGTAGCTGAAGCCGCGTCGATGTGGCTGGAGCTGCAGCGCCCACAGGTCTTCGTAATCGAAGAGCAGCGCTGCCTGGGCCTGCACCGGCCCGGAAGCCAGGCGCTCGAGCTGCTGGCGCTCGCCAGCCATCCGTTCCAGGGCGCGAAAGCCGACATCCGGCGAAGCATCGTGCTTGAGCAGCCCGGCGTGGTACTGCTCCTGGGCGAAAAGCGCGGCGCGCCAGCGGAAAAAGACCACCGCCTCGGCCCCGGCTGCGGCTGCCTGCCAGGTCCACAGGCGCACCGTCTCCGGCGGCACACCCGGGTTGTACCAGCCCCAGTTGACGTGCCCCGGCTGCTGCTCCATGATCCAGAACGGGGCGTCCTTCCAGCCGCGCGCCAGGTCCAACTCGAAGCCGGTGATCGCCGGATCGCCCACGTCCGGGGCGTAGACCGCCAGCGGGGTTTCATCGCCATACAGCTCGCCGCGGATGCGGTCCGGTCCGGCGGTGGGATAGTTGTCCAGGCTGGCAAAATCGAGCGCCGCGGCCAGGCGGAAATAGTCCAGGGCGGTGAAGAAGAGACCCATCCCGTTGTGCGTGGCGAACTGATCTGCGCGCCGGTGAGGGCCAAGCGCCTCGAGCTGCATCTGCTGGTAGTCCACCCAGGAATCGGAGGCAAAGCGGTAGTAATCCAGCGTGTGCGAAGGGTTGGCAGCCGAGCCGGTCAGGATGGGCGGGCCGATCTGCTCCCAGGCGGAATATTCCTGCGACCAAAAGACCGTCCCCCAGGCCTGGTTGAGCGCTTCCAGCGTCCCATAGCGCGCCTGCAGCCAGCGGCGGAAGGCGTCTGCGCAGTGTTCGCAGTAGCAGCGCGCCGTCCCGCCGCCGCCAAACTCGTTGTCGATCTGCCAGCCCACCACCGCCGGGTGGGCGGCGAAATGGGCCGCCATAAGGCTGACGATGCGGCGGGAGAAGCGCCGGTAAGCGGGGTGATTGGGGCAGTAATGGCGGCGGGAACCGAAATTGCGCCGCCGCCCTTGCTCGTCCACCGGCAGCGTATCGGGATAGCCGCGCGATAACCAGGCTGGCGGCGCGGCGGTGGGTGTGCCCAGCACGATCTTCAGCCCGGCAGCGCTCAGCGTCGCCACCGCCCGATCCAACCATTCCCATGCGAAGCGGCCTTCCTGCGGCTCTATCCGGCTCCAGGCAAACTCTGCGATGCGCACAATGGACAGGCCCAGGGCGCGCATCCGGCGGGCGTCCTCCGCCCAGCGCGCCTCAGGCCAGTGCTCAGGGTAGTAGCACACGCCGAATTGCATCATGCTCTACTGTGAACCCCAGGCGCGCACAAAGGCGACGGCGCGCTGCCAGCGGGCGTAGCCCTCATCGCGCTGAGCGGCGCTCAGGCGCGGCTCGAACCAGGTCCCCCCGGAGGGCAGCGGCGGCAGGTCGTCCACCGAGCGCCACACCCCGGCTGCCAGCCCTGCCAGCAGGGCGGCGCCGCGAGCGGTGGTCTCGCTTTCGTCCGGGCGGTAAACCGGTATGCCGGTCAGGTCGGCCTGCACCTGGCAAGCCAGGTCGGCGCGCGACAGCCCGCCGCCCACGTACTGCTCGTGAATAGACAGGCCAGTTTGCGCCTGCACCGTCTCCAGTATGGCGCGCACCTGGTACCCCAGCGCCTCCAGGAAAGCGCGGGCGATGTGCCGGCGGTCGTGGTTGAGGGTCAAACCCAGCAGCGTGGCGCGGGCGCGGTGGTCGTTGTAAGGCACATTCAAGCCGGTGAAAGCTGGCACAAAGATCACCCCGCCAGCGTCTGGCGCCGCCGAGGCCAGTTGGTGCAGGCTGGTCTCACCGTCCAGCAGGCCAGCGCGCTCGCTCATCCAGCGCACCGCCGAGCCGCTGGCGGTGGTATCGGCTTCCAGGCAGTAGGTGTGCGCAGCAGCTTCACCCAATCGCCAGGCGTAGTACACGTTCAGATTCTCAGAGTGCGGGGCGGTTTCCCCGGCGAACACGTTGACGAAGGTGGCTGTGCCGTGGGTGCACTCAGCCTGCCCCGGTTGTCGGCAGCCGTAGCCAAACAGGGCAGCCTGCTGGTCGCCCAGCATCGCCAGCACCGGCGCGTTCTCGCCGCGATCCGCCAGGCGCAGTGATCCATAGGGGTACAGCGTGGGCGCTGCCGTCGGCAAACCCATCCGGGATAAACCCAGGTGGGCGATCCACTCGTCCCAATAATCGCCCGTGCGCATGTCCCACAAGCCGGTTTTCTGCACCAGCGAGTGATCGTGCATGTGCCCGTCTGGGTCGCCCAGGGCAGCCAGCAGCCATCCAGCCGCCATGCCAATGCGCAAGCGCCCCTCTGCGGCTGCCTGGCAGAATTCAGGCTGGTGTTGGGCGCGCCAGGCCAGGTGGTTGGCCGCGCACCACGGTCCGGGGTAATAGCCCAGGCGTTGGCGCAGCTCGCTGGCCGGCTTCCAGGCGGCGTGCGCCTCGGCCTGGGCGCTGGTGCGCAGGTCCTGCCAGCTAATTGCGGCGGCCAGCGGCTGGCGCGTGTGCGCATCCCAAACGAAATCGGTGTCGCGCTGCGAAGCCATGCCAACCGCCAGCACTTGAGCTGGCTTTGCGTCGGCGGCTGCCAGCGCCTGGCGGATGGCCTCCGCTGCGCTGGCGGCCACGGCTTGCGGGTCCAGCTCCACCAGGCCCGGGGCAGTGGGCAGGCGGCGCACAGCGCAGTAGCCCAGCCCAACCCGCCGTCCGGAGTCATCCAGCAGGTAAGCCTTGGCGCCGCTGGTGCCCAGGTCCAATCCCAGGAGCAGTTTCATCGAAGGCTCATTCCTCCAGCAGTTGACCCAGGTTTTGGAGCACGTAGGTGGGTTTAATGGGCGAGGCAGCCGCTTCCTCCCGGCTGGTGGCGCCGGTCAGCGCCAGGGCGGCGTGCATACCGGCTTGCAAACCCATCAACACATCGGTCTCCAGCCGGTCGCCGGTGATCAGGCAGGCCTGGGGCGGCAGACCCAGCAAGCTCAGAATGGCGTCTGCCATGTAACGGGAAGGCTTGCCCACCATGGCTTCCAGGCGGGTATTGGTGCAGGCCTCGATGGCGGCGATCACCGCCGCAGCGTCCGGCTGGCCGCCGCCCGGCACCGGGCAGTAGCGGTCGGCATTGGTGGCAAAGAAGCGCGCCCCCGCGCGGATGGCGTCGAAGGCGATCTGCAGCTTGCGGTACTCGAAAGTGCGGTCGAAGGAAGCGATCACCGCCTGCACGCGCCGGGCATCCTCGGTCAGCTCGAAGCCGGCCGCGCTCAGCTCATCCTTGAGTGGCTGCTCGCCGACCACGAACAGGCGCCCACCGGGCAGCGTGCGGCGCAGGAAGTCCACCATCACCAGCGAGGAGTTGATCACATCCTCCGCTGGCGTGGGCAAGCCCAGGCGGGTCAGCTTGTGGGCGTAATCCTGGCGGGAGTGAGTGGGATTATTGGAAAGAAAGACCGTGCGCCGCCCGCGCTGGCGCAGGGTGGAGATGGCGCGCCCGGCCTCGGGCAACAGGGCGTCGCCCAGGTACACCGTACCGTCCAGGTCAAAGATGTAAGCCGCGTAAGACAGCATGGTCAGTTTCCGACACGTATTATCACACAAATACCCCGCCCTGCGGACTTTTCCCCACCTTCGCCCGCCTGTCTATCCCTCCGGCGAAAACAGGGTGAAGTCAGGAGGATTAGCCTTTCACGCCGCTGCTGGTGGCCGACTCGACAAAGAAGCGCTGCCCCAGGATGAAGATCACCATCGGCGGCAGGATCGCAATCGCCGCGCCTGCCAGCAGCAGGTTGGGCGAATCGACCGCCCGGCCGCGCAGCACGTTCAGCGCCAGGGTCAGCACATGGTTGGCTTCGTTGCCGGTGTTGATGATCACCAATGGCCAGAAAAAGCTGTTCCAGGCGTACAGGAAAGTGAAGGTCGCCAGGGTCGCCATTGCCGGCGTGCTGGCGGGCAAAATGATGCGGCGCAGGATTTCCAGGCGCGAGGCGCCGTCGATCAGGGCGGCCTCCTCGATCTCCTTCGGGAAGGTGATAAAAAACTGGCGCATCAAGAAAGTGCCGTAGGCGGTGAAAATCCACGGGATGATCAGCGAGGCCAGGTGGTCCACCCAACCAATGGCCACCATGATCTGGTACAGCGGCGTGATCAGCACCACGAATGGGATCATGATCGTGCCCAGGTAGACGGTGAACAGCGTATCTCTGCCGGGGAAGCGCAGGCGGGCGAAGGCGTAGCCGCCCAGCACGGAGGTGGCGAGCTGCCCAAACATCACCAGCAGCGTCACCAGCGTGGTATTGGTCAGGGCGCGGTCCATGCCGCGCAGCGCGATCACCTGGGCGTAATTCTCCGGGTGGAGGGCCAGGCGTTCGACCGGCGTGCTGGTGCGGGTGTTCTGCAGGATCGTGATCGTTGGGTCCTGGGGATCGACAAAGCGTCCCAGGGCGGTCTGGGAGAGCTTGACCATCTCCACCGTGGTGCCGCCTTCCACCGGCACGCGAAAGACTTCCAGCGCCTCGCCGTTGACCGTGAGGGTGGCGCCAGTGGCCTGCACCTGGTCGAGCGGCACGGTCAGGGTTTGCTCCAGGCGGGATGGCTCGGCAAACACACCCACGCGGATGCTGTTCTGCACCAGCGCCATCGGTCGCCGCTCGCCGTTCACCACACCGTAATACAGCGGCAGCTCGCCTTCGTAGCCGGGCACACGGGTGAACACCTGGTCGCGGGGCAGCAGGCGCGGCGGGTAGCGGAAGGTGTCGGCGGGCGTCTTGAACGAAGTGGTCAGCATGTAAATGAACGGAAAAAGCATCAAACCGGCGAACAGGCTCAACACGAGATAGACAGCAGCGTTTTGCAACCAGGTGAGCAAGCGGTAGGATGAGCGCATCGGTGGGCTCCTCTCTAGTATTCCATCTGGCTGGAGCGTTGGCGCTGGAACTGCAGCAGGGTGACGCCGAAGATCAGGGCGAACAGGATCCAGGCGATGGCGGAGCCGTATCCCAGGCGGAAATTCTGGAAACCGCTGCGGTACAGGTAGAGCACGATCGTCAGCGTGGCGTTGTTCGGGCCCTCCGGCGGGTTCATCAGGATGAAGACCTGGTCGAAGAGCTGCATGGCCTGGATGGTGGTGGTGGTGACCACGAAAAAGGTGGTCGGAGCCAGCATGGGGATGGTCACGTTCCAGAACTGCGCCCATTTGCCAGCGCCATCCACCGTGGCGGCCTCGTAGAGCATGGTCGGTATGTTGGTCAGACCCGCCAGGAACAGCACCGTGTTGAAGCCCACCGTTTGCCAGACCACCATGATGACCAGCGAGAGCAGGGCGGTATCCACGCTGGAAAGCCAGCGGATGGCGGGATCCTGCAGCGAAGTTCCGAACAGGGCGTTCAGGGCGTTCACCGCGCTGGTAATGCCATAATTGATGTAACCAATCGAGGCGTTGTAGAGCAGTTGCCAGATCAGGGCGATGCCCACCACCGCCGCCACGCTGGGCAGGAAGTACATGGCCCTGAAAACGCGCATGCCGGGCAGGTTGGAGTTCAGCAAATTCGCCAGGAACAAGGCCAGGATCACGCTGAGCGGCACCGCCATCAGCACAAACTGCACCGTGTTGCGCAGCGAGATCCAAAACAGTTTGTCGGTGGCGGCCAGCAGGTAGCTGCGCCCCAAGAGGTTGAAGCGCGCCAGCTCGCTGAAGCGGTTCACGTCGATCACCGTGTTCGCCGCCTGGTCGGGCGCTTCCAGGGCAACCAGGTCCAGGCCGATGATTTTCTGGTAATTTTCCAGCCCGACAAAGTTCTTCGTGCCAAAAGCGTCCCAATCGGTGAAGCTGATATAGAGCGAGAAGATCAGCGGACCGGCAAAAAACAGCAAAAAGCCGAGTAAGTTCGGAGATAAGAAGAGAAAGCCGCTGATCGCTTCATCGGAGAGCACACCGGCATGCAGGGCGTTCGCCACCGGCCGGCGGCTGGCCAGCCACAGGGCAGCGCCAAAAAGCGCCGCCGCCAGCAGCAATCCCAGGGGCAGAGGCTGGAGCAGGCGCGGCAGCAGCCAGAGCAGCGCTGGCAGCGTTCCAATGCGCAGCAAGAAGATGACGCCAAACAGGGCAGCCATCCAGCGCCCACCCTGCTGCAGGCGGCGAGCCAGTTGCGGGCGGTATTCCAGGCGCTCGCCCAGGCCGCCGATGAACAGCGCGCCCAGCGCCAGCAGCAGCCACAAGATGCCGCGCCCAAAAGTGCCCGCCAGGGCGTCGATGCCCAGGAAAATGCCCAGCACGTGCAGCGCGCCAACGCCCGCCGCCAGGAGACCCAGGTAGTTGACGGCGATTGCCAGCACCCGGCCGCGGTGTCGGCGCTGGCGAATATCCCAGGCGGAAAGCCCCGCAGCCGCGCCTGCCAGCAGCAGCGGCAAACCGACCCCGTAGCGCGCCAGCGCGCCCCACGGGGCGGAGAAGAACACCCACAGTCCACCGAACAACGCTGCCAGGCAAAGGGCGGCCTGCCACAAGAACAGAAGTCTTAGCTGCGTATCTATCGATAGATTTTTCATCGGCGCTCCTGCATGGTTCAAAGGGGCGGCGCGGCGGAGAAGGGCGCACGGCAATGCAGCGCGATGGGCGCCTGCCGTGCGCCCCAGGTCAATGTTTCACGAAAGGATTACTGTCCAAAGACCTTGTTGGCTTCGTCGCAGATGGTAGCGCCGAAGGTGGCGACGTCGGTCTCACCGGTCAGCACCGCATTGACCGCCGGCCCCATGATCTTGTCATAGTCGGGCCAGGAGCCAGCCCACAGCGGGCCTTCGGTGGCGGGGTTGTCGTTCAAACCGTTCAGGAAAGCCTGGTTGTTGTCGGGCGGGGTGAAAGTCAGGAAGGCATCCAGGGCGGCCTGGCTGACGCGGGAGGGGATGTTGGCGCCCAGCGCAGCGACCTTGGCCTGGGTTTCGGCGGTGGTCAGCGCCTGCACCAGCTTCCAGGCCTCTTCGGGATGCTGGGTGTTAGCGTTCACCACGTACGCGCCCCAGAACAGCCAGTTGCCCATGTGGCCAGAGGGACCCTTGGGCAGTTCCACCACGTCCCAGTTGAAGGTCACCGTGCGCACACCGGGGGTCGCCCAGCGCCCATTCTGGAACATGGCCACCTTGCCTGCGCGGAAGGGGGCTTCGGGGTCCTCGCCGTAGGGCACAGCCACGTCGTGATCCACGTACAGCGAGCGCTCGAATTCGAGCCCAGCCAGGGATTCGGGGGTGTTCAGAGCGCAAGCCGTGCGGTCGGCGTTGAAGAAGCCGCCGCCAGCCGCGTTCAGCCACACGCCGTAAGGACCCCACCAGGCGCTGGCCCCGTAGCCGTAGATGTCGGTGCCCAGGGCGCGCACGGCCTGGGCGGTCTCCAGGAAGGCTTCCCAGGTCCACTCGCCATTGGCGGCCTGCTCACGTGGATCCGGCGCGCCAGCCTCGGCGATCAGGTCCAGGTTCAGGTACAGGGCGAAGGTGGACACGTCGCGCGGCAAGCCCCACAGGGCGCCGCTGTCCGCGCCGGACTGGCTGGTTTCGGGGTTGAAGGTCAGGTGACCCATGGGGCCGGGATAAAAGTCATCCACATTGAAGCCCTCGGTCTTGCCAGCCAGGTCAGCCAGGTTCAGGATCAGGCCGCGGGTGGCAAAATCAGCCACATCGGTGCCTGGGATCCAGAACACATCCGGAGCGGTGCCGGCGCCGATCTCGGTCTTGAGCACGTCCTGGTAGCTGGAGGTTTCGCTGCCGCCGGCTTCGTAGGCCAGGGTGATGCCTTCCAACTGTGCATCCAGCTCCTTGCTGATTTCGCTGTACACGTTGGCTTCTTCGGTGTTATCGGGGCGGGTGCGCCAGCGCAGGGCAACTTCAGCCATTGGCGCTTCCGTGGGCGCCGCAGCGGCGGGGGCCTCGGTGGGAGACTCAACCTTGGGAGCTTCGGTGGGCGCTTCCGCTGCGGGCGCCTGGGTGGTGGGCGCGGGCGTGGCGGGAGCGGCGCAGGCAGAGAGCAGCATGGCGCCGATGGTCAACAGGCTGAGCATATACCAGATGGTCTTGCGAGACATATCTTTTCTACTCCTCGGGAGATCACTAAAATTTTGAAAATCGAATCGGAAGAAAATTGTGTGCGTGGTAGGTTTCGTTTGGGCGAGCTTCACCTCCTTGAACCAGGGTCTCATTCTGAGAGAGTGCAGCGATGGAAGAAGTTGAACCCTTGACATCGCTCAGGATGATTTCTGTGTACGTGGCCCATTGCCTGCGGCCAGTTCAATCGCCTCTCGGCGCCGTGGAGCTGCGGATGACCAGCTCGGCGGGCAGGCGGATATGGCGTCGGGGCGCGCCTGGCTCAGCCAGGCGTTGCAGCAAAAGGCCAGTCGCAGCGCTCCCGATGGCGCGCATATCCTGGCGGACGGTGGTCAGCGGCGGGTCGAAGTAAGAAGCCAGCGGCATATCATCCACGCCCACCACCGATAAATCTTCGGGCACTGAGAGGCCCAGGTCTCGGGCGGCGCGCATCACGCCGATCGCCATGCGGTCGTTTTGCGCAAAGACCGCCGTCGGCAGGCTGCCGGAGCGGTGCAATTGCAGCATGGCCTGGTAGCCGGCCGTCGCCGACCAGTCCCCCGGCAGCACCCAGGCTTCAGGCAGGGCCGCGCCAGCGGAGGACAGGGCGGCGCGAAAACCAGCGCAGCGATCCTGCACGCAGTCTTCCGCGCCGGGGCCGGTGACCATGGCGATGCGCCGGTGCCCGGCTTGAAGCAGGTGCTGGGCGGCCAGTTGGGCGGCGTACTCGTCATCCAGAGAGACCGAATCGACGGACTCTTCACGTGGGCGCGCGCCGACGAACACGCTGGGCACGCTGCGCGGCAGCAGGGCATGCCGCCCGTCGGCGTAGGGGTTGATCACCAGCAGCCCTTCCGCCAGGCGTGAATCCACCAGCCGCCCGAGCAGATCGGAAAAGTCGGCTTCGCTGGCGGCGGAGGCGGAGAACAAAAAATAGCCCTGGCGGCGGGCTTCGGCTTCCGCGGCTTCGATGATGGCGGCGAAGGTGTAATCGGACAGGTTGGGAGAGATGCAGGCCAGGGTCTGGGTGCGCCCCTGCGCCATGTAGCGAGCGATGGCGTTGGGCCGGTAATTGAGCCGGGCAATGGCCGCTTCCACGCGAGAGCGCGTTTCGGGGTCGACCCGCTCAGAGCGGTTGATGACGCGAGAAACGGTCTGGTGGGAAACCCCGGCAGCAGCAGCGACGTCTCGAATGGTGGTGCGGGAACGAGCCAAAGCGCCTCCCAGGCGAGCAGGCGGATCATGTTACCGGTCACGTGACCGGTAACATGAAGTATATAGAATATTTCAAAGCGAGTCAAGTGGCAGTTTCGTGAAAATATGCTATGGTTAAGCAGAGCTTTCTGTGGTCACGTGGAGCTTGCCCATGTAACGCATGCGAAGCCGTGACGACCTGCTTACACCCTCACCCCAACCCTCTCCCTTCCAGGGAGAGGGCGGCGCGGGCGAAACCCCTCTCCCCTCCGGGGAGGGGGCGGCGGAGCGAAGCTCCGCCGGGTGAGGGGCGAAATCCATGCGCCGCATCCATCCTGAAATTCGGAAGCGCGCTCGCCGTATGCGCCATGACCCGACCCCAGCAGAAGCCACGCTCTGGGCTCGCTCGCGTGATGGGCGGCTAAATGGTCTGAAATTTCGCCGCCAGCACCCCATCGGACCATTCATCGCTGATTTCTATTACCCGCAGGGGAAACTGGTCATCGAATTGGATGGCGGCGGGCATCTGAACCAGAAAGAATACGATGACGCTCGGACAGATTGGCTGATTTCCCAAGGCTGCCGGGTGGTACGCTTTACGAACGATGAGGTGCGATACCAGCTTGATCGTGTGCTTACCGTGATACTTCAGACTTGTGAGGGGGAGCCTGGTGGCAATAATCGCTGACAAATGAGCGTGCAGCTCGCCCCGGGAACACCCCTGCTGAATAATTCGTCCGCTCTGTATGATGCGTTGGCTTTTTCATCGGGAGGACTTTTCACGATGTTTCTCTACCGGTTCAAAATTATTTTCGTTTATCTTGCCACCCTCCTTCTCGGCAGCGCGGCCCTGGTCGGCTTTTACAGCCTGTTCCTGAGCAAGATGGTTGCCAGCGGCATCCAGGGCGGGCTGCCTTCACCCATCTCCAACGGCCTTTCCGCCGTCGCCCTGGCTGCGCCGGTCTTCGCGGTCACCGACGCCATCTTGTCATGGCTCAAGCTGTGGCGTGAAGGGCGCGAAAAAGCTGAGCTGATCCGCGTGATCGAGGCGCTGAGCGGCGCTCCGCAGGGGCTGGACCTGCTCACGCTGGCCCGCGAGACCGGCCTGCCGCGCAAAATCCTCTCCGCACGGCTGCACGAGCTGGTGCTGCTCGACCGGGTCGTTGTGAAACTGGCGACAGGCAAGCCGCGCGAGTATTCGTTGCGCTGAGGGCGATGCTGGTCAGGCTGACAGCTTGACCTACGAGCTGACCGCTTGACCCCCAGACAGTTCAACTCACCCCCTGGATGCAGCTATAATATCTCAGAGGGTCCCCGGGCATGGACGTCTATTTCTCCTATCCCTACACCGGCGGCGATTTTGTGCCTTGGGGCGCGGCCCACCTGGGCGCGCTGTGGGTGATCGCCCTGCTGGCGCTTGGCCTGCCAGCTCTCTCCCCGCGCCGCCTGCCCCAGGCCGGCGCGCTGCGCCGGGCGGCGCGCCTGGGGCTGGCTTTCCTGCTGCTGGGCAACGAGCTGTTCTGGCACGCCTGGCACGCCCACTTCGGCTTGTGGACGGTGCAGGCGCTGCTGCCGCTCAACCTGTGCAACCTGCTGGTGTTCTTATCGGCTTTCGCCCTGCTCACCCGCAACCAGCTCGCTTACGAGTTCGTCTACCTTTTGGGCGTCCCCGCCGCCTCCCAGGTGCTGCTCACCCCCGCCCTGGGCCCCTTCGGCTTCCCCCACATCCTGTTCTTCCAGATCTTCATCTCGCACGGCGGCGTTGTCCTGGCTGCCCTGCTCCTGACCTGGGTGGAAGGCCTGCGCCCAGCCTCCTGGCGCTCTGTGGGCCGCGTGGCAACCATCGCTTTGCTATACGCAACGGGCATCTTTTTCCTGAACCCTCTGCTGGGCGGCAACTACCTCTTCCTGGCATACAAGCCGCCCGCCGCCACGCTGCTCGACTGGCTGGGTCCCTGGCCCTGGTACATTCTTTCCATGGTGGGCATCGGCCTGGCGCTGGTGGTCTTGATGTATCTGCCTTTCGCCATCCGGGATCGCCGCCGCTATCAAGCCAGGGCGACCCGCCGCCTTTCGTAGGGGCGACCCACGCGAGACCATTCCCGATGCGACCGGCGAGACGTCTCCTCACACCGCCACCCTGGCAGACGAGGCGCGGGTCGCCCCGCACCCGCGCGCTGGGCGACCCGTTCGCTGCCCGTCGCGCTGAGAGACTGTTCCCTCAATCGAACAGCTCGCGCTTCGCCGCCAGCCCGCGCAGCATCCTGAGCAGCAAGCGCCCGCTGGTCAGGTATTTGAGCGTCACCCCGCTGCGTTTGTTTTCCAGGATGCGCGCCGCCAGCCACTCCGCCACCGGCTCCGGTTTCTCCGCCAGCAGGTTGAAGACCCGCTTCGCCCGCTGCCATTCCTCGGGACGGTCTGCGTACTGCGCACTGAGCATTTCCGTGGCGACCATGCCCGGGCGCAGCGCGCCCACGATGAGCGGCGCGCCGCGTGTCTCCGCTGCCAGGCACTCGGTGTAGTAGTGCAGGGCGTACTTGGTGGCGCCGTAGTACGCCAGCCCGTTGTGCTTGCGCCCATCCGAGCCCATGCCCTCCATGTTATAGATCGCGCCATGCCCCTGCTTCACCATGCCCTGCGCGGCGACGATGGCGCCGTGCATCGCGCCCAGCAGGTTGGTTTGCACCACCTGGCGCGCCACCTCCGGGTGTTGCTGCCAGGCGGGCGCCGCTTTTCCGCTCAAACCAGCGTTGTTGATCCAGATATCGACGCCGCCAAAGCGCTCCACCGCCGCCTGCCACAGCGCCTGCACCTGGGCAAATTCCTGCACGTCGCAGGCTATGCCGTGAACCTGCCCGGTGGGCGTGGATTGCGCAAGCTGCGCCACGGCGCGTTCGACGGATTCAGCCGTGCGCCCGCTGAGCATCACGGCGCATTGCCGCCGGAGAAAAGCCTGCGCCAGGGCAAATCCGATGCCGCGCGTTGATCCGGTGATGACGATGCGTTTCATTGTGCAAGGTTCCTCCATGTATTTTTGGCTGGCATGATCGATCATTATAATGCGAGGATTTCATTGGGCGGGTTTTTGCTTTCTTTCGACCGGCTCGCAAGGCCTGGGCGAGCGCCGATGCGGCCGGCGCGGCTTGCCCGGGCAAACCCGCCCCTACGCCGGGCTACGCCGGGCAAATACCCGGTCTGTGTCGTCTGCGCCGCAATGGGCGGGTTTTTGCTTTCTTTCGACCGGCTCGCAAGGCCTGGGCGAGCGCCGATGCAGCCGGCGCGGCTTGCCCGGGCAAACCCGCCCCTACGCCGGGCTACGCCGGGCAAATACCCGGTCTGTGTCGTCTGCGCCGCAATGGGCGGGTTTTTGCTTTCTTTCGACCGGCTCGCAAGGCCT
>JAJUJL010000034.1 GCA_029265355.1 Chloroflexota bacterium | reverse complement strand
GCTCATCGCATCCTGGGGCTGGACAAGGTCCCAAGGGTCGGGCTGTTCGCCCGTTAAAGCGGTACGCGAGCTGGGTTCAGACCGTCGTGAGACAGGTCGGTCTCTATCCGCTGTGGGCGTAAGGGATTTGAGAGGAGCTGCCCCTAGTACGAGAGGACCGGGGTGGACAGACCTCTGGTGTGCCAGTTGTACCGCCAGGTGCATCGCTGGGTAGCTATGTCTGGCAGAGATAACCGCTGAAAGCATCTAAGTGGGAAACTCGCCTCAAGATGAGATCCCTCATCCTGTTAAGGGAGTAAGGCCGCAGGTAGACTACCTGCTTGATAGGCAGCAGGTGTAAGCGCAGCAATGTGTTCAGCTAAGCTGTACTAATGGCCGAGGGCTTTCCCGTGATGCGGAGAACTCGAACATCTTCGAAATTTGACCTTATTCAGTTGACCTTAACATGTGAAAAAAGTCTCTTGGTGATTGGAGCGACGAGGGTACACCCGGTCTCATCCCGAACCCGGCAGTTAAGCTCGTCAGCGCCGATGGTACTTGGGGGGCGACCCCCTGGGAGAGTAGGTCATTGCCAAGAGACTTTTTTTATTGTTAATGCTTGCTGCGTTTAAGCTGTACGAGCATTTCACGTGCGCGAGCACGGTCTCCAACTCGGCGGTAAAGGCGCAGACTCTGCCAGGCATGTTTTTGTGCCTGGCAGGGCTCGTGCTGCACCTGGTAAACCTGGCATAGACCGGCATGAGCCACAGCCTGCCCGTATTGGTCGCCAACGATTTCACTCAGGTCCAGAGCGTCAAGAAATGAAGTGTTGGCAAGCGAAAAATCGTTCAGCGCGCAGGCCAGGCGCCCCAGGTTGTTCAAGACCAGGGATACGCCGCGCCGGTCGCCAATTTGGCGACGAATCAACAGGCTCCTATCAAAACACTCGCGCGCTGGTGAATATTTACCCTGCTGCTGGAAAACCAGCCCCAGGATATTGTAGGCATCACCTTCGCTGCGCAAATCTCCAGCCGCGCGGCACAGAACCAGGCTTTGTTCAAGGCAAGACTGGGCCTGCTCAAACTCCTGCCTGTCGCGTGCAATATTGGCCAGGCCCTGTAAACAGTCACACAAGACAGTTTGATTGCTAAATTCAGCAGCAATCTGGTAGGCTTTCTAATAAAGTTCCCAGGCTGCGGCAAGTTGTTTCTGGCGGCACATGGCATAGGCCCATTGGTGGTAGCCTGCCGCAGCCAACGCTGGTTGCCGGGTAGTTTTAGCCAGCACAACCGCCGATTGAGCTGCGCGAGCGGCAGAAATATAATCACCGGTAGCCTCGGCGTAACGCGCCTGCCGCAGGTGCACCTCCACCTAGCGCGCCGCATCGGCAGCAGCGCCTGGCGCGCTTGGTAAATCCAGACCGGCCAGCTTTGCCAGGTCGCCTAACACCGCGTTTTGCTCTGAGCGGCGCTTTTGAAGCTCGTACAGGGTTTCAAGGCTGCAAAGCAGTTCAAACTCCTGGTCGGCAGCGCCGTTTTCAGACGGCAGGTGCCGGCGCAGGATATCGAGGGCGCGCAAATAGTAGGCGTGGGCTTGTTCGCAAGCATATTGGCGTGCGGCTGAATCCCCAGCTAAGGTGAGATAATGCAGCGCCTTGGGCCAGTTTTGAGCCTGGTCAAAGTGGTGCGCCAGAAGGTCTAAGGATGCGGTTGGGCTGGCATATAACGCTTCAAGAGCAGCAGCCAGGCGAGCGTGTAACAGTCGGCGCAGTGGCGCAGGCACGTTCTGCACCAGGATAGACCGAATCTTATCGTGAGTGAAATCCAAGGCCCTGCCTGTTGATTTCACCAGGCGGCTGCCCAACCAGCCCTGCACCACCTGGTCAACCACCCGGGCAGAGCAATCGCCAGCGGCTTGCAGCAACGCGGCGTCGAATGGCTGCCCGAAAGCTGCCGCCAGGAAAAGCAAATACTGGCTGGTTTCATCAAGGCGCTCAACCCGCCGCTGTATCAGCATTTCGCCGCGCTCAGACAGCAACCCGGCAAGAGGCAGCTCGGGCATGGTTTTGTTAGTTAAAGATGCCAGGTTGTTTTCCTGTAACCTGGATACCAGTTCATGAAGCAAAAAAGGGTTGCCCTGGCTTTCAGCATACAAGGCTTGGGTCAGTTGCGCCTGGGGCAAGCCCGCCGAAGCTGAGTCGGCGCTTGCCAGTAGTTCTACCAGCTGTGCCACAGCCGACTCAGATAGGGGCTGTAAAGAAAGGGAGAAGAGCAGTCTATCGTACTCCAGGCTACACATCAGCTGCGCCAGGGGATGCGCAGGTGGCGTTTCTTCAGGGCGGTATGTGCCGACGAACCAACAAGGCCCATGCGCCAGGCGGCGCACCAGGTAATTCAGAACATCCAGGGTATCTGTATCGGCCCATTGTAAATCATCCAAAAAGAGAGTGACGCCGTTGGGGCAGGTTTGACGTGCGTCAGTTAGCAGCCGTTCAATATTTATCAGTAAATCATTGGTCAGGGCGGGGCGTTCGGCAGGATGAAGACTACCGAGGTAGTTTTGCATGGCGTCGTGGATGGCCTGGAAAGGCTGGGCGCGGTTGAATTCATAGCAACGCCCCTGCAGCACTACACCTCCCTGCAGAGCAACCTGTTCTAAGACCTCCTGCACCAGGCGGGTTTTGCCGATGCCAGCCTCGCCAGAGACGAGGGTCAGGCCGCCCTGCCAACGCTGTGAAGCCTGCCAACGTTGCAGCAGCCAGGCATGTTCGGCTTCGCGCGCCACAAAGGGCAGGCGATAAGCGCCCTGGGCCAGAGCCGCGCCGTTTTGGTCGGGTGGCGGCGCGTTGGCAGACAGTCGCCGGTAAAGCGCCTGGGTTTCTGGGCCGGGTTGGACGCCAATTTCGGCTTGCAGGACGCGGCGGCAACTTTCGTATTGGTGCAAGGCGGCGCTGCGCTGTCCGTCGCTGGCTAGCAGCAGCATGTGCTGGCGGTGGGCATCTTCGTTCCAGGGGTCCAATTCCAGCCAGCGCGCAGATGCCATCAACGCTTCAGTGTAGCGTCGGCGGGCGGCGAGCTGGGCAGTGAGCTGGTACAACACCTGCCCCGCCAGGTTGTGCAGGCGTTCGCGCTGCAACAGCATCCAATCTTCAAAGGCCAGAGAAGCGTGCACCTGAAAGCCGGACAAAAAATCACCGGCATACCAGGCGGCGCAGG
Organism: Chloroflexota bacterium; assembly: GCA_029265355.1. Lineage (GTDB taxonomy): Bacteria > Chloroflexota > Anaerolineae > Anaerolineales > UBA4823 > JAJUJL01. The sequence continues at coordinate 36,312 of JAJUJL010000034.1, read as the reverse complement.
TCTGCAAACTGGTCAGGGCTGCGTCATCTACCCCGGCAGGGACGGCTGCGATGCGCGACAACAGGTTGAGTGACTCTTTTCGAAACGCAACGGCATCTACCCAATGGTTGTTTTTAGACGCCAGGGCAACAACTTGGCGGTCAATGTGCAGGTAGGGACCAAGCAGTTTCCTCAGGTTAGAGAGCGCCTGGCGCAAATTGACCTGGGCATTGGCTTCGGGCATGTCTCCCCAGAGCAGCGCCGATAATTCGGCGCGTGGGCACGGCTGCTCAGCCATGGCCAGGTATGCCAAAAGCGCCTGAACCTTGCTGGAGATAAACCCCTGGATAGTTTCACCCGCTAAAGTGGCCTGAAAAGTTCCTAAAAGCGTTAAACGGAGCTGCGGAGGCACAGTGAATTCACGATTGGTTCACGAAATTTTGCTATCGTTGGATAAGTATAACATGAGTGTAATCAGGAGATACAAAATAAGGAGCTACCGATGAAAGCAAAACGCTTATTGGTCTTATTGCCTTTGGTTATGGTTATTGGCATCTTGCTGGGAGAATACATGCACGTTCAGGCTTTTCCTGCCGTTACCTGCTCCTGGCAAGGCGGCAACGGCAACTGGAGCAATGCGGCGATGTTGCACGTCAACAGCCTGGCCGACACGACGGCCAATGACGGCTACTGCACGCTGCGGGAGGCGCTCATCAATACCAACGATGACGCGGCCACCTGGCCCGACTGCGCCGCCGGCAACGGCGCGGACGTGATTTATCTCACCAATCTGAGCGGCCAGATTACGCTGCTCTCCGATTTGCCGCCCGTCACCGATACCGACGGTTTGACCTTGCAAGGCCCCGGCGTGACGCAATTAACCGTGAGCGGGGACGGCCAGTGGCGTATTCTGAATGCCCAAAGCGGTGTGCCATTGACCGTGCGCGATCTGACCCTGGCGCAAGCCGGCGGCCAGGCATCAGGCAGCGCCATCAGCGTCGCAAACGCCTCTCTGGAACTATGGAGCAGCGCCGTTCTGAGCAGCACCAATACCGCCGTTTACGTTAATGGCGGGCGTCTCACCGTCGTTGACAGTCGTTTCAGCGGCAACACCACGACCGGCACAGGGGCGGCGATCTATGCCGTCAATGCGCCGACTACGCTGGTGGACGATTCGGACTTTGTGCTCAACCAGGCCAGCAGCGGCCATGCCATCTATCAGGCCGGCGGCAGCCTGACGCTCAATAACAGCCGGTTCGAGCAGAACGGCGTGACCACCAGTAACCACTACGGCACGGTAGCGTACAGTGGGGATTTGGAAGTGACCGTCACCGGCTGTGAATTCGTGGACAACCTGGCCCGGCAGGGCGGCGCGCTGCACGATGCCGGGGGAACTGGCGTGGTCCACATTGAAAATAGCCGGTTCAGCGGCAACGAGGCCGGATATCAGGGCGGCGTCATCCGCAGCGGCGGCTACCGCGCCCTCGACATCCGCCATAGCCTGTTTGTGGAAAATATGGCGATAGAGGATGGCGGCGTGATTTTCAGTTATGCGCCCATCACGATTACGGCCAGCGCGTTCTATAGCAACACGGCCCATATGGGCGGCGTGATCATGACGCAAAACGACGCGACCGGCCCGATTACGGTCTTCGACAGCCTGTTCCAGGGCAATCACGCCGAGTGGGGCGGCGCGATCTGGTTCGGGCGCGGGCTGTATGTGACGAATAGCACCTTTTATACCAATACGGCGGGTTATGCCGGCGGCGCGCTAGGCTCGTTCGAGGGCTGGGGTGAAATCAACAACAGCACGTTTGATCATAACGGCGCTAACTACGGCGCGGCCTTGTACTACAGCAATGACTGGGCGACGCCGATCACGTTGCGCAACACCATCATTGCCAATCCGTTATGGGGCAGCAACTGTTATGCCTACGCCGAGTCGTATACCGATGGTGGCTACAATTTGCAATATCCCGGTACCAGTTGCAACGCGGCGATCCCGGAACTGAATCCGCTGCTGGACCCGGCCGGCGCGCAGGATAACGGCGGCCCCACCGCCTCGATTGCGCTGCAAGCCGGCAGCCCGGCGATTGACCGCGCGCCGGCCGGCGACGGCTTCTACTGCCCGGCCATCGACCAGCGCGGCGCGCCGCGCCCGGTAGACGGCGACGGCGACAGCGCAGCGGATTGTGACAGCGGCGCGTATGAATATGGCAGCGTCGGCCCGGTCATACTCAGCAAGACAGCGGTGGACGTGAACGGTGCGCCGCTGCTGCCCGGCGATACCATCTCCTACACCGTGCGCATCGAGAACACCTTCCCGGCCACGGTGAGCGGTGTGGTCATCACCGATACCATCCCGGCTTATACCACCTATGTGCCTGATTCCGATACCCCTGAAGCGGACGCCGACGCCAACCCGCTGGTGTGGAGCGGGTTGAACATTCCGGCGGGCGAAACCCGTATAGTGCGCTTTGCGGTGACGGTGAACGCCAACGCCGGCGGAGCGACCATCGTCAACAGCGCATGCCTGACGCAGCCAGGGCTGGCGCAAGTCTGCACAGCGCCGGTGACGCCGCCCGGCGAGAACGGCGGCGTAGTGCAACCGCAACTTCAGATGCAGAAGACCGCGCTGGATGTGAATGGCGCGCCGCTGCTGCCCGGTGACGTGATCCATTACACGGTGATCGTCACCAACCCGCATAGCGTAGATGTGAACAACGTTGTCATCAGCGACACGCTCCCGGCGCACACGGCCTACGTGACCGGTTCGGCCACGCCTGCTCCCGATGCGGATAGCGATCCGTTGATATGGAGCGCCCAGAGCTTCGCGGCCGGCGCGTCGCGCACTTACCAGTTCGATGTGCGCGTGGAGGCGACGGCGGGTGGGCAAACCATCGCCAATGCCGCGTGCTTGACGCAGCCGAATATCCCGCAGGTTTGCACAGCGTTGGTAACGCCGCCGGGCGAAGGGGGAGGGACGGTGCTGCCCGTCCTGCTCTTCGACAAGACCGCGCGCGACGTGAACGGCGGGACGCTTATGGAAGGCGACGTGATCCGCTACACGATCACAGTGACCAACCCACACGCCATTACCGTAACCAACGTGGTCATCTCAGACGCCATCCCAGCATATACCACCTACGTGTTCGACTCGGATACGCCTGAAGCAAGTGCAGACGCTGACCCCCTTGTATGGGACAACCTGACTTTATCGCCGGGAGAGACGTTGATCATCCAATTCTCGGTCATTGTAAACGACGGCGCCTTGGGACAGCGCATTGAAAATATCGCCTGTTTGGCTCAGCCTGGTGCGCCCAAAGCTTGTACGCTTCCCGTCACGCCGCCAGAGGGCGGTGTCGTAAAAACAAGGTTGTTCATCCCAATCATTGTCAACACTTGGCCAGCTCCCTGATTATGATGAGATATGCCAATGACGCCGCCACTTGACCGTTCCCCTCGCCGCCGCGCCTTTCTGCTGCGCACCTGGGCAGTGGATAGAGATAACACCAATATACAATGGCATTTTAGCTTGCAAGACGCCGAAAGCGGTGAACGGCGCGGCTATGCCGATTTTGAAAGCATGGTGACTGACCTGCGCGCCTGGCTGCAGAGCGAACAAGACAAAGCAGCAAACACAGACGCAGTTCAACGGAAGATTAACGCATGAAAAGGTCTGCGTTTACCTGAATCGAGTGTGATGACCAGGTTGGGGCCGTAGCGGACACAGAGCCTGTGATGGACGCTTGTACCCGGCCTGGTCATCTGCTTGAGGGATGCTTGGCCTACCGGAAACGTGCATAGGCTTTACTCTAGATGCCATGGAGGTATCTACACCAAGGTGTTATTACGAAAACCAGATTTCCTTTCTTGATAATCCTGTTACTTGTCAACGCAGTTCTGTTAACGGCGCTGATTTATCGCCCCGCATTAGCCGCCGCTACCATTCGCTATGTTTCTCCAACCGGCGCCGACAGTGGCAACTGCACCACCCAGCCGCTCCGTGCCAGACGGTGTCGTATGCCATCGGCCAGGCGGTTTCTGGCGACGAGATTCGGCTGGCGGCCGGGACTTATGGCACAGCCTACATCAGTCAGAAGAGCCTGATGTTGAAGGGCGGCTACACGGCAGATTTTAGCAGCCGCGACCCTGCTGTCAACATCACCACTCTGAGCGGCAGCGGGTGGAGCACGGTGGTCACTATCAACGGGCAAAGCCATGCTTTCATTGATGTTACCCTCGATGGCTTGACCATCTTCAACGGCATGTCGTGGGGCGGCAACAGCGCCGGCGGCGTCAGCACCCGTTATGTCAACCTGACGATGGGGAACTGCCGGGTGCAAAACAACACCGGCAACAGCGGCGCGGCCGGCGGCGTCTATTTGATTGAGAGCAACGCCGTCATCCGTTACAACCAGTTTCTTGCCAACACCAGCAGCAGTCGCGGCGGCGGTCTGTATCTGTATGGCCCGTTGTTAGACCGCTATACGCTGGTGTTGGAAAACAATCTCTTCCAGGGCAACCAGGGCAGCAATGGCGGCGGAGCGTACCTGTGGGCCGGCGTCCTGACGCTGCGCGACAACATCTTTGACAATAACACGGCGACCGGAGCGGGCGATATATATGAAAATTATATGGTCGGCGGCGGGTTTTACATTGAGGATGCGCAACTGTTGATGCAACGCAACATCATCCGCAGCAACACGGCCACCCAGGGCAGCGGGGCGGGCGGCGTCATTGCTGTAGACCGCTTTTGGAGTGACCCGCAGGTGACGCAGCAGTTGGAAAACAATGTCTTTATTGGCAACACGCTCGGCAATGCCGCCCGCTATGGCGCGGGGCTGCTTTTCCTAGACGCCGAAGCCACGCTGGAGCACAATACCTTCAACGGCAACACCGGCGGCGACGGCAGCGCGTTGACTCTGGTGGAGAATTCCATCGTCACCGTGCCCAACGCCATTGTCGCCAACCAGGTCACAGGAATGACGGTGTACACCAGCAGCGTGCTGAGCGTCAACGGTATTTTGTGGCACAACAATACGCAGAACACGCGCAATATCGCCGGGACTGTAACCTTGAGCAACTAGGTGTTTCGCCGGAAGTGTTTTTACAAAAATGTGAACGAGCACCGGCGAAACCCTGGAGTAAACCGCCGACGCAATGGCGGATTTATTCTAAACACTTTCGGCGGTTTACTTAGTACACCGGCGACCCCAATTTCACGGCAGATGGCTATCACCTTGGTGCGGGCTCGGCGGCGCTGGGCCGCGCCGTTGGCCTGGTGCTGGGTGATGATGTAGATGGCAACGTGCGCCCGCAAGGCGCGGCCTCCGATTTGGGCGCAGACGAGTTACTGGAGGTGGGCTTGCGCGTAACCAAGCAGGCTAGCGCGGCGGCATTCTATCCGAGCGCCACGTATGTCTATACCGTGACCGCCTATAACGATGGCGTCAACCCGGCGAGCAGTCTCGTCCTGGCAGACGACCTGCCGCTGGAATTACGCGCCACGGCGGCGAACATCACGGCGGGAAGTTGTACGCTCGACCCGGCCTGGGGCGGCGTGACATTGTGCAACGTGGGGACACTTGCCGCTGGTGCGACGGTAACGCTAACGCTGAGCGTGGAAACCGCGCCCGCCACCAGCGGCACGCTGGTCACCAACGTCGTCACGGCGGTGGCGACCGAGACGCAGAACGGCACCAGCCTCGCCACACCGTTCCACACCTGTCGCACCCGTCTCAACGACGCTTCCATTACGTATAACACCGTACAGGCTGCCATTGACGCGGCCACCTCTCCCACCGACGTGGTGAAAATCTCTGGTGTGTGCGCGGGCGTGAACGACTATGGCGGGCTAGCGGAACTGGCCTATCTCGACCATTCCCTCACCTTGCAGGGCGGCTGGAACAGCGACTTTACGGTGCGCGACACGGCGCTCTATTCCACCACACTTAACGCCCTTGGGCTGGGGCGCGTGATTTACGCGCACACCGGCGTGAGCGTGACCATCGAGGGGGTGAGCCTCACCGGCGGCAACGCTTCGCAATTGGGTGGGGCTTCGCTGAACGTCACCGAGGGCGCGGGCGGCGCACTGTATGTGCAATACGGCGCAGCTACGCTGCGGGATACGACCATCTATGGCAATTACGCTTCCACCACCAGCGGCGATGGCTACGGCGGCGGTATTGCCACCTACAATGCCGCGCTGACCGTCACCAACAGCATCATTCGAGAAAACGTCGCCTCGCTCAACAGCAACGGCGCCGGTGGTGGACTGTACCTGTATCAGGACGAACTCAATTCGCAAAATAACTATAACGTGCTTATCCAGAACTGCCAACTCCTCACCAACACCGCCTCGGTGGCCGGGCATGCGATGGGCGGCGCGCTGCGGATGACGTATTACTACTACGGCCAGATTACCCTGCGCGATAACGTGCTGCGCGGCAATCACGCCGCCAGCGGCAACGGCGAGGGCAAGGGCGGCGGCTTTTATTGCAGCAATTCCAGCAACAGCACTGCCACCCGCCTGGAGCAGAATCAGATTCTTTACACGGATTGGTGGATTAGCGTCTACAGGTATACAGTTCCGCCGCCTGTCGTCCCGCCCATGGTGGTTTCGAGTACGCGCGTTGACCCTGACCCGACCACCGCCAGCCAGGTGCGTTTTGACGTCACTTTCTCGGAAGCGGTCAGCGGCGTAGATACAGCGGACTTTGCCCTAACGACTGCCGGTACAATCACTGGCGCCCGCGTCAGCAGTGTTACAGAAGTTTCTGCTGATAAATATCAAGTGACCGTCTATACCGGCGGCGGCAGCGGCACGCTGCGCCTGGATGTGCCAGCCTCGGCGACCATCACGGACCTGGATGGCAATGCCCTGGCAAGTTTGCCCTACACAAGCGGCGAAGCATACACCCTGGAAAGGCCGGTCGCCATTGTGCGCGCCGACGCCAATCCTACCGGCGCCGCCAGTGTGCGTTTTAACGTCATCTTCGCAGAAAGCGCCTTGGATGTGGCAGCCGAGGATTTTTCCATCCGAGAGACAGAGACCCTTGCTGGTTCAAGCATAACCAGTGTTAGCGGTTACGGCTGGTTCTACGAGGTCACCGTCCAGACCGGCGCCGGCAGTGGTACCTTGCACCTGGATATACCCGAGACCGCTACTATCCTGGACCAAGAGTACAACAATCTCCTGGCAGGTTTGCTGCCCTATACAGAAGGCGAGGCTTACGATGTGATTAAATCTGCGAGCGGCTATAAGGTTTTCCTGCCGCTGGTGTTGCGGTGATCGCGCTCAAATTGTGTGCAGCCCAACAACGGGGCTGCTCGCAAATGTGATCGCCGCGCCGCTCCGGGAGTTCAGCAATTGGGCCATTGCCGCGCCGGGGAGCCTGTCGATTGAGATGGCGCCCGTGGATCAGGAAGCGGTGCTGGCGGCTGCGACAGCCCAGAAGTACCACGCCAGCCTGCTGACCGGCGACCCAGAGTTCAAAGCGCTGGGCGAACTGCTTCAGGTTGAATGGCTGGCCGGCTAATACTGCAGGCATGGGAGTCTCTGTCAGGTCATTGCCAAGAGACTTTTTCTATTTAAATTTGACAAGCGCATTGCCTGCTGATATAATTTTATTTGCGGTGTTCTTGACCCGCGCTTAAATCCATTCATCAGCTACATTGTAACTGGAAGGAGTGAGCGTATCGGGTGTGTGATTGGCGAGTTACCAGCTCTGGCTTGGACAGCTCGGCATGACCTGGAGAACAACCGCCGGGCTTTTTTCTTGCCTGCAGCCGGTGGTCGATTGGCATCATCTCGCCCTACCCGTGGCGAGCCTGGAAACGAAAGGAGGTGAGACTGAGTGGCTACCGTAACCTTGCGTCCCAATGAGTCGCAGGATCAGTTAATGAAGCGCTTCCGCAAAAAGGTGGCAAAGAGCGGCATCTTGAGCACCGTGCGCCGTAAGCGCTGGTTCGTTTCCAAGAGTGAGCTGCGCCGCATCTCAAAGAAGAAGTCTATTCGCCGTATCAAGCGACGCCAAACCAGTGATATGGAGTAAACCAACCTGCCCAGGTTTGCGCCTGGGATTGTACCGGAGGTGTAGATGGGAAAAGACGAAGATAAAATTCAGGTCGAGGGGCTGGTCGTCGAAGCCCTGCCTGGAACTCAGTTTAAAGTCCGCCTGGATAACGGCCACGAAGTCCTGGCTTACCTTTCAGGTAAAATGCGCAAGTACTATATTCGCATCCTTCTCGGCGATCGTGTGCGAGTGGAAATGTCACCCTATGATCTGACCCGCGGTCGGATTGTTTACCGTCACAAGAAGTTTGCGGAAGTGCCCGAAGCATAAATCCCCGCTACCTTACCGGACTTATTCTCAGGTCTTTTTCGTAAAACTTAACCGGGCTGGACCGTTTATTGGGTCCAACCCGGTTTGTTGTTTTTCTTACAACATTGTGTGCCGGCTGCAGGCAGCCGGCGCCTTTCCAGCAATTTCTAATAGGAGCTCAGCGCACGCATGTAGTTGGCGCGTTCGAACGCCGCCGGCTCAGCGACTGCCTGTTGGCTCATGCTGCCCTGCATCTGCTGAATGGAAGCATACTCGTGCTCTTCCATCCAGTGCTGCACATCGGCCAGAATTTCGCTGGCGCGGCCGATGCCGCGCTGCAAGAACTCCGAGGCCACCATGGCCACGCGCGCGCCGGCCATCATGGCTTTGATGACATCCGAGGCGGTGTGCACCCCGCTGGTCAGTGCAAAATCGGCCTGCACTCGTCCGTAGAGAATTGCGATCCAGCGCAGCGGCAGGCGCAGCTCGTTGGAGTTGCTCAGCACCAGGTTCGGCACCACTTCCAGCTCATCCAGGTCGAAATCGGGCTGGTAGAAACGGTTGAAAAGCACCAGGCCATTGGCGCCAGCGTTGACCAACTGGCGGGCGAAGTGCGGTAAGGAGCTGTAGAATGGGCTGAGTTTGACGGCGATCGGGATAGAAACCTGTTGGCGGATGTCCTTGACCAGCGATATGTGGCTGGCTTCGAGTTCCGCGCTGGAAAGCTCAGGGTCTGTGGCCAGGAAATACAGGTTCAGCTCGAGCGCATCGGCGCCAGCTTGCTCGATTTTGCGGGCGTATTCCACCCAGCCGCCAGTCGACACGCCGTTCAGGCTGCCGATGATGGGGATGTTCATGGCCGACTTGATCTTGTTCAGGTGTTCCAGGTAACTTTCCGGCCCGATGCTGTAGGTGCCGTAATCGGGCAGGTAGCTGATCGCCTCGGCATAGGATTCCGTGCCGCGGGTCAGGTCGCGATGCAACTTCAGGCTTTCCTGGATGATTTGCTCTTCGAACAGAGAGTACATCACAATCGCCGAAACGCCAGCATCTTCGAGCTGGCGGGCGCTTTCCACCTTCTTGGAGAGCGGTGAGGCCGATGCAACCAGGGGATTTTTGAGCTTGAGGCCCAAGTACGTGGTGGTTAGATCCAACATTGTTTCCCTCGTGTATGGTCTGAGTAAATGGCGCTTTTTCCGTCGGGGCAGGGTTGAGCAGGCAGGAATGTCTCTCGACCCTGCCCCGAGTTATTTTGTCAGGAGGCATCAGCCTCGCCGTCGTAGTGCATGCTGGCCATCTGCTGGTAGAGCTTCCAGCGCCGTTCTACATCCTGCTGGGCTTGCTTGATCAGCATCTCGGCGCGCTGTTCATTGCTGTGCAGCAGCATGCGGTAGCGGGTTTCGTTGTAGGCATACTGCTCGATCGGTACGCTGGGCGCCTTGGAGTCGATGACCAGCGGGTTTTTACCCTGCGCCGCCAGGTCGGGGTTGAAACGGTAGAGCGGCCAAACACCGGACGCAACAGCCAGCTTCTGCTGCTCTAATCCTTTGCGCAGGTCATAGCCGTGATTGATGCAGTGGCTGTAGGCAATGATCAGAGCTGGCCCATCGTAAGCGTCGGCTTCCAGGAAGGCGTTCAGGGTTTGCTGGTCGCTGGCGCCCATGGCGATGCGCGCCACATACACGTAACCGTAGGCCATGGCGATCATGCCCAGGTCTTTCTTGGGCATACTCTTGCCATTGGCGGCAAAGCGCGCCACAGCCGCACGCGGGGTGGCTTTGGAGGCTTGCCCGCCGGTGTTGGAGTAAACTTCAGTATCCAGCACCAACACTTTGACGTTGCGACCGCTGGCCAGTACGTGGTCCAGGCCGCCGTAGCCGATGTCGTAAGCCCATCCATCGCCGCCGATGATCCACACTGATTTGCGCACCAGGTTGTCGGCAATGCTGACCAGGTGGCGGGCTTCTTCGTTGTCCACGCTTTGCAGGCGCTGCTTCAATTCTGCCACTCGCTTGCGCTGGGCGAGAATGCCCTCCTCGCTGCTCTGGTCTGCTTTCAAGATATCCTCGACAAGCTGCTCGCCAACGATGCTGGCGAATTTGGGCAGCAGTTCCCGGGCAAACTCGGATTGCTTGTCCAACGTCAGGCGCATGCCCAACCCAAATTCGGCGTTATCTTCGAACAGCGAATTGGACCAGGCCGGGCCGCGACCTTCTTTGTTCTTAGCCCAGGGGGTGGTTGGCAGGTTGCCGCCATAGATTGAGGAGCAACCGGTTGCATTGGCGATCACAATGCGGTCGCCGAACAACTGGCTAAGCAGCTTGAGGTAAGGGGTTTCGCCGCACCCGGCGCAGGCGCCAGAGAACTCGAACAGCGGCTCCAGCAGGGAGGAGTTCTTCACCGAACGGACGCTGAACTGCGTGCGATCCACCTCGGGGATGCTCAGGAAATAATCCCATTTCACAGCTTCCCGCTCGCGGATCGGTGGCTGGGGCGCCATATTGATCGCTTTGCGCCCCACCTGGCTCTTATCCTTGGCCGGGCAGGCCTCCACGCACAGGCCGCAGCCGGTGCAGTCTTCGGGAGCCACGGCCAGGGTGTATTTCAGGTTGGGGAATTCTTTCCAGCGCGCTTCGACCGCTTCCCAGCCCTCGGGCGCGGAAGCCAGGTATTCGGCAGGGTACACCTTCTCGCGAATGACAGCGTGGGGGCAAACGAAGACGCATTTGCCGCACTGGATGCACAGATCGGATTCCCAGACCGGGATTTCCAGGGTGATGTTGCGCTTCTCCCAGCGAGTGGTTGCCGTGGGGAACGTGCCATCGGCGGGTAAGGCGCTCACTGGCAGCGAGTCGCCTTCGCCAGCGATCATGGCACCCAATACCTGGCGCACAAATTCAGGGGCTTCCGCTGGAACCGCCGCCCGGCGGGTCAGGTTGCTGGTGATCTGACCGGGAACCTTCACCTCGTACAGATTCGCCAACGTACTGTCCACAGCCTCGAAATTCTGGCGAACAACTGCCTCGCCGCGCTTGCCATAAGTCTTCTTAATGGCTTTCTTGATCTCCTCGATGGCCTGCTCGCGGGGTAGCACGCCGCTGATGGCAAAGAAGCAGGTCTGCATGATGGTATTGATGCGACCCCCCATGCCAGTTTTCTGCGCGACTTCGTAGGCGTCGATGACATAGAATTTCAACTGCTTGGAGAGAATGCTTTCTTGGGTTTCGCGCGACAGATGATCCCAGACCTCATCGGGTCCATAGGTGCTATTGAGCAAGAAAACTGCGCCTGGCATGGCGTACTTGAGCACATCATAGCGCTCCAGGAAGGAGAACTGGTGGCAGGCGACGAAATTGGCTTGCCCGATCAGGTATGGGGCGCGGATGTGCTTGGGGCCAAAGCGCAGGAAGGAGATGGTCACCGAGCCGGATTTTTTCGAGTCGTACACGAAGTAACCCTGGGCGTAGTTATCCGTCTCCTCACCGATGATCTTGATGGAGTTTTTATTCGCGCCAACGGTGCCATCTGCGCCCAGGCCCCAGAAGACGCAGCGCACTGTTTCGGGCGCTTCGATGTGGAAGGAAGGGTCGTAATCCAGGCTGGTATGAGAGACATCGTCGATGATGCCGATGGTGAAGTGATTCTTCGGTTCGGCTTTGAGCAGCTCATCGAAGACGCCCTTGACCATGGCCGGGGTGAACTCTTTGGATGAGAGCCCGTAACGCCCGCCGATGATGCGTGGATAAGGCCGGTCAGCGAATTGGGTGTATGGTACGCTGCCTTCCGCCAGCCCTTCATTGATTGCGGTAACCACATCTTGATAAAGGGGCTCGCCAGCCGCGCCGGGTTCCTTGGTGCGATCCAGCACTGCCAGCGTGCGCACGGTTGCGGGCAGCGCCTGCAGGAAGTGCGAGACTGAGAAGGGACGATACAGGTGTACCTTTACCACACCCACTTTTTCACCCTTCTCTGCCAGGTACAGGGCTGTTTCGGCGGCAGTCTCGGCGCCGGAGCCCATCAAGACAATTACCCGTTCCGCATCGGGCGCGCCAACGTAATCGAACAGGTGGTACTGTCGCCCGCTGATTTCTCCGAATCTGTCCATGTATTTTTGCACAATATCCGGGCAGGCTTTATAGAAGGGATTGACCGTTTCGCGGGCCTGGAAATACACATCTGGATTCTGCGCTGTGCCGCGGATCACCGGGCGATCGGGGGTCAGCCCACGCTGGCGGTGGGCGCGAACCAGGTTGTCATCGATCATGGCGCGAATATCCTCATCGGATACACGCTCGATTTTATTGACCTCGTGCGAGGTGCGGAAACCGTCGAAAAAGTGGACGAAGGGCACCCGCGCCTCCAGCGTGGCGGCGTGGGCAATCAAGGCCATGTCTTGGGCTTCCTGAACGGAGTTGGAAGCCAACAGAGCCCAGCCTGTCGAACGAGCCGCCATGACATCCGAGTGATCCCCGAAGATGGAGAGCCCCTGAGCTGCCAAAGATCTCGCTGAAACGTGAAAAACGGTGGGGGTCAATTCGCCAGCGATCTTGAACATGTTGGGGATCATTAACAACAGCCCCTGGGAGGCGGTGAAGGTTGTGGTGAGTGAGCCGGTTTGCAGGGCGCCGTGAACGGAGCCGGCTGCGCCGCCTTCCGACTGCATTTCAATCACCAGGGGTACTGTACCCCACAGATTTTTAACCCCCTGAGCAGACCATTCATCAGCCAGCTCACCCATTGTTGATGAAGGGGTGATCGGGTAGATGGCGATGACTTCGCTTAGTTTGTGGGCAATATAAGCCGTAGCTTCGTTGCCATCAAGCGTAACCATTTGTCTTGCCATATCTTCACTCCAATTCTTGACAAATTTTTATTTCGAGCCTGAAATTTTCAGACAAGTTTATCGTGAACATGCGCAAAAAGGTATTTTTTCACTCCTCCAAGTGTATTCCTCCTTATCCGGGATGGGTAGTTATATATGGCATGTAAAATACCTGTACCCTGTCACATTTCAGACAAAAGTTGTTATTATTGAGTGAGTTCGGGATAACAAGAGATGTGTTTTGGGGGAGGTGATTCTGGGCGGCTTCGCAGCCCAGAATCACCTCCAACCCCCTTTTCCGCACTGACGCTATGATGGATATGGTTGAATGGGCGTATTGCAACAAATACTGCACGGAACCGCAGAATACTATTATTGCATGTAATGAGATCGCCCCATGTGGAACTGCTGCTATACAATCTTGATAGCCTTGCAACACTTACCGGATAGATCGGATTTGTGCTATACTGTGACCATGGTGACCAACCAGCAGATGTGGCGGTCATGGGCTGAGCGGCTCCGTGGCTGGGGGTTATCCGATTGGGCAGCTTCCTTCCTGGAAGCCAGCGGCCCAATGACCTGGTTCGGAGCCCAGGCGTTGTATCTCGGCCAACCGGTGTTGCGCCTGATGTTTTCGGATGCAGACTTGACCGCCCTGGCTGGCCTGTTGGAAAATCCTGATCAGGTGCAGGCGTTCTCTAAATTCCTGAGGGAGACTGAAAACCAGTGGCCTTAGTGGAAATGATCACCCCGGGTATTTTAGGCCTGGCCTTTGTGCTGTTATTCCTGGCGCTGATGTTGGTGTTTGCTGCCATGGGCAGGAGGCGACCTGGGGGCAACTTGCGCGTTTTGAGGGCTTACCAGCGCCTGACCCAGGCGATTGGTATCGCCGTTGAGTCGGGCCGGTGTATGCACGTCAGCCTGGGCAGCGGCGAGTTCAATGGCTTGCAAGCGGGTGCAGCGCTGGTTGGATTGGGCGTGCTGGAACGCGTGGCGCGGACTGCTTCGATCAGCGACAAACCGAGCATTGCGACCTCTGGCGATGGCACGCTGGGCATCCTGTCACAAGATACAATGAGCACTGCCTTTGCTGCGATCGGCGCTTCTAACCAGTTCGATCCCAACCTTGGGCAGGTTGTTGGTATTACGCCGCTATCCTATGTGACCGGAACAGTGCAGGTCGTGAGCAGTGAACAGGTCAGCGCCACGGTGATCGCCGGACACATCGGCAGTGAGGCGGCATTGATTGCGGATGCCACATCGCAAATAGGCGGTATCACCCTGGGAGGCAGTGATAGTTTGCCTGCCCAGGCGGTGCTGGTGGCCTCGGCGCAGGAGCCGCTGCTGGGCGAGGAATTTTATGCCGCCGCCGCATATCTTAACAGCAGCGCAATCAATACTGCCAGCTTACGCGCCCAGGACTTCTTCCGTTGGACATTGATTGTCGCCATGCTGGTGGGCGCGGTGTTGAAAATCTTGGGGGTGGTATGAAGTCGGCTTTTTCGGCTGCCATTGCAATTACGTTTGGGCTGGTTGTCTTAGCCGGCTATTTCATTGATCTGTCCCTGTTGGTACTACTCCGAGATGTGTTTTTGCGTTACACCGTCATCCTGGCCGCCATTGCGTTGGTGGTGGGCGTCGTGAATCTGCTGATGGTGCACTGGCGCAAAATGAGTACTGCGCAAGGAGGCAGCAGCATTTACTCGCTGCTGTTGGTGGTATCGCTCATTCTTACTGCGATCATTGCCGGACTGCTTGGCCCCACTAATACCCTGGCTTTGTGGATTTATCAATACGTCCAACTGCCTGTCGAGAGCAGCGTGATGGCGCTGTTGACGGTGGTATTGGTGGTTGCCGCGGCGCGCATGTTAAGGCGCAGCGCAAACTGGTTCAACTTGCTGTTCCTGGCGACCGCTTTGGTGATGCTGGCTGGCGCGGTGCCCCTTTTTGGACTGAATATCCCTGGATTGCACGGCGCAGGCGGGCTAAGAGAGTGGATCGCAGGCGTACCTTCGGTAGCGGGTGGTAGAGGTTTGTTGCTGGGGATCGGGTTGGGCACCATTGCGGTAGGCTTGCGTGTCATTCTGGGGGCTGACCGGCCCTATGGACGATGAGCATGGCAGATGTACGTTGTCCCCTGTGTGGTAAGCTGAACCCGGCCGAGTTGGAGATTTGCCGATTTTGCCAGGCGCGTTTGACGCCGCTGACAGGCGCGGGCGGTTCTGAATTGGAAGATTGGCTCGCCAGCTTGCGCAATGTGCCAGAGGGCGAGAAAGACCAGGGGCCAAGTGAAGCAGATTGGTGGGCGCCGCCGCCAGGAGCCAGTGCTCAGGATGATGAGCTTCCGGATTGGTTGGCTGACATTCGTTCCCAGGCAGTCGATTCTGAACCAACCAAGAAACCGCAATCTGCACGCCCAGACCGACCGACGGCTGGTGCTCCTCCGCCTCGAGAAGACGCCGAACCAGACTGGCTGCAGCGAATTCGCGCTCGAAAACTGGAAGATGAGGGTGCACCGGCAGATAACCTGGAGGCACTGGGCAGCTCGGAAACTGAAGAGCCTCTACCCGACTGGTTGGCGGGGTTAAGCAGTGCAGAGAGTTCAATCGAGCCAGCGGAGGATATTCCC
This sequence comes from Chloroflexota bacterium, assembly GCA_029265355.1. Lineage (GTDB taxonomy): Bacteria > Chloroflexota > Anaerolineae > Anaerolineales > UBA4823 > JAJUJL01. Next base: position 20,555 of record JAJUJL010000034.1, on the reverse strand, counting down.
GACTGGCTCACCGCCAACAAACCATCGCCATCTGTGGATGCCGCGCAACCTGCCAGTGACGACATCCCAGAGTGGTTGCTTGGGCGTCAGAAATCTCAGAATGTGGAAGGTGAGCCGCTCGAGGCGCCAGAAATTCCAGACTGGCTGGCGGGCATCGACAAAGCAGCTTCGAAGCTGGAGAAGTCCGAAACACCAACGCAGGAAGAAGACCATCCGGCAAGCTCCGTAGATCAATCGGATTGGCACTCCAGCTCTGAGCCATCGCTGCCCGATGAATCTCTCGCGCCCCCCTCGTTCCCGCCATCCATATTTTCTGCTTCTGCGGATGCTGAAATTCCGGACTGGCTTTCCGGAATGGCAGCACCGACGCCCCAGGAATCGGCCCCTGAAGAAAAAACTGGGCAGGACCGAGCGACTGATAATTTGTTTGCTGAACGGGCAGAGAACGCGCCAGTTCTTGGCGCTTCACCTTTCGAAGGCGAGCAGGTTACTTCGTCGACGCCTGGTGAACCTGGGCGGGTTTCTGTGAGCCCATTTGTAGAAGACTTGCCTGGGTTTGAAGACGAATCGCTGGCAGAAGGAGCTTCGAGCGCTGCTCCGGTTTTACCCGAAGAGCCGGGATTGGCGCGAGCTGAGTTGCCAAGCTGGCTGGAGGCGATGCGCCCTGTCGAAGCCGCCGCTCCGGTCATTCCGATGCGCAGCCAGGATGAGCAAAAAGTCATCTCGAGTGGGCCGCTGGCAGGCTTGAGGGGGGTACTGCCAGCCGAGCCTGAGATCGCTTCTCAGCGAGCGCCCCAGGCGTACACCTTGAAACTGCAACTCAGCGATACCCAACGGGCGCAGGCTGAGATGCTGGAGAAGATGATCAAGATGGAGGGCAAACCGCGTGAACTGCGCGAGAGCCCTGTGATTTCTTCACAACAATTGCTGCGCCTGGTTGTGTTCCTGGCTTTGGTAGCGGCAGTTTTGTCCCAATCCATTTTCGGCCTGGTGTCTTCTCCGCCGCCGGTCCTATCTCCGGCGGTGTTCAGCGCCCGCGCTGCGGTGGACAACTTGCCCGCAGGAGCGCCTGTGCTTGTTGCCGTTGATTACCCGGCTGGCTTCAGTGGCGAGATGGAAGCAATTGCCAGCGGAATCTTCGATCACCTCATGATCAAAGGCGCTTATCTGGCTTTGGTGTCCTCGCAGCCAGCAGGCCCAGCCTTGGCGGAACACCTGATTGCCAGCACCAATGCGAATGGCGGACATACATACCAGGATATGATGCAATATGCCAATCTTGGCTACATCCCCGGAGGTACCGCAGGATTGTTTGCCTTTGTGCAATCCCCCCAGCAATTGCTGCCAGACGCACTCAACGCCGCTGAAGATGCTGACCTCTGGAACACCGGCCCTCTGACGAATATCAACCGTTTATCCGATTTCGGTATGGTGATCGTGATCACCAACGACCCTGAGGTTGCCCGAGCCTGGGTGGAGCAGACGCGCAGGGAGCTGGTCGGTAAACCTCTCTTGATGCTGGTCAGCGCGCAGGCAGAGCCGGTGGTGCGACCATATTATGAAGGCACCCCCAGGCTTGTGAGCGGTATGCTGGCGGGTGTCTCCAGCGGAGCCGCTTACGAGGCTTCTTTGGCCAGGCCGGGACTGGGAGGCGCTTATTGGTCAATATCTGGTTTGGGTGTACCCCTGGCGATTGTGTTGGTGGTCTTGTTGGGCGGCTTGGGATGGACGATCGATCGATTCAGCAAATCGAATGCGAGCGTTGATGCACGAAAGGAGGCTAGCTCGTGAATCTGGAAAGCTCGGCGCTCATGGAGTTGATCGGCGGCCTGGTGGGATTCTTCTTGACGGTGATGGTTTTTAGCTACATCCTGGGCGATAATCCTTTCTTCCGCGTCTCGATCAATCTTTTCATTGGCGCCTCGGCAGGATATGCGCTGATTGTGGCATGGTACAGCGTGATTTGGCCTCAACTTCTTTCTCCGCTGATCTTTGGCGGTCAGTCGGAAAGGTTGTTCGTGCTTTTCCCGTTAATCTTTGCCGGGTTGCTGCTACTGAAAATGTCCTCGCGCCTCTCCTGGTTTGGCTCGCCGGCGGTTGCCTTCCTGGTTGGCGTTGGTGCAGCCACGGCGGTGGGCGGCGCTGTTATCGGTACAATTTTTCCCCAGGTGTTGGCTGCGATCAATGCATTGGACTGGAATCCGGCAGGACGAGGCCCAGGCGAAGCCTGGTTGCAGGTGGCTTCGGGATTGGTGCTGTTGGTTGGCACAACCAGCACGCTGGCCTATTTTCATTTTGGAGCCCGCCCTGGCCTGGGAGGCGTGCCGCGGCGCAGCCCCTGGTTGGAAATCGTGGCTCAAATCGGAAAAGGATTTATTGCGGTTACCCTGGGCGCAACATTTGCCGGTGCATTCCTGGCAGCTTTTGCTGCACTGGTTGAACGTTTGGAATTCCTCCGGGAGTTTCTAACTCCCTTGATCTTCCCTGGATAGAGCTGCATGGCGACTTCGCTGATCGACGCTGACTCCTTGCTGGCAATTGATGTGGGCAGCATCAACACACGAGCATCTTTGTTCGATGTGGTGGATGGCAGCTATCGTTTTTTGGCCTCGGGGTCTGCGCTAACCACGGCGCATGCACCTTACTTTGACATCGGCGAAGGAATTCGCATGGCTTTGGATCGGTTGCAGGTGATTACCGGTAGAACCCTGATTGGCGCGGACGAGCAACTCATCCTGCCCAGCAGAGCGGACGGCTCTGGTGTGGACAAGGTGTGCGCCACGCTATCGGTGGGCCAGCCGCTCAAGATCGTGGCGGTGGGCTTGCTGGAGGATGTCTCCCTGGAGAGTGTGCGCCGCCTGGCTTCTTCCACCTACGCCCGCTTGATGGATACGATAAATTTGACCGACCGCCGAAAAACCGAGACGCGCATGGATACCATCCTACGCATCCGGCCTGATTTGATCCTGGTTGCCGGTGGAACCGAAGGTGGAGCATCGCAGTCGGTGCTCAAGCTGTTGGAGGCGATCGGGTTGGCGTGTTATCTGATGCCGCAGGAGCAAAGGCCCGATGTGCTGTATGCTGGCAACCAGGAACTTAAGCCACAGGTGCAAGAGGCATTGGGTAAACTGGCGAATGTGACATTTGCGCCCAATGTGCGTCCGACGTTAACTGAGGAAGATTTGGAGCCGGCGACTGTCCACCTGGCAAGCGTGTACCGCTCTGTGCGCAGCCGGAAATTAACCGGTGTGCAAGAATTGGATGCCTGGGCGGGCGGTGGGTTGATTCCAACCGCTACCGGCTTTGGCAGGGTCATCCGTTTCCTGAGCCGCGTCTATGATCAAAGCAAGGGAGTATTGGGGATCGATGTTGGCGCCTTTTCTACCACGCTGGCTGCGGCTTTCTCGGGTGAACTGTTCATGGGTGTGCACAGCCAACTGGGCATGAGCGCGAATTTGACGCAGGTTTTCGATCTCAGCGAGGACGGCGAGTTGATGCGCTGGCTGCATTTGCCCATTCCGCCAGACGATGTGCGCGATTATTTGTACAATAAATCCTTGTTTGCAGGCAGCCTGCCGGCCACTGCAGAAGACTTGGATATCGAGCAAGCGATTGCCCGGCAGTTGATGCGCCTCGCCTTGTTAAAAACATCGGAGGGCTTCCCTGCCAGAGTTTTTCGGTATGGACCCCAACTGACGCCGTGGTTTGAACCGATCTTTGCTTCAGGAGCTGTCATCACGCAGGCGCCGAGTCCGGCGCACAGCCTGCTGATGCTGCTCGATGGCCTGCAGCCCACTGGTGTGACCACCCTGGCCATTGACTACAACCACATCTTGCCATCCTTGGGGGCGGCTGCCGCCACCAATCCGGTGCTGGCGGTGCAGGTGTTGGAACCCAATACCTTTGTCAGCCTTGGGACGGTCATCTCGCCTGTTTCAGAAGCCAAACCGGGTACCCCTATCTTGCGGGTGCGCATGCTGCAAGACGACAACAGCGAAACCGCTCTGGAAATCAAGCAGGGATCGCTGGAGATGCTGCACTTGCCGATAGGGAAAGTTGCCAGGTTGGAGTTGAGACCGCTGCAGCGGACGGATGTTGGCATGGGCGCGGCAGGCAGAGGCGGAGGCCTGCGCGTGGTGGGCGGTGTTCTCGGTGTGGTCATTGATGCGCGTGGACGCCCTTTGCGTTTGCCGGAGGATGCGGTGCAGCGTCGCGAGATGATCGAAAAATGGCGGTGGGCGCTTGGTATCTGAACAAATGTCTGGCATTTTACTTGCAACACCAAGGTAGAGATCTATGTTAGCACCTGTTAGCCACATTTTGCCATTGACGCTCATCCGGCGGGAGAGATTACTGCCCATCCCGGGTCGCGTAGTCGTTCGCAAAGGGCAAAAGGTCAGCGCTACAGATGTGGTTGCCGAGGCTCGCCTGGCGCCGGAACACATGCTGTTGGATATTGCACGCAGCCTGGGGTTGTCGCGTGAGAAAGCCGATCAGCACATCGTTTGCAAAGCGGGCAGCCCAGTTGCACAAGGTGACGTGCTGGCAGGGCCGGTGGGTTTTACCCAAAGGTTAGTTCGCGCCCCGCGCAGTGGAAAGGTGATCGTCGCTGGCGATGGTCAGGTGCTGATGGAATTGGATGCGCCTCCCTATGAGTTGCGAGCAGGTCTGCCAGGCATCGTTTCGGAGTTGGTGGGCGATCGCGGTGTGGTGATCGAAACCACCGGTGCCTTGATTCAGGGTGTTTGGGGTAACGGACGCATCGATTTTGGGTTGATGTATGTGCTTGCCAGATCACCCGATGATGCTCTATCGCCAGATCAGTTGGATGTCAGTATGCGCGGCTCTGTTATCCTGGCAAGTCACTGTGCGAGCGCCGAAGTGCTGAAAGCAGCCGGCGAGTTACCGCTGCGCGGCTTGATCCTGGGTAGTATGGATTCGTCGCTGTACTCAATGGCAGTGAAGATGCGTTTCCCCATCATCATCCTGGATGGCTTCGGTCACATACCGATGAACTCCTCGGCATTTAAGCTGCTCACTTCCAATAATCGCCGCGAAGTGAGTTTGAATGCGGAACCGCGAGACCGCTACCGCGAAGCACGACCCGAGATTGTGATTGAGCTGCCCGCGCCCGAACACGTCTCCGCGCCGCGTGAGACCGACATCTTCTCGCCGAACCAGGTGGTGCGCATCCTGCGTCCGCCTTACGAAGGAAAGGTGGGCGTGCTCATTAAGGTGCGTTCTGGCCGCACCAGCTTGCCCAATGGCATTTTAACCCAGGTGGCAGATGTAAAGCTTGAAAACGGCGAAACGGTCATTGTCCCTTTGGCAAATATGGAAGTGCTGGCTTGAGGTCATTTTCAGTCAGCCGGTGAAATGACTCCGTAAACGGCTGTAAGCAGCAGTAGAATTCTAAGAACCTCTACAGGAGGAGAGCGCCATGACATTTGAAGAGAATGATAACCTTGCAATGAGTGCGGAACCGGAAGAGACGCCGCCCGTGGAGGAGTCAAGCAACCGCACGTTTCTCATCGTGGCTGGCATCCTGGGTGCAGTAGCCATCCTGGCCCTGGTGTGCATCGTGGTCTACGGGATGTTCTTCTTGCCGCGCCAGCGCGCCGCCGAGGCAACCCAGATCGCCCAGGCCAATGCTCAGAATACCCAGGTGGCGCTTGCCATCACGCAGACATCTGTTGCCGCGGCATTCACAGCCACACCTAGCCGCACACCAACTTTGCCGCCTGCCACCACCGCTCCAACGGCGACCAGTGTGGTGGCCGTAGCCACCAATACGCCCGAGCCAACCGAAGACCCACGTACGCCGACGGTTGCTGCGCTGCTGACGCAGGCCGCATCCATGCAAACGCCCACGTCAACTGCGCTGCCGACAACCGGTTTTGCAGATGAGGTGGGCATTCCGGGGCTATTAGGCTTGACGATCTTGATGCTGGTTGTGATCTTGTTGGCTCGGCGGCTGCGCACAGCCTAGCAGAGATTCACGTGGCGCTGGCGGCAACCTGCTCGCCATAACCGATCATAGCCCGCACCATCTCCGGGCTGCGACCTTCGGCGTACACCCGCAAAACGGGTTCTGTGCCGGAGGGGCGGATCAGCAGCCAGGAATCGTCTTCCAGGATGTACTTAACGCCATCCAATGTTGAGATTTCCTGGAGCCTGACGTCGGCGATGTGTGCGGGCGCTTTTTCCAATAACAGGGTTGCCATTTGAGCTTGGGATACCGGGCGGCTCAGGCGCAAATCGTTGCGCTGGTAATAGGCTGGCCCAACATCTTCCAGCAGGCTGTCGACCAATTCAACCAATGTTTTTCCAGAGGTTGCCACCATCTCAACGATGAGCAATCCCATCAAGATGCCGTCACCTTCGGGGATGTGCCCGCGAAACGAGATGCCGCCGGACTCTTCACCGCCGATGAGGATGTCCTCTTTGAGCATATAATCGGCAATGTGATTGAAGCCGACCGGGGTTTCGTATACTGGCACCCCGTAGCGGCGCGCCAGCCGGTCAATCATGCGGGTGGTGGAAACTGTCCGCACCACAGGTCCTAACCAGCCCCTCTTTTCCACCAGATGGCGCAGCGCCAGAGCCATGATCTTGTGCGGGTCCACAAAGTTGCCGCGTTCATCCATGGCCCCAATCCGGTCAGCATCGCCATCGGTGGCTAATCCGAAGTTGCCCATGTGGGTGCTGATGGCGCCTGCCAGGGCGCCCAGGTGCCTGGCAATCGGCTCTGGGTGCACGCCGCCGAAACCTGGGTTCATCTCGCCGCGGATTTCTTGCACCTCGCAACCGGTGCCCTGCAAAATTCCCTTGACCACACCTCGCCCGGAGCCGTACATCGAGTCCACAACCAGTCGCTGGGGATTATCGGCGATGGCGTCAAAGTCGATTAGCTTGCGCAGGTGCTCAAAGTAGGCGGGTAACGGGTTGAAGCGCTGGATGAGACCCAGGCGGCGCGCCTGGTCATAATCCATCAGGTTTGGGCCTCGCGCCCGTTCCTCGTTGTCGTTCAAATAGACCTCAACCCTGCGGCATTGTTCGCGCAAAGCGGAGCCGCCATAGGAGGCTTTTAGTTTCACCCCGTTGTAGCGAGGAGCGTTGTGTGAGGCGGTGATCATAACGCCGGCTGCGGCGCCCAGGTGTCGAACGGAAAACGAAATGGCTGGCGTGGGTGCATCTGCTTGAGCCAGGTTAACCGTGAAACCATTGGCTGCCAGCACGCGCGCCACCTCCGTGGCGTAGCGATCGGAGAGAAAGCGGGTGTCGAAGCCTACGACGATATTTTTTGCATCCGGATTTCCACTGGCAGGAGCGCCATCATTCCAGGATTCAGAGCGAATCGCATCGGCAATTGCCTGGGTAACCATGCGCAGGTTGTGAAAAGTGAACGAATCAGAAATTACAGCCCGCCAACCATCGGTGCCAAAGTGGATCGGCATACACAACTCCTTAGGTGAATGTAGGAAGCCATTTTATCACTTTTCAAACCAGGACTGGCTGGCGCAAAGATTGCAACTTTGCTAAAACAGAGCTGGCTATTCTTGTGAGACAGGGTAGTTGACATCGACTCGTGATAAAACGGGCTGAAAGAATTCTACTTCGTGCTAGAATGGTAATATGGCAGATGATCGCATCCCGCAATACGCGGCCCTGCTGAAGACGCAGTACATTTTTCAAGGGCTGAGCGAGCTCGACCTGGCGCGCGTGGTCAGCCGCTTCGAGGCGATTTCATTTAAGAAGGGGGAGGTGATCTACAAACAAGGCTCGACAGGGGATAGTTTCTACGTCATCTTCCAGGGTCAGGTACGGGTTTCTTTTCATGACCAAAGCGGAAGGGAGAAAGATGTTGATATCTTGAAGGCCGGAGAGCATTTTGGCGAGGATGCCCTGCTCTTCGAACGACCGCGTATGGTAACGGTCACCGCCGACGAGCCAACGATCCTCTTGCGGTTGGACCGCGAACCCTTCTTGAACATCTTGAAAGATCTGCCCCAATTGCGCCTGAACCTGGCGGCGACAGCCGAAAGCCGCTACCTTGCACAAAGGAAGCAGTTCAGTTGGGTGGGCGATGACGAAATTGTGCATCTGATTGTGCGCCGCCACGAGTGGTTCCTCTATGTAAATCTGATTATCCCAGTTTTATTGATCTTGATCTCCATACCGATCCTGGTGTTCAGCTTTGGGTTTGCCCCGACCCAATTTTTTAAGCTGTTTTCTTTGATCGCGGGCATCGCCTGTATCGCCGTCGCTCTCGTGATTGGCGCGTGGAACTTGCTCGATTGGAGCAACGATTATTACATTGTCACCAGCCAGCGCGTGGTATGGCTGGAAAAACTGGTCTTCTTGTATGAAAGCCGCCGTGAAGCCCCGTTGACCCAGGTGAAATCGGTCAATGTGCGCACCAGTTGGCTGGGACGCATCATTGGCTACGGGGATGTCATCGTGAGCACTTTCACGGGTGAGATTCGCATGCGCAGGGCAAAGTATCCGGAGCGCTTCGCCAGCTTTGTGGAAGGGTACCGCGTGCGCGCCGGGGCTGAAAGCCGCCGGTTGGAAAAGGAAGCATTAGAAAAGGAGCTGGAGCAATCGCTACGCATGCGCCTGGAAGGCGGTGTGGAAACGTCAAAAACGATGCCTGGCGCACCTGCCCCTGGTGAGGCGAAACCCAAGGTGCGCAACCCGGCAAAGCCAGGCAGCCTGCGGGAAAAATGGGAGACCTTTTTCAAGGTGCGTTACGAGCGCGACGGGGTGATCACTTATCGCAAACACATCCTGGTTCTTTTGGGCAAGCTTTTCTGGCCTTCGCTGCTCATTTTGCTATCCTTCATCGCAGGGATATTGCTGGTGTATGAGTATGTGACCGGCGCATTTAACCTGTTGATAGAAGCATCCCTGATGAGCGTTCTGGCGCTAATGGGTTTGTTTTTTGTGGGCTGGTGGATCTACAACTATATCGATTGGAGCAACGATATTTATCAGGTCACGCCAACCCAGATATTGGATATCGAACGTAAACCCCTGGGCGAGGAACAACGAAAATCTGCCAGCATCGAGAATATCTTCAGCCTGCAGTATTCGCGAGATGGTATTATTCAAATTCTGTTCAACTTTGGAGATGTCATCATCAACGTTGGGCAGACCCCCTTTATTTTCCGGGTGGTTGCAGATCCGGCGCAGGTGCACCACGACATTTCACATTATATTGAAGAATTCAATCGGCGAAAAAAATCAGCCGAAGCGGCGCGGGAACGAGAGCGCATGGTTGATTGGTTGGCGGCTTACAGTAAACACAGCGAGCGGGTGGGAAAAACAAAGCGCGATACTGACTGGGAGATATTTCCGCGGTAAAATAAGCGCGTCTATTCTTCGTGATCTGTTGATACGATATTTGAGGGTGTTATGGCAGTGCGTGAAATTGTGACTCATCCATCGCCGGTTTTGCGCCGCAAAGCGCAAAAGGTGAGCGATTTTGGGCCGGACTTACAAACCTTGATCGATGACATGATCGAAACGATGCGTCAGGCGCCAGGTGTGGGCCTGGCTGCTCCCCAGGTGGGCGTATCCCAGCGTGTCATCGTGGTGGAGTACGGTGATGATGATGATGAAACTAAGCCGCCCAAGCTGTACGCGGTGATCAATCCTGAGATTGTGCGCCTGGATACCGAAACAGAACTTGGAACAGAGGGCTGCCTTTCTATCCCAGGCTTTGTCGGTGATGTGGATCGGCCGGTATCGGCGATCATCAAGGGAATGAACCGGCGCGGGCAGCCGTTGCGCATCAAAGCGCAGGGCTGGCTGGCGCGCATTTTCCAGCACGAAATCGATCACTTGAATGGCGTTCTCTTTATCGACCGGGCGGAAAAGGTCTGGAAGCTGGAAGCGGAGACCGAACCAGCTTCGCTGGACTAGCCGTTTTACCTGTTGAGATCATCTGCCCTGTCAGGGGATTTGACGCCAAATCGACCTGAATCGGCGCAGTTCGGGAGAGCGGCGCACGCTTCCTCCAGCAATGGTTGCTCTTTCGTAAAAATTGCCACGGGGAATGCTCCGTGGTGTTTCTTTGGGGTGGCATGCATCTGAACCATCTCTCGCTAACTCATTTTCGCAACTTTTCTCGCCTTGACCTGGATGTGCCTAGAGGGGTATTAATCCTTTTGGGCGCCAATGCCCAGGGTAAAACGAGCTTGTTAGAGTCGATCTATTATCTGGCAACCTTTGCGTCTTTTCATGCCACACACGATCGCCAACTGGTCAATTTTTTAGTAAGTAAAGAGCCTGTTGCGGTCGCGCGCATCACTGCCAGCTTCCAGCGCTCCACTGCCTGCGCCTCTCCGCTGCTCAAACCCGGCGCTCATCGGCTGGAGGTGCGCATCATCCAGGAGCCCAATGGATATGCCAACGGCAGCGTGCGGGTGCGCAGGGAGGTGTTGCTGGATGGTTCGGAGAGGAAGCTCAGCGAGACGATCGGCGCGTTCAACGCTGTCCTGTTCTTGCCGCAAACGCTGCGCGTGCTGGAAGGCGCGCCCGAGGAGCGCCGCCGTTATTTGAACCTGACATTGGGGCAGGTGCATCCTCAGTATGCTGCGCTGCTTTCATCTTACAGCCGCAGTCTTGCCCAGCGCAATGCATTGCTGAAACAGCTCTCTGAGCGGGGCGGCGATCTGGAGCAGTTACGCTTTTGGGATGAGCAGCTTGCCCTGAGCGGAGCCCAGCTCATCCATGCGCGCATCCATGCTGTTCAAGAACTGGAAAGGCTGGCAGCGCGCATTCATCGAGAATTGACGCACGGGGAGGAGATCCTGCGTTTGTCGTATGAGCCCGCTTACGAGCCTCTGCCACGCCCCGCGCAGCAATACATGCTTCCGATTGACGCGCCGCTGGATCGTTCGAACATCCCACCCGAACGCATCCAGGAAGGTTTCCTGGACAAGCTGCGGCGCCTGCGCAGCGAAGAAGTTGCGCGCGGTGTGACTACGATTGGCCCCCACCGAGACGAGTTGCGCTTCTTGAGCAATGGCTTGGATTTGGGGGTTTACGGGTCACGCGGCCAGGTGCGAACTGCCGTGCTGTCGCTGAAACTGGCAGAGGTGTTATGGATGAAGGATAAAGTGGGTGAGTGGCCGGTGCTCCTGCTGGATGAGGTGCTGGCTGAGCTGGATGGTCAGAGACGGCTTGATCTGCTCACCCGCCTGTTGCAAACAGAGCAGCTCTTGTTGACCACCACCGACCTGGATATGTTTGCGCACGAATTTGCCAGCCAATCGACGCTGTGGCGCATCGAAGGCGGGCGAGTGTTTCCAGAAGGAAAATGAGGGAAACTATGAAACCCAATGCGGTGAATGGCAGGATATTTCAATTGAATATCTCTAGTGGGGGCGTACCAAAACACTCGATCCCGGCGGGTGAGGCGACAGCGTTTGGGCTGCAAGGCGACCGGCAGGCGAACCAGGAATTGCATGGCGGACCCCATGCAGCCTTGTGTTTATACGCCTTGGAGCACATCCTGGCGCTGCAGGCGGAAGGACACCCGATCTACCCGGGCGCGGCGGGGGAAAATATCACGCTGGTGGGACTGGACTGGTCGCTGATGCAACCGGGAGCGCGTTTGCGGTTGGGAAGCCATGTGTTGGTAGAGGTGACAAAATTCACTTCTCCGTGCAGCACGATCGCGGCTGCATTCAAAGACGGGGAGTTCAAGCGTATCTCAGAAAAAGTTCACCCTGGCTGGTCGCGGGTGTATGCGCGCGTGCTGCAACCGGGCTGGGTGCAGGTTGGCGATGAGGTGCAAGTCATCCAGCCGCAGGCAGCCAGTGGCTAATGGGGTTGGTTTCACAAATTCAGAGCGGTTTTTTCTCGGGCTGCCCGACCCGGCGAGGGTAGTTTACCGGCGTGGGGTGGGTTTTTTGGATGACGAGCAAGTGGCGCTTCTCGCTGACCCTGGGAAGCTGCACTGGCACGATGCGCGTCACGCGCCCCCCCAAGAGGCGGATTGCCCTCTCGGCTGTGCGCAGCTCTTCCAGGGCATTCTCTCCTTTCATTGCCAGCATAAAGCCATTGATTCGAACCAGCGGCAGCAGGTACTCGGCCAGGATGGGCAGGCGCGCCACAGCTCGGGCGACTGCCCAATCGTACTGCTCGCGGTGGGCGGGCGATTGGCCTGCGATTTCAGCCCGGTCGGTGATGACGCTGACGTTACTCAGGCCCAAAACTTGCACGATATGACGGCAGAAGTTGGCTTTTTTTTCGATCGATTCCAACAGGGTCAGCTCTATTTGGGGTTGGGCGATCTTGAGTGGAATCCCGGGTAAACCTGCGCCAGTACCCACATCGATCACCTTGTGCACAGGTGTGCCTTGCATCACCTGCAAACAGGTGAGCGAGTCGAGCAGGTGTTTGATCTGCACCTGTTCAGGTTCGCGGATGGCGGTCAGGTTAATGCGCGTATTCCAATCCAACAGCTCGCTCTGGAAGGTTTCGAGAGCCTGCACCTGGACGGGCGTGAGCTGCAGTCCAATGAATTCGAAGACCAACTGGTCAAGAGCAGTCATCAGAAAAATTATAATCGCTTGCCGCAGGATTTCAATTCGACTAAAATGTCAGGCATGAGAAAACATCGTTACCTCGCTGTGAGCCTTCTCGCTATACTGGTATTCTTGCCAGCTTTGCCATTTCCGGGTATTGCCAGCGCCCAGTCGTTGCCTGAACAGGCATACATCAGCGGCGTGCCCGCCAATGCACAGCGGTTCACTTTGTCATGCGAATCGCGTTCTGCCGTGGATTGGGCAGCGTTTTGGGGGGTGCATATTGGCGAGAAGAAGTTCTTAAACAGCCTGCCGCGCTCGGACAATCCCGATCAGGGTTTTGTCGGCGATGCTAACGGCGAATGGGGCAATACGCCGCCGCAATCTTACGGCGTGCATGCCGAGCCAGTGGCCGCGACGCTGCGCTCCTTCGGTTTGCAGGCGCGTGCAGCCCGCGGGTTGAGTTGGGACGACCTGAGAGCGGAAATTGCCGCTGGTCGACCGGTGATCGTGTGGGTGATCGGTCAAATGCAGCCCGGCGTCCCTCAGCAGTATGTCGCCCGAGATGGGCAAGTCGTTACGGTGGCGCGTTTCGAGCATACGATGATCCTGGTGGGTTATGAGCCTGGGAAAGTGCATGTCGTGGATGCTTACACCGGTCGTAACCAAACCTACTCTCAGCGCGCTTTTATGAATTCCTGGAAGGTGCTGGGAAAGATGGCAATATTTGGAGGGGCGAATGAGGTCGCAAAGCCGCAGCCGCCTGATCTGAGCCTGCTGACCAATAAGCTTTATATGCCGATCATCTTTGGGCGTGACACACAGATTGTGACCCAGCCAGAGCAAAGCTCACTGCCCGCCCAGTATATCGTGAAGCGCGGTGATTATTTGACGTTGGTGGCGCGCCGTTTAGGGGTGGATTGGCGACGCCTGGCTCAGCGCAATCATCTCACCTATCCCTATGTGATTCACCCTGGGCAGGTATTGCAACTTCCATAAAACTTTGCCGCCTGACAGTAGCAGGACTGCCGCCGCACCGTGATTGCGGCGGCAGTCCTGCTGGATATCGGTTGGAATAAAGCTCATGCGGTCGGGGGCGTCGACGCCGGGGGCACGACCGGCGGGGCAGGCTTCTTCGAACGCTGGCGCAGGCGGCGCACCCAGCGGAAGAACAGGATCAGCGGCAGCCCGAAGATCAGGAAAATCACCAGTAAGGTGGGCAGCAGGTACAGCACAATCCAGATCGCGGCGTTGAGCAAGAACTTCAGGGTATTGATTAACGCCTGGATGGCATTCCTGGCGACGCCCACCGGCTGCCAGCTTCCGATAGTCAGGGGTTGAACAGCTTCATTTGGCAGCAATTCAACGCTGATGGATGAGAGCGCCACCGCCTGATCATAGAACTGGATCTGTCCTTTGAGCACTTCGATTTGCTCGCGCACCGAGGTCAACTGGTTGTAGACCTGCAGCACATCTTCGGTGCGCGTCGCAGAAGCCATGATCTCGCGCAGTTGGGCTTCGGCGTCTTCCAGGTTGCGCAGGCGAGACTGCAGATCGGTGTATTCGCTGGTGATATCCTGGCTGTTGATATCTTTGCGCAGCGGCGGCAGGGAGCTTTCGCTTTCAATCTGCGCCAGTGCATCTTCCAGCTTTTCTGCCGGGATACGAATGGTGATCGAGGCGCGTGGGACTTCAACGCCGCTGTCCAATTGGGTCTTGTATAAATTGGCCGAGACGATAAACCCGCCCATGGTCTCTGCCAGGCTGCCGATGCGATCCATCGACTCGCCGGGATCGGCAACAACCAGGTTCAGGCTGGCATTCTTGATCACCAGGCGCTCAGCCTGCAGGTTCACGGCACCGGCGGCAAAGTTCGATTGAGTATCGCGCGCCTCCTCGGCGTACATGGGCGGCGCGGCGCCGCTTTCTCCACCCTGCTCGAAAGGCGCCGGAGAAGCGGCAGGCGAGCAGGCGCACACGACCAAAGCCGCAAGCACGCAGAGGATCAGGAAACGATTCCGGGGGCGCTGTAGAGGAAACATAGGCTCTTCTCCTGGGTGAAACAGTATCTTTTCCTACAATAGACGATGCACGGTGGCCCTCGGTTCCCCCCTGGAAACTGTCGTTACCAGCCCAGCGCCAGGCGCCGGATATGGCGCTCCGGAAGGCTGGCAGCTTGCATACGCGCTTGCACAGCTTCGACATCGTATGCTACCCGCCGGTAATACCAGGTGTTTTGTTCGCTATCGTACAAGGCGTAGCTGGCACGCGGATCGCGGTCACGTGGCTGCCCGACAGACCCCGGATTGAGGATGGCGCGAGGGGTGAGCTGCAAAATAGTCTCGGGCTCAGGCACCAGCAAATGGGTCAAGTTTTGCGTCTCGAGCCGCACATAGATGACGGGGAGATGGGTATGACCCACAAAGCAGTAAGGGGTCTCGAAATAGTCAAAATTGTTCCCGGCATTGTGAGTGTCCAGTAAATACTCCCACACGGGTTGGCGAGGACTCCCATGAACGAGGGTGATGGGTAGTGCAGGGTTGGAATCGATCTGCGGGCTGTTGATCCGCTGTGGTAAGCTGCTCAAGAAAGCGATGCTTTCAGGTGAGAGGGTTTCCTGGGTCCATAGAATTGCCTGGCGCGCTTCTGGGTTGAATGAGTCGGGATCGATATGTTGGAGAGCGGCGGCGTCATGATTCCCCAAAACACACAGCAAGTTTGGCATTTGCCGCACACATTCGATACACTCATTGGGATCGGGGCCATAGCCCACCAGATCACCCAGGCACCACAGGCTGTCCCAGGAGCCAGCATCCTCCAGAACGGATTCTAAGGCGGTCAGGTTGGCGTGAATATCGGAGATGACTAAAATCTTCATTGAAGTGCCTGGCAAAGATCTGTGAGGTGAAGCGATTGTACCCGTATCTGTCCTATTGCGCTACCCATTTTTGGTACAGACCCAAATTTCCTCCTTCGCCGTCCGATGCGAAGGTTTGGCTGATCTCAAAACCTGCGCCGCGGGCAAGCCTCAGCAATTCATCCTGGCTGAAAAGGTGCACGTAGCGCAGCCCCGGTCCCCCGCGGCGCCAATCCAGCAGAAAATCACCTGCATCGACCTGTTTTTCGTCCAGGCCGACCCAATGCCAGGGTTGGATGCGAGCGCGCAGCCGGGCGCTGTTCAAGAATTGCCAGACTGAGAGCCAGAAGATGCCCCCAGGTTGGAGCAGGTGATGGATCTCGCGTCCCAATTGCAAGCGCAATGGCTCGCCGGGCAGGTGGTGGAGCACGGCGAAAGCCAGTACAACATCGAATTTTTCACTCCCGCTTTCGAAACCGAGACATTCGAACCAGTTTGATTCGCTGATATCTGCCAGATAGAAACGGATGCTGGAGGATTGTGGCGCTGAGCCGCGCGCCTTTTCGATAAGGATGGGACTAAAATCGATCCCTGTGTAGCCGCCGCGGAATCCGGCGCGACACAAGCGGCGAATCAGTTCGCCGTTGCCGCATCCCAGATCCAGGATGGCTGCATCTTGTGGGAGAGTTGCAAGAACGCGCTGCACGCCGGGCTGCAGGCGCTGGCGCGTGGCGGAAAACTGCTCGCCAAACTGCTGGTAAAAACGCCGATTAAGGTCAATTAATTGTTTCATCACCTGGGCTTGCATACATGGTATTATAGCCCCGCATGGTCGATAAAAGTAATTTCGAGTTGGAAATCGAGGCCTGGCAAAGAAATCGCCAGTACACGCCTGAAATTCTGGCAACGGCTCGCAAAGTGCTGGAGGAGCTGCGCGCTGGAAGGAAATTGAGCGACGCCTTGCATCGGCATCCGCTCCCAGGCGGCGGGTATGTGGGCAAGCATGCCCTGGTGGCGGGGTATCGGCGGCTTGTCGAGAGCGGAGAATGGGCTGCAGATGAGCAACTCCTGGCGCGCATCCGCATGAAGCCGGTGCGAACGCTTTCAGGGGTAACCACGGTTACGGTGTTGACCAAACCATACCCATGCCCCGGAAAATGCATCTTCTGCCCAACCGATGTGCGCATGCCTAAGAGCTACCTGCCCGACGAGCCAGGCGCCCGGCGCGCCCTGCAGCACGATTTCGACCCATTCGACCAGGTCGCGGCGCGCCTGCAGGCGCTGGAAGCCGTTGGTCATCCCACTGATAAAGTGGAGTTGCTCATCCTGGGAGGTACCTGGAGCGCCTACCGCCGCGACTATCAGGAATGGTTCATCCGCCGCTGCTTCGATGCCTTGAATGGGAAACCAGCTCAGACATTGCCTCAGGCGCAATCGTGGAATGAACGTTCACATCACCGCAATGTCGGGCTGGTGATCGAAACTCGCCCAGACCACGTCGATCTCGCCGAACTGGCCTGGATGCGCTACCTGGGTGTGACCAAGGTGCAGATCGGCGCGCAAAGCCTGAATGATGAAATCCTGGCGCTCAACCAGCGCGGCCACACGGTAGAAGAGACCCGCCGGGCTGTGGCGCTGTTGCGCTCAGCCGGATTCAAAATTGTCTTGCACTGGATGCCAAACTTGCTGGGAGCGACCATTGATACAGATCGCCGCGATTTTGCCCGCTTGTGGGAAGATGTCTGTCCGGACGAAATTAAAATTTACCCCAACCAGCTCCTGGCAAATGCCGAGTTATACAACTATTGGCTGCGAGGTGAATTTCGACCTTACACGACCCAAGAACTGGTTGAGTTGATTGCCGATATCAAGCCAACCATTCCTCGCTACTGCCGGGTGAACCGGGTGATCCGCGACATTCCCTCGACGAACGTTGTCGAAGGCAACAAACGCACCAGCCTGCGCCAGGATGTGCACCTGGAGCTGGAACGGCGCGGGCAACACTGCCACTGTATTCGTTGTCGGGAGGTGCGCGGCAAAGCCATTGAGGTGAGGGAGCTGCGCCTGGATGAACTGCACTACACCGCCGGCGGTGCGCACGAGGTGTTTTTGTCCTTCGTCACTCCAGACGATCACCTGGCTGGTTTCTTGCGGCTTTCCATGCCGGGCGATGCCTCTCCGCGCAACGAACTGGCTGATCTGCACGCGGCAGCGATCATTCGCGAGGTGCATGTGTATGGTCAATCGGTGCGAGTCGGCGCCAGCCAACCCGGCGCGGCCCAGCATGCCGGGTTGGGAACACGCTTGATCGAAGCCGCCGAGCAGATTGCTCTCCAATACGGATTTGGTAGATTGGCTGTTATCTCGGCAGTCGGTACGCGCGCCTATTATTTGCGGCGCGGCTTCAAGCGTGGTGCACTGTACCTGGTTAAAAACCTGGCAAGTTGTTGACGATCGCTTTTTTATTTGCTATACTTTGTAAGAGCTTTCATGTAAGTAGATACATTTCCCTTTCCACTGCATGGCTACCTCTACTCACCCCACGGTTTATGATGTCGCCCGCAAGGCTGGTGTCAGCATTGCCACCGTCTCGCGCGTGCTCAACACGCCTGAGCAGGTGCGCCAGGCGACCCGTTCACGGGTATTAGAAGCGATCGATGAGCTGGGTTTTACCCCAGCGGCTGAAGCCGTGGCGCGCGCCCGCAAAGGTGTGGGACGTGTTGGTGTGATCACCCCCTTCTTCACTTATTCGTCATTCGTGCAGCGCATGCGTGGCATATCGGCGGAACTGGCGGATGGGCCGTATGAGATGATTATCTATCCGGTGGACTCGTTAGAGCGCCTGCAGGGCTACCTGGCAATGCTGCCGGTCACCCGGCGTGTGGATGGCCTGGTGCTGCTCTCCTTGCCGCTGCTGGAACCGGCAGCCCGCCGCCTGATGAAGCATAAACTGGAGACTGTGCTGGTGGAATACCGCTGCGCTGGCTTCAGCAGCATTGAAATTGATGATCGCGCTGGGGGCGCGCTGGCGGCTGAATACCTCATCCAAAAAGGCTATCAGAGGCTCGCTTTCCTTGGTCCAGCTCACCTGCCGGACTATTCGGTGCACCCTGAGAAAAAACGCCTGGACGGTTACCGCCAGGCATTGAACGAGGCGGGAATCGATCTTCCTGAGGCTTACATCCTGCATTCGTCACTCAGCATCGACGATATCCGCAGGGCGGTCGTTCAGTTAATCAGTATGCCGACGCCGCCGCAGGCATTGTTTGCTGCCAATGATGATCTGGCGCTGCGCGTTTTACGAGCCTTGCAAGAACTTAATCTGCAAGCGCCGAAGGATCTGGCAGTGATGGGTTTTGATGACATTGACATGGCTGAGCTTTTGGGTCTGACGACGATCAGCCAGGCGCTGGATGAATCCGGGCGCATGGCGGCGCAACTATTGAAAGCCAGCCTGGTGGGTGCCCAACACCTGGCGCAAAATATTGAGTTGCAACTGCGCCTCGTAGCTCGCCAGACGGCTTGAGAGGAGGCAGCGATCAAGGTTTGCTCGACAGTGGTAGTTGACAGAAGGTGAAAATCTTGCTATATTACTAACACGTGTTACTAACACGTGTTAGCTGAGAAACAAGGATGGTACCTTGAATATCAAACGAGTTACCAGCCAGGATGTAGCAGATGCCGCCGGCGTTTCCAGAACGACGGTTTCCCTTGTGCTCAACAACACACCGAATGCACAAATTAGCGAAGAGACTCGCCAAAGGGTGATCACCACGGCGCGTTCGCTCGGATACGTGCCCGATGCCGCCGCCCGGGCATTGGTTAGCCGCAGGGCGCAAATCATTGGCCTGGTGATGGCGCGCAGCCATTACCATATCGCTTCGGATGCTTTTTTGCCTCAAACCCTGGAAGGTCTGCTGGACGTGGCGCATCAGAATGGGATGCGATTGTTAATTGATATCGTTGAGCCTCAACACCAGAAGGAGGCCTATTTACAGTTGGTGCGCGCCAAGCACATCGATGGCTTGATCCTCTCAGGGCCGCGCCTGGATGATGAAGCATTGACCTTGCTGGATGATGAAAACTTTCCGATTGTCCTGATCGGGCGCTTACCCGGTGATCGGTACTACTCGGTGGATGTGGATAATCGCAGCGCGGCGCGCAATGCAGTCGAGCATCTCATCAAGTTGGGTCACCGGCGCATTGCTTGCATCACCAACGCCTCACCGGAGTACAGCGCTGCGGCAGAGCGCCTGGCCGGCTATCGGGAAGCCTTGGAAGCCTGCGGTCTTGCCTACGACCAGAATCTGGTGCGCTATGGTGATTTCTCTTCGAAAAGCGGCTACCAACAAATGAAGCAGATCATCCTCAGCGGCGCCGAGTTCAGCGCAGTATTTGCCGCCAGTGATGAAGTTGCTTATGGCGTCAATGCGGCATTGGTGGAGCAGGATTTGCACTCACCCGAAAAGACGGCTCTGATCGGGTTCGATGACCTGCCCATGTCGGCCTATATCAATCCTCCCCTGACGACGGTGCGGGTGCCTGCCACCGAGCTGGCGCGCCGCGCCGGAAACCTCTTGGTTCAAATTTTAGAGGGTGAACAGCCTGAGCAGAAAGTGCAATTGTTGGAGACACATCTTATCCTGCGTCATTCTTGTAACCTTGGCAAATCGATGTTGTCGTAATCAGCGTGATCAAGCAATATTGCGAAGGAGGTGATGGTAAATCCTGGGATGGAACAGACTTGATCTCTCTACCATGCATCAGCTAAAGTTCACAGATTAATCAAGGAGAAGGAAGAAACATATGAATACTCGGAAATCACTATGGGCAGGGTTGGCACTGCTGTTGGCGTTCGCAATGATCCTGGCCGCCTGTGCGCCGCAGCCTGCCACACCGGAGGCCACGCAGCCGCCTGCTGCTGCGACAGAGGCTCCCAAGCCTGAACAACCCTCCGGCGAAGTAACCATCCCGCCTGCCGGGCCTGAATTGGCAGATGCCTATGCCGGCAAGTTCAAAGGCACGGTGGTGACGATGGCTGGGCCGTTCACGGACGCCGATGCGGTGAAGTTCGACAACTCGATCAAGGCATTCGAGGAAGCGACCGGCATCGATATCCAGTACGAAGGCTCGAAGGAATTCGAGGCAGCGATCACGAT
>JAJUJL010000048.1 GCA_029265355.1 Chloroflexota bacterium | reverse complement strand
GCGGAGGGCCTGGGTGAGGTGGTTCACGGCGCGGGGCGCTGGGCTGGTGCAAACCCGCCCCTACGAGGCAAATCCGTGCACCCGGGGCGGGTTTTGGCCCGGGCTGACCGGTGCGGAGGGCCTGGGTGAGGTGGTTCACGGCGCGGGGCGCTGGGCTGGTGCAAACCCGCCCCTACGGGGCGACCCGCGACGGTGGATGCAAACCCGCCCCTACGGGGCAAATCCGTGCACCCGGGGCGGGTTTTGGCCCGCGTTGGCGTGCGCGGAGGGCCTGGGTGAGGTGGTTCACGGCGCGGGGCGCTGGGCTGGTGCAAACCCGCCCCTACGGGGCGACCCGCGACGGTGGATGCAAACCCGCGCCGACGGGGCAATCCGTGCCAACGGTGCAAACCCGCCCCGCAAAAAAACGAATATCTGGAGAGGATCATGTCACGTCACGGTTTCATTGTTGCTCTTGCCTTGCTTGGCCTGGTGCTTTCCGCTTGCGCCTCCACCGCTTTGGCGCCGGCGGCCGACCCGGTCAGCGCTACCGCCGCAGGCCTGAGCGGCGAGCTGGTTATCTACTCCGGGCGCTCCGAAGCCCTCCTCCAACCGGTGATCGCCGCATTCCAGGCTCAGCACCCCAACCTCGAAATCCTGCTCAAAGCCGGCGGCAACAGCGAGCTGGCCAACGCCCTCATCGAAGAGCGCGCCAATCCCCAGGCGGACCTTTTCATCACCACCGAGATGGTCACCATCCAGTCGCTCGCCGCCCAGGGCGTCTTCCAGCCCTACCGACCCAGCGGCGCTGAGCGGCTGCCGGCAGAGTTCCTCGGCGAAAACGCCCTGTGGACCGGGTTGACCCTGCGGGCGCGGGTGATCCTGTACAACAGCGAGCTGGTCTCCCCGGAGGAAGTCCCCCAGTCCATCTTCGATCTCACCGACCCCAAATGGAAGGGGCAGGTCGCCGCGGCTGGCTCCACCAATGGCTCGATGCAGGCGCACATCGCCGCCCTGCGCCAGCTCATCGGCGAGCAGCCCACCGAAGCGTGGCTGGCGGGCTTGCTGGCGAACGAGGCGACTTTCTTTGGCGGTCACACCGACGTGCGCAAGGCGGTCGGCGCCGGCGAGTTCAAGCTTGGCCTGGTCAACCACTACTACTTCCACCTGCAGCGGGCGGAGGGCAGCCCGGTGGGCATGGTCTTCCCCGACCAGGGCGAGGGGCAAATCGGCCTGCTCACCAACGCCACCGCCGCGGCGGTGGTGGCTGGCGCGCCGCACGCCCCCGCTGCCCAGGCCTTCCTCGATTTCCTGGTCTCTGCCGAGGGGCAGGGCCTGTTCGCCGGGCAGAATTACGAGTACCCGCTGCTGCCCGGTGTGGCGCTGCGGGAGGGTGTGCAGCCCCTGGACGGCCTGCGCCTGGCAGAGGTGGATGTCGCCGCCGCCGCCCGCGACCTGGATGCCACCTTCGACCTGATCGAGAAGGTGGGTATGCCGTGAACCGTTCAGTGAAAATAATTTACCGCTAAGCCGCCAAGGCGCGAAGGATGGCTTATCCGCAGATGGACGCAGATTTATTGTTCAACCTGCCGCGCCGTCATTCCGGCGCTAACCTCGCATTGCCCCTTGCTGCGGGCGGCGTGGCGCTGCTGGTCGCCGCGCCGCTGGTGTACATCTTCCTGCGCGCCGCCTCTGCCGGGCCCGACGCCTGGCAGCGCCTGCTGCAATCGCGCCTGTGGCTGCTGCTGGCCAACACGCTGGCCCTGGCGCTGGCGGTGACCGCCGGCGCGCTGCTGCTCGGCGTGAGCCTGGCCTGGCTCACCGAGCGCTCCGACCTGCCTGGGCGCAGATGGCTGCGCGCCTTACTGGCCCTGCCGCTCGCCATACCCGCCTACATCGGCGCTATCGTCCACCTGGCCCTGCTGCGCCCGCGCGGCGGGCTGATCCCCCAGGCGCTGGCGTCCCTCTTCGGACAGCCCGCGCCCCTGCCCGCTCCGGTCGGATTTTGGGGGGCGGCCTTCGTCCTGACCCTCTTCACCTACCCGTACGTCTACCTGCTCTCCGGGGCGGCCTTCCGCACCCTGTCGGCCTCGCTGCAGGACGCCGCCCGCACGCTGGGGCGCACTCCCTGGCAGACCTTCTGGCAGGTGACGCTACCGGTGCTGCGCCCGGGTCTGCTGGCGGGGGCGCTGCTGGTGGCGCTGGACATCCTGGCGGAGTACGGCACGGTGGCGCTGCTGCGCTACGAAACCTTCTCCTCCGCCATCTTCGTCCAACTCTCCGGGCGCTACGACCGCGCTGCCGCCTCGGTGCTGAGCAGCGTGCTGGTGGGCGTGGCGGTGCTGGCGCTGTGGCTGGAGCTGCGCCTGCAGGGCAAAGCCCGCTTCACCCAGGTGGAAGCCGCCTGGCGTCCTGCGCCGCTGGCGGCCCTGGGCGCCTGGCGCCTGCCGGCGTTGCTGCTGGCGCTGCTGGTGGTCTCTGCCAGCCTGCTGGTGCCGCTGGGGGTGCTGCTGACCTGGAGCGTGAGCGCCTTCATGCAACCTGGAACGCTGGCGCAGGCGCTGCGCGCTGGCTCGCGCTCCTTTGGCGACTTTGCCTGGAACAGCCTGTGGACGTCTTCCCTGGCGGCGCTGCTGGCGGTGACGCTCTCCCTGCCAGCGGCGCTGCTCGCCGCCCGCCACCCCGGGCGCCTGGCGCGCCTCATCTCCCGCTTTTGCCAGGTGGGCTACGCCATACCCGGCGTGGTCATCGCCCTCAGCCTGGTGCTGCTGGTCAACCGCTATCTCCCCTTCCTGTACGGCACGCCGCTGGTGGTGGTGTTGGCTTACCTGCTGCGCCACATGCCGCAGGCGGTGCGCTCCAGCGAAGCGGCGCTGGCCCGCCTGTCGCCCTCCCTGGAAGAAGCCGCCCGCAGCCTGGGGCGCACGCCGCTGCAGACCTTTTTCCAGGTGACGCTGCCGCTGGCCCTGCCGGGACTGCTGGCGGGCGGGGCGCTGGTCTTCCTCACCTCCCTCAAAGAGCTGCCCGCCACCTTGCTGCTGCGCCCGGCAGGTTTCGACACCCTGGCGGTGCGCGTCTGGAGCTGGGCGGTGGAGGGTTTCTACGTGCAGGCCGCGCCCGCCGCCCTCTTCCTGGTGCTGGCGGCGCTGCTGCCGCTGTCATTCCTCTTGCGACAGGAGCCAATCTTTCGATGAGCCTTCTCCGGGTGCAGCATCTCAGCAAACGATTTTCCAACGCCGGCTTGCCCGCCGTCGAAGATATCAGCTTCGAGCTGGGGCGCGGCGAGCTCCTCGCCCTGGTGGGTCCCAGCGGCTGCGGCAAGACCACCACCCTGCGCCTGATCGCCGGCCTGGAGCGCCCTGACGCAGGGGAGATCCACCTCGCCGGGCGGCTGCTGGCCTCGGCGCACGCCTTCGTCCCGCCCGAGCAGCGCGGCGTGGGCATGGTCTTTCAAGATTACGCCCTCTTCCCACACCTGACCGTCTTCGAGAACATCGCCTTTGGCCTGAACGGCGCGCCCCCTGCCGAGCGGCGCGCCCGGGTGAGCGAGCTGCTGCGCCTGGTAGAGCTGGAAGACCTGGCCGGGCGCTACCCGCACCAGCTCTCCGGCGGCGAGCGCCAGCGCGTCGCCCTGGCGCGCGCCCTGGCGCCGCAGCCCAGCCTGCTGCTGCTGGACGAACCGTTCTCCAGCCTGGACGCCGACCGCCGCCGCGAAGTGCGCCAGCAGGTGCGCGCCATCCTCAAATCCCTGGGCGCCACCGCCATCTTCGTCACCCACGACCAGGAGGAAGCCCTCAGCCTGGGCGACCGCCTGGCGGTCTTCCACCGCGGCCGATTGGAACAGATCGGCGCGCCTGACAAAGTCTTCCACGAGCCCGCCACGCGCTTCGTGGCCGAATTCATGGGCGGCAGCGACTTCCTGCCCGGCCGCGCCGCGCCCGGCGGTGTGCTCACCGAGCTGGGCCTGCTGCCCCAGGCGCAGAGCGCCAACGGGCATAGCCGCGTGGACATCACCCTGCGCGCCGACGATGTGGATTTCGCCCTCGCCGAAAGCGGCAACGCTGTCATCGAAGAGCGCTTTTTCCAGGGCGCCTTCCAGGTTTACCGCCTGCGCCTGGATTCGGGCGTCGCCCTGCACAGCATCCAGGAGCACACCGTGCTGCTGCCGGTGGGCGCCCGCGCCCGCGTCTTCATCCGCGCCGCCCACCCCCTGGCCGTCTTCCCGCGCCGGGAGCCAGGCGCAGCGGCCAGCCAATAGCCCATGCGGTCGAGCCGCTGAGGGGAAACCGAGGCGCACACGGATTTTGCACGGATGACACGGAAAAAACAGGGACTCGATGCGCAGGTGGGGAATCTGGCAGATGTAGGGCGAGCGGTGAGCTTGCCCCTCGTAGACCGGCTAACAGCCGGTCCTACCGTCGGCGTGCCGGGCGCTTTTGCCCCTCACCCTGCCCTCTCCCCGCAGGGGTGAGGGTCTTTGCTCTCCTGGCAGGTAAGCAATCCTGCCCCCCTTCCCGTCTCGGGAAGGGGGCTGGAGGGGTTAGGTCGGTCCTGATTGCTCTTTCCGCTCGCGGAAGACACTGAGGCACATCCGCTTCAGTGCTTCAGTGCCTCAGTGATCTGTCCTTAATGCCCTTTCGGGCTGTGGGGGATTCTGACCCCACTCAGCCGGGTGGGAGACGGGCGCTGTTTTCCGGCGCCTGGGCGGCCAATTTGTCCGCTTTTTGCCCGGGAAGTGGGGCGATGATCGCATTTCGAGCCCTTTTTCCGGCGCTCATTCCCATTGCCTGTAGGCTTTGCGCACCCCACCCGCTTTTTCGACGATTTTGGCCAATTTTTGGCGGGGGGTGCGCAGCCTTGCTCCATAAACTCTCGTCTCTTATTTTTTTTTACACGCCATGGCGACTTCCGGCAAGCGTCTCACACGATCATCAAGCCCGGCGGTTCCACCACCAGGCCCACGCCCAGGGTTTGCACTTTTGGGCGGCAGGCCTCGCACAGGCGGTAGATGCGCAGGCTGTCCTCCTTCTCATTCAGTACCTTCTTCACCCGTTTAAGCACCTTCTGCAGCTCCGTCTCGGTCAGCCACGCTTTGAACACGCTGTACTGCACGCGTTGCCCAACCGACTCCATCGCCTTGGCGATCTTCGCACGGCGCCTGTCGGCGACAATATCATAAACCAGTACGTAGTAGGTGTTTCGCCGGAAGTGTTATTACAAAAATGTGAACGAGCACCGGCGAAACCCTGGAGTAAACCGCCGACGCAATGGCGGATTTACTCTAAACACTTTCGGCGGTTTACTTAGCTGCGCTCGCTCATCTAACGTTACCGAAATCCCATGCCGGTGTAGCCAGGCCGGTTTTCGAGGATGCGATCGGCGATTTGCCGGGTCTGCTCGAAGAGGCACTGGCGCAGGCTGAGCTGCTGCTTGCGGATGGGATGCGTGTAGCGCTGCTCCAGGCGCGTTTCGAAAGCCTTCAAAAAGCGGCGCAGCCGGTCCGGCGAGAGCACCACGGGGCGCTCGGCTGGACCGGGGCTGAAATCTTGCGGGGTGAGCTGGTTGGAATGCACTGCCCATAGCACCACGCCGTCCACCACCGGGCGGAACTCTTCCACCAGGTCGAGCGCCAGCGCCGGGCGGTTGTAAGCCACTTCGTGCAGGAAACCGGCGTAGGGGTCCAAACCGGCGGCCTGCACCGCGCTGTGCGCCAGTTGGGTGAGCAGAGTGTAGCCCAGGGAAAGCAGCACATTGATCGGATCGGTCGGCGGTCGGCGGTTGCGGTTCTCGAAACGCCAGGCAGGGTCGAAGAGGCGCCGGTAGCCGGAGAAATAGGCGGCCGTGGCAGAGCCCTCCACGCCCATCAGCGCGGCGTGGGTGGTCTTGTGCTCCACCAACTGGCTGAACCGGTGGATGGCGTCGGCGGCGGAGAGCAAGCCAGGGTCGTCGCTGGCCGACTGGCCGGCGTGGGCGCCGCTGCTGGCGCGCTGGTGGCGCAGCAGCAGGGCGCGCTGGTGGACCAGCTTGGCCGAGACAAAACCGCAGGCCATGCGCAGGCGGAAATCTACCTGTTCCAGGGCGCGGTACTGGGCGCGGCGCAGCGGCACGTGCGGGGTCAGCTCGCCCACCAGGCGGCCGCGGTAGCTGCCGTCCTCCTTCAAAAAGGTCACAGCGATATTCTCGGCCAACAGCAGGCCGATCGCTGGTGTGGTCAGCCCGATATTGCCAAACAGCACCACTTCGGAAACATGACCCAGGGGGCTGTCGAGCAGCGTTTCACCGTCCAGCTCCACCAGCAGGCGGCGGTTGGCGATGCGCAGTTTGGCGTTCTGTTGGGTGACATAGAGCGGCGGCACAGCGCGCACTCCCCAGGCGTCAGGCGGCCTCACTGGGCGCGTCGGGCGGCGGCGCCTGGTCGTCCGCACGCAGCGCCTGCCGCACGCGGCACTGCCCCATGCCGCTGGCCACGCCCGCCCCCACCCCCGAAAATTGGGCAAACTCGGCCAGCGTGTGTGCCAGGCTCATCCAGTAGCGGTCGTAATTGGTGCTGGTGTAAGTGATCTCGCCCACCGCCCCGATGCGCACGCCGCTGCCTTTGAAGGGCGTGACGCGTGAGCTGATCTTGAAGAACGAGACCGCCAGGCACTCGCCGGCGTAGCGACGCAGCTCGGTCGGGAAGGCGATCGGGGCGAAGGCGTTCCAGCGGTCGAGCAGCGAGCCGAAGACCAGGTCGGGCTGGGGGATGGGGTTGTACTTGCCCGACTGTTTGAAGTAGGTGGGGGAGAGCAGCTCGAGCGCGACGCGCCGCTCGGGCGTCGCCTTGGCCAGCAGGTAGGGGGCGGAGAGCTCCTGGGTGGAGGTGGTCTCGGCGTGGACGGACTCGATGCGCAAGGGGCGGTAATCCAGCTCGAGATAGCGCCCAGGGGATAGCGGCCCGCTCTCGGCGGCTTTGAGCAGCAGGGCGGTGAGCGTTCGAGAGATGGACGTCAGGCGCAGGCTGTAGGAGCGCTGGGGATCGAGCCCGCGGCGCGGCGAGTAGCCCAGCAGGGTGGAGGTGGTGAAGGGGCGGGTCGGGTTATCGTGATCGTGCAGGCGCTGGCTGAGCGTCTCATCGTACTGGCGCACCACATCCAGCAGCAGCGCCTGGGCGGCGCGTCCCCACCAGGTTGGCGGGTCGGGCGCGTCGACCGGCGGCGGCAGCGGGCGCAGCTCGAGCGTCAGGGAGAGCAGGTCGGGGTCCATAGCATACCCTTAATAGCGTTGTTTGCGGGCGGCGTCGCGCACTGCCTGCAAATTCAAGATCTCCGCCACCTGGTAGCGGGGCGGCAGGCTGCCTTCCACCGGCGCCAGGCGCACCAGCGGGGGGAAGTAGCCCATGCGCCCGTGCAGCTCGGCCAGCAGCAGGGCGGTGATGAAGTTGAGCGAGGGCGGGTTGACCAGCAGCGACGCCGACTGCCACTGCTCGGGGGTGAGCGGGATCTGGGCGACCAGTGCGGCGAGCTGCGGCAGGAAGGGCTCGGCGTTGGAGAAGTGCACTTTGAAGCTGAGGTGCTGGTCGATGGGCTGACCGGTGAGCGCTTC
This sequence comes from Chloroflexota bacterium, assembly GCA_029265355.1. Taxonomy (GTDB): domain Bacteria; phylum Chloroflexota; class Anaerolineae; order Anaerolineales; family UBA4823; genus JAJUJL01. Next base: position 9,531 of record JAJUJL010000048.1, on the reverse strand, counting down.
GATGCGGGCGAGCTGCTCGGGGGTGAGCGGGTGGGAGAAGTTGAGCAGGATCATGTCAGCGTCTCTGCGGACAGGTACAGACTGGCCAGTTGCAGCAGCTCGGGATAGACGGCCTCGACTTTTTGTTTAAGCAGGTGAGCCGGCTTGGGCGAGCGGCGCATTCCGCAGTGGGCGATGTCGTTGCGGATCTCGCGCAGCCTGCTCCATAAGCGGCGTATCATGTCGATTTCTTCCAGGGCATCCAACTGGGCGTCGTAGCGGCTTTTCTGGCGGACTTGCGGCCGCGCTTTCTGTTTCTCCACGCTGTTGTTGAGGGCTGTCTCGACCTGAGAGCGGCCCTTCTCATAATCAAACATATCTGCTCCGAGCTTCCATGCCAACAGCGAGATCACCCATTCCCGCGCCAGCGTGGCCGCCTGGATCACATGCCGCCGGTTCAGATACCAATCAATCATGACCAGTTGGCGGCGCAAGTCTTCCAACAGCGACCCGGCCGCTTCTGGCTCTTCCAAGGCAAACTGCCCGTATTCCGCATTGATCTGTTCCGCCAGCAGCGCAAAGGGACGAGCATTGCTCAGGACGCCAGGCATGGCTTGCTGTAAAGTCGCTGCCAGTTGCGCGGCAGACTGCATGGTTTCCAGCGGGCGGGACAGGCGCAGCGCCAGCGAGATCGAGCGGATCGCCTCCGAAGCTGAAGACAGGTTTCTGCCCAGGGTGCGCGCTTCCAGGTCATGGCCCATCTGCTGACCGCTGGGCATCCCCTTGCGCAGCAGGTCAGCGAGAGCCTGACCATCGCCGGTCTCCACAAAGCGGTTCGTGGCCGTGAGCCAGTCCAGCAAGCTGATGAAGGGCGTCAGGTCAAAAACCGGTGAGCGGTTGTTTGCGTCGCGGGCTTCGTAGGCGCCGTACAATACGCCTGCCACCTCGATGCTGCGGGCTGTGCGCAGGAACGCGGCTGCCAGGAATACCAGGAACGGCAGCGAGCGATAGGAGTTGGTGATGTCGAACAGCACTCGGTCGCGCTCGCTTATCTCTCCGGTCAACCTGTCGAAGATCTCCCACAAGTCCTTTTCTGAGTGGCCATCCGGAATGTGCACAGGGTGCAGTAGGTCGCCCAGGCGCTGCTGCAGCGTGGCGAAGTTGGCGTGCTGCCTCACTTGCGGGGTGATGAAGAGCAGGATGCGCTCCAGCCCTGGAAAGAAACGCGGTAGCGCTTCAGCGAAGAACTGCGTTTCGCAGGCTATTCCCTGGTATTGGTAGGTGGTAGCCTGGTAGTTTCCCAGGCCCAAGAAGCTCAGCGCTTTCATGATTGCTTTTCCATGGTAAACAACACCCAGCCGAACGGCGCTACCGGCAAAGGCGCCCCGTCCTTAACGTTCACCGCTACCCGGCGCGAAGATGGGAAGGGGCTGCCAGGACGGCGCGGCGGGGCTATTGGGGGACGGCGTTGCATTTTGAATTCGCTGATCAGCCTGTCCAGCAATTGTGCATTGGCTTCCAGGTGCGAGCCGAAGGTCTTGCCATCCCACCCCGCGCCCCAGCCGATCTGCAGTAACGCCTGGTTGGGCGGCAGTTGGATGCTTGAAAGCTGGCGGTAAAATGCGGCGATGCGCTTCCCAGCCTCGGCTTTTTCGAACCAGGATGTTAGGTGCAGGATGCGCGCCCGCGAATGCGCCTGAGCTCTTTGGGGAATCTCGTCCAGCCAGCGCCGGCGGTTGGCAAAATGCAGCTCGTTCTCCGCCCAGGCGGAGAACAGCGTCTCATCGATGGTCAGCGTGCCGTTGAAAGTCACATCGCCGACCAGCGCTTCCAGTTCGACCGGTGAACCGGGAGCGCTGCGAGTCAGCACCTGGGCGTTGATCAGCGCCAATCCCTGTCCTGCACTGCCTGGGCCAAAGCAGTCGGAGACATGCAGGGCGCGCAGCAGGTCGTGATTGGGATCGGGGCCAAAAAGCTTGCGTTCCAGCGGTTGCGCTGCCCATGATCGCCGGTTGCCAATGGCAGCGCGATCCAGGCGCGGCTTGACCTCTGTCCAACCTGTCCAGGCCAGCGCCGTGCGCAGCGCTCCTTTCAGCGTGGAGCCTGGGACGTAAGGCCGGTCCTGGTGATCCTTCATGAAGGAGCGCACGCTGGCGAAGGTTTTCATGGAAGCCGGCATGCCTTTCAGCCGGTAGCGGAAAAGGCGGCGGTTGGCAAAATCAGCTTCAGCCAGCAGTTTAGCTGGGGGTGGGAAGCGCCCTGCACCAAGATTTTGCAGCTTCTCTGCTTTGACTTCCAGGATCGCGTCTTCGTCCAATCGGTAGGTGTATCCCTGGTGCACAGCGATCTCGAAGTCTTTGCGCAGCTCCACCCCGTCGCCGATGTGCACGGGTGAGAGGGTTTGAAGTGTGATCTTGTAGACCGTCATGCGACGCCTCCTCGCAGTCCGACCGCCAGCGCCAGGCCGGAGCGATATACAGCATGCCCCAACGGATCGGGATTGGATGGATAGCTGGGGCGCAGATCGGCAATTCGTCCTGGCACAGGCGCAGAGAGCGGCCCGAGCAGCGCGCCTTCCTGCACCAGGTTGAGCGGTTTGCGCCGCAGCCCTTGCTGGTCGGGCGATTCGATCCAGCCGGTGACGGTGGTGATGGCATAGCGAGCGCGTGGATCGGTCAGGGCTGAGGCTTCATCTTCAGCAGGCAGGTAGCGGCTCAGGTTGACCCACATTCCCTCGCCAGCGTCTGGCAATTCCAGCGCGCCCGCGGGGTGGAACACCGCCTGGCCGTAACCTGCCGAGCGTTCCGCGCCCAAGCCGGCATCGCCCAGGTCTGCCAGCAAGCCGGGTAAGGCAGCTTTCCATGGTGAGGCGGGGTCCAGCCAGCGCACGGCAAACCACAACCCGCAACCGGCTTGGTAATTGACGCTCCCTGCAAAGAACAGACCCGAGCGGGAGCTTGTCCGCTCGATCGTCACCCGTGGGCGCTGATCTTGAGCCCAGATCTGTTTATCGAGGCGCACTTCGGGGGGCAAGCTCGCAAATTCTTCCTTAGATACCAGCGCCAGCCCGCCTTGCAGGGCGACCGCTTCCGGATAGACCCCTGCCAGGTACTCGCCATCCAGTATTCGTCGGAAGAGGCGCTCAGAGACGTAGCGCGCCTTTTTCAAATCCTTTGTGCGCACCCCACTGGCAGGCTGGGGTGCACCTCCAGGCGCGTACATCCGCAAGGGGGTGGGGAAAAAGCGCACCGCTCCGGCAAACGGAAATGTGGAACTGATGACGAATGGTGGCGGCTTTCGTGTGAGAGGCTGCGCCCACCTTTCGAACTCTGCAGCATTGCTGCGCAGCGCCTGTCGAGCCAGGAGAGCCGAGAATAAACGGTCTGAAGCGTACGTGACCGCAGTCTCTTCCAAGCCCAGCCCGTGGATGCCAAAGTGGAAGCTTTCCCCGGTGATCGACCAGGTTTCCAGGTTCATCGCAGCTTACTCCACTGGTACAGTCTTAATAAGCCAACCTTTTAGCGCGTTGAAGTCTGCTGCCAATTCCTGGACTGAAGTAAAGGTTTTGTACTCGACGAGTTTGGAATAATCGCCACGCGAGCGGGCAGCGACCTGGATGTCCTTGAACCGCACCTTGCCGCTGCCGCGCGAGCCCTGTCCTCCTAAATAGTCATCCTCCACCAGTTGCATGGCCTCGATAACCACTTTCAGGCGGTTAAAGTCCGCGGCTTCATAGATGCTGAAGACCAGCTCAGCAGGTCCAAACACCGCCCCAGCAGGCACACGCTCGATGGTGCGCGGCGTGGCTGCGCTGGTGACGCGGTCGATCGCCACCTCGGTTTTCAGCTCAGCGTACAGCAGATCGGTGCGCGCTTTTTCCAGGTCGCTGGCGCTCGCGTCGGTCAGGTTGACATCGCGCACGACCAGCCGTGTTGGACCGGAGTAACCGATCTCTGCCGGCACGCCGAACACGTGGCACACCGGGCAGCCGCCGTTGGCGGTGTACTCGGCTTCCTTGCGGCAGGTGTGTATGGTCACCTGGCCGATGCGGTTGTTCTGCGGTAAGCCCAGGCGCTTCTCGGTCTGCGAGCGCATCTTGCCGCGCAGGCTGGAGCCGGGGATGTAGGGGCGCTTGGTGAGCGGGTTGCGGACGACTTCTTTGTCGAGGCCGCCGATCTCCAACCCGGCGCCTGAGCCGCCGATGTGCAGGCCGGTCAAGGCCTCGACATTGGCTCTGATGATCACCCGTCCGTAGAGATTCACGTCAGTCATAGTGATTGCTCCTTTCGCTTAATTACGCCCGCCCAGGGCGCGGTGATAAGCCAGTATGCCTTCGAACAGGTCCATGAAGCGTTGGAAGCGGCGATCTTTCTCGTTTTTGTCGCTGCCGCTGTTCACCTGTTCGATGGCTGGAATGAGGACATCGCGCAGGTAGGCCACTTCCTTGGCGCGCGCCGTTTGGTAATCCAGCTTTGGCTTGAGCATGTTGAGGCGGCGCAAGGCGGCGGCGGGATCGATCTCCCACAGCGCCTCGATGCGCCGTACCTCGGTAAAGATATTGCGTATCTGCGCGCGGGTCAGACCATCCTTGACCAGGCGCTCGGCGGTCTGGCGGGCGAAATTCACCAGCTCAGCCCCGCTTTCGTCGGATTTGAATATTGCAGCAGGTAGTGTCATACTTCTGGTTCCTTTCCTTTTTTCCTGATTGTTAGCTGTGCCCATCGTGAGGCATAGCCCCAATGCGAAATCCGGCGATAATTGTCTTCATCCAGGGTGTTGTAGATCTGTTCGATAGCTTGCTTAAGAGCAGGCTTGTCTTTGTGCATCTCGGCCAGGCGCTTGAGCCGGTAAGCTCCCAGCCACATCCAGGGTCCCCAAACCGGGCGCCCCAGCCGGCGCACCGACTCTGCCTCCTGTTTTGCCAGTTTTTGTAAGTCCTGCAAAATGCTGCTCGGTCCGCCCAGGCCGGGTGCATCCTCAGAAGCAGGGCGCACAATGTGCAAGAGCTGCGCTTGCATTTTCGCCAGTTCTTCAAATTCATTCCACTTCCAGGCTTGTCCCAGAAATCCAAAGGCGTCCTTTCCAGGTGCACTTTTGGCAAGGCCTTCAGCGTCGCCAGCGTCGCGGGCTGCCTGGTAAACCGGGTATTTGCCATGGATAAACGCCATGCCTCCGCTCAAAGTGATGGCAGGGTGCGCGTGGGTATAGCGCCGGAAATCTTTGCGAATGCGGTCTGCCAGGGCTGGAACAAGATCCCACGGGGCGATCAAGAAGAGATCGTCGCCGCCGGCATACACCGCGTAGATGTGATCGGGTTGCTCTTCGCAAATCTTCTTGACCCATCCTTCGAAGAACAGGGTCATCTGGAAGCTGAGTGTGGAGAGGCGCGCCAGGGTTGCCAGGCTGCTTCCAGTGGGGCGATCGAAGCCGTGCGTGAAGATATCGCCCAGGTTATCCACATCCATGCGCAGCACACCCAGGCGCTCAAAACCGCCAGCTACGCGCTTCTGCAATTGGTCGAAGGTCATTGGCGGCACCTGGTTGACCGTGTAGCGCAATTGCCATGAAACGGGAACGCTGTTGGAAGCCGGAAGCCGGCCTCGCCCTGCATCACCCAAAGACCACACCACCCAGCGCAGAGCAGCGCCAATGTCGGGCAGCGCCTCGCCCCTGGAAAGCAGGGCAAACTGAAAGCCAAACTCTGCCAATGCGTCAGCAGCGCTGTTCGCCTGGCGAGGCTGAGCTGGGGTCAGGGCAAAGGCCAGGTAATCGCTGTGAGGCAGGCGCCGTCCGATTTGTGTGTCGAATGAACTGCACAGTGTGCAGATCAAGTTACCTTCCTCTTCGCCCTCCTCTTTGAGAGTTTCTACCGGGCGAGAATCCTGCCCGCAGACTGAACAGGTCCGATCGCGATCGCCGCCAAATGTGGGTGGTTCGAATACAGTGGGAATCAGTACATCACCCATCTCGCTGAAGCGGCGCTGCTTTGCCAGGCTCAGGGCGGCATGCATGTGTCCCCAATATTCGGTGAATCGCCCCACACGAAACCCGCTGGCGGGAACGCTGGCAGAGGCCAGCGCCAGGTAAAGTGATGGACCATGATGAGTGTACAACTTGCGCGTCACCGCTCTGCGGATTTCCTGCAGGCGAGCATCGCTATCCACCGGGGCAAGCAGGAAAAAATGCCCGCCGCCGGAGTATATGACATTTGTGTAGGGCAATTGCAGTTCTGCCAACGTGTAGCGCAGGATCGCTTCCGTGAGCATTTGCAGGTAGAAAGAGCGGCCGCGCAATGTACGCGCCGCGCCACGCGAAGAAATGGTGTAGATGAATTCCTGCACGCCGGAGATATCGCCGCCTATCAACATGGCGACCGGCTGCTCCAGGATCGTTTTGTCTTCTGGCGATGCCTGGCCAGAAAAATCAGCCTGCAGGGATGCCATCAGCGGCCTGAGCTTCTCTATGTTCCATCCGCTCAGGCAGGCGGCCAGTGCGGCAGTCATGCGGCTGTGATCATAAAGCGAGATGTCTGGCGCATTGTGGTAGTACGCTGAGGGCACACACCACGCCAGGCGCTGCAGGGCAAAGAGCAGGCTCTCCAGGTAGGCCTCGGGATCAGCGATGTCTGACCTGGCCGCCGCCCGCAGTTTATCGCGCAGGTGCTCGTAATCGGCAAGCTGCGTCGCGCTCTGCAACGCTGCGCCTGAAAAGATCGTTGACTCATCAAGGGTCAGCTCGCGTAGCGGCAGATAGGCAGCGCTGCCGGTTGGCTGTGCAGACAAGCCCTGCAGCCGGTCGAAGATGGATTGCAACTGCTGCGGCGGGTGCGCTTTAGGGTCGGTGGCGTCGGCGCGTTCTCCAGCGCTGAGCTTATCCGCTACTGCAACCAGCAGGCTCAGACTGCTATCTGCGGAAGGTGACCGCTCGGGCTTGTGGTGGTATGCTCCCGCCATCGCTGCCTGGCGATATGCCGCTGGCACATGATGCTGTGCAAAGTACAGGCTCCATGCAGCATGTACAGGCTGTCCGGTGTCCTCGAATCCTTCTGGCGGTTTCCACGGATCTGTTCGGGCGCGCTGTTCGATCTTCCCCACATCGTGCAGCAGCCCTGCCAGCGCCGCCTGGAAAACTCGATCTGGAATGGTAGAAGTCATGCAAGCTCCTCTCTATTCCCAAAGAATACCCGCCGCCGGGGAGGCGCAGCGCCCCTTGTTGCCCCCGGCAGCAGCACGCCGGCGGCAGGCAAGTATCAGAATAACATGATTTGAGCAACCCGTCATGCGGGATTCCCCCTGAATCCCTCCGGCTGGGTCACGAAATACAGGTGCAGCAGCGTGATCAGCGTGCTGCGGTCCACGCCTGGCAGCTCCCAGTGGTCGGCAGCCTTGCGGTAGGCGGCGCGCAACTGACCCTCCACCGTGCGCGGCGAAAGCCCCAGGCGCTCGCCGATCTCGGCGTCGGATAGACCCTCGGTGACCAACAGTTGCACGGCGCGGCGCTCGGCGGCGGTCAGCGAGCCGAGCACGAAGCCGCGCCCCGCCTCCACCCGCGCTGCCAGTTGCAGGTGCTGGATGGCTTCTGCCGCTTCGAACGGGTCGTCGCGTCCAGCCAGGTGCACCAGCGCCGGCGAGAGCTGCGACCACAGGATGACTGGTATGGGGATCAGGTGGGCGTCATCGCCCGGCAGGGGGTGCAGCCTGCGGGAGGCCAGGAACTCGCCCCCCGAGTACAGGTGCCACAGCCGGTCGTCCTCGTCGAAGAGCATTTGGGCGGCGGACATGGCAAATACCGCCAGCGTCTTGCGCCCACCCGCCAGGCCAACGTGCAGCCGCGCCCCGGATTGCTTGTGCTGGCGCATCAGGCGGTACAACTGGCGAAAAGCTGCCTGGGCTGCCGGCAGCGTGGCCACATCCGCCAGCGGCTGCCCGGCGCTGTCCAGCAGCGCCTCCAGGCGCAGGGCAACCGTCCCGGCGTAAGGCGGCTGATGGAAGGCCTGCTCCAGCTCTGCCAGGGCGCGCTGCAGCAGCGGCTCAGGCGAAGTGGTGTGTAGCACATGCACAGCGGTGATGCGCTCGCCCTGGCGCGCCAACAAATCCAGGCAGGCGGTCACCACCTGGGGCTCGCTGCCCAGCGTGGCGATGAGCGTGGCGTGGGGACGGAGTACCTTCAAGGTGAGTTTCTCCCCCTTTGGGCAGAAAGGCGGCCTTGCGCCGCAACGCGGTTGAAGGATTGCAAAATGATTGTATATCAGAATTTTCGGTCTGGCAAGCGCGATCGCCAAGAATTTGCCGCCCCACTCGCCTGGGTATGAGGCGATGTGAATCGAACCACCCTCTCCCTGCCAGGGAGAGGGTGTTAATCCCACTTCGCTTGCGGGAGATTTAGGCCAGAAGTAGGGCGAGCTGTTAGCTTGCCCCTCGTAGACCGGCTAACGGCCGGTCCTACGGTCGGCGTGCCGGGCGCCTTCGCCCCTCACCCTGCCTGCTCCTCCAAAATCCGTTCTTGAAATTGACGAGCACAATCATCGAATTCTCCCTCCCCAAAAAACCGTTGTGTGGCTTTTGGGGGAGGGTTCGGGGAGGGGTGTGGATGGGCGACCCGTGCGCGCCGCATTTTGTAGGGGCGACCCACGTGAGACAAATCGCCTCGCCGCTGGCGCGGCACACCGCCCGATTCACACCCCCGCTGCCACGCACGGGTCGCCCCCCGGTGTGGCGTCGCCCCTCACCCTGCCCTCTCCCCGCAGGGGAGAGGGTGTTTGCTCTCCTGGCAGGGGGTCAGGTCCCAATATCGCTGCGTTCCATTGCGTAAGTTCAGGCAAAGCCCAAACGACATCCCCTCAACCGGGGCGTGGACGAGAGTAGCGGTTAGCGTCCGCCTGGTATGAGACCGCTCCTCCGGAGAGCGGGCTAAATGCTAATCGCCAAACGCTAACTGCTCATACATCCCCTCAATCGGGGCGTTGGCGAGAGTAGCGGTTAGCAGTTGGCTGTTAGCGGTTAGCGTTTAGCTTGTGCAGGAACGAATTAAGCATTTTACGAATTTCGGTCAACTCACTTTGTAAACCTTCGTAATCCTCCTGGGTGATGTAAGTAAGGTCGTGCGCCAATATGAGCAGGTATTCCAATTCGCTGCTCGACCCCATCGCAATCTGCAGGAAATGCGCAAGTTCAGCATCTGTTCTTCTGCCACATCCTTCAGCGATATTTGCCGGAATGGAGATAGCTGCACGGCGGATCTGGCTCCGCAGCCCGTATTCTTCATGCTTCGGAAAAGCTAAGGTCGCACGATAGATCTTCAATGCCAGTTGATGGGAGTTTTCCCAAACCTTCAAGGAGCGAAAATCTCGCATGAGATTCCTCAACGTACGCGCAACTTGGCGAGAGTAGCGGTTAGCAGTTGGCTGTTAGCGGTTAGCGTCCGCCTGGTATGAGACCGCTCCTCCGGAGAGCGGGCTAACTGCTAATCGCCAAACGCTAACTGCTCATACATCCCCTCAATCGGGGCGTTGGCGAGAGTAGCGGTTAGCAGTTGGCTGTTAGCGGTTAGCGT
>JAJUJL010000020.1 GCA_029265355.1 Chloroflexota bacterium | reverse complement strand
GCCGTTCCTGGAGATAGACTTCATCCTGGCTGCGTTGGATGAGCGCTTCTTCTTGCTCTTCCTGCAAGGCCCCCATCCGCTCGGTTTCCGCACGCACCGTGTTCTCGGAAATGTCGAAAAGCAGATAAGCCTGTAACCATTATCGAAAGTGTAACCAGTCAACGCACAAAATGCCTGGTTGCACCACACAATGCTCCCGTTGGCATCCGTAATGAGAATCGACTTGCTCGTAGTTCCCGGCAAATCGCTTACCATGATCATTGGCTTTACCTCTTCTGAAAGCTTTGCACAGCCTCTTGGACCGGTCGTATCACTCCCCACTCTGGGGCTCGCTTGATATATCATAGTGCAGATGCCCATTTTCATCGATCCGTAGTCTTACGGAGATTATCCAAAAACAGACCGTAACTATCTGTCTGTGCAGCCAGATCACAGAAATCCTCCTGGCTTACGCTGCTATGGATCCCTTACTCGAAGCATGAAAATTTGAGGAACGTTCTTGTAATAAATTCAGTAATTTACCGGATACCCACTAGCTACTCTCGCGTCTACAATGTTGCCGGGAATGCTCGGATAGCGATGTTCAACCCACACCCACACCCTGTCTATAGCCTGATGCTCTTCCTGGCGGGAGGCCTGTCGCTTGCTGTCATGCACATGGCTTGGAGCCGCCGTCATACAGTTCAGTGCGCTTACCCGGTGGCATTTTTTAGCCTGGGCAATGCCATCTGGGCCATCATGTATGCCCTGCACTGGTCCAGCACCTATCGTCCCACTGAATTCTTCTGGCTAGACATGACCTACCTGGGGGTGGTAACCGTTCCTGGAACATTTTTCTGTTTTGCTTTGTGCTACACAGATCGTCGCGATTGGTTTAACCGACAACGGCTGCTGATCCTGGCGCTGGAGCCTGTGTTGACCCTGCTTTTCTTGTGGACTGATCCACTGTGGGGCATCTTCTTCGATGGCAAGCGCCACACCCTGGATGCAGTCATCTTTGATGGCGGTCTGTGGTTCTGGTTCCACGTGGTTTATTCCTATGGACTCATCCTGTATGCGGTGGCCATCCTGGTGCGCGCCTTCTTGAAACTGAGCGGAGCGTACCGAGGCCAGTTGAGAATGATCGTGCTCGGAGCGCTGATACCTATGGTTACCAACGCCAGCAACATGATCGGCATCGACTTTACTCCGAACCTGGATTTCACCCCTGTTTCCTTCACTTTGACTGGTATCTTCATTTCGATTGGCATCTTCCGCTACCAGTTTTTGGATTTGAAACCCGTCGCCCACGATCATCTTTTTGCCAGCATGAGCGATGCCGTGATTGTGCTGGACGCGAAGAAGCGCGTGATCGATCTAAACACTCAGGCGCAGGTGCTCTTCCATACCTCGCTAAGCGACACCATCGGGGCGGAAATCAAGACTCTGCTAAACAGAATCCCAGAAATTCCCCCAAATGTTCATACCTTGCAAGACGGTCATAATGAATTCAGCATACAGGAGCCAGGCAGGCAACATTTCGAGATCGTGATATCGCCCTTGCCAGATCATACCGGGAACAACCAGGGGAGCATCCTGACCTTTCGGGATATCACCTGGCGCAAGCAAGCAGAGTTGAAGTTGATGGATGCTAAATGCGAGCTGGAGAAAAAGTTGGAGGAGATCAGCGCTTTGCAACAGCGGCTGCGCGAAGAAGCCATCCGCGATTACCTGACCGGGTTATTCAACCGCCGCTACCTGCAAGAAACATTGGAGCGCGAGCTATCTCGCGCAGCGCGAGAAGCCAAACCGCTAACACTGGCGATAATCGATCTCGATGACTTTAAAAAGATCAATGATCGATTCGGACATTCCACCGGCGACCTGGTATTAATAAACCTGGGCCAGGTTTTAATGAAGTTCACCCGCAAAGAAGACATCGTCTGCCGTTATGGCGGCGAAGAAGTGGTGGTCGTCATGCCCGGCGCAGCGCATGCGGACGCCTACCGGCGGGTGGATGCATGGCGCCAATCTTACCATTCCACACCAGTTCAGGTCAGCAGCCTGGTCTTTCCAGTGACCTTTTCAGCTGGGATTGCCAGCTTTCCTGAAGATGGACTGAATGCCCCCGATCTCTTGATGGTCGCCGATCTACGCCTGTACCGCGCTAAAGCCACTGGCAAAAACCGCGTATGCGAGCAAAGCTGCGATACGAGTGTTCCCTTTAGCACCGCAGATCCGCATCTGCCCGTGAAGGCGGAAAAACACCCCCCCCCAGCATCCGAATTAGTCGATTAAGCCGCGCTTCAGCGCGAAACGAATCAGATCGGTTTGGCTTGCCAGACCGAGCTTATGCATCAGGTTGGAGCGGTGCGTTTCTACCGTGCGCGGGCTGATATACAAGCGGGTGGCAATTTCCGGATTGCTCAGGCCTTGCGCCGAAAGCTGCAAGATTTCTCGCTCGCGATTGGTCAGCGTTTCGTACGGATCGCCCACCTGCCCTTGGCGCGCTTTCTGGATGTATACCTCGATGGCGCGCTCAGAGATCGGCGGGCTGAGGTAGCGTTCCCCTTGGGAAACTTTACGAATTGCCTCCACGATCTGATCTTCAGTCGTATCCTTCAACACGTATCCGGACACACCATTGCGCAGCGCCGCCAACACATATCCCTCGTCACTGTGCATCGAAAGGACGATCACGCGAGTACCGGGATGTTCCTGAATAATGCGCCGGGCTACTTCGAGACCATGCATGCCAGGCATCATCAGATCCAGAACAACCAGGTCAGGCCTCATTTTACTCACCAGCTCGATCGCGTCCAGACCATTGCTGGCTTCGCCGACGACATCCAAATCCGTTTCCTTCTCTAGCAAGGCGCGCACACCTTTGCGCACCACCGAATGATCATCGACCAGGATGACTCTAACGCTCACGACTTCGCCTCTCTATCCATCCACTCAAGGGTATCCAGGCCAGAATTTGTGTGCCCTCGCCGGGCTGGGTGCGAATTTGCAACTTGCCCCCCAACAGCGTAACCCGTTCCTGAATGTTAGTCAGGCCGGTTGAGATCTTGCTGGCTCTGACTTCTTCCAGATTGAAACCTGCGCCTTCATCCTGAATGCGCAGGCTCATCACCTGCTCGGAGACAAGGATGCTGATCTCGATCTTTTTCGTTCCAGCATGACGCAGGAAGTTGGTCAAACCTTCTTGGATGATGCGATAAGTTGCGGTTTCGATCTTCGTATCGAAGCGCTGATCGATGATACCTTTGTGGTGAAAAACAATTTCAACGCCAGCCTGGCGCTGGATGCGATCAAACTGCCACAGCAAAGCTGGCAGTAGCCCCAGATCATCCAACATCGCAGGGCGAAGATTAAGCGACATCTCCCGCACCCGGTTGAGCAAATCACTGATCAGTCGATTCGCTTCATCCCATTGTTTGCTCCTTGCCCCACTGGGGAGCGGAAGTTCTGATTTCATCATCAGCTTGAGGCCGGTCAAGGCCTGGCCGATCTCATCATGCAGCTCCTGGGCAATCTGGCGTCGCTCCAGCTCCTGCACCTCGACCAGCTTGGAGGAGAGCTGCTGCAAGCGCTGCCGGCTGGCGAGAACATCGTTGTACAGGCGCACATTCTCCAAAGCCAACGCCGTCTGGTTGGCAGCCGCCTCCAATAGCTCTGCATGCCGGGGTAGAAAAAAGCCAGGCTCTGAATGCGACAGGGAAAAGATGGCGATGGGTTGGTTGTGTATTAGAACAGGCGCGCCAAGCCACGAGCGGGGGGGCTCCACGCCCTCGATCTTGACCCAACCTTCGTACTGCTCAATATCCTCGATGATCATCGAGGATCGACCTTGTTCCACAATTTCCCTGAGATTCCGGGTTGATTCAATCTTGAAATTAAAATTAAACAACTTTAGCTGCATCTCCGGCGGGCAGATGCTGTCGTAACCGTACAGGTGACTCACATGGGCAATGCCATCCTCAATCTGGAATATTTCTCCTTTCTGGAAGGGAATTACTCGGGCAATGATCCCCAGTAGCTTTTCCAAAGCCTGCTCTACATCCAGGCGCAGATTGAGCACATTGCTGATATCGTACAATACTTCCGCCCGCTCACGCAGCTCGCGCTCCTGAGCATAAGAACGTTTCAGCTCGATTTCGGCTTTCTCCAATTCCTGGCGCTGGCGTTTTTGCTCGCTGACATCAAAACATGTCCCGATATAACCAGCAAACTGACCATCCAGATCATGGTAAGGACGGCCAAAATTCACGATCCAGCGATATTCCCCATCATACCGCCTCAGGCGATATTCCGATTCAAACGGCTGGTGACGGTTGAATGCTGATTGATAGGCATTGAGAACACCCTGCCTGTCATCCGGGTGCACACCATCCACCCAACCCACGCCAATTTCCTGCTCCAAAGTCCTGCCGGTGAACGCCAGCCAGGTGTAGTTGAAGTAGTCGCACAAGCCATCCAGCCCGGAACGCCAAATCAGGGCAGGAAAGTAATGAAACAGCGTCAGGTAGTAGTCACGGGCGTAAACCAGCTTGCGTTCCACATCCAAACGGGCGGTGATATCTCGCAGCGCAAAGAGGTGTACGCTGGGCAGAATATTCGCGACCGAATTGTATTCCACCGAGCGGATGACGCTATCTCTGCAAACAATCTCGAAATGCCCGCTCTTTTTGCCTTGTCTTAGCAATTCTTCAAAGAATTCAGCGCGGTCTTGGTGCTGATTAACAGGGATAAACTTGAATGCATTGAGCTCGCGCAATTCATCCAATGAGTAGCCCAACATTTCACAGGCAGCCGGGTTGGCGTCGATAATCCCACCCTCATCATTTATCAGCACCAGGGCGTCCAGGGTATGGTTGAACAACGCATCGAGCCGCTGGTGAGATTCCTTCAACGATTTCTCGACCAGCGCTTTTTGCCGGACGAGCTGCTGCTGCTCCAGCACTGCACGGATGGTGAAGGACAGCCTTTGGATATGGCTGGGTGTTTTGATCACGTAATCGGACGCGCCGGCTTTGGTCGCCTTGACAGCAATCTCTTCCGAGCCGGTGCCAGTCAAGATGATCACTGCCATCTCCGGGAGATGGCTTTTTACCAGCTCGATCACTTCCAGGCCCTCGAATCCGAGAATGTTGAAGTCGCTGAGCACAATATCGAACTGCTCACACTTCAGCATCTGCTCAAACTGCGCCTTGGTAGTTGCCGAAAGGATACGAAAGCCGCCATCCTCCACTTCCAGGGCATGGCGCACGAGCTCCTGGTCATATAGATCGTCGTCGATATAGAGAACGGTGATTGGACGATTGCTGCTCACGACCACTCTTGAGATAGGATCGTCACTGCAACGGTGGGGGCGCGTTGAGTTGCAGCCAGTAACGAGCAATTAATCGAATGATCCGTAAGTAACCGTCGTAGGAAATTGGCTTGATCACATAGCTATTGACGCCGTTGTCGTAGCCCCTGGCGCGGTCAGTATACTCTTGTGAAGAAGTCAGGATAACTACCGGCAAGCGCTTGATAAGGGGTGTCTCCTTAATCACCTCGAGGACCTGATGCCCATCCACACCAGGCATACCTATGTCTAACAAGATCAAATCGGGCATGGGATGCACCCGGCGGTCGTTATACTCGCCATTGCCGCACAGATAATCCAGAGCCTGCTCGCCCGTGCTGGCCACCGTCACGGTACTGCCTGGCTTGACTTCCTCGATAGCGTTCAGAGTCAGCTCTGCATCCATCTCATTGTCTTCGACCAACAAGATATGCTTGGGAAACATCACAGGCGTATGGCTCACAAATGCCTCACGAGAAGCCGTCAAACCACCACTCTGCCCTTGCGGCTGGAGTCGCGCGCCAAGGGATGGCAGGAGTGTATGGATATTTGTCTTGATTTTACACCTTTTTTGATAAGCTGCGCTGCTCCCCGGCCACTGAGTGCACTAAAATATTGTTAGCGTTGTGTGCGGATGGCGTACGTCACCCGCACACCGCCAAGTCTAAGAACTTTTGAGTGCAGCGGCTACTGCAGCAACCGGAGCATGCACAGCGGCGCGAGTAATTTACACTGCCAGTATCTTCTTAGCCATCCGTACCTTCCCGGATTTCCGTCGGTTATTTTGCGCAATACCTGGCGCCAGGCAAGGGAATTTTTATCTCAAGCAGCCGGCAAGCGCAGATAAAAGGTACTCCCCTGCCCAGGCTGAGACTCTACCCACACATCCCCGTTCATCAACTCTACAGACTTCTTCACCATTGCCAAACCGATGCCTGTCCCGGGGTAATCCTCTTGACGGTGCAATCGTTGGAAAATCTGGAAGATTTTTTCTTGGTGTTCTGCCGGTATGCCAATGCCATTGTCGCTAACCCCAATGACGACCATTTGCCCTTCCAGGCGCCAGTCGATCACGATCTGCAATGGATGCTGTGCTTTACGGTAAGTGATGGCATTTTCCAGCAAGTTGGCAAAGCATCGCCAGAGTAAGGTCCGATCTCCAAGGACGCTGGGAAACTCAGCAGGCAAACTTAGCTGAGCACCGATACTTGCCAGCTTTTCAGAAATCTCCCCTGCCAGTGAAGTAATCACTTCTTGCAGTGCAACCGGCGCCAGCTTTACTTCAGATTTGCCCATGAGCGAATACTGCAAAAGATCATCGATCAATTGCCCCATCATCTCGCTCGCCTGGATAACATTCTGCAAATACTGCCGGGCAGTATCATCGAGCACAGCAGCATACCGGCGGGCAATGATCTGGGAAAATCCATTAATCGCCCGTAAAGGGGCGCGCAAGTCGTGTGATACAGAGTATGTAAAAGACTCTAATTCCCTGTTGACCTCCGCCAGTTGCGCAGTACGTTCCCGAACGCGCCGCTCAAGCTCAGCGTTCAGGCGGTGCACCTCTGCCTCGGCGCGCTTTCGGGCTGTGATGTCGGTGTTCACTTCCAGGATACTCAAGGGATTGCCTTG
This sequence comes from Chloroflexota bacterium, assembly GCA_029265355.1. Classification (GTDB taxonomy): domain Bacteria; phylum Chloroflexota; class Anaerolineae; order Anaerolineales; family UBA4823; genus JAJUJL01. The sequence continues at coordinate 72,498 of JAJUJL010000020.1, read as the reverse complement.
CAGGTCGCGATGCACAGTCTGGTGGCTGAAAACGGTCATCACGGAACCATCGCGCCGGGTATGCTGCAACTTTCCCTCCCATTGCCCATCAGTCATCAATGCCTGCTGAACCTCTTCCCTGGAATGCGGGAGGCGTGTCTGCAACAGCTCGTCTATCACCTTGCCAATCGCCTCATCTTTAGACCAGCCGTACAATTGTTCAACACCTTTCGTCCAGGATATAATGCGATTGTCCATATCCCGAATGATGATATGCGCCCACTCCACTGTATCAGCGTATTGGCGCAATTGCCGTTCGGCCTGCACCAATTCGGTAATGTCTTGCAATGCGCTCAGAAAACCAATCGTGTTGTTCTCGGCATCTTTGAGCAAAGCGACAGATAAGCTGGCATGCAGCCGGCTGCCATCTTTCCGCTGGCGCTGAACAATCAAATTGCGGAAACCCCCGCCTTCGAGCGCCTGTTTTCGCAGTCGCTCGAACTCCTCCTTTTTATCTGCAGGGATGGACGGAAAAGGCCTGCCAGCCACCTCATCATAGCTCCAGCCCAAAATCTGCTCTGCCGAAGGGTTCCAGGTGACTACGCGCCCTTGTAAGTCGATACTGTACAAAGCTACCGGCGAGCAATCGATCATTGCACGCAGGTAATCCTGGCTTTCGCGCAGCGCTTGCTCGGTCTGTCTGCGCTGCGAGATATCACGGATGATCATGCTGGTGCGCACTAATCCCTCTCGGTTGACAAACAAGCTTGTAGATATCTCTCCCGGGAACTTTGTGCCATCTTTGCGTAGGAATGTAAGCTCGCCATAATAACTGCCTGTGCGGGCGCGTTGCTCAAGTGCATGCTGAAGGTTTGGGTCGCTGGTATCCACCACCCCGTTGCGCCCAATCTGTTTGATTTCATCCTCGCTGCGCTCGAACATCCGGCAGGCTGCCGGATTGGCTGCAATGATGCTGCCATCAGGCGTAGTGAGCAGTATGGCATCTATGCTGTTTTCGAACAACTGGCCAAAGCGCTCTTCGCTTTCGGATTGGGCGCGCCTGGCGGCTCGCCGCTGGGCGCTTTCCACTCTCAGAAATAAAAATATCAATAGAGCGCTAAGCACCACGAAAATCCACCCCTTGATGGTTTGCACGGTGGTGAGAATCTGGGGCTCGCTCACCACCAAATCGAGCGCCCGGTCTGTGAGCAAGATCCACAAGCTGCCAAAAATTGCATACAGCAGCGAAACTCGAAGTTCTATCGGCAGATTGAAACGTCTCATAGCCACCATTCCCCGCATCACCGCACTCAGACTTTGCTCGGATTATTCTGATGTGTCGAGTCGAGACTTAAATATACCAGCATTCCAGCCGCTTGATTCTCACATTCTGCATCCGGTTGCGCTAAAATGCTGGGCGCCAGGGGGAGAGGGTAGACCCGCGGCTGTAACAGCCACGGAAGTCTCAGCATGATCTATAATTGATGGTGAAAATCATCATACAAGTATGAAGCCAAAGGCTTCTACGCTGTCACTGGTGACCACCCGGCGCATATTCGGGCGCGCCATGCCTGACAGGATACCGCTTATCAAGTCCTGGCAATTGTCGCTGCGATCACACTGGATGGTGGGGCGCTTTTATATCATTCGGTGGAAGACTGGCGCTGATTGGACAACCTGTATTTTTCCGCGATCACACTTGCCCCGTGTGATCACGGGGGTTTTACGCCCGAGAATGAACCAGGTAGTCGACAGCCAGGTACCGTGCAAATTTCCGGGTGCACTGGGGGCAGCTTCCCATGCTCATCCTTTGACTGCGCCGGCTGTCAATCCCTCGATAAATTTATCCGACATCGCCAGGTACAAAATCAGCGTGGGCAGCATGGAGAGCACCAGGCTAGCGGCAGCAATGGCGTAATTGGAGCCGTGCTCCCCTACAAACATCATCATGGCTGCCTGTATCGTACGCATTCCAGGATCGGTGACCAGGGTGATCGCCAACAACAGCTCATTCCAAAAGCTCATAAAGTTCATCAAAGTCACGGTCATAATCGCCGGGCGCGCCAATGGCAGCATCACTTTAAAGAACGTTTGCAGATGACTGCAGCCATCGATCTGCGCCGCATCTTCCAGCTCAGACGGCAGTTGCGAAAAATACGTCGCCATCAAGTAGGTGCTCACCGGTAAAGCCGTGGCAGCATAGATCAGGATCAGCGCCCAGTAGGTATTCAGCAGCCCGAAGCGGCTCATCATGGTGAACTGTGGGATATAGAAAATTTGCGGGGGTAACATCAACGCAAACAGCAGAATACCAAATACCCAGCCGCGAAATTTGAAATCGTAACGCGAACGGCCGAATCCATAGCCGCCCAACGTGGAGAGGATCAAAGTGACCAGCAACGCCCCCCCACTCACCACGATGCTATTCCAAAAATAACGTCCAAATCCGATTTGTGGGTCGAAGATCAATTTCACGTAATTTTCGAAGCGCAGCGTTTCGGGCAGCCCAAACGGATCGTTCAAGATTTCTGCCGTCGTTCTGAAAGACATCAGAATCATCCAAACAAATGGGATGATCACCACAAGCGTCAGGAGCATTAAAGGGAGCGTAATACCCACTTTTGCCAACCAACCTCGAACGCGTAAGCGGTATAGTCTTGGAACGTCCCGGAAATCTGCTGCAGAGATCATTGCCAGCTCCTAGTACTCCACCCGATGTTTCAGCCAACGGTTGATCAGGCCCACACCGAGCATTACGACGCCAAACCACAATACCGCCATGGCGGAGGGGTATCCCAGGTCCAGCGTACTCCAGCCGAAGGCGCGCTTCTGCACATAGGTCGCCACGGTCTCGGTGAAATGCATCGGGCCGCCGCCGGTCAATGCCCAGACCACATGAAAAGCGCGCATCTTGCCAATAAAAGACAGGATGAGCACCGTGATAAATGTCGGCCACAGCATCGGGATCATAATCCGCATCACCGTCTGTAGCAAGCTGGCGCCATCCACTTTGGCAGCGTCCAGCAGCTCCTCGGGTATGGCGCTCAGGCCCGCCAGCAGCAGCACCATCGAATATCCGAAAGTCGCCCAGTAATGCACAAAGATCACCACCATCAGCGGTGTGTCGCGCCGCCCCAACCAGTTGAGCGCCCAACCCTCCAGGCCAACGGCGCGCAGGGAAGCGTTCAGCAGACCCCACTCGTTATTAAATATCCATCGAAACACCAGGCCAACAATCACCCCAGACACCAGTAAAGGTGTGAACCAGGCCGTGCGGTAAAAACGATGCAGCGGAACCTTAAAATAGATCAGGAAAGCCAGCGTCAATGCAGTTGTCATCTCGAGCGCTGGTCCTACCACCGACCAAATTAAGGTGTTCTTGACCGAGAGAAGAAAAACTTTGTCATTGAACAGTGAGATGTAGTTCTTGAGCCCCACAAAACTGGTGGTTAAAGCTCCCTGCACGGGAGTGATCGTGTTGAATGAATAATAAATGGTGGCAAAGAAGGGATAGATCATGAACGCCAGGTAGTAAACCATCACTGGGCCAATGAATATGGCAATGGGTATCCAGCGATTGCGTTGCTGCTGTTGCGCAGGCTTCCTGAAGAACATAAAACACCTATATCACGCCGGCAAGATTATGAGAGGAGGCCGGTTTAACCCGGCCTCCATCTGTACGAAAACAGGCTACTGGCACAACGCGCCGTTGAGCGCCTCGATAGCTTCATCCACAGAAACCAGGTTCTGAGGCAAGCCCTCATTCAACACAGATGTAACGACGTCATTGAAACCGCCGCAGCGCGCGGTAGGTGCAATGCCCAGCTCCAGGCCGCCGTACACTTTATTGTACTCTTCCCAATACCAATCCCATTGCCCAGGCACAACGTTCAGGGCAGTCAGCGTATCGTTATCCGGCCAATCGGCAGCGACATCGTACTTGATCATTGACGGGCTGTTGGTCACTGCTGTCCACAGCGCCCCGTATTTCGGTTGCGCCAGGTATGCGAGGATATCTTTGGCGGTGGCTTCGTGCTTGGTGGTGGATAGAATGCCAAAACCCGATTCGGTGCCAGCCCACACCAAATCGTTAGCTTTGCCGCCGTCCATTGCCGGGTAGCGCAGCATGCCGAAATGCCAGTTAGGATCCTGCCCGCCATCTGCCTGCGCTTTGAACGCCCGTCCTGTATACCAGGTTGGGATATACAACATGCATGCCTTGCGCTGAGTGTGGAAATAGACATGAAATTCATCGATGGTCATGGTGCTGAACGATTCAGGCCACAACCCCGCATCCCGCAGCGCGACAGAATACTCCAGCGCAGCGCGCGCCTCGGGCGTATCCCAGGCTTTCTTGCCCGCATTGTACAGGTCGAATTCTTGCGGTCCAACCAGGGAAAACAGGGCATACTGCACGGGCCAAACGCCAGGATACGGACGGTTGCCAATCGCATCAGCTACACCGGCATAACCAGCGGCGCTGCATCGCTTGACCACCTCCAGGAATTCAGCCTGTGTGAACTGGTAGTTCTCCGGCACTGTGATGCCAAGCTCAGCAAAGATTTCCTTGTTGTAGAAAAGCATATTGGTGACTTTGGAGATGTTGAACTTGTAGATGCCGGGATATCCCTGGTCTGGATAGGTGCCATCCAGCTTCGCCATTGGATCGAAGTTATCCCACGGCAGGGCATCCGCAAGGTCAACCATCCAGCCGGCCTGCACCCATTCCAACTCGTTTTCAAAGTACACCAGGTCGGGCGCTCCTTCTCCACCGGCCGTCATTGTGCTGCGGATGGCATCCTTGAGCGGGTTTTTGTCCCACCAGGTGAGCACAATATCCACGTTCGGGTGTTCGGCTTCATAATCGGCGACCACTTTCTCGACCATCGCCTTCTTTGCGGGTTCATTCGCCCAATGGCTCCACCAGACGATCAATTCTTTGCCGCCTTCTGCCTGCGGCGGGGCAGTCGGCGTCACCTCCACGATCTTCTCAACTTCAACGGTTTTTTCGACCTCGACGATCTTCTCAACCTCGACCGTCTTTTCAACCTCCACGGTCTCGATGACAGTCTGAGGCGCGCAGGCTGCCAGCGCAAACGCAGCGATCAAGACTACTGCAAACAAGGTGTAGATTTTTCGAAACATGACATCCTCCTGGATTGGGTTGTACTTTGCTGTCCGAAGAAACAGAAATTACTGCAGGTTGGCGATTGACTACCTCCTCATGGATATTGAAGTTTTGTTTTCTGGACCAAATTGATTTTGTCTATCACAGCCGCCAGGGCGCTCTCATCGCCCACGTTTCCAGGAAACACGATGTAAATCATTCCCGGAAAACGGCTTTCCTCGCCAAGCTGCCAGGCTGGCACACCCGGAATGACCTGCCCCAACACGCGAGCCTTGCGTACGCCCAGACCATGCTTAGCGATATCGCTGGAGGTGATCCCGCCTTTTGCTACCAGGTAACGCGGGCGCACCTTCAAATTGCGGACGCAAGCCACCAGGCTACTGGATACTTGCGCGGCAATTTCCAGGGAACCCTGTTTGCCGCCATGCACCAGCTCTCGGCTGGTGAAAAGCAGCACATCGCGCCCGTCTGCAAGCGCCTGGTTGATTTGCTCACTCACTCTGCTCAACAACGCTGCCCGACCAGCCTCCTCCAGCAACAATGGAACTTGCAGCTCAAACTGGACAAAATCGCGCCGGGCGCACAACACCTTTAATTGACTCGTCGTCTTAGGCACGAATGAACCTACAACGACTAACCCGCCTATTCTGCTTTTGCTGTACAGATCCGCAGCGGTCAACCAGGGACGCGGCGCGATGCCCGCTCGGATGCGCACAAAACTGGCCGCCGTGCGGTACAGAAACTGCCTGCCTGCCGCTTCGGCATCCAGGAATGCCAGCACAGCTTGCTCGATATCTTCATCACAGACCGCATTGACGATGCAGACTGCCCCGTGCTGCAAGTGCATGATTTTCTCGAGCGCCAGGGCCCGACGTATTTCCTCGATCGAAAGGGAGGTCACCGCTGCGATTGGAATTTTCCCGGTGCTCTTTTCCGCCACCCACAGGCGCAGATCCGATTCCCGGTAGCCGAACACCGGATCGCGAGCGAATTCGCTTTCACCCACCGGTATCGCCAGCCCATTGCTCACGATGTAATGGGTGTCGCCAATCGTGTAGCGTCCGCCTTCTCGGAAGTACGGCGCCAGCACCCAGCCATCGCTGTGCAGCGCCAGCCCCATCTCCAAAGCGTGCAGCTCACCCGGAAAATGCCCCCGCAGGGTCGAGTCGCTCCGGCTGATCACCACCAGCTCTCGCCCGCTGTCCCGCGAGGCAGCTTTCAGGTTTAAACCAATTTTCTCATTGAGTTCTGCTGCCGCTTGCGGAGAAAGAGAGCGCGAATTCGTCAGGAGAAATAGCACCGGCTCATCTGTAACCAGCTCGGCGCTCAGCGCCTCCGGCGACCATTCTGTCAGCACAGTGACGGCATGGACGGTTTGCGTGCCGGTGGGATCGTCATCCAGCACAACGAGCTTGCGCCCGCTGGCAATCACCCGCGAGCGGATTTCCGCCAGCGCACTGTCAGGCGGCGGCGGCAGGTTGGCCAGCATTCGCTCGAACGGCGCTTCAGGCATGCCTCAACACCTCAGCAACCCGTTCGAATCCACATTGCCCGCTGGTGAATATCGGTACCCCGAATTCTTTTTCAGGTTCAGGGTAGCTGAGCAGGAAAACCGTCATCGAAAGCTGAGCCAGTACTACCGCGTCGATCTTGTGTTCTTCTTGGCAGTGCCGGATCGCCTGTGCCAGCAGCTCATTGTGGCCCGCAACATCACCTTCTGCCAGGCGACTCCAGGCCTCTTCGACAGTTTCGCCTGTGTATGAGATCGGCTTCGATAATTCCGCTGCCGTCTCCTGCAGCAGCGCCTGAGTGCTCGCCACGGTGGGGCCATGCGTAGCCACCACCAGCAGCTTTCCACCGTATTTCACCGCCCGCTCCATCATCGGGCGGTCGATCTGCACCACGGGCACATTGTAGGGGTTCATTGCTTCCACCACCTGCGGGTAAGAGCGATTCATCGTCGAGCAGGTGATCAGGATAGCATCTACTCGCCCCAGCTCCACCAGGTCCCGCGCGTAGCGGACAAAAGCATCGATGTTCGCCTGCGGCGGTGTTGGCAGCCCGACTTCGTGGGCCGCCATGAAGTTGATCTGCACGGCCTCGTTTCCCACGTTGATCAGGTGCACACCCGGCAGGTACAACCTGCCGAAGTAATTGGCCCAGGGTATTATCCAGGTGGCGCCGTTGAGCAAACCCAGACGCTTACCGATGAATTCGGGCCTGCCCGTCTTCTCCGGCGTGGTGTGCGCGACGCCGCTCAAGCGCAAGGTTTCGTTGAACCACCTGATTGGATCTGCGGGAAGCGTCATACTTGCACCCCCTTTTTTTGTGAGATGACTTTGCGCGCCGCCTCAGCGATATCTTCGGGCTGCATGTGATGGTGAGTAAACAACTCCTTAATACCCCCACTGTCTGCCCAGCGATCGCGCACACCGATGCGCCGCACCGGGACGGGGCATTCTTCACTCAGCACCTCCAGCACTGCTGCGCCAAACCCGCCGTTGATGGTCGCATTCTCAGCGGTTACCGCGCAGCCGGTGCGCGCCGCGCTGCTGGCGATCAGCTCGCGGTCGATCGGCTTGATCGAACCCAGGTGCACAACCTCAGCGCGAATACCCTCATGCGCCAGCAGGTCGGCAGCCTTCAGGCAGAAGGTGGTCATGATCCCGGTTCCGAACAGCGTGACATCCCGCCCCTCGCGCAGCAAAACACCTTTGCCCCACTCGAACCTGTGATCTGGGCCAAAGATGGGCGGCATCGCCAGGCGGGCAATGCGGAAATAGACTGGCCCGCGCACTTCCGCTGCCGCATGCATGATGGCGCGCAGGTCGGCGGCATCCGCCGGGTCCGCCACGCGCATGTTCGGCAGGGCGCGCATGATGGCGATATCTTCGATGCAGTTGTGCGATGCTCCCGCGCGGCTGGTCGGCAGCCCCACATAAGAGCCGGGAATTTTCACATTCAGATTGGGAAAGCAGATGGAGATTGCGATCTGATCCAGCGCCCGGCGCGAGGCGAACGCGGCGAAGGTCGATGGAAACGGCAAGAAGCCGCTCAGCGCCAGCCCGGCGGAAATGCCAAACAAATTCTGCTCTGCAATTCCCACTTGCAGGAAACGCTCAGGATAGGCTTTCTTAAACATCGTCGCCTTGGACGACGTGTGCAAATCCGCATCCAGCACAATCATATTGGGGTATTGGGCGCCAAGCTCCACCAGCGTCTGCCCAAATGCGTCGCGCATCTCGATTGCCGCGCCGTTCATCCTATTCTCCGCCATAGAAATTTTCCTTCACTTCAGGCTCACCCAACTTGCTGTAACCCTGCTCCGGAAAGCCATAAGTGCGCGCCAGCTCTCGCAGCATTCGATCGGCGGTAGCAGGGTCGGGAGCATGTGTGTGCCAGCGATAATTGAATTCAGCCATCTCTACTCCTTTGCCCTTGACCGTGTGCGCAATCACCACCACAGGTTTCCCACGCGGCAAAATCCAGCGCGCCCGGTAAAAAGCCTCCACCAGGGCAGGTATATCGTGCCCATCCACTTCGATCACCTCCCAGCCAAATGCGCGCCATTTCTCGGCCAAGGGCTCGATCGCCATCTCGTCCCACACAAAGCCCTTGGCCATCACCTTGTTGTAGTCCACCACAGCGATCAGGTTATCCAGGTGGTAATGCGCCGCAGACATGGCGGCCTCCCAGACGTTGCCCTCGTTGCACTCCCCATCCCCCAGGATGCAAAAAACTCTGCCGCGTGGATTGTCTTTGAAGCGCATCCCGAGCGCCATACCCACCGCCACCGATAAGCCCATGCCCAGCGGACCACCCGACGATTCCAGCCCGGGTGTGCGCGCCATATCGGTATGTCCTTCGAAACCACCCAGCTCGCAGTAACTGTAAACCTTTTCCAACGGGTAAAAGCCACGCAGGGCCAGCGCCGCATACAACGCCGGCGAACCATGCGCCTTGGAAAGCACCAAACGATCACGGTGCTCCCATTCAGGATTTTCCGCATCCACCTTCATCACATGAAAATACAACACCGCCAGGATCTCAGCCATCGAGAATGAACCCCCAATATGGCCCCATTTGCCATAGGTGATCATCTCAACGCTCAGCCGGCGAATCTGGTAAGCGACCGTTTCAAGCTGAGTCAACTTTTCGACAGGTAATTGCATCGCGCCCTCGTCAAAATTCCGAATATCGAAAAAAGCAAAACGCCTCCCGATAATTCAATCCATTGTATGAGATATTATACAAAATTGTATACAATAAGTCAATAGTATTGTATACAAAATAACCCGAATTAAACATTCAAACTATGTTAAAATAGTCAGGAAGTCTGGAGGGTTATGACTGCGCCTACCCCACAAGTAAAGCGAGCAAACACCGAAGACTTCCATACAGGAGCACCCTATGAATAGAGAAACATCCACCTTCCAGCAGCAAGCCTATGATTATGTGCACAACCAAATTATCAACCTGGGCTTCAAACCCGGCGAATACATCACCGACGCCCAGATTGCCGAGAAACTGGGCATCAGCCGCACTCCGGTGCGCGAAGCTTTTCAGCGCCTGGAGAAAGAAGGTTTACTGGTCAACGAAGCCCGCAAAGGCTGGCAGGTCTATACACTCGACCTGGAAGATATCCACGAGATCTTCGAGCTAAAAATCGCCATCGAAGGTATGTTGGTGCGCAAGGCCGCAGCCTGCCAGGATCAGAGGTTGCGCGCCGACCTGCTCGAAGCGTTGGACGATATGAAGAAAGCTGCCGAAATCAAGGATCCGGATCTCTGGTTGAAATCCGACATTCACCTGCACAACATCTTATTCTTGATGGCAAACAACGAGCGCGCCGAGCGCATCATCGAAAACTTGAACGACCAATGGCATCGCCTGCGCCTGGGTTACGTCGCCCTCCAGGGCAGGACAAAGACCTCCATCGGCGAGCACGAGGCTTTTGTGCAAAGCGTGATAGCTGGCGATGGCGAGGCCGCTGAGCGGCAAATGCGCGAACACCTGACGCGCGTGCGCGACGATTTGATCGAGTTGGTCGAAAGAGTGGTGATGCCCTATACCAGTCGCGGTTTCTAACAACAGCCTGCCGGGCGCTAATGCCCGCTGCTCGCCCCCTCGACCGTCAAGATACTATCCTCGCCTCCCCATCCGGGCAAATCTCCCAGCGGAGAAAACGGCGGATGACGATATTTTCGCCAGTCTGGCTGATCACCTGGTTCAGCAATTGGGCGATAGTCACGGTTTCATCCCGAATGTACGCCTGGCGCAACAGCCCATGCTGGTTGAAAAATATCTCTACCGCGCCATCAACGATGTGCGCCACTAGTTGCTCCGGTTTGCCAGCGGCGCGCCTTTTCAACGGCTGCCCGCCTCGCACTCGCCGGGCAGCTATCGGCGAACTTCCAATTTCAAAAAGTACTCGATCCCCAGTCTCTTCAGCGGCGATCGAAACATCGGTGGGAAAGCCATCACCCCCACCTCTTTATCCACGAAATGCGGATTTACCAGCTCATAATCCCTGTTCTTCCAGCGCAGCGAGCAGCCCCCTTTCGCCCGCACGTTCTCATACCAGTCCACCTTCTTGCCGTAGGTCAGCGCGATCACGAACCCATCATCCAGCGGCTCGGCAATGATTGGGATGCGATAGATTCTGCCGCTTTTGCGACCGGTATGGCTCAAGATAGCAAAATGGCCGAAACCCTTGCCGCACAGGTGAATCAGCAGCTTATTGGTCACATGTTTATTGAGCACCCGGATGCGATCCAGCACAGCTTGCTTCATTGGTCGTCTTTTCCTGAGAGCCGGTCAGGGCCAGGCCAGAAAATCCTTGCACGGAAAAGCCTTATTTGAGGACGCCTTAATTATAGTACGGCAACATTTTCGTCACAACTGCCTGGCGCCGGGAGCGCCTTCGCCTGCCTGGTCAACACCCCAGGTGATATTTGCCTGTCCTTCAGCGTCCGGTTGGGATTGCGCCTGCACGCTCGTAATTCACGACAATGACGCCATTCGGGGTGACATGGCTTTCCGTCACCTTGAACAACATCGGAATCGCGCCGCTGGCAAACAACCGCTTTCCACCGCCCAACGTTATCGGATAGATCATCAGCCAGAACACATCGACCAAATCATGCTTCATGAGCGTCTGGACGAGATGGCCACTTCCCCAAACGTGCAAATCCGGCCCTTGCTGTTGCTTTATTTTAGCGACTTTTTCTGCAACGTCTCCGTTTAAAAACACGGACGGCTGCCAGTTGCTAGAAGTTCTGGTATTCGAGGCAACGTACTTGGTCGCCGCATTGGCGCCAGGCCATACATCCCCATGTTGCGGCCAGTACGGCTCCCAAATGTCAAAGGTTGTGCGCCCTAACAGCAGGTCGAACGGCAGGTTCATCTGCCGTCTCAAGAGTGCTCCAAGAACCGCGTCGGAATAGTGAGCGATCCACCCGCCATACGCGAAGCCGCCGCTGGTATCTTCGTCTGGCCCGCCTGGGGCCTGGATGACCCCATCCAGGGAGATATGTTCCAATACGATAATTTTTCGCATGCCTGAGCTCCTCTACCATCCGGATTTCTAGACGGTTGCCTGGTTCAAGGTCGGTAAACAAGATCTTATATACGATAGTTTATCCAAGATGCGTAAGGCGCCGATATGTTGAACGCGGCGAAGCAAGCCAACGATGGGCGAGAGCGTGTACTCGCCATCGAAACGGGAAAACCAGCAGCCTGGTAAATGCCCAAAAACGCGGCGCGTGCCTATCGTCATCAGCGCCAGTGCATCTTTCACTGTCCAAGGATCTTTGGTCACGTTTCTGGTTAGCAATCTATTAGACCGCCTTTAGCTCAGGTAGCGCATCAACGATTTTTTTGAGAGTAGTCATTTCGCCACGAAACTTAAACTGTTGGCTGGCAACAGGGAAGTAGCTGGCATTCTTTGCTTCAAGTGCCTCAAGCGCAAGCGTAACCACTCTCAATGACTCATATGCATCTCGTCTCCATATTCTAATTGGAAAGAGATTGAGCTCGAGTCTATTAGATAACCGCGTCCTAGGATTCATAGTCCTGCGCTGTCGCTTGTTGCCAAAGCCCTCGAGTAGTTTGGGTGGGGACCTAAACTTGAGTTTGTTTTTTCATCCCAGTAGATATCAGCTTCCCATAAGTGGTTATGGACGATTGCATCACGAACCGCCACTACTTCGTCAATATCCTCTGCGAGTTCAGCGTGTAAAGTGACTTTTCTGAAATATTTATCTACCGAATCGTCGTCACAAATTTCCCCACGAACGTAACGTGTGCGGTTGATGGCAGACTCCATAACTAATGCGCAAAGGGTAACGATCGCACAGGAAAAGCCATTTTCTTGCGGTCCTGCTTGTACTTCGCCTGGTTCAACAAGTTTGGTGGACTCAAGCATCTCAACGAATTGAACGATGGCTTCGAGCAAGTTGATGCCAATAACGGAGACTATACGCGGGGTGTCGCTTGCCATTACTACCTTCCCTCGATTTGGACGCTAACCTTTCATGTCCCTCGGGCGGGCCAACTATTATCAATGATACAGACTTCCACTATTGCCTCATCGTAGATGATTCGCCCGGTTTGAGGTAGGCATAGAGCCTCCTCAGTGTGGGATTTGAACCTGACCCGCGATTAAAAACGCGCCAGATTTTCATAATTCTACACCGAACTGCTTCGCCGCTGGATTTTCTACCCACCATTTCATATCCCGCCTCCTGGGAACCCCCAGGCGAGAGAGCCGGGGTCTTTTCGCGCTCACCACCATCAATCCATAACAAAAGGATCGTTCCTTCCGCCCTCTTAAACGCACAAACCCGCATTTTTCAGCGGGTTTGTGATCCTGGATTCGTGCGGGAAGGGTGGGATTCGAACCCACGGCTGAGTTTAAAAGCCCAGCACTCACTTAGCAGGCGAGCCCAATCGGCCTCTCTGGCACCTTCCCCAACACAGCGTCAAAATTCTACCACATCTCAGGCGGAGGGAGAGGGATTCGAACCCCCGGTGGGAAAACCCACAGCTGTTTTCAAGACAGCCGCCTTAGACCGCTCGGCCATCCCTCCATCATCAAGCGGCATTGTACCATATTTGACTCCTCCTAACCCCGAAATGCATCGCCTTCCTCCCCCATTTTGCTGAGCAAAATGGGGGAGGTGACCGCAGGTCGGAGGGGGGTCGGGTCTACTCCACCACCGCCACCGCTAACTGGCGATTGACCCAGATGTGCGTTGGATCGTAATTCCAATCGCTGGTCAGCCCGTTGGCGTCATCGGGGTTGAAGGCCCGGCTGTCCACATGCAGGTGAAAGCTGTACGCTCCCGGCAGCGAACTGCCCGGCAGGCGGTAGATGGCGCTGCCCGCGACCGAATTATCCAGCGCATTCGTGTGCCAATGCTGCGCCGTGCTCAGCGGCGAGACCAGGTTGATCCCTCCGCCGCCGCAGCCGCCGGCGCTCAGCACAAAGGAGCGCAGGTGCGCCGCTGCAGCGATGTAATCCACCCGGAATTCGATATCCTCGCCGGGGTTGCGCCTCACCACCGGGCACACCAGCCCCAGCTCCGTCCAGGCGATGTCGCCCACCCGCCGCCAGGCCAGCCCGGTGAAACGTGAGGTGGAGGGCGATGAATTGTCGATGTACACCGCCAGCTCCGGCGTGGTGTGAATCACCGCTTTGGCGGCATTGCCCATCTGCATGCTGATGCGATAGGTGCCGTCCTGGTAGTTCCCCGAAGGCCAGTTAAGCAAAATGTTCTGCGGCAGCCACATATCCGCCGGGTTGAGGATGCTGTACCAGCCGTTGGCGTCTGGGGTGACATGCAGGATCTCCAGGTGACCGGGGCTGCCCACCCAACGGTACAGCGACCAGGAAACGTTCACGAACGGCACCGGCGCGCTGAAGCTGGCCCCGCCCGGGGCGCGGTAAGCATACATCAGGCGGTAATAGACCGCCCCCTCCATCTGGTTGCAGCCCAGCACCGGGAAGGTGCCCGCCATCGGCGATGACGCCAGCGGGTTGGGCAGTGGGTCCACCAGGTCGCCCGAAGGGTGCGGGCGATTCGTGCGCCGGGCATAGCCGGTGGTGTTGTCGTGGTAAGGATCGGCGGGCGCCGGCAGGTTGTGCAGCGGCATTTTGCCTGCCAGCACGATCATCGGCTCCTGGCACGGCACCTCCGGCGAGTCGCAGGTCAGGCCTGCCAGGGCGATCTGCGACGCCTCCAGGGTCACATCCGGGATCGACCCAGAATCCCAGCGCACGTCGAAGAAACTCTCCGAGTAAATCACTTCCTGGTCGCCATCGCCATCCACATCCTGCGTCACCCGGAAAGTGATGTCGGGCACATCCAGCAGCGGCACCCACTCTGGCACCAGCACATCCCAGCAGCGGCGGAAGGGGCCGATATAGTATTCGGGATTAAAGCGCTCCAGCAGTTTTGGCTCCAGATTGTAGCGCAGCAAAAGCTCTTGAGCCACCTCCCTGCCTGGCATGCGCTGCATCTGCGCTGGCAGCGGCGGCGCCACCGGCTGGGTGAAGGCCCTGGCTTCCAGCATGCGCCCTGCATCGCCCGTCGCCGCACCCAGCATCGCCGTCGCCTGGATGGCAGCCAGCCTGCCCGCCACCTGCGGCCCGGCGGCTTCCTCGATGCGCCGCAGCCGTAACCCGCCATCATTCAGCAGGAATGGGATCGGATCCGGCTCGGGGAACGGGCGCCGGATCACCGGCGGCTCCGGCCAGATCTTCAGGTCTTCCAGCAGCTCGCGCAGGTTGGGGCGGATGAAAATATCCGGGAAGCAGATGCGCTCCTTGCGGAATTTCAAGATCCAATCGATGTCGAAGCGCGGGATGTACACGCAGAAGCGCCCGCACTCATCTGTGACCACCGTGGCAATCTCCTCCCGACGGCAAGACAGCGGGAAGTACCAGCCCCAGTGCCAGCCGGCGGGAAAATAGCCCAGCAGATTGCAGTCGGTATCCTCCACGTGTACCGTAGCAAACGGCACCGGGTAAACCCTGCCGGTGACCGGGTCGCGCTTGACCACCTGCCCGCACACCCGGCGAAACAAAAACAGGCTCACATCGAGCTGCCACTTGAACCGCTCGCTCAATTCAGCCACTACTTTGCCAGCAAATTCCTTTGCCTCCACGCCTGTCAGTCCTGCCAGGCGACCCGCCTGCATCTTGGTCAATGGCCTCTTGTCGGGATCGAGTATTTCTTCTTTCCGAACTGCCTTAGCCATACTTTTTCTCCTTTGTGAATGCGGAAAACAGACATGAACTGTCCACTTACAATATTCTTACAAATTTACATGCAAAAGTCAATATACCATTGGTGTGTTTGCAAGCAGCAGCCTTGCACACAAACACACCAGCACGCTCTCGTGCTATACTTGCCCCTGTAAAGAAAACCATGAAACACGTCGCCCGCTCATCGCTCATCGTTGCCATATTCTTCGGCCTGGACAAGGTACTGGGTTTTGTGCGCACCACGCTGATCGCTCGCCAGTTCGGCCTGACCTACGAGATCGACGTCTTCAACGCTGCCAACAATATTCCTGACCTGCTCTCGGCGCTCATCTCCGGCGGAGCGCTGGGCGTGGCGCTCATCCCTGTGCTCTCTGAGTACCTTCAACAACGTGGACGGGCCGATGCCTGGCAGCTTTTTGCCCGCATTCTCAACCTGGCCTTCCTGGTCACCGCCGCCCTGGCGGTGCTGATCGCCATCTTCGCCGGCCCGCTGGTGCGTAACGTCATTGCCCCCGGCTTTCCCCCTGAGCAGTTCGAGCTAACCATCGAATTGATGCGCCTGGATCTGCTAGCGATCCTGATTTTCTCGATCAGCGGGCTGTTCATGGCTGGTCTGCAGGCCAACCAGCACTTCCTGCTGCCCGCCATGGCGCCTGGTTTCTACGACCTGGGGCAAATCTTCGGTGTGCTGGTGCTGGCGCGACCGGAAGGGCTTTCGCTCGGTCCGCTTAAATTGCCCGCTTATGATCTGGGCATCCACGGCTTGGTTTACGGAGTGATCATCGGCGCGCTGCTGCACCTGCTGATCCAGGTGCCCGGCTTGCTGCGCTACCGCTTCCGCTGGACGGCTTCCCTCGGCCTGAGCACACCTGGTGTGCGCCAGGTGTTGGCTTTGATGGGGCCGCGCCTGCTGACCATGTTCTTCCTGCAGCTCTTCTTCATCGCCCGCGACAATATCGCCTCCCGCCTGGGCGAGGGCGCCGTCACGGCCCTCAACTATGGCTGGTTCATCATGCAGGTGCCAGAAACCATGATCGGCACCGCCCTGGCAATCGCTCTGCTGCCCACCCTGGCAGAGCACATGGCGCGCGGCCATATCGAGGCCTATCGCGACAGCGTCAACAATGCCATTCGCGCCCTGCTGGCGCTCACCCTGCCCATCGCTGCCTTGCTGGCAGTGACGCTGCCGCCGTTGGTGGAGGTGGTCTTTGGCTTCGATGCGGAGGGCATCTCGCGCGTGGTGTGGGCGACGCGCGCCTACCTGCTCGGGCTGGCCGGGCACTCGCTGCTGGAAATTGCCGCCCGCTCCTTCTATGCCCGCCAGGATGCTCGTACACCACTCTTTGCCGCTGCCCTGAATGCCCTGGCTTACATCGTCTTTGCTGTCGCACTCTCCCGTTGGCTAGGCGCGCCCGGTATCGCCCTGGCAAACTCCCTGGCCTTCACCGGAGAAGCGCTGCTGCTGCTCTTCTTGCTCAACCGGCATGTGCCCGGTTTATTGGCAGTGCGCGAGTCCTTCCTGCGCGCCTTGCTAGCGGCGCTGCTGGGCGGGGCGTTGGCCTTGCTCCTGATGAACCTGCCCTTCATGCCCGATCGCCCGCTGCTGCAAGCTGCTTCGGCCCTGGCAGCCATGGCCGCCGGAGCGCTGGCCGCGCTGCCCTTCGTCTGGCGAGATATCAAACTGATCCTGAAGCTATAGGAGAAATCTCATGAAACTGACTGGCAAACACATCGCATACCTGGTCGAAGAAGGCTTCGAAGACCTGGAGTTCTGGGTTCCGGTGATGCGCCTGCGCGAAGAAGGCGCCCGTGTCACGGTCGTCAGCGGCGTCAAAGGCAAAACCTTCCGCGGAAAGGCCTGCCTGGAAGCCAGGTCCGACGTGGCTGCTTCCGAAGTCAGCCCAGACGATTTCGACGCCCTGGTGGTGCCCGGCGGCTGGGCGCCCGACAAGCTGCGACGCTACCCCGAAGTGCTCAACCTGGTGCGTGGCGTCCACCAGCAGGGCAAGATCGTCGGTTCGATCTGCCACGCTGGCTGGGTGCTGGCCTCCGCCGGCATCGTGCGCGGCCGCAAAGCCACCGGCTCGGTCGGCATCAAAGACGACATGATCAACGCTGGCGCCGAGTGGGTAGATGCGCCCGCTTTCCGAGATGGCAACCTGGTGTGGGGCCGTGTTGTGGCAGACATCCCCGATTTCTGCCGCGAACTGGTCAAAGCCCTGGCTGAAGGCTGAGGGTCGCCCCCCATGCGCCGCCCCTGCCGCTGGTTTTTCCACTTGTTTGTCATTCTGGCGCTGCTCAGCATCGCCGGGCCTGCCGCCGCCCCCGCCGCGCCGGCTGCGCCCTGGCAATCCAAGGTAGATGCCTGGGTGCAGCAAACCGCCGCCCAGGGTGAGACCGAATTCCTGGTGCTCTTGAGCGAGCAGGCCGACCTCTCCAGCGCGGCAAAGCTGCCCAGCAAGGTCGAGAAGGGCGCCTACGTTTACCAACAGCTCACCCGCACCGCCGCCCGGACGCAAGGTCCCTTGTTAGCAGAGCTGCGCGCCCGCCACGTGCCGCACCGCGCCTATTGGGTTGCCAACATGCTGTGGGTGCGCGGCGACGCAAGCCTGGTGCAGGCGCTGGCCCAACGCCAGGACGTGGCTCACATCTACGCCAATCCCTGGGTGCAGCAGGCCCTACCGCAGCCGCCGACCTCGCAGGTTGAAGCGCTGGAGGCCATCGAGTGGAACATCCTCAAAGTGCGTGCTGAGCAGGTCTGGGCTGCCGGCTACACTGGGCAGGGAGCGGTTATTGCCGGGCAAGACACCGGCTACGATTGGGATCACACCGCCCTGGTACAGCAGTACCGCGGCTGGGACGGCGCCGCCGCCGATCACAACTATAACTGGCACGACGCCATTCACGAAGACAGCTCCTTCACCACCCCTGGCAACCCCTGCGGCTTTGATTCACCGGTGCCATGCGACGATCACGGTCACGGCACACACACCATGGGCACCATGGTGGGCGACGATGGCGGCAGCAACCAGATTGGCATGGCCCCCGGGGCGCGCTGGATCGGCTGCCGCAACATGGAGCAGGGATGGGGCAGCCCTGCCAGCTACAGCGAATGCTTCCAATGGTTTATTGCTCCCACCGATCTCAACGGGCAGAACCCGCGCCCCGACCTGGCGCCGGACGTGATCAACAACTCCTGGGGCTGCCCGGCGGCGGAAGGCTGCAGCGATGTCAATATCCTCAAAACCGTGGTCGAAAACGTGCGCGCCGCTGGCATCCTCACCGTCAGCTCTGCTGGCAATTCCGGCCCCACCTGCAGCACCATCGCCCAGCCCATTGCCATTTACGACGCCTCCTTCACCGTGGGCGCGACTGACTCGGGCGACCTGATTGCCTCCTTCAGCAGCCGCGGCCCGGTGACCGCGGATAGCAGCAACCGCCTCAAACCAGATATTTCTGCGCCGGGCGTCAGCGTGCGCTCCAGCTATCTCAACAACACCTACACAACTATGAACGGCACCAGCATGGCGGCCCCACACGTCGCTGGGCTGGCTGGGTTGCTCATCTCCGCAGCCCCTCACCTGGCCGGACAGGTGGATCTGCTGGAAAGCATCATCACGGGCTCTGCCGTGCCGCGCACCACCACCCAAAACTGCGGCACAGTGCCCGGCTCTGCCGTGCCCAACAACACCTATGGCTATGGGCGCATCGACGCATTGGAAGCGCTGCAGGATATTCCTCCGTTTTTCAACCTGACTGCCTCCGCCAATCCGCCGCAAATTATCCCCGGACAGACAATCACCTATACCCTGGAACTCAGGTACACCAGTTTTTATACACCTACCCACAACATCATCATCAGCAATGTGCTGCCCATTGGAACCAGCTTTATCACCGCCACCCTGCCTTACACCTTTACGGGCGATTCGGTTGCCTGGGCGTTTCCGGCGATGAATTCCGGCGATATCCGCCAGGTGCAGCTCGTCCTGGCTTTATCTCCCCAGGCCGTTGGCAGCTTACTCAACGATCAGTACAGCGCCTACAGCCAGGAAGTGCCGCTTACGCCAGGCATCCCACTCAGCACCCCCATCGTCACTTATGAGGTTTCTCAGGGTATCGACTTGCTTGCCTGGCCCGGCGAGACCCTCACCTATACGCTGCCCTTCACCAATACCTCGCTGGTCAGCGCAACCTTCTCGCTCATGCTGAATAGTGTGCAGGGTTGGTCCAACCTGGATACAGGCGGCATAACCACCACGCTGACCTTGGGCGCAGGGCAGAGCAGCGGCACTCTCATCCACACGCAAATACCGGAAGTGGGTGTATCTGGGCTGGTTGAAGAGCCCACACTCTCGATCTGGATCACAGGGAATAATGCCCACGTCAAGACGATCTCCAGCAGCATACGCGTGGGCTATCTGCTTTATCTTCCGGCTGTGGAGAGGCAGTAGAGATCAGGCATTTGCCACAACCCTTCCGCAAAAAGACCTGCTCACCCGGGCAAATGCCTGACCCGCCCGCGCAGCCATTCAGGATACGGGCGGCGGGCAGAGCCTCTGGCTGGATCATCACCTTTCGCAAACAGGAGATCTTGCCGGGTGCTCTGTCCCTATTTCTGCTTCAGCAGCCGGGATGAATTCGCCAGTATCCCCAAATCCGGCAGCGACTGCGCCGCCGCCGCCAGGATGGGCGGAAGGAAGCCCAGCGCTGCCAGGCTCAAACCTGCCAGGTTGTAAATCGCCGTGAAGGCAATATTCATCTTTACCACCCTCATGGTTCTGTGGGCAATGCGCAGCACTTCCGGCACCAGCGCCCAATCCTCGCGCATCAAGGCGATATGCGCCGCTTCGATCGCCACCTGGCTGCCTGCTGCGCCCATAGCCATGCCCACATCTGCCTGCGCCAACGCTGGGGCGTCATTGACCCCATCTCCCACCATCACCACCTTGTGACCCTGCGACTGGTATTGGCGCACGATCGCAATCTTGTCCTGCGGCAGCAACCCCGCCCGGTAAGGGATGCCCAGGTTGCCCGCCAGCGCCGCGGCAGCACCCGCGTGGTCGCCGGTCAGCAGCTCCACCTGCTTGATTCCCAGCGCCCCCAGCGCCTGGATGGCCTGCGGCACTTCAGGGCGCAGGGTATCCTCGGCCGCCAGCACTCCTGCTATTTGTCCGTCCACCGCCACCCACAGGAGCGACTTTCCAGCAGCTTGCAGCGCCTCTGCCTGGGCCACAACCGCTCGCGCCGCGATCGCTTGCGGCTCCCCCTCCGGCATCATGCGCCGGCTGCCTACCTGCACGCGTACGCCATCCACCTGCGCTTGCACGCCCAGTCCAGGCAACGCCTGGAAATCGTGCGGCTCTTGCAGCGCCAGGCCACGCGCAGCAGCCGCCTCTCTTACCGCCTGCGCCAGTGGATGCTCAGAGTAGCGCTCCGCCGAAGCCGCCAACCGCAGCAGCCGGGCTTCCGACTCCGCCGTTGCCCCTGCCCCATCGAAGGAGAGCACCGCTGCGAGGCGCGGCTTGCCCAAGGTCAGTGTGCCTGTTTTATCGATCAACAGCACATCCGCCTCTGCCAGCGCTTCCAGGTACTTTCCCCCTTTGATCATCAGCCCACGCTGCGCGGCTGCCCCGATCGAAGCCAGCATGGCAATCGGCGTCGCCAGAGCAAAGGCGCACGAGCACGCCACCACCAGCACTGCGGCTGTCGCCAGCGGATCACGTCGCAGCAGAAAGGTCAACCCTGCAATGCTCGCCACCACTGGCAGATACCAGGCCGAGAAGCGGTCCGCTACGCGCTGCACTTCCGCGCGATGCGCTTCGGCTTCTTCTACCAGGCGGATCACCTTGCCAAACGTCGTATCCCGGCCCACCTGAACAGTGCGCACTCGCAGGCTGCCCAGGCTCACCAGCGTGGCGGCAAACACCCGCGCCCCCGGCCCGGCTTCCACCGGCATCGCTTCGCCGGTGATGGACGCCTGGTTCACGGTCGCCTGCCCGCTGATCACCTCGCCATCCACCGGAATGCTCTCGCCCGGGCGCACCACCACCACCTCGCCCACCTGCACCTGCTCGACCGGCAGCTCCAGCTCCTGTCCTTGCCGCTCGACACGCGCCGTTTGTGGCGCCATGGCGGTCAGATCACGCACCGCCCGCCGGGCGCGCTCGGCGGTGAAGCGCTCGGCATAGTCGCCTACGCGCATGAAAAACACCACCACCGCTGCTGTTGCCCACTCACCCACCGCCAGCGCAGCGATCACGCCCAGCGTCATCAAGGTGTGTGAAACCACCTGGCGGCGCATCGTCGCTCGGATCACGTTGATAAATACCGGATAGCCGCCCAGCAGCACCAGCGCCAGTCCCACCGGCCAGGGGATGCGGCTCGTTATTGCCTCGAACAGCCCCAGCCATTCCCCAGCGATGATCACGAACAGCACTGCGCCAAAGACCATGCCCAGGAAAGTCAATATTTTTCGCGTATAAGCTTGCGCAGCCTGCCGGGTCTTTGCTTCTTCTAAAAATTCAGCCGCCACCGAGTAACCTGCCCCCTGCACGGCCCGGTGAATAGCCTGCACATCCACCTGGCGCGGGTCGAGCTGGACCACCGCCTTCTCGCTTGCCAGGAAAACCTCGACTTTAACCACCCCGGGCAGAGTGGAAATGGCGTGCTGCACGTGCATGGTGCACTCGGCGCAGTCCATGCCGCGCACCGGTATTTCGATCGTTTTCGACACCGACATAAATCGATTATATACCACAACGGTAGGGTTTAAGCAGTTGATCAAATTTGGAGGTATATATCAAAGGTGACAAGCCATGCTGTGCACGGCTTGTCACCCGGTTATGCGTCGTGCAGCGAGGGTTATTCTTTTTCGTATGGCTGGCCGTCTGCCGCCGGGGCCTGGCTGCGCCCCACCACACCCGCCAGCACAATCATGGTCGCCACGTAAGGCGCCATCAGCAGGAACTGGGATGGAATCTTCACACCCAGGATCGCCAGCTTGGAGGCCAGCGAATCGGCAAAGCCAAACAGTAAACCCGCGCCAAAAGAGCCAAACGGAGTCCAATTGCCAAAGATCATCGCCGCCAGGCTGATGAAACCGCGCCCGGCGGTCATCACTTCATCGAAGCGCCCCACCGAGCCCAGCGTAAAGTACGCCCCACCAAAGCCCGCCATCATCCCGCCCAGGATTACCGCCATGTAGCGGGTGCGATACACGTTGATGCCCAGCGTGTCGGCTGCCTTGGGATGCTCCCCCACAGAGCGCAGCCGCAGCCCCCAGCGCGTGTAGAACAGGGCGATGTGCAGGGCGATCATAAATATCAACATGGCATACACGAACAGATTGTTCGAGAACAGGATCGGACCGAGGATGGGAATGCGCGAGATCAACGGGATATCCCAGTTGGCATAAATGCCCGGGTTGTTCAGATCCTGGTACACCTGCAGGAACTTGGCCGAGATATACGAAGTGATGCCAATCGAGAAGATGTTGATCACCGTTCCCGAGATGATCTGGTCGGTCTTGTACTTGATCGATAGCACCGCATGCACCAGGCCCATCAAAGCGCCGGTCAGAACGGCGGTTAGCAAACCTGCCAACAGGCTGCCTGTCAGGCTGCCTATCAACGCCCCGACCATGGCGCCTGCCAGCATCATGCCCTCGATGGCAATGTTGACCACACCGGCGCGCTCGCACAGGATGCCAGACATGGCGCCCAGGGTCAGCGGCACGGCTTTGAGCAAGGAACTGTTTAGCAAGCCTGCCAGGTTGAGCGATTGACCAGCCGCCGCCCAGGTCAGGAAGCCAAAGATAAAAAATCCGGAGACAATCCCCAGCACCAGGTTGGTGCGTTTGCCAAAGCCGCGCGCCCGCGCCAGTTGGAAAGCGCCCAGGAAAGCGCAAGCGGCAGCCAGCACATTCAGCGTCGCCAGGCTAGGCAGCTTCCAATCTGGCACGCTCATATCGATACCGCCCGGCGTGAGCACGAAAGTGGTCACCTGCCCGGTCTGCACCGAACGGCTGAAAAGCAGCCAGATGGCAGCCCCGATGATCAGGAAAATCACGCCCATCACACGTTGGCGCGTTGGAGATACGACTTCGATCTCTCGTCTCAAGGTTGTGGTTGCCATGCTTTAACCGCCTCCCCAACTGCGTACAAAGACGCCTTCCTCGTGTTCTTCCGGTTGGCGCAAGCGATACACCGTGCGAATAATCGCCGGCGCGGCGATGAATGCCAGGATCATCGCCTGCAACACCGAAATGATATCAATAGGAATATTGGTCACCACCTGCATCCGTCCGGCGCCATTGCGCAGCGTTCCAAATAACAGCGAAGCCAGCACCACGCCCAGCGGGTGGCTTTTGCCCAACAGTGCCAGGGCAATGCTGTCGAAACCATACCCAGAGGAGAACGCCATTGCCAGGTTATGGTTGAGTCCCAAGACCTCGTTGGTACCCGCCAGACCTGCCAGCGCCCCAGAAAGGGACATCGCCAACACGGTGCTCATCGTAATATTCATGCCCGCATATTTGGCGGCGTTGGGGTTGGCGCCCACGGTGCGCAGGTCAAATCCCCAACGTGTCTTGAACAGGAACCAATACACCAACCAGGCCACCCCCAAGGCGATGAAAAATCCCAGGTGGAAGCGAATCGGATTGTCAAAGAACCTGGGCAGCATCGCCGTTTCCTGGATGGTTGGGCTGACCGGGTTGAAAGAGTCCGGGCGCTTCATGGGGCCGCTGAGCAGCCAGTCGCTCAGGCGGAAGGCGATGTAGTTCATCATGATCGTATTGATCACCTCGTGCCCGCCGACCTTGGCTTTCAGCCAGCCGGGGATGAAGCCCCACAGTCCGCCGCCCAATGCGCCAGCCAGCAACGCCAGCGGGATGTGGATAACCGCTGGCACCCCGGTGATGGCGTAACCCACATACGCAGCAAAGATGGCCCCAACAAAGATTTGCCCCTCCGCGCCGATGTTGAACAGCCCGGTGCGGAAACCCAGCGCGACTGCCAGCCCAGCGAAAATATATGGCGTGGAAGCCACCAGGCTTTCGAAGAACGGGTTGAACGCCCGGCGGATCGCCAGCGCGTCCCCACTCTGCAGCGCGGATAGGATGCGCGCTGGATCGCCAAAAGAGCCTGCGAACAAGGCCGAATACGCCTGGCTGACCGCCTTCCAGGCTTCAGACAGGCCTGCTAGCGGCGATTGCGCAAAGCCAGCGTAGACCGCCTCGGTCGTCAAAATAATGATGACGCCGCCCAATACCAGCCCGCTGAAAATTGCCAGCAGCGGAACTACCAACCCCTGGGCAGTCCTGCGCCAAAAGCTCCCTCGCTGCCTCGGCTTACTTGCCAGTTCTTCCAACAAAATCTGTCCGGCCTTCCTGCCATTATCTTCGGACTGGGGAGATGTGTTGTCATCCGTCATAATGCCATCCCTTCAAAATCTCGGTGCAGCATGCTGGGCCGCCTCACGCCAGGTTGGCGTGCATGCCTGCCATCAGCAAGCCAATGCCCTCTTTGGTGGCTTTTTCTGCTGGCACCTCACCCACGATCTGGCCGCGGTACATCACCACGATGCGATCAGAGAGCTCCATAATCTCATCCAGTTCGGATGAGACCAACACCACCGCGCAACCGCTGTCGCGCTTCTCCAGGATGCGGCGGTGGATATATTCCACCGAACCAACATCCAACCCGCGCGTGGGTTGGGAGGCAACCAGCAGCTTGATCGGGCGAGAAAATTCACGCGCCACGATCACCTTCTGCTGGTTGCCGCCAGAGAGCGAACCCGCATTGGTCAAGGCGCTGGGTGTGCGGATATCGAACTCTTTGATCAAGCGCTGGGCATTCTCCAGGATAGGCTTTTCCTGCAGCACCGCCCCACGAGCGTAAGGTTCCTGATAGTAAGTATTCAACACCAGGTTGTCTGAAATCGGGAACGATAGCACCAACCCATCCTGCTGGCGATCTTCGGGAACATGCGCCACGCCCATTTCGGTGATTTTGCGCGGCGTGGCCTGGCTGATCTCCTGTCCTAACAGCCGGATCGAGCCGCTGAGCGGCTTGCGCATCCCAGTCAGCGCTTCCACCAGCTCGGTCTGTCCGTTGCCTTGCACACCAGCCACGCCCAAGACCTCGCCTGCCCGCACCTGGAAACTCACGCCATCCACCGCAAGCTGCTTGCGCTCGTCCAACACCATCAGGTTCGTCACTTCCAGCACCGTATCGCCAGGCTTGGCGGGTCCCTTGTCCAACGAGAGTTGCACTTCGCGCCCCACCATCATCTCTGCCAGTGTGTTTTGGTCTGCCTCAGCCACCGTGGTCGTGCCAATCACCTTGCCACGCCGGATGACCGTGATGCGATCGGCAATTTCCAGCACCTCGCGCAATTTGTGGGTAATGAAGATGATCGATTTGCCCTGCTCGACCAGGGAGCGCAAGATCTTGAACATCTCATCCGCTTCTTGGGGCGTCAGCACGGCGGTGGGCTCGTCCAGGATCAAGATATCGGCCTGGCGGTAGAGCAGCTTGATAATCTCGACCCGTTGCTGCACACCCACCGGAAGATCCTTTACATAGGCGTGTGGGTCCACTTCGAGCTTATACAGGTCTGAAATCTCGCGCACCCGCCGAGCTGCCGCCTCCCGGTCCAGGAACACCCCAGCGCGCATTGATTCCTGTCCCAGCATCACATTTTCGGTAACCGTAAAGACGGGTATCAACATGAAATGCTGGTGCACCATGCCGATACCGGCGGCGATAGCGTCGTTCGGCGAGCGCGTAACGATGCGTTTGCCACGCACCACGATCTCGCCCTCATCCGGCAGGTACAGCCCGTATAGAATATTCATCAAGGTGGTCTTCCCGGCGCCATTTTCACCCAACAATGCGTGGATCTCGCCGGCTTCCAGGGTCAGGTCAATGTGGTCGTTTGCCAAAACCCCTGGAAATTGTTTGGTTATTCCGCGCAACTCCAGAATCGGTGTCATTGCACATCCTGTTTTTAAAATGGAGCTGGAAAGGTTCCAGCTCCATTTTTTTACACTATGCGATACGAGAGACTTCGTACTCCCCGGTTACGGGGTGGCTTTCAGCTCGCCAGCAATGATAGCCTTCTTCACACCTTCCAGCTCGCTCTTGACATCCGCGGGGACGATCGAGTCCAGATCGTGGAAGGGAGCCAGGCCTACACCGCCGTTCTCCAGCGTACCCACCGTCACACCACCCTGGAAGGTGCCTTCTTTAGCAGACTTGATGGCATTCAGCGTGGTGATGTCCATGTTCTTCAAGACAGAAGTCAGGATGATGGACTTGTACTCAGGAGCGGTCAGGTACCAGTCGTTGTCCACACCCACGATGTAGACGCCGCCGCGTTCCATGGCTGCGGCAGCAGTGCCCAGGCCAACCGGGCCAGCAACCGGCATGATCACATCGGCGCCTTCATCCATCAGCGATTCGCCCATCTTGCGCCCGTCATCCGTGCTCTCGAAGTTGCCGGTGAAAAGGCCGGTTTGAGCTGCGGGATCCCAACCCAATACCTGCACGTTGGTGCCTTTCACGCTGTTGTAGTGCTGCACGCCCAGGTAGAAGCCATCCATGAAAACGGTCACGGGCGGGATCTGGATCCCACCAAAGGTGCCGACCTTACCGGTCTTGGAGACGCCTGCTGCCACGTAGCCCGCCAGGAAAGCCGCTTCCTGGGTGTTGAACACCTGGCCCAACACGTTCGGGATCGTGGGATCATAAGCGAAGTCCACGATGGAGAACTTCTGGTCCGGGTTGGCCTCTGCCATTGCCTTGGTGGCATCACCCAAAAGGAAACCCACGGTGATGATGATATCGCAGCCTTCTTCGATGAACAGGTTGATGTTCTTCTCGTAATCGGTTTGCTGCTGCGACTCCAGGTATTTACCGTCAATGCCAAGCTGAGACATGGCATCCTGGACGCCTTTCCAGGCGGTCGCATTGAAGGATTTGTCATCGATGCCGCCGGTGTCGGTCACCTGGCAGGCCAGGAATTTTTTCTCAGGGGTAGCTGGGGCAGCTGCCGGCGCGCAAGCTGCCAACAGCATGGTGGCCACGACAAAGATGGCTACCAAAGTATAGAGCTTTTTAGTCATAGAGATTCTCCTCCTATAGAGAAAGTGTTGCGACAAAATCGATTGAATGGGAAGGGTTTCTGAGCGTGTTGTCCGGATAGTTTCATCCTCCTATTTCTGTGGCTTCACATTTCTTCAATCGTATGCTCCCCGACCATATCCTGGCGGTGGAGCCGTCACAAATATAGTGTAGCATGAACAGCAAGTTCACACAATGTGATTTTACCTTATGTTTGACCACCAGCTACCCGAAATCACGGTTGTGCGCCAGTGGCAGCGCCTATGTCTATATACCCGGCGGCCAGGTCTGCCAACATTTGCTCGACCCACTGCTGCCGACCAGGACTGAGCAGCTCCGGGTTGATATGGGTAAGCGCCAATCCTGCCTGGTAAGACCGGCCTGGTTGCCCATTGGTTGCAGTATCCCAGGCCTGGTCCAGGATCGGTATTACGTCCTGGCCCCCCAGCGAAGCCACCCAATGCGCCTGCACACCCTGGGGGGGAGCGCCAATGCCAATCATCTGGAAATCAGCCTGCGCCAACGCCTGGTAAAGCGCTGGGCTGGCTGCTGAAGCGGCGACATAAACCACTTGCACATCCCAGGTGCGCAATTCCCCAATGGCAACCTCCCACGCACCCTGGTCGGCAGGGTCAGCCAATTCGATCACGATAGGATACCCTGAGAGCGGGAAGGGTGGGTAAACCGGTAAGCATAGACCACACAAAAATGCCAGGCCGTTATCATACGCCGTTCGCAGCGCTGCGCTCTGTGGATCTCCCTGCGCCAGCAAGAGCCCGATTCGCCAATCTTCCGCCAATGCCCCGGCTAAATATCCGGCGATAAATGCACTCTGCTCGACATCGTTGCCAGGGAGTTGGATGACACTCAAATTCTCAGCCGCTTGCAGACCTGAGGAGCTGAGCGCAATGAACTGTGTCTGCGGAGCAGCAGCCGCCAGTTCCGCCAGGTTCGCCGCTGGCGGCAGGCTCACCACCAGGCGAACTTCGGGCAGTAACTCGCCCGGCGAAAGCGCCTGGCGCGATTCGAGGCGCATCCCAGCTTGAGAGGCGCGGGCTTCCAGCGCGGGGAGCAAGGCCTCCACAAGCGCAGGTTCTGCGCCCGACGGCGCCAGCAAGATCGCCAGGGGTGTTATGGAAGTGGGCGTTGGCTTGGGTTGAGGCGCAGGCGTATCCGTCGCAGCCAACACCGCTGCAGTTGGGGAAGGATCTATCGCGGTCGGTTGCACCACCGGCCCGCAGGCAAATAAACCGAACCCTACCAGCGCCATCAGCAAACCCCCGATCAGCGCCTGTCCCAATAAACGTTTGGCAACAAAAATATCCATCACCTACCAGCTCTTCCTTCTCTGCTCACAGCACCGATCTATTTTACTATTATAGCGTGAGCACGGGATAAAGGTTGGGGGGTTGTTTTGGGCAGCTTCGCCGCCCAAAACAACATCCAATAAACCGCTTTCCTTGTTATCCCAAACTGACGTATTATAATTGGCTCATGATCGAGTTAAACATCCCCGGGCGCGGCATCGTTCAACTGGAGCACCTGGTCTGCGATGTCAGCGGCACTCTGGCCATTGACGGGCAGCTCATCGAGGGAGTCGCCCGGACGCTGCGCAGCTTCAAAGATCGCCTCACCATACACGTGCTCACCGCGGATACCCATGGTCGCCAGGCGATCATCGATCAGCAGCTCGGCCTGAACGCGGTTCGCATTACCCCGGGACAGGAAAGGGAGCAAAAGGCCGCTTACATCAGCAACTTAGGCGCAGAGCGGGTGATCGCCATTGGGCAAGGCGCTAATGATGCTGGCATGCTGCAATCGGCTGCCCTGGGCATCTGCATCCTTTCCCGAGAGGGAACAGCGATCGAATCCGTCCTGGCAGCCGATATCCTGGCGCCAGATATCTTTTCCGCCCTGGAATTGCTGGAAAAACCCTTGCGCATTGTCGCCACGTTACGCAAATGAGCCTGCCACAAGCCGAAATATTCCCCGATGACCCACAAAGCATGCCGCCGGCGCGCAAACGCCGGGCGCGCCGCCTCCTGGCGCCCATGGATGCTGATGAACGCGCTGGCTTCCTGGCGCAGGTCGCGCATCGCGCCTCCCCCTCTTTTGATTTTTTCTTGTTTTCGATACTGTCCGGGGTGATCTTCTGCGCAGGGATTGTTCTCAATCTCCCCGCCCTGCTGGTGTTAGCCGCCATCGTCGCGCCGATGATGGCGCCGGTGGTCGGCCTGGCGTTGGGGACTGTAATCGGCTCGGGACGTTTCTTCTTGCGCAGCATGGTTGGGTTGCTCATCGGGGGCGGGCTGGTGTTTGGAATAGGCTACCTTGGCGGTGCGTTGACTGCCTACCGGCAACCGGTCAACCTGGAACAGGCGTATCTCAACGCCCAAATCTCCTGGTCCAACTTCGTCGTCCTGGCCGTTGGCGCTATCTTCACGGCTGCCGCCATGACGCGCAGCGAGCACAGCCCGGCGGTGCCCAGCGTGGCCCTGGCTTACCAGCTTTACCTGCCGCTCTCTATCGCCGGTTTCGGCCTGGGCAGCGGCTTCCAGCACCTCTTCCCGGACGGCCTGGTCATCTTTGCCATCCACCTGGCGTGGAGTGCCTTGCTGGGCGCGCTCACGTTGGCTATCCTTGGCTTGCGCCCACTGACGATGCTGGGCTATACTTTTGGCGGGGCAGTTGCGCTGGTTGGGATCATCCTATTGATTGGTCTCGGTGGAGCGGGGGCCGTGGTCGGCGGGCAAATCGCCTTACCCACGCCCATCCCCTCCGCTACGCCTACCGTCACGCTCACCCCCACGCCAACTCTGACACCCGTACCGCCGACAGAGACGCCCACGCCCTCCCTGACGCCCACCATCACTGATACCCCCGCGCCCCCCACTGAAACCCCCACCCCCAGCCCAACACCGGTTTACGCCATCATCTCTACCAACGATGGAAAAGGGGCGGTGCTGCGCGACGAGCCCGGCGGCGTGGTCATCCGCAGCTATTTCGAGGGGACACGCCTGCAAGTGCTGCCTGGCATCATCACCTTGAATGGTATCACCTGGGTGCGGGTCATCGGCCCGGACGGAGCCAACGGCTGGATCGTGCAGCGCCTGCTGGTGACTGCCACACCAGCCCCCAACTGGTAAGCCAGCTCCTTTCTCAACTACCTGGCAGGTCTTCGGGCCGGAAGGCGCCCGGCAGGAAATCTGCCGCCGTTCCTTCGCGCAGCAACTCCCCCCGTGCATTTGCCACCAGGATGAGCGTGCCCAATCCAAACTCTGCAATCACCTGCCGGCAGGAACCGCATGGCGTGCCGCCGTTCTCAGTCACCACCGCAATAGCCTTGAATTGTTTCTCACCCTCGGATACCGCCTTGAACACCGCCACGCGCTCAGCGCAGATCGTCACCGGGTAAGCCGCGTTCTCGATATTGACACCGCTGTATATTTTGCCCGAGGCTGTCAGCAAGGCTGCCCCCACCGGGTATTTGGAATAGGGCGCATACGCCAGCCGCCTGGCCTGTATGGCCGCCTCGATCAGGCTGTGTTTTTCAGTCATTGTCAACATGCTTGCCGTTTTCCTGATTCTGTGTCGCGCCCGGCAACCATTGGACGCGCACCTTGCGAATGCGCCGCCCGCTGACCTGCTCCACCGTCAAACGTAAATTTTCGACTTCCACGACCTCGCCAGGCGAGGGAACATGACCCAGGCGGCTATAAATGTATCCCCCCAGCGTATCGGCTTCTTCCTTGGGCAGGTTGCTGGCAACAATCTCGTTGAAATCGTCCAGGTCGATGCGGCCCAAGAACATGAACTCGCCTTCAGCCAGGGTTTCATACGGAGATTCCTCTGCCAGGTCGAATTCATCCACGATCTCGCCCACGATCTCCTCGACAATGTCCTCCAGGGTCACCAGGCCAGCGACGCCGCCGTACTCATCCACCACCACCGCCATGTGAATGCGCTGGCTCTGCATCTCCGCCAACAGCTCATCCACTTTCTTAGCCTCCGGGACGAAGTATGCCGGGCGCAACAGGTTTTTCAGATCCTGCAGTGTACCCCCCTCGCGCCACACGCGCAGCAGATCTTTGGCATAAAGCAGCCCCAACACGTTATCGACCGTTTCATCGAACACCGGCACCCGCGAGTAACCGGAGCGCAGCAGCGCATCCAGGGCTTCCTCGAGCGGCGTTTGCACATCCAAAGCCATCACATCGATGCGCGGCACCATGATCTCACGCGCCAGTGTTTCCCCCAGGTCAAAAATGCGGTGAATCATGCGTCTCTCGCCAACCTCCAGCAAACCCTCTTCCTGCCCGGTGTCCACCATGATCTTCAGATCATCTTCGGTCATATAGGGCTGGCTGGAAGACTCGGAGGTGCGTGAAACATCCCCAGAAACCAAAAGGGGCAGCGCCGTGAAAGGACTCATCGCCAGGATCATCACACTGGCCACCGGCGTCATGCGAATAGCCCAGGTCTCTGGCGACTTGAGCGCCACTAAGCTCAGCGCCCATTCAGCCCAAAACAGCACAAAAGCGGCCAACATCACAACCAGCAAAAACTGCCACCAGTCTTGATGAATCGCCAGGCTCGAAGTGTACCTCACCAGCAAAGCCGCGATCAGAAAGCGCCACAGCAACCGCGCCATGTTTAAACCAGCTTGCGTCCTGGGCAAAGACTGCAGCAAGCGTATCGTGCGGTTGACTTGCAGTGGATTGCGCTCTCTCTGCGCTAACAGGCGAGGCAGGCTGGCATTGAGCAGCCCCAGGCGCACGACCACCGTAAGCAGGTCGAGCGCCGCCAGCACGAACAGGGCAATGAGAATGGCTTGTGTTTCAGTCACGCTTTCCTAACTTCTTGATGGCTCGCGCGGGCATACCCACCGCCAACGTATCATTGGGCACATCTTTGGTCACCACCGCCCCTGCGCCGGTGCGCGCCCCCTCGCCAATCTTAACCGGCGCCACCAGC
Source organism: Chloroflexota bacterium (assembly GCA_029265355.1). Taxonomy (GTDB): domain Bacteria; phylum Chloroflexota; class Anaerolineae; order Anaerolineales; family UBA4823; genus JAJUJL01. Next base: position 40,022 of record JAJUJL010000020.1, on the reverse strand, counting down.
ATGGTGTCGCTGCCAATGAAGGCGTTGGCGCCGATCTCGGTGGGATGTTTCCGCTCGCCATCATAGTTGCAGGTGATCGTGCCAGCGCCAATATTCACATCGGCGCCAACTTGGGCATCCCCGATGTAAGAGAAATGCCCCATCTTTGTCCCTGGCCCAAGGTAAGAGTTCTTCACCTCGCCAAAATTGCCCATGTGCACACCTTCCGCCAGGTGGGCGCCCTTGCGCAGCCGCGCAAATGGACCAGCTTCCACGCGGTCTTCCAGCCGGGCGCGGTCGGCAACCACTGCGACAAGCTTACAACCGTTCCCCACCTGCGTATCGCGAAGTACAGTGTTGGGTCCAATCTGGCAGTCTTCTCCGATGACGGTCTTACCTTGCAAGTAAGTATTCGGCCAGATCACCGTGTCCATGCCGATTTCCACACCGGCGTCAATATAGGTCGATGCCGGATCGACCAGCGTCACGCCAGAGAGCATCCAGTGCTGGTTGATCCGCCGCCGCAGGATAGCTTCGACTTCTGACAGGTGCACCCGATTGTTGACACCGATGCCCTCGACGGGATCAGAAATGATAAAGGAACGCACCGGTTGACCTTCGGCCGCTGCAATGGCTACCAGGTCGGTGAGGAAGTACTCCCCTTTGGGGGAAAGTGGAATACGGGGCAAAGATTCCCACAACCAATCGGCGCGGAAGCAATACACCCCGGTGTTCAGCTCATGTATTTGAAGCTGTTCGGGACTGGCCTGGCTCTCTTCCACGATCGCCTGGATATTGCCCTGTGCATCGCGCACGATACGCCCAAAACCGCGCGGATCCTGGGACATCACGGTCAGCATCGAGATAGGCCCGATGTGGTTGGCCTGGGCCTCCACCAACTGACGCACCGTTTGTTGGCTGAGCAACGGCATGTCCGCCGTCGCCACCAAAACCAGCTCGGTGCCATCTTGCAAGGCCGCCTGCGCCTGCATCACAGCATGACCGGTGCCCAATTGCGGTTCTTGCAATACATAGCGAGCTGCATCGCCAATCACTTTTTGCACTTGCTCAGCCCCGTGCCCCACAACCAGCACGGGTTTCGTGTCCGTAACGCTATTTACCACATCCAGGATATATTGCAGCATGGGTTTGCCTGCCAGTGGGTGCAGCACCTTGGGCAGCCTGGAACGCATGCGCGTACCCAAACCAGCCGCTAATATTACCGCAGTTGTTTTCATGCTCAACCTCGTCGTTTATCGTCTCCAGCGCAGTTCAATGCGCAAGGCTCACAAAAAGAACGAGCACCCGCCCGTTTCACCTGCATCCGGCGAGGCCCGTCTTCTTGGAGGAATATGCTCTTGTGCTTAAGAGGGTCTTCGTCTTCCACGAACTGTTACCTGGCGCATACCATCAGGCTGGGGCGCCCGGATTCGAACCAGGATAAACGGATCCAAAGTCCGCTGTGCTACCATTGCACCACGCCCCAAAACAAAACCCGCTCAACCCGGGTAACGGGTTTACCGAGCGGGATGTATTGTAACATAAGCGGCGCAGGGCTGGCAATACTTCCTGAGCTAAGTAAACCGCCGAAAGTATCCAAAGCAGGTCGGCGATCATCGCCGCGGTTTACTTCAGGGTCCGCCGGTGTTCATCGGCATTCTTGTAAAAATGCTTCTTGCGAAACACCTAGTCTTCAGGAGCCAGGCCCAGGTTTAATGCCTGGTCGTAGCTGATCGCTGAGCCATTGGTGGGTATTTCGCCGGCGTCTTCGACGGCGTTCTCCCAGAAATTGTTCAGCTCGCCAGTATCCAGGTCGATCTGCCCGCTGTTTGTCAACAGCGCGGCAAGCAGGTCCACTTGCTGATCAGTTTCCTGCGCCTCTCGTGGCGCCTGCGCGGCGGTGTCGACCGCTGGCGCTGCGGGAGCGCTCTCCATCTCGGCTTCCTGCTCCGCTGCCCTCGGCTCCCCTGGAACCAACAGGTGCCACAGGCTTTGAGCTGCCTCGGCAAAGCGGCGCGAAAGCGCCAGGCGTTGCTCATCATCGCTGTTCTCGAACAGCAGGGCAATCAAGGTCAGGTCGTCCCGGCGCACCAGGCACAGCGAAAAACTGCTCCCCCACAGGCGCACAAAATCCTGCGCGGTATCTGCCCCCAACGTGCGGACGAAACGGGCAAATGCTTCCATCTGCGCTTGCACTACCGCTGGCGGATCGCTGGCGCCGCGACGGTTGGCCTGCGCCAGCAGTTGACCGTGACCATCCAACAGCAGCAGGCTGGCGACGCCGCTCTGCTGCAGCAGGGTCTCTAACGCTTTTTGCGGGGTGAGAGCCTGCGCTACCAAAGGCGGCAAACCAGGCTGCTCTTCTGGTTTCGCCGTCGGCTCCAGCGCAATGACCGATTTACCTGGCGCCAGGCTCTCGTCAACCCGGGGCGTTCGCCGACCCTCGCGCAGCAGGCGCTCAATATCTTCCGCCAGCCGGCTCAAATCCAGCGGCTTGGGGTAGAAGCCATCGGCGCTCAATTGGTCGATTTCTTGCTGGATTTCATCGCGAGGAATGCCGCTGATCAAGATCACCTGCATCTCCGGGTGGCGCGCCCGCATCTTGCGCGCCAACTCGATCCCCGACATCCCCGCCAGGCGCACGTCCGCCAGCAGCAGGTCCACCGGCTGGCGGGTACTGATCAAGAGCGCTTCCTCGCCGGAAGGCACATCCAGCACTTGATAGCCGTTCTGGCGTCCTTCCAGGGCCAGCCGGATCAGGCGCCGCACCTCGCGGTGATCATCCACGATTAATATGCGATGGGCCGCCATAGCGACTTGATTGTATCACGCCCCGCAGCCAGAAAAACCGACAAGATTGCGCCTAACAAAAATATTGGGGCTGATCGTTTGGGCGATCAGCCCCGTAAAATAATTCTCACAAGAAACCACCCGACTGCATGCCAGCCGGCTAACCGCTTCGCTCGCAGTGACAGCACAGTTTCTAAAGAAGAGCTGGCAAAGCAAGGCTTCACACAGCGATTGAAGCAATCTTCTCGCTCTGCTACTGCACCAGCCAGCATGCCACAAAATGGTCCTTGCTGACTTCAATATACGGCGGTTCTTGCACTGAGCAATGATCCATCGCCACCGGGCAGCGCGGGTGGAAGCGGCATCCCTTGGGCGGATTCAATGGGCTGGGCACGTCGCCTTGCAGGATGATGCGCTCGCGCTTCAAAGTCGGATCTGGAATCGGGATCGCCGACATCAACGCCTGCGTGTAAGGGTGCAGCGGGTTGCGGAAAAGCTCATCTCGGTTTGCGAACTCTACGATTTTGCCCAGGTACATCACCGCCACGCGGTCCGAAATGTGCTCAACCACGCTCAGGTTGTGGGCGATAAACAGGTAGGTCAACCCGAACTCACGTTGCAGCTCGCGCAAAATATTCAGCACCTGCGACTGGATCGACACATCCAGCGCCGAGACAGGCTCATCGGCGATGATGAACTTCGGGCGCAAGGCCAGGGCGCGGGCGATGCCAATGCGTTGGCGCTGCCCGCCAGAAAACTCGTGCGGGTAGCGGCGGGCATGGTATTCCTCCAGCCCCACCTTGCGCAGCATTTCGATCACCACCCCATAGCGCTCTTTGGGGTTGCCCACATTGTGAATGTGCAGCCCTTCAGCCACCGATTCGCCGATCGGTGTGCGTGGGTCCAACGATGCGTATGGGTCTTGAAAGATGATCTGCATATTGCGCCGCATCTGCTTCAGCTCGCGGCCGCGCAGCTTCAAAACATCCACACCGTTGAACAGCACCTCTCCAGAGGTGGCTTCGATCAAACGCAGCATCGTCCGCCCAACCGTGGTTTTCCCGCAGCCCGATTCGCCCACCAGGCCAACTGTCTCACCTTCCCGGATGGTGAAGCTGACGTTATCCACCGCCTGCACATTGGCGATGACCTTCTGCAAGACACCGCCGCGCACCGGAAAATATTTCACCAGGTTCTTTACCTGCACCAGGTCCCATTCACCGCTTTTTCCATCGCGGTCCTTTGTTTTTGTTGCCATTTGATAGCTCATCGTATACCTCACGAAACCTGGACTAACTGAGCAAGCGGCGCCTGGTGGCCCTTGTCCGGCAGGCTATGATATAACCAGCAGCGCACTTTGTGGTCCGAGGTAACCATTTGCAACTCCGGCTCGACCGAGGTGCAGATCTCCAGGTTGTGCTCCAGGCGCGCGCGGCAGCGCGGCGCAAACTGGCATCCCGGCGGCAGATTGATCAGGTTTGGCACCGAGCCGGGAATCACCTCCAGTTCGTCTTTCACCACGCCGAGAATTGGGATGGAAGCAATCAAGCCTTGGGTGTAAGGGTGCAGCGGTTGCTCGAACAGCGTCCGCACCGGCGACTGCTCAACAATCCGCCCGGCGTACATCACCGCAACCCGGTCTGCCATCTCGGCAATCACGCCCAGGTCATGCGTGATCAGGATCACGGCCGTGTTCATCGTAGAGCGCAAGCCGCGCATCAAGTCCAGGATCTGCGCCTGGATGGTCACATCCAGCGCCGTCGTCGGCTCATCGGCAATCAAGAGCTGTGGGTTGAGCGCCAGCGCCATGGCGATCATGACGCGCTGCGCCTGGCCGCCAGACATTTCATGGGGAAAAGCATGCGCCTTGTTCTCGGCATCCGGTATGCCCACCAGCTTGAGCAGTTCGACCGCCTTTTCCCAGGCCTGCTGCTTGGGCATCTTCTGATGGATCTGCAGCACTTCTGCCACCTGGTCACCGACTTTGAAGACTGGGTTCAAGCTGGACTGCGGCTGCTGGAAGATCATCGACATGCGGTTGCCGCGCATGTGCACCATCTCGGATTCTGGCAGCTCCAGCAGGTTGACGCCATCGAAATAGATTTCGCCTTCCACCACTTTGCCCGGCACGCTGATCAGGCGCATGATCGAGAGCGAGGTCACGCTCTTGCCGCAGCCGGATTCTCCCACCAGGCCGAGCACTTCGCCATGCCCCACGGTGAAATCCACCCCGTCCACCGCCTTCACCACGCCATCTTCGGTGAAGAAGTAGGTCTTGAGGTTTTTGACTTCCAGCAATGGTTTGTTTTTGGTCGCAGGTTGTGTCAAGGAGTACCTCTCAAAATAATTGCATCGGTTTATCCGGCGAGTACGCCGTGTAAAATCAATTACATCTTCAAGCGCGGATCCAGCGCGTCGCGCAGGCCATCGCCAATGAAGTTGAAAGCCAGCGAGCACAGGAAAATCGGGAAACCCGGGATGAGCGGCAACCAGGGACGATCGAACATGAAACCTTGCGTGGCCGCGAGCATATTGCCCCAGGTTGGCACCGGGTCCTGGATGCCAAAGCCCAGGAAGGACAGCGCGGCCTCGGCAATGATATAGCCAGCCAGGGCCAGCGTAGCCTCCACGATGATCGGCGCCATGGCATTGGGGATCATGTGTGTGAAGATGATGCGGGCGTTAGAAGCGCCCAGCGCCTGGGCAGCCTCGGCAAAAGTCTGGCCGCGCAGCGAGAGCACCATACCGCGCATCAGGCGGGCTGAAGTCAACCAGCCCGTGCCAGCCAGCACAATGATGATCACCACCGCCTGGCGCGCATCGCGGGTGCTGAGCAGCATGATCTGCCCAGCCACGCGTAAAACCGGTTCCGGTATGGGGATCAGGTTTTCATTGCGCAGCAGCATCGAGGACAGGATCAACAGCAGCGGCAAAAATGGGATGGTCAGCATGAACTCAACAAAGCGCATCAAGAGCGAATCCACCCAGCCGCCATAGTAGCCAGAATAGGCACCCACCGCCACGCCAATCAGGGTTGAGACGATCACCGAAGTCACCGCAACGGTCAGCGAAATTCGTCCGGCGTAGATCAGGCGTGAAAAATAATCACGGCCGATATTATCTGTGCCCAGGTAGTGCACCCGCCCGGTGCTTTCTTGCACGCTGCCAGCAGGCAAGAAATAGTTCCCCACGGTCAGCTCTTCTGGCTCGAAAGGCGCAATTTGCTGAGCAAAGATCGAAACCAGGAAAATAATCGCCATCACAACCGTGGAAACCACCGCCAGGCGGTGCTTTTTGAAACGGCGCAGGATGACCTGCCAGGGCTTTTCCTCCGGCGTGGTGATGGCGTCGCCAGCCAGCAGTTCAACGGGTGCAGTAGTACTAGCCATAGATCAGACTCCCACCATTAACTGAAGCGAATGCGCGGGTCGACGATGGTGTACAGCACATCCTGCAGCAGGGTGGCAAACACCGTCAGCACCGCGGTGATCAGCAAGAGCGCCATTGCCACCGGGTAGTCATAATCGCCCAAGGCCAGGATGTACAGGCGCCCCATGCCTGGCCAGGAGAAAATCGACTCGGTGATGATCGCCCCGCCGAACAAAGCCGGGATGGTGAACACCGCGATGGTCACGAAGGGGATCAGCGCGTTGCGCAGGGCGTGCTTGATAATCACCACGCGCTCGATCAGACCCTTGGCGCGCGCCGTGCGCACGTAGTCCTGGCGCAGCACATCCAGCATGCTGGCGCGCACGTAGCGGCTCCAGCCAGCCACCGACACCATCGCCAGCACCGCCGCCGGCATCAGCAGGTGCAGGAAGCGGTCCAGCGTCGAGCCGGCTTCCACGTTGCCCAACCCCGGCACCAGGTAGTTGCGCACCGCCTCCGAGCTGCCAGGGGGCAGGTAGAACCAGCCCAGGCCCTTAGGGATGATGGAGAACGACAAGATCATCAGCAGCCCAAAGAAGAAGGTGGGCATCGATGAGCCAAAGAAGGCCAGCGTGGTGACAAAATAATCAAATTTTGAATATTGCTTCACCGCCGAGATGATGCCCAATGGCACCCCCAGTAACAATGAAACCAGGATGGATAACCCCATCAACTGCAGCGTCTTGGGCAGGCGGCTGATGATCAAATCGGAAACCGGGCGGTCGCGGTTCAAGCGCCAGGAAGCGCCAAAGTCGCCGAGCAGCACGCCTCTGCTGCTCCGCCGGCCCTCCAGGTCGATCAGGTAAACGTACCTCTCGCAACCCACCGTGCGCGTTTCAAAGGTGCCGTTCTCCAGCTCGAAAGTCTGCTCGATGGGTTTGCTGCAGCCGATGGGCACATTGGAGAAGTACTCATAATCCCCGATGATCAGGCGGCCGCGCGGCTGGCCGATCAACCAGCGCGAGAAGCGCACCGGCAGGTACAGGTCCAGCTCAAAATAGGCGCGAATGCGCTCGATATCTTCTTCGGTGATGCGGAAGGTGGCGGACTGCTGGATCTGGCGCAGGCCAGACATCGGGCCGCCCGGCGCAAAGTTCAGCAGCGCATAGGTAGCCGCAGCCGAGATGAACACGACTGCAACCATTTGAATCAACCGGCGAATGAGATATCCCGTCATAGTTTGCTAACCCTTAAGCTGTTCTGCCTGGCTGCCGGGCGCCTGGCAGACTATTTGCCTGACAGGCTCACTTCTTTGAGCTATCATTCTGATCGAGTCCTTCGCTGGCCGATCCGCAGAATTGGCTCTCAGGATGATATTCTCGTGCGTGGCCTGCGTAGTGAAACCATCCTTTAGCACGCGCACCGGGTTAACCTAATACACAAATAAACCAGACGTGAGGCAGCCCCGACTTTTTGACACTCTGTGCGTTCGGTTTTTTACAGACAGGGCAGGCCGGAAAACCCGAGCCTGCCCTGTGCAGTTCAGGCTCTGCTCGTGATTACTTCACGAACAGCGCAAAGTCAATGTGCTCCCAGGTCGCGCCGGGGATAACATAGTTGATCACATCACCTGCAGTTTCGGCATCCACCAGGGTCTGGGTCAGGCCAGCCAGGGTTTCAGAGCCCAACACGTCCACCTGCCCACCGAGCAGTTGCGCTTCGGCGTTTTCAGGAGTAACGAACGCGATCACGATATTGGGCGTCTTGGGAGTGCCGCCGTACCAGTAGGGATGAGCCTCGAAGACCAGCTTCTCGCCCTTGACCCATTCCTTGACCATGTACGGGCCTACGCCCCACGGAGATTCAGCAACTTCCGGCAGGGTCGGCCAATCCTTGGCGGGCACATCCTTCAGCAGGCGCCCGTCGGACAACACGCGGTTGGCGGGTGCAAAGCCAGGCTCATAGGTGAAGTACAGGGGATCCTGTGCACCGGGCAGCAGCGTGCGAGTGGCTTTCAGGCCATCGAACGTCCAGCCAGCCGTCTTGTCGCAGAGGATGAAGGAGGTGGCGCCGGATTCGCGGTCGCACTGCACCTTCACCCACAGCTCGATGTCTTCCTGGGTCACTGGGGAGCCATCCGGCCACTTGAGCGTGTCCAGGTACTCGAAGGTGATGACCAGTTGCTTCATGGTGACGGTGCCGCCGGTGAACTCGACTTCCTCGCCCGCCGCATTCTTCACCTTGACGCCGGCCGCCAGGTCGACGATGTTGCCGCCGCTGTCAACCACTTTGTCGCCTTCTTTGACCTCGACATCGTTGTTGACTGCGCCACCGTTCTCGATGGTGGGCATTTGCTTCAGGTAGGTAGCCTGGAAGTCATAGTTGAGCGTGGTGTAGCCGCGCTGGTTGCCAATGATCATGTTCGGCAGAGCCGACACGAAGGCGCTCTCGACAAAGCTGTACAGTGAAGCCGGTTCCTGAGTGAAGCCAATCACGATGGTGTCAGAGCCGGGCACTTCCCACTCGCCAATGTTGTACACATAGTACTCTTCACCCGGGGTAGGGGCGAAGCCAGTCAGGTCGGCGCGAGTCGAGAAGGTCTCGGTGCGGTTGAAGAGCGGGATGGCTGGCACATCTTCAGTGTAAGCCTGCTGCACATCGCGGTACCACTTGATGCGCTCTTCCTTGACCAGGGTGTTGTTGGCGTTCTTGATACCCACGCTGGCCTTTTCATTGCACCAGCCCATGTAGTTCTGGCCCGCCCAGCCATTGGAGGGCAGGGGGATTTGGTCGCAAGCCCACAGCGTCTCGCCGCCGGGATCTGCCTGGCCAACCCAGGCGAAAGCGCCCAGTTCGAAGTCGCGGCGCGCCAGGCCGGTCGTATCGCCGAACCACCAGGAGGCCGGGGCGTGCAGCCGCACGATGCGGATGCCGCAGGTAGCCATCTGCTGCTCGAACACAGCCGCCCAGGTCTGGCGGAATGCAGCAGAAGTGGTGGTGAATTTCAGCGAGAGCTCCTCGCCGTTGGCATTGGTGCGGAAATCTGCGCCTTCGGGCAGGGTCCAGCCAGCTTCCTCCAGCAGAGCCTTGCCCTTCTCGGGATCGAACTCGTAGATGGTCACGTTTTCATCGCCGGCGTAAGCCCAGGAGCTGCGCGGGATGAAGGTGTTCATCACCAGGTTAGCCTGCTCTTCGGGCGAGATCAGCGGGTACACAGATTGCACCAGCTCGAGCTTATTGGTGCAGTGGGCAATTGCCTGGCGGACACGCAGGTCGCCCAGGATCGGGTGCGGCGTGGTGAACGGCTCTTTCTCCACTTCAACCACCTGGGTCTCGACCACGGTCACTTCTTGGGTCTTGACGACTTCCACTTGCTTCTCAACCGGCACTTCCACGGTCTTGACAACCTCGACAGTGGTGGTGACCGGCTGGCAGGCGCTCAACACAAAGGCTGCAACCAGCACCAGGCTGAGCACTGCCAAAATTCGTGAACGAGTATTCATGGGTAATTCTCCTCCTTGCAATGTTTTTCTGACGTACTGAGATGCGGTGGCTTTCTTCAACTGCAAGCCATTAAACACAAAACATGCCAATTCCTGCGCTCGTAACCACCTCCTTCCATAGGTTACACAACCTATTCTTTGGATCGAGCCACGAATAGGATCTGCTCTTAACTCTTGACCTATAGATATGCAGCATTCCAATATAGGATACGACTGGAAAGGACTTTTGGTTCAAACCAAAACCTTTGAGCAAATTGCATTCGGGTATGTCATGCAAATCAGGTGAATTTATACCATAATTTTAGCAAAGGTCAAGCGATACAGCAACAATGAAAGGCGCGTAGATTCATCCAACTGTAACATAAAGTTATTCATCACAGCGCTGGCTCACAAAAATATCTTCCAGGTTCCACAGCGGCGCAGTTGTTGAGGCGTCCACTTGCAAATTGCACACCCCCGCTCGAGCGGCTGTCACTCGCAGCCGTGTGTACAAGGGGATGGCCGGCAAATCCTGGGCAAACACCGCCTGCGCCGCGCGCTGCCCCTGCAGGTAAGCTGGCGCATCTGCCAGGTTCAAGCGCGCCTGTCGGCAGGCTTGATCGAAAGCCTCGCTCTGGTAACCGCCGGCGTTGGCGCCGCCCCACCCCATGGAGGCGTTTTGCTCAGGGCCAGGAATTTGAGCAGACAGGTACAACCCGCAAGGCGGCTCCACGCTCTGCGCCCAGCCAAACAGCGCCAGGTCGAAATTCCGCCCAAAGACGACCCCCTGGGGACCAGGCGCCAGCAGCTCTGCGCCGGGAATCACCTGCAGATCGACCGCCATGCCACATCCAGCCAGCGATTCAGCGACGATCGCCGCCGCTCGTTCACGTTCGTCATCTTGCGCAACCAGCAACCTCACCCGCAGCTCGCTGCCATCCGCCAGGCCAGTAACCGAGCGGCTGAGGCGCAGTGTGGCCGGATCGTTGTCGGCGTCGCTCCAGCCGGCAGCTTCCAACAGCGCCGCCCCGCCCTGGGGATCAAACCCGTAAACAGCCACCTCCGGATTTTCTAATGCGTGTCCTGGGGTCACATAGCTGTTCATCACGGTCGTCTGCCCGAGCAGCACCTCGGACACGATGCGTTGGCGATCCATGCACAGCGCTAACGCCTGGCGCATCTCTCGGGAAGCAAACAGCGCCGGCCGCGCCGGGTCTGCCGGGGCAATTCCCACCAGCGCCTGCTCCCAGCCACCGCGCGGGCTGATGGCGGCCTGGAGCTGGCCAGCGTCGCGCAGGCGCAGCACCTCCGACAGGCTGCTGTCCAGGTTGGCCGACTCATCCACGATGTCGCATTCACCGGCAAGCAACGCCTCCAGCGCCGATTGTGGGCTGTCCACAAAACGAAAAACCAGGGTCTCGAATGCCGGCAAGCCCTGCGCCGCACGCCAGTAGCGAGGATTGCGGCTCAGCGTGATATGGTCGCCGGCAATCCAATCCTGCACGACATACGGCCCCCAACCGAGTGTGGCCTGTTGGAGCGTGGCAGCGGTCGCCAGCTCTGCCGCTGGGATGCTTGCCAGCACATGCTCGGGCAACGGCGAAAAGAAAATCGTCTGGTACTGCGGCTCCAGGTAGCCGGGGAGTCCCTTCCACTCGATCGTGTACACATCGAGCGCATTGTAAGATATGGTCCGCCGCAGCAGGTCGGCTTGCAAACGTGGGAACCACTCCTGCGCCAGGCGATAGGCAAAAACCGAATCGCTGGCAGTCAGCGGCTGCCCGTCCGACCAGGAAAGACCTTCACGCAGTTGAAAACGCACCGTCAATTGATCTAGCTGCACGCCCTGCTCACCGGCATACACCTGAGCGCAAGCATCTTCCAGGCAACCCGCAGGCCGGTAGCGCACGCCAACATCCAGCGCCGCCAGCTCTCCATTGGCATCCACGATCACATCGCCCACGCCCACCGGTATAGGTTCCAGGCGCGCTGCCCCATTCGCCAGGCTGGGGATCTCCTGCAAAATGACGGGCTGTAGCACATAGCCAATGCGATCGGTGGGGCCATCATAGATCGCCTGACGCACGGCGCGGGCCGCGCTGCTGTGATCCAGGTAGAGAAATGGCGATGGTTCCTGCCCCAGGCACACCGTCAGCAAGCTCGGTTCTGGTTCTGGCGTGGGCGTCGCCGTGGGGGCGGGCAACGTGGGAGATTCCGTCGGCGGTTGTTCCGGCTGCGGAGAAGGCTGCGGGCGGCACCCGACCAACAGCCCCATCAAGAGCGCCAGGCAGCCCAGGCCGATCCTCAAGTAACTTGTTCGTAAAGGCAGATTCATTGGCAAGAAGTGATCATCCCTTAAAAATAGTGGCGGGCGCCAGCGCTCACTTGAGGGACGCCTGCGCCCGCAATAATACCATATCGCCCCAGGTCATCAGCGCACGTTGCTCATCGGTGACGTTGTGAGGTGAAAAGCCCAAATCCAGGCAAAACCAAAGACAATCAATCCACCAGGCACTGGGTCAACCGGCTCAGCGCGCAATCTTTGTCGCAATCGCTCCCAAATCGAGGATTGTCCCGAGAACGTAGAGCTGCGCGCCGATGCTCGGGCTATTCTCAGCAGCCGCGCCCGCCCTGTGCTGCTCGCCACATATCGCCCTGCGCCAATTTTTAGCCCATAACCGATATAGTCGTCGAAGTAATCTCGACGCTCCACGAATTTACGATTTGTCATAATTCCAATCCGGCACACTTTCCTCGTAAAACCCGAGCTTGTGTTTCAAGGCGATGCGTCCATAGTGCAAGCGCGATTTCACCGTCCCGACCGGCACTTGCAGGATCTCAGCAATTTCCTGCAACGAGAGGTCGTTCAGGTAATATAGCACCACCACCACACGCTGGCTCAATGGCAGGCTGGAAACGGCCCGCTGCACCAGCGCCCACTCATCCAATTGCTCGATCGTCTCATCCGGCAGGTTGCGGCCCGCTCCCGAGAACCAATCTGCCAGGTCCTCGATGGGCTGCGGCCAGCGGTTGCGGCGCTTCACCCAATCATAGGATAAATTTGCCGTCATGCGGTAAAGCCAGGGCTCCAGGGGGCGCAGCGGGTCGATGTTGGCGGCAAAACGGTGCAAGCGTAAAAACACGTCTTGCAGCAGATCATCCGCAGCTTGCCCATCGCCGGTGATGGCCAGCGCGGTGCGGAACACCAGTCGCTGGTGGCGATCGTACAACGCCCCCAGCGCCTCCAGACTGCCCTGCTGAAGCTGCGTAACCAACTCTTGATCACTCACTGCGCTCATCTATCCCTCGTTCTACCACTACAAGTATATTACCATATTAGACCCCGAGTTGGTTCAACTGGTTTTGAAGAAGATCGTCAAGGGGTTCGAGTGGTTGAGCCGCCCTGAATCGATTTCTGCAACCCAACCCCCAGCGCCGCCAGCGCCAGCAGCAACAGCGCCAGGCAGGTCGCCGGAACCAGCAGAGCCAGAGGCTGTTCCATCACGACGAGCTGCCCTTCAAACAGCATTGCTCCCCAACTGGTGAAGAAATAATTCAGGGTTGATGCGCCTGGCTTCAAACCCAGGCCCAGGTAGCTGAGCGCAGTTTCGGCGATCACAACCGCCTGTATTTGGAAAGCCACCGCAGGCAGCAAACGCGCCAGTGTCACCGGCAGCACATGGCGACGAAAAATACGCCCATCGCTCAGACCAAGATTGCGCGCCGCCAGCACAAAGGCTGATTCCTTGATTTCAAGGGTGCAGGCGCGCGCCAGGCGAGCTGCGTTCACGCTGTACACCAGTGCAAGGGCCAGGAATAAATACACCAGGCCGCCGGCAGATTTGCCCACTGCCATCATTCGCCAGGCAGCCATGATCGTAACCAGGAGCAGCAAATCTGGGAAGGCCTCCACCAGCTCCAGCAGGCGCGCCAGGACGGTGTCTGCCCGGCCGCCATGCCAGCCTGCTAATATACCCAACGCAGCGCCCAGCAGCAGCGCGCTGCCTGCCGCGAACAGGTTGAACAAGACCGATACCCGGGCGGCGTAGATGGCGCGACCTGCTACCCTCATCCACGCATCGCCGGCGCTGGCGACAAATGCGCCTTTGCTCTGCCCACCTGCCTGCGCCGGCTCCTGGCGGGGAGTAAGCCACGGCGCCAGCAACGCCAGGCACACGAACCCCACCAACACCAGCAGCGCCAACCAAAACGCCTGGCGCGTGACCAGGCGCGCCCACATCTGCCGCCCGAAGCTCGTCGTGGAACATCCGCCAGGCTCGCTCGAGCCGGCTGGTGGGCGCGCCAGCGCCGGCGTAGCACTCATCGCTGCCGCTCCTCTCGCAAGCGCGGTTCGAGCGCGGCGGCCAGGACATCCGCTACCAGGCCGGCCAGTGCTGCCAGGAAGGCATAGATGATCACACCGCTCCAGACCAGTTCACGCTCGCCCTGTAAAATCGCCTGCACGAACAGCCGCCCCATGCCCGGATAGCCAAACACCGCCTCTACCAGCCAAGAGCCAAGCACCAGACTGGTCAGAGCTGGCGTCAACCTGTTGGTCACCGTAATCCAGGTATTTCTGAGCAGGTGGCGGATGACCATCTCCCGTTCTGTCAAACCCTTCGCCCTGGCGGCAAGCGCATAATCCTGGCCCAGCGCCTGCAGCAGCGCCTCATTCACAATCCGGGCGGTAAAACCCAGCAACCCGCTGCCGGTGACCAGCGCGGGCGCCAGCCAGGCAGCCGGCTTTTCCCAATCCGGCGTTGCGCCTGCTTTCCCCATCCAGGCCATAACACCCAGCACCAACCCCGCCAACACCAACCCTGGCAGGGAAATGAACAGGCTGCACAGCGCTTGAATGGATTTGTCCAGCCAATTCCCCCGCCCGAGGGCCGCCAGCAAACCCATGGGGAAACCCAGACCCAGCCCCAGCGCCGCCCCCACCAGCATCAGGCGGATAGAGTTTCCCACCGGGCTTTGCCAGCCCGAGCCATTTTCAGGCGCAGCAAACAGGGAATGACTGGCAGGTAAAACCAGCCCACGTCCATCACACAGCGTAGAGGGAGATACCTGCAACAGCAGGCAAGCGCTGGGCACGACCACCAGCATGATGGGCAGCAGCCACACCGCCCTGCGAAAAATAAAGGCGCTCATACCATGTGACAGGCTACCCAATGCCCCGGCGACGCCTGGCGCCATTCAGCGTCGGCTTCCAGGCATACCGGTTGGACATAGCGGCAGCGGGGGTGAAAGCGGCAGCCGCCCGGCAGGTTGCCCGGCCTGGGCGATTCGCCCGGCAGGCGCAATACCTTGTCACCCGGCAGCCCGCGTATACCTGGCGTGGCTGCCAACAGCGCCTGGCTGTAAGGGTGCAAGGGATGTCTTGAGAGTTCTTCTTGCGGCGCCAGCTCGATCAGCCTGCCCGCATACATCACCCCGACGCGGTCGGCGTACCGGTAAGCCGGGCTGGGAGAGCGGTCGAGGAACAGACAACTCAAGGAAAGACTGCTCTGAAGGCTTCTTAGCAAGCGCAGCATACCCAACCCCGCCTGGTCTGCGTCAGGTCGTACTGGCGCATCATAGACAATCACTTCGGGCTCAGCCGCCAGGGCGCGCGCCAATCCCAGCCGCCGGCATTGTTCATCGCTCAGCGCTCCGGGAGTGCAGGAAAGCAGCGCCGGTGAAAATTCAACCAGCTCCGCCAGCTCCAATATTCGCTCATTTGGCCTTATCCGTTCGCCAGGCGCCAGGGCCTCTGCCAGGACCTCTCTGGCTGGCATGATCGGATTCAGCGCAGCGCGCGCGTCTTGAAATACGAGCTGCAATTTGCGCCGCACAGCGCGCAGCGATTCCCCCCGCAACTGAGCCAGGTCCTGCCCGCGGTACATAACCCGCCCAAATCCTGGCGATGCCAGGTGCAGGATCGTTTTCGCCAGGCTGGATTTGCCGCTGCCAGACTCGCCCACCAGCACCAGCATCTCGCCCGAATAAAGCTCAAAGCTGGTGCTATCCAAAATGCGCAGCGCACCGGCCGGCTGCCGCACCAGGTAGCCGCGCCACAAGGGGATATAATAGCTCAATCGATCGACTTGCAGAACAGGGGCAAGGTTCTCGGCGGTGACCATCGCTCGCGCTGACGGGTAATGTCGGTTAACCAGCCAGCTCTTTTTCACCCAGCCGGATGCGCAGGTAAGACTGATAGCGTTCCGGGTGAATTTCGCCTGCCTGCAGCGCCTTGAGCACTGCGCAGCCCGGCTCGTGCTGGTGGCTGCAGTCGCTGAATTCGCACTGCGCCACCCGTTGGCGCAGCTCAGGAAAATAGGCGTCCAGCTCTTCAGGGTTGATGTCCCACAAAGCCAGGGCTTTCAGGCCGGGCGTATCGGCGACATACCCCCCTTGCGGCAGGCGGTGCAGCTCGCGCACTACGGTCGTATGCCTTCCTTTGCTGGTCGCCTGGCTCACCTCCCGCGCCTCCAAGTCCAGGCCGGGAATAATTCGGTTCAACAAGCTGGATTTCCCCACGCCAGATGGGCCAGTCAGGGCAGAGATTTTCCCAGCCAGTCGCTCGCCCAACGCCTCCAACCCCCAACCCAGGCTTGCCGAGGTGACCAGCACGGGATAACCGATATCCGCATAGCGCTGGAAACAGGCCTCGGCTTTCGCCATACCCACCAGGTCGGCTTTATTGGCGACGATCAACGCTGGCAGGTGTTGCCGTTCAGCGATCACCAGGAAACGGTCCAACATACCAAAGCGCGGCTCAGGTTCGGCGCAGGCAAACACAAAAACAGCCTGGTCGGGGTTAGCGATTAAGATTTGCTCGTATTCGCCGCGCGGGGTGGGCGCCATGCGCGAAATCACGTGGCGGCGCGGCTCGACCGCCTCGATCATGCCGCGCGACTGGCCTTCGGGCGTGATTTGCACCCAATCGCCAATGGCTGCCACGTCTCCCTGGCGCGGTCCTTTTTTCAAGCGCCCGCGCAGGCGACAGACGCGATTGCCCTGGCTGGTTTCGACGGTATAAAATCCGGACTGGGAGCGAATGATCAGGCCGCGCACGATGGATGCTCACACGTTACGGGTTATTCTCCGGTTCCGGCGTCGCCACCACGTAAAATGACGACTCCCACGGGTACAGCTTGGCAGGACGATCATAGAAATACAGCTCCACCACCCGCCGGAAGATGGGGGCGGCATAGTCGGAACCTTCGCCGATGTTTTCGACAACCACCGCAATGGCAATATCGGGCTGGTTCTCGCGCTCGGCAAAGGTGTAGCCAGCAAACCAGGCATGCGGGCGACCCGAGCCGGACTGGGCGGTGCCGGTTTTGCCAGCGACGGGAATATCCAGCCCGGTGAAACGGTGCCAGGCCGTGCCGAACGGGTTCCGGCTGGCGACCACGCCGCGCATGGCCTCCTGGATCACTTTCAGCGTCTCGGGGCTGATCGGCAGCGTGCCGTTTACCTGTGGCTTGAATTCGAAGCGCGGCGCGCCCTCGGGCGGTTGGATCTTTTCGATCACCTGAGGGCGGTAAAGGGTGCCGCCATTGCCCAGCGCCGCCGTGAAGGCCGCCACCTGCAGCGGCGTCACCAGCGTATCGCCCTGCCCGATCGCCAGGTTGGTGGCATCCACCTCGCTGCCCGGGTCGGGGATATTGCCAGCTTCTTCTTCCACCCCCTCGATGCCGGTCGGCTTGCCCAGCCCAAAGCCGCGCGCCATTTCGGAAACGGCTGTGGTCAGGTCATTGACGTACAAATCCAGTCCAATGTGCCAGAACCACGGGTTGCAAGAGCGGATCAGTCCCTCGGGCAGGGTCAACAAGCCGCTGGGGATGGTCTCTCCATCTTCCAGGTAGTGATCATAGGTCCAGTCGTTCAACTGCAAACCCGGCAGCTCGGTGAAGAAATAGCCGCATTGGTAGGTGCTTTCCGGTGTAAAGCGTCCGCTTTCCAATGCGGCGGCCATGGTAATAATCTTGAACACCGAACCCAACGGGTATTGCCCCTGCGTGGCCCGGTTGACCAGCGGGTTGTAGGGATTTTCATAAATCTCCGCCAGTTGCGCCGAGTAGTTGTAGTTATTCGGTTCGAAGGCATTGGGATCGAAGGTGGGCGATGAGGCCATGGCCAGCACCCGGCCAGTGTCTCGTTCCAGCACCACGATCGCGCCGCGAAAGCCCTCGATCGCCCGCTGCACCTGGGCCTGGAAATCTCGGTCCAGGGTGGTGTAAATCGCCTCCGCCGGCCCAGCCTGTTTTTCTGCCAGCTTGGTCACGATCTGGTTCTGGCTGTTGAACAGGTACAGCGCACCGCCACGCGTCCCAGACAGGTATTTTTCTCCCCATGCTTCCAGGCCGGACTGGCCAACGCGCTCATCGATGCGATAACCCTGGCGAAGGTATTGGTCTTCCTGTCCCGCCTGGATTGGGCTGACATAGCCCAGCAGGTGGGCAGCCACGCCCCCGCCGAAGTAATAGCGCCAGCGGCTGTAATTCAACACCAGGCCGCTGAAACCGGACAAATCGCCAAAGCGCGTCTCCACCTCGCTGGCAGGCGCTTCACCAAGCGGCACATACCAGTCTGCCCCGGGTGGAAAATCGGCGTAGGTGGCCTGGATTTCATCGGCGCTCATGCCGGTCAGGCGGGTCAGCACGGCATACAGCGCGTCCACCTGCTCTTCATCGATCAAGGCCGGGCGCAGGCCGATGGCGGTGGCATCGGCGGGCGCTACCAATGCATGCCCAAAGCGATCGTAGATGTTGGCGCGCGCCGGGATATAGCGTTCCATACCCAGGTAGTTGCCATTTGCCAGTTCAGGCATCACCAGGGTTTCATCCCACTGCACGCGCCACTGGCCTCGCTCCAGCGTGAGCTGCATCACCGTTTCCCGCTCCAGGTCGCCGACCAAAATACTGCTCAGCGTCACTCGGTAGCCCACCTGCGCGCTGGTGGGATTCATCACCAGGGAAGACAGGATGGCATATTGGATGCTGCTCAAAGCAGCTTCGTTGGCAATGCTGCGATAGAATTTCTCAAAATCCTCGGCGCTGATGGCAGCCTGGCTCAAAGATGTCAGCATACCATACATGCCAGGATAATCTTCAGCCACCCAGGCATCCAGGTAAGCTTGAGCTGCCAGGCGGGCGTCTGGCACGCTGGTAGTGCGCGCCGCTGGTGATTTCAACTCCTCAGGCTGCGTTGCCGTGGGCGTGGGCGTCGGCGCAGGAGTCGACTGCGAGCAAGCCTGCAGGGAAATGGCTATGATCAGAATGGAAACCAGTAGATACCAGATTTTTTTATTCATCATCGGTTAAATTTCACCGTCCAAGACCTGCTGGTAGACTGGACAGTTGTATTCTAAGGATGCCTGGCAAGCCGCCGGTAGATCAGCTTGGGAGTCGACGCCAAGCTTCCGCAAGGTGCGCAGCAAATGGCACAAAGGCAAGCCAACCACGTTGGCGTAGCAGCCTTGCAGGCTTTCCACGGGATGAAAGCCCCGGTGTTGGATGGCATAAGCGCCGGCTTTATCCATTGGATCGCCGCTGGCGATATAGTGCTCCAATTCGGCTGCGCTGTACTGGCGCATCGGCACGTCCGTGACGCAAAGATCGCTCTCTATGCGCCAATCGCCGGGGCGCGCCTGCGAATGCCCAGGCTGCGCCTGGGCATTCTGGGCAAGCTCTTCGGTGGGCAGGCGCACCACCGCCAGGGCAGTCAACACTTGGTGGGTGCGGCCACGCAGGCGCTCCAGCATGGCGCGCGCCTCCGCCGGGTCAGCCGGTTTTCCCAGGATTTCACCGTTATCCACCACGGTGGTGTCCGCCGCAATTAACAGGCAGTCATCTGCGCCTGCATCCGCACCCAATGCTTCCAGGGCGGCCTGGGCCTTGCCCTGCGCCAGGCGCAGCACGTATTGGCGCGGGTCTTCCCCGCTCCATGGCTGCTCATCTATCTCTACCGCCTGGATGCTGAAATCCCAGCCCCCCAGGGCGATCAATTGTCGCCGACGAGGCGAATTAGAAGCTAAAAGTAAACGCACGCAGCGATTCTAACACATCTGCCCTGACCCATCCGCTACCAGCCCTCAAACGCCAGCCCAAACCCTTGGGGTCTTTCGCCTTGTGCTGGTAGAATACCCCTGTCAGGCTGAACGCTTACCACAAACAGCTTCAGGAGGTTGGCATGCAAATCCTCAAAGATCGTATCCTGGCGCAGGGCAAAAACCTGGGCAACGGCATCCTCAAAGTGGATGGCTTCATCAATCATCAAGTCGATCCCCGGTTGATGGACGAGTGCGGCAAAGAGCTGGCCCGCCGCTTCCAGCATGTCGGCGCTACCAAAGTGCTGACTGCGGAGATCTCGGGCATCGCGCCCGCCGTCACCACCGCCCTGCACTTGAACCTGCCGGTGGTTTACGCCCGCAAGCACAAGCCCATCACCATGCCGGACCAGGTCTTCCTGACGCTCTCGCCCTCCCACACCAAAGGCCGCATGGTCGAGCTGATCGTCTCGCCGGAATACCTGTCGGGCGGTGAGCGGGTGCTGATCATTGACGATTTCCTGGCAAGCGGCGCCACCATCCTGGGGTTGGTGCGCCTGGCTCAAACCGCTGGGGCGGTCATCGTTGGCATCGGCGCGCTGATCGAAAAGACCTTCGAAGGCGGGCGGCAAGCGCTTACTCACCTGGGTGTGCCGATCGAAGCCCTGGCGCGCATTCGCTCCATGGAAGGCGACCAGATCCTGTTCGAAGAGTGAAAGCTGCTGCACCCGCCATGACCGACTCGATCGCCATCCTGGATTTCGGCTCGCAGTACACCCAGCTCATCGCCCGGCGCATCCGCGAAGTGCAAGTCTATTGCGAAATCTTCCCCTGGGATGCAACCGCCGAGCAGGTGTTGGCGCTGCAGCCGCGCGGCTTCATCCTCTCTGGAGGGCCAGCTTCCGTCTATGAGCCGGATGCGCCTTTCCTACCTGGCTACGTACTGAACAGCGGCTTGCCGGTGCTGGGCATCTGCTACGGCATGCAGGTGCTGACACACGCCCTGGGCGGGCGCGTGGCCGCCTCGCAGGAGCGCGAGTACGGGCACGCCCTGCTGCAGACCAGCCTGGAGAACCCGCTCCTGCCAGCCGGCAGCCAGCAGGTGTGGATGTCGCATGGCGACCGCATCGAAGCGCCGCCTCCTGGCTTTCAGCCCCTGGCAAGCAGCCAAAACTCTCCCATCGCCGCCATGGGCGACCTCTCCCGCAATTATTACGGCGTGCAGTTCCACCCCGAAGTCCACCACACCCCGCAGGGCATCGAGATTTTGCGCCGCTTTGCATGGGATATTTGCCAGGCAAAGCCAGAGTGGACGCCCGAGTCGATCATCCAGCAGACCGTTGCTCGCATCCGCCAGCAAGTGGGCGGTGAGCGCGTGCTCAGCGCGGTCAGCGGCGGGGTTGATTCCAGCGTCGCCACCGCCATGGTGCAGCGCGCTGTGGGCGACCAGTTGGTGGCCGTCTTCGTCGATACCGGCTTGCTGCGCCTGGGGGAGGCTGCCCAGGTGCGTCGCGCCTTGCAGAACAACCTGGGCGTCGAGCTGGTGGTGGTGGACGCCGTGGATCAGTTCATGACCGCCCTGCGCGGCGTGACCGAGCCGGAAACCAAGCGCCGCATCATTGGCGAATTGTTCATTCGCATCTTCGAGCGCCAGGCGCGCCACCTGGGTAAGCCGCGTTACCTGGTGCAGGGCACCATTTATCCCGACGTGGTCGAATCCTCAGCACCCGACCGCGCCCAGGCGCAGCGCATCAAGAGCCATCACAACGTCGGCGGGCTGCCCGAGAGGATGGAGTTTGAGCTGGTCGAGCCGCTGCGCTATTTATTCAAAGATGAAGTGCGCGCCGTTGGCGAGGCCCTGGGGCTGCCCGCCGGGCTGGTCTGGCGCCAGCCCTTCCCCGGCCCTGGCCTGGCAGTGCGCTGTTTGGGAGAGGTCACCCCCGAGCGGCTAGAGCGTCTGCGCCTCGCCGACGCCATCCTGACCGAGGAACTGTCTGCCGCCGGGCTGCTGCGCATGGGCCGACGCGGCGAAGAACTGCATGGCACCGCCCAGGCCTTTGCTGTGCTGCTGCCAGTGCGCTCGGTCGGCGTGATGGGCGACAAGCGCACCTACCAAGAAGCCATCGCCCTGCGCGCCGTGACCACCGAAGATTTCATGACCGCCGATTGGGCGCGCCTGCCCCACGACCTGCTGGCGCGCCTTGCCAGCCGCATCGTCAACGAAGTCCAGGGCATCAACCGCGTCGTCTACGACATCACCAGCAAGCCCCCCGGCACCATCGAGTGGGAGTAGGGGCGACCCACGCGACTTTACCTCAATCGCGCTCTGCCCCAGATAACCGGCTTACCCGCGCCTGCTCTGGCAAGCACGGGTCGCCCTGCCTGTCTATACCTCAATCGCGTTCTGCCCCAAATAACCGGCCTACCCGCGTCTGCTCTGGCACGCACAGGTCGCCCTGCTTACCGCCCCGGGAGGCTGCAAAAGAAAACTCAACTCGAAGAGAATCTTATCGTTGATTTCCCCCTGCAGCAAATTCTCCATGCGGCGTACGTCAATCTTTCAACCGCTGGAGCCGGGCTTGCAGCTCTGCCAGGGCTACCCGGCGTTCCTTCTCAAACAAGGGCGCGGTTTGTTGGAGCTGCCATTCAAACGCTGATTGCAACTGCAGCTACTGATGAATGCCTTCCTGAATGGGAAGCGCCCGCAACAGTAAGATTTCCTCAAGCTGAAGGGCATCTCTGCTTTCCCGTAGTACGCTCAAATTGTTCATTCCTGGTCTCCCCAAAAATGCAGTAATGCTGAACACTGATTCGCCACTTTGATGAGTGATTATACCATCCGGTTATTGCTCACAAACTGAAGCTAGCTGGCGCCGGGCGGCTGCGCATGCGGCGCGAATGCCACACGACCTTCTGGCGCGTCTAGTCAGCCGCGTCGTCAACGAGGTGCAGGGCGTCAACCGGGTGGTGAACGACATAACCAGCGAGCCGCCAGGGATCATCGAGTGGGAGTAAAAGCTCACAGCGCCAAGAGGCTTAGAAATAACTCAGAAGTCTGGTCGAAAAGAGCGAGCTTTTCGACCAGACTTATAGTGTTACAAGCAAACCAATCAAGGATTGACAAATGTAAATCTTTACACTCAATAGAGTAATATTCACTGAAACATAATCATCACCCTGGAACTTACCTGGAACGATGATGCATTACGAGTGGAATTTACCAAACATAAATGTAATGCCTTTGAAATTGCACAGTGTTACATAACCAGCACGATTTCACTCGAATAGTTACCCATCTATCCATGTAAGGATCCCACGATTCAGATAACGTAAAAGTAGCGCCGGGTATACTTTCGTACGTATATTCTGCAGGTGTGGAGTTCCATACATAATCAATTTGCCATGCTGCAGTATCAGTATCATAGTCATTGTAATCAATTACTGATACATTTTCTGTCTGAAATCCCCAGGATAACCCGATATCTGTTGCGCCCAAATGTACTTCTGCATACGTTGTACCTGTAGTAGTGGTTGGGCTATATTCTATAAGTTGTCCAGGAACCAAATTCAATGACAGATCGGATTGAGTATGGACATTCTCGATTTGGTAAGCGGAATTACTACAATAGCTCTTTCCTGCTTTGGTTTGCTGATGAAATTCGAAGCTAAAATAATCCTCGCTCCCTGAATGGTCTCCAATCAATTCCCAAGGCTTAACTAGATCATGATAATAACCATATGGACAGTCGATCCATACATTTTCACGAATCGATAGATTATTATCCCAATATGGTGGAGAGTTAAGAGCTGATGGTAGATATACGAAATGGTTGGAGAGGGTAGATATTTGTGACGAGGGCAAAGCCTCTTGATGATTCAGAAGATCATTAGATGCTGTCAAATCCACATTCAATCCCACAGGGAGATTATCCGAAAGATCTTGTTCGGGTATGGATACTTCAATGTTACTTCGCGTGATCTTAACCCACTCAAGAATTGCTCTGTTCTCATCTTGATTGTTATCTGAAACAATTATTCCGCCTATTACTGGGATACCATTAGGTAACTGTGTATAGCTTTTATATATATACCATCCCCCCTCCACTTTCTGTTCAGGTATAAAGATGCCAAGAGCGTCTCCCAATTCTGTAAAGGTAGCGTCCCCGGTTACTATAATGGTTACCCCTGATTCCGCTAATCTGGAGAGATCAGAATGCTTTTGTTCGTTATATTCCGATAATCGGATGTATTCTCTACTAAGGATGATCGCATCGACACCTTTATACAACGCTGCCTGGCGTGATAATATTTCAGCATAAGCAGGCACTGATTGTAATATAAGTGATGCATCATCAACCAACACAGCAATAGTAAAGTTAGTAATAATGCCATCAGATTCAGCGTTAACAGATTGTAAAGGTGGTGGATAAGCAGCAATAGTCTCAAATTGTGCGGGTTGACTCGCAGGAGGAGGGTAAGATGAAACCGCCGAGTTTGCGACAGTCACTTTATTAAGTATGAACTAAAATCCGACACCTGCTAGCACAACAACTATAATCATGACAATCCTTAACCAGAAATAAATTCCTGTTTTCATAATAATCCCCTTTCGTATAGGTGAAGATTAGATCATATTACGTGGCTCACGAAGTGCAAGAAGCTTTCCCCACCGCAGAAACTAGAGTGTCAATAACTATTTTGAGTGTGATGAGGTAAACTCTCGAACATGTTCAAGCTCGTTTGTCGCGACAGCAATAATGGCACGATTTTCGCCTTCAAGGGTTTGTGTATATTCATTCTTTTCAACTCCACCCGTGCTATATTTTCCATTATTGAAACCTATTATATGGGAATAAAGATAGCTTCCACCAACGATTGATGTACCTCCAGGATCATCTATATTTAACGCCTCTACTAGCTCTCGCACGGTAACATCTTTAGCCATAATGACAACTTGATTTTCTACGAGATTTACCAGGTCAGTTCTTAGTTGGTGGTCTTGGTGAGCTGAAAGGAGGAATTCTCTACTGAGTACAACCGCGTTCGGATGATTATCTTGGATATTGTTTATGGAAATGACCTTCACCGATGGAGGTATCGATCTCAATGTATAAGCAATATCTTCAATAAAGGCTACAATAACAAGATCAGATTGGGTGACCGGAGAATTGTAAGCTGATGTTTGCGGAATAGAATAACCCGATAGCAGTCTTATAAATAATGGTCCATGTAGTTCGTTTACCCATTCATATAAAAATATGGATAGGAAAGCAATACCGACAATAATAAGTAGCGCCCCCAACTGTCTTTGTCGATGATTTTGTTGTGCTCTCATAGATTCCCCGTTATCATTTCTATTTGTGAAAAAGGCCGTATTGTGGGATTTATTCGTTATTCCCCTGCAGTTCAATACCACTTTTTATAGGTCCATAGCAACACACCTAAAATACACTAGCATTTATTTCATTCTCTGTCAATATCTCGCCTTTATTTTTCCAAAGCTTAACAAAGTCGTAAAGTCTTGTTCTATTTTCGGATGCTCCAAAGCTCTGTGGATATAAGCAATAAAACTTTGTGATCTTTGTGCCTCCTTGGTGAACTTTGCGTTGATCTTTTTCTCTTTGCGTCTTTCCGCCTTCGCGGTGAAATTTTGTCTTTTATCACACTCATCTGGGTCGCGCCTGTCTCGCCCAATCCGCCAGCAAATACAGCCCCGCGCTGCAGATACCCATCCCCAATATCTTGAACGGGTCTTCAATCGGCCAGGGCAGGTACACGTAGCGGCGCAGGTACCACGGTAAGAACCAGGCGAGGATGATCGCCAGCCCGACCAGCGCCCGCCGCAGCCAGGGGTCGCGGCTGCGCTGCCACTCCACCAGCGACCACGCCGCCAGCCCGATCTGCAGCGCGGCGAACGCCGCCCGGTAGCGGGGGTTGTCCCACTGGTCGCCGGCGCTGCGATAGGAAGCGATCAAGATCACAGCCCAAACCAACAAGCTCAGCAGGAAGACGCCAGCCTGGCGCGCTTGCTTGCGCCGCAGCGCCAGCGTCGGTGCGTACACCAGGAACGGCAGCAAGATGCTCCAACCCAGGGCGCGCCAAAGGGCAATTCCCCTCCAGATGGCTGCCCCGGTCACATCGCTGAGCGCCGCTGGTAAGAACGGCTGGAAGATGCCGTAGCCCACCAGCAGGGGGATGTGCACCCAATCCGGCGTGCTGTCGAAGATCTTTTGAAACCAGCCCGAGGCGCGCTCGTTGAGGTAGAGCTGGTAAGTGGCCGAGCGCCGCGCCCACCACGAAAGCACCTCCATCGGTCCCTGCACGCCTTCCGGCGCCAGGCTGCGCAGGCTCAACCACAAACCGATCGCCGCCAGCAGCCCCGCTCCTGCCAGGCCCAACCAGAACAGGCGCCGGCGCCCGCTCGCCGCCAGCCTGCTGCCCGCCTGGGCGGCTGCCTGGATCGCTAGCATCGCCACCAGCAGAGCGGCGAAGGGCGGTGAGAAGAACAGGCTCAAGCCAACCGCCAACAACACCCACGCCACATCTTGCCAGCGGTATTTCTTCCATAAGCCTGCCAGCCCATAGAATGCCATGATCACCAGCGTCACCAGGTAGGCTTCGCGCATCTGCGAGCTGCCCAAGAGCACCGCCTCCGGGTAGAGCGCCAGGGCCAGCGCAGCAATGGCAGCCACGCCCTGATCCCACAGGCGGGCAGCGAAGGCGTACAAAAACAGCACCGCCAGCGAAGAGGCGGCCGCGCTCAGCACCACCACCAGCAGCGGCGCATGCGTCTCGCTCCCCACTGTTCGATACACCAGCGCTGAAAGGAACAGCAGCCCACCGTACTGGTCCGCTTTGCGATAGATGCCCTGGAACGCTCGCCCCAGCAGTTTATCCGAGCTGCCCAGCTCCCAGGCAGCCTGGTCACGCTCATAGGCGTCGGCCATCACATAACCGCCGCGTTCCGGGTCTGAACCATAGCCCACGGCCGGCAGCGCCACATACCAGATGATCCCCGCGCCGATGCGCAGGACCAAGGCGGCAAAAGTCAACCCCAGCAGCCAGGAAGGCAATCTTTCCCCGCGCAAGACCCACCAGCACAGCAGCAGCAAGCCTCCCGCCACACCCAGCATCGCCAGGAAAGCCGGGAACTGCGCCAGGTTCTGGTAGCCAGAAGAAACTCGCGCCATCAAGCCGGCAAGCAGTATCGTCAGCAAGATACCGGCTGCCAACCCGCCGCTCAAACGCGGGCGCAGCTTGCCAGGGAGTCCCTCACGCGTGGGGTGTTCCGCCTTCCTATCGCTGTTTCTCATATAGCCTCGAAAATGCGCCGGCAGCGCGCCTTCCAGGAATACTGCAGTGCGTCTTTGCGCCCTTGGGCCGCCAACGTGGCGCATTTTTGCGGGTCGCTCTGCAGCGCTTGCAGCGCCTGCACCCAGGCGCCGGGTTGCTCCGCTGGCAGGCGGATGCTGTTGCCCGCATGCAGCACTTCCGCCAGCACGGGCAGATCGCTGGACAGGATCGGTCGCCCGCAAGCCAGGTACTCGAACAATTTCATCGGGCTCAAGTACGGGGCAATGTTACCACCGGACGAGCCCGCCACCTGTTTTTGATAAGGCATCAGCAGCACATCGCAGGCCGCCTGGTACAGCGGCAGCGCCTGGTTATCGACGAAGCCCACCGCCACCAGGTTGTTCAGCGCCAGCGAGGCAGCTTGCTGCCGTAAACGCTGCACCTGCTCGGGTTCGCCGCCCGCCAGCAGGAACTGCACCTCCGGCAGCGCCTGGGCCATCTGCAAAATCAGCTCGACGCCGCGACCGGCGTACAGGTGCCCGCTGTAACCGGCAGTGAACACCTGTTCGCGCAGCGCCAACCCTGCCTGTGAGCGCAGCCTGCGCCGCGCTTCGGCTGGCTCGGGAAGCTGTGCAAAGCGCTCCAGGTCGACGCCATCTGGCGCCACGACAACGAAACCTGCTCTTTGCGGCAAGCGGTAGTGCTTCGCCAGGTCATCTGCCAGCGCCTGGGTGATCGCTACCAGACGCCGCGCCCCCCTGCCGGACAGGAAAAGGCGAAACAACAGCGGCCCGGTTTTACCCGCCGGCAGATCGTGCGCTTCCAGCACGGTGGGCATGCCGCTCAGGCTGCCCAAGGCCGCCGCCTGTGGCAGGCGCGTGTAGAGCACATCCGCTCCCCAGCGGCGCGCCCAGCCAAGCGCCGCCAGCCCGTATCCGTAGCCGCGCAGCGCAGGGCGCGCCGGCAGCCAGCTTATCTCGAACGACTGGCGCAGCCCGTACAGCTTCGCCAGCTCTCCCCACTGCGGCGGCGCACCGCTGGCCCAGGCCTGGCTCAGGGGCGCCGCAACGCGCACTGCGTGCCCGCAGGCGATCATCGCCTGCGCCATCTTCATCACCTGCACGCTGTTTGCCCGCCGGGATGGAATGTCGCTGGGCGCCACCAGGGCGATCTTCATACCGCTTGCAGCACCTCCTGGTAACACTGAATCTGTTCATCTGCCGTGCGCTCCCAGGTGAGCGTCTCGGCCCAGCGCCGGTTGGCAAGCCCCATCTGGCGCTGCAGGCCGGGATTTTGCGCCAGGCGCAAAATGGCCTGAGCAATGCCGTTCACATCGCCTTCGTCTGCCAGGATGCCGGTTTCGCCATCCCGCACTGCATCCGGCACGCCGCCGCTGCGCGTCGCCACCACCGGCAGCCCGTAAGCCCCAGCCTCCAGGTAAACCAGGCCAAAACCTTCGAACTGATCCCCCTGTTGTTCGGGCGTCAACACAAAGATGGAGGCCTGGCGATAGCACTGCTCGAGCTGTTCATCGCTGATCGCTCCCCAGAAACGCACGTTTCTGAGGCCCAAACGCTCCACAATTTGCCCCAGGTGTCGAGCGTAATGATCGTCCCCTGCCCGGCCCACGATCCAATAGCTGGCCTGGGGCATGGCAGCCTGCACCTGCTGGAACGCCGCCAGGGAGAGGTGCAGCCCCTTGCGCGGCTTCAGATCGCCCACCGTGAGCAGCAGCGGGCTTTGGGGGATGGAACGCTGCAGCGCCGCGCTTGCTGGCACACGCCTGGCGAAGTCGTTGCCATTCAGGATCGGGTGCAGCTTTTCCGGCTTCAGCTCGGTGGCGTAATAGCGCAGCATCTGCCGGGCGGTGCCGTGCGAGACCGGACAGACCATCGCCGCCCGGCGCAGTACGCCGCGGTAGGCGGCATGATCCAGGCGGCGACTGCGCCAAATCACCCCGTAGGTGCCGTGCACGGTCAGAATGTGCGGAGCAGCGCCGCGCCCTTTGGAGCGCACGCGCGCCACCAGCCAGCTACCCACCAGCCCAGTGGGGTAAGCTTCCAGGGAATGCACCAGGTCCACCTCCGGCAGCGCCAGGCCGCCAATCGTGCGGTAGGTGGACCACAGCAACGGCCAGCCGCGCGGGCTGTGCAGCGCTGCCTGCTGCGTACCCGGCAACGGAAAGATGACATCCGCAGGGAATAGGCGGCGCGCTTCGGGCAGGTCCGCCTGGCTGACCAACAGGATGGGCTCGATGTGCTTGCGCATTGCCCCCACGAACGCCAGGGCATGGCTGCGCCAGCCACCCGGCTGCTGCAGCGAGGCAATCACATACGCCACCCGCGTCATGCCTGCCCGTCCTTCGACACCCCAACCACCTCTTCTCGATGCTCTTGCGCTGCCAGCGCCGCTCGCTCTTTGCGTTTCAACTCCAGCAGCAGCCGCCACACCGACACTGACACGCCGAGGATGTACGAACCAGCCAGCAGGGCAGCGTTTGCCAGGTAACCGTAGACCGGCACCAGAAGCAATGTGCCTGTCACTTTCAGCCCTGCCAGCACCGTGTTCACTTTGGTAGGAAAAGCCGGCAGCCCGACCGCCAGCAGCGCCGTGCGCTGCCAATAAAACGTGTTGGCCACCAGCAAGCCAGCCAGGATGAGCAGCAGGGCCGGGTAGGATGGTAAGAATGCTGGCGTGTAGAGATAGGTGATCAGCGGCCGACCCAGCAGCACCAACCCGGCAGTCGCCGCCAGTGAATAAACGCCTGCCAGGATTGCCCCCTGGCGCAGGATATAGCGCACGTTGCGCCACTGGCCGCGCGCCGCCTCACGCGACAGCTCCGGGTAGGTGGCCTGGGGCAGCGGCGCCACTGGCATCTGCACCACGTTGGCCAGCGCCAGCGCCAGCTTATAGTAGCCACCTTCCAGCGGGTTGCGCAGCAACAGCACCCACAGCAGCTCGCTGTCCTTATTGACCAGGCTCAACGAGGCGCTGATATTGGTGCTGACCGCAAAGTGCACCAGCTCCCGGCGATACGGGCGCAGCAATCGCAAGGGCGCCCGCCACCAGTCACCCCCCCAACGCCGCCGGGCTTCCAGCAAGGCCGCCGCTGTCAGGCTCAGCGCGCCAAAGGTCTTTCCCAATAAATACGCCACCAGGATGCCCAGCATGCCCCCCTGGCTGAAGTACACCCCGGCAATCACTGCCAGGGTGAAGGCGCTCTGGATCACATTCAGCAGGCCCATGCGCCGGAAACGATCGAAGATCAGCAGCATGCCAGTCGAGCTTTCTGCAACCAGGTTGGCCAACACAATCAGGCCATACACCGCAAA
The DNA here is from genome assembly GCA_029265355.1 of Chloroflexota bacterium. Classification (GTDB taxonomy): domain Bacteria; phylum Chloroflexota; class Anaerolineae; order Anaerolineales; family UBA4823; genus JAJUJL01. Next base: position 9,741 of record JAJUJL010000020.1, on the reverse strand, counting down.
CCACTGCGCCGTCGCCGGGTCTTTCGCCAGGAAGCGCGCCCCCAGCGGCGCCAGCGCCAGCACCAGCCCATAGGCGACAAACGAAGCGGTCATCTCCACCAGCGCGGCAGCCTTGAAGACCGCCGCCGCCCGCTGCGGATCATTCTGCTCGTGGAACTGCCCCACATACTTGATCACCAGTTCGCTCATCCGAAAAGAGGCGAACCTGTTGACCACGCTGGTGAACAGGGTGATCGCCCCCAAAATGCCATAACCCGCCACGCCCAACAGCCGCGCCGCCAGGATGCCCTGCAGCATACCGATGGCAGCCGAGATGCCCGTCGAACCAAACAAATAGCCAGAATTGCGGATGACCCGCCGCATGAGTGGGTTTTCCAGCAGCCGCGCAAATGCCTGCCTGAGCCGGTTGGGCCTGGGTTGCATGGAGCGCTAATCCATGTTGATCTGGCTGGCCCAGTCGCGCTCTGCCAGGTACCAATCCACCAGCGCGCGAACCCCCTCCTCCAGCGACACCTGTGGCGTCCAGCCCAACAGGCGGCGCGCCTTGCTGGTATCTGCCCAGTTGGCCAGCATATCCGCCGGGTGCGCCGGGAAGCGCACGATCTCGGCCTTCTTGCCCAGCATCTGCTCCAGGCGGGCAATCAACTCGTTGATCTTGACATTCTCGTGCCCGCCCAGGTTGATAATCTCGTACCCCAACGGCTTCAGCCCGGCGATCGTCCCCCGAGCGATATCGTCCACGTAGGTGAAACCGCGCGATTGCTCTCCATCCCCGTTGAGACGCAGCGGAAGTCCCTCGCAAATCCACTTCGTAAAGCGAAACAGGCTCATATCCGGGCGCCCGGCTGGGCCGTAAACCGTGAAATAACGAAAGACAGTCACATCCAGCCCATACAGGTGGTGGTAGGCGTGGCACATCACCTCGGCCGCTTTTTTGGTGGCCGCGTATGACTGCAGCGGGTGATTGCTGTCGGCTTCTTCCGGTGTGGGCAGCGGCGCATCCGAGCCATACACACTGGAGGTGGAAGCCAGGATGAACTTGGCTATGCCGCGCCGCTGGCACATCTCCAGCAAATTGAGCGTGCCGGTCAGGTTGGTGTCCACGTACACCCAGGGATTTTCCACCGACTGGCGCACACCAGCCCGGGCCGCCAGGTTGATCACCCCATCGAAAGGCTCGGCCCATAGCCCTGGCTCGTCCTCCAGCGCGGCTTTGTCGGAGATATCCAGGCGGTGGAAGCGAAAACCCGCCTGCGCCGCCAGCCGCTGCAGTCGGTAGTGCTTGACGCGCACGTCGTAGGCGTCGTTCAGATTATCCAATCCCGTGACGGTGTGCCCATCTGCCAGCAGCAACTCCACTACCCTGGACGCAATAAATCCTGCCGCCCCGGTGACCAGGTAATTTGCCATCCATCTCTCCTACCAGTTCAGGGTTTGGGGGCAATGAGAGATGCTTCGCATCCCTATCACCCCCAACTATGGTCTTTCTCGGAGCGCCTGCAGCCTGCACCCAATTACAGGCGCACCACCTTGGGATTGTCCTTGCCAGATTTGCCCAGCGCGTTGCGCGTATCGACGATCAGCGCCGCCGCTTCCAGGATGGCCGGGTAATCATAGCTGGAATGGTTGGTCACGATCACCACACCATCCACCTGCTTTACCATCGCAGGCAGATCCGTCACGCTCTCCATCTCCCAGGTATCGTGCTTCAGCCGCGGGATATACGGATCGTGGTAGTACACCTGCGCCCCTTTCTGGCGCAGTAAACCGATCACATCCAGCGCCGGCGATTCGCGCACATCGTCGATATCCGGCTTGTAGGCCGCCCCTAGCACCAGCAAGCGGCTGCCCTTCAGCGCCTTGCCCCGTTCGTTGAGCGCGTCCTGCACCTTCTGCACCACGTAGCGCGGCATGCCCGTATTGATCTCCGAGGCCAGCTCGATAAAACGCGCCGTGTAGTTGATGGCGCGCAGCTTCCAGGACAGGTACAGAGGATCGATGGGAATGCAGTGACCGCCCAGCCCTGGACCGGGCGTAAACTTCATAAAGCCGAATGGCTTGGTGGCCGCGGCGTCGATCACTTCCCAAACATCCACGCCCAGGCGGTCGCACATGATGGCCATCTCATTCACCAGGCCGATGTTGATCATGCGGAAGGTGTTCTCCAGCAGCTTGGCCATCTCAGCCACCTCGGCTGAAGAGACCGGCACGACCCTCTGCAGCGCCTGCGAATACCAGGCCACTGCCACCTCGGTGCAGCCGGGGGTGATGCCGCCCATCACCTTGGGCGTATTGATCGTTGTCCAGTCCTCACGGCCTGGGTCCACCCGCTCCGGCGAAAACGCCAGGAAGAAATCCTGGCCGATCTCCAGCCCCACCTCCTGGCCCAGCATGGGCAGTAAGATCTCGCGCGTCGTCCCAGGGTAAGTGGTCGACTCCAGCACCACCACCATCCCAGGATGCATGTATTTCTGCAATTCCTCGGTGGCGCTCAAGATGTACGACAGGTCCGGATCGCCCGTCTTGCGCAGCGGGGTTGGCACGCAGATGCTGACCGCATCCGCTTGCTTCAAGACCGAAAAATCGGCGGTCGCCTCCAGCAGGCCCTGCTCGCGCAAACGCTTCACCTGCGCAGTGGGCACATCCTGGATATGGCTGACCCCGCGTTGGATGCTATCCACCTTGCGCTGGTCCGGGTCGATGCCAATCACATGGAAGCCAGCGTCCGCAAAAACCACCGCCAACGGCAGCCCCACATAGCCCAATCCCAGGATGGCGACCCTGGCTGATTTATCCTGAAATTTTCCAATCAATTGGTCATGATACTGGTTGCTCATTTTACCTCTTCGTCAATCTATCAAAGACATGGGTGTCATGCTGCTCAGGAACCACCTGTCCAGCGTACACCTTTATTGAGATGTTATTCACTCCGCAGCACCAGGCGCTGTTTTGTGAAGGTGACCACGGAAGCAATTTCCAGGCCTGCCAGGAGGCGGCTTCACTTCACTCCCAGCGACATCACATATCCTGCACAGCGCGCCGCGTTTTTGCTTAAAACAGAGACAATTGTTTCGGCTCATCCTTGCCAGGAGTATTTTGACCTTCATCTTTAGGTTTGGCAGCTTCCTTGGCTTTTCTGATCAGCTCGAGAAGCTGCGAGAAATCTTTCTCCAACACCGGGCGCAGCGAGCCCTGGTGTAGCGCGGCTGCCGGGTGGTACATCGGCACGACCAGGCGACCTTTCACCCAGGTGGCTTGCCCATGCACCGCGCTGATGCGGGCGTTTGGCAAAAATTTAGCCATCGAAAATCGCCCCAGGGTGACGATCACTTTGGGGTTGATTGCCTGGATCTGGCGCTCCAGGTAATCGTTGCACGCCTGCAGCTCGCTGGCTTCAGGGTCGCGGTTGCCGGGAGGGCGACATTTGACCACATTGGTGATGAATACATCCGTGCGTTTCAGGTGGTTCATCGCCAACAGCTCTTCCAGGAAACGCCCGGCCGCACCGACGAAAGGCCGCCCCTGCTCATTCTCATGGAATCCCGGCCCTTCTCCGATCAGCATGATATCTGCCTGCGCCGGACCCTCGCCGGGAACAGCATTCTTGCGCGAGTGGCTGAGTATGCAGCGCGTGCATACCGAGACTTCTTTCGCAATCTGATCTAAAGCTTCCTTTGAGTCCAACATTGTCTCCTTCATATTGAACTGACTGTCATTGCGAACCCGGCGCTTTTTGCCGGGTGAAGCAATCTCCCGCCGAGAAGGGAGACTGCTTCGCCAGAGAGCGGCTCGCAGCGAGGGGGCAGCTTCTCACGAGCGAGGCGAAGAATCTGCCGGACTGGCGCCCGCTTCTTGTTCGTAACCGCGCTGGCGGAGCCATTCCAGGTAGCTCACGCCTGGCAGTCTTTCCTCCATCAGATTCACGGTCATGATCAGGGCGTCTTCCTGGTTATCCTGGTAATAGCGCGGCCGGTCGCCCACCACCTTGAAACCAAAGCGCTGGTAGAGAGCCTGAGCTGTCAGGTTGCCGGCGCGCACCTCCAGCGTCGCCAGGACAGCGCCGCGTTGCAGGCCTTCTTCGATGGCGTGCGCCAGCAGCGCCCGGCTGATGCCCTGCCCACGATGTTCGGGATGCACCGATAGGGTGGCGATGTGCACCTCATCCAATACCATCCAGGCCACCACCACGCCAACCACCAGCGGTTCGCTGCCCGGCGCAGCCTTCTCTGCCACCAGCGGGATCGAGTTCTGGTTTTCGCGCAGTTCGATCTCATAGGCCTTTTCGGGCCACGGCAAGCTGAAAGACAGGCGGTCGATGGCGCGCACCTGCTCCAGGTCATTGACCTGCATGCGCCGGATGGTCACCTGTGTGATTGGCGAAGTAGACATTCGGGGCAGCTCTCGTGGGATCAATCGGGGATCGGATCGTTGTAATGCAAATACTGCGGCGCCAGTGTAGCCGGGTCGTCCACATCTCCAGCCTGCCAGCGCTTCCAGGCTAGTTCTGCCAGGAAGGAGGGCCGTCGCAGCGAGCGCGCTGGCGAAGCCAGCACCACGTATCTGCGGCGGCGGCGCAGCAAGCGCTGCTCAGCAGCATTCAGCTCGCCGCAAACCAGCGTCGGCACACGGATGCGCTGATTGAGCTCGAGCGCGGTCATCGCCTCCAGCGGGGCATAAGATTGCCAGGCGCCGTCCTGCGCCCGGTACCAGCCCACCGCCAGCCGCCCGCGCCCTGCCGACAGCACCGCCGCCAGTTCCAGGCTCTCATCCACCGGCTGAGCCGCTGCCAGGATATCCAGCGTGGGAATGCCCACCAACGGCAGGTGATTTGCCAGCGCGATGCCTTTTGCCAACGCCAGCCCAATGCGCAACCCCGTGAACGACCCCGGTCCGAGCGCCACGCCCAGCGCAGACAAAGACGCCGGCTTGAGCCCCTGGCGCGCCAACATGTCGCGCACCGCCGGCCCCAGCTCCACGGTGTGGAAATCCTGGCTACTCCACACCTGCTCCGCCAGCACCTGCTCGCCATCGTACAGCGCCAGCCCAACCCGACGCGTGGAAGTGTCGATCGCCAGCAGCATCAGCGCACCCCGTAAATCTGCTGCCGCAACTCATCCAACAGCTTCTGGTAGCGCTTGCCTGCCGCCGTGATCACCAGGTCGCGCTGGTGATCATCCACCAGGCGCATGCGGATCACGAGATTCTCCCTGGGCAGCGCCCGGTCGATGCGGTCCGCCCATTCCACCACCAGCGCCCCTTGCGCAAGCATATCTTCCAGACCCAGGTCTTCCGCCTCGGCCGCCGAAGCAATGCGGTAAGCGTCCAGATGGTAAAGGCGCCTACCGCCCCCTCCGCGGTAGACATTCACCAGCACGAATGTCGGACTTGAAACCGCGTCCAGCGATCCCCAGCCGGTCGCCATACCCTGCACCAGGGTGGTCTTGCCGGCGCCCAGGTCGCCAATCAGGCAGATCGTATCCCCGGGTTGCAGCAGCGCGCCCAGGCGCATGCCCACCCGCCGGGTTTGCTCGGGGCTGCGGCTGATCACCTCCAAAGAATGCGAGTCGAGTATGGGCATGGCACCAGGGATTATACAACGCGCCACCGCTTCACGGAGCGCAATTACTGCCGGATTTCCAGGCGAGCCAGCGAGGCGGCCACGCGCTTCAGGCCCACCTTCTCGAAAAAGATATCCAGGATTTCGTCGTCATCCTGGATGCGGCTGTTCAAAACCATGCCGTCCTCCCAAACCGGATGTCGTACATGCATCCCTGGGTGGTAGCGCTGCTGCACCACGGGTGCCGAACCCCGTCCCGGCGCTTGCCAGCGCACGGCGTCGCTGGCATACGGGCTGGTGGGTCGCGAGCGGGAAAGCTGCGGCGAATCGACCAGCGCCTCGGGCACATCTTCCAAAAATCGCGATGGCTCCACCGCCTCCTGGTAGCCGAACTGCGAACGGAACTGCGAATATACCAGGAACAGGCGGTCCTTGGCCCGGGTGATACCTACATACAATAAGCGCCGCTCTTCTGCCATGGCGTCCGGATCGTCGAACGAACGGGCGTGCGGCAGCGTGCCGTCGTTTAAACCAACGATGAACACCACCGGAAATTCCAGCCCCTTGGCAGCGTGCAGCGTCAACAGGGTGGGCGCATTGCCATTGGTCTCCACCGTATCCTGGTCCGATACCAGCGCAAGCTGTTCCAGGAAAGGGGTCAGTCCCTGCTCCTGGTACTCGGATGCCAGGCGGCGCAGCTCCTGCACGTTCTCCCAGCGATCGCGGCCCTCCTCCGTACCGTCGTCGATGTAAGCACGGTAATCCACCTCCAGCAGGATGCGGTCGATCAGTTCCAACGGCGAGGTTTCATCCTTGACCGCCCGCCAGCGCGCCAGCATCTCGCCGAATTTCGACAGCGCATCTGCCGCCCGCCGGCCCATCGCTTTGAGCTGCGGCAAACCTGGCTTTTCCACCATCTTCAGCAGCAGCGCGCCGGAACTCAAGCGCAGCTTTTGCGCTTCGGTGCGCAGCTCCAGGTAGGTCTTGTTGCCAATGCCGCGCGCCGGCGTATTGATCACGCGCGTCAGGCTGACCTCGTCGCTGGGGTTGTGCACCAGGCGCAGGTAGGCGATCACATCCTTTACTTCTCGTCGCCCATAGAAGCGCTGCGCCCCCACCAACCGGTAGGGCAGGTTGTTGCGCAGGAAAGCTTCTTCCAGCAGGCGGGATTGAGCGTTGGTGCGGTACATCACGGCGAAATCGCCGGGGCGAGACTGGCCACGGGCGACCAGCGCAGCGATCGTCTCCACCACGTATTCGGCCTCGTTGCGGTCGTCGTAGGCTTCGTACAGCGTGATCTTTTGCCCTGCGCCGCGCTCGGTGAACAGGCGCTTGGGCGTTCGGTACGGGTTGCGGTCGATCACCGCCGTCGCCACGTCCAGGATCGACTGCACCGAGCGGTAGTTCTGCTCGAGCAGGATCACCTGGGCGTCATCGAAATCCTTCTGGAAACGCAGCACATTGCGATAATCCGCCCCGCGCCAGCCGTAGATCGATTGATCGGTATCCCCGACGACATACAAATTGCGGTGGAAGGAAGCCAGGTGCTTGAGCAGGCTGTACTGCGCCTGGTTGGTATCCTGGAACTCATCCACCAGCACGTGCTCGAAGCGCCGTGCATAGCGCTCGCGCACCGCCGGGTTCTGCTCCAGCAGCAGCGCCGTCCACAACAACAGGTCGTCGAAATCCAGGGCGTTGCTCGCCAGCAGCAGCTCCTGGTAGCGGCGATAGACGCGCGAGACCACCTCATCTCGGTAGGTCTGCACCGGGTAGTCGTCCGGCAGGATCAGCTCATTCTTGGCATTGGAAATCAGCGCGTGGATGCCCTGCGGGCGGTATTGCTTCTCGTCCAGGTTCAACTCGCGCAGCGCCGTTTTGACCAGCGAAACCTGGTCATCAGCGTCGTAGATCACAAAACTGCTATCGAAGGGCAGGTGCTCGGCCTCGCGCCGCAACAAACGGGCGCAGGTAGCATGGAAAGTGCCCAGCATCAACCCGCGCGTATTCTCCCCCAGCAGATGCACCACGCGCTGCTCCATCTCGCGGGCCGCCTTGTTGGTGAAGGTCACCGCCAGGATATTGTACGGGCGCACGCCCAGCACGCCGATCAGGTAGGCGATGCGGTGGGTGAGGACGCGCGTCTTGCCCGAGCCCGGCCCGGCAAGCACCAGGATTGGGCCGGTGCCGGCAGAGACGGCTTGCTGCTGTTGGGGGTTGAGGCCTTCGAGGAGATTCATACCCCAAGATTGTACCGTCCACAGAGAGGCGTGTCAACAAGATGGGGCGCCCAACACGCGGCCGTGCGAAAGTATCACGAAAAGCACAGAGGTTGACCATCAAGGTGAGGCTGCTTTCGAAAAAATCGGCGAACGCGCCTTGCAACTCATTCCTGGTGACTGACCGCTTTCACTTTCGGTTACCCATCGGCCGCTCTGCCTCACGCGAACGTGGCGCGGGAATGTACTCCACCGACGGGCGCCGCTGTGCAGTTTGAGGATAGAGCGCCATGATCAGCGTGGTGTCTTCGATCTCTTCGATAGGTTTCCGTTCAAGCACTTTCAGTATGGAGGCGGCGGGTTGCTGGCCGAGTTGAGGATCCACCGGCCCTAAGACAGCATTGGGATCCATAATAATTTCATCGGCAGCCAAGGCGATCAAAGTGCCGCCGGACATGGCGTAATGCGGCACAAACACAGTCACCCTGGCTTTATGCTCCTTCAAAGCATGCGCAAACTGCCCGGCTGCCAGCACCAATCCCCCGGGTATATGAACAATCAAATCAATCGGCACATCAGCATCGGTCATCTTGATCGCTCGTTAGATCGCCTCGGAGTCGTCGATATCAATATAGCGAATGAGCGGGAATCCCAATAGACTCATCGTTTCCTGCCGGTGAATCAAGGCAATGACGCGGCTGTTTCTCTCTCGTTCCAGGCGAGCAAGCAGACGCAACCGAGCCGATTCCAGCATCTTCTGGCGAATAATCGGCTGCAAGGATGAAATAATAAAGAACATCCAAAACAATGAGAGAAAGTCCATCGTCATCCTGCTTGTGATTTTAGATTTCTCGAGGCTTCGCCGGAGGGGATTTAACCAGAATGCTGCTGAAAACCGGCGAAACCCTGGAGTAAACCGCCATTCTCATCACCGGGTTTTTCTCGATGCTTATAGCGGTTTACTTCGTTACCATGGGTAAAACTCGTCAACATAGACGCGACGAACGTAACGCCGCGATACAAACAGGCGCACCAACGCAAGGCCTGCCAGAAAACCGCCAACGTGCGCCCACCAGGCGACGCCTCCAAAAGCCTGCACCCCTGTCATCACCGTAAGCACCCCATTGAACAACTGCGAGATAAACCAGAATCCAAGGTAGAACACCGCCGGTATTTCAACAAACCAGGGCAAAATGAACATCGGCACCAATGTAATCACTCGCGAGGCAGGGAAAAGCACCAGGTAAGCTGCCAATACCCCGCTGATAGCGCCGCTTGCCCCGATGGTGGGGATGAGCGAGTTCGGGTTGAATGCAACGTGGACAACTGCGGCAACCAGGCCGCAAAGCAAGTAAAACAGCAGGTAGCGACCACTGCCCATGCGGTCTTCCACATTATCGCCAAATATATAGAGGGCAAGCATATTGCTAATGAGATGTACCCAGCCGCCATGTAAAAACATAGAACTCAATAGCGTGAGCAGTTCAAACGTATCTGGCTGGGTCAAGAAACGCGCCGGAACCACGCCAAGCATCGTGACATAGGCATCAGCTAATGGTCCTCGTGCTAGCAATACGTTGTAGGTCGTCGCCTGCGTCAGCCGGTCCAAGGCGTCATACGCGAAGCACTGCTTCTGGTTGCTGTTGGCGGCGTCCAGGATGCGCACCACGTTGCCCGCTTCGTCGTACAGGTAGCTCAGGTCTTGCAGGTTCGGGTACTGCAGGTTGCCAACCGTGGTCATCTGTTTCAGCCGCGCTCCCTGGAAGACGTCTTCGTCCAGCACCGGGACGGTTTCTTGCCAGCCATAGTAGCTGTAGCTGCTGAGAAACGTGCCTTCATTCCTTTCATGATATGCCCAGTGTGCACAAGCTCTCCGTTGCCAGGGCAGAGGTCGAGCGATCTTGATCGCATTCCTCTGCTCTTTCTTACTGCCCTGGCAATGGAGGGAAAGCGATAAACTCATCCATT
>JAJUJL010000053.1 GCA_029265355.1 Chloroflexota bacterium | reverse complement strand
GGTTGTGGCAAATGCTTTACCCCTACAATGCCCGCTGCGTGGGTCTTGAAAGGCTGCCTGAACGGGTAAAGCGTTTGCCCGGAGCAGACCGCCCATTGGCGCGAGGGGTTGAAGAATGCGGGCGCCTGTTTTCGCCAGCGGTCGTACTGGAACAGCGTCAGTTGCTCTCAGCTTCCATCCCCACTGCATAAAACGTTGGCACAAACAACAGCCTCTCGCCGCGCTGCCAGGCGAGCCTGTCCTGCGCCAGAAGCTCATCGAATCTAGCCGGATCGAATCCTGGCAGCCCCTGCAAATCTTTGCGCAGCACCGCTTGTTCACCTTCGATCTCATCCGCCTGGAAATCCTGTCCCCACTCACCCCCCAGCACACCCACCTGCACCGACTCAAACCCTGCCCGCCGGAACAGGCTGCGCAGCTTGCGCCCGATCAAGATATCCGCCCCCTGGCGCTCGAGCGCTTCCGCCTGCATGCGCCCCAGCTCCTGGCTGGCTGGCGGATAGTCGATCCTGCCGCCGTAATCCGGCTCTGCCAGCGCCAGCGCCGCGCCGCCAGGGCGGATCACGCGCCGCATCTCCTTCAGCACCAGCAGCGGATCGTCCACCCACAGCAGCACGAAGTGGCAGACCGCCAGGTCGAAGCTCGCTGGGGGGAAGGGCAGGCTGTGCCCATCGGCGCACGCCAACCGGGAACGAGAGCCCTGGCGGGCGAACGACAGCGAGGTAAAATCGATGTCGATACCGGTCACCTGCCGCTGACCGCCTTCGCCCAGCTCCTCCAGCAGCGCGCCGGTGCCGCAGCCCACATCCAATACCGAGCGGGCGTGCACCAACCCGGGCTGCGAGAGCAGGTGGCGGCGCAGGGGGCGCGTCCATTGCGCTTGCTGCACATAGCGCCGGTGCCAGTTGGGGAAGGTGAGGGAGGAGCTGGAATTCGTCATTGATCTGACTACAGTATAATCTCTCTCTACCCGTTATGACCAGCCACGAATACCACATCCGCAAGTGCCAGAACCCGGATTGCGGCCTGCGCTACCCGCACGAGCCGGGCGAGCCGCGCGCCGAGCGCTGCCCGCGCTGCCGGGGAAGCACGCTCCTGGTGCGCCGCGTGCCGCGCCTGGCGGGCTTCGAGCTGCCGCCAGGGGCGGGCGTGGAAGCGCTGCCGGGTCGCGGCGAGGATTGGGAACAAGCCTTCGGCTTGCCCAATGCCGCCGGCGGCGAGCCCATCCTGGCAGCCCTGCTGGATAATATCCGCAGCGCCTGGAACGTCGGCTCGATGTTCCGCACCGCTGATGGTTTAGGCCTGGCGCTGCTGGCGTTGGCGGGCATCACGCCCACGCCGGAACATCCCCGCCTGGCGCGCACGGCCTTGGGCGCAGAGCAAGCCCTTCCCTGGCGCTATTTTCCCGACGCCCTCCAGGCAGCGCGCCTGTTTCACGAGCGCGGTTGGGAAATCTGGGCGCTGGAAGCGGGGCTGGAGGCCTCCCATCCGGTTGAACCCCTGCTGCCTGGCCAGGCGGTTTTGCTGGTGGTGGGCAACGAGCTGTACGGCGTCGACCCGGAGCTGCTGGCGCTCGCCCAGCGCGTGGTCAGCATCCCCATGCGTGGACGCAAGCGCTCATTCAACGCGGCGGTGGCGTTTGGCATCGCCGCCCATGCGCTCAAACCGCCTCGATGAGGGCGTCGAGAGCGTAGGGGCGGGTTTAACCCAGCAAGACTCCCTGGCGTAAAAAGGTAAAGATCAGGCTTTCCAACTCGCTCGACCAGGACCAAAACCCGCCCTGTGTCCCGGTCAGAAATTGATCACGATCGCGGGCGGGGTGGGTTTTTGCTGCGAGGTGCAGGGTTGAAAGGCCTGGCGGGATGCGCTCCGGGCTGGGGGGGCCCTGCCGGTCCAAACCCACCCCTACCGTCCGCAACAGGCCGCGACGATCGCGGGCGGGGTGGGTTTTTGCTGCGAGGTGCAGGGTTGAAAGGCCTGGCGGGATGCGCTCCGGGCTGGGGCGCCCTGCCGTCCAAACCTGCCTCTAGGGGGCTACGGTTGATACGCCTGCGCCTGCTTCCAGATCTTTTCCCACGGATCGTGGAGCAGGTTGCCCAGCACGACGTTGACGCCCTGTGCCGGGAGCACGTCGCCGTCCGGCTCGACGTACAACCAGGCGCGCCCGGCGCCTTGGGGTGGTTTGCTGTTGGCCACTTCCAGCGCCACCGGGTTGAAGCTGGAATACGGTACGGGAATGTCCCACACCAGGCGCAGATCCAGGCCGGCGAGCAACTCACGCAGCCCCTGCAGTTCCAACTCCAGCTCAGGCGCGATGGTGGTCAGCGAGACTGCCGAGACTCCCAGGTTTTTCAGCTCCTGGATGTATTCGGCCATCTCAGCGTAATTTTCTTTGGTCAGCGTCAGATGCACCGCCACGAACAGGTCTTCCGGCAGGGCATTCTTCAAGGCTGTCCAGGCGTGGGGATTGTCTGGGTGCATGATGATCATGACGTGATCCAGGCCGGCATCCAGCAGCGCCTTCAGGTAGCTGGCCTCTGCGAAGCGTTCGCCGTTGGTCACCAGCCCAGAAACCATGCCCAGCCGCTCGGCGTGAGCCACCAGCTCGGGCAGGTCATCGCGCAGGGTGGGCTCGCCTCCGGTGAAGATCACATGCGGGATGCCCGCCTGCCAGGCTTTTTCCAGGATTTGCTTCCACTCAGCGGCGCTCAGCTCAGTTTTCACCCGTTCCACCGGCGCTGATTCGGGGGCCTCGCCCTGGGGCAGGCGGTAGGTGGGGGCAATGTCCAGCCGGTAGGGCGCGGCAATTTTCCCGGAGTAGGGTTGGCGGCGCTCGAAATCCAGGAAGGTGACCGGGTCAAGGTCGGGCACTTCCACCAGCGTGAGCACGCGCTCCGCCAGCTCACGGTAGTCGGCTTCGGCCTGGCGGCGGTCGACGCTGTAGCGGGCGGCCATCCGGCGCCCCACCGCCTCCGCCGGCAGGTTGTGCAGGAAGTAGAACAGGTACTCCGTAGCCGTCTCGTTCAAATGCAGGACGGTGGCGGCATTGACAATCAACACCCCTTCCCCGTTGGACTCGACCCTCAGGTGCAGGCGGTAATTGCGCGGGTCCTCGGGCGGCGATTGGTAATGATAGATGCCAGGTTGGAATTGCGGATGGCGGGATGGCGCCCGACGGATGCGTTCCAAAAATGAGCTCATAAACGATCACTCCTGTTATTTGGGTGAGATTTCGAAAAAGAACAAGATAAAATAACCGACCAGCAGAATCAGCCAGCCAGCGATTTCGATCATATCCAGCAGGCGCGTCCAGGAAAGCGAGAAATTGTCCTGGATGGTGCTGACGATCGACTCCATGTTATCCAGCTTGGCCTGCACAGCGCGTTTCCAGTCGTCCAGGTAAAACTCGTCGTGAATGGCGTGGTACAGCTTGGTGGTGTACCAGTCGCCGATCAACAGCAGCGCTTGCTCGATGCGCTCGAACTCGAACATCAGCTCCAGGCGGTGCTGCACCACCTGCGCCAGCGCGCCGCGCGCCGGAGAAAGCCGTGTGACGCGGTTCAGCCCGGCGTGAAATTCGTGATACAGGCGGCGAAGCAGAGCTTCCACCTGCTGGTCGAGCATGCGGTAGCGCAAAAGCTGGTAGTTGCCAATCTTGAGCAGCTCGATGTCCGACTGGAAGTCGTTGCTGGGGGAGACGATCACCGCCCCTTCCCAATCCACCACGGTGATCTCTGTCTCGGAGTAGCGCACACGCGAGGTGAGGATCTCCTCGATCTCCCGCGGGCCAAAGACTTCACGCTGCGAGCGAATGAAGCGCGCCAGGTCCGGGCCGTGGCAGTCGATGAATTCTTCGGGTGGCTGGCCGGTTTCTCCGACCAGGAGGATGACATATTCCTCATACAGGCCATCTTGCTGAGCGGTGGGGGGGAGCAACTGGCGGCGCAGTTCAGCCTGCAGGCGCTGGCGGCGTTGGATGCCAGCGGTTTCCAGCCCATCGGGCAGGCTGAAGCGGCAATCATCCACCTGGATCTGGTCATCGAGCACCTGGCGATAGACGTGCACTGGCACATCGTGAATGCGCAGATCGAGGGCTGGCAGGCTGTGCGCCACGATATCCACCTGCTCGAAGTAAGGGGCATCTTTCAGGCCGCGGATCGGGCTGCTCAGTTCGCCTGCCGGTCGCTCCAGCGCAGGGAAAGCCAGCAGGTAGGATACCTGCAGAAGGCGCAGATCGTCGCAGGTCATCGTTCCATCAGGCTGGGGTGCTCCGCTGGGCATCGCCCGGGCGGGGGCTTTGTTCCAGGTATTTCAAAGGACAGCCGCCGCCGCATTCTGCCAGCAGCGCACAGCCGTGGCATTTCTCGGGCACATAGCGCCGCTCGCGCAGCGACACCGCCAGGGGGTGGTTCCAGATGGACTCCCAGGAGTCGTGGAGCAGGTTGCCCAGCGGCTGGTAGTACGACTGGCAGGGCAGCACATTGCCATCGGGCTCCACGCACATATTGTAGAGCGCGGCGGTGCAGCCTTTGACGCCCAGCTCGAGTTGCATGGGGTCGAAATGGCAGTACTGGGTGGGCGTGTACCAGATCAGGCGCTGGCCGCGCTGGCTGGTCTTTGCCCGGGCGATCTCCAGCAGCGGCGTCAACTCACCTTCAGCCAGGCCGGTGCCCACTTCCAGCCCGTGCCCGGAGTAGATCAGGGCGTTCAAGCCCACGGTGGGCACGCCCAGCTCTGCCAGGAAATCCAGCGTCTCGCCCAGGCTGCGATAATTATCGCGCAGCATGGTGGTATTGGTCATCACGTACAGGGGCGTCTCCAGGGCGTTGCGCACACCGGCCACCGTTTGCTTCCAGGCGCCTTTCAGGCGCACCATGTGGTCGTGAATGGCCTCGTCGTGCGACTCGAGCGTGATCTGCACGTGATCCAGCCCGGCAGTCACCAGGCGCTCGACAAAGCGCCGGTCGCTCAAGCGGCGCCCGTTGGTGTTCAAGCCGGTGATCTGACCGTTGCGCTCGGCGTGGGCGATCAGCTCGGGCAGGTCGTCGCGCAGGGTGGGCTCGCCGCCGGTGAAGACCACGTGCGGGATGCCTTGCTCCCAAACGCGGTCCAGGATGCGCTTCCAATGGGCGGTGTCTTGCTCGGCGAAGGCGCGCGGGCGGGCGTTGTAGCAGTGGGCGCAGTCGTTGTTGCAACGGTAGGTGAGCGCCAGGTCCATGCGGTAAGGCGCAGAGGGGCGAGCGCTGAAGGGCAGCACGGTCTCGACGTTCAGCTCGTGCAGCGGGCAGGCGCCATCCGGGCGCACCAGCTCGACGAGCTGGTTGCAAAACTGCGTATAGTCGGCTGAAATTTGCGCCTGTGTACCCCGGTAGGCTTTCTGGATGCTGCGCACTGCCTGGTGAAAGGGCGTCTCTTCGAGCGCCAGCCTGGCCATCAGCGCCGCGGTCGGGTTGAGATGCAGCACCCGGCTGGCGTTCACCAGCAGCAAGCCGCTGCCATCGGGATCGATGCGCAGGTGAATGCGGCTGCGCTCCAGCCCATCCTGGCGGGTGTAGTGGTACAGGCCGGGCAGCGGGGCAGAGACCGGCTTCGCCATGCCGCCCAGTTTTTCGAACCATCCTCTCAAAGGATTTTTCACGCTTCGTTCTCCCATCATCGCCTGGGGCGGGGTAGTTAGCGGCCGCCGCCAGCGCAGGCGCAGGCGCAACCGGCGCAGGCGCAAGCGCAGGCGCACCCACCGCCGCCGCTGCTGCGACCACCGCCGCTGCGCGACGAGGTGCTGACCGGTATCGGGTTGGTTTTTTGGGTGACGTTGCTGGTGAAATCGGTCAGGTTGCCGATCACATTGCTGGAGAAGGTTTGCACGCTGTTGACCATCGAGGCGGCAAAGTCCGACCCCGGCAGGTGCGGCAGGCTGATCCCGCCGCCGCCTGCGCTGGGCGCCGAGGCTGGCGCGCTGCTGAGCCCGCCGCCGCCGGTCGCCGGGCGCGCGAAGGTCGGGTCGTAGCGGTGCCACCAGGTGGGCACATACACCGGCCCGGTGCGGAACACCTCCCGAGTGCGGTCGTCGTAATTGCGATCCAGCATGGTCCATTCCATCACTTCGTCGTACTTGGCGCTCTTCACTTCGGGCGTGTCAGCAGCTTCCACCTGAGTCCAGGCGCGGCGCACGATATCCTGGTAATAGGCCAGCGTTTCTCTGCGGCTGAAGCCCTTCATTTTCTGCGAGAGGCTCTTCACCAGGTCAACCATCATGTTTTGCAGGGCGCGCTTTTGCTCGGCTTTCTTGTTGGTCTGGAAGGCTTTCAAGAAATCGATCTCGTAGGTCTGCAGCCCTTCGGGCAGCGGCTCGCTGATCTTCAGCTTGAGCGGATCCTTGCTGATCACTTCGGCAGCGCCTTTCTTGATCACCGCGAACAGGATCATGGTGAGCACCTTGTCCAGCGGCTGCTCCATCAAGACAGCCGCCTCGATGGCGGTCAGGCCGCGCTTGATGCCGTGCCCCTCGATGGCGATCTTGGGCGGCAGGTACTGTTTCTTGCGCCGATTGGTGCTGACCACGCCAAAGACCGTCATCGCCACGAAAAAGCCGATGAAACCGAAGCACATGAGGAAACCGACCAGGTCTTCGCCGTTGATACCGGTGACCTCGGTGAAGCTGGGGCTGGAGATGGCCGAATCGGGCACGTAGCTGCGCGGGAAGGATGCGCCGAAGACGTATTCGGTGTAGGCGTTGGCCTGGGCGTTGGCCCAGGTGTATTGCACCCGTCCCTGGTCGTCGATGCCGGTCTGCGGCTCGCTGGCCCAACCAGGCGGGGAGGCATGCCAGCGCGGCTCATCGGGCTTGACGCCTGGCGGCAGGTGGAAGGCGACCCACAGGTCAGTGTAGCCGTTGACGTACTGCGCCCCGAAATAGGTGGGGCTGAACTGTGCGCTGGCGTAAGAGTTGTTGGTCGAATCGGGGCGCAGCACCCTGCGCACCTCCCCGATCCACACGTGCACCGTGCCGCGCTGCCCGGGTGGGATCGCCCGGCTGCCCAGGCCAATTGCCACCCCCGTGCCGTCGCCCTGGTAGCCGCTGGCGGAGATATCCGAGAGCGGTTGCCCATCGACTTCGGCCTCGATGCTGTCGAGGTTGAAGTTGCCGTTGGGCAAGCCCACATCCACATACTCAATCGGCGCGCCGTAAGGGTCGTTGGCAAACACAAACGTGTAGTCGATCGACAGCGTGCCATCCGAGTTCCAGTAGGCGTGCACGGTTTGCTCTTCCAGCGTGAAATAGTAACTCTGCGCCAGGGACGAAGCCGGCAGCGCCAGGAGCCAGGAGAGTGCAATCAGCAGTACCAGGAATCGCTTGACCATAGGCCTCCTTATTTGATCGTAGCTGTCATTGCGAGATGTTTCCATGACGCTGGAAGCGTCATCCGGTCTGGGAATGACAGATATGTCATGAGTAGACCAGCGTCGGGTGTTTTTTTACCCGCCTGTGCTGGTCGTGGCAATCTCTTTAGTGCTGACATGGAGATACCGCCCGTTCTACCACTTCGGTTCTTCGGTGAGCTGGTAGGTGGTGTGGCAGTAGGGACAGTTCACCACCGGCGCGCCAGCCACCATCTGGATGTTATCCATGGTCAGCGAGCCGCCGCACGACTGGCATTTGAGCGTGTCCAGGTTGACGTTGGCTGGCAGGTCGATCTTCAAGGTCACGTTTTGCTCGCCAGGGGCGGCAGGTTTGGGGCGGCTGGCGAACCAGATCAGCGCCAGACCGATGCCAACGCTGATCAATCCCACCGGTATCCAACCAACTGCGCCTTGCGGGCTGAACGCGCCCCAGATAAACAAAACGCCAAAGAAGATCAAGATAGCCGCGACGATATAGGCAATAGTTTTCATGTTCACCTCGTATATTTTTCTACGCTCGATTAGTGTACAAGTTTCAAGCCCAGGTGACAATTGACAATCATCCTGAATTTGTCATATTAAGCTGCCTGGGATAACTGGGAAAGGGGTTCACTGAGGTCCGTCTTGGCTGGCAAAGTCGCCCAAAACAAACCCCAAACCCCAATTAAGGGAGTCCCAAGGCAGTCTTGCGCGCCTTGGGACTCTCCGGAATGACATCGAACACGGCTGAAGTCAGGAACCAGCGGGTTTCTTCTTGTCCTTGTCTTTCTTTTTTTTCTTCTTTTCCATTCCTTTATCTTTGCCCTTATCCTTTGCCATGTGATCCTCCTTCAAAGTAAAACCCGTTAGATCCGTTGCATAGCACAGGATAACATCAAACTTGATAATTGACCAGCAAAATCAATCTGCATGCTTGCGCAGCAGAGCAGGGATTTGCTCGGCGATCTCATCGCGCACCTGGCGGAAGACGCTCAGCACATACTCTGTCGAGCCGCTGGCTGCCGCCGGGTCGCGAAAGCCCAGGTGCACCCGCCTTCCGGGTCCCAGCCACACCGGGCAGGTTTCCGCAGCAGAGTCGCACACGGTGACCACCAGGTCGAATTGATCCTGGCGGAAGGCGTCCACATGCTTGGATTGGCCGGTGTGGTGGATGCCGATCTCTTCCAGCACCTGCAGCGCCAGCGGATGAACAAAGCCGGCGGGTTGCGTGCCAGCGCTGACTGCCTGCCATTCCCCTGCCAGCTTGTGGTTGGTGATCGCCTCCGCCATCTGCGAGCGGCAGGAGTTGCCTGTGCACAGAAAAAGTACGCGTTTCATGGGGATGGTCTCATTTCGTCATCGGATTCGTCCAGCTCTTTGAGCTTGCCGGTTGCCACGTAAATCGTGCGTTCACAAATATTGGTCACCCGGTCGGCCAGCCGCTCCAGGTTGTGCGCGGCCCACATCAGGTAGTTGGCGCGGTCGATGGTGGATGGGTCGGAAAACATGATCGCTACCAGTTCGCGGTACACCTGGTTGTACAGGGCGTCCACCTGGTCGTCTTCGAGTGGAATCCGGCGAGCGGCTTCCACGTCCACATTGATGAAGGCGCTCACAGCGCGGTGCAGCATCGAAACCGCCAGCTCCGCCATGCGCGGGATATCCACCAGGGGCTTGACGGGAGGCTGGCTGCCCATCAGCATCGTAATGCGAGCGATGCCCTTGGCGTAATCGCCCATGCGCTCCAGCTCGCTGACCACCTCCAGGATGGAAGCGATGCGCCGCAGGTCGCCAGCCATCAACGGTTGGGTGGTGGCGATGACCGAAATGATATCATTTTCCAGCGCAAAGCGCTTGGCGTTGATCTCCAGGTCGCTGCGGTAAACCACCTCTGCCGCTTTCACGTCGCGGCGCTTGAGCGCCTCCACAGCCTGCAGCGTGGCGTTCTCCACCAGGCTGTCGAGCACCAAAATCTCGTTCACCAACGTTTTCGTCTTGTGATCCAGGGTTTCTCTTGGCATAATCTGCTACCTTTTGCCGGGTTTATCCGAAGCGACCGGTGATGTAATCCTCGGTGACTTTTTCTTTCGGGTTGGTGAAAATCTGATCGGTTGGGCCGAATTCCATCAAGTGACCGGCGCGATCTTCGTCCATGGTGAAGAAGGCGGTGTAGTCTGAGACACGCGCCGCCTGCTGCATATTGTGGGTGACAATGATGATGGTGTAGTCGTGCGAGAGCTCGCGCATCAGTTCCTCGATCTTCAGCGTGGCGATCGGGTCCAGGGCGGAGCAGGGCTCGTCCATCAGGATGATGTCGGGGCGAATGGCGATGGTGCGGGCGATGCACAGGCGCTGCTGCTGACCGCCGGAGAGCGAGAGTCCACTTTCGCTCAGCTTGTTTTTCACCTCGTCCCACAGCGCGGCGCGGCGCAGGGATTGTTCCACCAGTTCATCCAGGTCTGCTTTGCTGCCTCGGAAACCGTTGATGCGCGCTCCCCAGGCGATATTTTCATAGATGCTCTTGGGGAAAGGGTTGGGTTTCTGGAACACCATGCCGATGCGGCGACGCACTTCCACGGGGTCCACGTCGGGGTCGTAGATGTTTTTGCCGTAGAAAACCACTTCGCCGGTGGCGTGGGCGTTGGGCACGAGCTCGTTCATGCGGTTGAAGGCGCGCAACATGGTGCTTTTCCCGCAGCCCGAGGGGCCGATGATGGCGGTGATTTTCTGGCGCTCGATGGGCAGGTTCACATTCTTGATGGCGCGAAACGCGCCGTAATACACATTCAGCTCGCGGGCCTGGATGGCCAGCTTGCCATTGTTGATCTCATTGGGGTTCATACGTCTTACATTCTCCGGCTGTAGCGGTTGCGCAGCAAGATCGCGGTCGCGTTGAGCGATAAAAGCAGGACCAGCAGTACCAGGATCGCGCCGGCTGCCAGGTTGCGAAACTCGCCCTGGGCGCGCGAAGTCCATTGGTAGATTTGGATGGGAAGCGTGGTAAATTTCGAAAATGGACCGCTCGGATCCACGTTGATGAATGTGGAAGCCCCCACCACGACCAGGGGAGCCGTTTCACCCACCGCTCGCGAGATGGACAGGATCGTGCCAGTCAAGATGCCCGAGATGGCATTGGGCAGCACATGGTGCCACACCGTTTGCCACTTGGTGGCGCCCAGCCCGAAACTGGCCTGGCGCAAGGAGACCGGCACAGCTCGGATCGCTTCCTGGGCGTTGATGATCAAGAGCGGCAGGATGAGCAAGCCGAGCGTCAGCCCGGCAGACAGGATGGTGCGCCCGTTTGCCGAGGTCGGGTCTTCCAACACGCCGAAGATCTTGCCGCTGGTGAAAGCTTCCAGGGCGCGCACGAAGATCGCCAGCCCCAGCAAGCCGTAGATGATCGAAGGCACCCCGGCCAGGTTGTTGATATTGGTTTTGATCAGGCGGTTGAGCCAGTTATCGGTGGCGTATTCTTCCAGGTAGACCGCAGCCAGCACGCCGATGGGGAAAGCAAACAGGATGGTGATCAAAATGGTGAGCAGCGATCCATAGATGGCGGTGCGCACGCCCGCTTTTTGCGGGTCGGCGTCTTGCGGCGAGGTGACAAAGCGCAGGTCCAGCCAGCTATCGAAATACAGGCGCCCGGTGGGGTGCTCGGCAAGCGCCGCGGCGCGAATCTCGGCGCCGTTGAACAGCGATTCGAACAAACCGTAAGTCGCCTCGATGTCCGGGTTCACCACTCGCTCGATCACCAGGGCGTACACTTCATCCCGGCTGCGCTCTGCCATTGGCTTTTCGGCTTCGAAGCGGCGCAGCAATCCCCGGGAGATGTTTTCTTCCAGCACGGTGAGGAGCTGTTCTTTGGTCTGGTTTTCCAAAGGAACGCCATCCACCGCTAAGGTTTCTGGTTCCACCTCGTTGACCAGTAAAACATAGCCAAATGCATTGTCCAGGATATTGATCAACAGCGCCAACAGGGAGATGATGCCGATAATGGTGGATGCCTGGAAGATCACCAACCAGAGCTTACCGGCGCGGTTGCGGCGGGGAATATCGGCCTGGAAGTCTTCCAGGCCAAATTGGCGCTCAGGTGTTGCGGGCAGGCTGTTCTGAGCGTTCATTCATACACCTCCCGGAAACGGCGCACGATGCGCTGGCTGATGATGTTCAATCCCAGGGTGATGAAAAACAGCAGCAAGCCGATGGCGAAGATGCTGTTGTAATCGATCGAGTCGTAGCTCAGATCTCCACCGCTGATGCGCACCATGTGACCGGTCATCGTCTCTGCTGGGCGGAAGGGGTTGAAGGTGAAATTGGGCCCGGCGCCGGCGGCAATCGCAACCACCATGGTTTCGCCGATGGCGCGTGAAATAGCGACGATGAAAGCGGCGGTGATGCCGGAGAGCGCTGCTGGCACCACGATCTTGATCGCCGTCTCCAGTTTCGTAGCGCCCAAGCCGTAAGCCGCTTCCCGCAGGGCGCGCGGCACGGCGCTCAGCGCATCTTCGCTCATCGAGCTGACCAGCGGCAGGATCAAGATGCCGATGACGATGCCCGCCGAAGCGGTGTTGTAAATTTCGACCACGCTGGCGCCAAAGATGCTGCGCAGGATGGGCGTCATGAAGTTCAGGGCGAAGTAACCGTACACCACGGTGGGCACGCCCGCCAGGATTTCCAGCACCGGCTTCAAAATCGAGCGCGCCCGCTCGCTGGCATACTCGCTCAGGTAGATTGCCACGCTCAGCCCCACCGGCAAGGCCACCAGCATCGCGATCACCGAAGTCATCAAGGTGGCGTTCACCAGCGGCCAAATGCCAAAGCGGCCAATTTGCGGATTCCAATCTGTCTTGGTAAAGAATTCCAGCAGGCTGACCCGAGAGCCGAGGAAAAATTCTGTGCCTTCTTTGTGTTCGGCAGCCTGGCTGGCCTCCTGGCCGCGCAGGACGGTGACCGTGGCGCCTTCCACCTGGGTGACCTGCATGATTTCATCCCCCAGCCGGACAATGTCGCCCGCTCTGAG
This sequence comes from Chloroflexota bacterium, assembly GCA_029265355.1. Classification (GTDB taxonomy): domain Bacteria; phylum Chloroflexota; class Anaerolineae; order Anaerolineales; family UBA4823; genus JAJUJL01. Next base: position 563 of record JAJUJL010000053.1, on the reverse strand, counting down.
CGTTCCTCCCGTTGTGCTCACCGTGAAAACCGTGTCGCGGCTGGAAATTGACTGGGTAATCGTTTTATTCGTATCCGTCCATAAGCGGCGGGTGAAAAAGCCGAGCGATTCTTTGCCCAGCTCATACACAATCCCAATGGTGGTCAGGATCGACAGCGCGCCGCAGATGAACAGCGTCGCCTGGATCAGCGCCTCGAAAGGGCGCGCTTTCCGGCGCAGGTTCAATGTCTCGTTGTTGCTGTTCTTTCCAACGACGATGCGCGTCTGTATCGTTTCGGTTTGATCGGTCATACCACTCCTCCCGGCGAAATCTCTCCCCTCCCACCGTTGTCTGCAACGGAAAGAGGGGAGAGAATACTCGAACTATCCTGAAACCAAGACGATCACTTCATTGCGTCCAGCCAGTTCTGCTTGGCCTGGTTCAGCGCTGCAGTGCTGGCGGGGAAGTAGCCGACCTTCTCGATTTCTTCATTGACGTAGGTCAGGTAGAAGTTGATGAAAGCGGCCACCTGGGGTTTGGTCTGCATGATGGTGGGGTCGGAGTAGATGAAGAGCGGGCGAGC
>JAJUJL010000023.1 GCA_029265355.1 Chloroflexota bacterium | reverse complement strand
CGTGATCCGCCCCTACATCGTGATCCGCCCCTACATCGTGATCCGCCCCTACATCGTGATCCGCCCCTACATCGTGATCCGCCCCTACATCGTGATCCGCCCCTACATCGTGAACCGCCCCTACATCGTGATCCGCCCCCGCGAATCCCATGGTAACGATTGCGATTATGGATTTTCGTTATCGGCCGCCCATCGGTGCGGATTCATGGCGATGTATTGGCGGATGCGCGACCATTCGACATCGTTGCGGATGATGTGTTCATAATAATTTCGTTGCCAGACCACCGCGCCAGGCGTCCCTCGCCTCAAATTGATGCGTTTGGTGGACATGGTCTTGAAAGCGCCAACGATTTGGCCAAGCGGTTTGATCGGACCACCAGCCGCCTCGCGAGAATAGTAAGGAGGCGCCTCCTGGTAAATCAGAATCCCATGGACGTGATTGGGCATGACGATCCAGGCATCACATTCAAGATATGGGTAGCGGTCTTCTAATTCATGCCATGTTTCATCGACGATAATCCCCTCGGGGCTGGGCAGCATGCAGCCATCCTGGATGTCTCCAAAAAGACAGGCGCGGTCTTGCGTCACCAGGGTGATAAAGTAGGCGCCAGGTTGGGTGTAATCGAAACCTTTCAGGCGGATCGAGCGCCGGTTGTGGGTGGGTTTATGATCTGAGGAATTCGATTTCATGGCAATGGTTGTGCGTGGTTGATACATCGATTGTATATGATTTTTTGATAGGCAACAACAGGACCGGCGGCGTGCGACGTGTCGTGGCGGCGACGTGTAGGGGCGGTTCGTGAACCGCCCCCCGCGGATGATGGATGCGGCGTGATCGATCGCCGTGTAAATGGCGGACGTATCGGGGTTACGGGTCGGGGCGACGTGTAGGGGCGGTTCGTGAACCGCCCCCCGCGGATGATGGATGCGGCGCGATCGATCGCCGTGTAAATGGCGGACGTATCGGGGTTACGGGTCGGGGCGGCGGGTCGTGGCGGTTCGTGAACCGCCCCCCCGCGGATGATGGATGCGGCGCGATCAATCGCCGTGTAAATGGCGGACGGGTCGGGGCGGCGACGTGCGGCGACGTGTCGTGGCGACGTATCGTGGCGGCGGGTCGCGGCGGTTCGTGAACCGCCCCCCGCGGATGATGGATGCGGCGCGATCGATCGCCGTGTAAATGGCGGACGGGTCGGGGCGGCGTGCGAGCCGCCCCTACGGGCGAATTACCCGCAGCGCGATGGGCAGGAACACCCGCCGGGTGTTGGCGATGCGCGTGATCTGGTTGGCGTAATCCTGGGCGGTGGCGTAGCCGGAGCCGGCGAACAGCTCGCTTTCGGTGGCCCACAGCAGGCCGCGGTAACCGTTGATTTCCAGGCGCTGCACCGCCAGGGCCAGTTCCTCGGGCGTATCTTTGCCGGAATTTTCCGCCCACAGGGGCAAGCCGCGCGGCCGCGCCAGGGACGCCAGCCAGTGGGCGGCAGACCACTCCCCCGGATTGTAGGAGGTGTCGTTCACCTGGGCGGCGGGCGGATCTTCGATACCGGTCAGGTAGACGGCCAACCCCTGCGAGCCGGTCAGGTCTTGCAGGTGGCGGGAATAATCAGCGGCGGCGTACAGCGCCGAGGAGGTCTCGCTCCAGCCATCGCCGCGCAGATCGTTGACCAGGGCAGCGGTCACCTGGCGGGTTTGCAAGCCCTTGCCCGCGTAGACCAGGTGCAGCTCGCCGGAGTAGTATTTGCGCAGCTCGGCAATTTGCCAGGCCTGGTATTCGCTCATCTTCTGGATGTACCAATCCAGGAAGGCAGTCGGGACGCTGACTTCGCGATCGCCAGCGGCGGTGGAGGCCTGCAGGCGCAGCGAGAGATCATCGAAGCTGAAGCTGCCAGCCCGGTCGCCGTCCAGCTCGATTTTGAGGAAGCGGGCTGCGGCGGGAGTCGCCAGGCTGCCGGAGAGGCGTGTCCAGGTTTTGGCGGCGCTTTCCAGCTTGAGGAAGTCCGCAGAGAGCGGCTGGAAGCTGGCGTCGTAGGGCACAGCGAACAGGCGGGCGCGCCCCACGCCGTCGCCGGATTTCACCCAGCCGCTCAGCTCGTAGGTTTTGCCCGGCTCGATGCGCACGAACTGGTGCACGCGGTGGGCGGTCTCCAGGGTCACCCGCAGCGACAGGCTGCCGCTGTGCGCCGCGCCGTTCACCTGCTCTGCCAGCAATTCGCCGTCGGGCGTCCAGGCGAAGGGCTGGTACCAGGCATGCGTGGTTTCGAAGCCGGGGTTGACCAGCAATTGCCCTTTGCCGGTTGCGCCAGGGTTAGGGTCGATGCCGGGCCGCCAGCCGACGACGGAGGCGGGGATGCCCGAGATGGCCGGGTCCTGGGCGCTGGCGTCGAAAGCCCAGTAGTTGTTGGCGCGCCCGTTGTACTCGCTGGGCGGGTAGCGCAGCTCGCCCTGCACGCCGCCGCCGACGCGCACCGCGTCGAAGCGCGTCGCCGGGTCGTTTTGCGGGAAATCCTGGAAGATGCGCTGCAGGTATCCAGCGATGAGCTGGCGCGCCTGCGGGTTGAAAGGCGCGTTGATGACGCGGAAATCACCCTTGCTCAACGGATCGGGATTGTACTTTTCGCCCCATTGGTTGAGGTAATACAGGTTGGGATACTTCTGAAATACCCAATCTGGCGCGTAGTGAAAGCCGGGCACCATCTGCACGTACCAGCCCTGGGCCTTGAGCTGAGCCAGCTTGGCGCGCATGTGATTGATGTAAGCGCTGTCGTAGACGCCCTCGGACGGCTCGTAGCGCTTCCACTGGAATTCGAAGGTGGTGGCGCGCAGCCCCAGTTTCCACAGCTCGTCGTAGTGCGCGCCGGTGTCGCTGACCACGCCAAACAGGAAGGGCATGGGGTCGGGTCCTTGCAGCTTGCGCCGGGCGCTGCCAGCCGCCGCTGGAGAGGCGGGCAGGAGGAAAGCGACCAGGGTGATCAAAGCGATGAGCGTGTAAATGGAGCGGATCGGGTTAACTTTCATGAGCGAGTTCCTGGTAGATCTGGGAGTAGCGGGCGGCGGCGCGGCGGATGTCGTAGCGCGCCTGCACCAGCCGCTGAGCGTTGGATTGCATGCGCCTGCGCAGCGGTGCGTCTTGCAGCAGGCGGATCAGGGCCTGGGCCAGGGCCTGGGCGTCGCCCGTCGGAAACGCCAGGCCGGGGGCTGAAGTTTCGCGGGCTGGCGGTTGGTTGTGTTCGTCCAGCAGCACCTCGTTCATCGGCGGCAGATCGGAGATGACCAGCGGGCGGCCGGCAGCCATCGCTTCCAGAAGCGTGGTAGGGATGTCCAGCTTGTCGCGCAGCGTTTGCAGGGGCAGCGTCACCAGGTCGCTGGCGCCAATCAGGCTTTTCATATCCGGCACCACGTTGAAAAAGCGTGCCGCCGCCAGCAGCCCGGCGGACTGCAGGCGCGCTTTGATCTGCCCTTCCACCCGGCGGTCACGGCGCGAGCGCAGCCGGCAGGCAAACAGGAAAACCGCCTGTGGAACGGCCTGGAGCACGGCTGGCAGCGCCTCTAAGAGCACCCTGGCGCCTTGCCCGGGACCGTAGTGCCCCGGAAAGAGCACCACCGGACGACCTGCCAGCCCCAGGCGGGCTTTCAAGGCCTCGCCTTGGTCGGCAAGCGCCTGCCAGTCTTCCACGAAGATGCCCGGTGGGATGTGCTCGACGTGCTGCAGGCCCATGCCTTGCAGGCGCTGCTGCCCGTAGGCGGAGATGGTCGCCAGGCGCTGGCTGAAGAACAGGCTGGGAACCAGGTAGTGCTGGTCGTTGGTGGCGGGAACGGTGTGCAGAGAGCGGCGCATGGCGGGCAGTCGCCGCAGCATGAAGGATGACAGCGCGTAGGGCCGGTACACCAGGTGCACCAAGGCGGCATCCGTAGGGCGCAGGCGCAGCCAGTTGAAGACAGCCGCTTTCTGCAGCAGCGATGGCCGCCGCGAGTGGTAGAGAGGCAGCATTTCCAGGTTGTGGTGCGGGGGCGGTTCGGCGCACTGGGTGGTCAAAACGCCAAAGTTGACCTGGGGCAGGGCGCGCGCCAGGGTGTAGGCCAGGTTCTTGTCTCCCTGGTCCCAGGGCGGCGTCATGGGCACGCTGGTGAGCAGGAGCACGTTCACGCCAGCACCTGCGCGTAGAGATCGAGGAGCTGCCCGGCGGCCTGCTGCCAGGTGAAGGCGCGGGCGCGCCGCAAACCCGCCTGCGACAGGGCGCGGCGCAGCTCGGCGTCGCTGAGCGCCTGCGCCATGCGCTGCGCCAGGGCTTGCTCGTCGAGCGGGTCGAACAGCAAGCCAGCCTCGCCCACCACCTCGGGCAGGGACGAGCTGTTGGATGCCAGCACCGGCGCGCCGCAGGCCATCGCCTCCAGGGCGGGCAGGCCGAAGCCTTCGACCAGCGAGGGCAGGACCACCAGCTCGGCGCCGGCGTAGAGCAGCGGCAGGTCGGCCTCCGGCGCCCAATCCAGGAAGCGCACGCGCCCCGCCCGGGCAGCGCTGCCGTTCGAATTCAGGCGCAGGGCTTCCTGGCGGGCCTCGTCTGGAAAGCGCTCATCGGGTGGGCCGACGAAGATCAGCTCGTGGGGAAATTCCCCGTCCAGGTGGGCGAAGGCGCGCACCAGGCGCGCCAGGTTCTTGTGTGGGCGACGGGCGCCGACGCAGAGGATGTAAGGCCTGAGCAGCTTGTAGCGCTGGCGCATGGCAGTGACCGACAACCAGGAGGCGGGGGGATGGAAGGCTGCCTCGACGCCCTCGCTGGCCACCCGCACCTTGCTGGCGGATAGCGGGTAAACCTGCGCCAGGTCCTGGGCGGTGGCCTGCGAGATAACAGCAACCGCCGCCGCCCGCCCCAGGCTGAGGCGCATCAGCAGTCGGTAATAGGGGCGGGACCAGGCCATGGGCATGTACTGTGGGTAGCGGTCGAAGATCAGGTCGTGGACGGTGATGATCACCGGCAGGCGGCGAGGCGCCAGCAGCGGGGCGACGAAATAGGGCGAATGAAACAGGTCGGCTGGCTGGCGGCGCAGCAGGCGCGCCCAGGCGAGCTGCTCGGTGGGCAGGTAGAGGGCGGATGGGCCGGGGTGCAGGCGGATGTTGGGGAGGGCCTGCAGAGATTGCCAGTCGAAGCGGGAATCTGGGGCGGAGCCGCGGTAAACGGCGAAGGAATAGGGCAAGCCGCGCTGCAGGGAAGAGAGGGCGAGGGCTTCGAGCAGGCGAAAGGCGTAGCGACCGATGCCGTGGTAGCGGTCATTGATATAGCGAGCGTCGAAAGCGATGCGCATAGCCAGATCAGAGCGATGAGTTGGAAGAGACCGTGTCCAGGACCTCGTCGCGCTTGCGACGGGTGTACACCACGAAACCGGCCATCACCAACCAGGCGGTCACCCACAGCAGGAGCATGGCGATGAGGCTGTCCACGTAGCCGGCTTGCGCCACCTGGAAGCGGCGCTCGAAAGGCGGCGGGGGGTCGATGTTGGCGGCGCTGGCGGTTTGCGGGGCGACGCGCAGCAGGTAGAGCTCGCCGTAGGAGTCGCTCTGGTAAGCGAAGAGCTGCTCGCCGTTGGCGATGATCCAGGTGGCCAGCTCTGGGGTGATGCGCCCGTAGCGCAGGGCGACATCCTTGGGAGCCAGGGCGAAGTACTGCACGCCGGCGGCCTGGGCGTGGGTGGGCTGCGCCAGGGCATAGACCGGGCGCTCGGGGAAGAAATAGGCGAACTTGATCGGGTCGCCGGTGGCGTTGATGGCGGCGTCGGGGGGCAAGTTGGCGCGGACGAATTCGGCGAGCTGCGCATAGCCATTATCCTGGCTGAGCAAGTACTTATCCACCCATTTGAACAGGTTGAACGGCAGCATGAGCAGCAGCAGCAGCGGCGCGAAGCGCGCCAGGCGCAATAAGGCGGCTTCCCCGCGCCCCAGCCAGGCGCGCCAGTCCAGGCGTAGGACGCTGCTCCGAAGAGCCTGCGCGGTTGCAGGTGGTTTGCGCTTGCCTGCCAGCAGTCTCTCCAAGGCCTGCTGCTCGCTGAGGCGGCTGGGGGAGGGCTGGGCTTGCTGCAGCGCGCTCTGCGCCAAATGCCTAGCATTGAAGGCGGCCGCGACGGCCAGCAGCACGGCTGGTCCCAGCAAGTAATAGAAGAACTGGTCATTGCCGCTGCCGAACAGCATCAGAAAAGCGAAGAATGGGTAGATGACCAACCCCCAGGCGGCCAGGAAGCGCTGGGCGCGGCGCGCCTGACCGTGGCGCAGACCAAGGATTGCCAGCCACAGCGCGGCCGCGCCGCCCAGCGCCAACAGCAGGTAAGTTGTGCCGTAGTCCACCAGTCGCTGCAGGAAGAGGCTGAAGAAAGAGATGCCCTCCCGGTTCCAGCCGGTGAGCTGCACGCGCCCCAACATGCGCAAAAAGCCGAGCCCTTTCTCTTCGATGTAAATATCCCAGCGCCCGGTGCTGTAGGCCCACAGTGGGTAGATCAGGTAGGTCAGCCCCGCCAGCCCCACGGCAATCACCCCATTGAGCACCGCCGCGGAGCGCAGCGGCAGCAGCCAGCGCCGCCAGCCGCTGGTCGCTTTGAAAAGCCCGGGCAGTGCCTGGATAAATTCCCAGGCAGCGAACAGCAGCAGCGCAAATAAGTGGATAAACGACAGCTCTTTTGCCAGCAACGAAGCACCCAGCGCCAAACCCGACAGCAGCGCCCAGGGTGAAAGCTGAGACCCTTCCGCGGAGCGGGAGCGGCGGGTTATGCTGATCCAATACAGCAGCATGCCCAGCAGGGTGAGCAAGGCGGCCAGCGTCTCCAGCATGGCGCGCCGGTTGATGCGCACGCCGAAGGGATCGATCGCGAAGAGCAGAACGCTGCTCAAGCCGATCCACAGGAGCTGGCGGGAAGAGGAAACGCCCTGGCTGGCTGCCAGGCGCCGGGAGAAGGCGAAGAGCAGCAGCGCGCTCAGCCCGGCAAAGACGGCATTGAGCAGGCGCGTGTGGTAAACGCTGGCGAAGATATCGCCGGGCGAGTAGGTTGTGATGTGGCTGGCGTTGGTGAGCCCATTGTACAGCCCAGCCAGTAAGAAGTACAGCGGCGGGTGCACCAGGAAGGGCACGCCGGAATCCCACACCAGCGCCCCTTCTCCTGCCACCCGCAGAGCGGCGCGGGTGTAGACGATTTCGTCGGTGAAGATGTCGGGCGCCAGGTGGTTGCGCAGCGCCACCGCTCCAAAAGAGAACACGAAAATACCCAGGAGCCAGGCCAGCCGCCTGGCGATGGGTGAAATGCGCTTATGAGATGGTTGTGAAAAAAGAAACGAATTCATCAGTCCTTTTGCTCTGCCTGCCAGCCGCGCACGTACCCCCAGGCAACTGCGTAGGTGCTGTAGGCTTTCAGAGGGCGAAAGCCAAGCTCCAGGCGCGGGTAGCCCAGCGAATAGAGGATAAAAATGTTCGGCAGCAGCCACACCGTGGCCGCCAGCAAGAATGCCCAGCGCTGCCAGCGCTTGGGCAGGCGCAGTCCCATGCGCTGCTGTGGGCGGCGGATGGTTTCCTGGGCGTAGCCGTAGCCATACCACTGAAATTTGCGCCACAGCTCCTTCAGGGAAGCTGGGGCGGGATGCGTCACGGCGACATGCGGAACCATGACGAAGCGCAGTCCAAGCTGCCGCACGCGGTAGAAAAAATCGGTGTCCACGCCGGATTGCAATGTCTCCGAGAAACCGCGCACCGCCCGGTAAGTCTCGTAACGCATTGCGCAGCAGGTGGTGGTGATCAGCGAGTGTCCGTAGCCCTGCATGGGGGGGTTGGTTTCCAAGGGTTGGGAGGGAATTTCGTTGACCGTGCGGGGAATCTCGGCCGCCACGCGCTTTTGGAACGGGGAGGCGTATTCGGGCAGCACCCGGGCGCAGCCGGTGACGCCGATGCTCTCGTCCTCCAGCAAAGGCTGCACCAGCGCCTGCAGCAGGTGCGGTGAGGTGGGTATGGCGTCGTCGTCGATGAACACCAGCACCAGCGGGCGGTCGCCAGAGGTGTGCGCGGGTTCATCCTGGATGAAACGAGGCGCTGGCGCTTCCAGGCAGGCGCGCACCCCCTGGTTGCGAGCTTTGCCGTTGGGGCTGACATTTACCACCACCTGGATCAGATCTGGGGGCAGGCTCTGGGAGATGAGCGCTTCCACCAGCGCCTGGACGCGCCCGTTGAGGGAGGGGATGATCACGCTGATATAGGGCTGTCCGGAGGGTCGCGGCGCGCCTGGCGACTGGTCGAGGCGGTAGCTGAGCGAGGCAAGCCCACGGCGTGATTGCAGTTCAGCTTCCACAGAGGAGTCGTAAAATGGCGGTTGCATCCGTCAACCTCCCCACAGCGCTCGCGCCAGGGCGAGTGCAGCGATCTTTGAGTACTGCCCCAGGGGTCTTTTCTCCCTGGGAGCAGCCAGCGGGGCGGGCAGCGCGCTGCCCGGCTGTCGCAAGCTGAACGCCGCAATCACCGCCAGGTAAGCCAGCCCGGCCAGGCCAAACTGCAGCAGCGCCAGCAAGCGGCTGAAATCGGGGATGAGCAGCAGGGGGAAAGCCAGCGCCAGCAGGGCGACGACCTGCTGCAAGGCGCCGCGAGAAAAGGCGGTTCGCAGTTGGCTGCGCCAGGCAGGCAGGCCATCGCGGTGCGGGATCGATTTTGAAAGCGAAGGGGCCAGGGCCAGCAAGGCCGTTGCGCCGGCGACGAGCAGCGAGAGCGCCGCTCCCAGCGCGCCCCAGGTGGGCGCCAACCAGGCCAGCACAGCCAGTTGCGCGGCGACCGCCAGGCCAGAGGCCAGCGCGGCGACTTTGCGACGTCCGATGGCCTGCAGCACGCCGCTGAGCAGCGTCACCAGCGCCAGCAGCAGGCACCCGGCGGCCGCGATTTGCAGAGCCAGCTCACCCTGCTGGTAGCGCAGGGGAAAGAACAGGCGCAGCGCAGCTTGTGGCGCCAGCATCAGCGCCAACCCGCCCGGGAGCAGCAAACGCGCCCAGGATTTGACCGCCAGGCGCAGGTAATTGCCAGGCGCGCCGGTCGCCGCGGACGAGGCAGCGTACGAGAACAGCACCATGGTCAGCGCCTGGGCCAGAAACACCGGCGTGCGCGCCAGGATGACGGCGGCCTGGTAGAAGCCAGCCAGCTCATCGCCGCGGCTGCCCTGGTTGAGCAGTTTCAAGCCCAGCACATCCAGGTTGAGCATCAGCGCCACGCCCAGCATGCCGGCGAAGAGCGGCAGCGTGTCGCCCACGATGCGCCGATCCTGCCAGGCGCCCAGGCGGCGGCCGCCCTGGAAGAGCTGCGCGCCGCGCAGCACCCACAGGGCGTGCAGCAGAGACAGGCCAGCGCCGGCGGCAAAGCCCACCAGCACACCACCAGCTCCGGCGCCCATCTTCGCCAGCCACAGGCCGACCAGCATCTTGACCAGCACTTCGCCCACCAGGTTCAGGGCGACCGGCTGATAGGCGTACAGGCCGCGCGCCGCCCCGTTGAGCACCGCCCGCAGCGCCAGCAGCGCCGTGGTCAGCCCGACCAGCGGGATGATCTGCTCGTAGCCGCTGCCCAGCGCCAGCCAGCCGGTGTGATAGGCTGCCCATAAGCTCAGCGCCAGGAGCAAGCCCAGCAGCCCGTTGATCAGCAGGGCGGAACGGACGCGTTGCCGGGTGAATTCGCTCAACCCGCCAGAGGCCAGGTCGTGATTGGCTGTCCAGGCAAAGCCAGAACCCACCGCCAGCGCCGACAAGAGCAGCAACGACTGCGCCACGCCCAGGGCGCCGAATTCAGCAGGCGTGAAGAACCAGCTCAAGCCCACGCCGAAGGCATAGTTGAGCACGGAGGTCGCGATATTGGCTGCCATCAATACCGCCCCATGGCGTCTGGTGGAAGTCATAGGCGTTGGTTAATCATCCAATCCTCAGTCTCCGTATTGCGTCGCATTGACGGGCACAGGCGCCAGCGGCAGCGGTTTGGTGATGGCGGTTTCCACAAGCGTGTTGAAAATGCGCTCGTAGCCAAACACCGTGCGCTCCCAGGAGTACAAGCGCGCCTTTTGCTGCGCCAGCGAGGCCATGTGCTGGCGCAGGGCCTCGTCGTCGCGCAGGCGCAGCAGGATCTCGCGCAGGTCGGAGGCGGCGCCGGGTTTGAAGGTGTAGCCTTCGTTGCCCACCACGTCTGCCACGCCGGGCAGGTGCGAAGCGACCGGCACAGCGCCGGCAGCCATGCCCTCCAGCAGGACGATGCCGAAGGCCTCTGAGCGGGTGATGGAGGGTAAGACCAGCACGTGAGCCTGCTTCAGCTTTTCGATCACCTCAGCATCGCTGAGATGTCCCCAGAAGGTGACGTCCTCCAGGCCCAGGCGGGCGGCTTGCTGCTTGCACGCCTCGGCGTAGTGCCCGTTGCCGATCACCCACAGGCGGGTCTCCTGCATCCCCTGCACCGCGTCCAGTAACACAGGCAGGCCTTTGTAGGGGCGGATCTGGCCCAGGTACAGCACGGTGAACGGCTGGCGCGCGCCGTTGGAGTTCCCAGCGCTGTCGGTGAAGAAGCGCGCAAAGTCCACGCCCCAGGGCACCACGGAGAGCTTGTGGGCGGGCACGTAGCGCTGCAGGCGCTGAGCATAGGAGTGCGTGCTGACAATGACCGCGTCGGCCAGGTTTGCCAGGCGCTCTTGGGACCAGTTGTACAGGCTGATGGCGGGCTGCAGCAGGGGCAGGCGCAGGTCGATGGGGGCATGGTAGGTGTAAGCCAGGCGCGGCCGCTTGCGCCCCATCCCGCGCAGTCCCCACAGCAGGAAGACATCCGAGAAGGTGGGCACCGGGCCGTGCAGGTGAATCAGGTCGTACTGGCTGAAGCGCTCTTTCAGCTCGCCCATCTTGAGCGGCATGCTGGACAGGCGCACCTCGCCGAACTCGTAGCGAGGGATATCGGGCAGCGACAGGATATCGACGGTGTGTCCCCGGCGGTAGAGCCCGTTGCTGAGTTGCTCGGCGACGCGCGCCACACCGCTTTTCACGGGAGGCGCTTCAGAGATGATCATTAAGATCTTCACAATCCATTCCTCCTGGGTGAATTGACACCCGGTCTGTAGGTTATGTCGGAATAGAGCGCGAAATGTTATGGCTGGTCATAAATTGTTAACCAGACTCTAATAAATGCCACCAGTTCACTCCGGTTTCACTGTGAAAGACATTGCAGGGAGAGGTGGGGAACTGCACAGCGCCTGCAATCGCTGGCGAGAGAAGGAACATGTCATCGCTGCGGGCAGGCGCTGTACGAGGCAATCGGCGCGAAGGGCCACCGATTGCCCACTTCGCATCAGATCGAGCGCCAGCACCCCCTATTGCCGGCGGGTATCGAGGGGATGGGCTGAAGCTTAACGCCTCAACATCGGTAAGAACAACAGTTTTGTAGGATCTTGCAAATCGATGGCCAATACGCTCATGCCGTATGGCGACTCGCTGCTGCCCTGCACGAATTTCACCCGGAAGCTCATGCGAATGACCTGGGTGGGCAGGAATTTGAAGGAGCTCGAGGCGGGCACGCTGCCAAGGAGGTTGTATCCGGCGGAGCCTTCAGCGCGACCTTCGATGACGGCTGTCATGCCGGCTGGGCCGGTCTGCCAGCTCACCTCGATCATGCCATCTGGGAGCAGCTCAGCTTTTACGGACTGCGGCGCGCTGAGTGCCAGGCTTCGCGTTTGCCCGTAGGCGGGTTCGGATGGTGCGCTGCTGGCGGTCTCGTTGCGGGCCATGACCCGGTAGTAATAGACCGTATCGGGCTGCAAGTCCTGGTCAACAAAGCTGCTCGCGGAAGTCTCTCCGACCAGGGTGTATGGACCAGCCGCGGTCGAGGCGCGTTCGACCTGGTAGGCGCTGACCTCGCTGGCGCCTGGCGGAGTCCAGGTGACCTGCAGGCGATCAGCGCCGAGGGCGCTCACCGATACCTGGGACGGCGCGCCTGGCGAGGCTGGCAGGCTGCGTAAGCTGCCTTGCAGCGTGGTGAAGTCGGAATCCTTCCCGGCGGCATCCAATACCTGGATGCGGTAGCTGTACCATTGCCCCGGGATCGCGGTGGTGTCGGTAAATACGCTTGCGCCGGCTGGCAGCACAACCAGGTCCTGCCAATCTTCGTTCTCTGCGCTGCGCTGCAGGAGAAAGCCGCTCTGCAGGGTGGGGGTTGCGATACTGCCTGCCAGAGCGGCTGGCATGTGGGAGGCAGCTTGCGACGCGAGAGGCATGGCCCAGGTGATGCGCATGGCTGTTTCGGTGAAGCCATCGATGTTGGTCCATTTCACTGGCTGGGCGTTCAGCCAGGCGGGTGGCAGCGCCCACCCCTCGCCAATCGCGACCAGGGGACCGGCACCAGTTTGCACGAAAATCTCCCGCCCATACCCGATGGCAACCGATCCACCCTGCGGCGAAGCAGCGAGATATGCCTGGCTTTCCAAAGCGCCGGTGTAGGGATTGCGCAGGTTCAGGTAATCCCCTTCGACCAGGATCAACCTGTCCGCGCTGAAGGCGGGCATGCCGCGCAAGCCAGGCACCGAGATCGCCCAGCGCAGCGCCAGGCTGGCGGACAGGCTGTACAAGCTGCCGTTTTGAGTGCCGATCAGCACCTGGTCGCCTGGGCCGGCGATCGGGCCAACGGTAATGGCGCTGTCGGCGTAGAACTCGCCCAGGGTGGCCAGCGTTGTCGCATCTTTGCGGACCAGCGTGCCATCCTGCTGCCCGGCGTAGAGGCTGCCATAAGCGAGCAGAGGCGGCGTGGTGTAGGGCGCGCCAGGATTGGGGTCGGCTGTGATGCAGGTGAAATCGAAGCTGGAATTGCACAGCAAGTTAAGCTTCCACACGGCACCAGCGGTTGTCGTCAGGTAGGTGCGACGGTGCGCGTCCACCGCGGCAGCGCCAACACCCACGCCCGGTAGGGTGAGTGGGATAAATGGCGCAATCCACAGTTGCGAAGAACGCTTGTGGATGCGCCCATCTGGGCGCACCAGGACGACCTCCGAATTATCCCCATCCTCGACAGCCAGCGTGATAAAACCATCGGAACCGATGATCGGGCTGGAGAGCGGTCGTCCAACCAGGTCGACCTGCCAGCGCACCGCAAAGAATCCGGAGACCGGGTGGCGAACAATGGCGTAGAGCAAACCGTTGCGGTCGGCGGTGTAGAGGGTGCCGTCTGCAGACAGCGCCGGCGTGCCCACCAGGGGGGCGTTCAATCCAAGGCGCTGGAAGAGCTGTCCATTCTGGAGGATATCCAGGTTGGCGGCGTGAGCGAGGATGACGGTGTTATCGCGGGTGACAACAGGCGATGGTTGCAGGCTGTCCAGCACTCGGGCTGCAGCGGGATAGGTCCATTTTTGCTTGGGGAATGAAGGCGCGACCAGGCGGGAATAACCTTCTCCGTAGGCTGTCTGGCGCAGCATGGGCCAGGGCGCGCCGGCAGTATCGCCCCCCGGGTTGCCCCAGTATGCCAGGCTGGGATCCCCGAACAGAGTATAGACGAACACCCACCACCCCCAATTCCAGCGGTTTGGGCTGTTGTACATTTGCTGCATGCGGTTGCCCAGCGCCTGCCACACCGCGTCTCCCAGGCGCATCTCAGAAGTGAAGAGATTGGCGGCGATCTGGTAGCTGACCTCCTCCGCAGTGGTGGTGGGGATCGTGCCGACACCGCCAATCCAGGCGATCCCGTCCTTCTGGCGCAGCAGTTCGGCGCCGAAATTGTCCTGGCTGCTCCAGGCGCCGGTTTCACAGGCCACCACCAGCCAGATGGCGCCGCGCCCCGAGGGGGTGATGGTGAGGTTCAAGCCTTTCTTGGTAAAGACCGCTCCGCCGCCAATCTCCCAGGCGCTCTTGGCCGGGTTACCAAACGGGCGAGTGGGGTGGTTGACTGCGCCGTCGCCATTGAAATCGCCTTTCCAGTAGGTGCGGTAGACGCCGTTGCCATTTCCATGACCTTCCAGCAGCACCAGGCCGAAATCATCGCTATTGAGATAAGGGATGATGGCTGTCTCGGTGATCACCTGGGGAGATTTGTAGGGAGAGCCGCCGGCGCTGGCTGGCGTATTTTCATAAAAGGTCACCGGCGGCGTGAAACCGGCGGGATCCAGCACCTGGCTGCGCAGCTTCTCTGCCAGGTAGGATCCGTCCTGGCCGGTGCCTGTGATATCGGGACATTCATATACTGTATTGTTGATCGTCACCGTCGAGGTGTAATATTTTCCATTGGCGAGATCATCCGGCGGAAACCAGCAGTACCCCTTTGCGGCATCGCCCTTCAGGCTGAACATGCTGGTTGCCAGCAGAGCCTGGAGCTTGAAATCCGGGGTCTGTTGCTCAAAATCCATGCTGCTGCGCAGCACACTTCGAATTTCGTTTGGATTCTTGAACGGCAAGCGCCCGACTGACAGCGTGGGTTGAAATTTAAGTTGGGTGTCTCCAATGTAATTATTCTTAGCCTGCTTGAGCGGGTTGCTGAAGGCGCCATCGCCCAGGCAGCCGTTGCCGTTGGTATCCCAATTGCTGACCAGGTCGGCATAGTACCAATCGGTTGGCCAGCCGCCGAGCGGCGCCCGGCACTGCGTCTGCGGGTCGCTGCGCAGCGCGGGATTGCTCTCAGCCTCCATTTGCATGCGAGCGTAGGGAATGACATCGTCTGGGCCGACCAGCATGAGATACTTAAATCGGCTGCCGAACTGGCTGTAACGCTGGACCTCCAGGTTGCGGATTTTCTCCGGTAGATCGATGCCCGGATAATTGGCCTGGGCGCTTTCCAGGCTGTGCACTTCGACATCGAAGCCCAGGCGCCGCTTGTAATCGGTGAACTCATCCAGGGCATTACTGTCGATGACCGCCTGCGGTGCGATGATCAGGAAATACGGTCCCATGCCGCGGTTGGCGGCAGGCGTCACAGCGTCTACCAGGCGAAACTCTGCATCGCTGTAGCTCCCGGGCGGACTGCTGTAATAATCGATGACGCGCGCGTCGATGCCCCTGCCGACGTGCGGAGCAAAAGAGCTGCCCGGCGCATAGCCACGCGGCAGCGACAGCGGGTCGATCTCCAGGTAATGCCTGCTGTAATCATGCAGCGCAGCCAGGCTGAAAGATCCGTCCAGGTTGGTCACACTCGTATCGCTGACCTGCCAGGTTCCATTGCTATCGCCAGACACCAGGTTGACACGCACACCTGGGATGCCTGCAGGCAAAGTGGATTTATTGCGCGGTTGGTAGAGCACTTTGCCGGAGAAGCTATAGGAGGAACCCTGGCCAGCCAGCGTGGCGGAGGCCCAGGTAACTGGGCTGTTCCAGGTGGAAAGGGCTGGAAATTCGCGGTTATCCCCGGGAAAATTCACCCAATTCTGAGCCAGCATCAGGCCAAAGGTGCTTCCCGGTTGGCCGATCAGGCTCAGATCGATGCGAAATTCGGCGCTGTTGAGAGGTGTGATGCCCGAAATGGAGGCAAATTTACCCTCCCATAAGCCATCCGCAGTGGTCGATGGCGCGTAATCTCCCAGGCCATCTCCCTGGCGCGCAGCCGTGGTGTAATTGTTGTGCACTTCCAGGGTGAGGTCGTCCGGCTGGGCAAGCTCATGCCTGCTCCAGTTGCGATCGATGTAAACGGCTGTCCAATTAAGGTCGAGATGCCCTGCCGGGGTGAGCGGGGTAAAACACGCCCACAGGTCGCTGCCGTTGTGCAGCAGGTAAGCGGTGGTTGGCTCCGCGTTCCAATAAACAGCCACTTGAATGGCATTGGCGTACTCTTGCGTGAGATTACAGGCGGCGTCCAAAACCGGCGTCACCTGGACCCACGGGATGCGCAGATCGTGGGGCATGGCGCCATCCAGCCGCCAGGCGCCGCCCTGAACGATGCCGTGGTTTCCCCCGCTGCTGTCGAATGCGTTGCCGTTCAAATTCCAATTCGCAGCCAGGCTGGAGTAATCACCAGAAATCGAGGTCAACATGCCTGCCTGCACGGAATGGGAGGGTCGCGCGTATTTCCAGATGCGCACCTCGTCAATCAGTCCTTTGAAATAATTGTGATTGTAGTCGTTGACCAGGTCCGCGCCGATACCCAGGGGTGTGCCAGAACTGGCGCCGATGTTTCCAGGGTAGTAGCGCGACACATCCAGCCTGCCGTTGATGTAGATTCTTTGGTAAACGCGATCATAGGTCGCGGCGATGTGAGTCCATTTCCCAGCCGGGACATCTGAAACGCTGTCCAGGTATGAAGCCCCACCGGAGGTCTGCAGGCGCACCTTGGGACCAGCAAAGCTCAGGCAGTAGGACTGCTGCCAGCCGTTGCAGATGACCGACTCGTAGCGGCTGGCGTCATCCCGGCGCACCCAGGCTTCCAGGGTGATGCCCAGGCTGAAATTGTTCAGGTTTAAGGAATACGGCACCTGGATATAGCTGAGGGGATAACCGCTTTCCGGGCGGAAGCCAAAGAGCTGGAAACTGTTCTGCCCGGCAGACAACGGCGCGCTGACCGCTGCACGGGCTTGCGGCAGGGGGATGGCAGGAGCCAGCCAGGAAAAGAACAGGCAGATGGCAAAAACCAGCCTGGCCCACCTGGTAGCAAGCGGTTGTCGAAGGATGGCTTGTGAAGCCAGAGGCCAGTGTATCGTCATCAGCTCGATTCCTAGGGAATGTTGTAGGAAACCAGGACACTGACAAAGCGCTCGCCGCCTGCCATGCCGGTCTCCGACCTGACATTGCCGACGCCACGGGCGTACCACAGGATGCCCTGGGTGAGGATCTCCTGTCCCTGCAGGGTCAACGAGCCATTTTGCTCGATGCGCAGGGCTGTGAACGTGCCCGCAGGCACCGTGATCGTTTCTTCACCGGTCACGACGTAATTGGTGACGATCCTGGCGTCCAGGGTGGTTTCGTCGTCATCGCCCTGCGCCTGGATGCCGGAAACCTGTGACCATTCGCTGCCCACCCGCAGGTCGTTGGGCAGGGTGACACCCTCCGAGTATTGGGAGTCTACGGAAGAGGAGCCGTCTTCGGAGAAGAAGTTGCCTCCCATGCCCATGTCCATCAGGACGATGCCCTGCTCGGTGCAGCGCCCCTCGAGCACAGCCGCCGAATTGGCGTCCACCATGGCGATCTTGAACGAGCCTTCTTCTTCGATGCTCATGGTGTGCACCACCTGGGGCAGGTCCTGCACTTCATACACCCAGGAAGCGCCATCGACAACGGGGTAGTAGGGGTTGCGGCAAATCCCGCCAGAATCGGAGGACGCAGCCGGCGTCGGCAGCGGCGTCTCGGCTAATTCAATCGAAGCTGGCGGCTGCGTTGGCGACGGAGAAGACAGGATGGCAGGCGCTTGCACGCTGGAAGGCGAAGTCGGCGCGGGCGTTTCCGGCAGGGCATTCGCCTGGACGCAGCCATTCAGAACCAGGCTCAGCATGATGGCTAATAAGCGGAGTTTCTTCATTTTCTATCCCTTTTTTGATCTTAGCTGTCATTGCGATACCAGCGTCGGGTGTTTTCTACCCGCCTGATGCTGAGGCGCTTTCCTCAGCCCTGGTCGTGGCAATCTCCTATCAGGTCGTTTTGCGTGGCCCACATCGTGCGAGCAGCTTTTCAGCGTGAAACCGCCGGTTGGTTGCAGAACGTGTACAATTAAGCATGCAAGCGAAAGCATACTCTTCTTTCTCGCTGGAAAGGTCACTCCCAGCGTGACAAAAAGCGTGACAAGATGCGTGCAGAGATCGAATTCGAGAGCTTCGGCCAGTGGCTCAAGCGGCGGCGCCGGCTGCTGGACCTGACCCAGGAGCAGTTGGGCAGGCTGGCAGGCTGTTCAGGCGCGGCGATTCGCAAATTCGAAGCGGGAGAGCGCAAACCCTCCCAGGAGCTTGCCGGGCTGCTGGCAGATGCGCTGCAGATACCCGATACTGAGCGCCAAACTTTTTTGCGAATGGCTCGCGGCTTGCCGCCGTTGCATGCGCCCGCGGCAGCGCCAGCCGCCGCCGGCAGACGCGTCCCGGCCCTGGTTGCAGAAAACCTGCCAGCGCCGCTGACCTCGCTGATTGACCGAATCCGGGATGCAACATTCATCACCAGGCTGCTGGAGGATGCGGCGGTGCGATGGATCACCTTGATCGGACCTCCCGGCATTGGCAAGACCCGCCTGAGCATTCAGAGCGCCAGGCAGGCGCTGGCTCATTTTGCGGATGGCGCCTGGTTCGTGGACCTGGCGCAGGTAGAAGATGCCAGTTTTGTCTTGCCGGCGGTTTGCCGCGCCCTGGCGAGCCTGGGCGTGCCAGCCGCTGCCAGCCTGGAGCAGCTCGCGCGCGAGCTGCACGCCCGCTCGCTCCTGCTGGTGTTGGATAACTTCGAGCACGTCACCGACGCAGCGGTGGAAATTGCCGGCCTGCTCAAGCGCAGCGCGCAGGTGAAAGTCCTGGCTACCAGCCGCATCCCGCTTTACATCTATGGCGAGCACCTCTATCGTGTGCCGCCGTTGTCGATCCCGCCGCAAGAGGCTGCCCGGCGGCCCGCCAGCCTGATGGACTACGAAGCTGTGCAGCTTTTTGTGATGCGCACCCGGCTGCACCAGCCGGGCCTCACGCCCACCACCGAGAATGCCGCCGCCATCGTGGACATCTGCCGGGATTTGGAAGGTATCCCATTGGCGCTGGAGCTGGCAGCCGCTACGCTGCAACGCATGAGCCTGGAGGAATTGAACGGGCTGCTGCACCGCCCGGAAGGAGAGAGCTGGTTGAAGCAGGTGAGCACTCCGGCGCGCGATCTGCCTGCCCGGCAGCGCACGCTGGAGAATGTGGTCGCCTGGAGCTACACGCTGCTCACCCCCTCCCAGCAGGAGCTGTTTTCCAGCCTGTCGGTTTTCGTCGATGGATTCGACCTGGAGGCGGCGCGCTCGATTTGCTGCGATGAGCCGCTTCCCGAGCGCGCTGCCGTGCGCCAATGGCTGGAAGACCTCAGCGAGCATTCTTTGCTGGTGCGCGAGAGCGGGCAGGGAAAGCCGCGCTGGCGCATGCTGGAGATCATTCACGAATATGCCAGCCTGCGGCTCAGCCCGGCTCGGCGCGCTGAGCTCGAGGAGCGGCGCGCCGGTCATTACCTGGAGCGGTTGATGGCTTTCGGCAGCGCTGATGTTGATGAGCGAGAATCCTTCCTTTCCGCCAATGTCGGAAACTTGCATACCTCCTTGAATTGGGCGCTGGTTGCCCAGCGCGCCAGGCTGGGTTACGAGCTGGTGATCCGGCTGGAAGGTTACTGGGCGAAGTTCGGCTACGATAAGGCCGGGCTGCAGTTTATCCAACGGTTGCTGGCTATGCCGGGCGACTTACCGGTGCAAGCGCGCCTGGACCTGCTGGGCATGGCTTCTGACCTGGCCTGGCAACTGCACGACTTCGAGACCGGGCTGTCTTACACCGAACAGGCGGTGCAGTTGGGGCGCGCCCAGGGCTTGCGCAGCGCGACGGCGGTGTATCTGAACCGCCTGGGCCGGATCAATCTCGAGCGCGGCCTTTTCCCTGAAGCCCGCCGGGTGCTGGAGGAGTGCCTCGAGCTGGCGCGCGCTGACCCGCAAGCCCTCAATCCAGGCGCGCCGCTGGCGCAGCTTGGAGAGCTGGCGCTTTTCGAGGGGCGGCGGGAGGATGCCAGGGCCATCCTGCACGAAGCGCTCGACCTGCTGACCGACGATGAGCCGATTTTCCAGGGGATTGCCAGGGTGGACCTGGCGGAGGCGGCGCTGGCTGAAAATCAATTCGCCCAGGCGCAGCACTGGCTGGAGCAATCCTACGCGTACACCGGAGCTCACATCCGGCGAGCGATTGTGTTCCTGTGCGCGGCAGCCGGATACCTGCTCCTGGCGCCGCCGGGCGGCAGGCAGGCAGCCGCGGCAGCTCGCCTGTACGGCGCCATCGATGCGCTGGTCGAACGATCGGGGGTTTCCCTGTCCATTTTTTACCGGCAGTTGAATGAACAGCGCAGCCGCCAGGCGCGCCAGCAGCTCGGCCAAAGCGCCTGGATTGAGGAATTTGAGAGCGGAAGGAAGTTGAGCCGGGATGAGGCCTTGCAGCAAGCCAGGGCATTGATTGCAAAGGGAGAAGGTTAGGGTGTAGGGGCGAACGGGGGGGCGCGGCGCCCCAGCCGGGCGGCGAAGCCATCTCGCGTGGGTCGCCCCGACGGGATGTGGGGGTTGGGGTTGGGCGACCCGTGCGTCGCTGGACGTGGGGCGAACGGGGCAGCGCGGCGCCCCAGCCGGGCGGCGAAGCCATCTCGCATGGGTCGCCCCTACGGGATGTGGGGCGAACGGGGCGCTCCTACGAGGCGGCGAAAGCCTGTGCCAGGGCGCGCGCTTCGGCGGTGCTCTTCGTGGAGAGCGCTCGATCGGCGAGGGCCTGGGCTTCAGCCAGGTTGGTGTTGCGCAGCACGGCCTTGACCCTGGGGATGGCGGCGGGGTTCATGCTCAGCTCGGAAACGCCCAGGCCGACCAGGATGGGCGCCGCCAGGGCGTCGCCGGCCAGCTCGCCGCACACGCCCACCCATTTGCCGTGCGCCTGGGCGACGCGGGTCACCTGGCGGATGAGCTGCAGCACGGCGGGGTGCAGGCCGTCGGCGTAGGCGGCCAGCAGCGGGTTGCCGCGCTCGGCAGCCAGCGTGTACTGGGTCAGGTCGTTGGTGCCGATGCTGAAGAAATCCACGTGGGGGGCGAGAATGTTGCTGGTGAGCGCCGCGGAGGGAATTTCGACCATGATGCCGGTCTGGATCGGCCAGGCGTGGGGGACGTTCTCGGCGAGCAGCTCCTGATGCGCCTGCTCCAGGCGGCGGCGGGCTTCAAGGAGCTCATCCAGGTTGGCGACCATGGGGAACATGATGCGGAAGTTGTACCCATCGCCAGCGCGCAGCACGGCGCGCAGTTGGGCGCGGAAGATGTCGGGGGAACGCAGCGAGAGCCTGAGGGCGCGCACGCCCAGGAAGGGGTTGGCCTCTGGCAGCATGGGCAGGTAGGGCAATTCTTTGTCGCCGCCGATGTCCAGCGTGCGCACGATGATCGGGCGGCTGGCGTCGCCATCGGCAGCCATCTCCTGGGCGATCAGGCGCAGGGACTGCACCTGCTCGTCCTCACTGGGGGCGGAAGCGCGCGTCAGGTACAGGAACTCGGTGCGCAGCAGGCCGATGCCCTCGGCGCCGTTTTGCAAGCCAAGGCGAGCGTCTGGCACGCTGCCGACATTGGCGACCACCTCGATGCGCTGTCCGTCTCGGGTGGCTGCCAGGGCGCGGGAGGTGCGCAGCAGGCGCTGGCGCTCTTCCAACCAGGCCGTCCGGCGCTGCAGCAGGTCGCTTTGCACGGCAGGGGGCGGCTCGATCCAGATGGCGCCGCGCACACCGTCCAGGCCGACCAGCGTGCCATCCCTGTGTTGCTCCAGGCTGAGGCTGGCGCCGGAGACGGCGGGGATGCCCAGGGCGCGCGCCAGTATGGCGGAATGGGAGGTGGGTCCGCCGCCCACGGTGATCACCCCCAGCACCTGGCTCATGTCGAGCTGGGCGGTCTCGGTGGGGGTCAGGTCAGCGGCGAACAAGATGGATGGCTCTGGGAAGCGGATTTCCAGGCCGCTGGCTTTGCCCGCCAGGGCAAAGAGCACCTGCGAGCCGACATCCTGCACGTCGGCGGCGCGCTGCTGCAAGTAGGGGTCGGGCAGGGCCTGGTAGGCGGCCGCCACCCGGTCGATGCCCTGCTTCCAGGCGTAAGCGGCGTTGAAATGCTCCTGCTGGATGAGCGCCTGCACCTGCTCCAGCAGCTCTGGGTCTTCCAGGATGAGCAGGTGGGCGTCGAAGATGGCGGCTTCTTGCGCGCCAGCGGCCAGGGCGATGGTCTGCTTGCGCTGGCGGATGGCCTGGCGGGTGCTCTCGATGGCCTGGTTGAGGCGCGCCAGCTCTTGCTCGGGGTGCTGCGCCGGCTCTGCGGAGACGGGCGGCAGGGGCGGCTGGAAGCGGAAGAGCGGCCCCAGGGCGACGCCCTCGGCGACGGGGGTCGCCATCAGCGCGCCGGGCAGGGCTGCGGGGAGCGGGGCGGGGGCCGGGGCGGCGGGTGGAGCAGGCGGGGCGGGGGCCAGGGTGTGTTCGCCGAAGTTGTCGGCAACCAGCGCCTCCAGGGCGGCCAGGGCCTGGGCGGCCTGCGGACCGGAGGCGCTGACCTGCACCTGGTGACCGTGGAGCGCTGCCAGGGTTGCCAGCGCATTCAGGCTGCGGGCAGAGACCGGGCCTTTGCCGGTGGTCAGGTTTTTGACGCGAATATCGGCGTCAAAGCGGGCGGCGGTTTGCACAAAGAGCGCCGCCGGGCGGGCGTGCAGTCCGTGGAGGGTGTGCAGGGTGAGCGTGGTTTGCAGGCTATCCTGGGCGGGCGGCTCGGGCGGCGGCGCGGCGGCGGTTGGCTGCGACTGAGCCGCGCCGAGCTGCTCGGCCTTGGGCAGCAGAGCGTCGGAGGCCTCGCTGCACACCGTTTGCAGGTCCATGCCCAGCCCGGCCTGCACGCCGGCGGCGATGGCGCCTTCCACCAGCGGCGCCGCGCAGAAGCGGATGCGCGCCGCGGTTTCTGGCGGCAACAGCTCCAACGCCATCTCAGCGCTGAGAATGGCGCTGCCCAGGTCCATCAGCACCAGCACGCCATCCGGCGAATCCACCGAGAGGATGGCCTGCATGATCTCGACCGCGTCCGTGCCAAACTCAGCCCGCTCCTCTCCCACGCCGGCGGCAACCGCGATGGGCACCTCCGGCGAGGCGACCTGGCGCACCAGGTCCGCCAGGGCGTTGGCCAATGGGCGGCTGTGCGAGACGATAACGATCCCAACCATACTCCCCTCCGTGTGGCGCTTACCTCCCCTGCACGACGATGGTCCACAGCAACCAGATGCCGTAGGCGATGGCTGCTGCGCCCACACCGGTCAACAACCAGGTGACGGCGTTGAGCACAGCGCGAGAGGGGTGCAGGTCGATGATGATGCTGCGCAGGCCGATCATGGCATGCGAAACGGCGAAGACCAGGAATGCCGCTTCCATCAGCGGGATGATCGGATTTTGGTAATACGCCACTACCTCAGCCCAGGTGAGCAAGCCAGCCGCTGAGCCGACGAAGTGGTTGACGATCAAGTGGATGGTGATGATCACCAGGATGAGCAGCCCGCTGAGAATTTTGATCAGCCACAACCAGCCGCTCTCGGTGGAAGATTGTGCAGCGTTCGTTTCAACCATGATGGCACCTCTAACTGAACATGCGGACAGCGAAGAACACGGCGACAACCGCGGTGATCGCCAGGGTGATGTAAAAGAGCTGCTTCTGGACGCTGACGCCAATGCCGAAGGAGGTCAGCCCGACGCGGAGGCCGTTGAGCCCGTGGTACACCGCGCCGACAATCACCACCAGCTCGCCCAGGATGAAGAGCGGGTTGTGAATGGTTTCCAGGAAATTGTCGTAGGCGGCCTCGCCCTGCGCCAGGGTGCCGAGCACGATCAGGTGCAGGAAGAGATAGAAGGTCAACCCCAGGGCCGAGAGCCGGTTCAGGATGAAGGCCCAGCTTCCCGCCTCGCGGCGGCGGGGGTCGAACCACTTGGGCCAGTTCGAGGGTGAAGGTTTGTTGCTCATGGTGGTTTTATCCTCCTCGCTCAACCCCGGCCGAAGAACCGGGCAATGCGGGCGCCGATCACCTGGCGGCGCAGGTCCATGATGCGCCGGGCGGGGTCCACATTGGACGGGCACACGGCGGTGCATTCAAAAGCGCTGTGGCAGCGCCACACGCCCGAGTCGCTGTCCACCAGCTCGAGCAGCTTGAGATCGCCGTTCAAGCCGTGCTGTTGAGCGCCGGCCAGGACGGCCGGCCCCAGGTAGGCGGGTGTGGTGGTGGCCACCGGGCAGGCGCTGATGCACAGGCCGCATTCGATGCAGTCCGCCAGGCGCAGCGCCTGCAAATCTTCGGGGGCGGGGGCGGCGGCGGGGTGCGGGGCGGGTTCCTCACCCAGGGGCAGCACGGAACGGTGCCCGACCTGGTCCATGCGCTGGTAGAGCGAGCCCAGGTCAACCACCAGGTCGCTGACCACGGGGAAGTTGCGCATCGGGTCGACCTTGAGCACACCACCGTTGGCGACCACCGAGCGGATGGGGGTGATGCAGGTGAGCTTTTCGACGTCGTTGACGCGCATGCCGCAGGCGCCGCAGGTGGAGTGGTGGCAGGCGTGGGCGAAGGTCAGCGAGCGGTCGCGGAAAGCCCAGACGCGCTCGATGGCGTCCAACACATATTCATCGGGATTGACCTCCAGCTCGAAGGTGTCGTAGTGCGGCGGCTCCTGGCCTTTTTGGCGGTAAATTTTGAGGGTGATTTTCCATTCGTTGATCATGGCGCCTCCCTGTCAGGGCAGTGCATAGAATTGGCGGTAGCTGAGCAGGGGCGTATCCTTGGTGCTGCACTGCGCCGTCACGCCCAGCTTGGCGCAGACCATGTTGGCGGTGGCTTCGGCCATGGCGCGCAGCGTGGTGGCTTTGCCGCCGGTGATGGTGACCAGCCCGTCAACGTTGTCTGAGGCTTTGTGGTCGTAGCATTTGAAGGTGCGGGCGATGCTGCGGCCGGTGACGCCGGCGCCGATCAGCGGGCGGGTGGCCATGTAAACGCCGCGCACCTTGGCCTGGCGGATGCCGGGCACCATCTCGGCGCCGCGCTCCAGCATCAGCTCGATCTGCTCTTCGATGACGGGCACGTAATCCAGGTCGGTGACTTCGAAGGAGGTGGTGCCGACCACCATCATGCGCCGCTGGGGCAGGATGATATCGCCGTCGGAGGGCGGGCACAGGCGATTGATGGCGCGCTGGCACAGGCGCTGATCGTAAGCCACCATGATGCCTGGCGTGGGCTTGACCGGCACAGACGCGCCGGCCATCTCGGTGATCTCGCCTGCCCAGGCGCCGGTGGCGTTGACCACGATATCGGCGCGCAGCTCGCCGCGCTGGTTGGTCTTGCGGTCCCAGGTCTTGACGCCGACCACGTTGCCCTGGCCGTCCAGCAGCAAGCCTTCCACCTCGGTGTACAGGTGGAACCTGGCGCCGTTGGATTTGGCGGTGGCGGCGAAGGACAGCGCCAGGCGCAGCGGATCGAAGGTGCCATCGGGTATGGTGAAGGCCGCCAGCAGCCTGGGGTTGAGGTTGGGCTCCAGCTTGAGCGCCTGCTGCGGCTTGAGCTCTTCGATGGGGATATGGCAGGCTTCGCAGCCCTCGATGAACTGCTCGCCGTACTCCAGATCGCTCTCGGTGAGGGCGATGAACAGCCCCCCGTTGGGTTCGATCACCTGGGGGACGATTTTGCGCAGGATCATGTTTTCATCGATGCACTCGATGGCCGATTCCTGGTCTTTGACGGCGTAGCGACCACCGGAGTGCAGCAAGCCGTGGGTGCGCCCGGAGGTGCCGTTAGCAATCGGGCCGCGCTCGACGACGGTGACATCGAAGCCGCGCAGCGCCAGGTCGTGCGCGGTGGCGACGCCGGTGAAGCCGGCGCCGATGATAATTGCGTGTGGTTTATCCATAAACAGCCACTCCCATATGTCGTTTCAGACGTCAGGCAAGCATGGCGCCAGGGGGCGTCGCCATGCCTGGCTGACAGCGGGGGCAGTGCCTGACCTCGTGCTGGATGGTATCCAGCGCCGGGGTGAGCAGTTCGACCGGTCCAGGTTTGAACCCGGCCGCCCCGCACCAACAGGCATACCAGCCGATGAGAAGCTGCTGGTATGCCAGGCGAGGGGCCTGCAGAGCGATCACCTCCACGCCCATTCCCCAGCGGGCGTTGGTGATCAGGCGGCTGACACCGGCATTTTTCAGATTTTGGGCGTAGAGTTGAAAATGGGTGCAGTGCCGCATCAGCAGCACCGCCGCAGTCACACCGGGCGGGATAGGGAAGCTGCGGGCGTCGGCCTGGATGGCAAGCAGGTTGCCGGGCAGCGAGCCGGCAAGCCGGGCGCGCTGGAGCGGGGCGGCCTGCAGCTCGATGGCGATCACGAGCCTGGCGATGCCTGCCAGTCGGCGCGCCAGTCGCAGGTCGCCGGCGCCGATCTCCAGCAGGGTATCCTGGGCGGACACCGCCGCGCAGACTTGCGCGTAAGTGCGCTCATCGTAGGGAGCCCAGGCGGCTTCCCAGCTGTCCAATCCGAGCTGTGCAGCGTCCATGCGAACCTGCCCTGGGGAGGCGGCAGACAGCGCGCCTCAAGAGCGGCGGAAGAGCCGCCCGTACAGCACGAAGACCAGGAAGATGACCCAGATCGAGCCGCCGAAGAACACGCCCCACAAAATGCCTTCCACCCAGCCCTTCTGAGGCACCGCCTGCCAGGCGGTGAGCACAGCCATGGCGATGCTGACGATGGAAATTACGATCACGCCGGTGCGCATCTTGATCCAGGCGCCGGGGATGGGTTGGGCTTCCTGCTTCTGGCTGCTTTTTTTGCCTTCTTTGGATGATTTTGCCATTTGGTCAACCTTCCACTGTGGCGGGGTTCCCGCGATCGCCAGCGACTAAACCAACCGGGCGGCACACCCATGCTTGCCCAGGTGTGCCGCCCGAACGCTGACGCCAGGCAGAACGCTAGGCGGGGCGCATGGCGGGGACGCGAGGCGGGACGATGGATCTGCTCAGCGTTGAGTTCGCTTTCTCCAACCAGGCGCCCTTTGCCAGCGTTTTACTCCACCCAGTCAAAGGTGCGAGTGACGGCTTTCTTCCAGCCCTTGTAGAGCGATTCGCGGGTGGCGTTGTCCATCTTGGGCGTCCACTCGTGATCCTTGCCCCAGTTGGCGCGCAGGTCTTCCACCTTGGACCAGAAGCCCACCGCCAGGCCGGCGGCATAGGCTGCGCCCAGCGAGGTGGTCTCGGCCACGGTCGGGCGAATGACGGGCACGCCCAGGATATCGGCCTGGAACTGCATCAGGGTGTCGTTGTAAACCATGCCGCCGTCCACTTTGAGGGCTTTCAGATCGACGCCGGAGTCCTTGTTCATGGCATCCAGCACTTCGCGGGTCTGGAAAGCGGTGGCTTCCAGGGCGGCGCGAGCGATGTGGCCCTTGTTGACGTAGCGGGTCATGCCGACGATGGCGCCGCGGGCGTCGCTCTTCCAGTAGGGGGCGAACAGGCCGGAGAAGGCGGGCACGAAGTAAATGCCGCCGTTGTCTTCCACGGTCTTTGCCAGGGCTTCGACATCGGCCGACTTCTGGATCAGGCCGAGGTTATCGCGCAACCACTGCACCAAGGCGCCGGTGATGGCGATCGAGCCTTCCAGGCAGTACACGGCGTCATCGTTGCCGATCTTGTAGCCCAGGGTGGTGAGCAGGCCATTCTTGGACTGCACCGCCTTGGTGCCGGTGTTGAGCAGCATGAAGCAGCCGGTGCCGTAGGTGTTCTTGGCCTCGCCGGCGGAGAAGCAGGTCTGCCCGAAGAGGGCGGCTTGCTGGTCGCCCAGGTCACCGGCGACGGGCACGCCCGCCAGGTCGCCGACGGCGGTGCCATACACGGCGCTGGAGGGGCGCACAGCCGGCAGCATGGCGCGCGGCACGCCCATGATCTTGAGGATGGCAGGATCCCAGTCCAGCGTCTCGAGGTTCATCAGCATGGTGCGGGAGGCGTTGGAGACGTCGGTGACATGCACGCCGCCGTTGGGGCCGCCGGTCAGGTTCCAGATCACCCAGGTGTCGATGTTGCCGAAGAGGACTTCGCCCTTCTCAGCCTTTTCGCGCACGCCGGGCACGTTGTCCAGGATCCACTTGATCTTGGGGCCGGAGAAGTAGGTCGCCAGGGGCAAGCCCACCTGCGGGCGGAAGCGATCCTGCCCGCCGTCCTTGGCCAGCTCGTTGCAGATCTTGTCGGTGCGGGTGTCCTGCCAGACGATGGCATTGTAGACCGGCTTGCCGGTGGCTTTCTCCCAGACCACGGTGGTCTCGCGTTGGTTGGTGACGCCCACGGCGGCGATGTCTGCCGGGCTGATGTTGGCTTTGTACAGCGCGCCGCGGATCACTTCCTGGGTGCGGGACCAGATTTCCATGGGGTCGTGCTCGACCCAGCCGGGCTTCGGGTAAATCTGCTCATGCTCTTTTTGATCGACGGAAACAACCTTGCCGCTGTGATCGAAGATCATAAAGCGGGTGCTGGTGGTTCCCTGGTCTATTGCTGCTGCATACTTAGCCATATCATAGCCTCCTAATCGTTAGTGTGTCTAAATTGAGCGAATCAGGTGTTTTTCCACGTCTCGGCGGCAGCGTTGAGGATCAGGTAGGAAGAGGTCGCTCCTGGATCCTGGTGCCCGGCGCTGCGCTCGCCGAGGTAACTGGCGCGCCCTTTGCGGGCCACCAGCGGAACGGTGGCAATCATGCCCTCGCGCGCGGCCTGGGCCGAGGCGCGCAGCGCATCGCCCAGGGGTTGGTGATCCTGCAGGGATTGCTTGAGGGCATTCAGGGCGGGCATCAAGGCGTCCACCATGGTCTTGTCGCCCAGCTCGGCTTTGCCGCGCATGACCACGCCTGCCAGGGCAGCTTCCAGGGCGATGGTCCAGTCTTCCAGGCTCAGCTCCATCTTCCCCGCAGACTTCATGCCGGCTTGCAAGAAGAAGGTGCCGTACAGCGGACCGCCTGCGCCGCCCACGGTCGAGAGCAAGGTCATGCCTACCGTTTTGAAGATCGTGCCGATGTCCTTGTCAGCCATTTCCGGCATCTTAGCCATGACCGCTTTGAAACCGCGGTCCATGTTGGCGCCGTGGTCGGCGTCGCCGATAGCTGCATCGAGCTGGGTGAGGTAATCGCGATTCTCAGCCAGGACTGCGGCGCATGATTTGATCCAGTTCAGTGTGTCGTCTCGACTGATAGACATGCCATGCACTTTCCAGGTGATAGATTTGGAGGGGCCAGGAAAGGGCCTGGCCCCTGGTGGATGAAAGGCTTACATGCCCCAGCGCAGGCCGGGGGTCTTGACCGGCGCATCCCACAGCTTGAGCAGGTCAGCGTCCATCTTGAGCAGGGTGATGGAAGTGCCGGCCATTTCCAGGCTGGTGATGTACGGGCCAATCAGGTTGCGCACGACCTTGAGTCCGTGCTTGGTGGCGATCTCGTGCGCTTTGCGGTAGACGATGTAGAGCTCGATGGGAGGTGTGCCGCCCATGCTGTTGACGAACAGGAGCACCTCATCGCCGGCTTTGTAGGGCAGGTCCTTGATGATCGGCTCCATCAGCATCTCGGTGATCTCGTCGGCGCTCTTGATCTTCATGCGCGTGCGACCAGGCTCGCCGTGGATGCCGATGCCGATTTCCATTTCGTCTTCGGGGAGATCGAAAGTGGGCTTGCCCACGTGAGGAACGGTGCAGGACGTGAGCGCCATGCCCATGCTGCGCCCCCAGGCCTTGACCTTGCGGCACACATCGGCGACTTCCTTGAGCGAGCGTCCTTCCTGGGCGGCTGCACCGCACACTTTCTCGGCCAGCACCGTGCTGCCCACGCCGCGGCGTCCAGCAGTGTAGAGGCTGTCCTGGACAGCGACGTCGTCATCGGTGATCACCGATTCGACCTGGATGCCCTCCGCCATCGCCAGCTCGGCTGCCATCTCGAAGTTCATGATGTCGCCGGTGTAGTTCTTGACGATGTGCAGCACACCCTTGCCGCCGTTGACGGCTTTGGTGGCTTCCAGCATCTGGTCAGGAGTGGGCGAGGTGAAGACTGCTCCGGGGCAGGCTGCATCGAGCATGCCAAAGCCAACGAAGCCGCCGTGCATGGGCTCGTGTCCCGAGCCGCCGCCGGAGATCACGCCCACTTTGCCCATCACCGGTGCGTCCGCCCGGACGACGTAGTTTGGATCGAAATGCACTCGCACGAGGTCGGGGTGAGCCAGGGCCACACCTTCGAGCTCTTCGCGCACCACATTCTCAGGTGAGTTGATCAATTTCTTCATGCAGACTCCCTTCTTTTATTATCCAGGCGCAGCCGCTGCACTTGGATCTCGCGACACTCCAGCAGTTGAGGGTTGGTTACTTATCCGCGATTTGAGCGGAGACGAACCAGTCGTAGGTGAAGATGCCCAGCAGGCCGCCGATGATGGGGGCGATGATCGGGGCGATCAGCCAGTACAGCCCGTCGAACAAGCCCTGCGTGCCGACCAGCAGGCCGAGCAGGCGGGGGCCAAAGTCACGGGCGGGGTTGATGGCATAGCCCGAGGGGCCGCCCAGGGAGAGACCAACGGCCAGGACGGTGAAGCCCACCAGCAGCGGACCGGTGTTGTGCATCAGGCCGGTGTTGCGGCTGTCGCCAGAGGCCAGCACACCCCACAGCAGGACGGCGGTGCCAAAAATTTCTGCGATCACAGCGTTGGTCAACGAATACGCGCCGGCAGCCGTGCCGCCCGCTCCGCCCCAGAAGGCGTTGCCGAAGACCGAGCCAGGGCCGGTGCACCAGACGTTCGGCGTGCCCGCCGCCACCAGGCCTTCGCGATACACCAGGTAAACGCCCAGCGCGCCCAGGAATGCGCCGACGATCTGAGCGATGGAGTACGGCAGGACCTTAGCCCAGGGGAAGCCGCGCTTGGCTGCCAGGGCGATCGTCACGGCCGGGTTCAGGTGCGCGCCCGAGACGCCGGCGGACACATACACAGCGACCACGACCGCAAAGGCCCAGCCGATGGTGATGGTGTTCCAGTTGTAGGCTGGGGCAGCCAGGCGGGGAGCCAGGCCCACGTTCGCTACCACGCCGTCGCCCAACAGGATCAGGATGAAGGTGCCGAACACCTCTCCGATCAGTTCTGAAGTTAAGCCTTTTGATTTCATTCCAGTACTCTCCTCAGGTTGAAATGATTGAATTCCGATGCTGATGTGATTGCAGGCAGTTAAGCGGATCGGGCTTATTCGGTCGGATTATTTGAGTACCTCCTTTCTTTCGACGTTTGATCGAGGACGAAAGCGGCAAATGATGATGGCGCCCAGGCGACAGCGCAAAACAAAACCGCCTCCTGGAATGGTTACCCGAAGACGGTTGTTTTCCAAAATCCTGATACGCGCCAGACTTGCCAGGTCTGCGGAAGGACCGCGCTGGTATGGCACTTAACCTGCATCGATTGCCTCACACTGGGATCGACCTTGCAGATTTGTTTGCCGCACATACCTATAATTTTATATTATCTTTGCCAGACGTCAAGTATTTGATACGAAGATGTTTCATTAAGAAACATAAAGATGAGAATATGTTCAATATTGAAACAAAGCCGGCGGTCAGCAGTAATCAATTGCGTCCAGCCCGGGCGCGAAAATCATCGGCGGCGATATTGAATTCCTTCAACTTGCGCCAGATGGTGGTGCGGCTGATGCCCAGGATGCGCGCCATTTCGCTGGTGTTGCCCTTGCACAGGCGGGCGACGTTCAGGATGGCTTCGCGTTCGATCTCATCCAGCGGCTGGGCGGCGCCAATTTCGATGCTCTGCTCCAGCGAGTTCACCGGGTTCAAGATGTACTCGGGCAGGTGCATGGAGCCGATCAGCTCGGAGGCGCCGGTCTGGATAGCAGCCCGCGCCAGCACTTTTTCCAGCTCACGGATGTTGCCAGGCCAGGGGTATTTGTTGAACAGCACCATCACTTCCGGCGCCAGGGTAAAGGAGCGGTTGAGCTGCCGGGAGAGCCGCGCCAGGATGCGCTCCACCAGGATGGGCAGGTCGGAGAGCCGCTCGCGCAGCGGGGGCAGGGCGATCTCGAAGGTGCTCAGGCGGTAGTACAGGTCGGCGCGGAAGCTGCCCTGGGCAACCAGCTTTTCGATGCGCGCCGAGGAAGATGCGATGACGCGCACATCCACCTGGATCGGCAGGCTGCTGCCCAGGCGCTGGATGATGCCCATTTCGAGCATGTTCAAGAGGATGGCCTGGGCTTCGAGGGGCAGGGCGTCGATGTCCTGGAAATAGAGCGTGCCGCCGTGCGCCAGCTCGAACTTGCTCGGTCGCCCGCCGGGGCGGTGATTGCTCAGGCTTTCGTCATAGCCCAACAGCTCGCGGTTGAGCAGCTCATTGGGCACGGTGGAGCAGGCGAACACCAGGAAGGGACCCTCCCGGCGGTTGCTGGCGTTGTGGATGGCGCTGGCCAGGGCGTTCTTGCCGGTGCCGCTTTCGCCGCGGATGAAGATGCTGGCCTTGACCGGCGCGGCGGTGCGCACGAAGCGGCGCACGCTCTGGATGGCGGGCGATTCGCCGGGGATGTCGTCCAGGGTCAGCACGGCCTGGGTGCCGAACTGGTTCTGCACCAGGCGGCGCACGTCGTGCTCCTGGCGCAGGATGGCGATGATCCATTCCAGTTCGCCGTTGGTTTTCTCGACAAAGCGCAGCGAAAGGATGCAGCGCAGCGGTTTGCCCTCCACCTGGAGGGTGGCTTCCACATCGGTGAGCGGGCGGCGCTGCTCGACGGCTTCCTGGATGAAGGCCGGGTAGGCGATTTTCTCGCGGATGTGCCGCCCGGAGAGCGCCCCAGCCGGCAGGCCGAGGAATTTTTGGGCGGGTTCGTTGATGTGCATCAGCACGAAATCGGAGTTCCAGACGATGACGCCTTCGGAGTTGGCGGAGAGGATGGCGTTGAGCTGCGCGAGCTGGGAGTTTTGCTCTGCCAGCAGCCGGTCGGCCTGGATCTGGCCTTCGATGGCGCGCGCCCCTGCCAGGACCATGCCCAGGGCATGTGGGTGGTAGCGCTGGCGCAGGGTGATCACGCCCAGCGCGCCCAGAGGTTTGCCGCTGAGATCGAAGATTGGCGCAGCAGCCTGCGCCAGGTGGTGATACTGCTGCAGGAAGAACTCGGCGCCGGTCACCTGCATGGGAATGCGCTCGCTGAGCGCCAGGGCGAAGGCGTTGGTGCCGGTGACGGGTTCGGCAAGCTGGGCGCCGGCGGTGATGTGCAGCGCATCGCTGAGCTGGGTGAGCATTTCTTCATCGCCCAACATATCCAGCACAAAGCAAGCCGCATTGACCAACACCAGGGCGCTCTGGGTTCGCTCGATGAACTGGTAAATGTCCTCCATCACCGGGCGGGCGAAGGACATCATATCAAAGCTGGCGACCTGGGCCATCAGCAGGTGGTTAGTCGCCAGCGATTTGGGTTGGATATGCTCGTAGGGGCTCAGCCGGTACCAGCAGCGAATCCAGGAAGCCGCGATGGCCGGCGGGACATGCGCGGCAATCTCATGTTCGTGGATGAAAGTGTTCCAGGCAGCGAGCTGGCGTTCGAATTGCGGGTCGTCCACGGTTGCGGCTCCTGAACAGTTGTATTATAAGTCAACTTTTCGCAGAGCGCGCGCCGCCCCTACGAGGGTCGCGGCGAACTCAGCAGTCACTCGCTGGAAGCAGGCAAGGCGACGATGAACGCGGCGCCCTTTCCGGGGTGGCTCTCCGCGCGTATTTGCCCACCCTGGGCTTCGACCAGCGACCTGGCAATCGAGAGGCCTAAACCGGCGGCGCCATCCTGCTGGCGGGCTTTCTCGCCGCGGTAGGAGCGCTCAAAAATGAAGGGCAGGTCTTCGGGAGAGATGCCAGGGCCGGAATCAGCCACCACCAGCTCGACCTTGCCTGGGGAGTTGTGCATTGAAAGCGTGATAGCGCCGCCGGCGGGAGTGTAGCGCAGGGCGTTGCTGACCAGGTTGCCCAGCACCTGCATCATGCGCTCGACATCCACCTGCACGAGGGCTTGCCCGGCAGCCGCCTGCACTTGCAAATCGATTTCCCGGGCTTGGGCCTGGCCGCGGTAGGCGTTGGCCAGGCGCTGCAGCAGCTCGGCGGGATCGATCTCCTGTTTGAGCAGGGGCAGTTCGCCGGAATCGGCCAGCGAGAGCGTGCGCAGGTCTTCCACCAGTCGGCTGAGGTGGCGGGTTTCGTCGTGGATCACCTGCAGCATCTCGGGGGAGGGCTGCAGCTTGCCCTCGGCGAGCGCTTCGGTGTAGCCCTGGATGACGGAGAGCGGAGTGCGCAGGTCGTGGGCGATGTTGGCGGTCATCTGGCGGCGGAGCTGGACAGATTGCGCCAGGCGGGCGCTCATCTGGTTGAAGGCGGCGGCCAGTGTTCCCAGCTCGTCATCGCTGCGCACCGGCACCTGGCGACCCAGTTCGCCGGCAGCCAGCGCCTGGGTGGCGGCGGTCAGTTCGCGCAGTGTGCGCGTCAGGGTGTAAGCCAGGAAGCTGCCCAGCACCAGCGCCACGCCGATGGCTGCCAGGGCGCTGAGGGTGATGCCGCGGTTGACAGTGAGCAAGAACTGGCCTTCGGGTGTGTCGGCGCGCCAGCGGTCCAGGGCGGGCACAAACACCAGCCAGCCGATGGTTTCGCCGTTGGCGACCAGCTCGAAGCCGCGCTTGAGCTGGGCTTTGGACAGTGTGCGGTTTCGGAAGAGCGGCGAGCCGCTGAAGATGACATGACCCTCTTTGTCCGCCAGCAGGAAGAGGATGCGGCGAGTTTCGCCGCGCGGATCGATCTCCAGGTTGGGAAGCTCTTGCAGGCGCGCCAGGAACAGGTTTTCGACGCCAGCCCAGGAGCCGTTGACCAGGTAATAGGCCGTCAGCCGGGCGGCGATCTGCTTCTGGTTCTGGTCCAGCACCAGGCGATCGAACTCGCGCTGGGTGCCAAAACGGACCAGCACGGCGATCAGCAGCGCGCCGGTCAGTCCGACCAGCACAAAGGCCAGGGTGAGCTTGAGAGCGAGAGACCGCATAAGTGCATCCTGTGAGACAAACGGTTCGTTTGTCCGGGTTGGTGGGCAAGCTAGCCGCTTGCCCTACCGGGGTGTGAAGCGGTAGCCCACGCCGAAGACGGTTTCGATGAAAATGGGCTGGGCGGGGTTGGGCTCGATCTTGGTGCGCAGGTTGCGCACGTGCACGTCGATGGTGCGCTCATAGCCTTCGTAGGCCGAGCCCTGCAGGCGCTCGAGCAGTTCCAGGCGAGAGAAGGCGCGCCCCGGAGCAGCCATCAGCGTCGCCAGCAGGTCAAATTCGGAGGGGGTCAGGTCCACCTGGCGTCCATTCACGGTCACGACCCGCCCGGCGCGATCCAGCTCGATACCGGCGGCGCGCAGCAGGTCGCTGGGGGCGTTGGCTTTCTCGAAGCGGCGCAGCATGGCGCGCACGCGGGCGGTCAGCTCGCGCAGGCTGAAGGGCTTGGTGACGTAATCGTCGGCGCCCAGCTCCAGGCCGAGCACTTTGTCGTTTTCTTCGGTCTTGGCGGTGAGGATCAGCGTGGGGGTGGCGGCTTCGCGGGAGTAGATGCGCAAGAATTCGTAACCGCTCATCTCGGGCATCATCAGATCCAGGATGATCAGGTCGGGTTTTTCCTGGCGGGCGACGAACAGGCCTTCACGCCCGTCGGCGGCGGTGAGCACGTCGAAGCCTTCCTGGCTGAGGTACTGCTTGAGCAGTGTGCGCAGCTCTTTTTTGTCGTCGATGACCAGTATCTTTTTTGCCATGGTGAAATGATTCTAACGCAAAGGCGCAAAGCACGCCAAGCGGATGCACAATTGCTTTTTTGGTCTAAGCTCTCATTGCGGGACCAGTGTCCGGTGCTGGTCGTGGCGGTCTTCCGGTCGGCGGGGGAGATTGCTTCAGCCGGCAAAAAACGCTGGCTTCGCAATGACAGGTGGGAAAAGTGACTCGATGTCAAGCGATCCTGGCAGCGTGAGAACTCCCTCCCCCAAAATCCGGCCTGTGGGTTTTGGGGGAGGGTTGGGAGGGGCTCAGGGATTACTCTTCCGGTGAAGCATCTCCAAACGGCAGCCCGAAGGGCATCCCGCCGCGGCGATCGAAGCGGTCATGCAAGCGGTCGCGCAGGCGGTCTCCGAAGGGCAGGCCCTTCATTCCGCCGCCCATGCTGTTGAGCAGCAGCCTGTCGGCTTGCTCCTGGGTGATGACGCCATCGCTGACTGCCTGCGCCAGGGCATCTTTGTAGGCCTGGTAACGGGCGTCGGAGACCTCGGTGGCGCTCAGGCCAAGCTCTTGCACGATTTCGTACAGGGTCTTGCCCTCATCCAGGTAGGCCTGCAGCTCGTCGGTGGTGACGCCCAGGGCTTTGGCCAGTAAGGCCTGCGGGTCGAGGTAGCTGCGCAGCTCATCCAGGGCCAGGATCCAGTCGGCCTGCTCCTGGGTGATCTTGCCGTCTTCGACCGCCTGGGCGACAGCGGTTGCCTGGGCCTCGTCGATGGCGGCGGTCAGCTCGTCGGTGGTGATGCCCAGCTCTTCCGCCAGCAGCACCTGGTAGTCGACTGCGTCCAGCAAACCGAGCTTACCGCCCAGCATACCCCAGAGGAAGCGGGCGCCGTCGAGATCGCCATTGCGAATGGCGTCGGCCTGCTTCTGGGTCAGGTCGCCGTTGGCGACGGCCTCGTCCAGGGCTTGCTCCAGGGCCTTGTCGCGAGCGGCCTGTTGGGCAGCTTGCAACTCATCGACGGTGATGCCCAGCGCTTCGGCCAGGTATTCCGGGTTGACAGAGCGCCCGAAGGGCAGGCCCAGACCGGGCAGGCCGGGACCGCCGGGGCCGCGACGGTCGATGGTGATTTCCTCGTCGGTGACGTCGCCCAAGAGGTTGGCGATGGGGTTATCCACACCCCGGGCAGCCTGGGCGCGGGTGAAGAATCCAAAGGCCAGCGCGCCGCCCACGGCCAGGACCGCTACGACGCTGGTAAAGATCAAGGCGACTACAACAAAGCGTTTCATGGTTGACATACCTCCTGATCGGTGTATGGTTTAGGGATGGCGCCGGTTTGGCCATAAACCGGCTATCTTGGATCCATGTATAGGATAGCAAGGGGTTGTTAAGAAGTTGTGAAGATCGGATTTGGATTTTATTTGGGTTGCAGGGGCGAGGGTGTGACAGCGAAGACAACACGACATAACACTGACCAGGTCCAGCGGGGATCGAAAAATTTACACGATCTTTAAAATATCGGGAGAATTTGTATGGTATATATCTACAATATTTTTCGCAAGAGAAGGAGGCCGAAATGAAACGATTTTTACTGATGATTTTCCTGGCAGGCTCCCTGTTGGCGGCTGCAGCGTGCAGCAGCCAGCCGGCTGAGCCGGTCAGCTTGCGCATCGAGATGAGCGAATACGCCTTCAACCCGGCGGAGATCGAGTTGAAAGTTGGGCAGCAGGTGACGCTCGAGCTGGTGAACAACGGCGCGCTGGTGCACGAGTTGATGATCGGGCGAGAGGTGATGATGATGGAGAACCGCCCGAGCGGTTACCAGGCGGATTTCTTTACGAGCGCCGGCGTCGAGCCAGAAGTGGTGTACGCCTCGGCGCAGGGTGAGCAGCACAGCCACGATCTGCAGCACGCAGCCGGGCACACCGGCTTCATGGTGGCGTTGGAGCCAGGCGAGCAGGCGACGGTGACCTTCACGGTGAGCAAGGGCATGGTCGGCGAGTGGGAGTTGGGTTGCTTCGAGCAGGAGGGCGTGCACCACACGGCGGGGATGAAGGGTAAGTTGGTGGTGGCGCCTTAAGTGCGGGCGGCGCCGTAAGAGGGGCGGCACAACACGGAATTTGGCGCGCATTACACGGATGGGCGGCGGCGTGGAGCGGCTCACGAGCCGCCCGTATGGATGCGGCGGTAAATCGTGTGCGGGGTGTCTCTCACATCGTTCCGGCTCAGAAACGATTGACGATGCGTGCCAGCGTTTCCTCGATGTGCCTGCGCATAGCCGCTTGAGCTCTGGCTTTGTCGCGATTGCTCAGATGGAAAATGATCTCTTCATGTTGGGATGGGTCAGCGATGTAAGGGTCGAACGAGAGCGCCCGTTCGAGGTCATCGATCATTTCCTGAACGAGGCGGGCGAGACGCTTGTTGCCCGTGGCTTGGGCGATGATGAGGTGGAATTCACGGTTGATCTGATAGCCCTGCTCGCGCAGGGAATTGTCCCCCTGGTGTTGCACCAGTAAACTTTCTTTCTGGTTGTTTTCGATCAGTTTACGAATGTCTTCTTCGGAGATCCGCTCAGAGGCGATGCCGATGGCTTCCACTTCAATGAGAATGCGCAGGGCGAAAATCTCGAGGATATCCTGGAGCGTGAGCCGGGTGACCACATATCCGACGCGCGGCAGCGCATCGACGAAGCCTTCGTGAGTGAGTAAAAGGAGCGCCTCGCGCGTGGGGGTCTTGCCAATCTTAAGTTCATTGGCCAATTCGGCTTCATTCAAAATCGTCCCCGCGGTGAGCTCCCCCGCAATGATCTTTCTCTTCAGCAGGTCATAAACAAAAGATTTCTTTGTGCCAGATTTACCCATAGCGACTCCAGGCTGTCGATATCTTGGCGTCTCTCCGAAAATTCGAGAGGGATGTGGGTGTTGCAGCGCGCCGCGACCCCCGAGCATCACCATTTAATTATACAAGTGATTTTTGGTCACCAAACCATTTTGGAGATGCAATTGACATTTTACTGATATGTCTTATAATATGTTTTAAACATGTTACAGCATCTTTCGTGAGATGTCAACTCTTTGCGGGTGACAGCATTAGAAGGAGGTTCTATCGGCTAATATTCATGACCTCTCAATGATCCGTCTGATACTTATTGGAGTTACGCACTTCGGGTGGTTCTGGGGCTATATTGGCGGGCGAAGCTGCCAAAATACCCCCAACTTCCCCCAACTGCGTAAGTCCTAACCTATTTGAAGGAGCATGGTTATGACAGAGAAACTGAGATTGTATATCAGCCGCAGGGATTTTCTCAAGCTGGCCTCGATGGGGACGCTGGGCGCAGTGCTCGCCTCGTGTGGCCCGCGCGTAACCCTCACGCCGGAGTCGGGCGCCAGCGCTGGTCCGCAAACCACGGAAGAGCCAGCTCCAGCGAACCCGGAAGCCGTGCAATGGTGGGTTGGCTGGGGCGAACTGGTGCCCATCTTCCCGACCTTCAAGGAGATGGCCAAGTATAAAGAGTTGATGGGCTCGACAGATGTCGAGATGAAGCCCAACGTCGCGAACGAAGCGCTCTTCACGGCGCTTGCGGCTGGAACACCGCCCGACGCCGCCTCCAATGTCCCTTACTCTGATCTCTTCTCGCGCGATGTGTGCATCGATATCAGCGATTGGGTCAGCAAAAGCGCGGTCATCAAGAAGGAAGATTACATTCAAGGCAACTGGGATGCGGGCTTCTACAAAGGCAAGCAGTACGGTGTGCCCACGCTCGAATGCTTTGTGCGCTTTGGCCTGGATTACAATGCCAGGATGGTGGAAGAAGCGGGCCTGGATCCAGATAACCCGCCCGTCACCTGGGATGAAACTTTGGAGTGGCATCGCAAGCTGACCAAGTTCGATTCAGCGGGCAACCTGTTGACCATCGGGCTCGATCCGTACGATGCGGAAGGCGGCGGGTTTGGCGATGGTTTCCTGGCCGCCCGTTCGTGGGGCTTCAAGTGGTTCGATCCCGATACGGGCAAGTTCGATCTGGCCAACGATGGCATGGCAGAGGCCTTCGAGGTGATGGGAGAATTCTACCGGATTGTCGGACCGGACAAGATGGTGGGCATGCGATCTGTGGCTGCGAATGAAACCTGGGGTGGGTCATTCAACGCCGAAGTGCAGGCCATGATCATCGAGGGTTATTGGCATCCCGGCGAGACGCAAGCCCAGATGCCCGAGGTGGCAAAACACAACCGCGCCACCTGGGTGCCCGTCCCTGAGAGCAGGCGAGGCGTCAAAATTCAAGGCACCGGGGGGCACTTCAATGTGTTTTTCAAGGATGCCAAGCGCGCTCAAGAAGCTTTCAAGTTTGCCGAATTTCTCAACTCGGATGAAGTTTGCGCTAAGATGTTCAATGATTTGGGCTGGCTTCCCGCCTACAAGCCGTTCCTGTCGAAAGCTGATCCAAACGCCTATCCAGGGTTGAAGTTCTATTTCGACTCGGTAAACGAAGCCACCGAGATCGAACACGCTATCGCCTGCCCGATCCAGTCGTTTGTGGAGACCGCTTATGGCGAACTGCGCGAGGCTGTCTATCGCAACACCATGACCGGTGCAGACGCCGCCGCAGAATTCCAGAAGCGGTGCGAGACCGAATACAAGAACGCGGGTTTCGGTTAAACCAATTGATCGCAAGGGGTTTCTCCGGAAGCCCCTTGCTTTCATTTATCCAAGACACAGGTGCCGGATGAATCGATCGCTCATCAAAGTCCGCTCGCAGCGCGAAATCCTGCTCGGATTTCTGTTTGTCTCCCCCTGGCTGATTGGCTTCTTGCTGTGGACCGTCTATCCGCTGGCATCGTCCTTCTATTACAGCTTCACGCGCTACGATCTGCTGCGTCCGGCGGTGTGGATTGGGCTGGGGAATTACATCGAACTTTTCACGGAAGATGCCACCTTTCTGAAGGTCATTGGCAATACCTTGTACTATGTGTTGTTAAGCGCACCCCTGGGGGTCGTTTCTGCCTTTCTCATGGCAGCGCTCTTGAATACGAAAATCGCGGCGCGACCCTTCTTCCGCGCCATTTTCTTCTTCCCCGCCATCGTCCCGAGCATTGTGGTGGCCATGGTGTGGCAGTTTTTACTGAACACGCAATTTGGCTTGATCAATTCGTTGCTGCAGGGCTTGGGCTTGCCCGTGATCCCCTTTCTCTCCAGCCCGGCCCTCGCCAAGCCCTCGCTCATTATGATCTACATGTGGGCGCAGGGAAATGCCATGGTGATCTTCCTGGCAACCCTGCAGGATGTGCCGCGCACGCTGTACGAAGCCGCCGAACTCGATGGGGCGAACGCCTTCCAAAAGTTTTGGGCTATCACGATCCCGATGTGCACGCCGGTCATCTTGTTCAATTTGATCATGGGGTTTATCGACGGCTTTCAATCCTTCACCCTGCCCTGGCTGATCACCGGTGGAGGACCGAGCAATTCGACAGAGCTGTACGGCCTGTACCTGTACCGCAATGCATTCGAGTACCTGCGCATGGGAAAAGCCTCCGCGCTGGCATGGATGTTGTTCATCGTCATCGTGTTTTTCACTTTCATCCTGTTTCGCACCTCGGCGCGTTGGGT
Organism: Chloroflexota bacterium; assembly: GCA_029265355.1. Classification (GTDB taxonomy): domain Bacteria; phylum Chloroflexota; class Anaerolineae; order Anaerolineales; family UBA4823; genus JAJUJL01. The sequence goes on along the minus strand of JAJUJL010000023.1, from coordinate 23,452 downwards.
TTACTATGGCGGCGAAAAATAGGAGCGCATCATGACAGCTCAAGTATCACCGATCCCCTCTTCCAGGCAGCCTGGATCCAGGACGAACAAACGCAGACCCTGGACGGTTGGCGAATGGATCGCCGAGATCGTCAAGTACACCGTATTGATCTTGCTGGCCATCTCGTTCGTCATGCCATTCTATTGGATGTTCTCCTCGGCGCTGAAAAACGATGCGCAGGTGTATGTCGCGCCGCCGATCTGGTTTCCCAACCCCGCTTATTGGAATAACTTCCCCGACGCGTGGAACAGCCAGCCATTCACGCAGTACATGCTGAACACCCTGTTTCTGTATGCCATTCCCTACACAATTGGCACAGTGCTTTCCTCCTCGATTGTCGCTTACGGCTTCTCACGCCTCCAATGGAAGTGGCGCGACACGCTCTTCTACCTGTGCCTGGCCACGATGATGGTTCCCTTCCAGGTTCAGATGGTGCCGCTGTTCATGATCTTTAAGAGACTGCATTGGATCAACACTTTTCTGCCGCTGGTTGTGCCCGCGTTTTTCGGCAGCCCTTACTACATTTTCATGCTGCGGCAGTTTTTCCGCACCATCCCCACCGAGCTATCAGACTCGGCGCGCATCGACGGCGCGAGTGAGCTGGACATTTTGTTCCGCATCATCCTGCCCCTCTCACGACCTGCGCTGACCGTCGTCAGCCTGCTGGCATTCATCGGAGCGTGGAACGACTACCTGGGTCCGCTCGTTTACGTGCATGACCAGAGCAAATTTGTGCTGGCGCTGGGTGTGGAAAGCTTACGGCGCACATTCACCTTCAACAGCACGATCGCCAATGCTTATCCTTACCTCATGGCTGTCAGCACGCTGGTGGTTCTGCCGATCATCATCATTTTCTTCTTCGGTCAGCGGGTGTTCATCGAAGGCATCTCAATGACTGGCATCAAGGAATGAGGAGGCGGTGATATTTTGCTGCCAGCCCTTCAGCGGAAAACGGCCGAGAGGGAGATCTCAGCCCGCCCTATGAAATTCGATATTTCGCAAATCCCTTTTACGCGTTTTGGCTCCTACCTTGCGCTCTCGCGCCTCCCAGAAGCGCCTCACCGCCGGGCAGGGTTGTACCTGCGATCGGTGCGCGGACCTGCCACGGGGGGACGACCCTTGCAGGAAATTCTTCTCATTGAGTTGCTGGAAAATGGCGAACCGATTCCTTTCGAGGCATTCGCGGAGGCGCACCGGCTGGAATTGCTTGCCCGGGATGGTAAAAAAGCTGAAGCGTGTTTCGATGCGGCGGATTCCATTCGCTTTCGTTTGCAGGGCGTCACGCTGCGCTTCTCGATGGCAACCGGTGCGTACGATAATTTCATCCCCCACACCAACGGCAAATGGATGTTGACGGTGAACACCGTCTGCGAGACAAAGTTGATGTTTGCGCCGCTCAAAGGATGGATGGAGATCGACGCGCCGTGGCAAGCCGAAAACTGCGATCACATCTCGATCTGCCTCCAACCCGATCGCGACGGTGTGGGTGAGTTTGCTGTGGATGAATTCACGGTGAATTGGAACGATCCTGGGCGTAGCAGTTCCTTCGATGGCTGCGTGGCGAATGCCCGGAGAGAATTCGAGGCATGGATGAAGGGTATGCCCGTCGCGCCGGCGGCTTACGCAGAGATGCGCGAGCTGGCTTGCTACATCCTGTGGTCGTGCGTGGTCGCCGCCAGCGGACATCTGAGGCGCGAGACCGTCTATGCCTCGAAGAATGGCATGATCGGGGCCTGGAGTTGGGACCATTGTTTCCACGCGCTGGCGCTGGCGGAGGCGCACCCGAAGCTGGCATGGGACCAGATCATGGCGCTGTTCGACCAACAGGATCGCAGCGGTGTGCTGCCCGATTTGATCAATGACCGTTTGATCTCGTGGAGTTTTTGTAAGCCACCCGTGCATGGCTGGATATTGAGCCGGCTGTGGCGCGATTCGAGCCTGCTGGAGCCAGAGAGGCTCGAAGAAATCTACCAGCCGCTTTCGCGTTGGACAAACTGGTGGTTCGAGCACCGCGATGATGACCAGGATGGCATTCCCCAATGCCAGCATGGCAATGATACAGGGTGGGATAACAGCACCGTGTTCGCCGTGCGCCCACCCATCGAGTCGCCCGAGATCGCAGCCTACCTGGTTTTGCAAATGGAGTTTCTGGCGCACGCAGCCAGGCACCTGGGCCGCCAGGCCGAATCAGAGGATTGGCGCGCCCGCGCCGAGGCGCTGACCGGTAGGCTGCTGCGCCATTTCTGGCGCAAGGATCATTTTGTGGCGGTGGCGAGCGCAACTCAGAGCGATATCGAAGCGGACAGCCTGCAACTGTACCTGCCGCTGATCTTGGGCAAGCGCCTGCCGGAGGAGGTGCGCCAGCGCCTCCTCCAGGGACTACGACAGCCGGGTGGTTTTTTGACCCCGCATGGATTTGCCACCGAGCGCCTGGCAAGCCCGCATTACCGCCCGCGCGGCTATTGGAGGGGTCCAATCTGGGCGGCGCCGACGCTGATCTTGATCGATGCGCTGATGGCGTGCGATGAGGTTGAATTCGCCCGTGAGATACGACGGCGCTTCGTGGATTTGGTCGCTCAAAACGGTTTCGCTGAAAATTTCGACGCGCAAACCGGGCAGGGGTACCACGACTTTCACTTCTCTTGGACGGCGGGGATTTGGTTGACCCTGGCTCATGAAATGGAAAATGACTCATCACCTGGGAATTGAAACCCTGGAGGGAAAAATGCGCAATAAACAGCTCGTCTATCCATACATTCCGAATTCCGTGCCAGCTACCAAAGCGGCCATGTTGCAAGCCGTGGGAGCGAAAAGCATGGAGGACTTCTATGCAGATATCCCGGAGTCCATTCGCTTCAGGGGCAGGTTGAATCTGCCAGAGCCGCTTCTTTCGGAGGCGGCGCTGGTGCGCCACGTGGAAGGTTTGCTGGCGAAGAACCAGTCCACTCGGGAGGTATTGAGCTTCCTGGGGGCGGGATGCGCACCGCACCACGTCCCGGCGGTGTGCGACGAGGTGAACTCCCGCAGTGAATTTCTCACCGCCTATGCGGGCGAACCGTACGAAGACCACGGGCGCTTCCAGGCGTTGTTCGAATATGAAAGCATGATGGGCGAGCTGCTCAACATGGATGTGGTCAACGTGCCGGTGTATGATGGTTTCCAGGCCAGCGCCACGGCCTTGCGCATGGCAGGCCGCATCACGGGCCGCAGCCTTGCTCTCCTGCCGGCAACGGTGATGCCCGACAAACTGTCGAAGATCCGCGATTACCTGCGACCCGATATGCAGGTGGCGCTGGTAGCGTTCGATGAGGCGACGGGGTTGATGGATTTATCCGATTTGCAGAAGCAGATCAATGCGCAGACCGCAGCAGTCTTGATCGAGAATCCTTCATACCTGGGGTTTCTCGAGACCCAGGCGGAGCAGATCGGCCAGATTGCCCACGAAAATGGCGCGCTGTTCGTCGTTGATGTGGATCCGATCACCTTGGGGGTGATCAATCCTCCCGTGGCGTATGGGGGTGATATCGTGTGCGGCGATATCCAGTCGCTGGGCATGCACATGAATTTTGGCGGCGGTCATGCGGGCTTCATCGCCACGCGGGATGAGGAGAAATTCGTGATGGAATTTCCCTCGCGATTGTTCGGTATTGCGACCACACGCGTCGAGGGCGAGTATGGCTTTGGCGATGTGGCGTATGAGCGCACATCCTTCGCGGTGCGCGAGGAAGGCAAGGAGTGGGTTGGCACCGCTGCGGCGTTATGGGGCATCACAGCCGGGGTCTACCTGGCTTTGATGGGTCCCCAGGGCATGCGAGAGCTGGGCGAGGGGATTATGCAGAGAGTGAGATACGCGGTCAGCAAGCTGAACCAGGCGCCGGGGGTGAAGACGCGCTTTCCCAACACGCCGCACTTCAAAGAATTTGTGGTGGACTTCAATGCGACGGGCAGGACTGTCCAACAAATCAATGACGCATTGCAGCTCAAAGGAATTTTCGGCGGCAAGGATCTGAGCGCAGAATTCCCGTCGCTGGGACAATGCGCGCTGTATTGCGTGACCGAAGTCCACACCCAGGCAGACATCGATCGGCTTGTGCAGGCGATCGAGGAGGCAGTCAGATGACACACAGCCCGGTAAAAAAGCTCGGCGCGCCAAAAGCTGTGGCGCCCAAACCGGCCTTGCGCCGATTTCACCAGGCGAGATGGGATGAGCCGATCATTTTCGAGTTGAGCGTTGCCGGTCAGCGGGGGGTTCTGCCGCCCGAGCCCGAAGCGGCGATTGTGGAGACTGCGGGGGATGTCTTCGACAACGTTCCCGCCAGCTTGCAGCGCAAGCATCCTCCCGCGCTGCCCGAAATGGCGCAGTTGCACGTGCTCCGCCATTACTTGCGCCTCTCGCAGGAGAACCTCGGCGTGGATTTGAACATCGACGTGGGGCAGGGCACGTGCACCATGAAGTACAGCCCGAAGGTCAACGATCAGTTGGCGCGTTCGCACCGGTTGACTGAGCTGCACCCGCTGCAGCCGCTCTCGACCGTGCAGGGGATCCTGGAAGTGATGTACCGGTTGGAGGGGATGCTCAAAGAGATTTCGGGCATGGATCGCGTCACGCTGCAACCCGGGGCTGGCTCAGCGGCGATCTACACCAATGTATCGATGATCCGCGCCTATCACGAGGCGCGCGGCGAAGGTCAGCAGCGCACAGAGGTGATCACAACCTCCTTCTCGCATCCATCCAATGCGGCGGCGGCAAAGGTGGCGGGATACAGGATCATCACACTGCCGCCCGACGCCGATGGTTATCCCGACTTCGAGGCGTTGAAAGCCGCGGTCTCCGAGCGGACCGCCGCGCTGCTGATCACCAACCCTGAAGACACAGGTATCTTCAACCCGCGCATCGAAGCCTTCGTTGAGCTGGTTCATTCAGTCGGCGGGCTTTGCTCCTACGACCAGGCGAACGCCAACGGTATCCTGGGCATCACCCGCGCCCGCGAGGCGGGTTTCGATGTCTGCCATTTCAATTTGCACAAAACCTTTTCCACGCCGCACGCCTGCGGCGGTCCCGCAGCGGGCGCGTGTGGGGTGACCGAAGCGATTGCGCCGTTCCTGCCCACGCCGACGATCGAATTCGATGGAACCCGGTATTATCTCGATTACAACCGTCCACAAAGCATTGGCAAAATTCGCCCGTGGTATGGCGTGGCACCCAATCTTCTCCGGGCGTATGCCTGGATCATGAGCCTCGGCGCGGATGGTCTGCGCGAAGTGGCGGAGGTGGCTGTGCTGAATAACAACTACCTGATGCACAACGTGCTCAAAATCCGCGGGGCGAGCGCGCCGTATGCAAAAGGAAAACGCCGCATCGAGCAGGTGCGCTACTCGTGGGAACAGCTCAGCGAAGAAACGGGCGTGCATTCGGAAGAGATCGGCTACCGCGCCGCCGATTTCGGCACGCACTATTGGACAAGTCACCATCCCTTCGTTGTGCCTGAGCCAATGACCCTGGAACCGACCGAGTCGTACTCACAGCAGGACCTCGATGAATACATCCGCATCCTCAACCACATTGCCGAGGAAGCGTACACAGATCCTGAGATCATCCACACCGCGCCGCACAACAGCACCGTTCACAGGATTGACCAGGAGTCGTTCGATGATCCTGAGGCTTGGGCTGTGACGTGGCGGGCGTACCAGCGGAAACTGAAAAAATCCCAGGAATCATGAGCAGTCAAACCGGCGAGGAAGTTGCTTACTGGCGATGTGCATGGACCTGATGGCAAGAATGCGCCTGGGTGCGCTATGAAACAGATCGGATTGATCGTCAACCCCATCGCGGGGCTCGGTGGGCGGGTGGGTCTCAAGGGGAGCGACGGGTTCGAGACCCAACGCCGCGCCCTGGAGATGGGCGCCATTCCCGAGTCGATCGATCGCGCCAGCCTGAGCCTGGTGGAACTGCTGCGGCGGGAACCCCACCTGGAAGTGGTCAGCTTTCCGGGCGATATGGGCGAGAGCGCGGCGCGCCAGGCGGGCTGCACGCCCTCGGTGATCGGTGAGATCAGTCCCCCGACAAGCGCCGAGGACACGCGCCGCGCGGTGCGGGCCATGTGCTCCCGGGGTGTGGACCTGATTCTCTTCGCCGGAGGAGACGGCACAGCGCGAGATATCTGTTCATCCATCCCGCCTCACTATCCATGCCTGGGTATCCCGGCGGGGGTGAAGATCCACTCGGCGGTCTACGCCACGAGTCCCAGGCACGCTGGCGAACTGGCAGCGATGTTCCTGCAGGGCAAGGCGCGGCTGCGCGAAGCTGAAGTGCTCGACCTGGACGAAGACGCCTACCGCCAGGGCCGGGTCTCGACGCGCTTGTTTGGTACCCTGCACGTGCCGTATCGCCCGCTGCTCTTGCAAAACCGAAAAGCGCCCAGCCCTGAATCTGAAGCCTATCAAGCCGATGCGATTGCGGCGGATATCATCGAGCAAATGCGAGCGGATGTGGCCTATATTCTCGGTCCGGGCACAACCACGCGCGCCATTGCTCAACGGCTGAACGTCGAAAAGACGCTGGTAGGCGTGGATGTCGTGCGCAATGGGCGATTGGTCGCTCGAGATGTCAGCCAATCCCAATTGCTCGAGCTGCTGGAGCAATTTCCCGGCGTGATCATCGTTACCCCGATCGGCGGGCAGGGATTCCTGTTTGGGCGCGGCAACCAGCAGATCGGGCCGCAGGTGATTCGCAAAGTCGGGCGTGAGAATATCCTGGTGGTCAGCACCGCGCACAAGCTGCGCGCGCTGCGGATGCAACCGCTGCTCGTGGATACGGGCGACACCCAGGTGGATCAACTGCTGGCAGGTTATTTTAGCGTGGTGACGGGCTATCGAGAGCGCATGGTGTACAAAGTGACCGCTTGAAAAATACGCTATAGGTGTTACGCACTTCGGGTGGGTTTGGGGGTCACCCCCATCTACCCGCCAACTGCGTAAGTCCTATCTTAATTAACGACCAAACCAGGAAGGATGAAGACATGAAAGCACTGGCAGGAAAAACAGCGATCATCACCGGCGGCGCGTCGGGCATTGGCTTGGCCACAGCGCAATTGTTTGCGGAAGAAGGCGCGCAGGTGGTGATTGCCGACATCAACGTGGAACAGGGCAAGCTGGCGGAGCACAAGATAAACTCGGCAGGTGGGAGATCCGTCTTCGTTGCCTGCGACGTGACGCGGGCGGAGGACTGCCAGCGCGCCGTGCGAGTGGCGGTGGAGACTTTCGGCAAGCTGGACATCTTGTTCAACAATGCCGGCATCATCCGGCGCGCGGATGTGATCGGCACCCGCGAAGAGGAGTGGGATCGCGTGATGGCGGTCAACGTCAAATCTATTTTCTTGATGAGCAAATATGCGATACCCGAAATCGCTAAACAAGGCGGCGGGGCGATTGTCAACACCGGCTCTGGCTGGGGCATCAAAGGCGGGCGCAATGCCGTGTCGTACTGCGCCTCGAAAGGCGCGGTGGTGAATATGACCCGCGCCATGGCGATCGACCACGGCTCCCAGAACATACGCGTCAACTGCGTCTGCCCCGGCGACACCGATACGCCCATGCTGCGCAACGAAGCGCAACAGCTTGGGCAAGTGGAAGATGAGTTCCTGGCAGAAGCCAAGGAGCGCCCGCTCAATCGCTATGCACAGCCGATCGAGATCGCGCAGGCGGTGTTGTACCTGGCAAGCGATGCGGCGAGCTACGTCACCGGCGCAGTGCTGGCAGTGGATGGCGGCGGCACGGCGTGATGGTCAACGATTGGGAGAATCCCCGGCTGCAGGGGCGGAATCGGGAGCCTGCCCACGCTGCTACGATCCCTTTCGCGACGCTGGAAGACGCCCGGCGCGGCTTGAAGCGCCAATCCCCCTATTATCAATCCCTGAATGGGGAGTGGCGCTTTCTGTTTTCGCCGAACCCGGCTTCGGCTCCGAAAGACTTTCACCTTCCCCAGTATTCCACCGATGGCTGGGGCTTGCTTCGCGTCCCGGGTAACTGGCAGTTGCAGGGCTATGATATTCCCTATTACACGGATGTGCAATTGCCTTTCCCGCCCGATGACGCGCCGCGTGTTCCCCCCGACAACCCGACAGGGTGTTACCGCTGCAATTTCAGCGTCCCCGAAGCGTGGCGCGGACGGCAGGTCTTCTTGTGTTTTGATGGCGTCGACTCCGCTTTTCATGTTTGGGTGAACGGCAAGGCGGTTGGTTTCAGCAAAGACAGCCGCGTACCAGCGGAGTTCAATATCACGTCTCACCTGTGCGAGGGTGAGAATGTGCTTGCGGTGCGAGTGGTTCGCTGGTCGGATGGCACGTACCTCGAAAACCAGGATATGTGGCGGTTGAGCGGGATTTTCCGAGATGTGTACCTGTGGTCAGCGCCACGCCTTCATATACGCGACTATCATGTGCAGAGCGGGCTCGACTCAGCCCACCGCGAGGGTCGCCTGGTCGTCAACCTGGAGGTGGTCCGTTACGCTGGGCAAGCAACCCGGGCGAATGTGGCGTACCGCCTGTTGGAGGCCGCTGGAAACGAGATCTGTGCAGAGCGGCAGGAGGTGGAGATCACGGGTCGAAGCCGGATCGAGTTTTCGGCAGAGATACCCAACGTCCGAAAATGGTCGGATGAAGACCCATATCTCTACGTGCTGCTATTGATGCTGGAAACGAATGGAGAGGTGATCGAAATTGAATCGTGCCGGGTGGGTTTTCGCACGGTGGAAATCCGCAACGGAAATTTTCTGCTCAACGGTGAGCCGGTTCTGATCAAAGGCGTCAACCGACACGAGCACGACCCGCTGACAGGGCATTGGGTGACCGAGGAATCGATGCGCCGCGACCTGGCGCTGATGAAGCAATTCAATATCAACGCCGTGCGGACGTCGCATTACCCGAACGCGCCGCGCTGGTATGAGCTGTGCGACGAGTATGGCATTCTACTTTTCGCCGAAGCCAACATCGAATGCGATGGCGCACTTTCGTATCTCTCCAAGTCGCCTGAGTGGCGAGAGGCCTTCCTTGCCCGGCTCGAGCGGATGGTGAGGTGTTATCGCAATCACCCGTCGGTGGTGGTGTGGTCGTTGGGCAATGAATCGGGGTTCGGAGCCCATCACCGGATGATGGCGGAATGGATTCGCTCAGCCGATCCTTCGCGGCCTGTCCATTACCACCCGGCTGGTGATGACCCGGCAGTGGATATTCTCGCGCCGATGTATCCCAGCGTGGACGAGATTGTGGCAATGGCGCAGAAGGACGACGTGCGTCCGATTATTATGTGCGAGTACGCCCACTGCATGGGCAATGCCGTGGGGAACTTGAAAGAGTATTGGGAGGCGATTGCGGCATACCCTCGCCTGCAAGGCGGCTTCATTTGGGATTGGGTGGATCAGGGCTTTGCGCGCACCACGGAGGATGGGCGGCTTTGGTTCGCCTATGGCGGCGATTTTGGCGATGAGCCGAACGATGGCGCGTTTTGTTTGAACGGCCTGGTATCGCCGATGCGCGAACCCAAGCCTGCGCTGTGGGAGTGCAAGAAGATCTTCCAGCCCGTGCTTGTGGAACTGCTCGATCGAGCGCGTGGCTCGATCCGTATTCACAACCGGTATTTCTTTTCTTCGCTCGACCATCTGCGTTGCGAGTGGATTTTGACGGTCAACGGCTCCGCCGCTCAATCGGGCCGGTTGGATGTGACCGCCCTCGAGCCGCAATCGTTCCTGGAGGCGATCGTTCCATTCACCTTAGACGCGGCGGAAGCGGATGCCTGGCTGGAGATACGTTTCACGCTGGCGCAGGATACGGCCTGGGCGAAGGCGGGGCATGAGCTGGGGTGGGAGCAGTTTGAGCTGGCGAGGTCGACCGGAGTGGGCCCGCGCGGGAAGGCTCGCGCCAGCGCGGCGGGCGACCGGTCGCTTGCACTCCATTTGTCACAATCTCAAAACACTATTATTGTTTCGACAGCAGACACACAAGTCATGTTCAACGGCGAAGATGGTAAACTCAATTCGCTTCGATACAAAGGGCGTGAGTTGATTGTCATGCCGCCGCGGCTGAATTTTTGGCGCGCGCCGACGGATAACGACATCGGCACGTATGGGCGTGAGCGAATGATGTTCACCTGGAGAGATGCCGGCCTGGACCGGCTCGAAGAAACCGTGTCTTCTGTGCGAACCGAGCAACCAGAGAAGGAAGAGGTGCGTATCCTTGTTCAGTCGAAAATCGCCCCGCGACGCACACGCGGGCGGTCGCTGTGGTGGAACTGGCTGCTCGACCAGCTTGCGCTGGTGCTGACGCAGACCTGGAACGAGCAGGCCTTGGTTCGAATGGCGGAGGAGATTGGCGAACCGTATCATGAACAGGCAGGAGCGAGAAAATGGCAACGGGTGAAAGCGATGCTGGCGGCGTGCGACCAGGAAGGGAAATGCTACCAGGCCGTGCAGGTGATCGCACGCTGGCTCGAACAGACCGATCCTGATCTGTTCGCCTCGCTCAAGCAGAGAATATACCGGCTGCAGGAGCTCGATGAACAGCAGTTCGAGCAGGCGTTCCGCTTGCGGGACGATTACCATTTCGAATGCGAGGCGGAATACGCGGTGCGCGCTGGCTGCGAGATCGAGATCACGACCCGCATCACCCCGGTGGGTGAGGCGCCTGTTCTGCCGCGCATTGGGTATTTGCTGGCTTTGCCGGCGGAATACGATGTCTTCGAATGGTACGGGCGCGGCCCATTGGAAACCTATCCCGACAGGCAGCAGGGGATGCGCATCGGAATCTATCGCGGCAGCGTGGATGAGCAATTCATTCCCTATGGACGCCCGCAGGAGACGGGCAATAAAACCTCTGTGCGCTGGGCGGCGTGTTTGAACGAGGAAGGATATGGGCTGCTGGTACACTGTCCCGAGCCCTTCAATGTGGGTGTGCTGCATTACACCGCCCAGGATTTGGAAGCGGCTCGTCATCCCGTGGATTTGGTCCGTCGCGATGAAACCTACCTGACCGTAGACTTCCGTCACGCTGGCCTGGGCAACGCCAGTTGCGGGCCGGGCACGCTGCCGTCCTATGTCATTCAACCCGTAGCGAGCGAGTATCGTTTGTATTTGCAGCCAACCCATGTCTGTGCTCAATCCAATCCAAAAGCCTGAAGTCAAATTCCAGCCTGATGTGTGGCGCAGTTTCCAGCGCGGCGTCCACAAGGTGGTGGACCTGGTCAGCCCCACGCTCGGACCGCAGCCGCGCTGGGTGGCTATCCAACCCACGCATCGCAGCGACCCGCCGGAACTGCTCGATGACGCGGGGCAGATAGCGCGGCGCGTGATTCAAATCGCCGACCGTGATGAAGATGTCGGCGCGATGTTTGTGCGGCAGATGTTGTGGCGCTTGCGACAAGATGTCGGCGACGGCGGAGCGACCGCGGCCGTGTTGTTCAAAGCGGTGTTGGATGAATCGATCCAATATATCGCTGCGGGTGGCAATGCGATGCGTCTGCGGGTGGGCCTGGAGAACGCGCTGGCCGTTGCCCTGGATGCGCTCGAAAGACAAGTTCGGAGCCTGGAGGATTCTGTCCGCGTCGAGCACTTTGCGCGCTCGGTCTGCCCCGATGAATCGGTCGCTGGCATGCTCGGTGAGATCTTCGACATCATCGGCGCAGATGGGCACTTGGTGGTGCAGCTCGGGCGTGGATACACCAGTGAACGCGAATATGTCGAAGGTCATTTGTGGTCCGGTGGTTTGCTGACGCCTCATCTCATGCTCGACCCCATTGCCCAACGCTCACGCCTGGAGAATGTCGCCATCCTCATCACAGACCTCGAGATCGAAACGGCAAGCCAACTCACACCAGCCTTGCGGATCGCCCTGGCGCAGGGTGAAAGGAATCTTGTGCTGGTGGCGCGAAAACTTTCGGAAGAGGCAATTGGCTTGCTCCAGAAAATCAACCGCGACTCGCATCAGATGATCATCACTGCGGTGAAGACTCCCGGCGCGGGCATGGAAGAGCAGTCCGCTGCGCTGGGCGACCTGGCTGCGCTGACGGGCGGGCAGGTGATTTTGCAGGCCACGGGTCAAATGCTCGAAACTGTGCGGGCTGGGTCGTTTGGTCATGCGCGCCGAGCCTGGGCGGACATGGAACGCTTCGTCATCGTCAACGGTCAAGGCGATCCAGGCGCGCTGCGCCAGCGTATGGATGCGCTGCGCCAGGCTATCCAGCGCGCCGATACACCCGAAAAAGCCCATTCATTGCGCCAACGCCTCGGGCGCTTGCAGGGCGGCGCAGCCATCCTCTCAATCGGCGGCGTCACTGAGAGCGAGATGAAGACACGTCGCGAACTTGCCGACCGCGCGGCTTTGATCGTGCGCAGCGCGCTGCGCGATGGCGTGGTCAACGGCGGGGGGATCGCCCTGTTGGATTGCCGTCCTGCGCTAGAGGCGCACTGTGCACAGCTTGTGGATGAGGATGAGCGCACGGCATGCCGCGCGCTCGCCAGGGCATTGGTTGCGCCTTACCGCCGGATTCTCAAGAATTGCGGCTTCGACCCGTCGAGCTATTTGTCTCGGATAGGAAATGGCCGCGGCCTGGACGCTCGCAGCGGACAGATCGTCGATATGCGTTCAGCGGGCATTCTCGATTCCGCCGCTGCGGTGCGCGGCGCGTTGCTCAGCGCGGTGCACAGCGCGGCTTTGGCGTTGACGGTGGATGTGGTCATCCACAAGCGCCATCCCCAGGTTTCGTTAAATCCTTAGGAGCGGTGATGATCGATTCCGAACCATCTCCCCCGATGCTGCTGGCGCTTGCTGTCTCCCCCAGTTTCATGCAGGATAAACTTGTCTTGGCGGGTCTCCGCAAGGGTTTGCTTCGCTCGCAAGATGCCGGGAAATCATGGGAACCGAGGGCAGTGATCAACGACGAGCCGCTGTCCGTCACCGCCCTGGCCTTCTCTCCAGGCTTTGCCAAGGATCGAACCGTGTTCGCCGCGCTGCCAGGCGGGGTGGCCTATTCTCACGACGCTGGCGAGACCTGGTTCTGGACTCGGCTCCCTACGCCCGCCCCCTATGTATCGGCGCTATTGCCCTCGCCAACGTATGCCGAAAACCGACTGGTGTTTGCTGCCACGCTGGAGGATGGGGTTTTGCGTTCAGGCGATGGTGGACTTTCCTGGCAGGGGTGGAACTTTGGGCTGCTCGATAAGCAAGTGCTGTGCCTGGCGCACTCTGGTGAAACCCTGTACGCGGGCACAGGCAGCGGGTTGTTTTGCAGCCACAATGAAGGTCGATCGTGGCGCGAGGTCGCCATGCCGGCGAGAGATGGCGTGCTGAGCCTGGCGGCGGCGGGAGAGCATCTCTTCATCGGCACAGAAGCGCACGGGGTGTACCGATCCATGGACAACGGCGCGTCGTGGGAAAGAATCTCAGCCATTGGGGTGGATGCACCGATCAACCAGATACAGGTGACTGGGGGAAAAGTACCCTTGGTGCGAGTGTTGACCGGCGATGGCTGGTTGGTGGAATCATCCAATCGCGGGGAGACATGGCGGAGGCGGCGACTGCCTTCCCGGGACGCGCCGGTTGCGCTGGCAGGCAACCTGGTGGGCTACGCTGCCGGAGAGATCACGGAAATTAGCCGGTTTGGCGAGGGGACGCTGGATTGATGGGGGGCGCGGCGCGGGGAGGGCAGGATGGGGCGGTGTGGGGTGGCTCACGAACCGCGGGGGCGGCTCATGAACCGCGGGGGCGGCTCACGAACCGCGGGGGCGGCTCACGAACCGCGGGGGCGGCTCGCGAACCGCGGGGGCGGCTCACGAGCCGCCCCTACGATTTGCCTAACGCGGCCTCGATCAATTGTTGCAGGCGCGGGATCATGCCCGCCGGGTCGGGGTGCAGGCCTTCGATCAACAGGGCGTTTTCGTAGATTTGCTCGATGGCTGCCTGCGCCAGGGCGTCGTCCTGAGGCAGGGCGGCAATGCGCTGCAGGATGGGGTGCGCCGGGTTGATCTCGAGCACCTTCTTGGGCGCCTGGAATTCGCGGTCCAGCATGCGGTAGACGCGCTGCAGCTCGGGGTTGAGCGCGCCCTGGGCGTCCACCAGGCGCGCCGGGGCGGATGACAGGCGATTGTTGGCGCGCACCTCGGAGACGCGCTCGCCCAACTGCGCCTGGATGCGCTGGGCCAGCTCGCTCTTTTCCCCGGCTTCGGGGGTTTTTTCCGGCTCATCGCCTGCTCGATCTTTGCTTTCATCCGCATCGGCGCGCTTCTCGCCAGCGGGAGGCTCGATTTGCAGGTCGGGGGAGGCCAGGTTGGAAAGTTGCTTGCCCTGGTATTCTCGCAAGCGCGAGAGCACGAACGGGTCGAGCGGGTCGGTCATCAGCAGAACTTCGAAGCCATGAGGGCGCACCAGGTCGAGGTGCGGCGAGTAGCGCAGCGAACGCTCATCGTCGCCCAGCAGGTAGTAGATGCGCTCCTGGCCGGGTTTCATGCGGGCGATGTAATCATCCAGCGAGACCCATTCGCCGGGCTTTTCCAGGCTGCGGAAGCGCAGCAGCGGCAGCAGGCGTTCCCACTCCTGCTGCTCCACCGCCGCCCCCTGGCGGATGAAGCGCCCGAAGGACTGCCAGAAGGCGGCGTACTTCGGGGCGTCGTTGGCGGCCATGTCTTTGAGCGTGTCGATCACCTTGTTGGTGACCAGTTTTTTGAGATTGGCCATCACCCGGTTGGCCTGCACGCTCTCGCGTGAGACGTTCAGCGGCAGGTCTTCCGAATCGACCACGCCCTGCACGAAGCCTAAGTACTCGGGCAGCAGGTCGCGGCTGTATTCCTGGATGAGCACCTTGCGGGCGTAGAGCTTGAGACCGTCCTCTTTGCGCAGGGAGAAGGGGCTGCGCTCGGCCTTGCCGGGCAGGTAGAGCAGGGCGTACATCTGCACCGGCGCATCCACGTTGAGGTGCATGTGCGCCAGGGGCGGTTCCCAATCCAGGGTGAGCTGGCGGTAGAATTCGTCGTAATCCTTGGCCTCCACCTGGCGCGGCTGCTGACGCCACAGCGCCGATTGGCGGTTGGTCTGTTCCTTGGCGCTGCCCAGGAAGATGGGATAGGGGATGAAATCGGAGTGCTTTTTGATGATCTCGCGCAGGCGGTATTCCTGGGCGAACTCTTTGGCGTCTTCTTTGAGCTGGATGATGACATCCGTACCGCGCCCTTCCCGCTCTGCCGGGCGGACGATGAACGAATCGGAGCCGTCGCACCACCACTCGGCGGCTGGGGCGTCTTTGCGGTAAGAACGCGAGACGACGCGGATCGACTCAGCCACCATGAAGGCGGAGTAGAAACCAACGCCGAACTGGCCGATGACATTCGAGAGTTGTGCTGGTGAGCCATTGGCGCCCGCCGCCTGGGCGGCTTCGACGAAGGCGCGCGCCCCGGAGTGAGCGATGGTGCCCAGGTTCTCGGTGAGCTCTTCGGCGGTCATACCGATGCCGCTGTCGGAGATGGTCAGGGTGTTGGTGCTCGAGTCGGCGGTGATGCGGATCTCCAGCGGCGCGTCGGGCGAGTGCACCTCGCGGTTGGTGAGCATCTCGAAGTCCAGGCGGGTGAGGGCGTCGGCGGCGTTGGAGATCAGCTCGCGCAGGAAGATTTCCCGTTCGGTGTAGAGCGAGTGAATCAGGATGTTGAGCAGTTGACGGGTCTCAGCTTTGAAGGGGATGGGTTGAGAGTCCATAAACACCTCCTGGAATGCTTGTCCGCAGAGCGCGCCGGAATTATGGCGCATGCAGACGCTCGCAGATCATACCAGGGAAATGTTGGAATTTTCTAAGATTTTCGGCGGGAAAGTGGCTTTCTCTCTCCGCGTCTAGGCGTCGCTGTGGAGCGCCTCCGCCATCGCCCGAATATGCTCGGGCGTCGAGCCGCAGCAGGCGCCGATCAGCTTGGCGCCGCGCGAGCGCATATCCACGGCGTAGCGGGCCATCACCTCGGGCGTGCCGTCGTAGACCACCTGCCCGCCCTGCTGGCGCGGCAAGCCAGCATTGGCCTTGGCGACCAGCACCGCTTGCGGCGCGGCGGCTCTCATTCTATCGATCACCTGGGCGACCTCCGCCGGGCCGGTGCCGCAGTTGGCGCCAACTGCCAGCAGGTCGAGGCTTGACAGCGCCTGCACCGCTTGCTCCGGGCGCACGCCCATCATGGTGCGGCCGTGGGCGTCGAAGGTCATCGTGGCGGCGATGGGAATCTCACGCCCGGTATTCGCCATGGCGCGGCGCGCGCCGGCAATGGCCGCCTGCACTTCGTTCAGGTCGGACATGGTCTCGATCCACAGCAGATCGACGCCGCCGGCAATCAGCCCGGCAGCCTGCTCGGCGAAGGCTTCTTCGGCTTGCTCCACGCTCATGGGGCCGTAGGGCTGCAGCAGCTCGCCGGTGGGTCCGATCGAGCCAGCCACCAGCACCGGGTGAGCGGCCTGGTCGGCCTCCTGGCGGGCCAGCTCAGCGGCGGCGCGGTTCAGCTCAAAGGCGCGGGCGTCCAATCCATTGCGCGCCAGGCGCACGCGGCTGCCGCCGAAGGAATTGGTCAGGATGAGCTGCGAGCCGGCCTGGATGTAGGCGCGGTGCACCTGGCGCACTTCGTCCGGGCGCTCCACGTTCCACAGCTCGGGCGAGTCGCCCGGGTTGAGGCCGGCGGACATGAGCATGGTGCCCATGGCGCCGTCGAGCAGGACAGGAGCGGGTTGGGAGAGAAGATCGCTGAGGGTAGACATGGCAGCCTCCGGAATGGGGATTAACCATGATTATACCTTACCCCGCACAACACGGATTTGGGCACGGATTACACGCATAGGTAGGGGCGACCCACGCCGTTCAAAATGGGCGGTGGCTAGGTGTTTTGCCGTAAGTGTTTTTACAATAATGTGAACGAGCACCGGCGAAACCCTGGAGTAAACCGCCGTCGCGATGGCCGATTTACTCTAAACACTTTCTGCGGTTTACTTAGCAATGCGAGTTTGTAGATTGTGATCCTGTCTGGCAAGAACCCCTGAGACTCCCTACGGCGCTGGCGTGGATGCACCCGTGACCAATGGGCGCAAGCTGTCCAGGTCGGGCCAAACCGCGCCGCCGCGCTGGAAGGCATCCGCCACCGACTGCGGGAACTCCTCTTCCACGGCGTCACCCGCCAAAATCTCGTCTTCGAGCAGAATGACGGGCACACCCAGCAGGGCAGGGTCAACTCCGGCGAGCCGCGCTGCTTCGAGGTAGACCTGCCTTCCGGTCTCGCCGGTGACATCGAGAAACAGGATCTCCAGCCGTTCCCCGTGCTCCTGCTGCAGCGGTGTGATGACGGTTTCGATCACCTCCTGGCAGTGCACGCAGATGGGGGAGTGCAAGACCACCACCTGGACATGCGCTGCTGCGGCGGGTTGGCAGGCGCTGAGCAACAGCGCGGCGGTGAACAACCAGGCCATCCCCATTGACCTGCCTGGGGATGGCCTCATCCGACGGTCGAGGAGAGAAAAGTGCCTCATACTGCGGCTGCCAGGCGTTCAGCCTTGGTGATCATCTCTTCAGCGATTTGCAGGATCTCGGCCTGCTCTTGCGGCGTGACGCTGGCGACTTCAGCCTCCACCAGCTCATAGCAGCGTTGGCGGACATCCTTGGGATCGCCGCCCTGGCCGCGCACTTCCAGCAAGCGGGTGAGCCAGGTCTTGCCGTAGTGGGCGTGGATGGTCTCGTCCGCCCAGTCGAAGTCCATGTCGTGCTGGCTGAGCGCATCGGCGATCTGGCGGAATTTCTCGGCGCGCTCCGGTTTTTTGTGGATGTTCTTGGTTTCAAAGAAGAAGAGCATCCCCAGGCGATAGATAGCGTCCTGGTCGCGTGCTGCGCGGTAGATGTAATCGCCCAGGGGCATCTCCGCTTTGGTGAAACCCCAGGAGGTGAGGCGTTCGTAGCCCATGCGGCAGTGGCGCGCTTCGTCATACGTCCAGCGTGCAGCGTCCAGCACAAATTCCCAGCCCAACTCGTCTGCCAGACCGAAGGTGAAAGCCGCGCAGGCTTCGACAGCCCACACTTCATTCAGGTGACTGACGGCTGAACGCAGTTGCAGTTGCAGGCCTTCCCCATACGGGTACTCCGGGACGCACACATCCGGCCAGTAGAAGCGCACTTTGCGAAAGCCGCTCTCACGCGCCGGGATCTGCGCCACCGCAAACGGAACCCGCCCGGGGAGCAGCGGCGATTCCCCCTGCGCTTCGACCGGATCCAGTCCAATGCCGCCCAGGCGAGCGAGCTGCTGGCGCAGCGCTTCTACCCACGCTGAGGCGGCGGGCAGGTCTTGCGGGGCTGCAGCGAGCATGTCCGGCAACAATGCCAGCAGCTCGCTGATCTGTTGCACCTTCTCTTGCCTGGCCTGCTGCATAAAACGCCAGCTAGGGCCGTCGCCGGTGACATCGGTCAGCTCGAGATAGGCCTGGTAGGCGTCTTTCAGGGCGGGGAGCAGCACCTGCACCAGCGCCAGGTAAAACGCCAGCGCCGAGGGGGCGTTGCGGGCTTCATCGATGAGTTGAATCAGAGGCTCTTCGCCCTCCTTGGACATCAGGCGCGAGGGGTAGCGCAGCTCAAAGACGCGCTGGCGCATGGCTTCGGCGGTTTGAGAGTCTTCCCACAGGATGCGGGCGTAGGTCGTTTTCAATAGGAGCGGCGCTGTGGCGGGTATCCAGCCGGCGATAGACAGCACCAGGGAGGACTCCACAAAATGGAAACGTTTGAGAATGACGGCGGTGTCGTAGCGCATCAAGCGGGCGCGACGATCCTGGGCGCGTAAGTATCGTGATCCGTCCATTGATAATCTCCTGTCTCAGTTCGATTGATGATTGTATATAACGTTAAGTCGCCGTCAGGCATCGCGGCGGCGCAACTCCAGGGCGTACATCGCCAGAATGTTATGGATGGGCGTGTCGGCCTGGATGTGGTGTGAGCTGGCCAGGATGTAGCCGCCGCCCTCGCCCAAATCGCGAACTCGCTGTCTCACTTCGTCGCGCACTTCTTCGGGCGTGCCCTTGGGAAGCGTGCCGACGATGTCGATCCCGCCATGGAAAGCCAATCGATCGCCAAACTCAGCTTTCAGGCGGGCAGGCGCCATATCCTTGGCGTTGGGTTGGATGGGGTTGAGCACATCCACGCCCATGTCGATCAGCTCGCCGATCAGCGGGTAGATGGCGCCATCGCAGTGATACATGACCGATTTGCCGAACGAGCGCGCGGTTTCGATGATGCGCTGGTGAAACGGGCGGATGAAGCGCCGCCACATGTTCTTTGAAATCATCAAGCCGGTCTGCGCGCCAACGTCGTCGTAGAAATACACCATGTCGATCAGGTCGCCGGCGGCTTGCAGCACGCGGCGCGTGTTTTCGACAATCACATCGGTCAAACGCTCCATGATGTAGAGCGGGATATCTGGATTGATCGCCAGGTCGGTGAGGAATTCTTCCATGCCGCGCAGTTGCCAGGCCGATTCGAACACCGTTCCAGCGCGGTAACGCAGATGATATTCGCTGTTTGGGTTGATGCGCTGGATGGCTGAGCGCAGAGGCGAGAAATCCCACCAATCAGGCTCAGGCCAGTCATACTGGCTGAGATCGAGGGTGGTGGCGGCCTCGCGCAGCGGCCAGCGCAGGAATTCCTCGTAGGCGCCGGAGGGGTTCTCCACCGTGCGGGTGTGATGCCCCCAGATATCCAGGCTGGAGCCGTCTGGCAAGAGCTGGCGCCACATGCGGTTCGGGGAAGAGCGGGAAAGCGACGACCACCAATCGATCTGCGCCTGGGGGTGGAGCACACGCTCGGGAGGTGCGCAGAACATATCGTAGGAAACCAGGCGGCAGTCAACGGAGAATTGGCGCAGCAGCATTTCCCGCTCGGGGGAGAAGAATCCGCCGCTGTCGATGCTCGAGCCGTCGAGCTTGAAATGCTCGACCAGGCGCTGCCAGATCTCCGGCGTGGCCAGGAAGTCCACGGGCACCCGGTCAGGTTCCTGGTGGCGCAGGGCGGTGAGGACGCGCTCGCGTGAAGAGGTCGCAGGCGGAGCTGCTGAAGTCGTGGAGGAGGCCATGTCGATTTTTATGGAGCTGCGCTTACTTCTTCAACTTGCTGGCGTAGTAATCCGGAGCGATGGTGCCCGGTTTCGAGAACCATTTCGGCACGTCCACGCCGGAGTACAGCAAGATATTGCCCCACGGATCGAAGGCGCCGGTGCGCACCACGACCTTGGCCTTGGCGGCCATCTCCGACAGGATCTGGCTGTGGGGCAGGGTGAAGTGCTCGCTGTCGGGGAAGATCGCCTTGACCTTTTCCAGTAAGCGGGGGTTGTTATCGGCCATTTCGGCTGCGTAAGCCACCTTTTCCGCCACCATTTCCTGGCTGATGGCGCTCAAGACGGTTTGCAGGTCGGGCACATCTTCGATCACCGCCAGGTCGATGCGCCAGGCGCTGTTGGGTATGGGGAAGCCGGCATCACAGACGATCATGATATCGCCATGCCCCATGCTGGCGATGGCGTGACTTAACTCTGCGTTGAGGATGACGCTGCGTTTCATACTGACTCCTGTAAATTCAAGAAGGGTAATTGGCCTTGTAGAACGCCTCGACTGCGGGTCGGAAGGCGAGCGCTGGGATGACGCCCAGCCGCGTGCAAGCCAGGGCGCCGGCGCAATTGGCAAAGCGCGTGGCGGTGAGGATGTCTTTGCCCTCCGCCAGGGCGACAGCCAGGCCGGAATTGAAGGCGTCGCCGGCGCCGGTGGTGTCAACCACCTCGACTTCCAGGCGAGGCACTTGCTGTTCGAGGTCGCGGGTCAACACCAGGCAGCCGCGCTCGCCCATGGTGACGATCACGGTGGAAGCGCCACGCGCCTGCAAACGGTGGGCCAGCTCTCGGGTTGGGGTCGGATCATCGGGGGGCAAGCCCTGCAAAATGCGCAGTTCGGTTTCGTTGGGTGTGATGACATCCACGTTGTGCAAGATCTCATCGCTGAGGGGAGCCGCGGGGGCGGGGTTCAAGACGGTCAACACATGGTGCTTTTTGCCCAATTCCATGGCGCGCGCCGCCGCGGGAACGGGAATTTCCAGCACCGACATGACCACGTCGCTGCGCGCGATCTGCTCTTCGACGCGATCCACGAAAGCGGGGTCCATCAGCTTGTTGGCCGACATATCCAGGATGATGCCGTTGTGACCTTGCGGGTTCAGGATAATGAACCCGACGCCGGTCGCCATGCGGTCGGTTCGCTCCAGGTAGCGGGTGTTCACGCCCTCGCGCTGATACAGGTCTGTGGCGATCTCGCCCAGCTTATCGTTTCCGATGATGCCGGCAAAGTAAGATTCGCAGCCCAGCCGGGCAGCGCCCACCGCCTGGTTCGACCCTTTGCCGCCCGGTCCCATGTCAAAATCCGAGCCGATCAACGTTTCGCCGAAAATCGGCATGCGGCTGGTGCGCAGGGTCATGCCGACAGCAAAGCTTCCAACAACGGTGATGACAGGTTTAGCCATGGATGCTCCTTTCAACCGGTTCTTTCAGGTGAGTTGCCTGGCCCATGGCGCAGGCCAGGATGGCTTCTTCGGTGGCTTCCTGGTGATCGAACTCGCCGCAGATGCGCCCGGCGTACATGACCAGTATGCGGTCGCATTGCGAGATCAGCTCGGGCAGCTCTGAAGAAACGATCAAGATCGCCGCGCCGCGCCCGGCAAGTTCTTGGAGGATGCGGTAGATCTCAGCCTTGGCGCCCACATCGATGCCACGCGTGGGCTCATGCAACACCAGGATGCTGGCCTGGGTGGCCAATCCACGCGCCAGGATGACTTTCTGTTGGTTGCCGCCAGACAGGTTGGCCATGAGCTGCTCCAGGCTGGAGGCGCGGATGTCGAGGTCTTGGAAGTGGCGGCGCGCGGTGCGGCGCATCTCGGCGGTTCGCAAGAAGCCTGCCCGGTGGTGGTCCTTCAGGCTGGAGACGACGATGTTATCGCGCAGCGACATCTGCAGCAGCGCGCCGGCGCCGCGCCGATCGGCGGGAATCAGGTACATGCCGTGGTGGATGGCATCCAGCGGGCTGCGAATCGCCACCGGTTGACCGTCGACGCGGATTTCACCCTGCGAGGAGGGCCGCAATCCGAACAGGCCTTCCACCAGCTCATCTTTGAACGAGTCTGGCAGACCAGCGATGCCCAAAAATTCGCCGCGGTGCAACTCGAAGGAAATGTCCTGGTAGCCGCCGCGGCTGCTCAAGTGCGACAGTTGCAGGGTCGGCGCGCCAGCGGATTGATCCGAGAACTGGCGCGGTTTGGCGGTGATCGTGCGACCTACCATGCGGGTGATCAGGCCCCCGATGGTTGCCTGGCTGGCAGGCAAGCTATCCACCAGCCGCCCATCGCGCAGCACGCTGATGCGGTCAGCGAGCTGGAGCACCTCTTCCAGGTGATGGGAGATGTACAGGACGGCGACCCCAGCATCGCGGAGCTGGCGCACGATGGAGAACAGGTGCTCGGATTCTTCCTGGGTCAGCGCAGAATTTGGCTCGTCCAGGATCAGCAGGCTGGCATTGGTGGAGATGGCTTTAGCAATCTCCACCAGTTGTTGCTTGGCGACGCTGAGCTGCCCCACCGGCGTGCGCAGGTCGATATCTCCCAATCCGAGCTGGGTGAGCACCTGGCCGCCTTTTTCATAGAACATGCGGCGATTCAACAGCGAGAAGGGGAATTTCTCGCTGGCTCGCCAGAGTGAAATGTTCTCGGCAATGCTCAGGTTTGGGCACAGCGCCAGCTCTTGGAAGACGACGCTGATCCCCAGGGCGCGCGAGACCAGGGGCGAAGGGATGGTGATCTCGTTCCCATGATAGCGGATGAGCCCCTCGTCTGGCTGCAGTTCGCCCGCCAGGATATTCATCAAAGTGCTTTTACCAGCGCCATTTTCGCCGATGATGGCGTGGATTTCGCCGGGAAAGACTTCCAGGCTGACGTGATCGAGGGCAACCACGCCGGGGAATTTCTTGGTGATGGCTTCGAGCTGCAGGATGGGTTCAGGCATGGGAGATTGTCACCCTGGAGATGGGCAGGGATGGGGACGGACCCCCATCCCTGCTCATGAAAACCGGCTACTTCAAAACCTGGTCCACGTTGCTGGCGTCGTAGGTCTTGGCGCCGGTGTCCACCGATTGGATCGGCTTGCCAGCCAGGATATCGATCAACAGCTTGACAGCCATGTACCCCTGGGTTTCGGGGTCCTGATCGATGGTGGCATAGACGAAGCCTTCTTTGATGAGCTGCAAGGTGGAGGGCAGCAGGTCGAAACCGACCACCTTGACCTGGTCCTTGAGGTTGTTGCGCTTGACGTACTCGCCGGCGGGCGAGACCGAGCAGCACTCCAGG
>JAJUJL010000035.1 GCA_029265355.1 Chloroflexota bacterium | reverse complement strand
TTTTTTTAAAAAACACACAACCTAATTTTCGTGTTTGGTGGGTTTGTGGCGCCCAACCCCCCCCCAACACACCCACACCCCAATAATTTTCGGATAGATACGATAAGTTACGCGGTACCAGAGGCCAGGGAGCATACCCTGCAGCTAACTGCGTAATTACTCTTGTGCAGCCCTTTTCTCCTGATCACATTGGAGGCGAGTCAATGCCCATCATTTCCCCAAAACGCACCCTGCTCTTGCTCGGCTTGATCTTGATCACCATCGCCGCCGCTGTGGCTTACGAACATGTGCAGGCAACCGCCTCTCCCATGGCGCAGCCTGAGCCCTTGGATTCGCCCAACTGGCAGGCAGCCCGCGCTGCGATCAACTCATCCGAAACAGGGGCGGTACCGCCTCCGCCAGCGCCCAAGCAAGATCCCTGCCTGCACTGCCACATCTCAGGCGAGAACAAAGGCATCTGGACGCCGCTGGCGCGCTGGTTGCTGTTCGGCACGTTTGGCATGATCTTCGCATTCGGCGTGTACCGCAGCGCCAGCATCTGGCGCACCCGTTCCCCATGGGTGCCTTTCTCAACCCGTATTGCTGGATGGATCGACGAGCGCTACCAGGTGTCTGAGCCTCTGTCAAAAATCTTGAGCAAACCTGTGCCCAACTACGCCCTGCGCTGGTGGTATTGCCTGGGGGGAATAACCGCCTTTTTATTCGTCGTCCAGGCCACCACCGGCATCATGCTGGCATTCTATTACCAGCCCACGCCCGAGGCGGCTTATGCCAGCATCCGATACATCGAAACTTCTGTGCGTTTCGGCGCGGGTGTGCGGGCGATCCATAGCTGGGCAGCCAACGGCATGATCGTCATGTGCACCGCCCACATGCTGAGGGTATTCATCATGGGCGCCTTCAAAGCGCCGCGCGAGCTGCATTGGGTGAGCGGTGTGGTTCTGCTGGTGGTTACCCTGGCTTTTGGCTTCACCGGTTACCTGCTGCCTTGGGATCAGCGGGCTTTTTGGGCAACCACCGTCGGCACGGAGATCGCCGGCAGCATCCCGGTCATTGGCAACCCGGCGCTGATCTTCCTGCGCGTGGGCTGGGATGTGACCGCCCAGACCCTGAGCCGTTTCTACGCCCTGCATATCATTATCCTGCCCATCACCACCCTGGCGATGATGGGGATGCATTTTCTTATGATCCGTCGGACCGGAATTGCCCAGCCATTGTGAGCCAGGCGCTCATCCGCGCCGCCCAGGCTTCATTAGCTATAGCATTTGATCCGTAAACCGGACGGGAGCATCCGAGATGAATGTGAACAAATCCAAAGAGAAATTCGACAGCATTCCCTTTTATCCAGACCATGTGCGCTCGGAGGTCAGGGTAGTGATCGGCATCACGGCCATTGTGTTGCTGATCGGCATCCTGGGCCTGATCTTTCCGCTGGGCCTGGGCGAACCTGCAGACCCGATGAACACGCCCACCCATGTCAAGCCAGAATGGTATTTCCTGGCGCTGTACCAGCTTCTCAAGTACATTCCAAAAACAGCGGGGGCGGTGCTGCCGGTGATATTGGTACTGCTGGTGCTTCTATGGCCTTTCATCGATCGCAAGCCCGAAACCTCCAAAAAAGTCCAACGCATTCGCTTCATCGTGGTCGCTGTTGGGATGATCGCTTTGATCGCATTGACCATTTGGGGAGAGGTCTCCTAGCCATGACAAACATCACCCGCCAACAATTTCTAGCGCTTGTCAAACGCCTCCTGTCCGCCGTTGGGGCAGTCGCCATCCTCGGCCCCGTCCTGGCTTATTTCTTCCCGGCCAGGCTGGAGGAGATTCCCTCCGAACCAGTGCTGGTCGGTGCGAAAGACGATCTGCCGGTAGGGCAGAGCAAGACGGTGCGTTTTGGGCGCTACCCGGCATTGATCATCCATACACCAGATGGGTTGCGGGCTTACTCGGCGGTGTGCACGCATTTCGCCTGCATCGTGAAATGGGATCCAGCGCTTGGGCAGATCGTTTGCCCCTGCCACGAAGGGTACTTCAACCCGGCAGATGGCGCGGTCATCTCAGGTCCACCTCCGGAGCCGCTGACCGGCTTAGCGGTGGAGGTGGTGGGTGGGCAAATCTACGTCGGAGGTACGCTGTGACCGCCAGATCGATACCGCTCAACAGCTTCACCCAGGCATTGAAAGACCCAGCGCGGTGGCGCAAGTTTTTTAGTTACCTGTCGGATTTTCTCGCCAACGCCGTCCTGCAACTGCGCACCTATAAAAAGCTCTATCCAGGGCTGATGCACGCCTTGATCTTCTGGGGAGTGACCCTGCAGGTGCTGGGTACAGCGATCAACCTGATGCAGATGCAACTTTTTATCCCGTTCGTCGAGCTGCCTTTCCCGCGCGGCGGGCTGTACCTGGCCTTCGAATTGGCGATGGACATGGCTGGAGTAGCTATTCTCCTGGGGGTGTCGCTGGCGCTCTTCCGCCGGCTGGTGCAACGTCCCAAAACGCTGGAAACGCGCTGGGACGACCTGGCTGCGTTGGCCCTGTTGGCGTTGATCCCGCTGGCAGGCTTCACGCTGGAGAGCCTGCGCCTGGTTGCCACAACTCCTCCCTGGAGCGCCTGGTCGCCGGTTGGCTCGAGCCTGGCCGCAGGGTTGCAGGCATTGGGAGTGACGCCAGAATGGGCTACCGCCGCTCACGACTGGTTCTTCTGGGGGCATGCCGCCCTGGCGCTGACACTGGTGGGCAGCATCCCATTCACCAAGTTGCGCCACCTGGTTTTCACGCCGCTGAACGTGCTCTTGCGCGAGCGGCGCAAAGCGGGCGAACTGCAGCCAATCGAAAATATCGACGAGGCCGAGCTGCTTGGCGTGGGCAAGGTCTCTGAATTCACCCCGCGCCAGCTGCTGTCGTTTGACGCCTGCGTGCGCTGCGGGCGCTGTGAAGAGGCCTGTCCAGCAGCCGCCAGCGGCATGCCCTTCACCCCGCGACTCCTGGTGCAGTCGCTGCGCCAGGCCATGCTGGATTCCCTGGGGAAGCCCAACGGCAAAGCCGAACACCTGCTCGATGAGCACGTTCCCGAGGAAGCGATCTGGTCGTGCACCACCTGCGGCGCCTGCCAGGCAAGCTGCCCAGCTTTTGTGAATGCCATCGACGAGATCGTCGACATGCGCCGCTACCGGGTGTTGACCACCGGCAGGCTGCCCAAGAGCGTCGCCGACATGCTGCGCAACATGGAGCGCCAGGGAAACCCTTGGGGCATTCCTGCTGATGAGCGATTGGCCTGGATCGAGGAGCTGCAACTGCGCGAGCTGGCCCCCGGAGAATCGACCGATGTATTGTTTTTCATGGGCTGCGCCGCAACTTTCGATGAGCGCAATAAAAAATCGGCCCGCGCCTTTGTGCATCTCCTGAGAACAATCGGCGCCGATGTGGCTGTATTGGGGTTGGACGAGATGTGCTGTGGCGAATGCGCCCGTCGCCTGGGACACGAAGCGCTCTTCCAGGAATTCGCCCGGCAGAATATCGAGACGCTTTCGAAAGTTTCCTACAAGCGCATCGTCACTCAATGCCCACACTGCTACAACACGCTGAAGAACGAATACCGGCAGTTTGGGGCAAATCTGGCTATCCAGCATTACACAGAATACCTGGCGGAGCATGCTGCCGCCTTGCCAGTTGTTTCGCCAAACGGCGCTCAACCGGTTGTTTACCACGACTCGTGCTATCTGGGTCGCTATAACCAGGTTTATCGCCAGCCACGCCAGGTGCTCGAAAATGCCGACGTCCATTTGGTCGAGATGCAAAAACACGGCGAAGGCAGCTTCTGCTGCGGCGGCGGAGGTGGGCAGATGTGGATGGAGACCAATCCCAACACGCGCATCAATCACCGCCGCCTGGAACAGGCGCTGGAGACTAACGCCAGCACGATCGCAACTGCCTGTCCCTATTGCTTACTGATGTTCGACGATGCGGTGCGGTCAAAGGGATTGGGTGAAAAATTGGAAGTTGTTGATATTGCTGAGATCTTGGAAAAACGGTTGAATTGAGAGTTCAGGTGTGCGCTTTCTCGCCATCTGCGTGAGTCCTGAAAGAATCGAGGGTATGCAAATGGAAACAACCTGGGCAATTAATACGCATGGGGACCCGCTTGGCGCGCTGGCCCGGCTGGTTGAGACGGTGTGGAGCGAGGCCGGGCTGAGTGGGGTGTTGGTCTCATCGGATACGATGGACAACCCCCAGGCAACGGAATTTATCTTAGAACAACCCGAACAGCTTAAGAAGTTCAATCCATTCCGGCCCGCCATGCGCGCCAACACGGCCGCCTTCGTGCCTGGCATCCTGCGGGAGAAACCGGTGGGGCGCTATGGCGCGGTCCTGCGGCCCTGCGAGATGCGCGCCTTGAGGCAATTGGAAAGACTCGAACCATTCCCACGCCAACGGCTGGTGACGATCTGTGTGGATTGCCTGGGGACATTTCCAGCCAGTGATCTCGAATGGCGCACCCGACGGCGCGGTTCCCCAGATGAGCTGGCCAAAGAAACCCTCAGATTCGCCAGGCAAGGCGGTATCTCCGTCGATCGCTACCGCCCAGCGTGCCAGCTATGCCGCTCCTCCGGGGCGGCCGGCGCAGACGTCAATATTTGGGTGCTTGGCTTACCAGTCCGCCAGGTGATGCTGGTCAACATCCCCCATCAAGAACTGGCGAGCGAACTGCACTTTTCAGACAGCCGCCGCGTAGAAGCGGAAGACGAGCTGCTGAAGATGCGCCAGCGCGTCCTGGAGCGGGTCTCCTTGCGCAACCAGCACAGCCGCGATCGCTTCTTCCGAGAGCTGGTCGATTCAATCCCTGCCAGCGTCGAGGCGATTGCCGAACTCCTGGAAAATTGCGGGGAATGCCGGGCGTGCCTGGAAGCCTGTCCGATCTGCTCCGCCGCCCCGCTCGAGCGCGAGGCAGACGGACGCTATGACCGGCACAAGATCGCCCAATGGTTGGCAGCCTGCGCTGGCTGCGGGATGTGCGAACAGGCCTGTGTTAAAAATATCCCTCTCAGCGCCGTTTTCAGCGTGATTCACGAACACATGCACGTGCTGATGTGAGTTGGCTGCAGGTCTGCCTTAGAAAGAACTCATGCACAAGCCTGTCACCCTGGGCCAAGCGGAGGGTTTCCCTACCAGTCGAGACTGTTTCTTCGCTTGGCTCAGCATGAGCCATCAGGTAAGGCGTGCAAGACTACGACCCTGAATAGAGCCGCGTGGATCTGTTGATGAACAGGTAATAAATTGCCAGCGCTCCGCTGAAAGCAACCACCGTAGTGTAGATGATCAGGCCGAGGCGGAAGTGGGGAGCGACGGCGGGCAGGCGGGTGAGGAAGGGCACGATCAGCACCAGGTCGTAAGCCAGGAAGCCAGCTAGCTGACCCGCAGCATTCACCCAGCCCGAGCGCAGCATCGCCAGAGAGAAACCGTTTGACGTAGCCACCACCCCTGCGCTGCGCTCAATCCTCTTCGAGCAGCTTGAACGCAATGCGCCGACCATAGCCTTGCCCCATGGCCAGCGCAAACCACAAGCGCGTGATCGCATCCACGGTGGTTGCCGCTTCCAGGCCGCCGGTGTACACTGGGCGCAGCCCAATTTCGCCGATCAACTGCTCGGCAGCCGGGCGAGCAAAAGCCTCGCAGCAGTAGAACAGGTCGATTTGCACACCGCCCAGGCGGGGATTTTCGAAATTTTCCCATCCCAGGTTGCTGAAAGCCCGCACCAGGTGCGCCTCAGGTGCTTTATCCTTGAGCACTGCCAGATTGTGCATTTCGAGGCTGCGCACGTTGTTGGCCGCATCGATGACGATTTTTCCTGCAAGGCGGTCACCGTACTGGGCGGCGAATTCCGCCACCGCACCGCCGGGCAGGGAAAGCAGCACAATGTCTGTCCCGTCTAAAGCTTCGCCAATCGCTGTCACCTCACCAACATATCTCAAGCCAGCGTATTTTGCGTCGTTCGGATTGCGCACGCCGAAGCGCAGCGTGTGCCCGCTCTGCGCCCACTTCTTACCCAATGTCCCACCAATGTTCCCTGCACCAATGACTGCGATGATCATTTTGTCCTCCGGGGAAGATACACGACAACTTTGCTTTACTCTTTTTCAGAGCTGTATAATGCCACCAGCCGCGACATGACAACGGTGATGAACAGCACGCCGGCGATCATTTCCAGGTTTGCCAGCGAGCGCGCCCACCATGAGACCGGCAGGATTTCCCCATAGCCGGTCGAGGTCAGGCTGGTGTAACTGTAATAGATCAACTGCTGCCACATCACAGGCGCATCGGGGAAACTGGCGTCCCGGAATGAACCCGGCTGCAGCAAATCCAACAAGCCATACACTGGAACAAAGGCTGCCCCGATCAGCAGATAGAGCGCCACAGCGGCATACAGCACATCGCGGGTGATGGTTTTGACGACGATCAGAAAACGCCCCAAGATCGACACCAGCATCAGCAGGTAGGGAATCAGCGCCAGGTAAGTGATCAGCACTGCCCAGGTTGCGACCGGGTTGACTGCATAGACCAGGCTGGCGGCAAAGTAAACCAGGCCGCTACCCGCCAAGAAAAGCATGTGCACCTTTGAATCGCGCCCGACGATCACGCCCACCACGATCATCGAGGCGTACAGAATTTCGTAAATGACCAGCGCTGCGGTGCCGTAGGCAGTGATCGGATAAGCGAACTGCACCAGGGCGACCAGCGCCAGCAGGTAAATCACTTTGCCTCTCACGGCATGTTCAAGGGCAAGGTTGCTCTGGGGGTTCATCATCCTTGGCAAATCGTGGCAGTGACCTATGGCAGGGGTGGCAATGGAGAGGTTTATACCATATTTTCACGCCATGAGTTTGCTCTTTATCATTTAATGATAATCCTTGCTACTGGCTTTACCAAAAACAGGATTGCTCTATCATCAAAAGCATAGGACGTAAACGCCGCTGCCATCACCGCCAGCGCCACACCGCAGCACGCCTCCTTGTGGGCGCTGCTGGCAGAAAGGCAGGGGTGCAGCATCTCTATCTTCCTCCGATCCACCGCTGACCCTGGGACCAGCACAGTACAGGCCGTGAGATATAACTCACGACTTGCTTTGATTCTTTAATAGAACAAATGTTTGACAAATCAGGTCTTGTTTGTTAGAATATAATCTGTTTTCCACCACCGCCGCCTGATGGAAACAACGGCGCTATGTAAGGAGAGTCATGGCAGAGCAAATTCAAGTTGAACACTTCACCAGGGCGCTGCACTTATTACTGGATGAAGCTTTTGAGAACGTGCGCGGCCTGTTCCTCGATAAAGGCGCCTCCATGTTCGAGACCCTGGCCACGATCTCCGCTGAGCAAGCCTCCATCCCAATCGGCGGCAGATGCGCCACCCTGGCAGCCCAGGTGAGGCACGTTGCCTTCTACCTCGATGTACTTGAGCACAACGTGCGTACCGGCAAGTTCGAGCGCGTCGATTGGGGTGAAATCTGGCATACCACTCATGCAGTTACACCCGGCGAATGGGAAGCGCTGAAAGCGGGCTTGCGTCTTAGTCATCTTCGCATCAAGCAGCTCATCCAGGATACCACCACCTGGCCTAGCGAGTTCGAAATCGGCGGGGCTATCGCCATGATCGCCCACACCGCCTATCACCTGGGAGAGATCCGCCAGGCGCTGTGCACCTTGCATCAGTAAATGAAGAGACCCACTTAACCCACCCAAAGGAGAACAAGAATGGCAACCATCAATCCGTACCTGAACTTTGACGGCAACTGCGAGCAAGCGTTCAACTTTTACAAGTCGGTATTCGGAGGTGAGTTCACCGAGCTCAATCGCTTCAGCGAAATGCCGGACACAAGCACATTTTCCCCAGCCGACGCACAACGCATCATGCACATCACGTTACCCATTGGAGGCGATACCGTGCTGATGGGCAGCGATAACCCGCCGGGCATAAGTGGGGCGGCAAACGGCAGCAACATACACATTTCTATCCAAACCACCGATGATGCCGAGACGGACAAGCTGTACCACGGCCTTTCCGCAGGCGGGCAGATCACCATGCCATTAACGCAAACCTTCTGGGGGGCGCGCTTTGGGATGTGGACCGACAAGTTCGGTATCCATTGGATGATCAATCAACCAGTTAACCCATCAGCCTAGATCAGATTGGCTTCGCGCTCAAACGAGAGGCGAGGCTCAAGGAGAAAGTAGACATGAGCGGAGTTCGTGTATTGGTCGGCACGCACAAGGGTGCCTTCATCCTGACATCCGATGCAAAGCGCTCCCAATGGGAAGTGAGTGGACCGCACTTCCCGGGTTGGGACATTTACCACATCAAGGGTTCGCCGGTAAATCCGGACCGCTTGTACGCCTCGCAGTCCAGCGATTGGTTCGGGCAGGTCATCCACCGCTCGGATGACGGCGGCAAAAGCTGGTCGCCGGTGAGCAATAAATTCATCTATGAAGGCAACCCCGGCACGCACCAGTGGTATGACGGCACGCAGCATCCCTGGGAGTTCAAGCGCGTCTGGTATCTCGAACCCTCGCCGACCGACCCAGATACGCTGTACGCCGGCGTGGAGGACGCGGCTCTGTTCCGTTCCAGCGACGGCGGCGAAAGCTGGCAAGAGCTTGCCGGGCTGCGCGAGGTCAAAGGACATTTATGGCAGCCTGGCGCAGGTGGGATGTGCCTGCACACCATCTTGATCGATCCCAGGAATTCTGGACGGATGGCTGTGGCAATATCGGCGGCAGGCGCCTTCCGCACCGACGACGGCGGCGAAACCTGGCGAGCGATCACCAAAGGTTTGCGTTCGGATTACGAGCTGCCCGATCCAGACGCGGATGTCGGTCACTGCGTGCACAACATCGCCATGCACCCTTCGCGACCGGATGTGCTGTTCATGCAGAAGCATTGGGACGTGATGCGCAGCGACAACGGCGGAGACACATGGCAGGAGGTGAGCGGCAACCTGCCCAGCGACTTTGGCTTTCCGATCGCGGTGCATGCCCACGAGCCGGAGACGATCTACGTCGTGCCGATCAAGAGCGACTCCGAGCACTTCCCACCCGAAGGCAAGCTGCGCGTTTACCGCAGCCGCACGGGCGGCAACGAATGGGAAGCGCTGACTAAGGGGCTGCCGCAGGAAAACTGCTATGTCAACATCCTGCGCAGCGCCATGGCGGTGGACAGTCTCGATCCGTGCGGTGTGTACTTCGGCACCACCGGCGGGCAGGTGTACGCCTCGGCGGATGCCGGCGACCACTGGACGACGATCGTGCACGAGCTCCCCGCGGTGCTGTCGGTCGAAGTGCAAACGCTGCCATGATCCGAGTGGTGTTGCCCACCCACCTGTGGCGCCTGGCAAACACCAGCCGGGAGGTCGAAATCCAGGTAGACGAACCGGTAAGCCTTGCGGCGGTGCTGGAGGCGCTGGAATCGAAGTATCCCATGCTGCGCGGCACCATTCGTGACCATGTCACCAAAGAGCGGCGGGCATTCTTGCGCTTTTTCGCCTGCGGCGAGGACCTGACCCACGAATCGCCGCAGGCGCTGCTGCCCGAGCCAGTGCGCATCGGAGAAGAACCCCTGCGCATCGTGGGCGCCATGGCGGGCGGGTAGTGAATTTATACCTGGCGCCCATCGCGCCGCGCGGTTCATTTTGAAATAAGGAGATTAAGTAAACCGCCGAAAGTGTTTAGAGTAAATCCGCCATCGCGTCGGCGGTTTACTCCAGGGTTTCGCCGGTGCTCGTTCACATTTTTGTAAAAACACTTCCGGCGAAACACCTAGCAATGCGCGTTATGGTGATCGTGAAAGCCAACCCGGAAAGTGAAGCTGGCGTTATGCCAGACGAACAATTGCTCACCGAGATGGGCAAGTACAACGAAGACCTTTTCAATGCTGGCATCATGCTGGCGGGCGAGGGGCTGCACCCCAGTTCGCGGGGCAAACGGGTGCGTTTCTCCAGCAGCGAGAAGACCGTGATCAATGGCCCGTTCAGCGGAACGAAGGAGCTGATCGCCGGCTTCTGGCTGTGGCAGGTCGGGTCGATCGAGGAGGCAGTCGACTGGGTGAAGCGCATGCCCCACCCTCACAATATCGGCGACGCGGAAATCGAGATCCGCCCCGTGTTCGAGACCGAAGACTTCGGAGAGGAGTTCACCTCCGAACTGAGAGAGCAGGAAGAGCGCCTGCGAGCGCAGCTCGAGGCAAAGCAGCAGGAGTAATCCCGTGTCCAATGTGGCTACATTTTTGACCTTCAAAGAAAATGGCGAAGAAGCCGTGAAGCTGTACGTCTCGCTGATCAAGAATTCCAAAATCCACAGCCTCGTGCGCAGCGAAGGGCAGGGGCCTTTTCCAAAAGGCGCCCTGCAGCATGCCGCCTTCCAACTCGATGGGCAGGAGTTCATGGCCATGGACGGGGGAAAGTATTTTGACTTCGCGCAGGGTTTTTCGATTTTCGTCAACTGCGAGACGCAGGCAGAGATCGACCACCTGTGGGCAAAGCTGTCCGAGGGCGGCGAAGAACAGCCCTGCGGCTGGGTCAAGGACCGCTACGGCGTATCCTGGCAGATCATCCCCTCCGTCCTTGGCGAGCTGATGACCGATCCGGATGCCGAAAAAGCCAGCAGGGTGATGGAAGCCATGCTCAAGATGAAGAAGTTCGATATCCAGGCTCTGCGAACAGCTTATGAGCAGCCGTAAAGCTGGCTTCCACGCAACTGGAGCATGAAGCGGATGGCGCGTAAACAGCAGCACTCAGAGCAAAGCGACTTACCCGCTGGGCTGGGGAAACCAGCTCAGCGGGCGCTTGCCAGCGTGGGTATCGTGCGCCTGGCGCAGCTCGCCGCATTCAGCGAGCGTGAAATCCTGTCGCTGCACGGCATGGGTCCCAAGGCGCTGGAGACACTGCGCCAGGCGATGGTTGAGCGTGGCATTTCATTTACCCAGTCCGCAGAAGACGCATAATTTGAGTTCGGGAAAAGGGGTTTGGAGGTAGCTTTGGGCGGCTTCGCCGCCCAAAGCTACCTCAATAAACCACGTTCCTTGTAATCCCGAACTCACGCTAATTGACCACGCAAACAGGGGGCAAACAGCAGTGGCTAAGTAAACCGCCGAAAGCGTTTAGAGTAAATCCGCCATCGCGTCGGCGGTTTACTCCAGGATTTCGCCGGTGCTCGTTCACATTTTTGTAAAAACACTTCCGGCGAAACACCTATTCCGGTTATACTCTATATACGCCGTACGATGGGATCAATAGACTCTTTGTTATCCGATGAATCGAGAGGAGTGAAAAATTGCGAACCCTCGATTTGAAAAAAGATTTGAAAGCCTATTATTCACCCTCAGCCAAAAAGATCGAAACAATCATCGTGCCGCGCTTCAACTTCCTGATGATCGACGGCGCGGTCGAGACCGGTATGGAACCGGGTATATCACCCATCTTCGAGGAAAATATGCAGGCTCTGTACGGCGCGGCCTACACGCTCAAATTCATGCTCAAGCAACGCAAGAGCGATCCGATCGACTATCCGGTGATGGCGTTGGAAGGGCTATGGGATGTGCGCGATGGCGTGTTCGACTTCCAGGTAAAAGACAACTGGGTTTACACGCTGATGATCCTGGTGCCCGACCTGATCACACCTCACATCTTCGAAGAAGCGCTGGCGCAAATGCGCAAGAAAAAGGGCGACCAGCCCGGATTCGCCCGCCTGCGCCTGGATGGTTTCGAAGAAGGTCTGTGCGTGCAAACCATGCACCTTGGCCCGTATGCTACGGAGCTCGAGACGCTGGCGAAAATGCAGGCTTTCATGGTGGCGAATGGCTATCGCGACCTGGTAGGGCACGGAGGCAAACATCACGAAATCTACCTGGGCGACCCGCGCAAAGCGGCTCCAGAGAAGCTCAAAACCGTGCTGCGTCACCCGGTGGCAAAAATTTAGCTCAAGCGTGCGCGATCCCCAGGTTGCGGTAGATGCTGACCAACAGGCCAACCGCAATCAAGCTGAGCGTGACGAACGGCGCCACGTATGCGACAAACGCTCCCGGGGCGAGAACGATCCCATCCCGCGCCTGCATCATCGACTGGCTGACGACCACCAGCCCGACCGTCATATTCAGCGTGATCAGAATGCTGGCCAGCAGCGTGCCCAGCGGCTCCCGCCGCCAGGCCAACACCCCAGCAAGTATCGCCGAGGGCAGGATGACTGCCAGGTCCAGCATATAGGTCACCTCGGTGGTGTAGTGATCGAGCGTGGGCGGCACTGTGCCCTGCGAGAGGGCGGTGAGGATATCCACCAGCCAGATGACGAGTGACAGCCCGGCCAGGAACAGAAATCCGCTGATCCAGCGACGCGGCATACGGGTGGAAGTCTGCGCCTCCAGTTCTTGCAAATCGATCGAACGGAACCCCAACACGAATGCGAACAAGCTGGCAGAAGCCGAGCCGATGTAGATCAGCAGCAGGTCGTTGTAGGAGGCGCCCAATGCCAGCGAGGCTGAGTTGTATAAAAAGTAAACCAGTATGCTGGTCAGGAACAGGCGGCTGCGCAGTCCTGCCCGGCGATCCAGAACGATCGCCAACAAAAGCAGCGGCACACACACGAACAAGGTGGCTGCATCGGTGCCGCGAAAAATGGGCGCTTTGAAGGAGGCATCGTTGCGGTACAACCCTTGCCCGTAAATCTCCACCGTCTCGCCATGCACGCTGGTGAAAGAAAACGGTCCATCCCCACCCTGGGAGAACAAGCCAACCCCGGCATAGACGGCGGCCAATATGGCAACAATGAAAGAGAGCAGGTGCAGCGTTGTCGAGTATCTCATGAAGCTATTCCTTGATTGGTATGTGCAGATATGTTCTTGAGCAAGATGATCGTCATGATAACATTGATCAGCGCCAGGCTGGGGAAAATGCCCAATTCCACCATGCTGACTGGCGCACCCAGCCGCGCCATGTTGAGACCCATCAGCCCGACGGCGGTACCCAGGGTCAAGAATTTCATCAAGCCCACCGAGGACAGCAGGTAACCCCAGGCATTGCGGCGCAGCAGCAAGATTCCAGACAACACACACAGGGGCACAATCAGACCCAGGTCCATAGCCTGGATGAACATGCTGGTGGTGTTTTCCAGCGCTGGCGCAGCATCCCCGAAGACTGTGGGAAGGATGCGCCCCAGCCAGGCGAAGGATAGAAAGGCAGCCGCAAAGAACAATAGGGCTGCGATGCCTCGCCTTGGCAGCCTCTCAGAGAAATGCGCTGGCAAAGTCCTCAAGTCGAAAGACATCATACTCAAGATGAAGGCATACAGGCTCGAGCTGAACAGGCTCACATAGACCAGGAAAAACGGGTTGTACGCCGTACCAAAACACATACTGGCATACGTGTACAAGCAAAAGCCCAGCGTACCGGCTAGCAGCAGCCGGCCGCGCAGTGAGCCTTTCCATGTTAGCCAGTAGGAAACCGCCAGCAGCGGCAGGCCCAAAACCAGCGTCACCAGGTCATTGGCTTGCATTTGAGCAGCGGAGCTAACCGTATCCCAATAATAGAGCCCGCGAGCATTGATGGTCACCTGCTCGCCGCGGAAGCTGGTCAACGGATAAGGCTGCCCCTCGCCAGGCCAGATGCCTGCCAGGGCAGCAACCAGGGCCAGGGAAAAGATCAGCGGCACGAGCCATTTGAGCGCAGGATGTGCGTTCATTTCTTTCTCCTATGCAAAGATTCTGGCTGCCCAGGCGCGGATTTTTTGCCAGTCGCGCTGGTCCGATTCGACCGCTTTGACCATGCTGGAGATGAAGCGATCCATGAAAGACAGGCGTGAGAAATCCATCTTGCCGGTAAAATAGGCCTCGTCCACCGCCTTAACCAGCGGGCGCACCTCTTTCAGGTAGGCATAGCGGTTGGCGCGGCTGGCTTCATCGTCGCCGGTATTGAGCATGTGCACGGTAAACAAAGCCACCGGTAGTTGGCTCAGAGTCTGTTGGTTGACTTTAACGTAGTCGACCGCCTCGGGCAGCCAGCTTCCCATGCGGATGGCGCTGCCCAGGATAACCGCCTGGTAGTCGGCCAGATTGGGTTTTTCCTTGACTGGTTTTACATCCACCGTATAGCCGCGCCCGGCAAGGCTTTCGGCAATGGCAGTCGCCACCTCGACGGTAGAACCAGCGCGGGTGGCGTAGGCGACAAGAACACGTTTGTTCATCAGGTTTTCCTTTCCTAGAATGAGTTCTGGTGTTTCGGTTTCTGGCGAGCGTGTGGCGGCGTATCCCAGCCCAGAGCAAGTCACCACCGCGGCTGCCAGTGTGACTCCAGCAGCCTGCAGGGCGTTGCGGCGAGAAATGGCTTTAGCTGTCATGGTCTTTCCTTTCTTTACTCCGCTGGTTGGGCGGTCATTTCCAGGAGGGTGCAGCCCAGGTTGTGCAGGCGCCGCACCAGTCCAAGGATGCCGGACTGGTCGGTGTGCAGGTTTGCCAGGATCGTGAGTTCGCCCTGGCGCTGCAGCCTGGTGCCCGGTGGACAATAGGAAGGGAGAAAATCATCATCCAACTGCCCTTTGATCTGCAGCCGGTAGATATACAGGTGAGAATTGGCAAAAGCCGGTTTCATTTTGATTTCCTTTCCGATTACGCTTACAGTGTACACATTTGGACAAGAAAACGGACTACATCATGATGTAGTCCGTGGCAAGCATAGAATGTAGTTTTCTTTTGTCTATTCAGGATTGCAAAAACGGCATAAGCGACGGCAGGATGGAGAGGACTTTCAGGCCGCGCCTAGAGCAAACCCGCTTCCCGCGCTGCCTGGATCGCTCGAGCGCGCTTATCCACACCCAGCTTGCCGTAAATGCTCTTGACATGGAAACGCACCGTATTGAGGCTGACCACCAGCTTCTCGGCAATCTCGTCGTAGGTCAGCCCGGCAGCCAGCAGGCGCAACACTTCCAGCTCGCGCTCGCTGAGCGGCTCGATCAATGGCTGCAACCGCTGTTCAGGAGCATCAACATTACGCCTTTCTGCTGAAACCACACCGGGAAAGAGCGCCAGCAAACTGGTCTCACCCAGGCGCTGCAGCAAGGCAGCCAACGGTGCGCCTTCATCTAGCAGAACGCGCCAGTAGCTTTCTTGCCGAGCCAGGTCAATGGCAGGTTCCAGCCAGCTTCGCGCTGCTTCCGGTTTGCCCGCCTGGATGAGAGCGCCCAACACGAGCGTCTGCAACAGCGTGCCATCGCGATGGCCGGCCTGCGCCGAGGCGCGCAGGCGCTGCGCCAGGGTCAATGCAGCCGCATCTTTGCGCGCAGACATCAGTCGCAGCCAGGCCAGGTGAATGGCATCCGTCTGGTGGGTGATCTCGTCCCCCGCAGCCACGCCGCTTTGCAGTAGCAGGGCCTCGGCTGCTGCCAGGTCTCCCTGAGCCAGGCGCAAACGCACCTGGCAGGCAAGCAGCCCCGGGCGCACCCAGCCAGGTGCGCCGCGCTCAAAGAGCGCCGCGGCCTCTTCCAGCAGCCTGACCGCCGCTTCCAAATCGCCTTTTGCCTGGTGCAGGCGCGCCAGGGTGGTCTTCGAATAGATCACCGAGGCATTGTGACCAGAATAGGCGCCCAGGCGGATGCCCTCCAGCAGGTGCTGCCGGGCTTCATCCAGCCGGTTCCATTCGTAGTAAATTTGCCCCAACGCGCCGTAAACCGCCCCCACGATGGGCGGCAGTGGGCCCCCCGCCGCTTCCAGGTGCGCCAGGGATTGCAGCGCTACCTCGGCTGCCAGGCGCAACCGCCCGTACTGCAGCGCCATCAGGGTCAAATGAGAGACCGCCAGCATACCTGTGACCACATCTCCCGAGCGCTGACTGGCAGCGACCGCCTGCCGGAGCGCGGCAAACGCCTCGTCGAAATTGCCGCGCATGCGTTGGGCTGCGCCATATCCCAACCAGGCCAGGCCGGTCACGCGCACATTGTCTGGCGAGGCAAGCTGCAAAGCCTGTTTGGCAGCCTGCAGACTGCCAGCAGGATCGCCCTGTGTTTGAAGCAGGTTGGACTGCAGAGCCAGGCATTCCGCTTGCAAATTGAGTGTTTCGTGCGCATCAGGTGTAAGGGATCGCACGGCAGCTTCCGCCTGGAGCAGGTATGGCGGCACATGGCGGAAACCACCCCGCAGCATGTGCATCCAGGCGAAATCCAGGTAAGCGCGCGGGCTGCTGGCGAGCAGTTCTGGCGGGATAAGTCCTACCCAGGCCTCCACTTTGCGCACATACCCCTGGTTGAGCAGGCTCCAGGCGTGCTTCTCCAATAGATTGACCGCGTGCGGGTAATCACCGGCTGCCAGGGCATGCTCCAACGCCTCGGAGGGCATCTGCTGCATCTCAAACCAGCGGCTGGCGCGCTGGTGCAGTTCGGGCAATTCCATGGCGTGATGCCGGCGGAGTTGTGTGCTCAACAGTTCGGCGAATAAGTGATGGTAGCGGTACCAGCTTCCCTCGCTATCCAGCGGAATAATAAACAAATTGGCAGCCAGCATCGCTTCCAGGCGAGCCGCGCCAGCCGGCATACCGGTGACTGCCTCGCACAGCTCACCGGTCATTTTTGACAAAATCGAGGTCCTCAATAGAAAGTCCTGCACTTCAACAGGCTGGAGCTTGAGCACCTCTTCGGTCAGGTATGCCAGGAAGAAACGATGGCCACCGCTGAGCGACTCGATCAGCTTCGCGACCGCATCCCTTCCGGAGGAAGCTGCAGCAGATTGCATCGCCAGGCCCGCCAATTGCAAACCAGAGATCCAACCTTCGGTGCGCTCCTCCAGGTGAGCAAGCTGCTGCGCCGAAAGCTCCAATCCCATGACCGAATGCAGGAATTGCTCGATCTCGCTGCTGGAAAACCGCAGCTCAGCCAGGCGGACATCGGTGAGCAGCCTCTGAGCGCGCAGGCGGGCCAGCGGCAGGGGCGGGTCTTCACGCGTCACCAGCGCCAGGTGAAACTGTGGCGGCTGGTGGGCCAATAATCCCTGCAGCAGGTTGAGCACCGCTGGATCCTGGATATGGTGAAAATCATCCAGCACACACAGGCAGGGTTGTTCCAATGCCGATAGGCCGTTTACCAGCTCACCCAGCACCGCCTCCTGCGGCGGAAGCTGCCCCGCGGCAAGGGCGGCGGCCGATTCTGCGCCCAAGCCAGGCTTTAGCGACTGCAGGGCGGCAAGAAAATAAGTCCAGAAGCACAGCGCCTCATCATCCGCTTCTTCGAGCGAAAGCCAGGCGACCGGGCGGTCGACTTGCGCCACCCACTCCGCAGCCAGCGTGCTTTTGCCATAGCCTGCCGGAGCGGAGATCAGGGTGAGCAGGCTGCCGCTTGCCAGGCCTTCATTCAATCGTTGCAGCAAGTGAGGGCGCGCAATTCGCCTGGCAGGCGGGGTGGGTCGAAAGAACTTGGAAGCCAACAGACGAGAAGAAGGCATAACTGGTATTATACTTGGACAGGCAACTCGAACAATCTCGATCGTTTGGGGCGTATTGATGTAGAATTACCAAACGAGACCACGAGATCATACTGCTGACTGCTTTCCTGAAACCAGATGATCTCGAGGTGTGGATGCCGAAGCGTCCGAGGCTTGCTACGACAGCCGGATGGCGCGGCTCCCAACCCAAGGAGGTTCCTATGCGTTCTAAACCTGGCTTTGCGATAACAACCATCGTGCTGCTCAGTTTGTTAGCGTTGACCGCTTGCGGTCCATCGTCAACACCTGCGGCACCCACGATCAATCCAGACAGCGTGCGCACCGAGGCAGCCGCCACGGTGCTGGCCCAGGTGACGCGCGACCTGGCGCTCACGCCCACGGCAACGCTGCCGCCCACCGCCACAGCAACCCTGGCGCTTTCGGATACACCCACAACCAGCCCCACCTCGCCAGCAGCAACGGCAACTCTGACCGCAACCCAAACCATCACCGGCACTGCCAACCTGAGCAATATTGCCCGCTGGATTTCCCAGAGCATCCCCGATGGGACAAGCTTCCTGCCCGGGGAGGTTTTCACCATGACCTGGCAGGTGCAGAACGCCGGCGAAGCCACCTGGACACCGGGTTACTGGCTGCGTTTCTACGCTGGAAATGCTTTCGGCGCGCCAACCGAAGTTCCGCTGGGTCGCGAAGTACAACCCAACCAGATTGTCGATATCACCCTGCGCATGAGAGCGCCAACCCAACCCGGAGAATACCGCAGCAACTGGGTGCTGGCAACCGAGGCGCGCAGCAACTTCAAAGACGGATTATTCCTGGTGATCGTCGTGCCGGCGCCGACCGCCACGCCCACCAGGACGCCGCGCCCGTCGGCGACGCCGCGTCCATCGGCGACGCCATGACCGTGAGAGTCGACCCAAATGGGTAGGATCCAACTGGAAAGCGGACCACACCCCATCCAACTCGATTTTCAACAAATGAAGAGGTGACAGCCTTGCGTCATTTGTCGCCCTTTCCAACCCGCGCCAGCGCCTCCTGCACCTGTCCCAGCATGGCTTGTTCCCCCTGCTGCTTGAACAGGCGAGCGCTGTCTTCCAAAAGCCTGCGCGCCTGGGAAAACTCAGACTGCGCCAGCGCCAGTGTACCCAGGTGGTAGAGTGCATCGGCTTCGCACCAGGCGTTTCCCAGGCGCCGGCTGAGCGCCAGGCCCTCGTCCAGCAGCCGCCGAGCGGCAGCGAAATCTCCCTGCCTGCCCGCGACCGCCCCCAGGCGGTTCAAGCTGAGCGCTTCAAAGTAGCGGTCGCCCAGGCGGCGCGCCAGGCGCAAGCTGCGCTCGAAGCGTTGGCCAGCAACCACGAGCTGCCCAAGGCGCAAGGCGGAGTCTCCCAGGTTCCACAAGGCAACGGCTTCGAATTGGCGGTCTTTGATCGCCGACGCTGCCGCGGCGGCCTGCTCGAAGAGTGTTTGAGCTTGCGCAATTTCCCCCTGCGCCAGGTCGGTGCGCCCCAAATTGATCATGCACAACACCGCGTTCTTCTGGTCGCCGCTGGTACGCCAGAAAGCCAGGCTGGCCTCGAGGGCCTGGCGAGCGTCTTCCAGGCGCTCTTCGTTCAATGCCACCTGCCCCAGGATCATCTGCGCCCGTGCCACGCCCAGTGGATAGCCTTCCCGTTCGCATATCCCCAGGCTTTCTTCGGCCAGCGCTCGCGCCCCTGGGTTGTCGCCGGTAGACAGGCTCACAATGCCCAGGTTATTCAGCGCATACGCCAGGCCGCGGGCTTCGCCGAGCCGGCGAGCTAACTCCACTGCAGACTGGGCCAGCGCATAGGCTGGCTGGTAATCTCCCTGGCGCTGGGCGAGCAAGGCAGTCGCCGCCAGGGCGCGGGCGCGCCCTGGCGAGGGATCAGGATTGGCAGCCAAGGCCGCCTCCAACCAGGCGCGTCCCTCGCTCAGGTAAGCGCGCGTGTGCCAGAAGGGGAACAGCGCCAGGCAAAGCGTTAGCATTTGCCCGGGTGCATGCCCCTGGCACCATTCCATCGCCTGGCGCAGGTTGCGCTGCTCGGCGGCCACCCGCTCCAGCCAATACGATTGTTCCAACCCTGAAAGTCGCGGCTCGACCATCACCGCAAAAGTGAGGTAATAATCGGCATGGCGCTGGCGCAGCAGCGCCATCTCCCCTCGCCCTTCCAGGCGTTCTCGCGCAAATTCGCGCAACGTTTCCAGCATTGCAAAGCGATAGCCTTCCGGATGCGAGTCAATCCGCTGCAGCAGGCTGTTATCCAGCAGCGCGCTCAAGTCGTCGAGCAGATCAGAGGATAAGTCGCCCAGATGACAGACTGCTTCGGCTGCCTCCAGGTCAAAACTGCCAGCGAACACCGCCAGCCGGGCAAAGAGCATCTGCTGGCTGGAGGCGAGTTGGGCGTAACTCCATTGGATCGCATGGCGTAAAGTGTGTGGGCTGCCCTGCCGGACTCGACCGTGTAACAGGCGCAAGGCCGATCCGCCGTCCCTCGCCTGCCCCGGCAAAACCGCACGGCTCAGGCGCTCCAGCAGACGGGATGGAGGCATTAAGCGAATGCTAGCAGCGGCCAGTTCAATGGCAAGCGGCAGGCCATCCAGCCGAGCGCAGATTTCCGCCACTGCTGCGGCGTTGGCCTCCGTGAGATCGAAAGTTGGATCGACCGCCCGGGCACAGGCCACGAACAGAGCCACCGCCGGGATTGCCGAAAGCTCCGCCAGCGGCGGCAGGTCTTCGAGATCAGGCAGCGCCAGGGACGCCAGTGGGTAGCGTTGTTCGCCAGCCAACCCCAAAGGCGCCCGGCTGGTCACCAACAGGCGCAGTTCCGGGCAGGCGCAGAGCAAATCGCCAACCTGCGGCGCGGCAGGCAGTAAGTGCTCGAAGTTATCCAGTACGAGCAAAATAGATTGTCCCAGAAAGGTACGCATCAGGCGTTCCAAAGCGGAAGCGGGCATGCCGCCGGTTGCCCCGAGCGCCTGCACCAGCGTTTCGAGCAGCATATCTGGCTGGCTAAGCGCCGAGAGATCGAGATAGGCAGCCCGCTGGCGCGCATCGGCTTCCTGCCAGCGTTCCACCAACGCCAGCGCCAGGCGCGTTTTGCCAATCCCCGGCGGCCCGAGCAAAGTAAGCAGGCGCGTTTCAGGTCGTGAGATCATGGAAAGCAGTCGATCCAGGTCAACCTGGCGCCCAACCAGCGGCGATAGCGTCCGGGGAAGCCTGGGCAGGCCGCCTGGCTCGTTGGTGGGCGCCTTTACCGCTACCGCTGCTGCGACCGGCAAGCTTTGCTCAGCCTCATGGCGAATGCGTTCCGCAAGGGCCTGCGTTTCCGGGGAAGGCGCCAGGTCCAGCTCTTCCGCCATCAAGCGGCGGCAGCGCTCGTACTCCGCCAGCGCCGCGGCGCGCTGGCCGCGGCCTGCCAGCACCCGCATCAGCGTGCGCGTGGCTTGTTCGTTCCATGCGTCGAGCGCCAGTTGGCGACGGGCAGTCAGCAG
Source organism: Chloroflexota bacterium (assembly GCA_029265355.1). Lineage (GTDB taxonomy): Bacteria > Chloroflexota > Anaerolineae > Anaerolineales > UBA4823 > JAJUJL01. Next base: position 13,725 of record JAJUJL010000035.1, on the reverse strand, counting down.
CGCCGCCTGCTCATCCCCTTGTTGGGTGTAAGCCTGGGCCAGCAAACCCAGTGTGTCGATTGCCTCCAGGCGGAAGCGCTCGCGTTCCAAAATCAGCCACTCATCGAAAACCAGGCTGCCCGGAAGCGAAAAACCTGCCAGCAAGTCGCCGCGGTACAGCTCTGCCGCCTGCGTCAACCGTGCGGTGCACTCTGGGCAGGCGATCAGGCTGCGGTGGGGGTGGCGCTGCGTCTGATCCAGAAGCAAGCTGAAAGCCGCTGCGTCCAGGTCTGGCGGCGCCTCCGGATTCCATTGCACCTGCTGACGTGTGACCAGCAAGAAAGGTGTCGAGTCGCCATAATCCTCGCCCAGCGCGGCGCGCAGCGTGCTCAGCGCCTGGCGCAGGCTTTTGTGGGCGGCGGCCTGGCTCGAATCGGGCCACAGCATGGCTGCCAGCGCTTCGCGGCGGTGCGGTCGACTCGATTCCAGCGCCAGGTACACCAACAGCGCCCGCACTTTGTCGGTGCGCAGCCGCTCGAGCGGGGCGCCATTCAATAGAGCCTGGAAACCGCCGAATGTGCGCAGTATCAGGTGACGCATAGCTGGCTCCTCAGTGGGAATTATAACGAGTAAGGCGCAGCCAGGTATGTTTTTTGGCGATTTTTTGACCTTAGGTCGCTACAATGCACTTAACCCATTGACCCAAATCATAACCATGAGCATTCAATCACCTGGTTCAAAGAATTACCGTTCATACCTGCTGCGCCTGGTGCGGGCGCAGGATAAGGATGGCAGCTGGCGCATTCGCTTGCAAGAAGCACGCAGTGGGCAGGCGCACAGTTTCAAAGACCTGCAAGCATTATTCGATTTCTTGTACACAGAGCTGGGTGGAGAGAGCGATGCAAACGCGGACTCGCAGAGGAGGATAAATGAAGGCTAAAATTTTGCACATTCTGCTGCTGGCAACCTGGATCCTGCAGGGAGCAACTGGTCTGGCCTACCCTGGCCTGGCGCAAAGTGACGCTCCTGCAGCGCCTGCAGAAAGTGTACCCTCGGTCATGTCACCGGTGCTACCGGAGGCCACGCCAGGCTTTCCGGTGCTTGAATCATGCTTGGGCGAACCGGTCACACGCATCTACATCCCCATGCTTGGGCGCGCTTTGATGGGCGACCAGGCAAACCTGCTCTTCCGAGCAGTCGACCGGCAGGCGTCAGCCGAGGCGCAGGCCGAGCCGCTCCTGCCGCAGGATCCGCGCCTATCCGCGCCAGCAGTGGATCGCACCCAGGGCTACGATATCTTCAGCGCCACCACATTTCTATACACTGGCCCGAATCCGGTGCAAACTGGCGTGATCTCTGGCGCCATCACCCCGCGCTGCGTGACGGTGCTGCGCGGCAACCTGATCACGCGCGACGGCGCCCCTCTGCCAGGCGTGACCATCACGGTTCAAGGACACCCGGAATATGGGCAAACCCTCAGCCGCGCCGATGGCCTGTATGACCTGGCAGTCAACGGCGGGGAGGCGCTGACGCTTTCTTTCACCAAAGTTGGCTATCTGCCGGTGCAACGCACGCTTGACCTGCCGCGCCGCTCCTACAAGGTAGTCGCGCCAGTGGCGCTCATCCCCCTGGACACCCAGGCGACGGTGATCGATCCCAACTCTGGAGCAGCCTTCCAGGTGGCGCAGGGCAGCCCGGTCAACGACGCAGACGGCGCACGCCGCGCCACGCTGCTCTTCCCGCAGGCAGCTCTCCAGGCGCTGCTGGCGGAAGACAACGGCTTGCAGGCAGTGGGCAGCCTGACGGTGCGCGCTACCGAATACACCGCTGGCATCGCTGGCGGGGCAGCCATGCCAGGCGATCTGCCGGAGAATTCCGGCTACACCTATGCCGTGGACTTTACCATCGACGAGGCCACCGGCCCGGTGACTTTCTCCCAGCCGGTGATCAACTATACCGAAAACTTCATTGGTGCGCCAGTTGGCAGCCCGGTGCCCGCTGGTTCCTACGATCGAGCTACCGGAAAGTGGGTGCCTGAGCAGAACGGCATTGTGATCAAGATCCTGTCCATTTCGGGTGGGCAAGCCTCCCTGGACGTGACCGGCGATGGCGTGGCGGACAGCGGCGCGGCGCTCGCCAACCTGGGCATCACCACCGCCGAGCTGCAGCAGCTCGCCGGGCTGTACAGCGCTGGAACCGAGCTGTGGCGCGTGCCCATCCCACATTTCTCGCCCTGGGACTTCAACTGGCCATTCGGCCCGGGGCCGGATGCCGTTGAGCCACCCACCCCTCCGGAAGGCGGCGACCAGCCCAGCCCGTGCAACGAGTCTGGCTCGGTCATCAACTGCGATGCCCAAACCCTGGGCGAATCGCTCCCCCTGGTGGGCACGCCCTTCAACCTGCACTACGCCAGCCAGCGCACTCCTGGCTGGCTGGTGGGCAATATCGTCGATATCCCGGTCACCGTGGGTACACCACCTTCCGGCCTGAAGGCCATCTGGCTAAACGCCCAGGTGGGCGGACAGACCATCTATCGACGCTGGGGGCGCAGCTCAGCCGGAAACCCCTTCGGCGTTACAGGCCTGTATTCCGGCACAATCGGCGCCATTGGCCCGGATATCAGCGTGCGACTGGTTTGGGATGGGCAAGATGGCTACGGCAGGCTGACTAACGGGCGCCCACTGGCGCGCTTCGAGATCACTTACGTATATGACTTCACCTATTACACAGCCCGCAGCGATTTCGAGCAGTCCTTCGCCCAATTTGGCGAGCAGACCTTCGTCAACGATGGACGCCAGTACTGCGAGTACCTGGACTATCCCCCGGCAGCCGAGGTAGCCTTCGATTTCTGCGGCATCAACGTGGTGCGCTCCTTTGTGCGCCCCATGGGGCACTGGGATGCGCTGGCTGCCGTCGGCCTGGGCGGATGGACGCTGGATGTGCATCACGCCTATGACATCAACGAGGGCGTGGTGCACCTGGGCGATGGGCGCGAGCTGCGCACCGCCGATGTCGGCGCAATCATGACCGCCGTCTTGCCGGGAACTACCACCAGCAATTACCTGGGAGATGTGGCGGTAGCCCCGGATGGCACGATCTATTTCCTGGATGTTTCTGACCGCAAGATCTACCGCCTCAACCGCGATGGCACCAAGACGGTCATGGCGGGCAACGGCAGCCAGGGCTACCCAACCGGCGACGGCGGCCCGGCCACCGCCGCCACGCTGGGCTGGTACCTGAACGCCCTGGAAGCCGCTCCCGACGGCAGCCTGTACCTGGCAACCACCTACGACAACATGAACGTCGGCCTGATCCGCAAAATCACACCGGATGGCCTCATCCATACCATCGCCGGCGTTTACTATACCAGCAATTACCAGCCCAACGGCGATGGCGGCCCGGCGATCGATGCCCGCTTGAATGCGCCGGTGGACCTGCTGCTGGGGCCAGACGGCACGCTGTACATCGGCGAAACGCCGCTCTATCGCTACTCCGGCGGCAACCTCAACCGCATCCGCGCCATCTCGCCCAGCGGCATCATCACCACCATTGCTGGCGGCGGCGGCAACGGAGATACTCAGGCTGATGTGCTTGGCGTGCACGCTCGCGACTGGGGCGCACTGCCAGCGCCGGGACGCATGGCGCTGGGGCCGGATGGCAGCCTGTATGTGCCCTTCCCCAACGCCGCCACGCTGGCGCGCATCACGCCGGATGGCATGCTGCGCCGCTATGCCGGATCAGGCATCGCCCAGGAATACGGCGACGGCGGCCCGGCGACCAGCGCCGGCATTTCCACCCCGCTGGCAGCGGCGGTAGATGAGAATGGCATGCTCTACATACGCACGCGCTACTTCAATGACGACCGCGTGCGCCGCGTCACACCCGAAGGCTTGATTACTACCCACGCCGGCAAGCCATGCACCGTCATCCAGGACAACAACGGCTTCCCCGCCCGCCAGGCCTGCCTGAGCAACCAGGTGTACAACAACAGCCTGGTGATGACACCGGACGGTGTGCTTTTGATCAGCAGCACCCGCTCGCGCCTGGAGCGCATCGAACCGCCGCGCGCCCCGGGCGGCTCTCTTGGCGCCACCTTCCTGATCCCCGCGCCGGATGGCAGCGAAGTGTGGGAATTTGCCTCCACCGGGCGCCACCTGCGCACCCTGCACCCCCTCACCGGCGCGGCGCTGTACACTTTTGAATACGATGCTGCGGGCAGGCTGGCAGCCGTGATTGATGTCGACGGTAACCGCACCACCATCGAGCGCAGCCCGATTGGCGCGGTCAGCGCCATCGTCGCACCCGGCGGACAGCGCACCACGCTGAGCGTCAACGCAGACGGCTACCTGTCACTCTTCACCAACCCGCTCAACCAGGTCACCGCCCTGGGCTACACCCCCACCGGCTTGCTGACCAGCCTGACCGACCCGCGCGGTGGGGTGCACACTTACAGCTACGACGCCGATGGGCGCCTGGTGTCAGACAGCGCCCCCAACGGGCAGAGCAAATCGCTCACCCGCACGGAAGCTCCCGGGCACACCACGGTCACCGTCGCCACCGCCCAAAATCAAGTGACCACCTACGAGCTGTTCAACCTGCCCAACGGCGATCTACAGCGCAAGGTCACCTCGCCAGATGGCACTACCCAGGCACTGACCATCTCGGATGGCAGCGTGTGGACGCTGGTTTCTCCGGACGGCACCACCTACCGGGTGACTTACGGACCTGATCCGCGTTGGGGGATGAGTGCCCCCCTGCCCACCTCGGTGGTGATCTCCACCACCAACGGCCTGCTCTACCAGATGTCGGCGCTGCGCACGGCCACGCTGGCCTCGCCCGGCAACCTGTTTAGCCTGAGCAAGCTGGAAGAGCAACGCGTCATCAACGGGCGCACCTGGAGCTACACCTACACCGCCAATGACCGCTCGGTTGAGCTGAAGACGCCCACCGGACGCATCTTCCGCAACCTGTTGAACGCCGCCGGGCGCGTGATTGGCCTGGCGCGCGACAGCAGCGGCGGGATCGCCAATACCAGCCTGAGCTACGACAGCCGCGGCCGGTTGACACAGGTCACCCAGCAGGCGCGCACGACGACGCTGGCTTACAGCAACAGCAACTGGCTGGCCAGCATCACCGCGCCTGACGGCGCCACGGCAAACCTGACCGTGAATGCTGGCGGGCTGTTGACCGCCTTCACCCGTCCCGACGGCCAGACGCTGAGCTTTGCCTACGACGCCACCGGCAACTTGACCAGCCTGACGCCACCAGGTAAACCGGCCCACACCCTGATCTATAATCTCTCCAACCTGCCCACCAGCTACACACCGCCAGGCGGGCTGGGCAGCTACACCTACCTGTACGATAACGGCGGCAACCTGACCACTTACACCCGCCCGGACGCGCGCAGCCTGAACCTGGGTTACGAGTTCAACGGCTTCCGGGTTGCAAGCGTCAACCTGTCGCGCGGCGTTGTAACAAACACCTTCGACGCCGCCGGGCGGCTGGCAGGCTTGAGCGACCCCTCCGGGGTAGGGCTGGTATACAGCTACAACGGCCCGCTGGTGGTGCAGAAGATCCAAACCGGTCCAGCGCCGGGCACCCTGTCCTTCGACTACAACCCGCACTGGCTGATCTCCAGCATCAGCTTGAATGGCGCCAACCCGCTGGCATACGCTTACGACAACGATGACCTGCTGGTGCAGGCTGGCGCCCTGGCGCTGATACGCTCCGCCGCCACCGGGTTAGTCACCGGCAGCGCCCTGGGCGGGGTGAGCGACGCCTGGACCTACAACGCTTACGCCGAAGCAACTGCCTACACCGCCAGCTACAACAGCAGCCCGCTGTACAGCTTCACCTTGACCCGCGACCTGCGCGGCCGCATTACCCGCAAAGTCGAAACCACCAACGGGGCGACCAACACCTACGACTATACCTATGACGTACTGGGGCGGCTGATCCAGGTGCAGAAGAACGGCAGCACCGTGGGCTCGTACACCTACGACGCCAACGGCAACCGCACCAGCGCCAGCGGCGAAGCCGCCGCCTACGACGTCCAGGACCGCCTGACCAGCCGGGGGGCGACCTCCTACACCTACTCAGCCGCTGGCGAGCGATTGAGCAACACCAGCGGCGGGCAGACCACCAGCTACACCTATGATGAGGTAGGCAACCTGCTAAGTGTGACGCTGCCCGACGGGCGCATCATCAGCTACCTGCCAGACGGCTTCAACCGCCGGGCAGCCAAAAAGATCAACAGCGTCACCGTGCAAGGCTTCCTGTACCAGGACAGCTACCGCATCGCCGCCGAGCTGGATGGGGCGGGCAACGTGGTCAGCCGCTTTGTGTACGGGGCGCGCGGCAACGTGCCCGAATACATGCTCAAGGGCGGGCAGACCTATCGCATCATCTCCGACCCGGTAGGCAGCGTGCGCCTGGTGGTCAACACAGCCACCGGGCAGGTCGCCCAGCGCATGGATTACGACGCCTGGGGCAGTGTCATCCAGGATACCAGCCCCGGCTTCCAACCGTTTGGCTTTGCCGGCGGGCTCTACGACCGCGATACCGGGCTGGTGCGCTTCGGCTTGCGCGATTACGACCCCGCCGCCGGACGCTGGATGACCAAGGATCCGCTGGGCTTCTCTGCTGGCGACACCAACCTGTACGCCTACGCCGCCAACGACCCGGTCAACCGCATCGACCCCACCGGCCTGGAAGACGGCGCCTCTCCCTCCCCCTGCCAGCCCGAAGAGACCTGGGACCAGAAAGCGCGCAAGGTGCTGGACTCTTTCAAGCGCATCCCCGATTACTTGAAGCACGGCAGAGTGGCCAAAACGGTGGACAAGGTATGGGGCAAGATCAAGAAGCTCGAGAAGTTCTTGGACGACGGCCTGGAAGTCAAGGAAGGGCTTGAATCGCCAGACCCGCTCGACTCGCTGACTGCAGTGGAAAAAGGCATGGAGTACATCGACCAACCAGTCCCCATTACCCCAACGGAGGCGGTCAAAGAGACCATCAGCCAGGCGCGCAAGGCGATGGAGGTCGATCGCGCCCGGCTGGACCGCGCCTACCGCGCTGGGGATCCGAACACCTACGAGCCGAGGTAGAACCCCCTCCCCTGCCCCTCCCCCAAAATCCACAAAACGGATTTTGGGGGAGGGAAATTTTAGCGGCTGCGCCGCAGACCATTAATGTGTGTTTATATCCGTGTGTAAGAAGCAGTTAAGCGACTATAATTAAAAATAGTGGGGATATGCCACAGGCATCCACGTAAAAAAAAGGGAACGGCAAGCCCGTCCGGCTTAACAGTTCCCGTAATCTTGACAAATTAGGAGGAGCCATGAGTGCCATTCGCCGTCTTCTCGGAATTTTTGTCATGTTCGCTGGCATACTGGGCCTGGTGCTCAGCCTGGCGGGACTGGTGGGCATCTGGGTGATCAAGCCGACCCTGGCGGCGTACGCCGACACCACCATCGCCACGCTCAATACCAGCATCGCTACCAGCCAGCAGGTGATGAAGATCACCGGCGAAGCGCTGGGCGCCACCGTGGACAGCGTGGATGCCCTGTCCGAGATGCTCGGCACCACCGCTAAGTCCGTGGAAGACACCCAGCCGGTGTTCGACCAGGTCAACACCATCATGGGCAAAACGCTGCCTGCTACCCTCGGTTCTGCCACCGAATCGCTCAAAACCGCCCAGCAAGCCGCCTCGGTGCTGGACAGCGCCATCAAGTCGCTGGACACCTTCCGCTTCGTGCTCAGCGCCGTGCCGCTGGTCGGCTCTTTCGTGGAGCAGCCCACCCAGCCTTACAACCCAGAAGTGCCCCTGGCTGATTCATTGGGCTCGCTCGCCAAAGATTTGGAGGGCTTGCCAGCGACTTTCAGCGACATGGCCGTAAACCTGGATAAAGCTGACGACAACCTGGCGCTGATCCAGAGCAACCTGAACACCATGTCGGGAAGCGTCGCCCTGATCTCGAAGAGCCTGGGAGAATACCAGGCCATGATCGCCCAGTCCCAGTCCTCGATGGAAAATCTCAGCGCCATGCTGACCAACATTCAAAACAACCTGGATTCGATACTCAACACGGCGGCAGTTGTGATCACCCTGTTCTTCGTCTGGTTGCTGACCGCCCAGATCGTGATTTTCAGCCAGGGCCTGGAGCTGTACCGGGGCACGGCTGGACGTATGGAAAGCACGCCAGAAGAGCCGCAACCCGCAGCCGAGGCGTGAGGCAGCCCCGCACTCACTCGTCTGACTGAAACCGCCCCCAGGATGATACAATCCAACTGGTATAGGTGTTCCTAAAAACAACTCAACAGGAGGCAAATAATGGCATTCACATTGGATACGACATTGGGTGAACTGTTAGACAATCCGCAGGCCAAGGCAGTGGTCGACCAGCACCTGCCCGGCGTCTCAGCCAACCCGCTGGTCGCCATGGCGCGCGGTATGTCGCTCAACATGCTGCTGGCGATGCCGCAGGCAGCTCAGCTTGGGATCACCAAGGAAAAAGTCGAGGGTATCCTCGCCGAAGTCAACAAGTACGTCAAGTAAATAAATGCGCGGATGGGTGCGGGCCAAACCCGCACCCATCCGCCCTGTCTCATGGGGGAAAGTTGTTAATTCACGATCCGGGCTTCGATCACGACCTGCCCCATGGCCTTCGCTACTGAGATGCGGTGGTGCCCGTCGCGCACGTAGTAGCCGTCATTCCCGCGCACCAGCTCGACTGCTGGCAGGATCACACCGCTGCGGCGGGCAGCCGCCACGCTGATCCAGCGCTCCCGGTCATGGATCTGCAGCGGGTTGAAGTGCGCATCGAAGTCCTGGCTGCGGCTGACGCTGCCCACGATCTGGTCGATGGGGATATCCAGGGTTGCGCCCGTGCGGCGGTTGGCGGCTTCGGGCTGGTGCGCCAGAACCTTCAGTAGATTGCTCTGACCGCTCAGCCTGGAGAAGAACTGCGCCAGTTTCCCTGCAGCGAATCGCCGGTCGAAGGACCTGGCTGCCAGGCGACGAGCGTGGGAACTGTCGTTGGCGCTGGTTGCGAAGTGTTCGATTGTGGTTAGCTGCAGGTTGGTCAACATTGTCTCATCTCCTTGTGTCTGTTACGCTTACAGTATAAAAAGGGCGCGTTTCCCAGGCGTTCCGGGGCGCGTTGCGGGGGCGTTTCGGTTTGCGTTTCGCGAAAAATTGGCGGTTGGTTTGCACCCCTTGATAGTGCGCCGTTCCCCCTGGAAAGTAATATAATCTACGCATGGCACGAGTGGAGATCGTTTTACTTGGCACGCCTGAGGTCAGGTTGGACGGCATCCCGCTGGATACCGACCGGCGCAAAACCATCGCCCTGCTGGCTTACCTGGCGGTGACTGCCAAGGCGCACACCCGCGAGCAGCTCGCTGCGTTGCTGTGGCCCGATTACGATCGCAACAGCGCCCTGGCTTACCTGCGCCGAACGCTGTGGGAGCTGAACCATTCCCTGGGCAAAGAGTGGTTGCGGCTGGAACGAGAGAGCATTGCGCTTCAGCGGAGACCAGAGCTGTGGGTGGACACGGACGAGTTCCTCTCCCTTATCCGCTCGCCATCTGGCGACCGACAAGCGCTGGTTCATGCGCTGACGTTGTACCAGGATGACTTCCTGAGGGGGTTTTACGTGGCAGATGCTGCCCCGTTCGAGGACTGGCAGCGCCAGCAGAGCGAGTATTTCCGGCGCGAACTGGGGCGAGCCTGCGAGCGTTTGGTGGCAGCCTTGCTGGATAGCGGCGATTTCGAAACCGCCCTGCCCTTCGCACAGCGCTGGCTGAGCCTGGACGCGCTGAACGAGAGCGCCCAGCGCGCTTTGATGCGCCTGTATGCCGCCATGGGCGATCGCGCTGCGCTGCTGCGCCAGTACGAAAATTGCACACAAATGCTCAAAGACGAGCTGGGTGTTGCACCGCAGCCCGAGACAAACCAGCTTTACCAGCAACTGCTCCAGAGCAGCGCTGCAGCCGCCCCACCCCAACAAGTTTCGCACACAACAAGCCGGCCCACCGAGGAGCAAAACTTGCATCTACCGGCATTGCCCACTCCCTTCATCGGGCGGCGATCCGAGCTGGAGCAGATCAAGGCCTTGCTGCTCGACCCGGCGCAGCGCCTGGTGACGCTGACCGGCCCTGGTGGCACGGGCAAGACGCGACTGTCAATCCAGGCGGCCTCGGAGGTTGCCGAACATTTTCCAGATGGCGTCTGGTTTGCTCCGCTGGCCGCCTTGCAATCGGCGGAGGGGCTGGTGCCGGCGGTGGCTAACGCGCTGGATTTTTCATTTTACAAAGAGGAAGAGCGCCCACGCCAGCAGCTTTTGGAGTACCTGTGGGAAAAAGAACTGCTGCTTATCCTGGACAACTTCGAGCACCTGGCAGGCAATGGCGCGCTTCAACTGGTCTCCGATATCCTGCAGACCGCCAGGCGCGTGAAACTGCTGGTCACCTCGCGTGTGCGGTTGAACATGCAAGGCGAGCAACTCTACCAGGTAAAGGGCATGCGCGTCCCAGAGCCTTCGACCGTGGCAGCATGGCAGCATCCCGATGCCGAGCTGCAATCCTTCAGCGGGTTGAACTTGTTCGTGGAGCGCGCTCGGCGTGTGCAGCCAACCTTTCAGTTGGACAGTCATTCTCTGGTTCACGCTGCGGAAATCTGCCGGTTGGTGGAAGGGCTGCCGTTGGGCATCGAGCTTGCGGCCGCCTGGCTGGAACTGCTCTCGCCAGCGGAGATCGCCGCCGAGATTCGCCATAGCCTGGATTTCCTGGCGAGCGAATCGCCTGATATCCCCGAGCGCCAACACAGCTTGCGAGCGGTGTTCGAGTCTTCCTGGAAGCTGTTAGATGAGACCGAGCAACAGGTTTTCCTGAGCCTGTGCGTATTTCCAGGCGCATTTTCTCGAGAGGCAGCCCAGGCAGTCAGCAGCGCCTCGCTGCGTACGCTGTTGGCGTTGGCAAACAAATCCTGGCTGGGCCAGGCTGGTAAGGGACGCTTCCAGCTCCACCCGTTGCTGCGCCAGTATGGCTACGAACGCTTGCAGGCCAACGAGGCAGATTGGCATGCAGCCATGGAGCGGCTAGCCGAGTATTTTGCCAATTTCCTGGGAAGGCAGGCCAGGGCGATGCGCAGCGACGGGCAGGTCGAGGCGCTGGACGCTGTCGCAGCAGAGCTGGAGGGCATCCGCGCCTCCTGGGATTGGCTGGTAGATCAAAGGCGCTTCCAGTTGCTAATCGAAGAGATGCTACCCACTCTGTTGCACTTCAGCTTGATCCGCGGCTGGGTGGAGGAATTCATCGTTCTGGCGAAACGGGCGCGCAACGCAGCGCCAGAGACCGGGGATCGCCAGCAGATTTTACAGCATGCCATCCTGGAAATTGCGGTTATCTACGCAGAGCTCAACTGGCTAAATTATGAAGACCAGCCTCGAAAGCGCCTGGAAAAACTCAGGCAGCAGGTGCAAGAGCAACGTCTTGAACAGGAGATGGGATACTGGTATCTGCTGGTGATCTTTGCTCACCTCTTGCTAAACTTCGATGAAGGCGCCAGGCAGCTACAGGGCTCATTAACGCAAATCGAGAACCTGCTCGACCCGTGGGAACGTGCGTTCGGATACTTCTTTCTCTCCCAGTCTTATGCCAGCGAAGCCCAGCTCGAGCTAAGAGAACGCTACGCCATCAAGATACTGGCAATCACCCGGGAAATTGGCGCGATTCATGAACAGGGATCGGCGCTGCAGTTGCTGGGAGATGTGGCCTGGCGCAAGCGAGAATACCAGCAGGGCCTCGAGTATAAGCGCGCCGCGCTGGAGCTGCTGCTTCAAGTGGAGGACTTGCTGGGGGCGGGTTGGGTGTGGTACGAGATGGCAAACATCTACCTGGACCTGGGGCAAACCGAACAGGCTTTCCACGCCTACCAGGAACGCCGTAAGATCTATGAGAAGGTCGGCAACCGGCGGATGATTGGGGTGAGCCTGTCGTGGGAAAGCCTGGCAGCCTCGCGCTACAAGAGCCTGGATTATGCGCTTGAGACGCGCAAACGCAGCCTGGAAGCCTCGCTGGAAGCGCGCAACCAAAACGATATCGCCTGGCACACCTGGGAACTGGGCGAGGTTTATCGCCTGATGGGTGATTTCGAGCAGGCGCGCGCCTGGTACCAGAAGGCGCTGCCTCTGTTCGAGAAGGCTCAGGATGCGATCATGCTGGGGTACTATGAGCGCGGCTTCGGTGATCTTGCCTTGAGCCAGGGAGAATGGGAAGTAGGGCGCGCCCGCTTCGAGCGAGCGTTGGCCCATTTCGACCGCGACCAGCGTGACTTCCGCATCTGGGGGCAAGCCTACGCGCTGACCGGCCTGGGAAGGGCGCTGGTTGGGCTGGGGCGTCTCGAAGAAGCCCAGACGCGCCTGCGCCAGGCGATGGACAATGCGCTGCGTTGGACCGGTGAGGATCTCAAGTTTATCTCTCTGCTCGGATTCGCCAGCCTGTTCGCTGCGCAGGGCAACTACGGGCCAGCGGTGGAGCTGGCAGCTTTTCTTTGCAAGCACCCCGCCTGCTGGAACGAGACCAAAGCGCTGGCGAGGGCGGTGCTGGAAAGCTTTGGCGATAAGCTGCCCGGAGAAGCACGGCAGGCAATCATCCGGCGAGGAGAAGAACTGACACTGGATGCAGCCGTTGCTCAAACGCTGAGGTGAATTTCCCCATCAATCCGCTTTAACAATCGAGTACCAGTACTTATGGGTGAGCGTTGGGGGTCACTTAACCTGTAACACTTCTGCGCGCAGGCCGTCTTAAAGGCACATTTCAACGGCGGCGCTCGCATCGCCTGGGTCGCCGCTTGTCGGATGTATCCGCACATTAACGCTAGAAGTGTTATGGAGGTAAAAGATGAATAACCGTGATCGTAAATATGGCCACTCGGCCCCTGGCTGGATCGTCCGTCTCAAGGGAGGATGGATCGGATTGATCGCTCTGGCCGCAATCGTATTTGTGGCCCTGCTGGGAGTGGTCCAGTCGGTGCAGGCTTTTAGCAGCGACTTGAGCGCAGCCTACGACCAGTACCCCTATATCCAGAATAGCAGACTGGATTCCTGCACCTTGTGCCATCAGAGCGGCTCATTTGCCAGGAATCCATACGGCCAGGCATACCAGGGCAGCGGGCGTAACTTCGCCGCCATCGAAATCCTGGATTCGGATGGAGATGGCTACACCAACCTCGAGGAAATCATGGCGCTCAGTTTTCCTGGCAATGCAAATGACATACCGGTGCAGCCGACGGCAACCGCTACGCCATTGCCGACCCTCACCGACACGCCAACCGCCACTTTAGCGCCGCCGACAGAGACGCCAACCACCCTACCCACAGAAGAGACTCCCCCGACTGCCACCCCCTTGCCGCCGACAGAGACGCCACTGCCTCCCACTGAGACGCCTCCCCCGTCTGCTACCCCCACCGACGGAGCGCCCGCGACACCTACCACCGCACCCACCGACGAGCTGACAGCTACGCCCACCGCGACACCTGAAAGCACACCCGACGAGCCTTACCCCACCCCGGGAGTGTTCGACATCGACGTGAAAAGCTTCACGGTGGACTCGCGTATCCAGTTGGACAAGGTCAAACCCATCCGCATCCGGCTGGATGTCAAGAACTACGGCTCGCTCGAGGGGCAGGGCACGGCAACTGTCATCGGCCTGCAGAATGGCATAGAAGTCTACAACCAGAGCCTGCCC
>JAJUJL010000013.1 GCA_029265355.1 Chloroflexota bacterium | reverse complement strand
TTGCCGCCGGGGATGAGTGACAGTGGGCTGGTGGTGCCTGGGCGTGATCCGGCGCCGGTCGATCCGGGTCCGGTTCCGTATCCGCAGCCGGGCGGGGGGGACACCCTCACCCCGGCCCTCTCCCTTCCAGGGAGAGGGGGAGAGCAAGCGGCGCCTGTGATGAACCTGGGGTCGAGGGGGGAGGGGACGGAGGTTCAGGTTCATGTGGTCGTGCCTCCTAAGTGGGCAATTCAGCCGGACGAGAATCAAAGCGATTTTTGCCTGATGCAGGTGGGGGCGCTGCTGCGGTATGAGCCGAAGGACGGTTCCGTGATGCCGTTTGCGGAGGTGCCAACGGGGGCGCTGATGGCGCGGGAAAAGATGGAGACACACGCGCCGGGGTGGCTGCTGGTGAGCGGGATGAGTTGGATTGGGTGGGTGAAGGACAGCGAGTGTAAATAGTTGTTGGCTGTTAGCTAACGAGCGGAGGCGATATGGACGGGTGGCGAGAGATGTTGGGGTGTGTGGTGGGCCTGGCGTTGAGCGGCTGGGTAGGCTACAAGTTTATCTGGTGGCTCAGCGGAATGGGGGAGGCGCTGACGGCTAACGATTGGGAGGTGGATGGCGTGCATCCGGTGGTGCGGGCGGCGGAGATTGCAGCCCAGCGGCATACTGGCCGGGAGTGCGGCGATTGCATTACGGTGGACTGGCAGCCCGGCCAGGCTTTTGAGATCGACAGTTACGCCAGGTTCATTATGGAGCACGGAATGGATGTGGGGGTACGGTTGAATATTGTCGGCGACGCGGAGGAGTCTTGCTCGGATGGGGCGCGCGTGGCTGCCAGGTCGTACGGGAGGTGAGGATGGAGCAGCAGTTGATTGTTGAGCGTGATGGGGGGTTAGTGCATCTAACCCCCAACCCCTTCCCTAAAGGGAAGGGGAGCAATGGGAAAAACAATCATTCTTGTCCGGTGTGCGGGCGGGAGATGACGGTGCAGCGGGTGCCGGTGGCCGGGGTGTGGCAGGTGGTCCTGGTGTGCGAGTATCACGGCGTTCAAAGGCCGGGAGGCAGACGATGAAGGTTTTAGCGATCGGGAATCAGAAGGGCGGGGTGGGGAAGACGACGACAGCGGTGCACCTGGCGCATTGGTTTGCGATGCAGACGGGGGCGCGAGTGTTGATCGTGGATCTGGACTCGCAGGGGCATGTGGCGGAGTCGCTGGGGTTGCGGTCGGGGGATGGGTTGTTCCGCTGGCTGGTGCGGGGGGATGCGTTGGATCGGTGCGTGGTGCCGGGTAGGCTGCATCTGGATGTGGTGACGAACGATCACACGGCGGAGCTGGTCAAGGCGCACGCGCAGGGTTCTGATTTCCGGGCGTATTTGATTTCGATGGCATTGGGGCAGGCGGAGGGCGATTATGACCTGGTGGTGCTGGATATGCCGCCCTCCACCGATGTGCTGCACGTGAGCGCGCTGGTGGCGAGCGATGCGCTGATCGTCCCGGCGGTGATGGATCACCTGGCGCTGACGGGGGTAATGTCCATTATCAATACTGCGGCGCAGCTCGGGCGGTATCCAAACGTGACGCCGCCGGCGCTGATCGGGGTGCTGCCGACGATGTTCGAGCGTTCGACGAGCGAGACAATGGAGAATGTCAAGCGATTGCAGGAGGCGGTTGGTGATTTCCGGCTGCTGCTGCCGCCGGTGCCGCGGGATACGCACGTGCGGGAGGCGAGCGCGTATGGTAAGACGATTTGGGAGTATTGGCCTACTTCGCCGGCGGCGGTGGGGTACGAGCAGGGTAAGCTGAGCCGCAACAGCGCCGGGCGGACCGGCGGGTATTTACACGCGGCGGAGATTGCGCGGACGGCGCTGGGTTTTTAAACGCGTTTATTTTCTGGGAAAGAAGAACCGATTTTTCCGATTTTTGAGCGAGATTGGGCGAGGGTGCGTGATGGCAGTCAAAAAAAATTCGTTGGAGCGCAGACCGTTGGATGCGGCGGTTACAAGTGCGATGGGGGACGAACCGGCAGGCGATCCGCTGTATGGAGACATCCAGGAGCGGGCGAGGCGGGCTCGCAGCCAGACGGCGGCGCAGCGCAAGCAGGCGGCTCGGGATGCAAAGCGCAATAAGGTGACGTACGATCTGCCGGAGGAGGTGAGCGAGCAGGTGACCAGGTTGGCAGAGGCGTTGGGGGTTCCGCCGGCGCACGTGGCGGGGTTTCTGCTGCGGTATGGGTTGGCGGCGGTGGAGGATGGGCGGGTGGATCTGCGGAGGTACCGGGTGATTTCAAAATCGCTGCGTTATGAATGGTCATTGGATTTATCCGCAGATTTCGCAGATTGACGCAGATAAGAAATGAACCGCAAAGGCTCTAAGACGCGAAGGTGGAATTTTGAAATATCTAAAAAACAGGCTGGCGTAAATGCTGGCGTAAATGCCAGCATAGGCAATATTTGATAAAAGGCTTAGGCTGGCGTTGAGGCTGGCATTATTGCCAGCATGTGACCCGCCAGGAAGGCCGTAGACGAACGGAAGCGATGGAGGCAGTAGGATGATCAGTGCAAGCCAGTTAGCGGCGGATTTGGTGGATTGGAGTGTCAAGAACAGCGGGTATGAAGACCACCGACAATATATCGGGCTTTCGGGGATTGGGGACTGCGAGCGGGTGATTTATGACCGGGTGCGGAACGGCAGTCGTGGCCAGCCGGTGGCGGAGCATTTGAAGACCAGGTTGAGTTATGAATGCGAGGGGCTACTGGTGGCGCGGTTGAGGGCGTTGGGGGTGTACGGGGCGGGGGAGTCGATCAGCCTGCATGGGGGCCTGGTGCAGGGGCATACCGATGGGGTGATTTTGCCGAATGCGCTGTTGGAGATCAAGACGGTTCAGCGGGAGGATTGGCTGCCGCAAAATTACCGGCTGCCGAACCGGGTGTTCTGGCAGGTGCAGGCGTACATGACTTTTTTGAAGAGGCCGATTGCGTTCGTGGTGTACCTGGCGAGGGACACAGGGGCGATGTGTGTGGTAGCGGTGAAGTATAACCCGGGCATAGGGCGGCAGGTGCGGGAGAAGGTTGACCGGTTGATCAAGGCGGTGGTGGGGTATGAGCGACCGGAGTGCAGTTGTGGGAAGTGTGAGGTTGAACCGCGAAGGCGCGAAGACGCGAAGGTGAGCAATGGATAAGAGATGCGATTGTGGGCATATTTTTGATGAACCCTGGCTGGGGAAGTGCGAGGGGAAGTTGATGCTGTACAACGATAATGCAAGGCGGACGACCAGGTGCGAGTGGCATGCAAAGGTGGTGAATGCGTGGTTCCGGCGAGGTCATCCGCTGCCGTTGATGCAGTACGTCAAGGCTCTGGCAGAGCTGGGACCGGAGAAGTTGGGCAGGTTTTGGGAAGAAGCGGCGAAGATCGAGCTCGATGGGAATGTGTGGATTGAGTATTTGGAGCCGGTTGTGCCCGGTGAAGATGGCCGCGGGTAAGTTGCATTAGCGGAACAGGACCTAACCCCCAACCCCTTTCCCTGGCGATGAGTACATCGCTCTGGGAAGGGGGGTAACTAGAGAAGTGAGGCGAAATGAGATGCTGACGAGGCGAATGCAGGTACAGGCAATAGCAGACCGGATGGCGGGGCTGCCGGTGGAATATAAGGTGCGGCAGTTCCAGGAGCCGTGGGCTTCGTTGTGGCGGGCGCTGGAGAAGGCACAGCCGGGTACGGAGCGGGATGTGCTGATGGAGTTGTTGATGGTCTCTCAGGAGCGAGACCAGTTGATCAATGAGATTTTGATGGCGCAGCCGGGGTTCCGGATGCGGTTTCCGAGCCTGGCGGAGATTGCAGAGGACCTGCCGCCGATTGAGTTTCTCTGGCCAGGGTGGATCCCCAGAAGCATGATTACGCTGTTGGGCGCCAGCCCGGGCAGCGGTAAGAGTATGTTGGCGCTGGACCTGGCCTGGCGGATTATCAGCGGTAAGAATTTCCCGGACGGCTCGCCAGTGCCGGAGCCAGGCGCGCCGGTGATTTATGTGGAGGCGGAGAACGTGCCGCAGATCCTGAACGAGCGGGCGGAGAATTATCAGATCGACCGGAAGAAGCTGTATTTGATGATGCCGGATGACGGGGATTGGATCGATTTTGGGAGTGATAAGTATCGCAGCCGGTTGATCGAGCTGGCGGCGAGCGTGCAGCCGGAGCTGATCATCATCGACAGTTTGAGCAGCGTGCATTCGAAGGGGCAGAATAACGTGGAGGATGTGCGGGAGCTGCTCAGTTATCTTTCACAATTGGCGGGGGCATTCCGGGCGGGGATGCTGCTGGTGCATCATATCCGTAAGCCGGGCAGCGGGCAGCAGTCGATGATGAATTTCGATCTGGATATGAGCGATCTGAGCGGGTCGGGGCATATCGTGGCGATGAGTAGAGTCGTGATGGGGCTGCACGTGGTGCAGACAGGGCCGGAGTTCGATCCGAACGGGCCGCGTGAGCTGAAGATGTTGAAGACGAACCTGGGGCCGTACGAGCAGCCGTTGGGGTTTGAGTTCAGGCAGCTCCAGCCGAAGGGGGTGTATCTGCACTGGCTGGATGAGGCGCCGGAGAAGTACCAGGAGCCAACGAAGGAGGAGGAGTGCCAGGAGTGGCTGCTATCGACGCTGATGGAGCATGGGGCGATGAGGCCGGTGGATGTGGTGGAGCTGGGGAAGGATTACGGGTATTCGAGGGCTACCATTTATCGGGCGCGTGAGAGTTTGACCGGTCAAATCAAAAATACTGAGGGTAGAAAGCACCCCGGAAACGAATGGGAATTGATTAAGACTTCTGAGTAAGGCTCAGAAGCAGTGAAAGGCAAATGGAATGTTCAAGCTGTATCAGCAGTTTCAAGAGTTAACTGTTTTAAGCCAGGGGTACCTTGAGATAGTGTGGGTGGCTCTGAGATAGTGAATTCTTGAGACAGTTGAAACAGCGACCACAGATGCACACGGATGGAGGTTGAGAATGGCGAAATCGAGGATCGAGTGGACGGATGAGGTGTGGAATCCGGTGACGGGTTGCACGAAGGTGAGCCAGGGGTGCAAGCACTGTTACGCGGAGACGATTGCGGGGAGGTTCTGGGCGACGCAGTATGAGCCGAATCCGGATGGGAGTGCGAGGCGGTTTACGGATGTGCGGGTGCATCCGGAGCGGTTGCAGGAGCCGCTGCGCTGGAAGAAGCCGAGGCGGGTGTTTGTGAATTCGATGAGTGATTTGTTTCATGAGACGATCATTGAGGAGTTTATTGACCAGGTGTTCGAGGTGATGGCGAAGGCGGAGCAGCATACGTTCATCATTCTGACGAAGCGGGCGCTGCGAATGTATTGGTCGATGAACCACCGGTATAGATTTAAGCATGATTTTTATTTGCCGAATGTTTGGTTGGGGGTGAGTGTGGAGGATCAGAAGGCGGCGAATGAGCGGGTGCCGGTGCTGCTGGATACGCCTGCGGCGGTGCGGTTTGTGAGCTGCGAGCCGCTGTTGGGGCCGGTGGATCTAAGGTGGATACCGGTTCTGTGTTCAGGTAATGATAATTATTCGTTGAATGCGCTGACCGGGGAGATGTTTGACCAGATCGATCGTTCATTATGGACAAATAAGTTGAATTGGGTGATTGTTGGCGGTGAGAGCGGGACTGGCGCCAGGCCGATGAAGTTCGAGTGGGCACGGTCGCTGCAGATGCAGTGCCAGGAGGCGGGGACGGCGTTTTTCATGAAGCAGATAGGTTCGTGGTGGGCGGAGAAGTTGGGCGTGCGGGGGAAGGGAGGGGATATGGAGTTTTGGGCGGAGGATTTGAGGGTGAGGGAGTTTCCACCCTCACCCCAGCCCTCTCCCTTGCAGGGAGAGGGGGAGTAGGAGGCGGTATGTACGATCTTGAGGCGATTCGGGAGCGGGTGAGCCTGCGGGATCTGGCGGAGGAGGCGGGAGCGGTGTTCAAGGGGAGCGGCGCTTCTCCGTCCAGCCGGTGCCCGCTGCATGCCGGGAGTGATAATCCGACTGCGTTTCATTTGTACGACAATGGACGCAGGTGGCATTGCTTTACGAAGTGTGCGGATGGGGAGAATGATGGGGATTTGTATTTGTTCGTGCAGCGGTGGAAGCAGGTGGATTTCAAGACTGCGGTGGCGTTTTGCGCGGAGCGGGCGGGGGTTGCCCTCACCCCCGGCCCCTCTCCCGATTCCGGGAGAGGGGGGAAGGAAAAGAAGGCGCCGCCGCCGGAGCCGGTGCCGAGCGGGCCGAATGAGTTGTGGCGGCAGCGGGCGGAGGAGTTTGTTTCGTATGCTCAGAAGGAGCTGGCCGGGGATGGGGCACGTGAGGCGAGGCAGTATTTGATGGCGGAGCGGGGGTTGTTTGAGGCGGAGTGGGATGCGTTCCGGTTGGGGTGGAATGGTCGGGATTGGTTCGATGCGCCTGGAAAGTGGGGGTTGGAGGGCGGGAATAAGATTTGGCTGCCCAGGGGGGTTGTGATCCCCGGGGTGCGGCGCCGGTCGATATGGTATGTGAAGGTGCGCAGGCCGTGTTCGGAGGGAGATGGGTTGGCGCAGTATGTGGGTTTCCAGGGGGGGCAGATCCCGGCAAAGTTTGGGGGGCCGCGGGAGGGGGTGGCGACGTTGTTCGGGGCGGATTTGTTCCTGGGGCTGCCGGTGCTGCTGTTGGTGGAGGGTGAGTTCGATGCGATGATCACCTGGCGGTTTGGGCGTGACCTGGTGGATGTGGGCTCGCTGGGGTCGAGCAATACGAAGCCGGATGCGCTGGATAAGCTGCTGCTGATGGGGTATGCGGCGATCGTGCAGGTGTCGGACGATGATGAGGCGGGGGAGAAGGCGCGGGAGTTTTGGCAGGGGCAGGCGCGGGTGACGACGATCAAGCCGCCGGACCATGACTTGACGGATTACTGGCGGAAGGGGGGAGACCTGCGGGGGTGGGTGGCGAGGTTGGCGGCGCAGGAGCTGGAGCGGCTGCTGGTGGGGTTGGTGAGCCCGGCATTCCGGGAGAAGCGGCGGGAATGGGAGATGCAGTTAGCGTTTTGCAGGGGTGAGGTGGGCAGTACTACTACTACGAGACGGGCAGTACCGGGGCAGGTGGGGTGGATGTTGGGTAGTAGTAGTGGACCTATCCCCCAGCCCCTTCCCTAAAGGGAAGGGGAGTAAGCGGATAAGCGTCATTAGCTGAACTGGAATGAAAGGAGTTTGAAATGAAATCGATCCCTATACAAACGGTTTGGGCCGGGATGGAGGCCTATCAGGAAAAGGCGATGAAGACGGCGGTGTATCCGAAGGTGGGGGAGAATTTGGTGTATCCGGTGGTGGGGTTGGCGAATGAGGCGGGGGAGGTGGCCGGTCAGTTGAAAAAGTTGATGCGGGATGATGGCGGGAAGTTGACGCCGGAGCGGACGGAACGGATTTTGGCTGAGCTGGGGGATGTGCTGTGGTATACGGCGGCTGTGGCGGCGGAGCTGGGTGTTTCGCTGGGGTGGGTGGCGGCGCGCAATTTGGAGAAGCTGGCGGACCGGCAGGAGCGCGGGAAGCTGCAGGGCGATGGCGATAAACGGTGAGATTTTTTGCTGCGATTAGATGACAGGTTGAGAATGGAGGCATGAGGTGAAAATCAGGGTAGATCAAATTAAGCCGAATCCGGAGCAGCCGCGGGGCGAGCTGGGGGATCTGTCTTCGTTGGCGGCTTCGATCAAGGAGCGGGGTGTGATTTTGCCGGTGGCGGTGGAAGGTCCGATGCCGGATGGGTTTTATTGGCTGTTGGACGGGGAACGCCGGTGGCGAGCGGCGATGATGGCGGGGTTGGAGACGATCCCGGCTGAGGTGCGGCTGCCGAACGGGAATGATGAACGGGAGCGCCTGGCGCTGGCGGTGATTGCGAATATGCTGCGGCAGGATATGAGTCCGATTGAGCAGGCGCAGGCGTTCAGGCGGTTGATCGAGCTGGGGTATTCGATTGCCGAGGTAGCCAAGCAGGTTGGACAGCATACATCGGGGGTTTATCTGAAGCTGCGTATATTGAATTTAGAGCCAGAGGTGCAAGAATTGTTTGCGAAGGGTATGCTGCCAATAGCTCAGGAAGTTTTGCAGTCATTGGAGAGTATTCCGGCAGAGATACGTGTTCGGATTGCGACCAGCCTGGCATATCGAGGAGCGACGGCAAAAACGATCAAGATGGTATGTACGAGAATATCCGAGGGTAAGCTGATGCAGCGGAGACCGGGGCGAAAGCCGGGCAAATATGAGGTGGGGAAACAATGGGATGCTGTGCAACAGGCGGAAAAGACGCTGCCAGCCTGGATCGAAGTGGCAGCATTGAAGACGTGCAAGGCATGCGTGTTGTATCAGGATGCGTCGCCATCGATTTGCAAGGAGTGTCCGCTGGTGGTGATGTTGGGTGAATTGGCGAAGGAGGTGAAGGATGAATGATACTTCTGAGCGGGTGTTCCGGTTCATCGTGGATTTCAAGCGGTCGCATGATGGGAATTCTCCGACAGTGCGCGAGGTGGCGGCGGGGTTGAAGATGGGCACGACGACGGTGGCGTATCATTTGAGGCTGCTGGAGCGTGGGGGTGTGATCCGAAGTATGGGCTTTGGGTTTAGCCGGGGGGTGCTGGTGGTGGGTGGGAGGTGGAAACTGGAGAGATGATGTTTGCATGTATTGGAGAGAATTTATCCGCAGATTTTCTATAAGGAGATAGAAGCGATGGATCGTTCCAGGGTTTTCGATGCGATGGCAGACGATGTTCAATTTGTGGCGAGGTTGGCATGGTGGAATCCGTTTTCGATAAAAGGAGTTAGCGGCATATGGGAAAAGTTACCAGCTTCGATGTACTAAAAGTGATGTCTGAGCGGAACATGAAGATCAAGATGTTTCCGCGAGACAATGTCACAAACATCTGGAATGGTAAGAACGGCGGAACGATCCAGATGCAGGTCGATCCTGAGACAGCGGGCAATCTGATGACAGATAAGCCGATGATCTTCGGTTTGTTGGTTGCGGATTCCGCAGAGTTTGCCAGGGTCAAGGCGGAGCTTGAGCAAGAAAGGAGTTAGCGGAGATGGCGAGAGTACCACCGGACGAGCCAGAATTTTTATGCGGACGCTGTAAAGGCGCTCTTTGCGAGGATTGCGCCAGTATCGCGGCGGAGTATGAGTTTTTGTATCAGCGGCGGGTTCAAGAAACGCTACTGGCAAACGACCGCCTGACAGAAGCTGAGCGAGAAACCCTGAAATGGAAGCGGGAAGCTGCGATGTGGGAGGAAATCAGCAAGGTTGGTTACGCTGCTGTTATCCAGGCATGGATGGATGATGAGATTGCGAAGGCTAAAAAGGCGGGTAGAGAATCGATGCGCAGGGAGATGGAGGCGAGCGGCTTACTCAAGAAGCTGAGGAAAGCGGAAAGGCTGATAAAGAAAAATGAAACACATCTCAGTGGGTGATCGATTAACCGGCGAGCAAGGTATCCAGTCTGCTTCGCTGTCGTTTTGCGATGGCTGTGGCAACCTACAGACCTGGAATAGCGGGTGGTTAGTGATTCGTGATGATTTTGATTATCCGCTTCATTTCTGCCAAAAACATGTTGGCACCAGGGATGAGTTAGTTTCCCTTGCGATCGAAATGGAGATAAGGAAGGATGATAGTGATGAGACATAGAAAAAGAGTACGAATTCCTGAGACAGTAAATCTTCCGGTGCAGATTAAAGCCAAGAAGGATCATGTTGTAGCGGTGTTCTGGATTGGAGAATCGAGCATCGGTATTCGGTTCAATTCTCCCGAGCATATCCTGGAGTTTATGAGCCAGGTGATGGAGAAGGCGGCGATTGTTTGGCCGGAGAATGATTGGATTAAGGAGTTTCTTGATGAAACCGATTAAGTTCCCAGAAGCTAATAAAGAGCTTGTAAAACCGAAGGGGATGACGGACGAAGAATGTGGCTCGTTACCGGTCTGGAGTGATGGGCAAATGTGTGTCTCTCTCTGGAAACCAACTTTAAGAGAACGTTTGTCAATCCTTTTTTATGGTCGGGTTTGGCTGGCGGTATTATCCGGAAATACACAGCCACCCGTGGCGCTCGATGGGATAAAGACTATATTCGTTTCCAGTTCCGATAAGTGAGATTGCCTGAACAGGAGGTGGGTATGTTGTGGAAGGCGGTTGGGTTGGGGTGTTTGGGGATGGTGGGGCTGGGGGTGTTGATGATGGTGGTGTGGGCGGTGGCTGAGGTGGCGGTGGTTATTTTGGGGCCGGTGATCGAGCGGTGGGGAAATTGGGTGTTGGTGATGGTGGCGGCGGGGGCGGTGTTTTTGTGGTTGACGGCGGCGATTTATGAGTGGTTGAGGGAGGGTGGGCGATGAGTTGGACGGCGGAGAAGCGAGATAAGAGTAATGAGTTGGTGCGCCAGTGGTGTGTGGAGTGCGGGGAGGAGTTTGAGACGAGGCGGAGGATGGCGAGCAGGCAGAGGCGGTGTGGGCGCTGCCAGGCGAAGCGGGAGCGGGAGAAGGCGCGGGTATATCAGCAGGAGTATGAGGAGCGCCAGGTGGGGGGTGTAAGTGGGCGGTTGGGGCCGCGGGAGGAGTATGGGTTCCGGGTGGTGGTGGATCCGTGCGAGGGTTGGGGGCGGGAGTCGGTGTTGGGGATGACTGAGATTCGGGCGCTGCTGCGGATGGGGTATTTGGAGCGGGGGACGGTGTTCAGACGGCTGCAGACGGGGGAGGAGTTCCGGGTGGTGTTGGTGGATCGGAGTTTCCGGCTGGCGCCGGTGAAGGAGGAGGTATGCTGATTCAGGGGAATGCGTTGAGGCTGCCACTGGCGGATGAGAGTGTGCATATGGTGGTGACGAGTCCGCCGTATTGGGCGCTGCGGGATTATGGGACGGCGATGTGGGTTGGCGGAGAGGCTGGTTGTAATCATTCGCAGAAGCGGCGCGCTGGGGGCGGGAGCAGCACGCTGACAGGAAGCCAGGCGGGGAATAATCATGACCAGGAGCCTTTCCGGGATGTGTGCGGGAAGTGTGGGGCTTTGCGGGTGGATAATCAGCTTGGGCTGGAGGCGACGCCGGAGGAGTATGTGGCGAATATGGTGGCGGTGTTTCGGGAGGTGCGGCGGGTGCTGAGGCCAGATGGGGTGTGCTGGTTGAATTTGGGGGATAGTTATGCGAGCGCCTGGGCGGTAAACAGGCGTTCGACAATCGGGGCAGATGCTCCAAGTTTGGATGAGAGGAGCAATCGGTTATCGGGTGCTCTGAAAGAAAAAGACCTCGTGGGCATTCCCTGGCGGGTGGCGTTCGCTTTGCAGGCGGATGGGTGGTGGTTGAGGAGTGATGTGGTCTGGTATAAGCCGAATCCGATGCCGGAGAGTGTGAGGGGCTGGCGATGGGAACGGCATAGGATCAAGGTGGAGAATAGCAAGCATGCAACTGAGCACGACATTCGAGGTGGGCATAAGAAGATGCTTGAGGATGCGAGCGTGCACCAGGGGATGAATCCTGAATTTTTGGCGGTATGGGTTAATTGTCCGGGGTGCGAGAAGTGTGCGGCGAATGATGGGTATGTTTTGAGGAAGGCGAGTTGGAGACCAACGAAGGCGCATGAGTATGTGTTTATGCTGAGTAAGAGCGGCGATTATTACTGCGATGATGAGGCGGTGGCGGAGGAGGTCAGTCAAAATACTCACGCCAGGATCAGCCAGGATTTGGCGAATCAGGTTGGCAGTTTCAAGGCGAATGGGGGTAATAAGACAAACGGGCCGATGAAAGCGGTGTTTAGGGACAGTACCAGGAAATTATCCGAGGAAGGTTCTGGGATCAAATCTAACAGGTCGATGGAGGCGGCATTGTCTTTGCAGGTAAGTAAACGAAATCGACGGACGGTGTGGAAAGTCAATAATGATCTTGGCGAGTTCATGCGTTATTGTGAAGGGCAGGGTGTTGATCTGGATAGTTTGATGTCGGCCTTTATCAATGGTCAGGATGAGCAAAAGTCGGTGTGGGATATTGCAACGTTTTCTTATCGTGGGGCGCATTTTGCGACGTATCCGCCGGGGCTGGTGGAGCCGTGCGTGAAGGCGGGGACGAGTGAGCGGGGATGCTGCCCAGCGTGCGGGGCGCCGTGGGTGAGGATGGTAATGAAGGGCTTTTCGGATCATGACGGTGAAACCGATAGCGCATACCAGGAAGGAACGACGGCGAACAGGTTGGCGTTGTTGCGCCAAGCGGCGCGGCGGGAGGGTGGGGAGTATCAGAATAAGTCGGTTACTCTTGGTTGGCGACCATCTTGTAACTGTGACGCTGGCGAGCCGGTGCCGGCGCTGGTGCTTGATCCGTTCAACGGGGCGGGGACAACGGGGTTGGTATGCCAGCAGTTGGGCAGGCGGTATGTGGGGGTGGATTTGAAATGGGAGTATTTGCAAATGAGCCGGGAACGGTTGGGGCACGCGGCGCTGGAGGCGTGGGAGGAGGGCAAGGCATTGGATGGCGGGGAGGGGTTGGAAGGGCTGCCGTTGTTTACCTAACCCCCAACCCCTTCCCTAAAGGTAAGGGGGGTATACTATGAACAGGAGGTTGATATGGATATAAGTGGTTGGAATGCGAAATTCGAGATCGAGCCTGGATCGCCGGAGTGGGAGCGGTTGGCGAAGGTGGATGCGGAGGAGAAGCGGAAGTTTATGCTGCGAAAGCTGGAGGAGGAGCGGATGCGGAAGGGGATTACGTGGGATGAGTTGAAGGCGCTGGTGGATGGGGATCTGGCGGAAGCCGGGCTGGATGGGTCGGTGGAGATTGGGCATTTATATTGGTTTGAGCAGACTGCCAGCGGGCCACCGGAGGTCGTGTTGATGCCAGCTCCGGGTGGAAAGCCGAGGTTGGTGATTGAGGGGTGAGCCGGTAACGGTCATTATGTGAACGGCTGTGCTATTTGAAAATATTGCAGTGAGGGCGGGGTTATGCTAGTATAGGGGTACGGGCGGTCTGGCCCCCACCCCCGCCCACGGGCCGCCCCACTCCGCCGGAGTTTTCCCCCAAAGCTCCGGCGGGGGCTACTTGAAAATAATTGGCTTGTTGCCCTCCTTGTGCGGATGTGAGCCAGGTGAATGTCTCCCGGTTGGTCTTCCAGGCTAGCCGGGAGACGGCTTTAAGGAACGGGTGTTCGGATGTATGCAGTTGCATACAAAATGTATTCAGTTGTATAATATTTGTGGGGTTTGGGCGCGGGCGTAGTTTGCCTGCGCTTTTGGTTTAAAGAGCGAACGGAGGCTTGAGATGAGTGTGCAGGAAAGTTTGCGACTGATGGCGTTTGCGCTGGCTCTGGCATTCCTGGCGGAGTCGATGGTGGAGTATATTTTCGGGCAGGCGGTGGATCACATTCCGGCGCTGGGGAAGCTGCGTTGGGCGCTGATGTATGTGGCGCTGGGAGCCGGGGTGGGTCTGGCGTTCTTCTACCAGGTGGATTTGCTGGCGCTGATCCAAGATGAGCCAAGTACGGCGGTTGGTTTTGCGATGAGCGGCCTGGTGATCGGGCGCGGGGCTAACTTCGTGCATGACTTTATTTCGAGGTATATCAAGCCGGATTTCCAGGTGTTCGAACTACCTGACATCGACGAACAGCGAGTTGGTTGATGACAGCCCACCAGGTCGTGCAGGCGACGACCTGGCTGCTGGCGCTGATCGGGTTGGTGGTTTGGGCGCTATGGGCCAGGCGGAGGCCTGAGTTTCGTCTCTATGCAGTGCCGCCAATCACGTGGTTGGGGCATGCGGTGATTTTTTATACGATGGTGTTTATCAGGGACATCGGAAGTATTCCGGTGTCTCTATCGTTTACTCGATGGAGCACGATACTCCGCCTGCATGCAATGATCCTATTGGTAGGCTTTGGAATATCACTGCTGCTGGACAGAGTGCAGATTTGGGGTAAGAGGCGATGAATAGTGATTTTTTACAGACGGCATTTGCTGCTGTGGTGGCAGCGCTGCCCGGGTTGCTGGCGTTATATCTCCAGCGTAGAAAGGATTCGCTGACTCGGGAGACGGATAAGGAGAAAAATAAGACGGGGCTGGAGGAGGTAAACCAGGCGGCGGCGCGGGCGTTGGTAGAGCCAATGGCGAAGCGGATCGAGACGCTGGAGCGGGAGGCGGCTGAGGATAGGGCGGAGATCGAGAAGCTGCGGGAGATGCGGGAGCGTGATTTGGAGCGGATCCGGGTGTTAGAGGCCGAGGGCGAGAAGCAGGGGCGGGTGATCGAGCGGTTGCAATCGGAGCTGGCGCAGCGGGTGGTGGAGGTGCATAGTTTGCGGGATATGCTGCAGGTGAAGACGCTGGAGATCGGGCGGTTGCAGGATGAGTTGACAAAAGCAGAGGCAGCGCGTAAGACAATGGAAGGGGAAATTTTGTCTATGAGGGCTAAATGGACGGAGTTGGAGAAACGTGAGAAGCCGGAGGGATGTTAGATGGCTGAGGTAGAGACGTTTGTTGGAGGTATTCATTCCAGGCCGTTCAGTGCGGAGCTGAATGCGGCATTTCTGCCGGCAGGGTTGGAGTGGGATTACGGCGGGAAGTTGACGGCGTTTGCGGTCCAGGCGGAGCAGGCGCTGGGTTGGACAATCAACGGGCCGGATATGTCGGTGTGGCAGGGGGAGGTGGATTTCGACGTGCTGGGGGCAAAGGCGAATTTTGCCATTCTGCGGTATGCGTATGGAAATTCGTACATGGATCCGAACCTGGCGAAGTATTACCGGGGGTTGGCTGATCGGAATGTGCCGGTGATGGCGTATCACTATTTGAAGCCGGGGAAGAGCTGGCAGACACACGCGGATACGATGGCTTCACTGCTGCGGGATTATCCGGCGGTGCATGCGTGGGGAGACCTGGAGGAGTCGGGAGGGCTGGCAAAGCAGGAACTGGATAGCTGGTCATTTAAGTATTGGAGCCGGTTGGAAACGGCTATTGAGCAGATGGTGGGTTGCTACACTTCGCCGGGGTTTTTGAATAAGGCGATGGGGTTGACGAGCTGGTTGAAGTGGCGTCCATTGTGGGATGCGCATTGGACGACGCTGGCAAATCCGATCCTGCCGTTGGAGTGGGCGACGCCTGGGAAGCCGTGGACGTTGTGGCAGTGGACGTCGAAGGGCAGCGGGGCGGATTGGGGGGTGAAGAGTACGTATATTGATTTGAATCGTTTCAATGGGGATGCGGCGGCGTTTGAGAAGACGTATAAGGTGAAGCCTGCGAATGTCGGGGCAACGCCTCCGCCACCTCCGCCGCCTCCGCCAGATCCAGAGCCTGAGCCGGTCGGGGTGAAGTACCGGGTGACGGTGAATACGTTGAATGTGCGCAGTGGGCCGGGGACGAAGTATCCGGATGTTGGGGATTTGCATGCTGGGGATGAGATTACGGCGACGGCGTTCAGCGCGCCGGTGGAGGGGTGGGTGGAGTTCCGGCCTGGGGAGTGGTGCTGCGTGGTGTATGGCGGGCGGTGGTATGTGGAGAAGGTTTGACCCTCACCCTGCCCTCTCCCTTCCAGGGAGAGGGGAAAGCGAGCGGAGATGAGTGCGGTGAAGAAGGTGAGACGTGAGGCGGTGGATGAGGCGCTGCGGGAGTTGGAAGGGGGAGGGGATGGCGGTGCAAGCACCGTAGCGCTGGTGAACCTGGTGCGGTCGTATATCCAGGGGTTGGAGGGGCGGGTGGAGGCGTTGGAGTTGGAGTTGGTGGAAGATGATGAGTGTTTGCGTGAAAATACCCTCACCCCTGCCCCTCCCCATGGAAGGGAGAGGGGGGAGGAAGGCTGAACAGGTAATGCGGGTTAGCGGCTCAGAGCTTACCGCGAAGATGCAAAGGCGCGAAGGTATTTATGGGTGAAGAAGAGTTGGATGATGAGGTAGAGGATCCGGAAGAGGGGCGGTTTCCGGCGACGGAGGGCACGCCTGGGCAGTTGGCGAGCCGGGCAAGTTATGCGCGCCTGGAGGAGATGGCGCGCAAGATTCCGTGGTGGGAGGAATATTTACAGCTCAGGTTCGAGGGGTGGGATTGGCGCAAGGCGGCGTATATGGCGTGGGCGGTGATGCCGACTTCGAGGCGCTGGCCAGAGACGCAGGAGATGCTGGCGAAGGAGGTGCTGGGGCTGAAAAGCGACCGGACGATCCGGAAGTGGTTGGAGAAGCAGCCGGAGATGGTCATGCGGATCGAGCGGTTGAAGGTGGGGATGCTGGGACATCATTTGTCGGATGTGTTGGAGACGTGGGCAAAGATGGCAAAGCTGGAGGATCCGAGCGCGCACAGGGATCGGATTACGTTCCTGGAGCACCAGGGAATCTATAAGCCGAAGGGCGCGATGGAGCTGAGCGGTCCGGGGGGCGGGCCGATCGAGCAGGAGGTGCGGTATGCGGATAAGAGCGATGAGGAGCTGCGGAAGATTGCGAAGAATCTGGGGAAAGAGCTTTAATCCACAGATTACACAGATTGCACAGATTGTTATTATTATTATTTGAGAAGAGCAGATGATCGTAAGTGTCGATACGAGGAGTGAGGAGCGAAAGAGGCTGGAGGCGCTGAACGATGTGTTGATCGAGCAGCGCCGGCGAGCGCATGGGGGTAAGCTGGATCTGTTGGGATGGACGGCGGTGCGACGCAGCCAGTTGAAGGCGGGGGTGCTGTTCGACCTGGTGCAGCACGGGTATCTGCGCGGGCTGTACGAGGCGCAGGCGCGTCGGGTGGTGGTGTTCAAGGCTTCGCAGATGGGGGCGAGCGAGTGGGCAATTTCTTATTCGCTGCATGCGGCAGATGAGCGTAAGGCGACGGTGCTGTATTTGTTTCCGACAGAGGGGGATGTAAGCGATTTCAGCTCAGCGCGGGTGGGTCCGGCGATCGAGAGCAGCGCGTATCTGGAGCAGGTGGTGATGGAGGGCGGATCGGCGGCGGTGGGCGGGCGGAAGGTGCGCGGAGCCGACCGGGTGACGTTGAAGCGGGTGGGCGACCGGTTTTTGTATATGCGGGGCAGCCAGGTCAGGCCGGATGGGAAGGCGCCGCAGTTGAAATCCATCGATGCGGATGTGCTGGTGCTGGATGAGGTGGACGAGATGGACCCCAGGGCGCCGAGCATTGCGGTGAAGCGGTTGGGGCATAGTGTGATTGCCGAGGAGCGGTGGATTTCGACGCCGACGTATCCGGGGTTCGGGATCCATGCGGCGTGGATGCTGTCGGACCAGCGGGAATGGATGATCAAGTGCACCAGGTGCGGGCGGCGGCAGGCGCTGACGATTGGGCATGTGGTGCGGGAGTGGGATGAGCTGGAGCGACCGCGGGAGTGGAATAAGGATAAGCAAAGGCGGGCTTATGCGGCGTGTGAGAAGTGCGGGAAGCCGTTGAACCGGTTGGGGCCGGGAACATGGGTGGCGACCAATCCGAAGGTGGAGACGATGGGGTTCCACCTGACGAAGCTGTTCAGTCCGACGGCGGTGTTGGACGAGCTGGTGGCGAACCTGCAGACGACGGATGAGACGAAGCGGCGGGAGGCGTTCAACCAGGATTTGGGGCTGCCGTATTTGCCGAAGGGGGGGCAGCTGACGGATGAGACGCTGGACGCGTGCCGCCGAGATTATGCGCACGGGCCGAAGCCGAATGAGCGGACGATCCTGGGGGCGGACGTGGGTAAGACGATCCATGTGGTGATCCGGAGCGAGGAGCTGGAGCCGGAGACAGGCGAGCGGGCGCAGCGGTTTGCGGGGGAGGTGGAGAGTTTCGAGAGCCTGGGGCGGTTGATGCGACAGTATAACGTTTCTCGGGCGGTGATCGATGCGCTGCCGGAGACGCGGGAGGCGCGCAAGCTGCAGGCGAGTTTTCCGAAGGGGGTGATGTGGCTGGCGTATTATGTGAACCAGCGGGCGGGGACGAAGTACCAGGCGCCGGAAATATGGAACGATACGGAGGGGGTGGTGAACCTGGACCGGACGCGGTCGATGGATCGGATGTTCAGCCGGTTCTTCGAGCTGAAGAATACGCTGCCAGGGAATATACGTGTTATTGCTGGTTATTATGAGATGTTGAAGGCGCCGGTGCGGGTGTTGGAGGATGGGCCGGGTGGGGAGAAGGTGGCGGTGTACCGGGAGGCGACGGCGGATCACTTTGCGCATGCGGAGAATTATTGCGAGGTGGCGGGGCAGAGAGGGGGACCGGCGGCGGGGACGGTGGCGGAGAGTGAGAGTCCGGTGTTGCAGAGAAGGCATAAGTCGGCGTGGAGGTAAACCCTCACCCCTGCCCCTCTCCCTGGTAGGGAGAGGGGGGAGCGGGTAAGGATCATTAGCGGAGCTGAATTTATCCGCAGATTACGCAGATTGACGCAGATTTTAATGCGGAAAAAGTGAGGAACGAGATGGAGAAGCGTTTGAGTTTTGGTGAGCGGTTGGTGAAGCGGTTGGGGGGTGTGACGCGGGCGGAGCTGGATATGGTGAGGAACCGGGCGTTCGAGGCGGGGATGGAGGCGGCGAGCGCTGCGGATGGAAATGATGAGACGCCGTTGTACTTGGGCGGGGCGGTGATCGGGCGCGGGTACAGCGCGCTGCGGGATACGCCGCGAGATTTGAGCGCGTGGAGCCAGGAGCGGGCGATCGAGGCGGCGTTCCGGCTGTGGCAGACAAACCCGCTGGCGAAGACGCTGACGGAGATTGTGGTGGATTATGTGCTGGGGGATAAGGTCCAGGTGCAGGCGCATAATCCGGAGGTGCAGGCGGTGCTGGACCGGTTTTTGGGTGATCCGGTGAATGAGCTGGTGGATGCGGATGGGACGGTGCTGCAGGGGCTGGACAGCCTGGCGCGAGAGCTGGGTTTGTTCGGGGAGAGTCTGGTGCTGCTGTTTCCCCGGGATGGGGCCGATATGGGGGTGGTGGGGGATGGACGGCTGCGGATTGGGACTGTGGATCCGAGCCTGATACACAGTGTGATTTGTGACAAGAACAACCGGCGGCATATCCTGGCGGTGAAATTGAAGGATAAGCAGGGCGGCGACCAGGGGCCGGTTTACCGGGTGGTGCAGCAGGAGATGGCGAACGGGATGCTGGAGGGGGTGCGAGATTTGCGGGCTTATTATGACCGGGTGAGGAATGGACGGATTTCGGAGGGGGAAGGGCAGGCTGATTTTGTGAAGCGGCTGCGGGATGGAACGGTGCGTTTGCTGCGGGGGGTTGAGTGGGTGGTGGACGGGGATGGACAAGGCCAGGTGCAGTTCAGGGAAGCGGAAGAGGGCGGGCCGGTGAAGGCGTTCGAGCAGGCGGGGGAGTGCATGCTGTTCCAGGTGAACCGGATCAGCACGGGGGTGCGGGGCAGGCCGGATATGCTGCCGCTGATCGACTGGTTGGACCGGTTCGACCAGGTGTTTTTCGACGGGGCTGAGCATGCGGCGCTGTTAAATATGTTTGCGTGGGATTTGAGGGTGGAAGGTGGGAGCGAGACGGCGCCGGAACCGGAACGGAATTTGACGATCCAGGCGCAGCGGGTTGCGAAGTTAAAGCCGGGGAGTGTGTACGGGCATAATGAGATGGTGGAGCTGACAGCCAAGAACCCGGATTTGAAGACGCAGGATTTGGAGACGTTGGTGCGGCAGCTGCGGGTGCTGCTGGCCAGCGGGTCACGCATGCCGGAACACTGGCTGGGCGAGGGCGGGTATACGAACCGGGCGACGGCGGCAGAGATGGGGTTGCCGACGTTCCGGATGCTTTCACGGCGCCAGGCGGTGGTGCGGGGAATGCTGACAAGGTTGTGCCAGTATGCGATCGATACGGCGGTGGCGTTGGGACTGCTGCCGGAGATGGTGGATGTGCTCGACGAGGAGGGGGAATCGAAAGGCGATCAGACGCCGGCGCGGGAGGCGTTCGAGGTGCAGATGCAGGATATCAATGTGGAGGATACGGGGATGGCGGCGCGCACGCTGGCAAGTGTGGCGCAGGCAATTCTGCCGCTGACGGCGAGCGGGTTCCTTCCGGAAAAGCCGGCAATGGAGATGCTGGCGGCGGCGGCGAGCCTGTTGGGGGTGGAGATCGAGGTGGATAAGGTTTTGGAGGAGCGGGATGAGCTGCGAGGGCTGCCGGGGAAGCTGAGGGCGGAGCTGCAGGCGCTGATCGGGAAGATGGGGAACACTGATGTGGATGAGGAAGAGGAAGATCCATCCGCAGATTTCGCAGATTAGCGCAGATAGTACTTTGCTATCCACAGATTACGCAGATTTCACGGATTAGGTAAAAGATGCCTACGAAGAAGGAAATTCGGGCGATGATCAGGGGGCTGCTGGAGCGGACGGCGGCGACGTGGGATGAGAGCGAGGCGCTGCTGGCGAATTTTGCGCGGCTGCACAGCGCGCTGCGGCGGCTGCTGTTGGAGAGCGGGTTGTATGAGCCGGGGGATGTGGATGCGTTGATGCGGGAGGTGGATGCGGTGGTGCTGGCGCATGCGCAGGAGATGCGGTTGTTGGCGCAGGCGGCGCAGCAGCGGGCATGGGCGCGGGGTGTGGAGCAGTTCGACCAGGTGATGGGGATGTTCGAGATTGGGTATGTGAAGGGGGTGACGGGGGCGGAGTCCAGGCTGGCGCAGGTGTATATCACGACGGACAGGATCAAGCAGGTGACGGAGGAGATGCGAGGGTTGATCCAGAGCCAGGTGTTGAGCGGTTTGTATTTGCAGAAGACGCCGTTCGAGGTGATGGCTTCGATAACTAACATTATTGGCATACGTGATCAGTCGGGTTTCCGGGAGCTGGGCACGACGGGGATCTCTGCGAAGGCGGAGCGGATCATGCGGACGGAGCTGCTGGGGATGCAGAATGCGGGGAGTTGGGAGCGCCGGGTGCAGGCGCTGCGCCAGTTTCCGGATTTGGAAGACGTGTGGGCGGCGACGGGGGACAGCCGGACGCGGTTGGATCACCTGGTGGCTCACGGGCAGAAGAAGGGGGTGGATGGGGTGTTCGAGGTGGGCGGGGAGAGGGCGAGGTTCCCAGGCGATCCGAATTTGAGTCCGAGGCAGCGGGTGAACTGCCGGTGCACGGCGATTCCGTATCGAAGCGAGTGGGGGGAGGTGGATTTCGTGCTGGGGCCGTTGAGCGGGCAGGTGGAGGAGGAGGTGAAACGAAGACAGGAGTCTTTCAAACATATTAACCGCGAAGGCGCAAAGACGCAAAGTTTATTGAGGCGGAGATAAACGGATGAGCGTGGTGATCGATGGTCGGAATGGGAGGGGGAGGAGTGCGTGGCGGGATGATGAGGGGCAGGCTGGGGAGGCGACGCCGGTATATATGATGGAGGTGAGTTTGCGCGAGCAGCAGTTGCTGTTGAGGTTGAGAATGTTGGAGGCGGGGGAGTACCAGGTGCGAGTGGAGAAGGGGGGCAGGGGGCGGGAAGGTTTGCGAATATGGGAGGTATCACTGAAGGAATGAGTGCAGTGAGGCACTGATGAGGGCAGGGATGCCGCGCTATTGAGGAGGCGACCTTGAGAAAGATAGCGGCGATTTTTAGCGATATGCACAGCGGTTATCAGTTGGGCTTGTGCGCGCCGGCGACGGAGCTGGAGTTCGACGGTCAGATGCGGCGCGTGCATTTGAACGAGGTGCAGGAGTGGTTGTGGGGGATTTATGCGCGGGGAATCTCGAAGGCGGTGGAAATGGCGGGGGAGGATGAGATTCTCCCAGTGCATAACGGCGATCCGACACACGGCGACCGGTTTATGGAGGAGCTGGTAACGACCAGGTTGGCGGACCAGCTTACGATTGCGCGGATGAACCTGGGGGTGTGGTTCGCACTGCCTCAGGTGAAGCAGATGGAGCTGTGCCTGGGAACGGGTGTGCATGAGTTCGGGGAGGGGTCGGCGAGTGTGCTGCTGGCAGATATGCTGCGGGAAGCCTGGCCAGATAGGACGATCGGGAGCGCTTATCATTATTTGCTAAATGTGGCCGGGGTGAGTATCGACCTGGCGCATCACGGGCCGCATCCGGGAAGCCGCAGTTGGCTGCGGGGAAATATTGCGCGCTTTTACCTGCGAGATGTGATGATTCAGAATTTGATGGCGATGAAGAAGCCGCCCGATCTGGTGATCCGGTCGCATTTTCACACGTATATCAACGAGGTGGTATGCGAGAATGGATCGGAGAGCAGGCTGGTGATCACGCCGGCGCTGTGCATCCCAGGGGGGCATGCGCGCAAGGCTACCAGGTCTATCAGTGAGGTGACGTGCGGTATGGTGCTGGTTGAGTGCGTGGATGGACGGGTGGGGATGGTGGAGCCGGTGTTGGATAAGATCGATTTGCGGAAGTATGTGGAGGTATGATGGATAAGGCGGAGGTGGTTGGGAGGATTCGGGAGTTTGCCAGGCGGACGAGTGTGCAGCCGGATGATGTGTTGGTGACAGATGTGATGAGACAGTTGCCGTGTAAGAGTCTTGCGACGGCGCGCAAGTGGATGGCGGCGTTCGCATCTGCGAACATGGATGAGTTCGAGCTGTTGAAGCTGGCGGATGGGAAGGGGCATAAGGTGTTGGTGCTAAGATCACTGAAGAGGTGAGGGCACTGAGGCACTGAGGCGCTGAATTGGGGCTGACAGGGAACGGTGTGCAAGATGTTAGCTTAGGGCTGATGTTTTGCACACATACCCCGGTTCGATTCCGGGCAGCTCCACTGCCCCACCTGGCTGTCGGGTGGGGCTTTTAGTTCCGGTAATTGAGCTTAGCGAAGCTGACCCTCACCCTGCCCTCTCCCTTCCAGGGAGAGAGTTTATTGTTTGCATGCAAACGTCGAACAGGTGTACGCAGCAATTGACATTTTGTACGTAGTGTGCTACATTAGGGAGGAGGCGTGAAACGATGATACACGGCTCGCTGGGTTGACCTGGCGAGCCGTTTTATTTTGGGTAGGACGTGAAACGCTGGATACACGGCCTGGTCAGCAATGATCAGGCCGTGTTGCGATTTTGGAGGAGGTGAGCGTATGCCTTATTTTGTGAAGCGGAAGGGTAAGAAGTGGGTGGTGGTGGATGATAAGGGGAAGGAGATGGGGGAGCATCCATCGGAGGAGAAGGCGCGCAAGCACCAGTCGGCGCTGAATATCAATGTGGCGAGCAAAGAGGCGAAGATCGAGGGCGCTAAGAGCCTGTCTGATTTGGTTTCCCAGGTGCGCCGGGCGTTCGAGGAGCATTTCGAGCGGTACGGGCCGAATGGGGAGTATATCGGCGGGCGTTACTGCCGCGAGATCTACGATGATCGGGTGGTGGCAGAGTGGGACGGGGATGTTTATTACGCTATCCCATACGTGATCGAAAACGGGCTGGTGAAGTTCTCGGAGCCGGAGGCCTGGCAGAAGGTTGAGAAGGCGTATGTTCCGGTGAGCGAGAGCCTGCGGATCGTGGCTTCGAAGAAGAAGGACGGCCAGCAGGAGGGGCGCGAATGGGAGGTGGTGATTATCGGGCCGGATACGGAAGCTGACCTGGTGGTTGAAGGTCAGGAGACGTTCATCCGGTCGAAGAATGGCAGGTTGTACCAGGCTGCTGCGTTGGAGGCGTCGGCTCCACTGTGGGATGGTGTGAAGGTGTATGACAACCATCTGACGGACGAGGAGATGGCGGCAAAGCAGGGGATGCGCAGCGTGGTGAACGAGTGGGTGGGTGTGATCGTGCAGCCAGCGTGGGATGCTACCCGGAAGGCAGTTACGGGGGTGTTGAAGGTGGTGGACGAGAAGCTGCGCGAGAAGCTGGTGAATGCGGAGAAGGCGGGGGTGTTGCATGCGATCGGTCTGAGCATCGATGCGCTGGGGGAAGGGCTGGAGATGCAGATCGCCGGGGCAAGTATGCCGGTGGTGACGAAGATCGCACAGGCGTTGAGTGTTGACGTGGTAGCGGACCCGGCAGCGGGCGGACGGCTATCGCGCATGATAGCGGGCATGAACCCGCTGCAGATCAATCAATCTACAGAGGAGGTAGAGATGGATCCCGAAGAGCTGAAGAAGCTGATTGGTGATGCGGTCTCTGCTGCTCTGGCGGGAATCGACCAGCGTTTGCAGGTGGTTGAGGCTCGCGCAGCGCAGCAGGAGGATCAGCCGGAGGAAGATGAAACCCCCGGCCAGGAAGAGCCTGTGGAAGTTCCTGCCGCAGTGCAGGAGGCGGTCCGCAAGGCTGAGGAGTTGGTCAGGCAGGCTGAGCAGAAGGCGCGCTTGAACGAGTGCACGCTGATGCTGGCGAACAAGCTGCAGGCTTCTGGTTTGCCGGAATCGTACCGGGAAATCGTGGCAAAGCAGTTCCGCGGTAAGGAGTTCCAGGAAGCCGAGCTGGATGCGGCGATCAAGGAGCACCGTGAGGCATTGGCGAAGCTGTCCGAGAGCGG
Organism: Chloroflexota bacterium; assembly: GCA_029265355.1. GTDB lineage: Bacteria > Chloroflexota > Anaerolineae > Anaerolineales > UBA4823 > JAJUJL01. The sequence goes on along the minus strand of JAJUJL010000013.1, from coordinate 123,490 downwards.
GCAGGTGATCCTGCCGGCAGGCGCCCGGATGTCGATGAGCCCGGTGACCGAGGTCGATCGCTATGCGCTGGCTTTCCTGCGCCTGGTGGCCGGGGCGACCCGTTTCAACCAGCTCGCAACCCGCGAGAATGCGGAATACCACGGTTTCGACGCGCTGCAGCGCTATGTGGAGGCCGGACGCCCGGCAATCCCACAGGCGCGCCGCCTGTCCGAATGGTATTACGAGTTCACCCATGACCTGGATGGGGTCGGGATCTTCGCCAACCCCCGCCTGCGTGAGGCGAACGTTACCAGCTCCACGCTGTCGAGCATCGTGAAGAACACGGTGAACCTGCTGCTGGCTGCCGATTACTCGGTGCGCGAGCAGTGGTGGGGCTCGATCGTGCGCCAGGAGGATGTGGACACCCTGGACCAGGCGACCCTGGTGCGGGTGTACGGGATCAGCAACTTGTCGGAAATCTCCGAGGGCGCAGCGTATACCGAGGCGGCCTGGAGCGACGAGGAAGAGACCGCATCCTACGCCAAGCGCGGCAATTACATCGGGGTCAGCCTGGAGACTTTCCTGCTCGACAAGCTGAACCGGGTGCGCACGCTGCCGACCCGCCTGGCGAATGCCTGGTACAACACGGTGAGCGCGCTGGTTTCGGCGGTCTTCACGGTCAACACCGCGACTGGTCCAGTTCTGGCGGATACCGGGGCGCTGTTCAATGCCACCGCGGTGACCACCGCCGGTGGGCATGCCAACCTGGGCACTTCGGCGCTGACTTACGCAACCTTCATCGCGGCTCGCACGGCGATGATGAAGCAGACCGACCAGCCGTTGGGCGTCGGGCGCCGCTTGAACATCCGCCCGAAGTACTTGCTGGTGCCGGTTGACCTGCTGGCGACTGCGGAGCAGATCCGCAACAGCGAGCTGGTGCCGTCCCAGGATGCGGTAACCACCGCTACGGCTGAGTTCCAGACGCTCAACTCCGTGAAGGGGCAGTTCGAGATCGTGACGGTGCCGGATTGGACCGATACGAACAATTGGGCTGCGGTGGCCGACCCGGTGCAGTTCCCGGCGATCCACTTGATCTGGCTGCGCGGGCGCCGCACTCCGGAGCTGTTCAGCGCGGAGGACGAGCGCAGCGGTGCGATGTTCACGAACGACGAGCTGCGCTTCAAGGTGCGCCAGTTCGGGTTCCGGTACAGCAGCACCTACGACTGCGCGCCGGTTAGCGACTTCCGCCCGCTGTACAAGGCGAACGTGTAATGCCCTCACCCCTGACCCCTCTCCCATCCTGGGAGAGGGGAAGGGATTTCTGAGCAGGTAATGTGTGTTAGCAACCCGAAAGGGATATAGGAGCCGGGACGGGTAGACCGGTCCGGACAGGAGGATTAAGCGATGGGTTACGTACATGATACCGAGTGCGCGGTGGTAATTCCGATCGGAGCGATGGAGTTCGTTACCGGCACCTGGACGAAGACGGTCGCCAGCAATGTGTGGACCAACAACAAGACCGCCACCGATGAGGCCTCGACGATCCGCATTCCGATCAATGCGCCGCTGCAGAATGCCAACGGCTATAAGGGCTGCCGGATCAAGAGCGTGACGATCTACTATGTCATTGGGACGGCGGCTGCGGATGCTGTTTCGGCTGCGCTGTACAAGGCGAGCATGCCGGTCAATGGTACGGCGATGTCTGCTGCGGCAGTCACCACCACGTACGATACCGGCCACGACACGGCAGCTGAGCGCTACGCGGCCGACGAGCACACGATGGTGCTGACGGTCAGCACTCCTGAATGGATGGATGACGATGCGATGTATTTCGTTGAGTTGTCCGTCGATGCGGCTGCAACCACCGTTGTCAAGGTCGGTGACGCGATCGCAAAGTTCGACGTACGGCTGTAGGTCATCATGGATGAGAAACTGCAGGCCGTCCTGGCGGAGTTGAAGCTCGCGCCAGGGGCCAGGGTGCACTCAGCGCGATGGCAGTATGAGCCGGACGGGTCGGTGGTGGCGCGTGTGCTGGTGGATGAGGGGATCGGTGGGATCAAGGTGTTTCAGTTTCCTTACCGCGAAGGCGCAAAGGCGCTAAGTTTGGCTGAGGAAGAAAAGCCGGTAGCGGTTGAGGAGATGCCGGAAGCACCTAACCCCCCACCCCCCTTCCCTGAAGGGAAGGGGCAACTGGAGCCAGAGAAGCGGGTCGCTACGAAGCGGTCGAAGAGGAAGTAGATGCAAGGCCCGGTCGATGAGGCCGGGCCTTGAGGAGTTAAGGCGATGGCAAGATCAGGGCAAATCACGGTGACGACTGCTGGGACGCCGGTGCAAGGCGATGATGAGGCCGGGCAGGAGTTTTATATTGCGCCGATGCCGACGAATACGGGGGCGTATGTGTTGGTGGGGACTGTGGGAAGCACGGAGAAGTATGCGATTCCAGCCGGGGCGCAGGTGGTGGTGCGGGTGAGTAATTTGAATGAGCTGGAGTTCGATGTGGCGACGAACGGGGATAAGGTGTGCTTTTTGAAGTATTGGTAGGGCGGGGGGACCGCCTTTATTGTGGATAAGGTGATGACGATGGCCGGTGATTCTGTACCGATAATGGCGGTTATCCGCGGAGGTGGAAGATGAGGATGTCATTGATGACGGTGCTGGGGGGAGGGTTGAAACGTCCGTATTTGATATTTAACGGCACTAGCACGTATGTAAACTTCGGCAGTGCTGCCAGCTTAGATGATATTCCTACGGCAGGAGCATTTACGATTGATGGCTGGACATACTTTGAGAACGTGGCAAGCAAGTATCTTATATCGAAAGCAGATGTCAATGTCGCAACAGCGGGATTTGCGGTGATTTACAGTGCCGGAGCAGCGTTCTCATTTACGATTAAAGGCGTCACTACTAATGCTGTTGCCGCGATAACAACCAGCACGCCTGCCGCTGGTGTCTGGTTTCACTATGCCTTATATTTTGATGGCACAACCAACTGGATTGCGATAAATGGCACTTGGGCCTCTTCGTATTCGACCAAGACAAATATATCCGGTGGCATACCTTCGGATGCGAGCTATTCGCTGTTCCTGGGCAAACGTGGCGAAGGCTGGACAAATTATCATACCGGCAAGCATGGATGGTTGCGGATATCGACTGGCAATCAGCTCGGATACAATACCAACTTTACCCCACCGGCCCGCAAAACAACCCCGGCCATTGATGCTAACACAATACTACTTGCGCCGCTTAATGAGGGAACCGGTACGGCCGCGGATGATATAAGCGTGAATAATAATAACGGCACGATTACTGGCGGAACATGGGGGCAAGATTGACCTGGTTGATTTTTATTCCGCTTCTTATTCATACGCCGGTTATCCGCGGCATAAACATCGAGGCTGACAAGCCGCTACCCAGTGTGGCTGTGCAGGCGCTTGCTAACCTGAGCTACGGCGACGATCCGGCATGGTGGGCTGCCCGGTGCGCAGAGATACACGCCCTGGGTAGCATGTGTGGCGTGATACTGCACGGCGCGCCCGCCTGGATGATGCACCCGCTGGGCGGGCTGACCGATGCGGCTATTCCTGTTTGGGCGGCATGGGCGGCGAATATGGAACGCTTGACCGGGGCGGATTATATTGTGCCCTGGAACGAGCCGGACACAGATTACTGCGGGGCGGCTGAGTTTTTCGGCTGTTGGGGGGAGGCGAGAGCGCCAGCCTACGGCGCACTTGTCCGGGCTGTGGCGAAGGCATGTCCAGGATGCAAGCTAGTGACCGGCTTTATGTTGCATAAAAATAGCGAGGCGTTTCTGGCGCAACTTGGCGCAATGCCCGTCTACGCGGCGGGCTTCCACGATTACGCGGGCTATTGGGACGGCATGCCGGGGATACCCCGTCACGACCTTGACCGCAAAGTAATCCTGATGACGATATACCTGCCAGGTGCGCGGCTGTGGCTGACCGAGATGAACCTGATCACGGCGACAGACGACCCGCCTTCCGACTTAGCGCGCTTCGAGGAATTGCAGACGGAGTACATCGCCTGGGTGCTGGGCGAAGCACCGCATTATGCTATCGAGGTTGTTCTGGGCTATACCTGGTACACGGGCTGGCGCAATGCGAGCCTGAAAGAACAGGTTGATTTGTTCCGCTAAGTCTTATTATCGATACAGGATTTTAGATGACCCAGGTTTACATGCCGATAATTTTGAAAGCTCCGAGCCTGCTGCTCAAGCGGGAGGGTTTTTGCGTGGGGGCTTCGGTGGGTGTGATACTGGATGCAAAGGTGTATGCTAACCTGGGGTTGCAGGTGGTGGGGCTGCCGAATTTTCTGTGGTCGAGGTTCGAGCCGGAGCCGGGGCAGGTGGATTTCGATTATTTGATGTCGTATTTCCACGTGTGGTATGAGGCGAAACGGCTGGGTATCCCGGCGCTGGTGAATTTCTTCGGCATTCCGAGGTGGGCGCAGGAGGATGCGTTGGTAGGTGATTCGCCAATTCGGGCGGAGTGTATTGGGCGGTTTGTGGAGATTATTAACCTGGTGGCGCGATCGATCGGCGAGCTGGTGTATGTGCAGGTGATGAATGAGCCGGACAATGCGACAGGTTACGAGGATCATTACGGCTGCCTGGGAGATGCGGGGTTGTACCTGGAGATCATGCGCCAGGCGTACGCGCTGAAACGGGATCATCCGCGGTTGGTGATCTCGATGGGGCTGACGACGTATGTAACAGATTTCTTCTCGGATTTTGTGAGCGGAGGCGGGTTGGCGTTCGTGGATCAGTTGAATGTGCATTTTTATAACGGGTGGGGCCAGGTCAATCCGCCGCAGTTCGATGAGGAGATCAAGGCAATCCGGCGATGGTCGCAGCTTCCAATTTGGGTGACGGAAGCAAATTTATTGCATGATGGGGAAGCAACGCCGGAGTATTTGGCGGCGCAGGCGGCCTGGTTGGGGCGGATGTGTTGGATTGCGCGCGAGGTGGGGTGTGAGGCTTATATGCCTTACGCGCTGCTGAGCAATTGGCGGAATGCGGATATTTTGGGGCGACCGGCTGAGAAGGTATTGGTGGAGATGGCGAGGTTGTCATGATTAAGTTATCAGCTTTTAATTCTCGGTTGGACAGCCTGCTGCAGGGAATCGAGACGAGCGATTTGAGCGAGGCTGACCGCAATCTGGCAATTCGGCATGCGGTCAGTGGTTACAGCCGGGATCTGCCAGAGCGGCGGGCAGTTGAGTTTCCCGGTGACGGTAAATCCTATTATCTGCTCTATGGCCGGGTGGTGGATGTGGATGAGACGGGCAGGGATGCAGGGATCGATCTGACGAGCAGCGGGGCGGATTCGCAGTTGGGGATCAAGTTCACGCTGGCGCGGCGGATGGAGATCCACGGGATTAACTTATGGCTGCGGAGAACCGGCTCGACGGTGGCAGGGACGCTGCTGGTGGATGTCAAGACGGATAACGGGAGTGATCTTCCAGACCAGTTGGTTGTCAGCTCGGAGGCGCTTGATTTGGATGGCGTGGATGGCGCGCCGCTGGGTCGTTATGACCGGGTGCGGTTTACATTTGGGACGATCTACGAGCTTCCGGCAGGCGATTATCATGCGGTGCTGCGAAGTTCTGGGTATACGTATGCGAATGGTTCGGCGGAGGTGATCCTGGGGGTGGACCAGAGCAGTGTGACGGCGACAGTGAGTACGTATAACGGGAGTGCGTGGAGCGCGTATGGTACGGACAGCGCGGGAATTTTGGAGGTCGTGGCCAGTGTTCCGGGTTGGCGGGAAGGCGTCTCGAGCGTGGACGGTGTGGAATACCCGGCAGCTTCGATCAGCAGCAACGAGGATCCGCAGGAGTTGGAGAAGGAAGAGTTTACCGTTTACGAGACGGAGGCTGGGGAGTGGCTGCGATTGATCGGTTATGCGCCGGCGAGCACGGAGACGGTGCGCCTGGCAATCAGCAAGTCATATGTATGGGTTGAGGCGAGTGATGCGCTAATCGATTTGCCGATGGGGCATTTTGAGGCGGTATGCAACCTGGCGGCAAGTGTGAGCTGTGAATGGCTGGCGACCCGCTATGGGCAGAAGCGAGCCTCGAGCATCGCAGCGGACAGTGTGGAGCGGCGGACGCAGGCGGATGTTTATTTGAGCCTGGCGAACCGGTTCCGCAAGAGTTATGAGATGCTGGCGGGTATCGGGCAGGAGCAGAAGCAGCCCGGGCAGGCGCTGGCGGATATCGATTATGCGTATGAGGTGGGAGCAGATTTTCTGTTCCACCGGAAGTCAAAGAGATGAACCGCGAAGGCGCTAAGACGCGAAGGTTTTAAGATGCCTGAAGTAAAGGATGCTTTTTTTACGGTTGACATCGATGTTAGCGAGCTATTGAGGCTTGCTGATGCACTGCCGGGTGTGGTGGATTACATCGAGGAGGTGATGGGGGAGGCGATGGATGAGAGCGGGATGCTGCTGACGGGGATGGCTGCGGCGCGGGCGCCGGTCAATTATGGCTTGCTGCGGTCGGCGATTTCCTGGCCGTATGGTTTCGAGAAGTCGAGCACGATCGACGAGCTGCGCGGTTTGGTGGGTGCGGGAGATGGTCCAGGCGGTGGGGCGGCCGGGGCAGCGATGCCCAGCGCGTATGTGGATTGGGTGGAAGAGGGTACCAGGCCGCACTGGCCGCCGCTGGCGCCGTTGGAGATGTGGGCGATGCGGAAGTTTCCGGGGGAGGATGCGCTGATGATTGCGAAGGCGGTACGGGCGAAGATTGCGCGCTATGGGACGCAGGGTGCGCATATGTTCGAGCGGGCGTGGAATGAGGGCGGGCAGAGTGGGGTGGAGCGGATTTGGAACCAGGTGCCGGAGAAGGTTGTGGCGAGGTTGAGGCAGGATGCGGGATAAATACAATCCGCAGATTTTCGCAGATAAAGATTTTTCCACAGATTACACAGATGTCACAGATTTTTAAGGCATAAAGATGGCTTACAGTGAGACGACGTACCGGGCTGCGATCAAGAGTGTACTGCAAGGGGTGACGAATATTGGGCAGGTGCACGATTATACGCGCTGGATGGACGATTGGGCGCAGCTCCTGGCTTTGTATAAGGCGACGATTGGCGGGGTGGACCAACTGCGGGCGTGGGAGATCAGCCTGCAGCAGGTGCAGCAGGAGGTGATCGGGTTCGAGGGGGGTGGCACGACGGGGACGATCTGGGTGCGGTATACGTACCGCATCCGGGGGTATCTGGCGGTTGATGACAGCGCGGCGACGGAGAAGACGTTTGCTGCGCTGGTGCTGGCGGTGATGACGGCGCTGGAGGCAAGTACAACGCTGCAAAGCGCGGTTTTGGAGCGGGAGGAGCCGGTGGTCAGCCTGGCGACGATGGAGCATCGAATGTTCGCCGGGGTATTATGCCATTATGCGGAGCTGCTGGTGCATCCGCAGGAGGTGATTTGATGAGCGGAACGGCAGGACGTTTTACACAGATTTATTTTGCAGGGTATGACTTGACCGGACGATCCAACCAGGTGGATGCAATCGCTGAGTACGGCGAGCTGGATTTGGCAGCGTTCGGGGATGGCTCGGAGAACAGCGGGCCAGGGGTGCCCAGAGGGGAGGCGAATATTACCACGTTCTTGGATCCGGTGGCAAACCAGAGCCATGATGCGCTGAAATCGCCGGGCGGGTATACGGATAAGGTGTTCATGGCGCTGTTCGGGAATAATGCGGCGCCGACGATCGGGGATGGGGCATTTGCGCTGCTGTGCAAGGAGTTCGCTTATACGACGCCGATAACGGTTAAAAATGCGGTGATTGCGAACGCAAAGTTCCTGGGGGCGGGGCAGAAGCCGGACGTAAATGGCATCGTGCAGGCGAATACGACGATCACGGCTACGACGAACTTCACCAGCGTGGATAACGCGGCAAGCTCGGCGAATGGAGCGAGCGGGTATCTGGAGGTGTTGACGCCGACATCGACGGATACGTATGTGGTGAAGCTGCAAGATGCGCCGGATAACAGCACGTGGGCGGATTTGATCACGTTCACGCTAAATGGGACGGTGCGGGGCAGCGAGCGGATTGCGGTGACGGGGACGGTTGACCGGTATGTGCGGGCGGTGGCGACGCGCACGGGGAGCGCGGGAGATAGTTTTAAGCTGGCGGTGGTGCTGGCGAGGAATTGATCATCACTGAGGCACTGAGAGCACTGAGTTTTTTTTGGACAAGTGTCCATTGATATGGACAGGATGTATGCAGATGTAGGCGGCTGGTAAGGCCGATTATCAAAACAGACCTAACCCCCTACTTCTTCCCTGAAGGGAAGGGGGGAGGGATTTAGAAGGAGGCTTGAGATGGCAAAGTTAGCAGGTCGGTTTTTGAAAGTGTTGCTTGATGACTCGGGTGGGACGGCGCGGGATGTGAGCGCAGACATCGAAAGTATCGATGTTCCGGATGAGTACGGGGAGCTGGATGTGACCGGTTTTGGCGAGGGCGCTGAGAACAGCATTCCAGGCCTGCCGTCGTTTCCGGTGGAGATCCAGGCAAATTTCAACCCAGCGGCGACCACGGGAATTTATACCGTGCTGAAGGGCAGCCTGGGAACATACGCTGGCAGGACGCTGACGGTGCAGGTCGGGCAGAATGCCACGCCGACCACCGGTGATCCAGAGTTCGAGGGTGAGTTCTGGGTGCAGAAGATGAACATCTCTGCGACGCCGAAGGGGAAGGTTTCCTTAACCGCCAGCCTGCGGGTTTACGGCTCGACGGCTCCGGCCTGGGGTACTGTGTAAGGAGTGGGTTATGGCTGAGGGTGTGATCCGGATCGATTGCGAGTTGGATGGGTGCGATGGCCTGCACGTGGATTTTAAGGCGGCGGGCTGGAAGTTTAAGCACTTGCGAACGTGGGAAGAGGCGCGCAGCAGCTCAGAGGCGTCGAAGGTGGTCAGTGAGCGGATTGCGGGTTGGAATCTGCGGGCTGACGGGCAGCCGCTGGAGTTCAAGGCGGGTGCGGCGGCTTTCGACGAGCTGGAGCCGGTGATGGTGCGCTGGATTGTAGGGGTGGCGTTCCTGGAGGCATATAACCGGGCGGGGCAGCCTGACCCAAACGGATTGTAGCGGCGGCGGAGGCCGGGCTGGATGAGGATGATTCCGCCAGCCGCTATATTCCAAGTGACCTTGAGCGAGCGCTATTATGCGAGCGCACGAATTGGGCCATCAAGCCGTGGGAGCTTGACGAGGTGAACGTGCAGGAGCTGCGATCTGCGTTGATGCTGCTGCATGTTTACCGCGCTTACCAGCAATATGGGCAAGACCTGGAGAAGATGACGCCTGACCAGGCGGAGACGGTGGGCTGGGTGGAAGAATTGCGGAACAGGCAATAAGTATTATCGGAACTGCAAGGTGAACGATGGCGATTAATGAGCAGATTGTCTTAAGTGCGAGGAACCAGGCGCGGGCGGCGTTTACGCAGCTCGAGAGCGACGCGCGCAAGACGGCGGGAACGCTGAGCAATGGATTCGGCGCTGCCGGGGCGGGGATGCAGAAGTTCAACACGCAGTTCACGGGGCAGTTCCTGGGCGGGCTGAAGGCGGGTAAGGTAACGGTCTCCGATTTTGGGGAGATGATGAGCAAGGCGAGCCAGGAGGTGGGGCTGGGGACTTCGCAGATCGCCAGGCTGACGGGGGCGACGGGGATTTATTCGACGCGGCAAATGCAGGCGGCGCGAGTGTCAGCGATGGGGGCAGCGAAGTCGCGTGAGCTGGCGCAGGCGGTCAAAGATGGGACGATGACGACGCGCGAGGCGGGGAAGGCGTGGGGCGAGTGGGCGCGGCAGAATGAGGTGGCGCAAGGCGGTATCCAGGGGTTGATCGGCAACCTGCCGGCGCTGGCGAGTAAACTGGCGGTGGTGACCGGGGTGGTGGTGGGGGTGGGGGCGGCGGTCAATAAGGGGTTGGATTTTGCGGCGGCGGGAGCCAATTTACAGCGGCTTGAGGAGGCGGGGACGAACCTGGCGACGGGCCTGGACAGCTCTTACGATGTGCTGATGGATAAGCTGCGCCAGGCGAGCTTGAATACGATCAGCAACAGCGAGCTGATGTTAAGCGCGAACCGGGCGATGATGCTGGGGTTGGGGGGCGATTCGGAGAAGTTGGGGCAGTTGATGGAGGTGGCTTCATTTCGCGGGCGGGCGATGGGGTTGAGCACAAGCCAGGCGTTCAGCGATATCGTGACGGGTATCGGGCGGGCCAGCCCGATGATTTTGGATAACCTGGGTATTGTGCTGGATGCCGAGGCGACGTACAAGCGGTATGCGGAGCAGATCGGGAAGAGCGCGGATGAGCTGACGAAGCAGGAGCAGACGCAGGCGCTGTTGAATGCGACGATTGCGGACGGGCAGCGGCAGATTGCGGCGGCGGGCGGGCTGGCAGCGGATAATGCAACGGCGTTCGAGCGCTGGGAGACGGCAAGCACGAACCTGGCGGATGCGTGGAAAATGAGGCTGGCGCCGGCGGGGGTTTCGCTGGCGAATACTCTGACGGCAAATCTGACGAAGCAAGATGAATTGATCGGGGGGATGAAGTTCATTACGATGCTGGTGGATGGGGAGGTACGGGCTTACCAGCGAATGGGCGGGGAGCTGATCGACCAGACAGACTTGTACCGGCAATTGCGGGATGAGATCGAGTCGACGGCGCGGGTAGAGGAGCTGAGGGCGGAGGCGGCTTCCAGGGCTTCTCAGGCGACAGTGGATGGGAAGCGAACACTGGAAGAGTATAAAGAGGAGCTTAGCCGGACAAAAACGCAGGCGGAGAACGCGGCGCAGGCGATGGGGGATTTGATGTATACGCCGGTGGAGTCGGCGCGGTTAATTTCCGGCTTGAGCGTGATGAATGCACAACTGGCGGATGCGAAGAAGAAGGCGGAGGAAGCGCAGCGACCGATTAAGAATGTGTTGGATCTGATGAGCGGGGAGCTGAGCAGCCCGATTGCGGGTTTCATCGAGGATTTGAAGTGGTTCCAGGCGGGCGGGTGGCGAATCCAGGCGGCATTCGAGGCGCTGAAGGGTGGTTTGGAGTCGGGGGCGATTACGCCGGCAGAGGCGGAGGTGTGGGCCGGGGAGCTGTATAAGGCGACGGAGGATATGCAGGTCGAGCTGGGAAAGTTGAATATCGATGATGCAGCGGCAAACATTTCGAGCACGCTGGGGATTACGGCAGAGGATGCCAAAACTTATATATTGGGGACGGATGGTATCCAGGGCGCGCTGGATCAGATCACGGGAACGGAATGGATTATTAATGTGAAGGTAAATTACGAGGGTACATTGCCTCCTGGTTTGCCACCATTGACCGATCCGAACCGGGGAAACATCCCGATACGAAAGCCAGGCAAAAGGGAGAAAGCCGCGGGTGGTCCGATCGGGCGCGGTTGGCCTTACCTGGTGGGTGAGATGGGGCCGGAAATATTTGTGCCCTGGACAAGCGGAATGATTTTGAATAACCAGCAGGCGCAGGGATTTGGGGCACAGGGCGGTGGAGGTGGGGGAAGCGTAACGTTGTATGGGGATATTGTGGTGATGGGAGGCGGGGAGCCTGGCGACGTGTATGCGGAGGTGGCGATGGCGCTGCAGGATCAGGTGAGCCGGAGCGCGCGGGCGGGAGCGCAGTATTCGGGTGCATGATCACTGAGGCACTGATAGCACTGAGGCACTGAAAAGGCGGCGGGTAAGGGTTATTACTTGAACAGGACTAACCCCCAACCCCTTCTCTAAAGGGAAGGGGAGAGGGGAGGAGATGAGTATGGGTTATCTGGCGTGGTTGGAGAAGGGACAAAGTAAACTGAGGCTGGACGGGAGCGAGGGGTACCGGCTGGCGCTGGACTTTGCGCCGCCATCGACGAGCGAGGATGTGTTGACGGCGGGGGGGTCGATGCTGAACAGGCGGGGCGGGGCGCGGCTGGTAGATGTGAAGGCGGTCAACCAGAATTTCGGGTTCGGGGTGCACGTGGAGGGGAGCAGCTCGGCGGAGATCCAGGAGCGGGTGGATACGTTGGATGCGTTTCTGCGCAGCGGGGATACACTGCGGGAGCCAGTGAAGCTGGCGTACAGGCCAGATGATAATTTTGCGCAGGAGCCACTGTTCGGGCAGTTGGGGGCTACACGGCGGTTGACGATTGTGCGGGGGGCGGCTGCGATGTCTCCGGTGTATGGTATACGGACGATGCGAGCAAACCGGCTGCCAAACTGCCGGGTTGGTATGGAGATTTTACCTTTTGCGGAGGGAATATACCAGCAGAGCGGGTGGGCTCAGGGCGGTGTGTTGGAGGACTGGATCGGAACAGTGGATCAGCGCAGCCGGGGAACGATGATTCCAGAGGCAACAACCAATCTTTACACCAATCCGATTTATGGTAATGCGACTTATGATACCAATTGGTCGCAGAGTTCGGCGAGTTTGTTGGATGAACAAAACAATCTCGGTGATTACTTGCTGTTCGGGAAAAATTCGGTCAAACTGATTAACACTGACACGGTGAACGGGCACAGTTGGGGAGAAACGCTTACACCAGCGGCTGCGACCACGTACGCATGCTCTTATTATGCTAAGCGCCCAGATGGTGGAGCAGTAACAGCGACGGAGACCAATGTTTGGGCAATAGCTGCCAATCAGACGTGCACATATACCGCTGTTGGAAATGGCTGGTACCGGGTATGGTGCACGTTTACGGGGGACGGTGTTGCCAGGATTACAGGCGTTCGAGTGAAGGCCGGACAAACGATCTATGTGGACGGGTTCCAGCTCGAGGCGAAGGGATACATCACTTCGCTGGCTTATGGCGATTTGCCGGGCTGCGCCTGGAGCGGCACGGCGCATGCTTCGACGACCACGCGCGGCGCAGGGATATTAAGACTACCATCTGCGGGTAAAGTTTCCATCGGTCAGGGCACGCTGCGAGTAGTTTGGAAGGCTGCCCGAGCATCTACAACTTATAGCGATGTGCGGTATTTGTTCGCTGTACAAACGTCCTTGCTGGTTAATTTTACAGCGTATTGGGATAATACAACGACTAAATGGGTTTTCAGTGATAGCGCCACCAGCATTTCACGATCTTCTGGCACGGATTCCTTCAGCGCTGGGGATGTGATCGTTTTCCATTTTGTTTGGTCGAGCGCGGGAATCACGATGTATGTGAATGGCTCCGAATTGGCGACCAGCGCGACGTATACGCTAGCTAATATTACGGCTGATATCCTGGTCGGTGTGGATAATGCCACGTATTCGGCGCAGATCGGCGGAACTTTTCTTGACTTCAGCAGTTTTGGAGGCGCACTTACTGCGACCCAAATTGCCAACGATTATGTTAATGTTTACGCAAAAGCGACCGGAGGGGATGGTTACGGGATGCGGGTGAGCGGGATTCCGTATGTGTGGGTAAAGGATGGGGATGCGGTTGTCGATAACTGCGATGACAGTACGTATGATAATTGGGGTTACGTGGGGGGTGTGCCTGGGACGGCGCCAGCCAAAACGAGATGGACTTTGACGCCGAATGTTGGGACGGGGATGGTCAATGGGGATGTGGTATGGCTGGGGCTTCACAAGGATCGATTGACGATTCCGACGATCAACAGCGGCGATTATTATCATGATCGCAACACAAATGTGGATGCGAGCTCGAGCGGGGGCGGGTATGACAGCCTGGCGGTGCCGGTGGTGGCCGGAACAAATTATCCGTATTTCCAGGTGACGGCAGCCAGGCCTTGGTATCTGAACGGGACGTTTCATGTATTTGCGCGGCTGAAATTGGCAAGCTCTACATCGACGATCACGGCGACGCCTTATGTGGGGCTGCGAAATGGATTTGTGGAGGGGGATGATATTTTGCTAGCACTGACGGCGACCTGGAAGGCGCATTACTGCGGGAAGGTGGATATCGAGCAGCCGAATTACCTGGATTGGGATGATACGGTGATCAAACCGGGGGTGGTGTTTCCGGGCAGCAGCGCGAGTGTGACACTGTACTATGATTTCATGCAGGTGATCAACGGCGAGCTGCTGCGGATTTCAGCGCTGACGACGCGGGCGCCACATGATAACCAGCTTACATACGTTTACGCTGCGACAACGTCGGTGGTAATTGAAGATGAACAGGTTTATGGGGATTCGGTGGATGTTATCCCGGAATTACGCGGGGATATCCTGGAGGTGATGCCGGATGCCAATAATTTCTTTTATGTGATCAACAATTTGGCGAGCGGACATGCGATTGCAACGACAACGAAGGTTGAGGTGGGTGTGACACCCAGGTGGTATATCGGATGAGGCGCACGGGCTGGAATAATTTGCGGGTTGAGGTGTACGGATCGGGTACGACGCGCATTGCGGACCCGGGCGACGAGCTGGGGCGGGCGGAGAATATATCATTTTCTACGGGATTTCCAGCGGGGTTGTACCTGGAGGGGGAGTGTTTCGTACCGCGCAAGGCGCTGCGCACATGGCAGGTGCGGGGCGGGCGGCGGGTGGTCTTCCGCAATGGGCAGAAGCTGGTGTATGAGGGGAAGATTGCGAGCGAGGGGTTTGAGGTGGGGGATGTACAGGGGGCGCCGTTGGAGACGGTGGGGTATTGGTCCGGGGCGCTGATGCAGCGCAGGCTGCGCAAGCGTTGGAGTGACCAGCGGTTGGACGATTGGGCGTGGGCCTGGCAGACGGGGGCGAGCGGGGCGGAAAAGTGCGGGATCGACCGGACTTATCGAATGCGGTTTACGCCGAAGGCGGAGGCGTGGACATCGGGCGAGTATGCGGCGGTGCGGTATACGATGCCGACCGGGCAGACGGTGAAGAAGATCGATTACGATTATGATCTGCAGGAGGGGGCGCAGGCGTGGGAGATTGCTATTCACAACGTGGGAACGAGCACGGATGTGGTAAGTGTGACCAGCTCGGGGACGGCGGCAAGTCAAAGCCACACGTTGGCGACGCCGAGCCAAAGTATCGAGCTGCGATACTATGCACGGGCAAATCAGACGCCATCCAGCGATGGGACGTATTACGGGGAGTTTAGCAATATTACGGTGTACTCAGAGACATCGCAGATCAACATGGAGGAGATTTGCATTGATGCGGTGGGGACGTTGAGCGCGGAGTTGAACAGCTCGACGGGGTTGGTTACGGCGGCGGGGACTGAGCTGGATTTGACGCCGTTCATGGAGGACGATTGGGCGACGTGGGCGGATGTGCTGGCCAGGGCGGTGGAGCGCGGCGACGGGGCGTATAACCCGTGGGCGGTGCAGGTGGTAGGATCGGAGAGTGTGGTAAGCCCGGACGGGCTGCCGGTGCTGAAGCTGTGGCAGTTCCCGGCGGAAACGGATTATGACCTGGCGCTACGATTGAGCGATCGGAACCTGGTGCGGCAGGTGCAGATTGTGCGGGATAATCTGCGGGTTAAAAATTGGGTGGTGGTGGGTTATACGGATGAGAATGGGGTGCAGCAGTATGTTACGCCGGATGATGATGCGAGTTTGAAGAATACGGACTCGATCACGGCATACGGGCAGCGGGATGAGGTGTTGGAGCTGGGGGATAGTACGAGTGCAATTGCGCTGGCGGCAGGGCAGCGTTACCTGGCTTATTATAAGGATCCGAGATACAGGGTGCGGGGGACGTTGGTAGTACAGGGTTATGTGCGGGGGCAGGGCAAGCGGGTAATCCCGGCCTGCGAGGTGACGGCGGGGATGCGGCTGCGGATTGAGGATGTGCTGGTGGATGCACAGGGGACGGGGTTGACGATGACGATCACCCGGACGCGCTATGAAGATGCTGGGGAGTATCTTTCGATGCAGTTTGGGGAGCTGGACACGCTGCTGTTCCCGCGCATGGTTTGGAAGGGGAAGGCGCCAGAGGATGAGGTGGAGGCGGGCGATGGTTCGGGCGGTGGTGGCGGCGGAGGTCGAGAGCGGTTGAATTGGAAGCGGAAGGTGGGGGCGAAGCCGGGTACGGCGCTGTGGGATCGGTTGTCGAAGATGAACTGGCAGGAGCGGGAGGCGTATTTGGCAGCGTGGCGGGCGAAAAGGCGGAAGAAGGGCTGAACAGGTAATAGGAATTAGCACAACAAAGAATTTACCGCGAAGGCGCAAAGGCGCGAAGAATCTTATGGGCGCTAAGGCAGGATGATATGGCGAAGCTGGCTGGAAGGTTTTTGAGGGTGTATTTGGAGGATGCGGGGGGCGTGCTGCAGGACGTGAGCGCGGGGATTCAAAGTGTGGAAATCCCGGATGAGTATTTGGAGGTGGATACAACGGGGTTGAGCGAGGGGACAGAGAACAGTATCCCTGGGCTGCCGGGTATGCCGGTGGAGATTACGGGTTTGTTTTCGCCTGCCAGCGGGAGCTTATACGACGTGGTGAGGGGGATTGCGGGGAAGGCGGCGGGGTATTCGCTGCGGGTGCAGGTGGGGCAGAATGCGGCGCCGGTGGTGGGTGATCCGGAGTTCAGCGGGGAGTTTTGGTGCAGCAAGGTCAGTTTTGGGGTGGGAGCGAAGGGGGCGAATGTGATGACGGCGAGCCTGCGGGTTTATGGGGAGACGGCGCCGGCGTGGGATGTTGTAAATTTGGTGCTTGACCAATTTACCGATGTGAATGGTACGTTGTTATCTGCGCACACGCCAGATAAGGCACCTGTCGGATCAACCTGGGCATTTACGCATGGGACATTTGATATTCAGAGCAATGTGTGTAACTGCGCTTCGCTGGGGAGTGGTATTGCAACAGCCTATATCAATAGCAATTTGGCCAATTGTTCCATATCTGCCACGATCAAGGCAAAAGCGTCTAACCAGGGATTTGTGCTGCGGGCAATTGATGGAAATAATTGCATCATTGCATATTTCACGACTGGCGCTTGCGGGTTAGCAAAGCGTCAATCTGGATCAGCATCATTGATTGGTAGCAATATCGGTATATCGCTGACGTTGAATGTGGAATATGCGATTGAGGTTGTGCTGAGTGGCAGTACAATTAGCTTATATATTGATGGAGTATTGAAATACTCGCGCACGAGCACTTACAATCAGACGGAGACTATGCACGGGTTGTATTCAGAGCTTACAACGACCTATGTGGATGATTTTCAGGTGACACCATGATTAGTTATGGAATCGGCTCAACAAACACCATGCAAGATAATGGATACACGACCGATAAAACAAATTATCGGGAGTGTTCGGCATTTGCCAGATGGCGTTTTCGTACGACTGCTGATCAGGTGTGGTTGAAGGCGTGGAGCAATATTTACGCGTCAATACCTGAATATGCCTATTTGCATATTTTTGTGAACGATGTTTATTATTCTCAGGTGCAATTTTCAGCTCTTGCTTTCACTGTGGCGCTACCGGCAGGATCTAAGGTGGTTGATATTGTTGCGGGTTTGCAGACAAAACCTGCAGCGACAATTCTAGGAACATTTCCAATGGCTATTCGTTTTATTGGTGGAGATGGATATGTTTCTCTCATTACGCCAAAGTCGCCGATTAATCGCATTTGTATCTACGGGGATAGTATTTCATGCGGAGGAAATGCAGATAATCCAGCAAGCGAATCGTGGAACGTAAAATTGAGGCTGACGGTTCCAGTAATTCACGAAAGTTATGGATGGAGGACGTTATTTGCAGACTGTCCGGATGCGGCAGGGCGTACTGCATTCGCTGCCAGAGTCGCCAGTTATGCTCCAGAAAGTGTGTTGTTAACCATCGGAACAAATGACTATGGGCTAGAAACTCAAAGTGCTGCAAATTTTGGGGTCGCTTATGCCGACTTGCTAGATAAACTTCACGCTGTATTGGGGAATGCGACGATTTATTGCATGTCGCCCATAGGAAGATCATCTGAGGTTGCGAATTCATTTGGTGACACGTTGGGAGCGTATCGGACAGCGATAAACTCCGCAGCATCATCCAGAGATTATTGTACTTACATTCTTGGGACTGACATACTCCCATATTCTGCTCCAAACTTTGCGGCAGATGGATTACATCCTAATACTGCCGGTCATGCTGTGTTCCTGACAAATATCAAATCAGCGATGGGTTTGTAACGTTATAGGTTCCAGTTGGCGACGGGTGAGGCTTTGAGGTGGCGGGCTTCGATGTCAGATTGGGCGATTTGGATGTAGGTGCGGACCATATCCATGCTGGTATGACCAAGCAGGATCTGGAGGGTGTAGGCGTCGCCGCCGTTGCGGAGGTAATTGATGGCGAAGGTGTGGCGAAAGCGGTGAACGTCGGCATGGTGGACGCCGGCGCGCTGGGCGATGGAGGTAATGGTGTTGTAGAGGTGGTCGCGGGTGAGGGGTTGGTGTTCGCCGGTGGTGATGAGAGGGGCGTTGGCGGGATCATCCGGACGGGTGGTAAGGTAGCGCCAGAGGGCGGAGCCGGTGTTGTGGGAGTAGGGGAGAGTGCGTTCTTTGGCGCCTTTGCCGAAGACGCGCAGGCGGCGATTGCGCAGGTCGAGGTGGTGGATGCGAGCGTTACAAAGCTCGGAGGCGCGCAGGCCAGTGTCGAGCAGGATGAGCAGGATGGCGCGGTTGCGCTCGGCGTGAGGGAGGCTGTGGCTGGAGGGGCGTTTGCCCGGACGGGCGTAGGTTTTTGATTTGCCGAGAGCGGCGATCATGGCGCGCAGGTCAGACTCTGAGTAGGGGATGATGGCGCGCTTTTCTTTGCGAGGGCGTTCTACCTGGTGGAGGGGGTGGTCAGCGGTGTATCCGTATTTGATGGCCCAGGTCCAGAGGGCGGCGAGGCCGGTGTGGTAGTTGAGGAGGGTTTTTTGGGTGAGGCCGGGGTGGGACGTTAGGAATCGTTGGACGTGCTCAGGGGTGATTTCGGATAGGAGGGGGTTTCCTTGAAGGAAGTACCGAAATTTTCGATATGTGTTGGTGTAGTCGGCGATGGTGTGTGGGGATAGGCCGCGGGCCTGGGCGTAGAGGGTGTAGCCGTCGATGGCTTGATCGAGTGTCAGGTTGGTTTTCATCCGTGCGGTCTCCGGTTTTCCAGGTGGTGTTCTGATAATAGAAAGCCTGTTCTGATAATGGGAAGCAGGTTTTTTTTATCGCCGGGTGACCGGAAGGCCGTGTGGGGTGGGGTAGGTGTGTTTTGGGGCCGGAGCCCGCACGGTTAGAAGGATTTTCTAGCCGTGCGGGCGAAGGTCGGGGCGCGCGGATTTGAACCGCGGGCCTCACGGACCCGAACCGTGCGCTCTAGCCGGACTGAGCTACGCCCCGTTGAAGCCCAGAGATTATAATCCACCCACCCCGCTTTGACAAGTAGCTTATGCCGCAAAAATACTCGTTGATTTCCCACCCTGGTCAAGGTCAACCGGAATCAGAAAAGAGAAATTGCTCCCTTTTCCCTCGATGCTCTCCGCCCAGATTTGTCCCCCATGCATCTCCACCATCACCTTCGCAACCGATAGGCCCAAGCCAATCCCGCCGTGTCGCCGGTTGAGATGGGATTCGACCTGGTAGAACTTATCGAAAATGTGCGGCAGGTCAGCAGCCGGTATACCGATGCCATCATCGATCACGGAAACCTTGGCAAATCCAGGCAGCTTCTCAACTTTGACCAGCACGTGCCCACCCGGCTCTGTATAAGTCAGAGAATTCTTTAACAAATTTCCAAAAGCAATGGCGAGTTTCTCATTGTCGCCTTGCAGGTGCAGATTCTCCGCTGGTAAGTCCACTCGCACCTGGATTTTCTGCTGCGTGGCCTGCGCCGAGAACGAGGCAACCACTTCTTCGATCATCTGGTTGATCGAGAATGATTTTCGTTTCAGCCGTTTCTGCGAGGTGCTTCCCAAGTGGGTATTTGACATAGCTTCGATCAGTTCCCGCATGCGCATCGCGCTGCGCAGGATCGTATCAAGCTGAGATTGGGTCTGCTCATCGAATTGCGCCAGATCGCGCAGGAAGCTTGCGTGACCCACAATCAGACCTAGGGGCGTGCGCAACTCATGGGAAGCGATGGCCAGGAAATCGTTCTTCTTCTTCTCCATCTCTTCCAGGGCTTGTGATGCCTGCAATGCCTCTTCTAACAAGATCGCATTGAACAGGTAAGTGCCTGCATACGAGGCTAACGTCTCCATCACCATTAGGTCAGCATCATCGTATTGCGCGCCGCCCAGCTTATTGACCGCCTCCAACACACCCAACGCCTCATGTCGGTAGGTGATGGGTACAGCCAGAATTGAGCGGGTGGTAAAGGATAATTCCTGATCTACACTGCGATAAATCCGGGCATCCTCATGTGCATGGTTGATGATGACCGGTTTACCGGTCGTATACGCTTCACCTGCCACGCTGTGTTCGAGGGGCACCCGCAAACGCTTCAGTTTGATGCTCGAGGTACGCGGCGCAGCAACAAACTTGAGCATACTGGTTTCAGCTTCAAATAAAAATAGAGAGCTGGTTTCGCTGCTGGTTAGCTGACAGATACTTTCGACCACAATCTGCAGGAATGGCTCCATCTCGATGGCAGCGTTCAGCTTCCTGCCCAGCCACAGCAGAGTATTCAGCTTCGCATTCGACAAAGAAGTGGGGTTTTCTCCCATCATCGCATGACCATCACCAGGATTGATCAGGATTATAGCATGGCTTCTGTTCGCAATCGTTCAACACAATGATACAATTCGTTTGAAATCCAGACATTGTGAAAAGGAGCGACAAATGAGCAATAGCAGCAAAGTGCGCGTCGCCATCATCGGCATCGGGAACTGCGCCTCGTCCCTGGTACAAGGCGTCCACTACTACCGAAATGCGCATGACGACGACCAAATTCCAGGCATCATGCACGTGAATCTGGGCGGATACCATATACGAGATATCGAATTCACCGCTGCATTTGATGTGGTTGATACCAAAGTTGGCAAAGATTTATCCGAAGCGATCTATGCCTATCCAAACAATACCTACAAATTCGTGGATGTGCCGTATCTGGACGTACCGGTCTCGCGCGGCATGACCCATGACGGATTGGGAAAATACCTGCAGCAAGTTGTTAAAAAAGCGCCAGGGCCAACAGCTGATATTGTTGGGATACTGAAAGAAACCAAAACCGATGTCGTGGTGAACTTCTTGCCCGTTGGCTCCGAGATGGCAACCAAATGGTATGTCGAACAGATCCTCGATGCTGGTTGCGCCTTCGTCAACGGCATTCCAGTTTTCATCGCCAGCCAGGATTATTGGGCGCGCCGTTTCCGCGAGCGAAATCTGCCCCTGATCGGCGATGACGTCAAGAGCCAGGTTGGCGCAACCATCGTGCACCGTGTGCTCACCACCCTGTTCGTGGATCGTGGCGTCAAACTTGAACACACTTACCAGCTCAACTTTGGTGGGAACACAGATTTTCTCAACATGCTCGAGCGCGAGCGATTAGAATCCAAAAAAATCTCGAAAACCGGTGCAGTGACCAGTATGCTCCCCTACAGCTTGCCCGAAGAGGATGTGCACGTCGGGCCGAGCGATTATGTGCCCTGGTTGACCGATCGCAAGTGGTGTTACATCCGCATGGAAGGACGCACATTTGGCGATGTGCCCTTAAACCTGGAAGCCAAGCTGGAAGTATGGGATTCGCCGAACTCAGCCGGCGTGATGATCGATGCGATCCGCTGTGCCAAGCTGGCTTTGGATCGCGGCCTGAGCGGCCCGATCATCGGCCCGTCCTCATACTTCATGAAGACGCCTCCAAAACAATTTCGCGATAGCATCGCAAAAGAAATGGTGGAAGCCTACATTCGCGGCGAGGAGCACGCCTGATCGCTTACCAGGCTGCATGGTATAATTGTTACCACTTACCGGCAAATCGATCTGGTAAGCATTATTGTCAATACCCATAGAGAGGTTCGTATGTCCGGACATTCACACTGGGCAACCATTCGGCGCAAGAAGGGCGCTGCAGACGCGAAGCGCGGCCAGCTATTCACCCGCCTGGCGAGAGAAATTGTCATCGCTGCTCGTGAGGGCGGCGGCGATCCGGAAAGCAATATGCGGCTGGCGTACGCGGTTGAAAAAGCCCGTGCCAACAATATGCCAAAAGACAACATCGAGCGTGCGATCAAGCGCGGCACCGGTGAATCGAAGGATGGCAGCGAGCTGGTTGAGATCACTTACGAGGGTTATGGGCCGCATGGCATCGCTATGCTCATTTCCTGCGTGACGGATAATAAAAACCGCACCATTTCGGAGATCCGTCATCTACTCAGCCGTTCGGGTGGAACAATGTCCGAAGCGGGCTCTGTTGCCTGGCAGTTCAAGCGGGTGGCCTACTTTGCCTTCCCAATCGGGTCTCATAGCGAAGATAAAATTTTCGAGCTGGCTGTCGAAGCGGGTGCAGACGATGTGACCTTTGACGATGGCACGTGCGAAATATATGGCCCAGTCGAATCCTTCAAAGAAATCTGGGACGCTCTCAAAGCCGCTTCAGTCGCGCCAGAAGAAGCCGAGCTGCGTTTCGTGGCCAACAACGAAACCGAGCTGAGCACCGATCAAGCAATCCAGGTGTTGCGCCTGATCGAATCTCTCGAAGAATTGGATGACGTGCAGAGCGTCTATTCGACGCTCAGTATTAGCGACGAGGTTCTCGCCCAACTCGAAGAAGCCTGATCATGGTCGTGATCGGCGTCGACCCGGGTACTGCCACCACCGGCTACGGGTTGGTACGAGAAAATGAAGATGGTTCGCTTCAGGCTGTCGCCTACGGCGTAATCAGCACGCCCGCAGGCCTTGAGTTAGCGGAGCGTTTGCTGACACTCTACAATGAGCTTTCCCAGATCTTGCTTCTCCACAAGCCCGACAAGGCGGCAGTGGAGAAGCTTTTTTTTCAAAAAAATGTCCGCACTGCGATGAGCGTTGGACATGGGCGCGGCGTGGTGCTGTTATGTCTCGCTCAAGCCGGGATCAGTGTTGCAGAGTATACCCCACTCGAGATCAAACAAGCCGTGGCTGGATACGGCAACGCCGATAAACAGCAAGTGCAATACATGGTGCGCACTCTCTTGAACCTGGAGGAGATCCCTCGTCCCGACGATGCGGCAGATGCGCTGGCAGTCGCCATTTGCTACGCGCATTCAACCGGTTACTTGCGCGCCCAGTCGAATACCCGCTGAGGTAGCCTTATTCCAGCTCAGCTTAGCAGGATTTTTTTCCTGCTAAGCATCCCCGCCAGCTTTTCCTTGGGTATGGGAGAGGCGGGTACATACCCCACCCATACATCCCATGCATTTATCAGCCTTGCAAGTGGACGCAGGTTGAGTCCAATTTTGCCAGTTTCGAAGGTTAGCACATAGGCGCCGCTGGACAGCTCGACCACTTCGATGACGGTCGCTTCATGCGTCCAGCGCAGCCATTCGGTGATTGTGTCGCCTCTCACCAACTTCTCTCTGCCCAATGCGCGGATCTCCTGGTCAGACTTGCCCTTTTTTTTCAATTGCTTCACTTTGCTTTCCGGCAGCGGTGCCATAGTTCGCACGTAAGGGCGCATCGTGCGCACAAATTCATTGCCACTCTCCCGGTAAGTCCACTCATCAGTCGCTGCGCCGCTGCTGCTCTTGCGCATGGCGATAGACTTGCGCACTGATTTCACCGGCCGCATCGCCTCGGGCAACAGCTCGATTCCCGGCAAGCGCAATGCAATCTGCCAGGGATTGGGTCGCTGGCTGGTCCATCCTAAGAAGAGTATGCTGGCTCCTGGCAAAAAATCCTCGGCAGACATCGGGCGCCGCAGGTAGGCCTGGCCAGGCATTTTCCTCATCATATTCATATACCAGGTGGGCTTGGCCGTCAACCCGGCTGCTGGCTTGACACCGCGCAAGTGCTGAATATGTTCAGCAATCTCATTGCAAACTGCGCGGGTGACAATCAGCGACAATGTGAGCCAATGTTGTTTTCTCCATCCGGTGATATCCTTGTTTTGCCAGGCGTTCATGATCGCCCGCCAGCGAGAATTTTCCTTCAGCCATTTGGCCTGGCGTTGCTCGTCATTGAGATCCTCCCACGCTGTCTCTTGCACTTCCAATCTCAATTCAGTCCGGCTGACGATTTCAGCCCACACCCAATCCGGAAATGGCGTGTGAGCGTGAATCTCTTTGATCGCTTCGAGCGCGGCTTCCTGAGAGAGGGCCTGGATTTTGGCAATTTCTCGGTTGCTTTCGAACCTCAACAGCGCCGCCCGCCTGTTGGGCGACATCAACCCCATCATCTGGTGATCGATCCATGCAATCTGCTCACGGTCAGTGGTGACAGCCTTTTCCTTCTCGAGCTGCTCCAGGGCTTGCATACAGGCGATGGCGATTTGCGCCTCGCTAGCGGATTGATTCTCCTGGCGCAGCCGCTCGATCGCCAGCATTTCCAGCAAATCTTTCGCATCCGCCCAGGAGCCATGCGCACTGCGATAGCGCATTCCCGAAAAATGCAGCACCATGTACTTGAGCCAGGTCGGAAAACGATCTTTTTGGGCATCAAAAAAATCGACCACCCTTTGGACCAATGCGTCGTGCTCCAATGCTTCCAGTTCACGGCGGTATCGCGCCACTTCCCATTGCACCCAAACACGGTTGGTTACTTCTCCAGAAGGACCCAATGGCGGCAGTTGCTGCAGGCGGATCGTTTCGCGGGCGATAGTCTCCAGGGCGCGCGTCACTGTGCTCTCCAGGCTGCGCTGCACAGCGCGGTAATCCGCAAGCTGAGCCTCCAATTGCTGCTCGACCAGGTTCAAAGCATCCAGGATCTCTTGCATCGGCGTTGCCAGCTTCGATAATTCATATTCCCACTTCTGCAGGTAGGGATGTTCTGGAGCAAAACGCTGGTACCAGTCCACCTGGCGCTCGAAAGGCAGCATGCGCGCCTCGAGGTCTTTGCGCTTTTGCAAAAGCAGATCCTTCTGGCGCTGAAGCAATCGCACAGGCTCACTGGTAAGGAGTTTTCGGTGCTGCGCTTCTAAAACTTTCATGGCCGCCTGGGCGTGTTGCAATTCCAACTTGGCTTCTGCAAGCAAGTCGTTGATCTGTGCATACGCTTGCCGAACCTGGGCCACTTTTTCGGCATCCGGAGATTGCGACCGGTACTGTCGCCAAAGGTCTACTTCGTAGTAGGTCGCCAAAAAATCGCGCAACTTCTCATTTCGGAAAGGATAGATCGTAGCGCGCAAGAATGGATTTTGCCAGGCAAAATGATACTTCTGTTGTGGACCCATATTTCAATTGTAGATCACAACAACTCCCGCGGCAAGCAAAAGTGCACAAAAATGGTGATATTTTCCTCGTTTACCCTTGACAAACCCGGTGTCGTATAGTATTATTTCGATATCGAACTATTAGATGAAGAACGATCATGCCAACACATTACACAGGAACCGCTCAACAAACGCTTGCTCTGAATACCTTCATCAAGCTGAACCGGGCATGCGATTCGCTCAATGCTCGCCTGGCTGCTCGCAACACACACCCCGGCTTAAGCGTCTCCCAATTCAGCGTCTTGGAAGCACTGCTTCACCTGGGCCCCATGTGCCAGCGAGAATTGGGGAGTAAGCTTTTGAAGAGCAATGCCAATATCACCCTGGTGATCGACAATTTGGAAAAACTCCACCTGGTTAAGCGAGAGATCAACCCTGATGATCGCCGCAAGTTTCAGATTTCCCTGACCAATGCAGGGAGAGACCTGATCAGTTCGATCTTTCCGAAGCACGTCGAGGCGATTGTCGCTGAGCTTTCCGTACTCGAACCAACCGAACAGCAGCTTCTTGGCGATTTATGTCGCAAACTGGGCAAAAGCAGCCAAGAATAAATTTTTTTAAGAATATCGTTCGATATCGAACGTTTATTTCCGGAGCTACCCACTTCGGATGGGTACTTCACCCAAATGGGTAAGTTCAACACAATATTTTTTGGAGGTACTAACATGTCTTGGAACATAGATTCCGCCCACAGCAGTGTAACTTTCTCGGTACGCCACATGATGATTGCCAACGTGCGCGGCCAATTCGATCAGGTGACTGGCAGTGTAGAGTTCAATCCACAGCGCCCAGCCGAATCATCCGTTGACGTTCGCATCGCTGCCGCAAGCATCAACACCCGCGAGCCCCAGCGGGATGCGCATCTCAAATCTCCCGACTTCCTAGATGTCGAGAATTTCCCCGAAATCATCTTCAAAAGCCGCAAGGTCGAAGTCATTGACGAGACCAAAGGGCGTGTCACCGGCGATCTGACCATCCGGGGCGTTTCGAGACCCGTCACGCTCGATGTCGTGTATGCTGGCATGTCGCGCAGCCCGTGGGGCGCGAACGTCGCTGGTTTTACAGCGACAACCAACATCAACCGCAAAGACTGGGGGCTCACCTGGAATGTTGCATTGGAAACCGGCGGCTTTTTGGTGGGTGATAACATCAATATCACAATCGAAATCGAGCTGATCCAACAGGTCAAGTCTCAATCAGAGCAATACGCCTAGGGCCTGCCCAAACAAGGCAATCCCCCTTCAGTCATCGCTGGATTGCCCAGTAAGAAATTCCTTGCCAATGGCGAACTGGGCATTCCAGCTTATTCCTTACAGAGGGATCGTATGCGAGTCCACGGCGCAAGTCAACAAATCGCTGCTCAATTGAGCCTGTGGGAGGGCGTCAGCCAACACCCTCATCGCTTCGGAGGGCTGGAATTTCGCCTGGGAAAACGAGAAATTGGTCACATCCACGGTGATTTCATGTTGGATATTCCGTTTCCCACTCGGATTCGCAACGAGATTGTCGGGTTGGGCCTGGCTCAACCTCATCATCTTTTACCCGAAACCGGTTGGGTGAGCTTCTACATCGAGGAGCCTGAGGATGTTGAACGAGCAGTCAGCTTGTTGAGGCGATCCTACGAGTTGGCTCGAGAACAAAAAAGAGTGAAACAGCATCCCAATGCCTCCAAAGACAACTCGGGCGAAAAAAGCGAGCATCTCTCATGACCATCCTGTGACAGCGCCACATCACCCTCGTCAGCAGCAATGCTCACCGATAGACTTCTATATCCAGGAGCTGAGTCTTTTCCCGTCCAAATATCCCCCAAACCGGTTCCCCACTAGAATCTTACTGGCAAATTTGCTACAATAGAATCACGAACTCGTTCAGGCTTCCCGCGGCGGACCGGGGAGCTCGAAAATTCCTAATAGAGCCCATAGCCCAAACGACTTTATGGATCTCGCCGCGGGGGAAAGGAGTGTAAGCGATGATTGCAGCCAAACAAATTGCCGATTTGATCACCCTCAGCCGAGGATTGCTCTGGATCGTGTTTGCCTGGATCGGCCTCACCTACGGACGTACCGCCTTGCCGGCGATCAGCTTGCTGATGCTGTACTCCTGGTTCAGCGACCTGGCCGACGGGCTCATCGCCCGCCGCAGCCGTTTGAAATATCACACCTGGTTGGGAGACCATGATCTGGAAGTGGATATGTCGGTCGCCGCCGGTTTGCTGGTCTACCTCTCGCTGTCAGGCTATTTTCCTTTGCTGCTCTCGTTGATCTACTTCCTCTTTTGGGCATTGCTCTTCAAACGCTTTGGACTGCTGCGCTCTTACGGCATGCTCTTCCAGGCGCCGGTCTACGCGGCGATTATCTGGATCGCGCTGCTCGAGGCGCAGCCTTATGGTCTGCTCATGGTGATCTACCTGATCGGTGCGATCATCTTCACCTGGCCCCGCTTTCCTGCTGAAGTGATCCCTGGCTTCTTGAGAGGGCTGAAAGGAGACAAATAACACCCCAGATCTAATCCCGGGGCATGTGATACAATAAGCGCTCGAAACATTCATTTGCTGGAGCACGTCGTTTGAAGTCTGTCGATTCACAATCCAACCTGTCCTCCGGCCCGAGACGCTTCAGAATGCGCATCGGGCCGGAACTATTTAAATTAGCGCTGGTGCGGGAGATCATGCAACCGCCAGTAGAAATTCAGCACATGCGCCGTCTGGACTCCTCTGTCTCAGAAAATTGCCGCCCGCTAAATTTCATTACAGCCAATTTGTGGCACGATTGGCCGCGCTTCAAAAACATCACCCAACGCCTGGAGGCTTTCGCAAGCCTTGCCGCGGCGGAGAATGCCGATATTTTGCTCCTGCAAGAGGCCGCCCGAACCCCTCACCTGCATGCCTCGGAATGGATCGCACAATACCTGGATATGCACTTGCTTTACGCCCCATCCAACGGGCACCCTGGAATTGGGTTCGAGGAGGGGCTGGCAATCCTCAGTCGTTTTCCACTCTCCCGTCCAAGCTTGCGCCGCCTGGGTGGTTCATCCAAGCGGTCCTTCGTGCATCGCATGGCTTTGGGCGCTTCTGTTGAGACGCCTTGCGGCGAATTCAGGGTATTTTCTGTGCATCTCGGTTTGAATGCACGCCAAAACTACCGCCAGGTTCACGACTTAACCACCTGGGTCGCTATGATCGATCATCAAACGCCGGTTTTGATCGGCGGCGATTTCAATGCTGCGGAGGATAGCCCTCAGATCCAACACGCCCGCCGGGTATGGACTGATACTTTCCGGCGTTTGCACCCCCATTCCGAAGCCGTTACGCATACACTGCGCTGGCCGTGGGGCGGCATTCTGAAAGAACATCGCCTGGATTATATTTTCCTCCATAATCCTCAGCAGTCCTGGAGTGTGCTCGACTCACGCCATCTTACGTCGCCCAAAATGCCACATTCCGACCACCATGCGGTATTTACCCGCCTGGCTCTTGCTCAGATTCAATAACCTCGACCAATCAGTCGACCCTCTCCCATGAGTCTCCAGGTTGAATTTCTCATCGTAGCGGTGCTGGTCATCTATGGTATTGGACTATCCAAAGGCGGTCTCGGAGGCACCCTCGGCGCGCTGGCAACTCCCACTATGGCATTGGTCCTCTCGCCGCAAGATGCCATCGGTTTGCTCCTTCCAATTCTCATGATTGCTGATGTGTTCGCAGTGGCCTGGCATTGGAAA
This sequence comes from Chloroflexota bacterium, assembly GCA_029265355.1. GTDB lineage: Bacteria > Chloroflexota > Anaerolineae > Anaerolineales > UBA4823 > JAJUJL01. The sequence continues at coordinate 94,527 of JAJUJL010000013.1, read as the reverse complement.
AAATGGGAGAGCAAACACATTCTTCTGCTTCTGCCGGGCGCCATTGCAGGGATTACAATCGGCACTTTCTTCATTACCAACGCGCCGACCCATGCCTTGCGCCTGGCATTGGGCGTCATCGTTATTCTGTTCGTAGCTTACCGCCTGGCTGAGAAGCAAATCAAAAAAATGGTGTATCGCCCCCGCGCCTGGCACGGCATCCTTGCCGGGATCGTCACCGGCTTCTCTTCAGCGCTTGCTCACACCGGCGGGCCACCGTTTAGCATGTATTTGCTATTGCAAAACCTGCAACCCAGGCAGTTTGCGGCCACCTCGGCCCTGTTTTTCGCCATCGTCAATTGGATCAAGGTACCGTATTATTTCTATGCCAATCTATTTGATTGGGGACGGCTGCTGAGCATTGTCTGGATGTTACCATTGCTACCATTGGGCGTCTGGCATGGTCGCCGATTGTCCGAAACGGTTGACAAACAAACCTTTGAACGCCTGATAACCGTTCTCCTGGCGATAGCCGCGCTGTACCTGATCGCCGGTTGAGCGACCCAAGATCTGCCGATTTACCCGAAGGAAGCTAAGGACTGGCGTCTGGCGCGGTTGGCGAGGGCGTCTCCGTTGGGGTTGCTGTCAAAGGAGGCGGGAGAGTGATCGTAGGCGTCGGTGTAATGGTCGGCGTCTGCGTGGGGGTCGGCGTCTCCGTGGGAATCAAAGTTGGCGTCAAAGTCGTCGTTGGCGTCGGTGTAGGTGTGGGAGCTTCGTTTCTCACCCGCACCCGCAATTCGGCGAATGTGTCTTCTGTGCTATGCATATAGAGACGCAGGCTGAGCGGACCCAAGGGAATATCGGCCAGATTCCAGGTGTAGATGCGATCTGGGTTTGGAAACGGCGTCGATTTTTGTTCGAGCACTACCCAATCAACCGGGTTCTCTCCCAATCCATATTCCAGTCGCACGTAATCGAAGTTGCGGTCTGCATTCGCCTGGATGTAAATATCAATGCTGCTCTCTCGCAGGATTTCTCCATCCCGAGGATAGGCAAAGCTAACCATGGCGTGCGGGTCATCCCGAGTGCAGGCGCGGCTCGGTGCAAACGGCACTGGCTGTTTAAAACCGATGCTCTCTGCCCAGGATTGCCCGGCTGGATCTCTGCGAATCCAGCGCTTGGCAGATGGTTCGGTTACATTCAGGACAAAGCGCTCTTCCACAAAATCACGGCAATCGTTCGAGGCCCACAATCCGGTCCAGGTATCCACAATTCCCTTTCGCCACAAGTCCTCACTTGCCGGCAAAGGCGGTTGATCTGCGGCAAACAGCTCGGTGCGCTGCCGTGGGCACCACTGGGAGGGTTCCGTTCCAGAAATCTCGCAAATAACTCGCTCGACGATGCCGCCAGGGCGGCTGAAAGGAGTGGGATTGCCTCCCGTCAATTTTTGGATAGCCTGGTTCATGAACTCTGACCAGATCGGGGCGGCCCCGCTCAATCCCGTGGTGTTTTGCATCGGCGTGTAATCCGCGTTCCCAACCCAAACACCAACCGCCAGATCGGGGGTGTAGCCCAGGGTCCAGTTATCGCGGAAATCATTGGTGGTGCCTGTCTTGGCAGCCACCTGGAATGGCAGATTTAGCACAGAATTGCGCCCAAACATTGGCGCGCGCGCCTCATTATCAGAAAGGATCGAAGAGATCAAATAAGCGTGTTCCGGGCGAATAACCTGTTCGAATGGCGGTGTTTGGTATTCATAGATCAAATTCCCATTGAAGTCGGTTATCCGCGTAATCGCTGTCGGCGGCAATCGCCGGCCCTGGTTCGCCATCGTTGCATATGCATTGGTCAATTCCAGCAATGTGACCTCGCCCCCTCCCAGGGTGAGCGAAAGACCGTAGTCCGGGCGATTCAGGGTGGTGATTCCAAGCTTGCGCGCCATGGCAATGAACCCATCCTGTACAGGCGTGTTGGGATCATCATAGATGCGCACAAAATCCAGCGCCTTGACCGCAGGGACGTTGTAGGAATTTGCCAGCGCAGTTCGCACCGTGACCGGTCCGTGGTACCGACCGTCATAGTTCACCGGCACATAAGGCGGGCTGGGATCGTTCGGCTGACCAGATGGCGAAAACTCGCTTTCCACATCCCAAATCAACGTCGCGGGAGTCCATCCTTTTTCGAAAGCAGCCAGGTAAGTCACCGGCTTGATCGCAGAGCCTGGCTGGCGCGGGCTGAGGCTCATGTTGACCTGGCCTGAGATCGCCTCATTATTGAAATCTGCTGAGCCAACCATGGCCAGAATCTCACCTGTGGAAGGGCGAATAGCAATCAGCGCTCCGTTAGTGGCTCGGTTGGCAGCCAGCGCCTGCACCTGGTTCTTTACAATCAGCTCGGCCATATCCTGCAGCTCAGGATCGAGCGTGGTATACACCGAAAAGCCTGCCCGGTAAATTTCCTGAGGATCGTACTGGGCTTCGAGCAGTGTTCGCACATAGTTAACCCAATGAGGGTAGCGCATTTGAATGTCCGGAGATTTAAACTGGTAAGTCTTCATCTCGTTGGCGGCGCTGGCTGTCGAAACAGGATCCATGCAGACCGGCTGTGAGCTGTTGCTCACGTAGATGCAGCCCTTCTCCTGTGACATCTCGTACATTAACACCAGCACATCTTCTTGGCGCTTTAGCGTCGCCTCCCGCGCTGTGTAGATATCGTAGACTGCTGGCGCCTGGGGGAGACCAGCCAAGAAAGACGCCTGTCCCAGGGTGAGATTTGCGGCCGTTGTGCCGAAATAGGTCTCTGCCGCTGCCTCCACTCCATAAGCAAGATTGCCGTAATAATTTTCATTCAGGTACAGCTCAAGGATTTCATCCTTGCTATAGATACGCGTCAGTTCAGCAGCCAGCACAGCTTCACGAATTTTGCGGCTGTAGGATTGTTCACTGCGTTCTTCGGGGGTAAAAAGCAGGTTACGAGCCAGTTGCTGGGTGATCGTTGATGCGCCAGATACCGTCTCGCCGCTCTGGTAATTTTGTAAAAAGGCGCGAAAAATAGCCAACAGATCAAACCCGGGATGGTTGTAAAACTCTTTATCTTCAGTGGCGATCGTCGCAGCCACCAGGTACGGCGAAATCCGGCTCAATGGCACATAGGTTCTGCGACCGGCGTTTGGATCAACGATCTCGTAAAGCACATTGCCGTTGCGATCGAGAATGCGCGTGGTTTCGAACTTGGAGGCCTTCTCACGCAACTGGGATACATCCGGTAGTGAACGTGCAATCCGGAAATACTGAAAGACGATAAAAGTGCCAGCGATCAAAGCGATCAAAACAGTTGCAAAAGCGCCGATGATGATTGCGCGCAGCATGCACCCCAGGGTGCTTTGAAGCGCGCTGCGCCCCTGCGCCCCACCTGGAGAAGCGACTGGCATGTATCCCATACCCGGTGCTGGCTCAGCAGCGTTTCTTCCAACTGGCTGGTCTGTGCCCGAATACGGACGACTTTGCGTCTCCTGCCTTGTTTCCGCTGTGCGCCGTATGGGTGTGTAGGCAGATGGCGAGACGCGTGTCGCGTATGGGTCGTTTTGCTCAACCCGCCGCGGTAATGGAAACCCGTGGGCATCGATTTCAGGAGGTGGGCGGCGCGCGATCTGTGGGCGTGTGCTGGTCTGGTCAGTTCTCACCGTGCGCGCTGGCTGAGTATCAGCCAGGGTATCCCCTGTTTGTTGATCCTTCTGCAAGCCGTTTTGTGCGCTGGATACAGGCTGGTCATTTTCAAGCGGCAATGTATCGTAACCTGGCGTACCTTGAGCCGGCAGACCTTTGCCCGGCAACCCGCTTTCGTCCCCTCTGCTTGGATCAGAGGCTATCTCGGATTCCTGAGCGGCATCGCTCAAAGGCAACGTCTGGCTTGCACCGCTCTTAGCCTCCTCCATTTGGCGATTGGTTTCTTCGAAATCCGAGAGCAGTTTTCGAAACCTTTCACTTGCCTCCTGACCGTCTGAGTCGGGAGATCTTCGCTTGGAATCCTCATCCTCCACGTTCACGCTCCGATTTCTATTGGGGCCGGCTGGCAATCAAGGCCGACCAGGTACCCTTCATGACCGTCTCACCATTTTGATTCTTGACATCCAGGCTGATGAGTATCGATCCTCCTCCGATCCGCCGGAGTGCTTTCGTTTCCAGCACTTCAATTTCCACGTGAATGGTATCGTTGATAAAGATCGGCTTGATAAATTTCCATTCATTGATCTCGCGAAAAGCAATAATTGTCCCTTCCATAACGCCGGTTTGTACTGCCAGACCAGAAGCGATGGATAATCCAAGCAATCCATGGGCCACTCTTTGGCCAAATGGCGTGTGCTTGCTGTACTCAGCGTCCACATGAATCTGGTTGTAGTCGCCCGAAAGTCCTGCAAATGTAGTAATATCACTCTCGGTAACCGTGCGAGCTGCGCTGATAACCTTCTGACCAGGTTGGAATTCTTCAAAATACATTCCGCGAGGGGTAACCGGCAAAGGACTCATCTGAAAACCTCCGTGGTGAGATGGGCTTATCTCAGGTAGTGGAACACATTCTAGCACATTTCACACCCATTCGATTGAGTTTATCGGTCGCTGCGTTTGACCTATGGGCGTTGTTGCCATACAATAAATAGTAATCATGCGAATTTGGGACACTCCATTACACCCAGGACTCAAATTAACCCTGGCAGCCGATGCTCGCCTGACCGAGACCAGCTACCTCGATGATCAGGTCTGGGAGCTATCCGCTGGCGGGGGAGAACCTCCCGCATTAGCTATACAGACCACTTACGGTCTGCGGGCGCGCGCCATGCGCATATTGCCTCGCTTTACTGAAAACGAACAATCGGTGATGGATGCCTCCGAGTTCAGCTCGCCTGTCAAATTGCGTCGCTTTTATCCCAATTACTTGTTGCTGAACTATGCGCCTTTTCCTGAAATAGACGTTCAATTGGAATTCTGGGTTCCCACTTCGCAATCGCTCGGTGGCAGATTATTAATCACCAATCAGAGCAAATTTCCTCGTAAGCTTCGCTTTGATCTGGCAGCGCTATTAACTCCAATCGAAGGTGAGCGAATGGCGCCGGCTGTGCTCAATTCGGCAACTGTTCTGGCTGGTTCCTCGGGTGGTTTATTCCCGGTCGTCTTTATGACGGGAGGAGCCCAAGCCCGCCACAGCCCTTTCCCCTCGCTTTCGATGGATCTTGCGCTGTTGCCCGGAGAATCCTGCACACTGAAATGGTTCCAGGCAGCCTTGGGTGGGACTGAAGCGTCCTTCACGCTCGCCCAATCTTTGGCATCCCACAATTGGGAAGCCGAAACAGCCCGCATCGAATTGCTGAACTCGAGTCAGTTGGAAATTTATTCTGGCCGAGCTGATTGGGATTTTGCGCTGGCCCTGGCGCAACGCAACGCAACCGCGCTGTTGCAAAGCCGCTCTCCGCATCTGCCTCACATCTCTTTCGTGCAGAGTCGCCAGCCAGATCAAGGCTATTCGATGCGCGGTGATGGCCTGGATCACCCACCGCTCCACAGTGGCTATACCCCCCTCGATCTGCTCTACATGTCCCAATTTCTTCTCCCCGGCTCTGCGCCCTTGCTTCAAAACCTGATACGCAATTTTATTCACATCCAGGCAGAAAATGGCTTCATTGACTTGAAGCCAGGCGTCGCCGGGCAGCGCAGCGGTATCCTGGCAACGCCGTTGCTGGCTGGCATTGCCTGGCAGGCTTACCAAAACACTCAGGATCGAAACTTCCTGGAAGAAATCTTCCCCGGCCTGGTCAAGTTTGTCGATTATTGGTTCTCAGCCGAAAATGATCGCGACCAAGATGGCATACCCGAATTCAGCCATCCCTCGCAGATCGGGTTCGAGGATCACCCGATCTTTTCTTATTGGCACTCCTGGTCACAGGGTGTAGACATCAGCAAAGTGGAAAGTCCTGCACTGTGCGCCATGCTGTATGCCGAATGCTCAGCATTAATCCAAATAGCAAATTCGATCGGTAACCAGGAAGCCCTATCCCCGCTCGAAAAATATTCGAGCACACTTCGCAGCGCACTGGCTTTTGCCTGGAACCCGGACGCCGCAACATACCAATATTGGGATAGAGATACCCATCAATCACCCTCTGTGGAGAAATTGGGGCAAAGAAATGGCCCAGGCATCATCAGCTTGCACCACCATTTCGAGCAGCCTGCTCGCCTGCTGCTCAGAATCCATGCCGATTCCGATGAAATCCCCAAGCCGAATGTCACGATCCACGGCGTAAACACAACCGGACAACACCGCATTGAAAGACTTACGGAAGACCAGTTCCGTTGGCACCTGGGCCTGGGCACCCATACTGGAGACCGGGTTTACCAGTCGATCGAGGAATTGGATATCCAGGGGGTGTCAGATCAGGACTACATCACACTCTATCGCGTGGGCTTCTGCTGCCCAGATCAAACGGTCATCTTGCCGCTGTGGGCAGGCATGTCTGCAGAAGATGAAGCACAGGAAATTATCGAGTACGTGATAAAAAATCCCGACCTCTACTGGCATGCCCATGGCATCCCCCTCTGCCCACAACGCCCACCCGGGGCCGACAGCCAGGCCTGCCTGACCGTGAACATGCTTTGGAATTCGCTCACCGGCCTGGGTTTGTTAAATTACAATAACCAAGACCTTGCCGTTGAGTTGACGAACCGGCTGATGGATGTCATCATCCGCAATCTGGAAATTTCTGGTGGCTTTCGGAACGCATATCACGCCGATAGCGGGCAAGGCTTCGGCGAGCGTGATATGCTTCATGGATTTCCACCTCTCGGTCTGTTTCTGCGCGCTGCGGGAATTCAGATCGTCTCAGAAAAAAAAGTGATCATCATGGAAAAACATCCCTTCCCATGGCCTCTTACGGTAAAATACCGAAGGCTGACGGTGCTGAGACAGAAAGACAAGACAGTGGTGATATTTCCCGATGGTCAAACATCCACGGTTGAGGGCTCATCATCCAGGGTGGTCTCATTGGAAGCAATTAGCCAGGCTCCTCAGGATGACACATCGAAATCAGGAGGTTAAATTATGCAGCGTTCGCCAGGCGATATCCGCGATCAGATGAGCCAGGCATCACAAGCCAGGGTAAACGATACTGCGGCTAATCATGCTGGCGCACGGTCGTCGCCAGGAGCGCAACAGGTTACCCACCTGATGTTGGTTGTCATTCACTTGCAGGACTATCAAAAGACCGCCCGAGCGTTGGAAAAAATCAACATTCCAGTGCTACGCCTGGCGAGCTCGGGAGCGTTTCTGGGGCGGCGCAATGTTACACTGCTTACACCGCTCGCCGAAGATCAGCAGGAACAGGCGCTCCAGATCATTCAGACAACCTGCCGGCAGAGGGTCGAATACATTTCTACCCCCTTGGAGGGTGCGCCAATGCCGCTCCCCCTATCCACACCTGTGCATGTCGGCGGCGCGTCCATATTTACACTGCCTGTTGAGATGTTTGTGGAGTTCTGACCATGAAAATGATCATTGCTATACTCAGGGATTCGGATAGCGACAATGTAGCGCATGCTCTGATCGACGCTGGTTTTCGCGCCACTCGAATTGCATCAACTGGCGGTTTCCTGCGGCGTGGTTCCACAACATTGATGATCGGTTTGGATGATGAGAAAGTCGCGCAAGCCATCCAGCTCATTCGCGATAATTGTGCACCCCCCGAAGAGACTGGCGTGAAACGGGCAACTGTGTTTGTCCTGAAAGTCGATCACTTCACCCAGGTTTGATCAACGACGGTGTTACTCGTGGAATTCTTCCACCTGGTAGGTTAATACTCGCAGCTTTTTCATCCTCCACAGCCCGGCATTCGCCCCCATCTTGCGGCACAGATAAGACAAGAACTGTTCCTTGTCGGGAATCTTTTCCCAGACCTGCGGCAGAAATGTCGCCCGGTTGTTCCCATCAGAAATGACCACACCATCCCTGCCGGGCACTAATGAGCTCAGCAGTTCATCGGGATGCTGATAATTTAGTTCGCGCGGTGGGGTGAGCCGAGAGATTTCGATCTCTAGCTCAGGCACTTCTTCAGGTGTAACTGGCGGGAAGCGGTAATCACTCAAGGCTGCCGCAACCGCATGATCACACACATCCAACACGAGAGGTCGCCTGGCCTCCAGGGTTCCCAGGCAGCCACGCAGCTCGCCATGTTTGGTCAATGTCACGAAAGAAGCACCAGGCGCTTGCAGAGCCTCCGGGAGCTGGCTGAGATCGATCTGCGGCGGCGGTCCACCGCAGACCGCCGATTCGATCGCTTGCCGGGCAAGCTTCAAGAGGATTGACCTCTCTTCCTGGCTCAACAGTCTCTCTTCGGACATTATCGCTTCAGCTCTCGATAATCTCGATCGAAATAGATCAAGGGCAGATGGTGACTCAACTGCCGGGCTGCCAGCACTTCACCGATAAAAATGGTGTGTGTACCGCTTGGAATCGATGAAATCGTCTTGCAGTCAAACACGGAGAGGCTACCCGCTATCAACGGCGCCCCGGATACCATTTGAAATGTTTGAATACCCTCAAAACGATTTGAAAGCTCAGTGTGCCTTCCTGCAAATCGGTCGGAAATCTCCTTCTGGTGTTGCGCCAGGAGGGAGACGCCAAAATATCCCGACTGACTCACCAACCGATGGGTCTTGGTCACCTGTTCGAGTGAAACTAAGAGAAGTGGAGGTGTCAATGAAACTGAAGTGAATGAACTGACTGTCATCCCATGTTGGATTTCACCATCCCGCGCCGAAACAATTGTTACGCCGGTGGTCCATTTCCGCATCGCCTGCCGCAAGTCTTCAGGATCGATCATCGTTGACTCCAATATACGATTGTTATCATTGCACGTCAAGCATCAATTCATTACGCAAACATCCAGCGCCCAAGCAACGCCCCGGCCAGCCAACAACCCCTCGCCGAGATGATTGTTACTACCTACACAAAAGATAACCTTTAGAGTATACTATAACCACTTAGCCACGCAAGACGCGTGGCTAACTTTCCGCTCGCAGCATGAATCAGCGCCATGTCTGTGGGCAATCCCGAGGAAAGGAGGCAAGGAACATAATGCGCGAGTATGAACTGGTTTTCATCGTACATCCCGATTTGGATGATACAGCGCTCAATGAAGTTGTAGAGCGCGTGAAAGCCTGGATCACCGATGCCAGCGGCAAGATCGAAAAAATCGAGCAGTGGGGCAGGCGCAAGCTGGCGTATCCCATCCGGAAACAATTGGAAGGCCACTACGTTGTCATGCACCTCAGCATGGCGCCTGCGAATTGCGCGGTTTTGGAACGCAACCTGCGCTTTCTTGAGCCTGTGTTGCGTTTCTCGGTGATCAGCCAATAATTTACGCTTCCGAAGAACCACCTTCGTCAGCAATAGCTTTGATGTGCGTTACCTCTTGGAGGCCGAAATATGAGCCGTGGGTTGAATAAGGTCATGATCATCGGGCGACTGGGAAGAGATCCAGAAATGCGATACACGCCATCTGGACGTCCCGTAACCACATTTAACATCGCAACCAGCCGCACCTGGAACACCTCGGATGGCGAGCGTCGCACAGAAACCGAATGGTTTAACATCGTCGCCTGGGGAAGCCTGGCTGAGATATGCAAGCAGTACCTGACCAAAGGACAGCAAGTGTATGTGGAAGGGCGCTTGCAATCCCGGCAATGGGAAGACCAGGAAGGCGTTCGACATTCATCCACAGAGATCGTCGCCAGTGAGATGATCATGCTTGGAGACCGCCGCGAGTCAAATCATCAAAGCGAACTGGAAGAAGAGGATGAAGAAGAATATCCCTTCTGATCCCTTCCGGTGACTTTTCGATAGATCGTGAAGCACTTAAGTCAGACAAGGAGTAATTGTTGTGAGCAATCAAACTGATCAAAACGAGGCACGCGGTGGTGGTCGCCGGTTCTACTCCCATCCCCGTGTTTGCTTGTTTTGCACCGATCATTCCGTTACGCTGGATTACAAAAACACCGATCTGCTGAAGCGGTTCATCTCCGAAGATGGGAAGATCCGCCCACGCCGGCAAACGGGCACCTGCGCCAAACACCAGCGCGAAATCGCACAGGCCATCAAGCGCGCCCGCCACCTGGCGCTGCTTCAGTACACAGGTGAAGTCATCCGCTAGGCGGTTTGTCACTTGCACAAATCGGGGCATAGGAGGCGAAACCGGAAGACCGGGCAGCGCCTATGCCCTGTCTTTTTGCTATGAGGTCAATCTATGGCTAGGAATCCTAAACAACCGCTGGTCACCAAGAAGCATCTTGCGCGCATCCAGCGGGAACAACTTCAGCGCCGCTACGTGACCATCGCTTCGATCATCGTGATCGGGCTGGTGGTGCTGGTGATCGGGTACGGCGCATTCAACGAGCTCTATCTGAAGCAACGCCAGCCCGTGGCGGTGGTGAATGGCGAGAAGATTCTCACCTCCGATTTCCAGGCGCGCGTGCGCTATGAGCGCCAACAAACGATCAACAACGCCATTTATCTGATCCAGGTGTTTGGCAGCAGCCCAGAGATGGCATCTTTCATCTCAGGACAGATACAAGAAGCCAGCACAAACCTCAAATCGCCGGAGATCATCGGGCAGCAAGTATTGGATCAAATGGTGAACGAAGCTATCATTCGCCAGGAGGCCAAGAAACGCAATATCACGGTCACCAGCGAGGACATCAATAAATTGCTCCAGGAATCGTTGGGCTACTTCCCGAATGGCACACCCACGCCCCAACCCACCCTGGAAATTTTGCCCACCTCCACACTATCCCCGCTGCAACGCACGCTTGTACCGCCCACGCCCACTGCCACAGCGGTGCTCACCCCCACCGCTACTCCAACCGCCACAGCGACGGCTACCCTGGTGCCCACCATCACACCGACCAGGCCTGCAACCAGCACACCCACCCCCTACACTCAGCAAGGCTACCAGGATACCCTCAACCAGCGCCTCACTGAGCTTTCTGCGATCGATTTTGATGAATCTGACCTGCACAAGCTGGCTGAGGCCATCCTCTATAACCAACGACTGCAGGATGCGGTATTGGAAGAGTTAGGGGTCACCCCAGTCGAAGAGCAAGTCTGGGCGCGGCATATTCTCGTACCCGATGAGGCCACCGCCCAGCAGGTGCTCGAGCGACTGAATGCGGGCGAGGACTGGTGTGAGCTTGCCGCAACCTTCTCTACCGATACGAGCAATAAAGACAATTGCGGTAATCTTGGCTGGTTTGGAAAAGGGCGCATGGCAGCCGAGTTCGAAGCAGCAGCTTATGCGCTACAGGTGGGCGAAATTAGCCAACCCGTTAAAACCACGTTTGGCTTCCACATCATCCAGGCTTTGGGACATGAAGATCGCCAGCTCGATCAATCCACTTACGAAAGTAAGCGTAGCCAGGCGTTCCAGACCTGGTTGGACGAGCAGCGGGCGAATGCCGAGGTGGAGATTCGCGATCTCTGGCGGCAAGTCGTCCCCAACCTACCGGCCGAGCCAACTGAGCTGCAAAATTACTTGCTAAGCTTGCAGAACACAAGCAATCCTGTTCAACCAGAGCTGCAAGTCACGCCATAATTGATACCAGCTACATTGGTGAGTTGGCGGTGGATGGATCACCGCCAACTCTTTTTTTAAACCGCCCATTGCACACTATTTGTAGAGATTATATTGACATTATATTGACATACTGGTATAATCCGAAGGAATTTAGACAGGAATTCTCTCGATAAGGAATTTTCGCATGAAACATGTGGTCATCATCGGTGCAGGTATGGGAGGGCTGGCAACTGCTTTGCAGCTCCGCTACAAAGGCTTTCGCGTCACTGTCCTCGAGAAACAAGCCCGCCCTGGAGGGCGCAGCAACATCATACAGGAGCGTGGCTTCCGCGTCGATATCGGCCCAACAATTCTGGTCATGAAAGATGAGTTCGAGCGCACTTACCGCGCCTTCGGAGAAGACATCAACCAGAGGTTGGATTTTATCCAGCTCGACCCCAATTATCGCATCTACTATCACGATGGCACCCATCTCGACCTGTACAGCAACATGGCGCAGTTAGCCGAAGAGATCGAAAAAGTCGAGCCCGGTAGCCGCGAACGCTTGTTCCGTTTCATTGGCGCCGGGGCGCGAAAGTACGAACTCGGCATGGATTTTGTGGATCGCAATTTCGATGCGATCACGGATCTCGCCAATCCCATTGCCGGGATGCGTTTATGGCAGACCCAAGCCCATCAGAACCTTTATGCTCAGGTGGCTGGGTTTTTCAACCACAACGACAAGTTGACCAAAGCTTTTTCCTTCCACTCGATGTTCCTGGGGCTCTCACCTTTCGATGCTCTGGCGATGTACAGCCTGATCACCTACGCCGACCTGGCCCTCGGTATGTGGTATCCGCGGGGCGGCATCTACCGCATCATTGAGGATATGGTCGAGTTATCGGAGAAGATGGGCGTCGAAATTCGAACCAACAGCCCGGTTGATCAGATCTGTATCGAGCAGCAGCGCGTCACCGGTGTGCGCCTCGCTTCTGGCGAATTTATCCCTGCTGACCTGGTCATATCCAATGCGGATCTGCCCTACACCTACCGCAAGTTGATTGACCCGACGCACCGCCCCCATTTTCCAGACCGGAAGATCGAGCGCATGCAATATGCCTGCTCAGGCTACATTCTCTACCTGGGGGTTGATAAAGTTTATCCCCATGCTCGCCACCAGGCGCTGTATTTCTCGGCAGATTACCGCGCCAACCTGGATGCAATTTTCAAAACCTACACTCTCCCTGCCGAGCCTTCGTTCCACCTCAACATTCCTACCGTGAGCGACCCGAGTCTGGCGCCTCCCGGCCATAGCCTGATCTACGTGCTGGCTCCCATGCCCAACCTTCAGGCAGACATCGATTGGGAACAGAGCGCGCCCATCGTGCGCAATCAGTTGTTAGGCACATTGGAAAAATTGATCGATCCAGAGATTCGCAGGCACATCGTCTGGGAGCGCCAGTATCTTCCAACGGACTGGGAAACTGATGTCAATGCCACCCTGGGAACCGCCTTTGGTTCCCTGGCTCAGGGTTTCTTCCAATCATCCTATTTCCGGCCTCACAACAAGGATCGCCACATTCGTGGCCTTTATTTTGTCGGACAAGGCACTTATCCGGGTATCGGAATGCCCATGGTAATGATATCATCGAGATTGGTGACAGAAAGGGTGGTGTCAGAATGGCAATAGAATACCGCATGAATAGTGACCTGGCAACATTGTCCGGGGAACAAATACACATTGCCAGCCGTGAGGACTACGCACAGTGCCGCCTCATCATGCTCCAGGCCAGCAAGAATTACAGCACGGCCAGCACCTATTTGCCCGCCAGTATACTCCCGCATGTGGAGGCCTTGTATGCCCTGATGCGCGTGGGGGATGATCGCGTGGATGTGACCCATCACGGCTTCACCTCGCCTTTGGAAGCCATTGACAATTGGGAACGCTTATATTGGTCAGCTTTTGAAACCGGCGACAGTCCGCACCCGGTCATGCGCGCTTACCTGGACACCGCCATCAAATTCGGAATACCAGCAGGTGTGATGGCTGCTTATTTCACCGCCATGCGCGAAGACCTGACCATCAAACGTTTTCCCACCTTTAATCATCTCATGCATTATATGGATGGGAGCGCGATCCCCGTCGGCCGCGCCATGACCTACATTTTGGGCACTCGCCAACCGCATACGATTGAGGAGGCCCTTCCAGGTGCAGATGCTCTTTCCATAGCCATGCAGCTCAGCAATTTTTGGCGCGACATCGGGGAAGATTGGCGCATCGGGCGCATCTATATCCCACAAGAAGACATGGATTTGTTTGGCTACAGTGAAGCGGACTTAGCCGCGCAGAGAATCAATTCGAACCTGGTCGATCTGCTGGAATTTCAATTTGCCCGCACCGAGCAGTACTACGACATCGCGCGCCCAAAGGTGAACCTGCTCGCCAGCGGTCGGTTGGCAGTGATGAGCGCTCTCGAAATTTACCGAGCCATTATGCGCGACATCCGCTCCCATCGGTACGATGTTTTCAACCGCCGGGCTGGCACGACCTCTCGCCAAAAGTTTGCGCTTGTGGTCAAGGCTTTTCTACAAATTAGGCCTTGATCCTCCGGTCATGTTGGCAGAATTCGTCCCCTAACGCGGCGCTGAACGCCTAGCCTTTGTTATTGGTCAGGGAAAAGATGACTTATTTTGGAGTTTTGGCAACTTTCATTCTACCGCCATTGATGGCCTTGTTAATCCTGGTGCCCCGGGACGTTTGGCGGCGGTTCCGAGATCGGCGGGCGCCAGTGGATTGGAAACCCTATAAAATCATACTGATCCATGTAGCGCTGGCGTTGGTTTATACCACACCTTGGGATAATTATCTGGTCGCGACCCAAGTCTGGTGGTACGACCCTGACCTGGTAACAGGTCTCACTCTGGGTTATGTCCCCATTGAAGAATACACCTTCTTCATCGTCCAGACTCTCATGACCGGTTTATGGGCGCTGTTCGTGATGCGCAACATCGTTACAGAAATCGGCGCGGTCCGGGAAAGCGTTTCAATGCGGATCCGCAGCAGCCTGTTGATAGGCATTCCCTGGCTTCTCTCCACCATCTTGCTGTTAGCTGGCTGGAAGCCAGGCGCCTACTTAACCCTGATCCTCTCCTGGGCGCTCGTTCCGGTGATCGTACAAACTGCTTTCGGCGCGGACATCCTATTTGCCAATATTCGCCGCGTCCTGTGGACGGTCATTCCAACCACGCTGTATTTGTGGATCGTGGATTACCTGGCTATTCAAAGCGGAACCTGGGTGATCGATCCTGCTCAGACCACAGGTATCAAACTGGGTGTGCTGCCTGTGGAAGAAATGATTTTCTTCTTCATGACCAACCTGATCATTAGCCTGGGCATGACGCTCATGCTTTCACCTGATAGCTATTCGAGATTTCAATCATGGATCGCTCTCTACCGCTCAAAGTATTCCAACCAGAATCAATCCACCACCTGAGCCGGGTATTGGTTGGCGATGACTACCAAGCGCGCCGGTCCTCAGGCTGGTTAATCTCGCTCCTGATCTGGCTGGTTGTTTTGATCGCCACACCCATCAGCCTGTGGCTGGCGGGCGAGCACACCTTTTCGCTGCTCTCCACCCTGGGAGTGTTGAGCCAGTCCATGGCTACCCTCCTGGCGCTTTCTCACCGTTGGCCTGTGAAAGGCATGGCGCGTTTGGTTGCTGCCCTGCTGTTGCTGACCTGGCTGGTCGAATGGATTGGATCTACCACGGGTATGCCCTTTGGCAGGTATCACTATACCGCGCTACTCCAACCTCAGCTCTTAAATGTGCCGCTTCTCATCCCGCTCGCCTGGTTGATGATGCTGGTCCCGGCCTGGGGAGTCTCACAGATCATACTCTCCCCCTGGAAGCAGAAGCTACCCGAGGCATACCCGTGGGTGTTTTCGGGCATGGCTGGCCTGGTTTTTACCTCTTGGGATTTATACCTTGACCCGCAAATGGTTCAGCGCGGCCTATGGATCTGGGACCAAGCCGGGTGGTACTTTGGCATCCCACTGACGAATTTTGCGGGTTGGTGGTTGGTATCGGCTGTGATCACCAGGGTGTTACAGCCCGGCGAGCTTCCGCACAGGCCGCTGTTGGTGATTTACTCCCTCACCTGGATTTTCCAGGCCATCGCGCTGGGTTTGTTTTGGGGACAGCCTGGCCCAGCTTTGGTTGGGTTCCTGTGCATGGGCTTCTTCACCGCCCTTGCCTGGCGGACTTTATGGAAACAATCCTCTGGGCATTGATTGGTTTTTTCAGCGGCGCGCTGCCTTTCTCGGTCATCGCCGGTTACCTTGCTGGACGGGTTGATATCCGCAATTTCGGCGACCGAAACCCTGGATCGACCAATGTACTGCGCGCCGTGGGATTGCGCTGGGCGATTCCTGCCTTCCTGCTGGATTACCTTAAGGGAGCCATTCCGGTGAGCATCGTCTACTTACTCCGTCACGATAGTGGTTGGAGTCTGGCGCCCATCGCACTGGCCCCCATATTGGGGCATGCCTTCTCACCTTTCTTGCTCGGTCGCGGCGGCAAGGCTGTCGCAGTCACCTTCGGTGTCTGGACCGCCCTCACCCTTGGCGCCGGTCCGACCACGCTGGGCTTATTGTTGGGTTTGTCGTTCACAGTGCTCAACCACAGCGCCTGGGCTTTGATACTGGCATTTACCCTGTTTGGAGGCTTCATCATACCGTATTATGCCCCCGGGCAGCCGGTATTTGCACTCATCTGGCTGGGAAATCTGATCATCCTCGCCTTCAAGCACCGACAGGATCTCTCTTCAGCGCCGCGATTGCGTCGGATAATCAAACGCAGTGACCACCGGGCATGAATGCATTTCTCGACTCGCTTCGACCGTTTTGGCAGAACCCTTTGGCCCTTATTTCGTGGATCATGATCATTGGGTTGGTTTTCATTCTCCTCCTCAGCCTGCTCAATGCGGTCACCTTCCCACGCCTGAAGGCCGGCCAGGCGCAAAGAGTTTCGACCGTCTCTATTCTCATTCCGGCGCGGAATGAAGCCGACAACCTGCAAAAGAACCTTGTTTCCTGGCTTTCCCAGGATTACGCGAATTATGAAGTGATCGTGTTGGATGATAACTCCGAAGATAACACCTTCCAATTGGCGCAGACCATTGCCAATGGCGATACCCGCTTCACAGTGGTGCATGGCAAACCTTTACCCGATGGCTGGCTGGGAAAAAATTGGGCCTGTCACCAGCTCGCCGAGCTTGCTCGCGGGCAGGTGCTGGTTTTCACCGATGCCGATATCCACTGGCATCCGCAGGCGCTTTCCGCTATCATGGCTGCTTCTGAAAAATTCCACGCTGACGCCATCACCATCTGGCCCACGCAAATCACCGCCAGCTTCAGTGAGAGGCTGGTTGTGCCAATGATGATGTTTGTTTTGCTTGGCTACCTGCCCGAGATCCTCGTCCGCTGGCTGCCGTTTCCAATTTTTGCCGCCGCCAACGGGCAGTGCCTGGCATTCACCCGAGAGGCTTATCAGCAAATTGGCGGTCACGCAGCAGTATCCAATCAAGTTGTCGAAGATGTAGCCCTGGCGCGCTTGGTAAAGCGTCATCATCGCAAATTGGTCATGGCGCTCGGCGGCAGCTTCATCACGGGTAGAATGTACAAAGACTGGGCTTCCGTGCGCAACGGCTTTGCTAAAAATATCCTGGCCGGGCATGCCTCCAGCCCCGCCTTTCTTGTGCTCTCGGCGCTGTTCCACTGGTCTTTATTCCTCTTTCCCTGGCTGTGGCTCTTGCTCGGCTGGCTGACGCCACAGCCCAGCCTTTGGCCGGTCTTCCCCCTGGTGATGATCCTGCTTGGCCTCGCCAGCCGGGCGATTACCGCAAAAACAGCCCATCTCCGAACGTTAGACGCCCTGTGGATGCCGCTTTCGGTGATTTTGATGACAATCATCTCAGGGCAATCCTTGCTGTGGCATTTTCGAGACGGCGGGCCTCAATGGAAAGGCCGCGCTTTATTGAATTCCCCTGCCAGCAGGCGCCCTGACCATACCCGGGCGGGGAAGGACTCAGCGAGTTGATGAGCAAATCGGTGATTGTCATTGGCGCTGGCATCGGCGGCCTCAGCGCAGCCATACGCCTCGCTGCGGCTGGCTTCAAGGTGCAGGTTTTCGAGCAAAACCCCTCGCCGGGCGGAAAGATGTATCAAATTGTCGAACAAGGGTTTCGCTGGGATACAGGTCCTTCCGTCCTCACCATGCGCCATGTGTTGGATGAACTGTTCGCTTCCGTTGGGCGGCGCCTGGATGAGTATGTCGCATTGCAGCCCATTGAGCCGCTGACGCGTTATTTTTACCCCGACGGAACGCAACTGGATGTCACCCGCGATCTTGATCGCATGCGAGAGCAGATCAACCAGATCGAGCCCGCCGATGCAGCCGGCTATGATCGCTTCTTGGAATACGCCCGAAACTTGCACCGCATCGTTGGTCCGGTATTTATCTATGATTCTCCTCCCACGTTGCGCAGTTTCTTCAAGGTCAAGCCCTGGGATGCGGTGAAGGTTGATGGAATTCGCACCATGCATCAGGCGCAGCGCAGCTACGTGCGCTCTCCACACTTGCTGCAGCTACTGGGCCGCTTCGCCACCTATGTCGGGGCCAGTCCATATCTGGCGCCTGCTACGCTGAACGTGATCGCTCATGTGGAGTTGAATGAGGGAATCTGGTATCCCTCGTCCGGCATGTATTCCCTTGCACAGGCGCTGATGACGCTTGCGGTAGAAATGGGCGTGGAGTTTTACTTTGCCACGCCTGTCGAACAAATCAATCTGCACCATCAACAAGCCAGCGGGATCACCCTGCAGGATGGAAAGCGGGTTCCCGCAAACGCGGTTGTGGCCAACGTGGATGTCGCCACGGTTTATCAGAAATTGCTCCCCTCGCACCCCACGATAACCGATGCGCTGCGAAAGTTGCTCTCTGGCGAGCCCTCCTGTTCGGGATTCATCCTTCTGCTCGGCGTGCGCGGCGTTCACTCCACCCTGGCTCATCACAATATCTTCTTCTCGTCAGACTATGCGCAGGAATTCGACCAGATATTCCGTTTGGGCGTCATGCCCGATGATCCAACGATCTATGCCGCCATCACCTCTCGCTCGACGCCCTCGGATGCGCCAGTTGGCATGGAAAACTGGTTCATTTTAGTCAATGCCCCGCCATTGGGAAACAACTGGAACTGGCATACAAAGGCTCATTCCTATCGAGACCTGGTATTGGATAAGCTGGCCAGTTTTGGGCATGATCTGCGTAACGACATCCTGGTGGAGCGGATGATCACACCGATCGATCTGGAGCGTGCAACGGGAGCGTATCGCGGCGCACTCTACGGATTATCGTCCAATAACCGCTGGGCAGCCTTTCGGCGCATTCACAATCGCTCACAACTGGTCAGAGGCTTATACTTTACAGGTGGCACCACCCACCCCGGAGGCGGCGTTCCAATGGTCACCCTCTCTGGAAAAGTTGCCAGCCAAATGTTGCTCCAGGACCTTGCCAGAGGTCTGATTTAGGTCTCTCGATTCATGGCGTGATATACTTCGGCAGATGAGCCGCCCGGTTCCCACCCCCTCCCCTGAGACAGGATTGCGCGCATTGCGCGCCCTGGTCAAAGAAGGCCACCCCCTGGCCGCCATGCAGGTCTTTCACCGAGAATTGGGCGATGTCTTCCGCATCCAACTGCCTGGCTTTACACCCATCGTCATGGCAGGACCTGAAGCCGCCCGTTTTGTGCTCGTCCAGGGGCGCCATGACTTCCGTTGGCGCAATGAAGACGACCCGGTGACACAACTTCTCCGCCACGGAGTCCTGGTTGAGGATGGCGAGTCGCACGATTACCTGCGCCGCTTGATGGCGCCTTCCCTCCACCGCCACATGCTGGACGGCTATACGAAAATTATCATCGAATCCACCGACCAGGTTACTCGCACCTGGAAACCCGATCGCGCGCCAGACATGCTGATTGAAATGCGCAAGATCGCGCTGTTGGTGCTCACCCGCTCGCTCTTCCAATCCGACATCTCTTCTGAAATGTCAAAATTGTGGGATTCCATTCTGGGGGTGATCGCATTTATCTCCCCAGGCGTCTGGATGATCTGGCGCAGCGCGCCGCGCCCCTCTTACCGCCGCGCTATCCAACGCCTGGATCAATACCTTTACCGCATGATCCACCTGCGCCGCCAGGAATTGGAGACCATCGAGAACAAAAGCGATCTGCTGAGCACGCTGATACTGGCAGGCCTGGATGACAATTTGATCCGCGATCAGCTCCTGACCATGTTGATTGCCGGTCACGATACCAGCACTGCCTTGCTCTCATGGTCGTTGTATCTCTTGGGCGCACATCCGGATGCCTACCAGCGCGTACGCATGGAAATCGACACCGTCGCTGGTGGAGACCCCAACGCAGTGGCGAATTGCATGGGGGAGATGCCTTTTTTACAAGCTGTACTGGAAGAATCGCTGCGTCTCTATCCCCCCATCCACCTCGGTTCGCGTCTGGCGGCAGTTGACCTGGAGTATGATGGTTACCTCATCCCTGCCGGCGAAAGGGTGATCTATTCGATCTACCTCACGCAACGCCACCCAGCGCACTGGTCCCAGCCCGAACTGTTTATCCCCGAACGCCACCTGGGTACTCATCCCGCGCCATACAACTGGTTGGCGTTTGGAGGTGGGCCAAGAAACTGCATCGGAGCTGCCTTCGGACAACTTGAAAGCCGGCTCATCCTGGCTCGCATCTTACAACAGTTTGATCTGCGGCTACTCGAGAAGCGTGTTCACCCACACATGGGCGCCACGCTCGAGCCGCGACCCGGTGTGCGCATGCGTATTCAGCAACGGTCCGGATAAGCCCTTCGCCGACGATCACTCCCCAGGCGCAAGAAAGCTCATTTGCGCAACCACTCCAGCGCTTCATGGGCTTTGGGATGTCCCAAGCGCTCCGCCTGGCGGAAGAACCTTTCTGCCGCTCTGCGATCCCCCTGGCGCACCGCGGCCCAACCCAACCACATCCAGGCGCGGTGATTCTCTGGTTCGATCTCCAACAATTGGCGCAAGCTGGCGATGCCGCCCTCCAGGTCGCCTTGCTTTACCCGCTCTGCTCCATTGTTCAGCAACTGCTCAGCCGTGGAACCCGGTGATGTGGGCGGGTTCTGCTCTGACGCCATGGCTGCCATCGGAGCTGGCTGGTGCACTTTCGTTGGCTGAGTGTCCTCGATTGCGGCGTTGGTTACAGCGGGCGGTTGAATTTTTGCCCTTGAAAGCACGATCACCCGCCGCCTGCGCGTCAGCAGCACCAGCGCCAACAGCGCCAGCACGCTGATCCCAAGGCTCACCTCGAGCGGCAGATCTCGGATCCCACTAGCAATCCCTGGCCAGTATTCCTTCGCCAGCTCGACCCAGGAGCGGAGTTTTTCCCACCACGCCATTAACCACGGGGGGGCTTCTGGCAATCCTTTCTCTTGCACGATTGGAGCGCTGTACGGAGTCTGGGCAGCGCTCAGCTCAGGCAAAGCGACTTCACTTTGCCGGGTGCTCGATTGCACTACACTGGGCGCTATGCCCTCGAAATTGACATCTGTCGCATCGGGAGGAATGCGCACGGTTTTGACGGTTGGTTCGAAGCTCCAATCTGGCAGACGAGGTTCGATCTTGTGACTGCCCTCCTCCAAACCGGTGATCAAATAGCGCCCGGATACATCCGTCACGCCTGAAAACCGCCCATCGACATACAGCTCCACGCCGGGTAAAGGCGCACCTTGCGAACCCAGCAACCTTCCGCTCACCCGGCCTTTGGCGTTGGTTGGAGCTGATTTGCCAGGCGCCTTGCCCAGCCAGTATGCCGGCGATCCCTGCACTGTGGTGATCGTGCGGCTGATTCCACTGCTCAAATCGTAAACCAGCACCTGGCCAACGCCCACATCACCCTTCACAGTGTGGACAAACCAGGCTCCATCTTGCGAGAATTCCCCGCTCGGATCACCCGGATCGTAGGGCAGTAAAATCCGCCGCCCATCCTGGCAGTTTACAAGCTGGTACAGGATACCATCTTTGTTCGAAGTCAGGATCGCCGCCCATTCTCCCGTGGGCGAAATTCGAGCGCTGATGGGCGGCAGGTGTTTGTCGCTGGGCTGCGTGATCCCCATGGTGAACAATTGCTGCGGCGCCTGGCCAGCGGTGAGGCATGCCAGGGTGACAATTTCTCGTTCGCCGATTGCCACCAGTTGCCGGTCTGCGCTCGTTGCACTGTCGAACACAGCATCGGCAATCTTCGATGAAGCGCGCAAATCCTCCGAGAGCCGGTAAGGGCCAAACTGATACCCCTGGCTGACAGCAATCCAATCCAGTTTTCCCAGGCTTGCCTCATCGAACTGCCCCAGGGCCAACTGCCGCCCGCTGACCGGGTCCAGGATGAAAATGGTGTACTTTCCTGCCTGGCGGCTGTCCTGTCGCAACGCTACCAGGCGGCCATCAGGAGACCAGCTATGGAATTTTGCCCCCGCCAACATCTCTTCTCGTGTCTGGCTGTTCGGATCATACAGGTAAGCGGATGGAAGGCCTTGTTGATCGTTGGGCAGCGCGCTGAATGCCAGGACGTTCTCGCGCTGAGACCACTTCTGATCGCAGCTCGTATGGTTGGCAATGATCTCCGCGGGGCGATCCGAGCCCACCAGCCACAAGTTCGATTGGGCATCGCAATAGCTTAGCCAGCGGCTATCTGCCGACCACTCCGGCAAACTCGACGCCCCATTGATCTGCAACGCATCTCCATTCAGCCGGGCAATCCAAATCGCACCGCTGCCATCCTGGTATGCCACCTGGTTTTCATCTGGCGACCAGCGAATCTGCTGGCTCGCCGCCTGCAGAGGCAGTGTTCCTTGCTGCACCTTCAGGCTGCCATCTTCTTGAAAATCAACCGAGATCAACCTGCCATAAGTCATGATCCGTTGCCGGCTCGGGGAGGCAGTGTATCCGGCAACAGTCATCGAGGGGCTGAGATCGGCAGTTTTACCATCCCCAGTCGAGACCAATACCAACCGATAGTCTGGCGCCAGATAAAGCAACAGGTCATCGCGGTAAGGGAAGTCAGCCACTTGAACCGGGGTTTCATCTTGCACAACATCGCGAATTAATGGTCTCTCGCTCCAGGAAATATCCCAGCCACCCATGGTCAGCACCGGCTGGATCGCACCCGAGGCAATATCCAACGCCAGGAGCTGCACATGGCCATCAGAACCTTCGCCCACTAACAGCGTGTCGCCATCCGCTGACCAGGTCACGGCTTGCAATGTCTGCGAGCTTCGGTACAGTTCCCGGAAGCCATTCCCCGAAGGATCGATCACCCCCAGGCGTGTGCCCGCGTAAGCTGAAACAACGGGACTTGTGAGTTGGAATACGATCAGATCGCCTCGCGGCGACCACAGCGGTCGTTCAGCAGCTTCATCATTTCGGCTGACAATCTTCTGCAATCCATTGCCGTCCGGGGCAGCCGTGTATAGACCTGCGCCAGGGAAACCGAGGGAGGTCACTTCATCGAATACCAGCCGGCTGCCATCTGGCGACCAGGAAGAAAAACCTGGGAAGATATCGCTGCCAAGCTCCAGCCAGTTCAGTAAGTCAGCCCCGCCATTTTGCCAGGTGCGCAGCACGCCCAGGCCTTCCAGATAGAGCGGTTCGTAAACCCTGAGCCACTGTCCATCCGGTGAGTATTTGGGGAAGATCAGTTGGCCATCTCCAGGGGAAGACACCAATAATTGCTGGACGCCGCTTAAGACATCCACAATCCAAACGCCCCGGCCGCCACCCTGGTTGCCAAGGCGGGAAAAAATGATTTTCGATCCATCCGCTGACCAGTCAAAGCTGCCCTGTAGCCACTCCCGGCAGTACACATCCTGGGCAACCTGGATCGGCAACCACTCACCCGCTCGCACCAGGTAGAGCGATCCAGCCTGCGTCGCCTGATCTTTCTGGCAGTAAGCCAGTTTCTGTCCATCTGGAGACCAGAGCGGTGAGAGGTAGCTGCGATCCGTCCCTGCATCTGCAGTGATCGCGAAATTCTCGTTGCTATCGTGCAGCAGCACCCACAAGTTACCATCCACTCCAATGTAAGCCAACTGGCCTGGCAGAACGTGCGCAGGCTCTGCCTGCGCTGAGGCGAGCCGAGGTATGGATAAGAGCAATGCCAGGGACAACAGGAGTAGAGATATCAGACGTGATGTCTTCATTTCCTTCATTCGCGCACCATGCATGTCCTCTCCAGGAAGGAGCAACATTGATTGTATTGCATATTGAGCATCATTGCCAGTCCCAGAATATTTCAGAAAGCCTGTTCTCTACGGAGATGAGATGCAAGAGTGATGCCATGCATAGCCAATTTTCTCAACGCCTCATAGCTCGCCACAGCGCTCTCACAGGAATGAGATAGGGGAACAGGGGTTACCTGGCCTGTAGAAGGCGTAAGGCTTGACATCAAAACGATCGCTGAGGGTGGTGCAGAGTAGTATAATTCAGCAGGCATATCTTTGGCCAATTACAGATAAAGGAGTTACCTACCATGCCACATTTAGGACCCACCGAATTGATCATCGTCCTGGTGATCGTCATTATACTGTTCGGCGTTGGGCGGATTGGAAAAATCGCAGGAGAACTGGGCAGCGGTATTCGCGCCTTTCGTGAGGGTTTGAAATCCGAAGAGAAGGAAGAAGAGCAATCCGAAAAGGATAAAGATACCCAAGAGAAGTGATCTTCGCATGCCGGATCTGAAACAACTTCTGGATCAGAGCGCTGCTCGCCACCGCCATCTCTGCCCCAGGCAAGTTTTGGGAGTCCGCGCTGGCCTGGCTGGTGCTGGCTTTCTCAATGCCCCGGTGCCCCAGAACGATAAGCGTTTGTTAGTATTTGTAGAAACAGACGGCTGTTTCGCTGATGGCGTTGAAGTTGCCACCGGCGCAACTATGGGACATCGCACGCTGCGCCTCGAAGATCTTGGCAAAATCGCCGTTACCATGGTTGACACGGCAAATGGCAAGGCAGTGCGCATCGCGCCCCGGCTGGATATTCGCCAGCGCGCATGGGATTATGCATCTGAGGAAAACCGTCACTACTATGCTATGCTGGAAGCCTATCAACGCATGCCTGTGGAGGAGCTGTTCGTCTTCCAAGAAATTTCACTGAAAGAGCCCCTGGTGCACATTCTCAGCCGCCCCGGCTATCGGGTGGATTGTGACCAATGCGGTGAAGAGATCATCAACGAGCGTGAGATCCATCGCCAGGAAATGATTTTGTGCAAGACTTGCGCTGGCGACGGTTATTACGACCTCATCGAGACTATACCGCAAACCGCGCTTCACAAGATCTTGCAGAACCAGAACGGGCAACACCGTTGACCATGCCAGAGCTCCGTCTATCGCCTCGATTACGCATCCATTTCGAAGATTTTCATCCGCAAGGTTACCCCCCAGTTCTGTTCTTGCATGGGCTTGGCGCGACTGCTGAGTCGTGGAGCCTGCAGGTACCCAGTTTTTCTTCGGCTGGATTCCGCCTGCTCGTGCCCGACATCCGCGCCTTTGGGCGATCCACTTACCCGGGTGGCAGTATGCTGGTTGCAGAGCTTGCCAGAGACATGGTCAGCCTTCTACAATTTGCCTGCGTGGACCGTGCGCATGTGGTTGGCATCTCCATGGGTGGAGCGATTGCTTTGCAACTCGCCTTAGACTACCCTCACCTGGTTCATATGCTGGTCCTGGTCAATACCTTCTCTCACTTGCGACCCCAAAAAGCCAGCGTGTGGGCGTATTTTGCTCTCCGCTTCATCTTGATTCACACCACGGGTATGGCATTCCAGGCCAAAGCCGTCGCCAAGCGTGTCTTCCCACGTCCAGACCAAGCAGAGCTGCGCCGCCTGCTTTGCAACCAGATTTTACAGGCAGACCCAGCCGGTTACCGGGC
Source organism: Chloroflexota bacterium (assembly GCA_029265355.1). GTDB lineage: Bacteria > Chloroflexota > Anaerolineae > Anaerolineales > UBA4823 > JAJUJL01. Next base: position 68,931 of record JAJUJL010000013.1, on the reverse strand, counting down.
TGCCATGCGCGCCCTGGCGCGCTTCGATGTCCGGGAAAGGTTAGCGCAGCTCAGTCTCCCAGTGCTGGTCATTACGGGTGAGAGAGATACCACCGTACCTCCTGCTTCTCAACGCGACCTGGCCAATCGCATACCCAACGCGCGGCAAATCGTTATTTCGCAGGCGGGGCATGCCGCAAGCGTCGATTGCCCGGAAGAGTTCAACCGCAGCGTGATTCATTTCCTTACCGATGATCTGAACTGAACGATATCCAGAGTCTTTGATCATGAAAACACCTATCCAACACCTTAAGAAAATCCCGTTGAAATGCTTATCCATCATGCTGGTGACAATCAGCGCAGTATTATTCTGGCTTCCTGTGCGAGCCAACGAACCCGTCGTGCGAGCTGTGCTGTTCTACTCCCCTTCTTGCGGTCATTGTCAGAAAGTGATCACCGAAGTCTTGCCGCCTGTTCAAGAAAAATTCGGGAATTCGCTGACAATTCTGGGTGTGGATGTTTCCTTTGCAGAAGGACAAAACCTGTACCAGGTAGCCGTTGAACAATTTCAGATTCCCCAGGAGCGGTTGGGCGTGCCGACCCTGATCATCGGCAGCTCCGTCCTGGTTGGCTCGCAAGAAATACCTGAAAAGTTTGAATCATTGATCGAGCAAGGCTTGCAAAACGGCGGCATCGATTGGCCTGCGCTTCCGGGTCTCGAAGAGAAAATCCTTGCCCTCGAAAGCGCTCAGCCCACAATGAGCGAGGCCAGCGCCGAACCGGCCGGGCAAATCAGCGCTACCCTGAATCAAGGTGAGATCCAAGCTCAGAACCCCGCCCAAGATTTGCCAGGTCAGCCACTGTGGATGCAGAGGTTCATGCAAGATCCACTGGCAAACAGCGTCGCTGTGGGGCTGTTGGTGGTGATGACCGTGGGGGTGATCATCAGCATCTGGTTTGTGCTGAAACCGCTCCCGGCAGATAGCCAAACCGAACGCTATCCGTGGTTGATCCCGGCGCTAGTTTTATTGGGCATCTTTATTGCGGCTTACATGACTTATGTTGAAGTGACGAAGAACGAGGCGATTTGCGGCCCCGTGGGCGATTGTAATGCGGTGCAGCAAAGCCCATACGCCACATTGTTTGGGTTTTTGCCCGTCGGTATTTTCGGATTGATGGGCTACCTGGCGATCGGCATAGCCTGGTGGGTGCAGCGTATCGCTCCTCCGGGCTTGAGAAACCCTACCCGCCTGGCAATGTGGGGCATGGCTCTCTTCGGTGTGATCTTCTCGATCTACCTGACATTCCTGGAGCCGTTTGTGATTGGCGCTACCTGCATCTGGTGTATTTCCTCGGCAATCGTCATCAGCTTGCTGCTTGCTGTCACAACCAATTTCGCCCGACCCATCGAGGATTTTGAAGGGGAAGAACCCTATCTGGCAATCGAAGAAGAGGCGTAAGGTGTCTTGCATTAGCGGTATTATTCTTCGGTGCGCTTCCGCAGCGTTGTGAGAGCCAGGCGCGGCATGAATGCACAGCCCAATCAAACCCAACTTTTTCCCGGGCGTGTGTTCCTGTTCCTGGTGGCATATCGCTGGGCCAGTTTGCTGCCTGGGTTGTGGTTACTGACCGCCCAACCCCAGGTTTTACTGGCTCCGGTTCAAATCGGCGCTCTTCGAACAGTGGTGTTGCTGTTGGTCATCGCCCACACCTTGTTGATCACATTGTTCCACCGCCGGTTGAACAACTACTTGCTGCGCATGCCAGGTTTGCTGCTTATCGATATGGTGATTGTGGTTGTTTTACTGGCAATCTCCGGTGGTACGCACAGCCCATACTACCTGTATGCGCTCAGCCCTGTGCTGGCTGGGGCATTTTTCTTCCAAATGCGCGGCGCGATCGTCTTCGCAGCCGTATTTACGCCGTTATTCCTGGCTGCCGTGACGCTGACCGGGCGTTTCACCGGCGCAGTCATCGAACTGGATTTACTCACAACGCAGACAGCGGGGATCTGGTTGATCGCAGTGCTCTTCGGCTACCCCTCCGTGCTGCTGGACCGCTTGCACACAGCTCGCAATGAGCTCACCCGTGCGCACAACACCCTGGCCGAGAGAAACCATGCCCTGGCAGAAGCCCACCGCCAGCTCGAAATCATCCATGAGTTGACCAGCTCGCTGCAGGCTGCCCCAGATGTGCTGTCTGTCCAGCAGCGCGTTCTGGAAGCCGTGACGCGCGACCTCGGCTATCAACGCGCCCTGATTGGATTGGTTAATCCGATCAATGAATGCCTGGAGGGTTGGCGAGGCGCCAGGTTGGTCGGTGATGGCGCTTCCGAACATTCAATAACCATCGAACCCTTTGAGGCCGTCTCCATATCGCTTGAAACAAGCGCCAGTCCCTTCAGCGCGGCTTTGATCGACTCGCCAAAACCTTTCTTGCTCACCGGTGGTGATCAGCCCACCACCAGCCCGGCGTTGGATCGTTGGCTGGCGGGCGATGTCTGGTATTGCTTGCCATTGATACTGAGGGATCATCCTGTGGGTTTGCTCATGTTAACGCAAGCCGCTGAGCAACCTGCCTCGCTCCAGGAAAACCACTTGAGCCATGAACTGCTGCATCCGGTTGCCAGCCAGGCTGCCGTTGCGCTGGGCACGACTATGCTGTGCATTGATCGCGCCCAACGCCTGGCTGTCGAACGCGAACGCAACCGCATCGCCCGCGACATTCACGATACCGTCGCCCAATCCCTGTTCGGGATCTCCTTCACCCTCGACGCCTGTATTCATTTGCTACCAGATTCCGTCGAGCAGGTGCGCGCCGAGTTGATCCAGCTACGTGACCAGGCTTCCCAGGTACACACCAAGGTGCGCCAATCGATCTACGATTTGTGGCCTTCGAACCTGGCGCTGGAACGCATGAAATCCGACCTGCGCCTGCACGCCAACCAGTGTTCCCCATCGGGTGAATTCCACCTGGAGTTCACCACTCGCGGGGATTTTGAGACGCTCACCCCCAGGCTGCGTCAGACCATCTTTCAGATCGCGCAAGAAGCAGTCGCCAATGCAGCTCGCCATGCAAACGCCAATTCCGCGCAGGTGCTCGTGCAGATCGATGCCGATCAAGTCACCATTCAGGTCAGCGATCGTGGGCTGGGTTTTGATCCAGCCGGTATCGGGCAAGACAAGTATGGCCTGCGCGGCATACAGGAACGGGTCAACGCCCTGGGCGGTACCCTGCAAATCAGCAGCACTGCGGGTCAAGGATCGTCTCTGACAGCGCGGCTTCCCAGGCTGCCTGGAGCCGTGTATGCCTGATGACGAAATGGTTCTCAAAACGCCGGTGCGCATGATCATCGTGGATGACCATGCTGTCGTTCGGCATGGCCTGGCGCTTGTCCTGCAGCTTGCACCCGACTTCCAGGTGGTGGGCGAAGCCAGTGATGGCCGTGAAGGGCTTGAACTGGTGCAACGGCTTAGACCAGACCTCGTTCTAATGGACCTGGTCATGCCGGTGATGGATGGGAAACAGGCTGCCATTGCTATGCGCCGCGCCTTGCCCGGTGTGCGCATCCTGATTTTGAGCGGTGCAGAGTTGGATGATCGCCTGATTGATGTGTTGGCCATCGGGGTAGATGGTTATGTGCTCAAAGATATCGAGCCCAAAGAGCTGCTGCGAGCCATGCGCTGTGTGATGAACGGCGAGGCTTATCTCCATCCTCTCGTCGCCCGTCGAGTTCTGGACCGCCTTCACCCAGCTCAACCAACTGAAAAGGCGCAAGCTCCGTCTGTTTCTTCGCCACAACCGCGGCAAACAAAAATCGGCCTTTTTGCCGGCGAGAAATCTGATGAAGGCGAGGCACTGCCAACCTTCACCCCTCGAGAGATGGAAATCCTCCAACACATGACCACGCCTGCCAGCTACAAGGAAATCGCGGATGCGCTGGCGATCAGCGAAGAAACAGTCCGCACACATGCCAAACGCGTGCTGAGCAAGCTGGGCCAGCCAAATCGTGTCCAGGCAGTTCTGGCAGCCGTCCGCCTGGGTTTAGTTGATTTACCCGACTAAGTAAACCGCCGAAAGTTTTTAGAGTAAATCGGCCATCACGTTGGCGGTTTACTCCAGGGTTTCGCCGGTGCTTGTCAGATTTTTGTAAAAACACTTCCGGCGAAACACCTAGCTCTCCCAGGAGACCCTCAGCAGTTGAACCAGCTCTCATAGAGGTCGATCAGCCTTCAGTCCATTTTCCACACGCGCCGCGAGACAGGCAATCGACTGGCTCTCCACCCAGGATGAACTCACAGCTCAGTTCAGGTGCTGACCCTACAGGGCAGCCGGTAGCCGTTTGCTCCAAAATTTGCGAAGCGCTTTGGGTTTGTGACTGCGTGCGAAGCGAATCAGCCCCCCTGCCAGCTACCTCAAGGCGAGCAGACCGGTGAAAAATCGATATCCTCACCCACCAGCGATCGCCACTGCTCGCTGTCAAAGTCTTGCGCGACAATCTGGCATGCTCGCATCTGCCACAAACCTGGCTCCATCTCCCAACGAATGACTCTGCCATCCAGGCCTGCTGAGAACAGGTATCTCCCATCCTCGCTGAAGGCCAGTCCGCTGATATTATCTCGGTGACCGCTCAAAGGGCGGCCAATTTGCTGCCCGCTGGCTGTGTCCCACAAGCGAACGCTGTCATCCCAGGACCCGCTCGCCAGCATCGCTCCATCGGGGCTGAACGCCAGGCCTGTGGTGCGCTCAGCATGACCTTGCAACCGCATGCGGAGCTTCTTCGAAGCCACCTCCCAAATGATTACCGATCGATCGGCGCTGCTGGATGCCAACAGGCTGCCATCCGGACTGAAGAGCACATTAACAATTTGTTCTGCATGCCCTTGGAGGGTGGTCGAGACCGCCGTGGATGCAGACAGATCCCACAAGATAACCCTTGCATCCCGTCCCCCGGAAGCGATTATGTCTCTCACCGGGTTCCAGGCAACCGTGGTGACTCGCTCGGCATGGTCTGTGAGAGCTTCGCCGATCTGTGAGCCGTCGCTGGCCTTCCAAATCTTGATACTTCCATCCCGGCTGCTGGAAACAAGCCGGTCGCCAGTCGGGCTGAAAGCAAGATCAGTCACAAAATCCTCATGTGCAGCAAACGGCCCAACCAATGGAGCGGAAGCGGCAAGATCCCAAATAATGATCGTGCCATCCCAGCTTCCGCTAGCCAGGCGCGCTCCATCTGGTGAATAGGCGATTGAATTCACCCGGTTGGTGTGCCCCTCCAGCGCATCAGCGAGCAGATTACCATCCGAAAGATCAACGAAGCTCACTTTGCCTTGGCGGCAATCCTCACCAACGCTAGCGGCGCAGCCCGCAAAAGCCAGCCGGTCTCCATCGGGACTCAACTTCATGCCTAAGGTATCCTCATCAATTTGCAGGATCGGCTGCCCGATAAGCTCCTCGCCCGCCCAGTTCCACACCCGTACACTCATGTCTCGCGATCCAGAAACCAGGTATTGTCCGCCCATCGCAAATGCCAGGCTGGTGATGGTATCCTGGTGACCGAGCAGTGGTTCGAAGGTCACTTCGCGCTGCGGCGGCTGCTGCGCGCTTGCGTCTCGGTCGCGGCGGGCAAACCAGCTTGGCAGGTGCCAGATGCGTATCGTGCCATCCAGGCTGGCAGACGCCAGGTGTTGATGATCGTCTGAAAATGCCATGGCGCGCACCCGATCCCGATGCCCGACCAGCGCATCGGTCAAAACCTGGCCAGTTCTTGCGTCATAAACCACCAGTTCATTGCCGGTTGAGATTGCCAGCATCGGCGCTGAATTCGCCCCGCCGAGCAGCAAGCCAACAGATTCCTTCAGAGTGAAAGCATCGATCTCTGCCTGCAATTGGAAGGTTCCCGAAACCAGGTCGCGGTTCCAAACCTGGATCACGTTGCGCTCGTCCTGGCCAGCCAGGTGATTGCCGCCTGGATGGATCGTGCTGATCCGAAAATCTCCAGGCAATCCCGGAAATATTGCGCCCGTTTCGGGTGCCTTCGTCGAGAGATCCCAGGCAAGCAGTGCGCCATCTTGCAAGCGGGCAAATAGCTGCTCTGAATCGGATGAAAACCTGAGGAATGAAGGCGTTTCTTCCAGGCTGGCCAACGGGCCAGCTTGCAAGCTGCGAGTGGCAACATCCCACAGGTTAATCACGCCATCCTCATCAACCGAGGCCAACCATCGCCCATCCGGGCTGAATTGCACGATTCGCACCGCATTTCCATGCTCACCTAACACCTCGCTGGTTGGTTTGCCGAGGCTCAGATCCCAAAGGCGTATCTCGCCAAACAAACACTTTTCACGCGAGAGATCCCGACCACCGCAGCCCGCCGAGGCCAACAGTGCGCCTCCAGGTTGGGCAGCCACATCCAAAACAAAGTCATGATGACCTGTAAAAAGGTGAACCAGGCGTGGATTTTCTTGAAGTGCGGTGAGCAAGGCAGATCTCGCCGCGGGTGTATCGGAGATGCGATAGGCATGCGCTGCGAGCTTGAGCGCCGATGATTGGTTTCCCTGGAGCAATTCGGTCAGCGCCTGGGCGGCAAGTTGCCGAGAAAGAGCCAGCTCAGCCTGGCGATTCGCCTCCAATGCATTCGCAGCAGCCAGCTCCCGCTGCTGAGCCGCCTCTGTGCCGCGCAGGTACGACACCCCCAGCGCATTCGTTGCCGTGCCAGCCTGGTTGGCAGCTTCTTTAAAATTTTCGTTCGCCCGAACCTGCGCCATCAGCGCCCACACCGCCAAAATCACAGCCACGGCCAACAGCCCACCCACAACCTGCAACATGCGGCGCTGAATGGCAGCGCGCCTGTATTCCGCCTCAGCCGCCAGTCTTTGCTCCTCAGCAATTCGCCGAGCAGCCTCCAGCTCGCGACGCTGATCCGCTTCTCTCGCTTCCTGCTCAGCGCGTTCTTTTGCCAGCTTGTGTTCGACCGCTGCGGTGATGAATGCCGCCCCAGTGTTGCTGAGCACAAGCTTCTTTTCTTCCATCCTCTCCTGGGATGTCGCCAGCCTCGCCCCGGTGTAGAGGTAACTTTCATCGCGCTGGTTGCTCTCCCAGCGCAAGGCATCTTGCTCGATTTCTACCTGCAAGGCGATCGCTTCCCGGTTTTCATCCACCAGGCGGCGCAACCAAGGCCAGGCTTCCAGCAGGCGCTCATGCGCCAGGGTGACCGTGCGATCGTCTTCGGGCGTCTCCGGCCGGTCATCGGTGGTGATCAAGCGCGCATCCGCCAGGCGATGGATCACCTTCTCAACCATGGATCGATCTACACCTGCAGGGGTTAACTCATCGAACAGGGCCGTGCGGCGGGCATCTTGCGTGCCCCGACCCGGCATGACCAGGCCGCGGAAAATCGATTCCGCCAGCTTCTGTTCTTCCTGGCTCAGATGTGAAAATGCATCGTCTGCATAGCGCGCCAGAGCGCGATGCAACCCGCCGCGCTCCAGGTACCCATCCAACGTCAGCGCCATCACTCCCCCTTTGGACTGCTCGAACTCGAACAGATCTTTGAGCGCAAACTGCATCAATGGCAGCGAGCCCGGCTCCTGGCGCATATCAGCCACAATCTGGGAAACCAGTTCAGGCTCGATGGGCAGCCCCACATTGAGCGCAGGCCGTGCAATCGCTGAGACAAGCTCATCCGGCGCCATCGGGCCAACCTGAAAGAAACCCTGGTTGAGCAGGCTGTTCAATTCGGGATAGGAAGCGCAATTCGCCACAAAATCGGAGCGCAGGGTCAGGATAACCAGCAACCGGCTCTGGGCCGAGGCTGAGGTTTGGAGAATTTGCTGCAGAAAGGCGGTCCGCAATCCAGCGTCCGCTTCACCGAGCTGGGTGAAGATCTCCTCGAACTGGTCGATCACCAGCACCAGACGCCGCTTCGCTCGATCGCCTAACAATATTTCCATCCAATCATGCAACAGCCCCGCAGGGAGCGTTTCAGGATTTTGGCGATAGTCATTCAGCGGCTGCAGATTGCCGGATAATTTTGATAGGGCTTTTCCCAATGCTTCGAGCGGCGACCGCCCGGGCGTCAAGGAGGTGTAAAGCCAGGTTCGACTACCATCGACTGCACCATTTTTCAGCGCCGGGATCAAGCCGGCGCGGACCAGCGACGATTTTCCCGAGCCGCTCGGTCCAGCCACAGCCAAAAACGACAGGCTGCGCACGCGAGATACCAGCTCATTCACCAACCGCTCACGTCCAAAAAAGCGCCTCGCATCTTCCTCGCCAAATGCTTCCAGTCCAATGTAAGGGCAACTTCCATCGAATGCTTTCGGTTGCAGAGTCTTCGATATCTGCTCCAAAAGCTCGCCGACCTCTGCAGCCGTGTAGCCGACGACAACCTCCCCACTCACCTGCCCAATCTGGACGCCGGTCACCTGCCCGCCTGGAGCTACTTCGCCAACCGATTGCTCGACCTGTATCTTCGTGGTTGGTGTCTTCTTTCTGCGCGAACCACCCTTGCTCTGGCGGGGCAGCGCCTCGCCGCAATTCGGACACGCCTTCAACCCTCCTTCAATGGGTGAATATTGGCACTTTGGACAGGTAATTACTGGCATTGGACGTATCATCGAGTAGTGGACTAATTGTATCTCATTTGGCCTTCCTCGACCTGGTTGTTTTACACTCCGGAAATATCCGCAGCGCGCAACGACCTGGGCTCCCTGAACAGGATCGCAGTTAAAGATGCTGCCAACAAGCTACAAATTGGTGTATGATACCCATATTACAGCAAATCGAGGAGAAAGGCCCATGATGATCCTTGAAGAACTAGCCAATATCGGACAAGCGATTTGGTTGGACTATATTCGCCGTTCATTTACAAGATCTGGAGAGTTGAGCAAATTAATTGACCTGGGTCTAAGGGGTGTCACCTCCAATCCCAGCATTTTCGAAAAAGCCATCGCCGGCAGCCAGGATTATGATGCGCAGATCCTGCAGCTTGCCCAAGAAGGAAAGAGCGCCCAAGAAATCTACGAAGCCCTCGCTATTCAGGATATTCAAGAAGCTGCCGATCTGCTGCGCCCTGTGTACGATAAAACCTCCGGCGCAGATGGATACGTCAGCCTGGAGGTCAGCCCTGAGCTGGCGTACGACAGCCACGCGACGCTCGAAGATGCGAAGCGACTGTGGAATGCGGTAGATCGTCCGAACTTAATGATCAAAATACCCGCCACGCAAGCCGGGCTGCCCGCCATCACCCAGGCGATTGCACACGGGATCAACGTGAATGTCACCCTGATCTTTGCCCTGGAGCGCTACCAGGCGGTGATAGAGGCGTATCTGCAGGGTTTAGAACAGCGCCTGGCCGCTGGGTTGCCATTGGATCACGTTGCTTCGGTGGCGTCTTTCTTTGTCTCCCGCGTGGATAGCAAAGCAGACCAGCTCTTACAGATCATCCTGCGCGACGAAGGTGCGTCAGCGGCTCAGGCAGCCGGGCTGTTGGGAAAGGCAGCCAACGCCAACGCTAAGTTAGCCTACCAGTTATTCCTTCAAGTTTTTTCAAGCCCGCGTTTCGAGCAGCTTCGCGCCAGCGGCGCCAACCTTCAGCGCCCACTGTGGGCATCAACCAGCACCAAGAATCCCGCCTATTCGGATATTCTCTATGTGCAAGAGCTCATCGGCAAGCACACGGTGAATACCTTGCCGCAGAATACGCTGGATGCCTTCATCGACCATGGTCAGGCGCGAGTGACCATCGAAGAGGGGCTCGATGAAGCGCGTAGTGTTCTCGAAAAGTTGGAAGGTTTAGGCATTTCCATGCAACGGGTCACTCGGGAGCTGGAAGAGGAAGGGGTTCAGGCTTTTTCGGATGCCTACCACTCGCTGCTCAACAGCATCGAAAAGAAAATCGCCGATCGACGCCTGGAACAAACCGGCTTGCGCTTCTCGTTGGGTCATGCACAAAGCGCCTTTGACGCAGCCCTGCGCGACCTATCCGACCAGGATATCGTGGCCCGCATCTGGCAACAAGATTATACGGTTTGGCGCTCCGATCCAGTTGAGATCAGCAACCGCTTGGGATGGCTGCAAGTGGCTGACAACATGGCCATGCATCTCCCGCACATCGAGGCTTTGACTTTTGCCGTGCAATCTGCCGGTTATACCCAGGCAGTCCTGTTGGGAATGGGAGGCTCATCGCTCGCTCCAGAATTCTTTGCCAGGACTTTCCCCCAAAAAGAAGGCTATCTAAAGCTGGCAGTATTGGATAGCACTGACCCAGGCGCAGTGCGCAATCTGGAACGCAACCTGGATTTATCGCACACGCTGTTTATCGTCTCGACCAAGTCGGGCTCGACAGAGGAAACGCTTTCCTTCTACAAATATTTCTATTCCCGGTGCCTTGAAAAATTTGGCGAGGAAATGGCGGGCGAACATTTTATTGCCATCACTGATCCCGGCAGCAAGCTGGTTGGCATCGCCGCGGAGCGCCATTTCCGGGCCACTTTCCTGAACGACCCGGAGATTGGTGGGCGATACTCCGCCCTCTCGTATTTTGGTTTGGTGCCCGCCGCGCTGATGGGAGTCGACTTGCACAGGTTGCTGGCCAGCGCCAGGAGCATGATGCATGCTTGTAGCCCATTGCATCCGACTCGGGAAAACCCTGGCGCAGCGCTTGGGGCAGCTATGGGCGCGCTGGCTAACCAGGGGATCAATAAGCTGACCCTGGCTGTCTCCCCTGAAATCGCTGGCTTCGCCGATTGGGTCGAGCAATTGATTGCCGAGTCTACCGGTAAAGACGGCAAAGGCATCGTGCCAGTGGTTAATGAGCCTGAAGGCGAGCCACACCTCTACGGAGAAGATCGCTTGTACGTGACCATGGCATTGGCGCATGATGCCGCCACGCAGCGCTGTTTTTCGGCAATAGCTGAGCAAGGTAAGCCGCTCATACGCATGACCATCCAGGATCTCTATCAACTGGGCGCGCAATTCTTCTTGTGGGAATTTGCCACGGCTGTTGCCGGCTGGCGCATGGACATCCACCCCTTCGACCAACCCAATGTTGAGCAAGCCAAGGTGATAGCCCGCCAGATGACCGCAGCTTATAAAAAACAAGGCTCCTTACCCGGGCAGGCAACAGCCCTGGAGACCCCCTGGGTGACCGTTTTTGCCTCTCAGCCTTACCAGACCGTCAAAGACGCGCTGCTCTCCTTCCTGGCGTTGGCAAAACCGGGCGATTACCTTGCGCTGCAGGCTTTTCTCACCCCAAGCCCTGACACCACCGCGGCCCTGCAAGCGTTGCGTTTGAAGCTGCGAGAACGCACACACCTGGCAACCACGATTGGATATGGCCCGCGTTTCCTGCACTCCACCGGGCAGCTTCACAAAGGCGATTCTGGGCAGGGCCTGTTCCTTCAATTCACTTCAGACATCGTCGAAGATGCACCGATACCGGAGGATGTTGACATGGCAAAGTCATCGATCAGCTTCGGGGTGCTCTTGCATGCCCAGGCCATGGGCGACCTGCAAGCGCTGCAAGAGAACCAGCGGCGCACCCTGCATCTCCATTTTCACACCCATCCAGCCCAGGGGCTGGCAAATTTGCTCCAGTTGATCGTCTAGCGCTGCGCTTATCGGATTCGGAGCATTGATCCCAGGATATTGACCAGGTCTGCCGCATAAAAAAAACAGCGCGGGCTCGGAAACCGAACCCGCGCTGTTCTATGAACTGGTTTTATTCCCGCACAGGGCGACCGGAATACCTCAGCACCAGCAAGCCAGCCAATAAAACACCAACCAGCCCATACACCAGCAGATTGACAGGAGCTGGGGATGCAACTCGCGCCCCAAAGCTGGATAGGCTCACCGAGGTTGGTCCGAAAGACCAGGAATAATCTTCTACCTCGCCGCCGGTGACATCGCTAATCGCCGCGTCATCACAATCGAAGATATTGTTGCAGATGCGGAAGCGGGCGTAATAGGAGGTGTTGAAACTGACCGTTCCGGGCACCATGATGGGAACATTCGTGTAGCTTCCATTTGACACCGGGAAATTTGTGAAGATCTCCTCACCGGTATCGAATGAATTGTTTTTATCCCAGTCCATCCAACCATTCAAGTAACACGGAGCGGATTGACACCCATTCACGGTGAAGTTCACTCTGCCGCCACCCGCCCCGGTAGTCCAGTTCACTCCCGGTGTGCGGCTGACGCCATCTTCGTCATCCGCCTCGGTGGCGTCATCGGTATCCGCCCCAGCGCCTGGGGTCGAAGGCTTGGCAGCTTCGATATCGACCTGCGCACCCAGTCGTAAACCATTGGCAAAATGGCTTGCATCCGTTTGACCGCCAAAGGCAACCGGAAGATCGCCATAATCGCGGAAGTTATCGACATCCAGGAAATCCAATGACAGATCCGTAGAAGAATTCAACGTCCCATCGATCTCGAACTCGATCGCAGTGACATAGAAAAAGTCTGCTTCTGCCGATGCACCAGTGCCCTGGGTAAAATTAGAGAAAGGCATGAAGAAATCCACGTGGTCTGGAAAGACAATACCACCCGGGGTGATAAAGCTGCCTTCTGACCATTCGGTAGCGCTGCTGTAAACGCGAATGATCACCCGCGCCGGGAAATCGTTGTCGAGCACCTCGATGTGGAAGCCATCATTATTGTTGTTGTCCGAGATATCGACACCACCTAAGCCCTGGGCGTTGTTGAAGGCGTCGTTATCATCACCATCCCAAGTCACCACGCCTCTGCCGCGCACACCCGAGCCGGCTGTAAAGGAAAGCCTGGCGCTGCCCTCGAAGTTAACCTCCATGCTCACACTGCCAGCGCCAGACGTGTGAATGGCAACAATGTCCCGTTCGCCTCCCAGCGCGCTGCTGGTTGTGTTTTCAGTCGCCCCCACCGAAGGATCGCTTGCGCTCGCTCGGATGCTGCCCAGGCTGCCCTCGTTGAAATCGTCCACCTGAACAGCGGCTGCCAGGGCGGCGCCAGCCAACATGAGAGACAGCAGTAAGATGACACCGATTGTCAGTCTGGCATGGATGCCAGATTGTCTGCGTCCAGTAGCGAGGTTGACCATCTGCTTTGACATAACGCGCCTCCCATGTTACGTGGCAATTCGGATAAGTTGGACTAATTAAGTTTATTTTAATATCAACCGGTCATATTCTATCATAGTTTTTCAATGGAATCCAGATATTTCCCCTCCAATTTTTGCCTCTCTCCTATTTTAGTCGCAGGGCTGGGTCGCCAAACAGCATGAAAGTCAACATAACATCGCGCGAACCTCGGTTTTCAGGCGGTATTTGACGTCGTGCTGAGAGATGGATCTCTCCGAGTGTGCTTCCCGTCTCGGACGCCAGCGCTTGCGCCAACGGCCCGCTCAGAAAGTTCTGGTCGAAAGGCAAGGTCAAGCTGGAGGGCGCCAGCACAGCCACCGCGCCTGCCTCTGCTTTCCACAGGAGGGCTTCCGCCAGGGATTCCACTTTAGGGTGCGTAAACAACCCCGTCAGACACGTCAGGTTGAGCACGATAGGGAACTGCTCCTGTGTTTCCAGCGCGGCAACATCCTCCACTGTAAACAAGCGATCTTTGCCCCACATATTGACGCTGCCGTGCCCAAAATAAGCGATGATCGAGCTGCCGCTTGTAAAAATCTTTCGCACCTCTTGGTTCGCCGCCTGGGCGCCAGCGGATGGCGAGAAAAGTTCGGTGGGGATTTCCTCGGGGAAAAGCTTCAGGAATTCGCCAGCATCCAGCGCGAAACTGGCTTCCTGGCCATCAGCTACCGCTTGAATGGATAGCTGGCCCTTTGAAGGTGACAGATTCCGCTCGTAACGCAAGACTTTGTCCACATAATTTTGGAGCTGGAGCGCGCTCTGCGCTGGCAACCTCCCCACCGCTGCGTCCGGCCATGGGTCGTCGTTGAACTGCACAAAATCGACATCGGTCGCCGTCTGGCCCCCAAATACCGTATCCACCAGGAACGTTGGCATGCGGTTGGCCTGCTCGGTTGAGAGATAGCCGCGCGGGTCATAGGTGCTGTCACCAACCAGCAGCACAAAACGCAGGGGTTCGCCAATCTCTGGCTTGGCCCACTGCTCGTTTGCATACCGCAGAAAATGCTGGATGGCCTGTGGCTCAGGGTAGCCAAAACCGAACTGATCATAAATGAGCTGGACATCGACCATCGCAGTGCTCAACCCCTGCTCCTGGCGCAGCGCCATCAAAGGCTCGAGCGGCGGCAAGAGATCCGCGGGACCAATCGCCACATATTCTGCTGCCAACGATCGATCGCGCAAATTCGGGGCTAGCTGGGGCTGCTCGATACCGGCTGGAGTGTATGCGCCGCCCTCCCACACTGCCAGGTAGCGTTTACCAGCCTCCAGAGCATAGGAATCAACGCTCGTTTGCCCGGAATGAAGGGTGGGATTCAGCGGGTTGCTGATATCCAACAGCAACACCTCGCCGCCCAATTCTCCCAGCGCTAACCGGCTTCCCGCGCCCCAAAATATGGCCTGGCCCTGTTGACGAGCAAGCCTGCTCGGGTAATACATCAATAACCGATCCAGGTGCACAATGTCAGCCGCGACATCGGGAATTCCGGGCAGCGCAATGCGGATAGTATTTTCTTCCGCCTTGAGATATTTTGCTGGAAACTGCACGGTAAAAGATTGCCGACCGCGGCCATCCCAGGTAATGCTGGCAATCTTTTCGTCATTCACGTAAACTTCCATGGCGTGGTCGGGTTCAACCCGCGCTTCGGTGCTGGCCCATACATCGATGACCAATTCCGCCAGATCTGAGCTGTCCCCTGCAAGGTCTGCCAAATCGAGTGAAAAATCCTCTGTTGCTGGGGCGGCCAGGATCTTCCACATGAACCGGTCGCCCGACTCCACCTGGGGAGAATAGATGCTTTGCTGCTCAAGCCGTAGCTCTGAGAGAACGGTATTCTCCACTTTCGAGATGACCGATGGAACAGTGCTCAAATCCTGTGAGAATGGAGCGTTTTGTTCAATATCGCCGGCCGCTTGCTCCGGCCATTCAGACGCCTGCGCGCCCCATTGGAGCCAGTAATAATCTTCCTGGCTATACAGGCTGGATGGTCTGGATGCGAAAAAACGCAAGCGCTTGCCGGCCGCGTCTTCTTCGATCCAGGCGGGAATAGGGCCCCCTCGCCAGCTTAAGCGCAGGTTGCTGCTTTCCACCTGCTCCAGGAGAATGCCAAGGCGGCGGAATTCCGCCTCGCCAATTTCGTAAAGTCCCTCTCGCTCAACCCGCAGCTTTGCAACGCCGCTGTCCTGCGGTCCAGTCATCAAGGGGACAACCGCGGCATCCTTTTGTAAGTGGGCGCTGTTTACCGCTCGCTGGACGAGCAATGCAGAGATCAGTATCAAAAACGCCGCCGCCGCCCAGTGCCATCGACGATGAGACCTGTTGCCTGGCTGGGTTAGCGTCATAAAATTACTGCACCCGTTTCATCGAGACAATAAACCAAACGCCCAGTATCACCCACACCAGCAGGATCAATCCCAAGAAGATCAGGCGTCCGGGGGTCAACCATCCGGAGGAGGATGAACCGGACTCCGCCAGCGCTGGGCTTGCCCGCTCAGCGGAGCTCATGGCAATCGCTGCAGGTGTGGCAGTGACCGGTTCAGGCGTCTCAAAAATCAATGTGATCTCGGGTAGGGGAATCAGCGTTGCTGCGCCAGTGTTTGCCTCTCCTGGCGCCGGTGGTGCCGTGCTGGTTCCAGCAATGGGTGGTGGCAGGCTGCTGGTTGCCGGGATGGTTGCACCAGGGTTAACCGCGGTCGGCGATGGCTGAAAGACAGGCAATGTGCTGGTCGCTGGACCAGGATAGGCGCTGGTGGCAGTCGCTGCAGATATCTGCGTCGCGGTGCGTGTGGAGGTGGGGGTTGCCGTATTGACTGTCGCGGTCGCAGTCGGCGTAGACGCTGTGGCAGTGGGTGTCCTGGCGATTGCGGTTTGAGTGGCAAAATCCGATCCTGCCACAGCCGATACCGGATCATAGAACTGCGAATTTTGCGAGAAGTCCACCGACTCGAGCTGGTACCAGTAAACGGTACCGATGGTCACATTCGTATCTGTATAGTAATATGTTGCGCCAACCAGGCTGTCACCGAGGCTGGGTATAAATGCGCTGATGCGGTTATACGTCCCGGTCTCAGTGAGCGAACGGCGGACATAATAGCCCGAATTATCCAGCTCGGAGGCGGTTTCCCAGGTCAAGCGGATGGAGTCTGCCTGTCCCTGGGCGATAAAATAGGTCAATGTGACCGCCGCCTTCACGATGAATACGCTGCTCACTGCTGCCAGGAGGACAAGACTGGTCAGAACTGCAATGGAGAACGGCTTCTTCATAAATAATTGCGACATCTGATGACACGATGGGTGACCCATGCCGGGCGGATAGCTTACGCCCTGGGGGGATCGACAGCCACCAGGATTCCTTTTTGCACCAGGAGCTCAATGAACTCGATGGTATCGGCCTGAGCCTGGCGTTGATCAACCCGGAATTCCTGGGTGATCGCCATCGCAATCTCGCGGATCGAGCGCGTCCCATCCGCTAACTGCCAGATGCGAGCCCCAACATCGTTCAGCACGCTGACCTTGCCAGCTCCGGGTCTTAGCAAGACAGCCTCATTGTCCAATAGCTGGCCTACGGTGCCGGGAGAGGGTTGATAGTATTGATCCAGGCCTGGCTTCATTTTTGCTTAAGACTCCTTAGAGACAATCCGGGACAAGAGCATGTAGTTTATCCAACGGAATGGAGAACCGATCAATCGTTGCAAAAACCTTGTCCGGGGTATTAGCTGCGAAGGCAATATTTTACTCAAAAAATCTTTGACCGTGGAAAACAAGTTCGCTTCCAAATTCGAAAACCACAGGACTTTTCTTGCAGCGGCCTGCATCTCAGGGATTTTCAAATCGATCTTCCGACCATTGCGCTCCAGTATCACCGCTCGTCCGATGAGCGCATCTTCAGTGAATGCGGCATCTGGAAAGCTGCAGGCATCCCCTTTGAGATGCCACCCCGAGCCATCTGCGTACAGAAAGCGGTGTGTGACCATCTCGCCCGCGCGGCGCGCCAAAACCAGGTCGCCCGGCTGCAAATCGGCGGTTGAAATCCCCTCGAACCACAAGATATCGCCGGGCAGCAGCAACGGCGCCATACTCCTGCCGCTGACGGTCAGGCGCAACAAGCCTCCCTTTTCCAGGTAAACCTGCCCCATTTCTTGAGCCAGATGATTGTACCTCTCCATGCTTTACCTGACAATTACCGGCAGAAAGGTTTTATAAGCAACCACGGTAGTCAGGGTTGCCTCAATGGCAAATGATGGTTCATTTATCGAGTTTGCAGTGATCACCACCTGGTCTTGTTGCAGGCTTGCGCTGCCCGCTGGCGCCGTGACCTCCACCCGTACCGTGCGGCTGTATCCCGGAAAAACATTCTCCACCAGAGCGCCGGTGACGATGACACTCGGCCAGGAGTTACCGCTGAGCGTCAGGTGATAACTATCTGCCTCAAATCCAGCATTCGTTAATGTCAATTCATAAATCACTGGGCTTGCCGAAACAGCCAGCTTACTCGCAGAAGCTGGTTGCCAGGTCGCGAAATATTCGTTCGCGCGGGTCGTCAAGGTAGAGCTGCTGCGTCGCGCCCGGTTGCCCTGCGAGATCAAGGCGACATCCACGCTGTCGCTGCTCCCGATCGGCGTCCCAGAAGGTATCATGACCATCACCTGGAGGGTCGTGCTTTCTCCGGGAGAGAGCGGTCCTATTTGGGCTGGCGCACTCACCTGCCAGGCGGATGGACCTAGCGCAATATCGAAGGTATCTTCCACTAATCCGGTATTGTTGACTTGCAGGCTAAATACAACGCTGCCGCCCGGCAATGTGGCCAGTTCAGAATTGCTCGGCGTCACCGCTACATTGTGTGGGCTGCGCATTTGCAGGGCAGGATCCCCAAATATCGTGAAGGTATTCAGTAAATCGAAATTCGAGCCGGACTGGTACAGGCGCATCTTTGCAGATTGGGTTGCCGCGCCGAGTTCCCAGTTGCCCGCCACGAACAGTGCATCAAGAAATCCGCGCTCCAGCGCATCATGACCGGTAGCCACGCCCAATCCGGTGGGTGAAAAGGCGCCCACGCTGCCTTTTCCTCCCACCCGTTGCAGATCTTCGATGATCGAACTTTGTGGACCAATCGTTCGCGATGGGTCAGAGAGATTATCCGGATAGATCCAATAGCCATCCAGGCAGGTCATGGAAAGAATCACCGGCAAGCGATCGCCATTGTTCAGCGTGGATATGCTGCTCGCCAGCGTCATTGCCGGGAAGGTCCGGTTGCGATTGAGAAAGATATGCTCATGTGTCCAACGATCCAGGGAAGCGTGCCCGATAAAGGAAACCAGCAGCGCCCCGCCAGAGGAGAGTGTCGAGGTGATCGCATAGTTCACCTCCGGGCATAAATTCCCGTTCACTGTCGGACAACCATAATCGTTCTCATAAATCTTGGACGTCACAAAGCCAGGGCGTTGGTAATCTGCAGCGATCGCATCCGAAAAGTAGACAAAATCGCCGGTTGCATCTGGCACATTGTCAGCCACGAACAACAGGTTGCGCTGCCAGGTTTGAACTCCTTGGGCTTCGTAATTGATCAGTTTGCTTGTGTAGTCAGCGATTTCTTGGGCGTTATTGACCGGCAGGCGAGCGATCATCACATCCGGCAAGATATCGCTGCCAACCACATTCGCCAGCAGGTTAGCGCTGTCCACCTCGCCCTGCCAGGGATCCACCCAGGAAAGGTTGGGTGGGAAGTAGTTGGAGGTCGAGGCGTAAATCGGCGAACCGTGGAAATTCCAATGCCCATCGCCGACCAAGAGCACGTATCGCGGAGGTTTGCTCCAATTGGCAAAGGCATAGCGCAGAAACTCTTTCACCGCCAGAGGGTGAAAGATGCCGTAAGTGAAGGCGTTGTACAGCTCTTGCTGGTCAATCACCTTGACATCCAGGCCCTTGCTGGCGCGGTAATCGGCTAACGGCTGCACGGCTGCCAGGAAATCCTTGTGGGTGATGATCGCATAATCTGCCGCACTGGAGAGGTCCGGCAGCATCGTCAGCACAATTTGCTCCGCGCTCAAATCGATGAAGCGCCCGGCATAGTACCTGGCGCCAGCCGGCTGGTTGCTCTCGAAACTCAACACGCCAGATGAATATTGGCCGCCGGTGATCCAGGTGGGGGTGTAGACGGAGCTGATCTCCATCACCCCAAGGTCCCCACTGCTGTATCCGGAGATCTCGAATTTCCACGGCCCGGCCTGACTCATGCTGAACTCCAGAGCGTCCCCTTCCGCCTGGAAGAGCCTGGCATAGTGAATCTCGAACCAGTTGAACAGCAGCCGCTCGTTAGGCACCGCCGCCGTGGGGATGATTTTCATATTGAGCTGATTGGCGCCTTCTATCAATTTACTCTGTGGGAAAAGCGCTTCGAATGCCAGCGCACTGCGCCCTTCCCAGAATTTATCCAACACGGGTGCACCGCTGAAGGTCGAATCGTTGATAAAAAACTGCGTGTGGTGATCCGGGCCTGCAGACAGGTTCGAGGTCATCGCCACAACTTCGCCTTTGAGCGTAGCGGTGAACGTTCCGGAGGCCACTGCGCTGAGCTGCGCGCCAAAACTCAGAGCGGTGCGCGCTGGAAAGCCGCTGTCTTCCCAAAAGAATGTGTCCTCGGAGGTGAAATGCGTTGTTCGCCAGAAGCGATCCTGCTCGGCGCGCGCCACTGCCGTGTAGTGGCTCGCAACCGGCGCGCTTCCCGGCGCGCCGTCGAGTGCAGGCATGCGCAGCGGATTCTCCTGGTTGTAGCTCAACCAGTACACGTTCGTGCGCGTGTATTTTTCGAACATTTCGGCATTCATCTCAGGTTTCCACAGAACCTGGCTGCCATCGCTCAGTTGTTTCCAATAGGTATAAAAATGTGCATTCTCTGCGGCAAACTGCTGCGCCAGGCGGTCCCCTCGAAATCTTTGCCCATAAAATGCCAGGTATTCGCCCGGAGAGAAGACCGCCGGATTGCCGTCATTGTTCGAGACATACAGCGCCACCTGGCGCCCCTGGCTGTCTAGCTGAAACGTCTGTGGGTCAATGCTGGCGACGGGCACATCCGCAGCTAAGAGCTCAGCGTAAGTCATGCGGTAAAGCCCATCCTGATCAATCGCAATGCGGTAGCGTGGCGCAGCCGAGATACTTTGCACCGCAGATGTTGAAACAGCGCTGGCGCCTGCCGCGGCTCGCCAGCTCTCCAACATCTCAGGATTTTCGACCACTGGTAGCAAACTTGCCAGGAAGGGATCGCTGCGTGGGTCTGATATTTCTAAAGCCGCGTCGATAGATGACGCCACGTTACTGGCGAAGGCGATTTTGACCTGCACGTGCGAGCTAAAAACGAGCTCATGTTGAGAGGCGTCGTATTGTAATGGAAATACCTTGATGGCAAGCAGCCTGTACTCACGCACCCAGGCCTCTTCCACCTGCACAGCCTCAGCCGGCAGAAGGCCATCGACTTGTTCCAATGCTTGGGGGAGGCGCGCGCTTTTCCCCGCAGTCAGATCATCATCGAGCTCCACGGGTTGCAAAGCTGGCGCCAGCGGGTGTCTGGTCTTTATCCGTGTGGTGTTATTCGCTTGATAATCGATTGAAAAATCGCCGGATGGAGGCGCAACCAGTACCTTGGTCATCACTGGCATTTCATAACCAGATACAGTCACCAGCTCGCTTTGACCCTCGAACATGAGGCTGGTATAGCTCTCGCCATCCAGATAGATCGTTTGCAGGTCATAATTCCGCACAATAAAATCGAGTGCGATTTCGACTGGATTGCCTTGGTGGACGCGCATCGTAAAACCAGCCTCTTCGCTCACCGCATGGGTGCCGGAATGGGGTATGATCAGTAAGCCCAATATCAATACAACCGACAAGAGTTTATTCAGCATCGCTCATCCTGATTACGCTTCATCCACCACATGATCACGTTCGCCAGTTCAAACAAAATGGACTGATGCCTTTGGCCGGAAGCATCAAACCCGGCTGAAGCGCGCACCACCTAATTTATAAATAAGGCGAGCTTCGCGGAAAACGACGAAGCTCGCCAAATGTTTCACCACCAAGCGTGCCGCGATTAGTATCTATGGGATGGCTTCTACCACCATCAAAGCTCAGGCTGCGTGCGGCCTCGCCGACCTGCTTTGAGTTGCCTCAGCCGACGCGATCAGTCGCCGTCGGTTCCCGGCGCCGCCGGATCGGTCAGGTCGAACGGATTCGGAATGCTGAGGGGAGATCCTGCGCGAGTTTCCAAATCGAGTTCTTGAATAATTCCAGGTTTGCTATAGGGTTTCCGTTCGTCATTTTCCATTGTCGCCTCCATAATGAAACATCCGTCGAATAATTCCGGCCCACGCTTATCCCATTTTAACCGAACTTTGTTTGTAATGCAAGCATCAATTTGTCATGTAATCTTAATAATTATGTAATGTCGAGTAATATCACCCACCGGTCACTGCAGCAACTCCCAAAAAGTGTGATCCCTCCGGAAATGTAACTGGAAAACAGGCGCAGCACCAGCCAGGCTCCGGCAGCGGTCCAGCAGAGCTACGGCGAAATCCGGCACGCTTGTCAGGATTGGCACACAGGCCAATATCTCAGCGACAGCCTCCGCCGCGCCGAGATCTTCGAGAAACACTCGCTCGTCCTTCACCAGTCGGTAAAGCCCCGCCAGCGGAGCGCCTCCAGGCGCTGGCGCGACCTGGGTCGGATTCGTGAAGGGTGTAGAGGCAACCCACCAGTGATCCCCGTCAGGCGCCAGCAACAGCAAATCATCGTTCAGCACTTCGTAGGGTGAAGAAAAACGCGCTGCTGTGGTTTTTCCCGCGCCGGAGGGGCCAAAGAACACGTAGGCCAACCCATGACAGCGAACGCCCGCGGCATGGAACAATATGCCCCCCTTTCTGAAACTCAACCAGGCAAAGACGATGCGCAAGAAGTAATCGATCTCTTCCACTGCATGTTTACTGCGCAAATCCAGCGCGCTGCGCCGATTTTCCAGGTCGATCCAGCCTGTGCACCTCTGCCCTCGAATACTGATCAGCCCAGCGTTGTATTCGAGCACGGCGCTTGCCAGGTCGCAGCTTGCACTGTTATCATCTACTATCAGTTGTATGTTGAGCAGGGCTGGTTCCTGGCTGCTTGATATGAACCGCTGGTAACGCCATCCCAGGGATGCCATAACGCTCTGGTTATCACAATCCAGATGCACTTTGAGATTCGCAATCTGAATTGCCATTCCAGCAGCAGGAGAAAGATTGTTCATAACGTTGGAAGCGGAGGAATTTGCGAAATAATTATCCCAGGTCTTGCTTCGCCATGCTCCCCGGCGCGCCAGAAGCGCCTTCGCTGCGCTCTTTATCCGTTTCGCCTGGTTCACCGATCTCTCCCTCAACCGCAGCGTCTGCGATCATCGGTGCGGGGATTAACTCGGTCACATCTACCTTGCGCTTGCGCGGCAGGCTGGTGTAAAAGCTGAAAGTGGAAACCAGGATTAACCCACCTGCCAAAACCAGCTCCAACACACCGCTGCGCTGAGCGACAACTTGAATTGGTCCGTATCTTTCGTTGCTTCCGCTGGAATCAACATCTTCGAGCTGGTAAAAGTAGGTCGTTCCTGCCGTCACCGTGGTGTCTCGGTAGCTGTAATCCCCCCCGCCAAGTGGATCCGTGGAAGCAGGGATCAGCTCCTGGTTGATTTTCTGATATGGGCCATCCTTGCTTTCGCTGCGGTAAATATTAAAGCCCACCGTGCTCAGCTCTGAGGCCGTCGACCATTCCACCACGATCGCCACTTTTTGAAAGTCTCGCCAGGCGTAGACCCCAAGGGTGAACCCGACGATGATCATCAATGCAGAAAAAATCATCAAGAAACGCGGGGGGTTTTTCATACGCCAAAATTATACCAGCAGACCGCCAGCCATTCATTGCATTTAGGATAGGAAACTGGTTTTGCAGGGGGAAAAGTTCAAGGTTAAAATAACTGGGTGACGCGTCTCAAGCCAACCCTTCTCAGGGGCGCAGCGCATGGATGTGCTGTTCAGGAAACCGTTTGAGACGATCTCCTCTGCCAAGGATGAAATGAATGTTGAAATTCATATCTTTATTGATCACTAGCTTGATCCTGTTGGGCATGGTTGGCCTGGCGCTCTCCCCCGGCATGGCTGCGCAGCCGACGCCGCCGCCTGAGCCTGGCATCGAGGGGCAAATCCGGGCTGCCATTCAATCTGCGATCCGCGCACAGCAGGAGATGGTGCTGCCTTATCTCATGTATGAAACCCGGTTGGATCCCGTACGCATCGCGAATGATCAGAAAAGCGCCTCGGTAGAGTTGACGCCCATCGATCCAGAAACAGGCCAACCGGTGCCATTGGAACCTGGTTTAGCCATCGTAAAGTTCATCGAGAACCGCTGGCGGGTCCTGCTACCCGGCGATAGTGGGTGGCTGGAGGCGCTCGCCTCCTTACCCGATGAGCTGATGTCGCCGACAGATAAAGCTGACTGGCTGATGCGCGCTGCCGCCGAAACGCCTGTGCTCCCAGAAGCTGCCTTCACGGGTTACCGCTTGCCTTTTGCCGCTGGAACTACCCTATACATGACCCAGAGCACCCATCACGATGCCTACGACGCCTCCGGTAAGGCGCACTACGCCTTCGACTTCGCTGGCCCCTATCCGAGCGGCCTGTTCCCGGTTCACGCAGCAAAATCTGGCGTCGTGCACATGGCGCGCTGGACGCAGCAAAACGGCGACCCAAGCACACCGGGCAACTACCTGATCTTGCGTGATGACACCACCAGCCCGGTCAGTTACCAGCTTTACCTGCATTTTGCACAAGATACCATCCCAGAAGCCTTGCGCGTCCCGGGCACACCCGTCACCCGCGGCCAATATCTTGGCATGGCAGATGATACCGGCATTTCTTCGGGCAATCATGTCCATTTTCACGTTCATCTGAATCCAGACTCTTATTGGGGACAGTCCGTTGATATCAAATTCGAAGATGTGGATATCAACGATGGCCGGCCGCGCATCACAGATGACCTGCCGTACTGCGACTGGCCTGGGGATGTCTGCACAGCTACACGCAACACCTATCTTTCGCTCAACTATCCGCCCTCCGATCCCAATCCACCCCAAGGCAGCATCACCTCGCCAGCTAATGAAAGCGCTGTTGCCTCGTCAACCATTTTTTTACAGGGATGGTCCGCAGACGATACCCTGCCGGTCTATGCCCGCTTTAGAGCCTTCTATAACAATACCTGGAAAACGATCAGCCCGGAATTCACCACACCCACATTCAGCTACACCTGGGATATATGCGCCGCGGGCCTGCCGGACGGCCCGCTGGCAATCGCTTTGGAGCTGCGCGATAGCGCTGGAAATTACGCCCCAGGCTTACCAGGTCTCATTCACCTGGTGAAGAATTACACCTGCGCTCCCGCCCCACCCGCCTGCCAGGTGGGTACAAACCAGGTGGCGCTCTTCAGCGGCGCCGATTTTTCCGGCGCATGCACCACCCTCTCCACCGGCTCGTATGGCCCAACCACCCTGAGCTCGCTGGGCGCCTCCTCTGCTGCTTCCATTCAAGTGGGGAATGGTATGATGGCAACCCTGTTCAGCCAGGATAACTACACCGGTCGGGGCGAGACTTTCTTTGCTTCGGATCCTTCGCTCGCCGACAACCGTATCGCGGCAAGTGTTGTCCGCTCGCTAAAAATCGCCCCCATCTCCACCCCCGCTGTGCCCCGGCTGGTTTGGCCTGCTAATGGCGCTTCTTTCTCAACCGCCTACCCCAGCCTCAGCCCAACCTGGCAAGATGCTGGCGGCGGGGCGGAATTTCGTGTGCGCCTCGATGGTGTAGACCTGCCCTGGCAGAAGGACACCTCTTTGCTGCCAGCGGCCTACCCTCAAGGGGTGCATACCTGGCAGGTTCAAGCGCGCAATTCGGCTGGCGTCAGTGCCTGGAGCGAGACGCGCTCCTTCACCGTCGGCCCGCCAGGACCCAACCCGCTCACCGTCAGCGCTCCTTACAGTGAAAACTTCGAAGTGCGTGACATTCCCTGGATCAACAGCAACACCTGGGACCTCACCGACCTGCAAAATCACACCACCGGGGGCAGCGTTGCCTGGAGCTACGATACAGGCAGCGCGGTCGGGTACGACACCGGCGCGCCAAATACGGGTTACCTGACCTCACCCTTCATCACAATCTCCTCCACCGGCTATTACCTGCGCTTTTGGTATCGCTACGAGACAGAAGGCCCTGGCCTTCACTGGGACCGGCGTTGGCTGCAGATCACAACCGACAACAGCACCTATGCCAACCTGCTACAATTGAGCGACGACGCGCCCAACGTATGGCTTCAGAGCCCAGCTATCGATCTGAGCGCTTACGCCGGTCAAACAATCCGCCTCCGCTTCCTCTTCGAGACGCTGGATGCGTATCTCAACGGATACGCCGGCTGGTTTATCGATGATATTTCCATCAGCGCCAGTGCGCCGCCCGCCTGCCCAGGCGGGGGCGAACCCAATAACACCCCAATCCAGGCGCTGGCGCTGGCTTATGGCGAGACCATCTCAGGCGTGATATGCCCAGGTGGCGATGTGGATTATTTCCGCTTCTCCGGTCAGGCTGGCGATGTGGTCGCCGCCGCAGCGCATGCCCAGGTCAATGGCTCACCGCTGGATACCTATCTATTCTTGCTTGGCGCAGATGGAACTTCTCCAATCGCCCAGAACGACGATCTGGTGACAGGCGAGCAGACCGACTCTGCCCTACAACACCAGTTGGCGCAAAGCGGGGATTATTATCTCAAGCTGCGCGCCTGGGACCACCCCTCCGCTGGCGGCGCGTCCTACACCTATTCATTGAACTTATACCGAGACGCTGATGATCCCCAGGTCAACTTTCTTAACCTTGCTTCTGGTTCTGCGCTTCCTGCCGCTATGCCTCTCTTGGTCCAGGCTCAAGCCAGCGACAGCGCCAGCGGCCTGGACCGCTTAGAATTTTATTGGCACTCCAACGATTGGTTAGCAGGTACCTGGAAGCTCTTTGGCTCAGACCAGGACGGCAGCGATGGCTGGAGCGCCAGCCTGGATTTGAGCGCTGTTCCAGAACAATCTGGCCTCGCCCTGGCGCTGTTGGCGTATGACCGCGCCGGAAATGTCGCTCCAGCAGTTGCCTGGCGACTTAGCCTGGACCGCACCCCTCCTGTATCAGCGCTCCAGGCCTTGCCCCCCGTCAATGGATCGACTGTCCTAAACCCCACCTGGAGCGCCTCGGACAACCTGACAGGCCTGCACTACTTCGATCTACAAGTTCAAATTGATAATGGCACCTGGCAAGATGCTATCCTCGGCATCCCAGGAGAACAGCGCCAGGCGTTTATTGTCGGGCAACCAGGCGGGCTGTATGCTTTTCGCCTGCGCGCTACAGACTTGAGCGGTAATGCCGAGCTGTATCCAGCCAGCGCCGAAACTGTGACGCTGATCACCGCCACACCCTGCAATGCGCTGGATGCTTACGAAGCGGATGATACCATCGCCCAGGCAAAAACCGGTCCGATGCCCTCCACCCAGGTTCGCACTCTCTGTTCGGGCAGCAGCGGCGTTGACCAGGATTGGTTGCGCCTGGATGTGCAGGCTGGTAAACCCCTGGTTGTCTCAGCGCATCCATTGTCTGGGGCAACTTCTACCCGCCTGCGTCTGTACGCCGCCGATGGCGCTACCTTGCTGACGGAAGTGAACCCCTCCGGCTTCAGCCAGGCCGCTGTGCTGCGCTGGACGCCAACCACCACTGGCAGCCTCTTTTTGCAAGTGACCCACCCCGTGCCCGGCGCCTACGGCAGCAGCCTGGGCTACCAGCTCTATCTCGGAACGCGCCCCATTTACCTGCCGGTAGTGGGCAGATAATCAATGACTTTCCTGATCGAGAGGCGTGATCGATGGCAAACGAAAAAATTTACACCAGCCCTGATATCGATGTCACCTTCGACGGTCGCAGGTGCATCCACGCGGCCTTTTGCTTGCGAGGCCAGCCAGCAGTTTTCAATTCTCAACGTCGGCCTTGGATCGATCCAAACCAGGCGTCCGCTGATGAAATCGCGGCGGTCATTCAGCGCTGCCCGTCTGGGGCATTGCACTACCGGCGGAAAGATGGCGCTGAAGACGAGACGCCTGATTCACACAACACCATCCAGGTGCAACGTGACGGACCTCTCTACTTGCGCGGAAGTATTCGGTTAAGAACCGCTGATGGACAGCTCGACATCCGAGATGTGCGCATGGCGCTCTGTCGTTGCGGGCATTCAACCAATAAACCTTTCTGTGATAATTCACATTTCAGGATCGATTTCCAAGATTCGGGAGCGCTGCGAGAAGAAATGACGCAAGAAATTACCGGAGAGAGCACCCACCTGGAAATCCTGGCAGAAACCAACGGTCCGCTTCACCTGTCGGGCGCCTTCACCATTCTTGATTCGAATGGAAGGCCCGGTTTTCACGGCCAACGTTCAAGGCTTTGCCGCTGCGGCGGTTCTGCTCGCAAACCTTTCTGCGATGATACGCACCGCACGAACGGCTTCACCACGGAATAGAATGGTATACTTTCCCTGATCATTCTATGCCGGACTATCCCGCGTGAAGTTAATCATTCAAATCCCTTGTTATAACGAAGCCAAGACCCTGCCGCAAACACTGCAGGCGCTGCCACGCAGTTTACCCGGTGTGGATCAGGTCGAATATCTGATCATCGATGATGGCAGCCAGGATGGTACGGCTGAAGTTGCGCTCCACCACGGCGCGCATCACATCGTGCGATTGCCGCGTCATGTGGGCCTGGCAGCCGGGTTCACCGCCGGGCTGGAAGCTTGCTTGAATCACGGCGCAGACATCATCGTTAACACTGATGCCGATAACCAGTACCAGGCAGAGGATATCCGATTGTTAGTAGAGCCCATCCTGGCAGGTCGGGCTGACCTGGTGATCGGCGATCGCGGTGTCGCAACACTGGAGGCGTTTTCACCTCTCAAGCGACTGCTCCAGCGCCTGGGGAGCTGGGTGATCTCCCAGGCCTCTGGCATTTCGACCCCCGATGCCACCAGCGGATTTCGCGCCCTAAGCCGGCAGGCCGCGATGCGAACCCTCGTGCTGAGTGAATATTCATACACGTTGGAAACGCTCATCCAGGCCGGGGCTCGGCGCATGGCGATCGAGTATGTTTCCGTGCGCACCAACCCTCAAACCCGCCCCTCACGCCTGATGAAAAGCCTGCCGCACTACCTCGCCTCCTCCACGGCCACCATTGTGCGCGCCTACACCATGTATCGCCCCCTGCGCGTGTTCACCGTGCTCGGCTCACTGATCATCTTGCTTGGATTGGCGCTTGGTGTGCGCTTTGTGTATCTCAACTACATTGTCCGCCAGGGTAGCGGGCTGGTGCAATCTGTCATCTTTTCGGCGGCTTTGTTGATTGTCGGCTTTCAAGTCCTGCTCATCGGGCTGCTGGCGGACCTGGTCGGCTTCAATCGCAAAATCCTGGAGGAGCTGCTCTTCAGGTTGCGCCGTTTAGAGCTTGACCAAAAAGAAGCCGCGCCAACTTCGGATGCTCACCGACCACCCACGGATATCAGCCATTAAGCATGCCGCGCGTCAGATTAACCTTACCTACCTGGAGCTGCTGGCTATTTCTGGCGGTCGTTTTTGGTTTAGCAGGCTGTTCAAGCGGTCGTGAGAGCGTTCACCTGAGCCGGCCTGTGCAGGTGAAGCAAACAAAAACCTTCCTGCTCTCTGCCGGCGAACGCATCGGTCAAACCTTCACTGCCAGCCTGGATGGATTGCAGGGCGTTTCAATTTATTCGGGCAATCGCAGCGGACAGGAGGGTCAACTTCACCTGCGAGTGTATGATCACCCAGGCTCGCCGGCATCTGTCGAGTCTATTCCCGGGAGCCCGCCGCTTGCAGAAACAAAAATCGATCTTGCTGCAATTGCCGCGCCAGGTGCGATAGACTTCTCTTTCCCAGCCATCCCAGACACATCACAGCGCAGCTTGTACCTGGAATTCGAGCTGCAAGCTCCTCCCGGCAGCGCATTAGAAATCTACGCCGGCCCTGGCGAGTCTTACCTGGATGGCGCGCTGTACAACAATGGGCAGCCCGAAGATGCGCAACTGGCTTTCAACCTGGATTATGAGGGCGTTCTGGCTGGGCTCGGTTACCTGCATGGCATCCTTGCAGGGCTGAGCTTCATTCTCCTCGCCCTGCTGCTCACACTGCTCCCAGGCTGGGCTCTCGTGGATTTGCTGCCTGGCAAGCTGAAAACACTCGATCTCGCTTCTCGCTTAGGCTTGGCAGCCGGGATCGGGTTCTCTCTTTATCCATTGCTCCTGCTTTGGAGCTGGGTGCTTGGATGGCAGCCCGGCGCCCTGGTCGCCTGGATCCCGCTGATCGCTGCTTCCGGCTACTTCGTCTTCCGCCTCCGGTGGGCCGCAATCCGACTTGATCTACCCGGCCTTCTCTCCATCATCCTAGTTCTCTTGATCGCCGCTTCTCGCTCCGCAGCCGTGCTTGGTCTACCCACCCCACTGTGGGGCGACTCGTACCAGCACAGCCTGGTGACACAGCTCATTCTGGATCATGGCGGGTTGTTCCATTCCTGGGCGCCATACACCGAGTTGAATAAGTTTACCTATCATTTCGGTTTTCACACCTTTGCCGCTGCGCTGAGCTTCATCTCGGGATTGCCCGCACCGCAAGCGGTTCTTTGGAGTGGGCAGGCCGCCAGCCTTCTCGCCACGCTCGCCCTGCTGCCTCTGGCAACGAAGCTCGCTCGCACACCCTGGGCGGCGCCTGCCGTACTGTTGCTGGTGGGCTTGCTCTCACCAATGCCCGCTTACTACACCAATTGGGGGCGCTACACACAACTGTCGGGGCAGATTGTTTTGCCCGTCTTCATCTGGCTGAGTGCGGCAACGCTTGGAGACATCCTCACCCATGACAAACACACGCCTGCAGGCTGGCGAGTATCTTTGCTGGTGGCGCTCACATCTGCCGCTCTGGCGCTGACCCATGTGCGCATACTGATCCTGGCGGTGCTTTATCCGCTCACCCATGCGCTGCTCAGCATTGCGCAGCCGCAGAGACTACGCCGCTATGGTTGGATGATCGCTGCAGGCGCAACCGGTGCATTGCTGTATCTACCCTGGTTGATCCATTCTTTTGGCAGCCGCCTGATTTCCTTATTCATCCTGCAAATTTCCACTCCGCTCAGCGAGGTGCGCCAGTCGATTAACGAGGTCAATCCCTCTGGAAACCTGGAGCAGTTCTTGCCCGCCTGGCTTTGGCTGTTGCTGGTCGTCTCGCTTGCTTGGGCCGCTTGGCGCCGGCGAGACGCTGCGCTGCCACTGCTTGCCTGGCTGGCAGCGGCGGTCATCGTGGCTAACCCGCAGTGGCTGGGATTGCCCGGAGCTGCCATTGTCGGCGCTTTCACTGCCTATATTGCTGCCTACATTCCTCTGGGCTTTTTTGCCGGCGCCTGGCTGGGCAGCCTGGGAGAATGGCTCCTGGAAAAGTCGTCGAGAATCTGGCGGCCAAATCGCGGTTTGATCATCACCCAAACACTGCTCGGGCTGGCAACCCTCAGCGCAGCGGCATGGGGGATGCTTCTGCGCGCCAGGGACGTGCGACCAGACCAGTTTGCCTTGGTCACCTACCCAGACCTGCGCGCCGCGGCTTGGGTGAAAGAAAACCTCCCAGAGCAAGCGCGCCTGTTGGTGAATGCCTTCCCTGCCTTTCACGGCACCTCGGTGGTCGGGGCAGATGCCGGTTGGTGGCTGCCGTTGCTTGCCCATCGTCCAACCACGCTGCCCCCTTTGAACTACGCCCTCGAAGACGAACCCTATCCGGGATACCGTGAAGCCGTCAACCAATTGGTCGCCAGCATCCAGCAACTTGGAATGGATGATCCTCGCATCCAGAGCGAGCTGTTCCGCCGCGGTGTGACGCACATTTTCCTGGGGCAACGCCAGGGAAGCCTGAATAATCCCTACCCGCCTTTGCTCGATCCCAAATCGCTCACCGCCAACCCCATTTACCGCCTGGTCTATCACCAGGATCGTGTGTACATCTTCGAGGTGCTCAAGTGAGCCGTTCTGGTTTGCGCGCCGTGTATTTCGGCACCTTCCGCGAGGAATATGCCCGCAATCAACTGCTGATCGAAGGCCTGCGCCGCGCTGGCGTCGAAGTGATCGTGTGCCACCGCCGCCTGTGGCTGGACAGCAATGATCGCCTGCGCCTGGCGAGCGGTGCCTGGCGCAACCCGGCCTTCTGGTTGCGGGTCGCGCGCGCCTACCTCGGGCTGCTTGCCGATTACCTGCGACTGCCAGACTTTGATGTGGTGGTAGTGGGTTTTCCAGGCAATTTCGACGTCTTCCTGGCCTGGCTACTCACCCGGCTTCGCCGCAAACCCCTGGTTTGGGACGTGCTCAATTCTGTCTATCTGATGAGCACCGAGCGAGGTTTGCAGAGCCGCAGCGCCTTTACCATTTCCTTCTTGCGCTGGTTGGAGAGCCTGGCGCTGCGCCTGCCAGAAATATTGCTCCTGGACACAAGCCAATTTATCGATTGGTTTACTCGCCAGTACAAAATTAGCCCAGACCGCTTTCGCGTGGTGATCATCGGCGCTGACGACCGCTATTTCAAACCCATCCTCGAGATCCCCGAAACCGAGCCACTTACCGTGATCTATTACGGTGGCTACATCCCCAATCACGGGGTTGAAGTGATCATTGAAGCGGCCAATCTTCTGAAGGATGAAGATAATTTGCGCTTCGAGATGATCGGCGAGGGACCAACCCGCCCCGAAGCCGAGCGCCTGGTTCACGAGCATCGCCTGGAAAACATCACCTTTATCCCGTGGCTGGAGCGGGAAGACCTGGTCAAACATATCGCCGCTTCCAGCGTTGTGCTGGGCGCATTCAGTCATTCTCAGCAATTGAGCCTGACCAACAACAACAAGATCTATGAAGCCTTTGCTATGCGCAAAGCGGTGGTTACCGCCCGCACACCTGCTTTGCCAGCTCAGCTCAAACACGGAGAAAGCCTGTTGCTGGTGGAGCGCGGCAGCCCGCAACAACTGGCTCAGGCGATCCTGGAGCTGAAGAACAACCCAGGCCTGCGCCGCCGGTTAGGCGAAAACGGGCGCAAGCTATTCGAGGAACATTTCAACCCGACCGTGATCGGAGAGAGCTTTGCTGGCCATCTGCGCGAGCTGCTCAAAATGGCTTGAGATGCGCATCTTATTCTTGCTCACCCAAGATCTGGACAGTCCCAGCGGTTTGGGACGCTACTGGCCCATGGCGCGCCAGTTGGCGCAGCGGGGGCACACGGTGCAGATCTCTGCGCTGCACTCCAATTACGCACAGCTCAACCCACGGCGATTTACAAAGGATGGCGTGTTGGTGCACTACGTCGCCCCGATGCACGTGCGCAAGCAAGACAGCTTGAAGACCTATTACACGTCTCCCCAACTGCTCGCAGTGACTGCCCGCGCAACACTGGCACTGGCATGGTCCGCTTTACGTGCCGCTGTTGATATCATTCACATTGCCAAACCGCACCCGATGAACAGCCTGGCTGGATTGCTTGCGCACACCTTGCGCGGTCGCCGCATCTTCCTGGATTGCGACGATTGGGAAGCTGGCGTTGGTCATTTCAACGCCAATTGGCAGCGGGAGGTCGTCGCCTGGTTCGAAAACCGCGTGCCATTTCTCGTCGAGCGCGTCACGACCAACACTCACTTCACCCGCCAACGCCTGATAGCCAGCGGCTTATCTGAAGCCAAAATCAGTTATCTCTCGAATGGCGTTGAACGCGATCGCTTCTTCCCCCCCGATCCAGCACGGCTCGCCGCGCTGCGTGAGGAATTGGGATTGCAGAATCGTCCGGTGATTGGCTTTGTCGGTAGTTTGAGTCGCCCTGGTCATCCTCTCGAACTGCTCTTGCAGGCCTTCGTTCGCCTGAGGGAGTCCCTGCCCCAGGCCCGGTTGCTGATCGTGGGCGGCGGCGATGATTTGCTGCATCTCCAGGCGCTTGCGCAACAGATGGGGATTGGCGATGCAGTCATCTTTACCGGGCGCATCTCTCCGGACCAGGTTTCGCTCTATTACCGCCTGGCAGATGTCCAGGTGGATCCGGTTCTGGATGACGCTGCCGCCCGTGGCCGGTCGCCCCTTAAGTTGTTCGAGAGTTGGGCTTGCGGCGTTCCCTTTGTCTCAGCGGATGTCGGTGACCGGGCACTGCTCCTGGGAGATCCCCCGGCAGGCAGACTGGCTCAGCCGGGAAACGCGGACGCTTTAGCGGCTGCGCTGTTGGAAGTGATTCTAAATCCAACGATATCAGCCCAACTCATCCAGCGCGGTTTCCATCGAGTGGAACAATATTATTGGGATACCATCGGACAACAATTGGATCTGCTGTATCGCAATGAACCCTGAGACTCCCAAAATCGTGGTTGTCATTGTCAACTGGATGCGACCAGACGACACGATCGCCTGCCTGGAGTCAATCTACCAGTCATCGATTGATGAGCTGGCCTGCCTGGTGGTCGATAATGGATCCACAGATGATTCTGTCCAGCGCATCAAGCAGGCATTTCCCCAGGTCGAATGGCTGCTTTTGCCCGAAAACCGGGGGTTTGCGGGCGGTTACAACGCCGGCATCCGCAGAGCTTTAGAAACCGGCGCGTCGAAGATTTTCCTCCTGAACAATGATACGATCGTTGACCAACGAGCAATAGCAGCGCTTGCACAGTCCGGCTGGGATGTAGCCATCCCCAAGATCGTCTATCACCAACAGCCAGATCGTATCTGGTGCGCAGGCTGCGCCTGGAGACCATTCCCGCCCTCGGTGGTCATGATCGGCTTTGGCAAGCAGGCCAATGACATCCGCTATAACCGATCCTATCCTTTGGAGTACGCTACCGGTTGCGCTATGATGGTGAGCCGGGAAGCGCTTCAGCTTGTCAAGGGCTTCGACGAAGCGTTTACAAGTTATATGGAAGACTACGACTTTTCATTTCGCTTGAGACAGCATGGTTTCAGCATGGGCTATGTGCCAGAAGCGGTGGTGATGCACAAGGTGTCTCAATCGTTGGGTGAGTTTTCACCGGCGCGTTGGAAGCTGATGGGCCGCAATGCCGTCTTTTTCTATCGTCTCCAGAACCGTTTTCCCGCCTGGAAATTGCTGTTTTTCCTGGCATGGGTTTGCTTGCGTGAGTCGCTCAAAGGCAACTGGGGCATTGTGCCCGCCTTTATCTCCGGAGCCCGGCAAGGATTTGGCGAACTTAAACATCGTCGGCGACCCGACAGAGAAGAGGATGCCGCGTGACTGGCGCCCTGAAGCGGTGGAAGCGAACAGGATTGATCGCCATCCTTGCTGGATTGGCGATTTACTCACTCATCTACATCGTGCGCACATCCTTGTCGCCGCTCGGGGGTATCGATTTTCACTCTTACTGGTATTCCGGACACTTCTTAAGGCAAGGCGATGATCCCTACCAGGCATATCTGAATCAACAAATCCCTCGCACCCCCCTTCGTTATATCGATTTACCCGATCCCTTTGCTGGAGATGTCGCCCAACCCGGCTTAGCCAATGTGCCCGCCAATACTGCGCCCATGGTGCTTCTCCTGGGGTTTTTCGCTTTCTTCTCCTGGCCAACAGCAAAGCTGCTTTGGTTGCTTTGCAATCTCTTGTTTCTATTGCTTCTACCCAGATTACTGGAAGGTTGGTTGAGTCCGGAGAAACGGTTCAAACCGAGCGAGCTTTTGCTGATTGGGTTATTGGTTTTCTCCCTGTTCGGCACAAGGAATAGCGCGGTGAATGGTCAAACCAGCATTTTTGTCTATTTGCTCATGCTGGCGAGCCTGGTCATCGCTGATAAATCTCCCTGGGCGTCTGGAATCGCGCTTGGTTTTGCATTGTCCAAATACTCGCTTTCGCTTCCAGTTATGCTGCTATTTATCATCGAGCGACGCTGGAAATCGATAGCCACCTCTGCAACCGTGCAAATCGCCGGCCTGCTTGCCGTTTCCGCCATCTCCGGTCAATCACCCATGGCCATCCTGAGCGCCTACAAAGAGATTATGCTCATTCACACATCGATGCCGGGCATTCATCTTGCCAACCTTTTTGCACCAGGCAGCTTGACTGGCTCAACCGCGCCAATATTGCTCTCGGTGGGTGTGTTCTCTGCCCTCCTGGCGGCGGGGTTGCGCAAAACACCTTCAGGCTTCTCCATCAATGCTGATTTTTACACCCAGAATAACCGCCTGGTCTTTGATATCTTGCTCCTCTGGACCTTGCTGGTCGCGTACCATCGTGCGTATGATAGTTTTATTGTCCTGAGCGTTTTGGTCAACGCGTGGCGCTGCCTTCGCCCGCCCGCGCAAAACGAGCATGCAGTTGTATGGCGTAGGTTGGGGATCGCCGGCGTACTTATTTCCACGGGCGTATTGATCCTCCCCGCGTCTGGCCTCCACAACCTGCTGGGCACCCTCGGCTCGATCACACCAGGCGCCTGGCTCCAGATGCACAATGCATTGATCACATGGCTTTTGCTCGGCCTTCTCACTACCGCGAGCATTGCTTTGATCGATATCAGTAGAGATCGCCGCCGGTGGTAAAATTAGTCGCCTTTGCTTTGCCCCTCAAATCGCACGGGTCAATAACGATTGGTTGAGCAAACCTCCAGATGCCAATGGATGAGAATCAACTCACTTGGGAATCATGCGCCTGCGCCTGGTGCGGCTCGAATGACTCCCAAACGGTGCTCTCAGGCCCTGATCGGACTCATGCCCTGCCGGGTATGTTCACCCTGGTGCAATGCCTTGGCTGTGGAACCATCCGGCAAAATCCCCGCCTGACCTGGGAATCTCTCAAAAACTACTACCCTGAGGATTACAACTCATACTACCCTCTGGTTCGAGAACTTAGAAACCCCATCCGCCGTATCGAACATCGTTATGGTCCCTGGAAACGCCTCAGGGCAATCGAACGCCGCCAACCCGGAGGGCGCTTATTGGAAGTGGGCTGCGGCACAGGCCTGCTCCTGGAAGAAGCGCTGCGCTCAGGGAAGTGGCAGGTCACTGGTTTGGAAACCAATCCCTGGGCTGCCAACAAAGTCCGCCAGGCATTGCATATTCCGGTGATTGAAGCGCCGTTAACTGAGGCGAATTTGCCCGAAAACCACTTCGATGCGATCGTCTATTGGAACGTCCTGGAACATCTCTATGAGCCAATCGATGATCTCAGGTTGACCTATCGACTGCTGAAAAACGGTGGCTGGTTGGTGATCGGTCTT
This sequence comes from Chloroflexota bacterium, assembly GCA_029265355.1. GTDB lineage: Bacteria > Chloroflexota > Anaerolineae > Anaerolineales > UBA4823 > JAJUJL01. Next base: position 32,482 of record JAJUJL010000013.1, on the reverse strand, counting down.
CCGAACCTAGAATCTTGGGACAGGCGTCTCTTCGATAGAGACTGGATTGGATGGGAGCTGCCGAGGCACCTGCACCTGTTTCCAAGAAAAACACTGCAGGCTATCCTGGAATCCATCGGTTTCCGTTGGGATTGGGCTGGATGCATCTCCTCCAGCCACGCAACACTGGGATTGAGTATACAGATCTGGAGCCAGGCGCGCAAAGCGAATCGCTTTTCCACTATCTTACTGGGCGTGTATCGCTCATACCTGGGCAAGCTGATCGCTCTACCGGGATTGTGGATTGCAGATAAACTGGGTAAATCGACCATCCTGGCAGTGTTCGCGCAAAAACCCCATCCTGGCTAGCACCGCTTGTATGCACAGTTTGGAATCAATCCTCCTCAAAATCCAAGAACTCCGCCATCGCTGGCGCTGGCTGGGGTATTTCCTGACAGGCGCATCATTGCTTTATATCGCCGGCCTGCTGTTCTTTGGACAGGTTGAGTGGGATAAGTTCAGTGCAAAGCAGTTCTGGCTTCCCATCACAACGACCCTGGTGATCTACCTGGCTTCAATCTTGTTGCAGTTCTTTGTGTGGATGCGCATGATATCCCCCTATCGCCGGGCAGGTTGGATAGACCTGATCATCTTTGGACGCGCCCTCTTGCTGCGCCGCCTTCCGGGAGGCGTCTGGCATTGGGTGGGTCGCACGATCATGTATTCTGACAGTACCCAGGTGCCAGGAAGAGTCGCGCTGCTGGCAAATTTCATGGAGTGGATTTTACTTCTGTTGGTGGCTGCGGCGATCATCATCGCCGGTTTGGGAGACCTGTTTGCCTGGCTGCGATTCATTCTTGTCCTTGCCTGCCTCGCGATCGCTGCGGGTTTGATCTACAGTTGGTTGCCCGCACAGCGCAGCCGATCCAGCCGCTTTCTGGAGATCATCGTGTGGCTGTTTTTTTATGCGCTTTCATGGCTGATGGGCGGAATCATCATCCTAATATTTTCATCCGCTGTTCAACAAGGTGTACCAACCCTCGATATGTCCCTCTCGCACGCCACCTGGATCTGGGCTTTGACAGGTGGCAGCTCCATGGCATTGATAGTCGTTCCGTCAGGGCTCGGTATTCGCGAGCTCACCCTGACATGGGTGCTTGGCGAAAAGATTGGCGTCGAGCCAGCCCTTCTGGTAGCTTTATTGATCCGCCTCTCGTTTTTAGCTGCCGATCTGCTGTGGGGCTCCCTGGCTGCCGTTGCGACCCGTTGGGTTGATCGAAGCTCTGGGGTCGCCGAGCCAGCGGTTTCAGAGTCAAAGAAATAATAAACCCACGCACATATTACAAAGGCTGCGTGGGTTCTCGTTACCGGCCTATTCGGACGCTCTCCTGTTCACCCAAAGACCTACTTATAGGGCGGCTGCACTTCCAGGGTGCCCAAATCCTGTAATTCCCCTGCGCTGACCACAACATCCAGTTCAAGGTCGCTATTTGGCTGCATCACAACCGATATCGCCGCAGGGTGAAAGGCAATCACGATGTAACTGCCGGGTTCGATATCACCAATTGCGAATCGTCCTTGTTCATCGGTGATGGTCTGAGGGGATGACAATTCCTGCAGACCATAGTTGACCCCAGGCCCAGGGGTCAACGGAATCTTGAATCCAAGATAAACTTTCTGGTAGGCGAGCGGTTCACCGGTATTGATGTCCACCAGCTTTCCAATCACCGCACCCTTATCGGCAGTCACCTCAGGGACTTCGTACGGCACCCCAAAAGTGGGCGTCGGTGGAGGCGCGGGATACGAGGCATCCTTGGTGGGTAGAATCAACTCGGTCATCGGCATCGGATAGGGATACGGATAAGCGTTAGACTCAGGCGACGGGTATGGTGTTTCTGAGCTGGAGCTTGAACAGGCTGCCAGGAACATTGCAGCCATGAGCAAAGCCATGCTAATAAAAAATTGCTTCTTCATAGATTGAACTCACAAATGGTTGGGCCAGCGGGCGCGTGCCGCTGGCCCAACTACTAAGGCAAATCTCGTCTGGTAACCGTGCGACGTTAAGGCGTTACACCCAAACCCTCGTAGGATTTCAACTGATCCTGGATGACGGTGGCGTAGGCCGGGATGCGGTCGGAGTTCACGATGCACACGATCGGCTGGCTGCTTGAGACAACCTTAGCGGCCGTGGAGCCTGTCCAGGTCGAGAGTAGGGGATCAGAAGGCAGGTAAATCTCGACCGTGCCCTTTGCCGCAATATTGCTAATGGTGCGCGTGCCGGCAACCGCTGCATAGCTGACCGTCAAATTCGTGGAGGCGGTGCCCACATTCTGGCAGGTCATGCTGGAGTCGAAGGTGTAGTAATTCTTGAACACTGCTGGAGCGCGCACTTCCAACGTGCCCGTGGCGAAGCCGGAGTAGCTGGCAGCTCGGGACTTGGGGTTGGACATGTTCACCAGGGTTACCACCGGCTGGTTGCTGGTCACCGTCGCACCATAGACCTTATTGGGGAGCAAACCGCTGCCCGTCTGGCCGGGTGTATAGAGGGCTACCGAAGCGTTCGGCAGGATGGTGTGGTTGGTAGAGAACCCATTGGTGTAGGTCACGGTCACATTCGCGTTGCTGGCGCCCAGGTTCTGGACGATCAACTGCGTGTTGTAGGAGTAGTAGTTGTTGTAGATCGCCGGGGCGTAAGCGGTCAGCGAACCAGACTTGAAGGGATTGTAGGAATACAACTGGTCTGCGGTTGCGCCGCTGCCATAGATGTTCACGATCGGAGCGATCGGGCCGGTGGCCGAGATCTTGGCAGAGTAAGAAATGTTGTTCGCCAGGGTAGTGCCCTCCTGCTCGAATGCCCAGGATGCATTGGCTGCCACACCCGTTTTGGACTGCGTGAGGACGGGGGCGGCAACACCGGGCTGGTAGATCTCAACGGTGATGTCGACCGGAGATGAGCTGGCGTTTTGCACTACGATGTTAGAGAAGTAAGTGTAGTAGTTGTCGTAGATGGCTGGCGCATACCAGACTGTCGCTGGTTCGGCAACACCTGAATGGGAAGCGCCGGAGCTGCCATCATCGAAGTTCGTGATCGCCGCCACCTTGCGATCGCAGCTCACCACAGCGGAATACGAGCCGCTTGCCAGGGTTGTGATGCTTGGCACATAGACACTTAATTTATCGCCAGGGTTGATTGCAACAGTGGCGCTGGTATATGCTGTAGTGCCGTCCCCACGGTAGAAGCTGTACGAGCACTGTGCCTGGGTGGTTTCCAGGTTCTGGACAGTGAACTCGCTATTGAATGGGCCGCCCGGCGCTGGCACGGCTGCCAGGGCAGCCGAGGCCATCGCCAGGGTCATCGCCAGAACCATCAAAATTGAGAATGTTTTTTTCATAGAGTCACTCCTTTGAAAAGATTGAGGTTGATCACTGCGCTTATCATACGGTACTCAGCCAGCTGCATCAATACCCCCTTTGGAGTATCTTGACGAACTTTTGCCGGCTTTCGCTCAGAGCGGGTCATCTTTTGCAGGCGCCCACCAGACGCTGATGCAAATGGGTCGTTAACCCAAATGGATTAGATGGGGAATTTGCGCCGTAATGCGCTGAAAAACCCCCTCACTCCAACAATTTTCAATCATGATACTTACTGATCTTTGATGATGGTCGGGATCGAAACAGTGTAGATCGCTTTGTAAGCCAGGTTTTGAGCGCTGGGCTGCTGGTCGATCAGCCCGCCCAGCACGTACAGCTCAGATCCCAGCAGCGCCACGGCCATGTGTGACCAGGTGAGCACCTGCGGCTGCGGAAATTCCTGCCACACGTTCTGCGCGGGTGCAAATGCCAGGGTGATTCCGCCGCCCTCTTGCTGCGTCTCGCCTCCCACCAGGTAGAGAACGTCCACAATGCTGGCAATGCCCATAGCATACCTCCCGGCTGGCAACGCTGCCGCGGAGGTCCAGCGCGGCTCATCCGTCCCTTCCCGCGCCGGCCAATAGACTTCATTCACAGCCAGCGACATATCACCTCGACGCCCGCCGAGCACATACAACTTGCCATCCGCCACTGCCGCCCCGGCGAAGCTGCGAGCGGTGGGCATCGGCTCTAATATTTCCCACTCGTCCAACTCAGGGTCATAGCGAAATGTGGACGCGGTATCTCCCTTGCCATCCCACCCGCCAAAAAGGTACAACTTGCCTTCGAAAACTGCCAGGGCGTAAGCGCAGCGCGGCCCTGGCAGCCTGGCGCCGCGCGACCAGCTATCCCTGGCGGGATCATAAATCTCAAGTGTATCGCTGCTGCTGCCATCCGCCAGCCTTCCGCCAGGGATATAGATCTTACCGCCGATCACCCCCGCCGTGATATCGGCAACTGGCAGCGGCTTGGACTGGCGCGCCTCCCAGGCATCTGCTTGCGGGTCATAGCGCTCTACCATTCCGGTGACGCCGCTGGCGGCTTCTCCACCCAGGGCGTAGAGGCGGTTTTCATAGACTGCCAGCGCCAGGCCGGCGCGTGGCAGCGTCAGCGATGCCCGCGCCTGCCAACGCGGTGCGACGGTTGGGGCCACTGCGGGAAGCGCTGGCGTCGCCGTATTACCCCGACCGGAGAACCACCACAACACCAGCACAAATATCACGAGAACGGCTGCACTGCCCCACGGCAACCAGTTCCGCCACCCCACTGGCGTTGGAGGCGCTGCCTGGCTGTGCAGCGACGATGCTCCGGCGCTGTTATCCGATAAATCGGCAGAAAGAGGCTCAGCAGCCTGGTCGCCATTTTCCTCCACGCGTTCCAGGTCGCTGACGCCAGTCGGCACCAGGCCAGACTGCACCGCATACATGGCAGCCTCGGTGCGGGTGGTCGCCCCGATTTTTGAGAAGATATTCCTCAAATGCACTTTGACCGTATTAGCGCTGATGTAAAGCTGTTGGGCGATCTCTTTATTGCTCGCACCCGTCGCCACCAATCGCAGAATTTCGATTTCCCGTTCGCTCAGCTCACTGTTTTCGGTCATCGCCGTAATTATACTCAAGAAACGAAAGGACTATCCGTCACGCGTCATTGTGAGCGCAATCACTCGCTCATTTCTTGAAGATCAGCGGAAAGCGCATGGTGAAATAACCATTCAGGGTGCGCGGCTCAGCCATCGGTCCTTGACCAGCGCCGTTATATGCGCGCACCGTCCAGGCATGCGCACCCGCTGGCACATCCAGCAAGACACTTGTCGTCCCCACTGCAGTCGTCACCACATCGGTGGAGTCGATGGTCAACACATAACCCAGCGGCAAACCGCCATAGATTGACGGCTGCCAGGAAAAAGCCACTGGGTTTGCAAGCAGCTCGCCATCCAACGGGGAGATCAACGTGGGCGCTGCCGGCAGAGATTGCTCGGCATAGGTGCACTCGTACGGCTCATAGCTGAGTGCTACGTCATCGATGTAAATCCCTTCGTCGGTTACGCCAGCATCGCTTACCAGGTGGAAGCGCAGGGCGACATTGGGCTGATCATCCAATACGCTGGCGTCGAAGGTGAGCAGCTTCCAGTCGGGTTGGTAACCATTGAAAGCGTAAAGCGGCTGCGCTTCCCAGGTCAGTCCGCCATTCAAAGAGTATTCCAGGTAAACATAATCGTACCCAGGTTCCAGCCCGTACTTGAACCAGCCATCGAGCTGCACCTTGCGCTTTCCACTCAGGTCGTAAGCGGGGGTGCGCAGATATGCGTTGGTATTATCGAGATACTCACCAGCAGGGCTGTCGGTCCAGGAATGGCTTGGGCTGTGGGCTGCCAGCGTGGTGATTGCCCAGGTGTTGTTGATCCCTGCGCTGCTCCAGCCGGCTGCGCCAGCCTCGACATCATTGTAGAAGGCGTTGTTGCGCGCCAGCGGAACGGAAGCATTCAAGGTGAGCGGCAGCTCGTACACGCGCACGCTGTCGCTGATCACCTCCTGCAACGTCAGTTTTGTGCCGCAGGCGACCTGGTTACTCAAAGACAAAGAGAAAGGTGTAAGATTCGCCCTGGCTTGCCCCACAGGGATATCTGGATAAGCCGCAGCCGCTGTATCGACTACCAGCCCGGCGGTCAGGCTTTGCAGGCTGGCGCTCACCAGGGTGCTGGTCACTGCGCCCTGGTTGAGCAGGCTTTGATACAATGGCACTGCGCTCTCTCCCGGCTCCAGGTAGCCATTATTGTTGCCGAAAGCGCCACTGTCATCCACCACCGCCGCGGAGGTCACCAGGCTGGGAACCGGGGTGAGATCAACATCCTGCATGGTCGTTTGGCCGACCAGCACGGTGACCCCGCTGATTTCTGCAGGGAGCAAAAAGCCTGGCGGCAGCGGTCCGGCAGTCAAAGTGTACACCCCAGCGGTCAATGTCATGCTGTAGGCGCCGCTGGCGTCCGTCTCGACCGTCATGGTCATCAGCGGGCTGCTGGCAATCACCGGCGCCCCAGGCACTGCTGCGCCGGTAACCGAGTTGCGCACTGTCCCTGCAAGATAGGCTTTCGCCGCGCCGCAAGACGGAAATTTAAAAGAGCCAATGCGCGTTTGCCAGTTGCCACCGCTGGCGCTGTAGTATTCACTGGTGTACCAGAAAGTGCAGCCATCCAATGGATCGACAGACATCGTGCTGTAGTCGCCCCAGCGCTGGGAAGTGAGCTGAGACCCCGCCCCAACCATCAGGGAGGCTTCATTCTGCGGGAGCAACCCAGGCATCTCGCCCGCCAACCTGCCGGCGTAACGGATCGACGGATAAAGCGCAGCGCTGCTGACGGAATAACCGACCGCCATGTTGCCATCCTGATCCACCGCCAACGAGCCCATCCAGCGATGCTGAGCATCCGGCTGGTAAGTGCCTTGTTGGAACACCAGCGGTGCGCCGTTTGGATCACGCACCTCGTACCAGCGCACACCGGTCACCCCGCCCGAGGCGACACTGTGTGTCGCCCAAAGCGCTTCAACACCACCTGCGTAACGGTACTGGAGCTGCATCATCAAACGAAAACTGAGGCTATCCAGTAAAAGCGAGGTGCCGGGCTGGGGGATCGAAGAGGCCAGGGCAAATTCTGCCACCGTGAGCGCAACCGGACCGGTGAATGTCGAGTTCAGAGGGTTGCCCCAGTCCACATCGAACTTCCAAAGGTAGAACTGGTCCGGTGCGCCGACCGCCGCGAAATAGTTTGGCGTGCCTGGTGGAGGCAGATTGCCGCGCAGGTTGGAAGGCAGCAGCGAAGCGCACCTCAGATCGACGCAATCGAACACCACCTGGTTGATCGGACCGCCTGCCACCATCGAGGTTTTATCCAGCGCCCACACCCGCACGAAGAAATCTCCATAGTCAGGGCGGCGAAACATGTTAGCAGACATGTACCAGCCATCTGGCCAAACGCCCAGTTTCGGGTAATCATTCAGGTAGGCCGCTGAGAGGCCGATATCTGCCTCCAGGGCATAAAAATACCAGCCGCCGCTAACGGGGTCGCTGCTTTGTGAGACAGCGATACACTCATAAAATGGTCCATTGTCGAAATCCGTCCAGGCGAAATCGGTGATCACCCAGCGTTGCACGTAGGGGTCATACAGCACTACCGGGTCGCCGCGGTTATTGCTGTCGCATGGCGTACTGGCTGGTCCTGTGAAGAAATCATTGAACGTGAAGGCAGCCAGGCGCGCCCCGCTCACCTTGTCGAAAATTCCAATCGACGTGTTGACGCTCTGGATGTAATGCGATTCGCTCACATCTCCGTTGGTATCTGGTGGATAACCCGATCCCCAGCTTATAAAATCCAACCCGGCAAAGTTCGCCAGAGGCGAAGGCATCTCACCCGATAAGAAATTCTCTTGCGCGACGCTGTCAACCCAATCTACCAATTGGGGCGCGCTGCCCTTGGGCTCCTGGCCTGGCAAGTAGCGCAGCGGGCTGGGCGCGGTTGATTCCAGCGAATCGCTCTGCGGCAAGTCCCGCACATCGCCATCGAATATCTCGGGACCATAACCGACCTTGAAAATAGGACCGCGTATGCCAGAGGTTGAAACAGGCTCCCCTTCATGCATCCCGGACCACTCAGAATTCCAGCTCAGCGGTGTAAGCAGCAGTGTAACCACCAGAAAAAAATGCCCGATTCCCCACGCTCCCAGACCTAATCTTGAATGCATGTTTACCTCTTGATATTATCTCGCCAGCGCCAACCATGCTGGCAAGTGATGGAGCAAGTTGCTGATGATTTTCGTAGCTGACTGGCGAAAGAAATCCAATCCGCCATAGGCTTCGCCGCCCGTTTCATCTACCAGGTCACTCACCCCTCGCAAAATAAGCAAACGGGTTTGGTTGCGCGCAGCTACCCAGGCGATAGCGCCGGACTCCCAATCCGCAGCGCTGGCGTCGAAGCGCTTTACCAATGATGGAATATCATCTGGGTGGAGATCGCGATCCGCAGAGACGATCAATCCACGGTGCACGGCCTGTGGCAGCGCGTCAACCGGCGGCAACCAGGAGAGGTCGACCGCCGTGCGGTAATGGTCGATATGCGCCTCGGCATCCCCCATCTGCTCGTAGATGTCATACACCACGCACTGCTCGACCAGCAACACCTCGCCGCGCTCTATCCGCCCCCGGATTCCCCCGCAGGTGCCCAGGTTTATCAGCAGGCGCGGCTGCCAGCGGTCGATAGCGTACTGCGCCGAAGCGGCCGCGGCGATCTTCCCCCAACCGCCCTGTAAGAAGATCACTTCTCCACCAACATCAAACAACTCGCCTGCCGGGAACCAGGTTCCAAACGGACTTTCCTGGCGCGAGGCTGCCGGCAGCAATGCGCAGGCAACCGCCCACTCGATATCCGCGGAGATGATCACCACAGCAAAAACAGGCCCAGCGGGGCTCGTCATGAGCAGTCACACCTAGGTAGTCCACTCATCGTTGATCACACCCACCAGGTACCAAAACTCACCCTCAGATCGGAAAACCAGTCTCAAGCTGTGCCAGTCCATCCCCCCATACTGTGGATCTTGTCCCGGAAAATAGTATTCCACCACCACCGCTCCGGGATAGAATTCGCGGCTGTTATCGATCGTGTTTCCAAAGCCCAGGCGTTGGTTAAAACTGATTTGCGGCGCATTGGCAAAATCCATACGGTACACGAAGCGGTCGAAGTATTCGCTGAAGGTCAGCAAGATTGGCTCACCGCTGCCATCGTAACTCCCCCACTGGTAAATCGTGGGATCCTGTAACAAGCCAGCAAGCTGCTCGGGGGTAAAGACGAGATGCTCTTCCAGCACATAAGAGTAAGGAGAGAAACGTACTCCCCATTGTGGGTGGACCAGTTGAGCGAGGCGCTGCATATCTTGGTTTCTCATGGCCGTGATCGCCTGGTCTGCATACGGGCCAACTTGCTCGGAGATTGCATCCACCAGCGCGCCGTTGCGGTAGATCAAAGTGACGCTCATCGGTTGCGTCGGGCAGCACATGGGGTCCTGAGGGCCATGTACGATGTAATTGAGTGTCACCTTGCCATCCTCGGCCAAAATCTGCTCCACGATCACTCGATCGCCCAGCCCGAACGTTGCCTTGTGTTTCGCAACGCCTCCTTCGTTGATCACCGCCGCCAGGCTGAAGAAAGTGCCGCTCCCTCCGCCGCTTAACCCAATGACTACCACAGCATCTTGATCAAGGTCGCCATCCAAATCGGTAAAAATGTAGTGGTCAGCAACGAAAACGATCAGCGTGATCAAAGGGTCAGCCTGATCTTGGACGCCAAATTGACCATCGTTGAGTCGAACGCAGCCCTGAGGTGAGACTTCCTCGAATGTTTGCGAGTTTGCTGCCAGGCTCGGGAAACAGTATTCGGCGTTGTACAGGTCTACCTGGGTGAGCTCTGGGGCGGGGGTGAGCTGTGTCACTGGTGCGGTTGGCTGAGAGATGTCGGCTGGCTGGTGGCTGGCGATGGGCGGGATTTGGGGGATCGAAGTGACATTCCCCAGGGGTGGCGTAGGCTGATCTTGGAGACTCTGGAAAGCGCGATTCATGAATCGGCAACTCAGTGAGCTCGAGATCACCAGGCCAAACAGCAGCAGTGTGATTTTTAGAGCATGTCGGATCATATAAATTTCTCCCAGGAAGAACCGCCGGAGCCTGCGCCAGGTCATCCGTCCAGGTTTTATCTCTCTAAACCAGCCCCAAGTCGCGCGCTTTCAGCGCGGCCTGCGTTCGATCATTGACACCCAATTTTGCTAGAATATTTGTCACGTGATTCTTCACCGTGCCCTCCGCCAGCACCAGGTGTGCGGCAATCTCGCGATTGCTGGCGCCGCTTGCCAGGAGCCTCAGCACATCCAGCTCTCGTTCCGAGAGCGCCTCCACCGGCTCCTGTTCCTGGCGCGATGGCGCCTGGCGCGCCAGTCGGGTGAACTCCGCCACCACCTTAGCCGCTACCGAGGGTTGTAAAAAAGACTCGCCGCGCGCCGCAGCGCGAATGGCTTCGAACAGCTTTTCGGAAGGCGCATCCTTGAGCAGGTAACCCAACGCTCCGGCGCGCAGCCCCTCGAAAACATTCTCGTCATCATCGAAGGTCGTCAACACAATTACACGGCAACTTGGGTACATAGTATTCAGGCGGCGTGTGGCGGTAACCCCATCCATAATCGGCATGCGCAGATCCATCAGCACCACCTCCGGTTTCAGGCTCGCCGCCTTCTCCAGCGCCTGCTCACCGTTCTCCGCTTCGCCCACAACCTGGAAATCCGGCTGCACAGACAGCAAGGTGCGCAGCCCCTCTCGAAACATTGTTTGGTCATCCACCAACAGAATCCGGATGCGTCGGTTTGGCTGGCTCAACCTGGCACCTCCACCTCTAATATGCTACCGTTCGATGCAGAGGAGTTGATCCGCAGTTGTCCTCCAACCAGCAGCACTCGCTCTCGCAACCCCATCAATCCGAAACCTTCGAGCGGCGGATGCTCTCCGTGCACCTTTCCTTCAGAGACTGTTCCATCCAATCTCATCCCGATGCCATCGTCCCTCACCCGCAAGCGCACCACGTGATCGCCGGTGAAGTCCAGGCTCACCCAGGCATTCTGCGCTTTGGCGTGTTTGTTGACATTGGTCAACCCTTCTTGTGCGGCTCGGTACAGCGTCAGTTCCGCCTGCGGCAGGAGAGTGCGCGGTTCCCCCAGGAGTTCGAAATGAATCTGCAGGCTCTCAGTTGGGCTGGACATCGCCAGGGCAGAGATCGCTTCCACCAATGGGCGCTGTTCTTCGGGTGCAGAGCGCAGCGCCGCCACAGAGCGACGCACATCGTTTAGTGCTTCTTGGGTGAGCGTCTGGGCTTTGCCCATTGCGTCGCGCGCCAGCTCCGGTTGCTCCACCAGAACCGCCAAAGCCGCCTTGATTTGCATGTTGGCTGCGGTCAGGTAGTGCCCCAAACCATCGTGGATTTCGCGCGCCATGCGGTTGCGTTCCTGAATAATGGCGAGTTCTTCGACTTTATTAGCGTACTCTGCCAGTTTCAAGTTCGCCTGCGCCAGCTCGTCTGCCAGGCGCTGCACCTCGGCGCGGGCGCGCTGTTCATCCACAGTCAATTGCGTGAAAATGGCGACGAACACCACGGCTGCCAATAACGAGAGAATAAAATTGGGGAGATGCTCGAAACCCGCGATCAACCCGAGAGGGATCACCTCAACCGCCAGCACGCAACCCACCACCAACCATGACCAGGGGCGGCGCAGCACAGCTATGGCGTGGCTCACCAAAGGCATGGGCACCAGCCAACCATTGCCCTTGCCAACAAATACGATCAACCCAGATAGCGCAAGCTGGACGATGAAATACGCCGTCAATTGCCCGGCGCTGCCATCCAGGCGATCCCAGATGAGCGTACCGATGATGATGTACGCCAACCCCAGGATGACCAACAGCATAATCTCAGCCGTGCTGAAGCTGTTGCTGGTAAATATGATCACATAACCCACCAGCACCACCAGCAGGTAAGCTGCCAGGCTGTTGCGATTCGTCTCGTCTTTGAACCTTAACCAGCTTGTCCAATGCATGCAATCACCCGCTTGACCCTGTGTGTGCCTGGCCCAAGACTTCCATCTCAGCCACCACCCGGGCAAATTCCTCGGTCAGCAAACCAGGCAGCACCTGGTGAAATACTGCCACCAGGCTGCGGTAATACCACAGCGTGCCCTGTTTACCTCCCTTGAAGCGATCCCATATTTCCTGGCCGACGTACCGCAGCTCGAACAGGATGGAGCGTGCATTGTGCAGCTTATCGGCCAGTGAAACCAGTGTAACATCACTGCCAGCTCTCTGCAGGTGTTCCAGGTAGCGTTGCTTGCGCTCGTGCCAGGGGGGTTTAGGAAAATCATACGCATCGGTGCAGCCATCCACAATCGCTGCTACGCGCTCGCCGAAGCGGCTGCGAATCGTTTCCAACACAGGCAACCCACCTTGATCTTCAACCGCATCATGCAGCAGCGCTGCAATCGCCTGCTCTTCATCGCCGCCATTTTCAAGCACGATGGCCGCCACTGCCAGGAGATGTGAGATATAGGGTATTTCGGTTCCTTTGCGGACCTGGTTGTTATGCAAATTGAAAGCATAATCCAGGGCCTCTCCAAAACGAGCTGACAGGTGAACTCCAGGGTAAGGTTGGTCATTCATAGGTCTATACCAAAATTGTCAAAGAAGCCAGGTCGCGCGGGTAATAGGTCAGCCTTTCGATGCCTTGCTCGGTGACCACCACGGTGTCCGAATGCCGAAACCCTCCCAGCTCGCTGGCGTATAAACCCGGCTCCACCGTGAAAACCATGCCAGGTTGGATCACCGTATCATCGCCAATATCCAGAAAAGGCGCTTCGTGATAGCGCAACCCGATCGCATGCCCAACATGGTGCTTCCAGTAGCGCAGCAAATCGTGTTCCTCAAAATAGGCGCGCACCGCTCGATCCACATCGCTGCAGGGCACGCCAGGACGAATCGCATTCATCGCCAATTCCTGCACTGTCAGCATGTGATCGAACAGATACTTTTGCGCGTCGTTGGGCTGGCCGATGATCATGGTCCTTTCCAGCTCGGACGTGTACCCCCACACCGGCGTGGCTGCCCCGCTGACCAGCACATCCCCTGGCTGAAATACCAGGTTGCTCGCCAGCGCGTGGGGAATGGCAGCATTGCGACCAATCTGCCCACGATACCCCGCTGTCGGTCCTTCCTGGAATGGATTTTGCGAGCGGTAGATCGGGCCAATCGCATCCAGCATGGCGCGATTGGCCTCCGCGCTGGCTCGCGCGGCTGCTTCGGTCTCAGTGACACCCACCCGGGTGTAGCGCTGCAGCAATGTGTGCGCCAGATTGCTCCACTTTACACTCTCTCGGATCAAATTCAGCTCTTCCGGAGATTTAATCATCATCTGATCTTCGATAAAGGCGGTGATCTTGTGAGGCGCAGCACCGGTCAATTCGCTCAAAGCAGCGCCGCGGTAGCCCAATATCCAGGGGTATCCATCCTGGTCAGCGCCAAATGGCGTATGGATTTTGAGTTCCTGAAGCAGGTGAACCAAAATCTGCATCGGGTGCGGTTTGTATGGATACTCAACATAGTCATCTACACGCAAGACCCGTGCATGGCTTTTGGCATGCTCGCTCTCCAAGCGCGGCACAAACAACGCCGTATCTCCCCGCCCGTTGATCAGAAACGCGACCGGCCGCTCAGTGGGTATGAACGCAAACCCCGTGTAGTATAAAATGTAGTAGTTATCGAAGACCACCGCGCCATTCAAGCCACGCTGCTGCAGATACTCCACCAACCGGGCCTGGCGGTCTTGAAATTCTTGGGCTGAGATACCGGGTGTGTTGCGGTTCATTGACTTATCTCGAAATCACTGCTCACCGGTACACCTGGTCGTAGAGTTGCAATCACCGAGCAGTATTTTTCTTCCGATAGGTGGATAGCCCGCTCCGCTCTTTCAGGCTTTACCGCTCCCTTGATCACGTAATGCAAATGAATGGAAGTGAACGTGTAGGGCGGCTCAGCCTGTTGCTCTCCCCGGCAGACGATGCGCAGATCTTCCATAGGTTCGCGCTGCTTGGTCAGGATCTCAATGACATCGTACGCCGAACACGCGGCGGCCGCCATCAACAGCAAGTCGGATGGCTTCACCCCAACAAAACCATCACCATCCGGATTACGTCCGATGACCACCGAGTGCCCATGAGAGTCGGTTGCAGCCATCATCTTTCCGTCGATCCAACGTAAAATAATCTCTCCCATCTGATCCTCACATACATTAAACTTAATGAGTGTATAGCAGTTTTTATCAGGCCGGCTTAATTTTCCAACATTTTCATCAGCAAATCAGCCACCATGCCGTGTTCAGGCGATTCGCCCCGCGCCGCATCGATTTGATCAGCAATGCGCCGCACCAGGCCTGGATTGACTTTGGCCAGGGCTTCCGTCAGATTCTGCCAGCGTTCACGCAACTCCAGATTCGGGTGCGTGGCAATCTGCACTGCGATCTGCGCTGGCGCGCTGGCGCCCAGGTTCCAGGCGTTGGTGTTGATATCCAGCTCGCGACCGGCATTTGCCCAATAATAAGACAGCATGGGATTGATCAGCCCACGCATGCGCGTCCACAGGGGATCGCTCTCCTGAACCAATGAGAAGAATGCCAGGTAGTACGGTCTTGCTGCAGCATAATCCCGGTTGACCTGGGAAAGTTTTCCCGCATTTGCTGATGCATAAGATGCCAGGTACCAGCGTAGATCCTGCAGCGTCGCCCCTGTGTCCGAGCGATCGACAGCATCCCATTGCATGCGGCATGCCAGCAATAGATTGCTGGCGGCGGCGATGAAATCCTGCGAGCGCTGCACCATGGCAGTTTTTGCCAGAGACCGCGCTCCAGCCACACCCGCTTCCATGCCTTCGGGCACTTTGGTTGCCATCACATCTCGGCACACCACTTCCAACGCCGGGTCGTTGCAGAAGGGAATCGCATCCCGTCCGGTGAGCGCGTAGCCTTTCCCCCGCCGGGTGATCAACGAGCGCTTGCGCAGATCTTCTAGCAGTCTTTGGATATAATCCACCTGCGACCGGTCGTTCACAATCAAATGCGCCAGGGTGGTTAAATCCACCTCCAGGCCACCGCGCACCACAGCATAGACGAAGTCCGACTCAGCGCGCAGCACGAAATCCGCCTCGGATTCTATGCCGCGCGTCAGGCGCATCAACGCTTCTGGGGAAACGCGTTCCTGGGCAAAGCGGAATGCATCTTGCCGCAATGCCATTTGGAAAATATCACGCAGCATCGGTTTGCTGCGGTTGAGATTCTGGTGCTCGTAACGCTCCCTCAACACATCCAGCAGATCTTCAGTGTTCAACTCATTGGGACGCTCATTCAGCTCGCGATAAATATCGCGCAGCACATCTCGGCGCGTCCAGTAATCAGCGGTGTTCAAGCGCAGACGAGTGAACAATTGGCGGTATTGTATCTCCAGGCTTTGAGGTCGCTCCATACCTTCATCTGGCTCGGGCAAAACATCCACCGGCAGCAGTCCCAGGTCGCCTGCCAACACGTAATCAGCCGGGGCGACGTATAGCTGCAAGTCTTTGACATACAAGCGGATCAGATCCATGTTGTCTTCGAGCCAGGATTTGAACTGAGAATATCCAAAATTCACTTCATTGAAAGCAGGATCCATCAACAGCATGGTCTGTTTCAATTTTGCGGCCAGCACCGGGATTTCACCGCGCTGTCCATGCACTTGTAAGCCTTTGATCAAGGTGGAGCGCGCCTGCTCACGTTCATTGGTATAGGACCCCCCCACATCCCCCGTCTCACCGAACAGGGTTTCGAGGTAGATAAATTCATCGCAAGAGCGCACCAGCAGCTCATGAGAGATGCTGCGCGGTCCAATGCCCACCGTGTAACGCCCATATTCACGCAGGCGCGCCACCAAAGGGCTGAAGTCGCTGTCGCCCGAGACAATGACAAAAGTATTGATCTGTGGACGGGTCATGGCGATCTCAACTGCATCGATTGCCATACGGATATCGGCGCGGTTTTTTCCAGGCCTGACAGCGTAAATTTGGATCAAATCAATGGACAGGTTCATCAGCTCCTCACGGTAGCGAAGGAACCGTCCCCAATCTCCATAAGCGCGCTTCACCAGGGCTGGGCCGCGCGCTTGCAAGTGCTCGATCAGAGGCGTCAGCTCAAAATCGAACAGCTCCCGATCCGCCCACAAGGCAATGTTCTCGAAATCGATGAACACGGCTTGTTGATTTTCTCTTGCACCGAGTGCACGAATATTGGCTTGCATTTGTTTATAGACTCCATATATTTTGAATTTGACGAATTAAACTTTGCCAGGAACGCCCCTCCGGTCTGGGGGAAGGGCCAATTGGGTCGCCGACCGGTTGACCTAAAAGCGAAGCAGTCACACAGGTCGCGCAGGCTTGCGCGGCTTCCAAATCATATCCTCCTTCCAGGACCAGCGCCAGCTTCCCCTGGCAGTTCTGGTCTGCCCATGAAGCCAGGTCGGCGATCAATCTGGCATAGCCGGCCGCGGAAAGCTGAAGATGTCCCAGGGGATCGCGCCAGTGAGGGTCAAAGCCAAAGCTCACCAGCAGCATTTGCGGTTTTGTTTTTTCCAGTATTGGTAGAATCAAGCTATGCATGGCCGAGTCGAAGGCCTGGTCGCCTGAACCTGGCGGCAAAGGGATGTTCATGTTCATTCCCAAACCAGCGCCGGCGCCTGTCTCATCTATCCAGCCGGTGCCAGGGTACAGCGGTGATTGGTGGGTCGAGATATAGAGCACATCACCGCGCTCCCAAAAAATATCCTGTGTGCCATTACCGTGATGCAAATCCAAATCGATGATTGCCACGCTGCGTGCGCCTTCGATTTGGATCAAGTATTCGGCTGCAATGGCGACATTGTTGAGCAAGCAAAAACCCATGCCGCGCCGTGATGTGGCATGGTGACCGGGTGGACGAGTGAGCGCAAAACCTCGCCGGGCGCTTGCCTGCCAAACGGCGGCGGCCACAGAGATAGCTCCTCCGGCAGCGGATAGCGCCAGCTCCCAGGATTGCGGCGTCGTATAAGTATCCGCATCCAGGTGCATTCCGCTTGCACACGCTGCTTGCAAACTGCGCAGATAGTCAGCGCGATGTACGCGCTGCAGGATTTCCTCAGGCACCTGCATGGCGTTCAGGTGAGGATATCCCTTCCACCAGCCCGCGTTCTCCAACGCCTGACGAATCGCCTCCACTCGCTCCGGGCGCTCGGGGTGTCCTGGTTCATGATGCGCAGCATGTCCCTGCGGATAGTAATAAACCAGTTCGTTCATGCCCGTTCTCTGGCGATCACTCGAACTCGGTATCATTGATCACCTCGTTTCCAGCTTTGCATCAAACGCCTCAGCACATCCCACGCTCCTCGCGCCGAGGCTGCATCGCTATCGCTCACTTCCTGCGGACTGTAGCGAGCCTGGATGAACACCGCCGTGAGCTGGCGCAGCGCTTCGCCAGCCTGTTCAACCGCAACCAATCCTTTATGCTCTGGCGTCGTTTGTGTTTCCCGCCGAATGTGTTCATCCATCAACTGCGCAAACTCTGAGGGCGTCTGGTTCGACTTACGGGCGCGTCCCGTCTCTCCAGCCCGGCGCAGCATCGCCTGGTAATAAAAGCGCACTTTGGCGCGCGCCGTCAAGCGGCGGACGTTAACGAATGTCCATGGCGCGTCTCTCGAGCCACGCCCTGAGCGGCGAAAGAGAGCCATTCCTTGCGCGGCGAGCTGGTTGAGCTGGTTACCTGCGCTATGGACTGACTGCCTGAACAGGAGGATAATATCCTTCAACCAGCGAAAGAGGGGAATTTTTCCCAGGCGAAGGATATCCTCACGGCGCGAGCGTAAGAAAACGACCAGCGCAAAAGCCAACAAGCTCACCAACACCCCCCAGAAAAATATCGAGCGTGCCAACTCCAACCAGATTGGCATCGCCTGGGCGGTGGTTTCTTCTACTGGCGGCGTGATCACCCGGGGTGGAGGAATCCTCTCCAACGGCGTCATCCCAAATAACGACGACAGCAGGAGTGAAACATAAAAAATGGGAATTGAGAGCAACCACACGACGAATCCCCCAGCTAACAATACCAAGCCGAGCAAATAGTTCAACAGCGATAAAAGCCCAAAGGTGTAGCTGGTGGGCAAGGCCAGCGAAAATAACCCCACCAGCATCAGGAAAATCAACGTGTATAGAATCCAGGAAGCGCCGATCCTGCGGCTCACCCTGAACCGGTTAAGCCCCCACCGCGCTCGCAACAAGGCAAACTGTGTCTGGCTCAAGAGCAGCAGCGCAAGCACAAAGTAGAACATCACATTGAACACGCCAATGCGCATCAAAGGCAAGCGAGCCCAGGTTGTGAAGGATTCGCTGCGCAACCCGGCGGTCAACAAAGCCATGAAAATTCCGATCAACAATACCAGGTTGGCAAGCTGCTGGCGCACGGCATGGCGCTCTACCGAAGTGTCAGCGCCGCCTTCCAGAATGACCAATGTGGCATCATTGCGCAGAGGCGCCATCAAATCTGCGAACCAGTTCGTTAAGATCCACACCAGGATCACGCCGACCAATGCAGCAATGAACTCGCCAGAAAAGAAACTTTCCAAGAATCCGCCCACACCCCGGGAGAGGTCAATCCACAATTGGCTGAGGCCTTGCTTAAGGTAAATCAGAACTCTGAGTCCGAGGATGATGATGCCCCATTCGGCGGTAAAGAAACTGAACCATTCCGCTTCTGGGAAGCGAAGCTGCCGTCTCCGCTGGTACACATACAGGCTTTCCAGGGATATGATGAAAGCCAGTGGGCCGAAATACCAGCCCTGCCAATCTGGGTCAATGGCTTGCCCCAACAATCCCATCAATGAAAGGAAGCAAGCCATCATCCCTCCAACCAGCAAATAACTGGCCAGGGTGGACACTTTTTCATTCCAGGTGAGGGACTCCAGCAAATCCGAGTTCATTTCCGGTTCAATCACTTTCGCCAGACATCCAGGTCTCGCTCACGCTCGAGGCGGGTGCAAGCAATACCAAATCGCCGGGCGCGCTGTTCAACTCGATCAAGTTCCCGGTTTCGTCCGACCAACACCAGCATGACGCCCAACCCGGCTCGCTGAGCCAGGAAAAGGGCATCGAAGCCATCATCGTTCAGCGCGCCAGTCACTGCCGCCAGGGTTGTTCCCCAGCTCAAGCTGTTTTTGTGGTGTTGAATTAAACCTGCAAAATTATCGGTTTCGCCGACGTTGACTCGGGCAAGCACTTCCAGGATACGCATCAGGTGCCCCTGGCCTCCCTTAACAGGCACAGCCGACGGAGGAGCACCGGTCAGCAGATCTATCCCATTGGTCATAAAGCCAGCAGCCTGGCGTTTTCGGATGACCCAGGTTGCCAGCGAGGCAGCCACGATCACGCCAAGCTCCGTGGCTTCATAGCGTTGCCGATCTTCATAGTCTGGCGCATACATGTTGAGAAATATCGCCGTCTCCAAGGCAATGGCCGGTTCAAATAGCTTTACCTGTAAATTTCCAGTTGCCGCGGTGGCTTTCCAATCAACCCGACGCAGCGAGTCGCCGGGACCATACGCGCGTTTGCCTCCCGCCCGGCTTGGATCTTCGAATAACGGTTGGGTGTGGCGAATCGATCCCATCGGTGAGCTGGGAGGAATGGCGACCTTGTTCAAAGGAATGATGCGAGGATACACCGTCACATGTTCGGCTGGCACCTCATAAGACTCCTGATCAATGATGCCAAGCACATCTCCGCTGTACAACCGCATCGGCCCAACCGGATAATACCCACGCTTGCGCCCCTCCAACCAATACTCAACTTGCGATTTTCCCCGAGATGGCAAGCTCACCACCTGGCGCACTGGCTCACTTCCCGAGATTTCCACCGGGATGCTCTCCTGTATCTGCACCCAGGCAGCCGGGAGTATACTTTGATTGACAATATCAACAGTCACCCTCGATCGTTCACCCAGGTAGATATGGCGATCGAATTGCCGCTTCACTTTGACATGCTTGAGTGAGTAGGTACCCCACCAGCGCCCCAACAAATAGACACCCAGCAACAGGTACACCAGGGTGAAGAGGAATTCTTCTCTCAATAATGCTGCAACGCCCACCAGCGCGATCAAAAAGACAAACAAGTGACTGCCCATGCCCCACCGCTTCGCCTAAATGCCTCCCATGCTCAATGGCGTGCTCCCCAGCACATCTTGCAGAACGCCCCCAATCGTCCTGCCGCGCAGCTCTGCCTCTGGACGGATGATCAGGCGGTGGGGTAGCACGAACGGCACAAGCTGCTTGATGTCCTCTGGCAAAACGTAATTACGACCCCGCGAGGCTGCCAGCGCTTGAGCAGATTTGTACAGAGCCAGGCTGGCGCGTGGGCTCGCCCCAAGAAGCAGATCCGGGTGCACCCGCGTCGCATTGACCAGCGCAACGATGTAATCCTGCAAGGTTTCATCGACATGCACTTCCCAGGTCATGCTCTGGATCGCTGGCAATCGCTCGATACCGCTGCGCCCCCCCAGGCTATCGTCATCGAAGACGAGCGGTTGCAATTGGGTGATGGGATGTTCTCGTCTCAAGTTGTTGAGGATCGTCTTCTCGTCTGATGGCGCCGGATAGCCGATGGGCAAGCGCAGCAAGAAACGGTCCAACTGTGCTTCCGGCAACGGAAATGTTCCTTCGTATTCGATCGGATTTTGCGTGGCCAGCACCAAAAACGGCCTGGGCAATGCCCTGGTTACACCATCGATAGAGACTTGTTGTTCTTGCATCGCTTCCAGCAAAGCTGCTTGCGTTCGAGGTGTGGCGCGATTGATTTCATCCGCCAGTAGCACATTAACAAACAACGGGCCAGGTCGGAACTCAAACTGGACGGTCTGCTGGTTATAAATCGAAACCCCGGTCACATCGTTGGGCAGCAAATCCGGCGTGCATTGCAAGCGTTTGAATTTCCCCCCCAGGCTGATTGCAATCGCCCGCGCGAGCATAGTCTTACCCGTCCCAGGCACATCCTCCAGCAAGACATGGCCTTCGCACAGCAGCGCGATCAACAACAATTCTATTGCCTCGCGCTTGCCCACGATGACCCGCTCCACGTTCGCTGTCACCCTTTGGACAAAATCCTGGACAGGTTGCATCAATACCTCTTTGACTTGGTTTTGCACTCTGGCAGCTTTATCCGCTGCCAATCATCCGCAATTCACATTACCCGTTAAGATTTAAGCTTACTTTATCATGAAACCCACCTTCGGCGCAATGATTCCATCAAAAAAATCAAATTAATTGGCATTAGGCGCTTCGGGCGGCGTTGGGTGTGTTTTGGCAGACGAAGCCTGCCATAAAACCCTGGACTGCCCCCATGTGCGCAAGAGCTATTTAATTGCCTTAACCAGGGTGAGGTGTGCGCAGGTGTTCAGATTTTGCTATAATCCACCTGGAGGAGCACGAGAGATGCAATATATCACCATTGCCTTTGGCATCATCTTCTTGACCGCGGGATACCAATTGGCCTGGATGTTTGTGGGAGGCGTCACCGCCCTGATTGCGGCCGAATTTATCGATCAAATTCAGCTCGTTCACAGCGAACTGGAGCGCATCAGCTACGCCCTGGCGGCTGCCCTGGGTGGCGTTCTGGCAATCTATTTCCTTCGCCGGTTGATGATTACCCTGGCAGGGTTTTTCACCGGCGGCTATCTGGCTCTGTCCATTCCAGCACTCTACGGCTGGGTAATGCCAGTCACACCCGCGCAGTCTTTCGTGATCGGTGGATTGATCGCCGCTTTATTGATCCTGGCCTGGTTCTCCTATGGCGTGATTATCTTCACCAGCCTGGGCGGTTCAATGTTGCTGGTGCAGAATTTCAACTTCGGGGGTTTGCCACGCGGCGTTATCTTCATCTTGCTGCTCGTGATCGGATTGCTGATACAGCTCGTGATGTTGCAATACAGCAACCCGGACAAAGAACAACTGACACCCACCGAAGCGTAAGATTTCACCAGGGTGAAACAATGACCAAACTTCTATACCAGACCGATAGCTACCAAAAATCATTCCGTGCAGTTGTTCAATGGGTGGATCGTGAAAACCGAGGTATCGTCCTGGATCAAACAGCCTTTTATCCGGGCGGTGGCGGGCAGCCAAGTGACCAGGGTTGGCTGACGATCGACAACCAATCATTTTTCATTGCCCGCGCCAAGAAGATTGGCCCAGAGGTGTACCACTTCATCGAGGGCGACTTCCCTTTACCGGAAATCGGCGCCAGTGTGGATGGCAAGATCGATTGGCAGCGCCGATACGCCTTAATGCGCACCCACACCGCCCTGCATATCCTGTGCGGCGTTGTGTTTCGCGATTACGGCGCACTGGTGACCGGGGGAGATATGGACCCGTGGATGGGGCGCATGGATTTCGAATTTGAAACCATGCAAAAAGAGCTGGTGCAGAGCATCGAAGCCGCAGTCAATCGCGAAGTCGCCCAAAACCGCCCCGTGAAAGTCGCCATTCTGCCGCGCCATGAGGCATTTCAGATACCAGACTTGATCCGCACTAAAATCAACCTTCTCCCCGAAGGCATCCAAGAGGTGCGCGTGGTAGAGATTGTTGGACTGGACCTGCAAGCAGATGGCGGAACCCATGTGCGCAACACCAGCGAAGTGGGTCGTGTTCGAGTGACCGATTACAAGAGCAAAGGCAGGATCAACAAGCGCATTTACATCGAGCTGGACCATGACTGAAACCAATGTGGTCATCTGCGGCGCAGGCATTGCTGGCATCAGCGCGGCGTATTTCCTGGCTGTCCGCCAGGGAGTGAGGGATATCTTGCTGGTGGACGAACGCGATCCCCTCAGCTTAACCAGCGACAAATCGACCGAATGCTATCGCAACTGGTGGCCCGGGCCGGGTGACGCCATGGTGGCGCTGATGAATCGCAGCATCGACCTGCTGGAAGCGCTGGCAGTCGAGAGTAACAATACCTTCCATCTCAACCGGCGCGGTTATCTGTACGTTACTGCCGATCCAACTCAAAAAATTAAGTTGCTGCGCAGCGCCCAGGAACCCCCCTCCTTGGGCGCTGGTGAGCTGCGCATTCATGAGAAGCATGATCATGGCTACCTTCCCTCTCCACCCGAAGGCTACCAAAACCTGCCGGATGGCGCTGACCTGCTGCTCGAGCCGGCGCTGATCCGCAGGCACTTCCCTTACCTTTCCGCATCCGTCATCGCCGCGCTGCACGTGCGCCGGGCAGGTTGGTTCAGCGCCCAGCAGTTGGGTGCCTATCTCCTGGAAAAGGCGCGCCTGGCTGGCGTGAAGCGCATTCAAGCTCGTCTGCTTGAAGTGCGGGTGCAGCATGGGCGAGTGCAATCGGTTCTGCTCGATAATGGTCAAGAAATCAACCTGCGCACTTTCGTCAATGCTGCTGGCCCTTTCTTGAAAACCGTTGGGCAGATGATCGGAGTTGAGCTGCCGGTCTATTCCGAGTTGCATCTCAAAGCTGCATTCAAAGACACGCTGCGAGCGATACCCCGCCAGGCGCCGCTCTTGATCTGGACCGATCCTCAAGTGCTGGAATGGACTCAAGAGGAGCGCGAGCTGTTGGCGGACGTCCCAGAATATCAATATCTGTTAGAGCCAATGCCAGCCGGCGCGCATGCCCGTCCAGAGGGCGCCATTGACGCCGATATGGCGCTCATGCTCTGGGAATACCACACCGAGATCATGGAGCCGACCTTCCCACCCCCGATGGATGAGCAATACCCGGAGATCGCCCTGCGCGGCCTGGCGCGCATGTTGCCGGGTCTGCGTCAATATTTCGGGCGCATGCCTCGGCCGCGCCTGGATGGCGGTTATTACACCCGCACAGCAGAGAACCGCCCGTTGATTGGCCCCTTGCCGGTTGAAGGCGCTTACGTGATCGGTGCGCTTTCTGGCTTCGGCTTGATGGCCGCCTGCGCTGCTGGCGACCTGCTGGCTGCCCATATCACCGGTAAACCACTCCCCCATTACGCCCCAGCGTTCCTGCTCGAGCGCTACCAGAGCGCGGAATACCAGCAGCTTCTCAACACCTGGGGAGATACAGGGCAGCTCTAGGATGCCGCAGGAAAGCAATTTTCCCACCTCCTCAACTGAACCTGACTTTGCCAGGCGTGCTTTTTCCGCCCAGGCGCTCGTCCGGCCGGCAGAGCAGAGCGAGGCCAACCTCCTTTCCAGCATTGCGATGCAAGCCAAAGCCTACTGGGGGTATCCACAGGAGTGGCTCGAACTGTGGCGGGGTGAGCTGACGGTCACACCGCAACTCATATCCTGGCATTGGGTTTTTGTCGCTGAAATATCCAAGCGAGTGGCTGGGTTTTATATGCTCGCTGCGCGTTCTGATTACGCCTCGCTCGAACACCTGTGGCTGCTACCAGAATTTATTGGCCTTGGCCTGGGAAGGAAATTGTTCCTGCACGCCAGAAAACTGGCTGCTTCGCAAGGCTTCCCCTTCATTCAAATTGTTGCCGATCCCAATGCGGTTGGGTTTTACCAGCGCATGGGAGCTGTGATCATGCGCGATATCCGCTACCAATTATTTCAAACCGAGCGTGTGCTGCCCGTCATGCGTCTCGATATCCTCTCGGAGACGGGCGAGGAGCTATGAAGGGCAACCAACTGTTTCGGCCCATGTTCATGCTGGGGGTCATCCTGATGGCATTGGTCGTCTTCAGCTATCTATTGATCCCCGGCTGGCAGAGTTCTGTGCCTCACCTCTTACTGCTGCTCGTGATGGGGCTAATTGGTCTGTCGGCCGCGGTGTACGATCTGCAGCGCTTGTTCCAGGAGATCAAGAACAGTAACCGCAAGCATTGAACTCGATTCGGCTTTTACAAAATGCGGTATGGCTGTACTGCAGTGCAGCCATACCGCACTGGCTGGCAGACCAACGAATTTATTCGTAAGCGGTCTTATCCCAGAATGATTGGAAGCGCCCCAGGCCCATGGTGGTGTATGGATGCTCGAAAGCTTCCTGGAACACCGCGAATCCCGCGGTGACGATATCTGCTCCTATCACGGCAGCATCGGCAATCTGTCGCCCGTTGCGCACTGCCGCTACCAGGATTTGGGTTTTGAAAGCGTAATTGTCCCGTATGGCGACAATCTCCTGGATAAAATCAAAAACCGCCTCGGCATTTGATTCCTTCCAGCCAATAAAAGGGGAGACAAAATAAGCACCCATGCGCATGGCCTGCAGCACCTGGGTGGCGGAAAACGCCAGCGTCAGGTTGACTTTGATGCCTTCGCTGCTCAGGATCTTCAGGGCCTTGAAACCAGCTTCCGTGGCAGGCAGCTTGATCGCAAAATTGGGGCTGAGAGAGGCCAGTTTGTGCGCCTCGCGCACCATCTCTTCATAAGTACTAAAGTGAGGGTTCACCTCCACCGAGATGCTCAACTCAGTGCCCTTTGCCAGCTCCGCCAGGTCCTGCACCGTCTTCATGAATGGTTTACCTGCCGCCTGCACATGGCGTGGATTAGTGGTGACGCCGTCAATGGCCCACATATCGATGGCATAGGTAATTTCATCCATTTTAGCGCTGTCGAGAAAGAATTTCATGGTTATACCTCCATATTTCGGGTTGCGGTGTGGGGATCGAATTCGTGAGTCATGTTGGATTGATGTGACTGGCGAAAGGATAGGCGCGTTCTTCCGGCGATGCGCCTATTCAGGCCATGCGGCGTAACAGGCGCACCTTGTACTGGTAACGGTCATTGCGATAATAAGTGCTGGTGTATTCCACGGGTTGCATCTCCGAGGTGTAGCTGATCCTTTCGCGCACCAGTAGCGGTTGCCCGGTGCGAACACCCATTTTTTTGGCAATGGTCGGCGTTGCTGCAAGCGCGCTGATGACTTCATCTGCTTCCTGCAAATAGATATTGAGCCTGTCCTCCAATATCTCATACAGCGGCAGGCTGCTCAGGTCAAAGGCAGCCAGCAACTCGCCGACCTGCATGCGCCAGTAACCGATCGCCAGGGCAATCACCTCCTGATCTGCAAGCTGCAAGCGTTCGATCAAGAAAACTTGTTCGCCAGGTTCGATGTCCAGCCCCCTGGCAACTTCATCAGGCGGATGGGCTGGCTTCGCACACAGCAGGCGGTAATTGGGTCGCAAGTTCAGGCGCTGCATCTCTTCTGCGAAGGATGTTAACCGCAACAGATTCTCCTCCAGCGGAGGGCGACGGACAAAGGTGCCTTTACCGGCTTTGCGAAAAATCCAACCGCCCTGCTCCAGTTCTCGCATTGCTCGGCGCACCGTCGTGCTGCTGAGGCGGAACTTCGACATCATCTGATGTTCGGTTGGAAGCAGGTCTCCAGGCCGGTAGTCTCCGCGTGAGATTTGCTCGCGTAGGGTATTGGCAAGCCATTGGTACAAGGGGATGCTCGGTGCTGCAGTCATGAAATTGCGCCAGTGATCAAGATAGATATCCTTGCATTATTGCATTAGTGCACTATTTATAATTTTAGACCAAAAATCTTTTTTGTCAACCATTCAGTGATTTTTTTATCTTCACCGACGGCAAAACCTCTATCAGGATATTTTCTTCCATTATTTGTGACAATCTTCAGTGTTTCCTGGCATTAAAACAGGCTACAATCATATGGGAAAGAGCCTGCGCGGCTGCCGGGAATTGGGATGTGTTTTGGCGATCGAAGCCTGCCAAAACACACCCAAACCCCCTCGTAGTGCATGACCTTCATCGGAGACCGTATCAATGACCAGTAATTCAAACAGTTGGGTGCAGGTTGATGATCATGGGCGCCTGGTATTGCCACCCGGAGCGATCGAGCGCTTTGGTCTACAGCCCGGGGCGCGCCTGCGCATGGAATGGGGTGATAACCAGATTCGCCTCCACCGCCCAGTCACGCACCTGGCAAAGATCTATATCGAACCCACGGATATGTGCAACCTGCAATGCAGCATGTGCATCCGCACCGGCTGGGAAGAGCCGCTGGGCCGGATGGCGCAATCCACTTTCCAGGCATTTCTGGCTCAATTGGAGCAGATGCAGCCAAAGCCAATTGTCTTTTTCGGCGGCATGGGCGAACCGATGTTCCACCCACACACCATCGAATGGATCGCTGAAGTCAGGCAACGCGGCGCTCCAGTGGAGATGATCACCAATGGCACTTTGCTCAATGAGAAGCGCGCCCGGGCATTGATCAACGCTGGATTGGATGTGCTATGGGTCTCCATTGATGGCGCCACGCCCGAACAATACGCCGATGTGCGCCTGGGTGCAGAACTGCCCAACGTGCTCACCAATCTGCAAACCCTGCGACGCATGCGCCCGGGTGGCCATCATCCGCGGCCGGTGATCGGCGTATCATTCGTTGCCATGAAACGCAACGTCCACGATCTTCCCAAGGTAATTGCCATGGGGCGCCGAGTCGGTGCGCAGCGCTTCATCGTCACCAATGTGCTGCCCTACACTGCCGATATGCAAGATGAACAGCTTTACCTGCGCACCACGCGCGAGATCGCCTATCTCGATTCGCCCTGGCTACCCAAGCTGAGTTTGCCCAAGATGAATCTGAACGAGTTGACCCGCGGCCCCTTCCTGGACGCCCTCGGCGCAGGCTGCAACGTCACCTTTGCTGGCAACAACCTGGCAGGCTCGAATGACGTGTGCAATTTTATCGAGAGTGGTTCGATTTCGATCCGTTGGGATGGCGGCGTCAGTCCCTGCTGGGCGCTGATGCACACGCACACCACCTTCCTGCACGGTAAACCGCGCCGCAACCAGCAGCACATCCTGGGCAATATCAACTCACAAAATCTGCTTGACCTGTGGAACGATCCCGACTATGTTGCCTATCGCGAGCGGGTGCACGCCTTTGGCTTCGCGCCTTGCACCTCCTGCGGGGGCTGCGACTTGTCGGAATCCAATCTCGACGATTGCATCGGCAGCGGCTTCCCCTCCTGTGGCGGCTGCATGTGGGCGCAGGGTGTCATCCAGTGTCCTTAAAGATCCCGCCTGTGGAGGTGGCTTCATCGCTTTTTCCTTGCAAGTATCGGGATGAACCTCACACCTGGAAATGTGGCATCAACAGGCGACCAATCTCACCACAGATTGCATGACAATCGTCACTAACTGCAATTTTCACCCCGGTGTATCATTGATCTATTCGTGAAAGTTTACACAAAGAGGACGGACATCCCATGACACCTGAAGATCCCCGCATCATCGCCCTGCGCCAGTACCGCGAGCAAGCTCGCCTGGGCGGCGGCGCTGAGCGCATCGCGACACAGCACGCCAAGGGCAAGCTGACTGCCCGCGAGCGCCTGGATGTGCTTCTCGACCCGGGCACTTTCAATGAACTGGAGCCATTCATCACCCACACCGGTGATGAGATGGGTATCGCCTCGGAAAAATTCCTGGGGGATGGCGTCATCACGGGCTACGGGCAGATCGATGGACGCACGGTGTATGTCTACGCCCAGGACTTTACCGTCTATGGCGGTACATTGTCCGAGATGCAATCACACAAAATCTGCCGGGTGATGGACCTGGCGCTGCGCAACGGTGTGCCCATCATCGGTTTGATCGACTCCGGCGGGGCCCGCATTCAAGAGGGCGTCAAATCGCTGGGAGGCTATGCTGAAATCTTCCGCCGCAATGCGCTCTACTCGGGTGTCATTCCACAGATCAGCGTCATGTTGGGACCGTGCGCAGGCGGCGCTGCCTATTCGCCCGCCCTGACCGACCTGATTATCATGGTGCGCAAGCATTCCTTCATGTTCCTGACGGGTCCGGAGGTGATCAAGGCGGTCACAGGTGAGGTGATCGATTCGGAATCTCTCGGTGGGGCAGATGTGCACATGGATTTGACCGGCACCGCTCATCTCGCGGCGGAAGATGAGCAAGAAGCCCTGGCGCTCACCCGCCGGGTGATCGGCTACTTTCCATCAAACAATGTGGAGAACCCACCTTTCCAACCGCCCGTTGATGACCCGCTGCGCATGGACCTGGAGTTGAACCACATCGTCCCATTGGATGCCAGCCAACCCTATTCGATGCACGATGTCATCGAGAGAGTTGTCGATCAGGGCAGCTTGATCGAGATTCAGCCCACATTCGCCCGCAACGCCATCACCGCCCTGGCGCGCATGGGTGGACACACCGTGGGTATCGTCTGCCAGGAACCCAGCGTCATGGCGGGCGTCATCGATATCGACGCCTCCGACAAGATGGCCCGTTTCGTGCGCCTGTGCGATTGCTTCAATATTCCTCTGGTCACCTTTGTCGACTCGCCAGGATTCCTTCCCGGCGTTGGACAGGAGCACGGCGGCATTATCCGGCACGGCGCCAAGGTTCTGTACGCTTACTCAGAAGCGACAGTGCCCAAGGTGACCGTCATTACCCGCAAAGCCTATGGCGGCGCTTACGTCGTGATGAGTTCCAAGTACCTGGGTACGGATGTCACCTACGCCTGGCCCAGCGCAGAGATTGCGGTGATGGGCGCCGAAGGCGCAGTCAACATCCTGTTTAAAAAACAAATCAGCAGCGCAGATGACCCGGTCGCGGAGCGCCAACGCCTGGTAGATGATTACCGTCAGCGCTTCAACAACCCTTATTTCGCAGCGCGAGCCGGTTATGTGGATGACATCATCGAACCCTGCGAAACCCGCCCGAAAATCATCGCCTCCCTTGGCGCGCTGCGGGATAAGTTTTCATCCGCCCCACCGCGCAAGCACGGTAACATTCCAATGTGAGATTTCCTTCGAGAGAAATTCCGGTTATTTTTATCGCCGGTGCTACGGAACAGGCAAAAGATGAGCAGCCAATTGTTACTGACCTTTCAAATAACCCTGGTTGGCATGGGGCTTGTTTTTGGGGCTATTCTTCTGCTGTGGGGATTGATGGTCGCGCTGACCCGCTTGCTGCCAGGCAGTGAGCATAGACTACCGGCGTCCCAGCCCGGATACTCGAAGCTGCCAGACACACAACCCCATTCCGAAGACAGCACAGAAGTTGAGCGCCGCCAGCAGGCCGCTATTGCCGCGGTGACCGTCGCCTTGGCCCTGGAATTGGATCACACCCCGCATGCTTTCCCGACCCCTCCTTCTGCTGCGGTCAGTCCCTGGCAGGCTGTCAGCCGGGCGAATGCTATGAACAAACGAGGCCGAATAAGATGAAATACATCGTTGTCATCGAGGGCAAACGTTACCAGGTTGAACTGGGCGAGCTGCACACTAACCCGGTTGTGGCGATCGTGGATGGTAAGCCTGTGGAAGTGTACCTGGAGAGCGAAGGCGGGGTCAAGCCTTATTTTGCTATCGCCGATACCCGCTTTTCGCGCTCTGCCTCGAGCCAGGCAGACTATGCGCAAAGCTCAGTGAACCAGCCAACCAGCCAGCCTTCCCCGACCCCCATCCAACGCAGAGAACCCGTCATCCAAAGACCTGTCCCTCAGCCCGGTGTTACCAACGCCAAGGAGACCGCAGTGCGCGCCCCTATCCCGGGTGTGGTGCTTTCACTGTCGGTCAAGCCCGGCGATGTCGTCCAGCCTGGCCAGGAACTGCTGCAATTGGAAGCGATGAAAATGAAGAACACCTTGCGCGCACCTCGGGCGGGAGTAATTGCTCAGGTGCATGTCAGCGCTGGTCAATCCGTACAGCACCGAGATCTATTGTTGGAATTCGAGCCCTGACCGGGAGCAACCGGGCTTTCCCAGGAAGACCAAACCATGCATCTTAACAGTCTGCTGCCCGAATTGATCAAAGGCCTCTCCGCTTTCACATGGGGCAACGCATTGATGATCGCCGTTGGCCTGATCTTGATCGCACTGGCGGTCTTGAAAGAGTACGAGCCGGTACTTTTGCTGCCAATCGGTTTTGGCTGCATGCTGGCCAATATTCCGCTGACGGGCATGAGCGATGGTGAAGGCTTGTTCGCCCTGCTCTACCGGGCGGGAATCAGCACCGAATTGTTCCCGCTTTTGATCTTTATCGGCGTGGGGGCAATGATCGACTTTTCCCCGCTTCTTTCCCAACCGCACCTGGTCCTGCTCGGCGCAGCCGGCCAATTTGGCATCTTCGGTACGCTGATGGTAGCCACCGGGCTCGGTTTCCCGCTCAACCAGGCGGCCAGCATCGGCGTGATCGGTGCTATCGATGGGCCAACCTCGATCTTCGTGGCGAGCAAACTGGCGCCCGAGTTGCTGGCGCCCATTGCAGTGGCTGCCTATTCCTACATGAGCCTCGTGCCCATCATCCAGCCTCCGCTGATGCGCTTGCTCACCACCAAAGCCGAGCGGCGCATCCGCATGGAATACGCCCCGCGCCCGGTTTCCAGGCGCGCCCGGGTGCTCTTCCCGATTGTCGTCACGCTGGCTGTGGGCTTGCTCGTGCCAGAAGCCACCCCGCTGATCTCGATGCTCATGCTGGGCAACCTGCTGCGCGAGGCTGGTGTTGTCGAACGATTGAATAAATCAGCTCAGAACGAGATTGCCAACGTCGCCACCCTTTTCCTGGGGGTGACTATTGGCTCCACCATGGACGCCGGCTCGTTCATCAACCTGGCTACGCTCCAGGTGCTGGTGTTGGGGTTAATGGCTTTCGCCCTGGATACAGTGGCTGGGTTGCTTTTTGGCAAATTGATGGCCTTCGTTACCCACGGCAAGGTCAATCCCCTGATCGGAGCAGCGGGCATCAGCGCCTTTCCCATGGCAGGCCGCCTGGCTGCGCAAGTTGCTCAGGATGAAGATTTCGAGAATTTTCTCCTCATGCACGCCATGGGCGCCAACACCGCCGGGCAGCTCGGTAGCGTTATGGCAGGCGGCGTACTCCTGGCATTGGTTTCCGGTTTAATATAGCCAATACACCCACATCCAAAAATCCATCAAGCCCGTCGCGTTTCAAAAGTTCTTCGGCATCTCCAGCCATCCAAGTTTGGTGTGGTGGTAGAAACTGCTGTCGTAAAAATGCTCCGGCTTTGGCGCCAGCCGCACTGCGTCAGCGTATTCGGGTTTAATTTTGTTAACCACGCACCAGATCCATGAGGCCTGTTCTCTCAAAACAAGCAATGCCCGCCAATCTGAGGCTCATACAAAAGTTCGGACAATTAAGATTGGAGTTACGCCCTTCGGGTGGGTTTGGGGGTATTTTGGCGGGCTTCACCCGCCAAAATACCCCCAACTTCCCCCAACTGCGTAAGTCCTATAAGCTAAAGCAGGCATCGCGAGCGATAGCAAAGCGATCTCCGCGATCATTCAGAGGATTGCCACGCCCCTGTGGGGCTCGCAATGACGCGTGAAATGGAGGTCGTCCGCACATTTGTATGAGGGTCAGCAGCCAATGGGTTGATTTTTCATCTTCACAGCGGTAATATTAACGGACCAAACGCGGGGGTGTTTGTTTGAGCAACAGGAGCATGAAAAAACCCCAACAATTGAATTTAAAAGAAAAGCC
>JAJUJL010000025.1 GCA_029265355.1 Chloroflexota bacterium | reverse complement strand
TGGTGCAGACCCGCCCCTACCTGTTCCCACGTTCGCTGTAGGGGTGGGTCTGCGTGATGGCGTGCCAGGGCGGGTCTTTGCCTTACCGGACGCAGGCATGCAGCCTGAGCAGATTGCCTTTCGGCATGGCTGCCTGGCTGGCGCAGACCCGCTCCTACCTGATTGCATGTCGGTTTATTGGGAGGTTGGAAATAAAATGTTCCCTCTTGAGATGAAAGAGGGAACACGAAATCTATCTGCAGGTGAGCCGGTCCACTGCAAACCGGTTAGCCGCGGCGCGGCGGCTGGCGATTAATAATCGTCATCGTCGAGCCATATATCTTCGTCTTCTTCTTCTTCCCCTTCCAGGTCTTCCCAATCGTCCAGCTCTTCTTCCTCTTCTTCCCACTCGACAGTTTCATCGATATCATCAGAACGCTTGTAGGTCATACAGCCTGTGTCCGGGTCGATCTCGACCGCAGCCGCGCTGCAATAGCCATCATCGAGCAAGATACAGTCGATATAATGACAACGAATACGGGGCATTCCAACCTCCTGAAAATGATGATCAATCCTCAAACAACCAGGCATCAATCTCTGCGCCGGACGGCAGAGATTTTACCCCAGATGGCACCAAAAGCAAAGCATTCGCCTGCACCAGAGAGCGCAAATTACCCGATCCCTGGTGACCGGTGAGGCGCGCCAGGCACCCCCCCGCCTGGCAGGTGACCACGCCGCGCAGGTAGGACTCGCGGCCATCCGATTGGATCTCCTCGGACAGGGCAGCGCGAATGACATGCAGCGGGCGCGGCGCCAGGCCGGACATTTTTTGCAGCGCTGGGCGCACGAAAACTTCGAAGCCGACAAAGGTCGAAACCGGGTTGCCCGGCAGTCCGATGAAAGGGATGCTGCGATAATGTCCACAGGTGAACGGTTTGCCAGGGCGCATGTTGACGCGCCAGAATTCCAGGCTGCCATCCTGCTCCACCACGCTGCGCACGAAATCGAAAGCGCCCACGCTCACCCCGGCGGAGGAGAGGATCAGGTCTACCCCCTGCTCGACCGCCGCGCTCAGGCAGCGGCGCACATCGTCCTCCTGGTCACGGGCGATGCCCAGGTCGATGGCTTCGCTGCCGTAACGCTGCGCCAGGGCGATCAAAGTGGGCGAGTTGGCGTTGTAAATTTTGCCTGGGGCCAGCGGAGCGCCGGCTGGCAGCAGCTCATCGCCGGTGGAGAGGATCGCCACGCGCGGCTGGCGATAGACGGGCGCCTGGGAAATGCCCAGCATGGCCAGAAGGCCCAAATCCTGGGGGCGCAAGCGCTGCCCCGGTTCGAGCACCAGCTCGCCGCGCCGCACATCTTGCCCGGCGGGGCGCACATTGTCGCCGGGCTGCACGGGACGCTTCACCTGCACCACCTGTGGGGCGGCTAAACCTGGCTGGCGCCAGGGAAAATCGGTGTCTTCCACTGGGACGACGGCGTCGGCGCCATGCGGCAGCGGCGCGCCGGTCATGATGCGGATGGCCTGCCCCGCCTCCAGCTCGAGCGCGGCGGTTTGCCCGGCAGGGATATCACCAGCCACCGCCAGGCGCACCGGTTGTCCGGCGTTGGCTGAGCGCACATCCTGGGCGCGCACCGCAAAGCCATCCATGCTGGAATTGGCGAATGGCGGCAGGTCAAACGCTGCGTAGATCGGGCGCGCCAGCACCCTGCCAGCCGCAGCCTGCAGCGCAACGCTTTCTTCTTCCAGCGGGTGAAACAGCGCCAGCAGCCGGCTCTGCGCCTCGTGAACACTCATCAGGCCTGTCATGGCGCGGAATTATACCAATAAAAAATGCCTGTCAAGATAAATTTGGGGAGATTGGGTGGAAGGTTAACCCGGGCGAACGCGCTGCGCTTCGACCACGTTGGGCAGGTTTTCCAGGCGGTCCAGCACCCGGCTCAGCTCGGCGATATCGCGCACTTCCAGGGTGATATCGAAGGTTGCCAGGTTGCTCTTCACCTCGACAGCCACACCCGCCATGTTAATGCCCTCATCCGAGATGAGCGAAGAGACATCTTTCATCAAGCCGTTGCGGTCATAAGCGCGAATGCGGATCGGCACCGGGTAAGTGCGCTTGACTTCGCCCCAGGTGACGCGCACCAGGCGCTCGCGGTCCTGGATGCGCAAGATATTGGGGCAGTCGGAGCGGTGAATGGTGGCCCCCCGCCCGCGGGTGATGTAGCCAACGATGGCATCGCCAGGCGCTGGGTTGCAGCAGCGCGCCATGTTGGTGAGCAAACCGCGCAAACCCAACACGGTCACCGTGTCCTCTTCTTCGGCGGCGCGGCTGGAGGGGCGGGCAGTGGGGAAGAAATCTGCTTCGTCTTCCTTGCCCAGGGTGAGGTGATTGACCAACCGTCCGAGGGCGATGTCGCCGCAGCCCAGCGCTTCGAACAAGCCTTCCGGGTTCTTGAAGTCGAATTCGCGCGCCAGGCGATCCAGGTTCAGCTCGCTGATCCCCAGGCGGTGCAGTTCCTTATCCAACAGTTCTTTGCCCTGGGCGATGTTCTGCTCGCGCGCCTGGCGTTTGAACCAGTAGCGAATCTTGGAGCGAGCGCGCTGCGTATTGACCAGTCGCAAGTTGGGGTTCAACCAGTCGCGGCTCGGGCCGCCGCGCTTGGCGGTCAGCACCTCGACTTTATCGCCGGTCTTGAGGACGTAATCCAAGGCGACCAACTTGCCGTTGACCTTGGCGCCCCGGCAGCGATGACCGACATCGGTGTGCACGTGATAGGCAAAATCGATGGGTGTGCTGCCGGCGGGCAGGTCAATGATATCCCCTTTCGGGGTGAAGACATACACTCGATCCTGGAAAA
Organism: Chloroflexota bacterium; assembly: GCA_029265355.1. Classification (GTDB taxonomy): domain Bacteria; phylum Chloroflexota; class Anaerolineae; order Anaerolineales; family UBA4823; genus JAJUJL01. The sequence goes on along the minus strand of JAJUJL010000025.1, from coordinate 55,736 downwards.
CATCCGTCTGCATGCTGTCCAGGAACTCGCGCGCATCCTGCACGTCCTGGCGCCATTCCATCAATGAGCGCAGCCACAGGATGCGCTTTTCATAATCTTCGTCCCGCCGGGAACCTTCCTTGTATCGCCAGTGGGCGGCGATGCCGTACTCGGCGTTCTGGTGCATCTCCGGGGTGCGGATCTGCACCTCCAGCGTTTTACCATCATCGTAGACCACCGCGGTGTGCAACGAGCGGTAGAAATTATCCTTGGGCACCGCGATGTAGTCGTCGAACTCGCCAGGAATCGGGCGCCAGTGGGTGTGAATCACACCCAGGGTGGCGTAGCAGGCAGGGATATCCGGAACGACAATGCGCACACCGCGCACATCGTGCACCATTTCGAACGGCACGCCCTTGCGCACCATCTTCTTGTAGATCGAGAAAATGTGCTTGGGACGGGCGGACACTTCCGCCTGGATCTTGTGCTCAGCCAGCAATCGCTCCAGGCTTTTGCGGATCGCAACCATCTCTTCTTCGCGCTGGGTGCGGCGGGTATTCAACATGCGTTCGATTTCTTGGTAGGTTTCTGGCTGTGAGTAGCGGAAGCCCAGGTCTTCCAGCTCCCACTTCATCTGCCAGATGCCCAGGCGGTTGGCGAGCGGGGCGAAAATATCCAGCGTCTCCTGGGCGATGCGCTTACGCTTGGCCTCGGGCATGGCGTCCAGGGTCTGCATGTTGTGCAAGCGGTCCGCCAGCTTGATCAACACCACGTTGACATCTTCCCCCATCGCCAGGAAAGTCTTGCGCAGCGTCTCTGAAACGACATCGTAGCGCCGGCTGCGCACGATCTGGGCGGCTTCTTCGTCCGGATCGGGGAGGCCGCGGCGTTCGTTGATCTGGCGCTGTTCAGCTTCCCGATCGACGTGCTCCATTTGCTGGTCGCCGCGCGAAACGCGCGGCAATTGGGTGAGCTTGGTGACGCCATCCACCAGGGCGGCGATCTTGTCGCTGAAATCGCGCCGCAAATCCTCCAGCGTAACCCAGGTATCTTCGACGGTGTCGTGCAACAGCGCCGCGGCGACCACCTCGGGAGGCACGCGCATCTCGGCCAGTATCGCAGCCACCGCCAGGCAGTGGGTGACATACGGCTCGCCGGAGGCGCGCGTCTGCCCTTCGTGAGCCTTCTCCGCCAGGCGATAGGCGCGCAGCACCAGCTCCCGATCTGCCAGGCTGTAGGTTGGTGGCAGGAGATCCATCAACTGTTCGATGCGCATGGGCTACCTCTCGCCGTCGTTAATTCTGACGAAGGACCCCCTCGGCAATGGCTGCGTGGAGTTGCTGGAGCAGGTTGTAAAGCTCCTCTTTCTCAGGCTTGCGCAACACCTGCCAGGACTCAAAGAAGTAGCGGTCGGTGAGCTCTTCGATGTTCGAGCGGTACATGCGCCCGGCGCTGGTCAGGCGCAGATCGTGATCCGGACCATCCACAAAACCCAGGTTGCGCAACTCGCGCAGCACGATGTTGTAGATATCACACGAATGCCCACGGTAAGCCAGCTTGCGGCAAATGTCGTCATAGCTGGAAACCGCGCCCTGCCAGAGCAGGGTGAGTTCTTCCAGGGCCATGGCGCTCAAACCGGTATCGCGCCAGGCGGCCAGGTGGGCGTCATCGCGGTAGGCTGCCAGGCAGGAAAAAGCCTGTTCGGTGTAAGGCAGCGGCGGCTCAGCCGGCGGCATGAGCTTATAGCTGAGCGAGATGCTCCAGGTGCGCAGCGGCTCGCCAGCATTCAGGCTGGCCTGCACCAACCTGCCCAACAGGCTTGCCAGGCGAGCGCTGGATTCAGCGGGCAGCGGATCCAGGCTGACCATGGCCTGGCGGGCAATCTCGATGAAATCGCCCACCGCCTTGCGGCCAAAGGCATTCAAGCGGTAGCGACCTTCGCCGACTTTGTCCAGCATGCCAAGGGCGCTCAATTTTTCCAACCGCTCGAGGTACACCTCTGGCGCATAGTAAGGCACGCGCACCAGCAAGTGCGATGGGGTGGTCGCCTCTGGCTCGAAGGTCTTAACGGCCAACAGGAGACCCCACATGTGCGGCTCGAGGCCCGTCTTGTGAATTAACGGTTGCAAAGCCGGCTCAAAGCCCTTCACCAGGTGGGCATGGGTGTGGCGGATAAGTTCCCAGGTTTTTAACTCGTCCATGTGGTGTTCCCTCACCAATAAGTCGCTGCGGATCGATCGGCTCATTTGTCCAGTTATTTTATCACTCCCCGCCGCTGGTCAGGCACACAAACTGGAAAGGTTCCAGGCGCAAGTCCTGCATCGGCACGGCCGCGCCAGTGGCCAAATCGTTCACCTGGTAGGAGAGCAGGGAGAGACGCAACACATTGGCAGGCACCACCTGCGGCGCTTCGCTGAAATTGGCCAGCACCAGCGCCCGCTGCCCGGCATGCAGGCGCAGGTAGGCCAACACATGCGGGCTGCCGCTGTCCACCACCTCCAGGCTGGCGCCAGAAAATACGCTGTGCTCCTTGCGCAGCGCAATCAGGCGCTGCAGGCCCAGGTAAACGCGCCCGGCAACGGTGCTTTCATCCAGGCGCTGGGCGTGTCGCTCCCAATCGTAAGCCGGGCGGTGCACCCAGCGGCTGTCTTCAGACTTGGCCGGGTCGTCGCGGTAGCCATAATCGTTGAGCATGGCCAGCTCGTCGCCCAGGTAGAGCAAGGGAATACCACCCACGGTCATGATCACGCCGTGGATGAGTAAGATGCGGCGCACGGCCAGCTCGACTTCTTTCTCGGTCTCTTCCATCAGCGCCTTCTCCAGCCCTGCCAGGGAGGCGCAGGTGCCGGAGATGCGCGCATCGCCGGTCCTGGGATTTTCCTGGAAAGGCAGGCCGCGCGCAAAGCTGCCATTGAAGCGCCCGGTGTAAAAGGCGTTCAAGAACTTGCGGTGATCGCTGGCGTTGACTCCCAGGCGGGCGGCGTCTTCATCCGAGAACGTCCAACCGATGTCGTCGTGGCAGCGCACATAGTTGACCCAGGCGCACTGCGGGTTGATCTTGAAACGCTCCATCAGCGCCTGGCGCAGCAGGCGCACATCGCGCGTGGCCAGCGAGTTCCACAGCAGCGCCATGAGCAGGGGATTGTAGGAGAGCTGGCACTCCTGGGGGTGAATATAGCGCACCACGTCGTCGGGGTGCACGATGGCTTCGGATTTGAAGAGCAGCGCTGGAGCGGCGATGCGCGCCACGCTGTTGAAAGCCTGGATGAGCAGGTGCGCCTCGGGCAGGTTTTCGCAGGCGGTGCCCATCTGCTTCCAGATGAAAGCCACCGCATCCAGGCGCAGCACTTCCACGCCCACGTTGGCCAGGTAGAGCATCTCGCCCGCCATGCGGTTGAAGACCTGCGGGTTGGCGTAGTTCAGGTCCCATTGGTAGGAATGAAAGGTCGTCCACACCCAGGCGTCGATCTCCGGGCGGTAGGAGAAGGCGCCGGGGTGCTCATCGGGGAAGATCTCGCGCAGGGTGCGCTCATAAGCGTCCGGCATCTCCCGGTTGGGGAAGATGCGGTAGTATTCCTGGTGCTCTGCATCGCCTGCCAGGGCGCGCAGAGCCCAGGGGTGCTCGTCGGAAGTGTGGTTGAAGACCAGGTCCAGCACCAGGGAGATCCCCGCCTGGCGCAGCTCGCGCGCCAGGTCCGCCAGCTCTGTCATGCTGCCCAGGGAAGGGTTGACGCGGCGGTAATCGCTGACCGCGTAGCCGCCGTCGTTGTCGCCTTCGGGCGCCAGGAAGAGCGGCATCAGGTGCAGGTAAGTCAGGCCGAGCTCCTGGAAATAGGGGAGCTTGCTGCGCAGGCCGGCCAGGTTGCCGGCGAACAGGTCCACGTAGCACACGCCGCCCAGCATGGACTGAGATTGGAACCAGTCCGGGTTGGCTTCGCGCTCGTCATCCAGGGCTTTCAGATCTGCTGGGCGCTCGAACCAGGACTGCGCCGTCAGCGTGAGCAGCTCTTCTAAGAAGTAGAAGAAGTCATAGCGGTTGGCATATAACTGGTAGTACAAGCGGAAAAGCTGCGGGAAATTGAGCTCCAGCCGGCGGCGGAACGCCTTCCATTCCTGGGGTTGGCGTTTGATCTGGCGGGAAAAAGCCTGCTCCAGGCGCGGCAGCAGCCGCTTCAGCGAGCGATCCATCTCCCGCTTAAGGGCAGCTTCGTCGAGTTTCACGGGGTTTTGCGCGAGTGAGTTCATGGCTGCTGTTCCATAAAGTGCTGCACCTGGCGCCGGTCGGGCAGGGCTGGAATGGCGCCGCGCTGGGTGGTGGTCAGCGCGCCGACGGCGTTGGCAAACCGGCAGATGCCCGGCAATGCCTGCGGATCATGCCAGGCGGAGGGCTGCGATAGCACACCGTGCAGCAGGCCGGCGACGAAGCCATCACCGGCGCCGGTCGTGTCCACCGGCTTCACCGAGAAACCCGGCGCCAGCCCGGCGCCCTGGCGGGTGATCCAGGCTGAACCCTGCGCGCCCAGCGTGACCACCAGCAGCTCCAGGCCGGCATGCCAGATGGCGTGCGCTGCGGCGCGCAGCTCGCTCAGGGCGGGTTGTTCGCCCAGCGCATGCCCGCTGAGGAAAGCCAGCTCTTCGGCGCTGACCTTGATCAGCGAGGCGTAAGGCCAGCCAAGCAGCAGGCCCTGGCGGGCCGCCTCGGCGCTCTCCCACAGGTTGAGGCGCAAATTGGGGTCATAAGAAACCAGCAGGCCGGCCTGGACGGCGATCTCGACGGCGCGCAGCGTGGCAGATCGACTTGGCTCGCTGATCAGGCTGATCGAGCCGAAGTGAAAGGCTTTCGCCTGGCGAATGTAGCTCTCTGGCACCTCCTCGGGCGCGTAGAGCATATCGGCGCTGGGGTGGCGGTAGAACATGAAATCGCGCTCGCCATCGGCGCGCAGCGAGACGAAGGCCAGCATGGTGCGCGCCTGCTGCGAGTAGCGCAGTTCAGAGATATCCACGCCTTCTTTCTCCAGCGTTTGCGCCAGGAAATGACCAAAAGCGTCCTCCCCCACCTTGCCCAGGAAGCCAGAGGAGACGCCCAATTTGCTCAAGCCGACTGCCACGTTGGCTGGCGCGCCGCCGGGCGCTTTCTGGAAGGCAGGCGCCTCGATCAGGCTGACGCCGGTGACGGTGGGCACGAAATCAATCAGCAGTTCGCCGAAACAGATGGCATCTGGCACGGGTACACCCTCCCATCGTAACGATTGGTGGGGTTATTTTATCAGGTTCTTTGTTGAGGTAGGGGCGACACAGAAGGGTAGATTTGCTTGCGCGCAGCGGAAGAAACCCCCCTCCCTGCCCTCCCCCAAAATCCACAGAACGGATTTTGGGGGAGGATAATGTCTTGCCACCCGTGTCAAAATCCGTGTCGCGCCTGGCGCTCGGTCAGCACGATCCGCCCGGTCCACACGCTCAACAGGGCTGCTTTGCCGGGGAACAAGGATAACCACAGCAGAGCGGTCATGATCACCGCCGAGCTCAAGCACCAGGCGCAGGTGGCACCGATCACGAATGGCTCCAAGAAGGTCAGGTAAACCGAGAAAAGAGTGCCGAACAGCGCCAGGCCAAACAGCGCCAGAGAGGCCAAGCTGGCGCTGCGCGGGTTGCGGGAGCGGCTGGCAAACCAGGCCATCAGGATGGCGAGGTAGCCGACCACGCCCAGAAGACCGATGGGCAATACGCCGAACAGGCGGGCGTATTTGCTCTGGTTGACGGTGTTGCAGTCGCCCACCGGTCCACACACCGCGCTCACCTGGGCGGTCTCGACATACGCCAGGTAGCCGGCGATGACCAACCCGACCAGGCAGAGCAGCGGTATGGCGATGGATGCTTTTGGCTGGCGGCGCTCTCCGCCCTTCCAGAGCAAGAACGCCGCCGCAGCCCCCAGGGATACCAGCATGCCGACCAACACCAGTATCGCCAGGAAGTTCCCCACCGGATCGCGTGCCAGGCGCTCTGCCAGGCTGTTGCCAGATCGTTCGGGTATGATCAGACCAGCGGGGGTCGGCTCTGGCGCAGGTGGGGTGGGCGGTGGCGCGCCGACTGGCGTAGGCGCCTTGGTTGCCTGCGGCGGGCTGCTGGATTGTGAAACCTGCGTTTGCTGCGCTTCGGCTGCGCGCAAGGCTTCAACAAATCCGGGTATGTCGGGCCAATCAACGCCGCCTTGCGCCAGGTAGGACTCGATCAGACCCGGAAACTGCTGCGGTATCTCCAGCGAGCCAACCAGCACAATGTCATCGATGATCAACGTGGGCACTGCCTGCCGCTCCTCGGGAATCTTGAAGCGCTCGATGGCAACCTGGAACAGCTCCTGGCCGCCTGGGGTGTAAGTATCGACGCCGACGATCTGCAACTGATCGCCATATTGCTCGAAGAGGGGCGGCAAATCCTGCGTGATCACCTTTTCGCAGTGCGGGCAGGTGGGAGAGTAGAACAGCACAGCCCGGACAACCGGCCCGCTCTGCTGGACCTGGGCCGCGATTTTTGCCGTAAACGGAAACCAGGCAAACCAGCCAAGGAGCAAAAGGTTGAGGATCTTCATCATCAGAGAGAGTCGCCTTTCACAGGAAATTGACTGGCCTGTTTACAGCCCACTACGTGCGGTCGGTTTTGACCAGGGTGATCCGTTTCGCGCCTTCGACCTGCTGGTAGGTGGCGCCTTGCCCAACCGTGCGCAACACGGCAGTTTCATCCACCACCAGCGAGCCGGACAGGATATCCACCCCACGCTCGAACAGCAGCGGCGAGAGCGGCGTGCTCGGACCGATCAACATGACCAGCGCATCTGGGCGGCGCAACGCCAGCAGCCCATCCAGCGTGTGGTTGATCAGGGCGCTGGCGGTCAACGCAACCACATCCGCCTGGGGGATGAGCTCTGTCGCCGCTTCTGCCGGGTATTCATCTCCGGTTGGGCGCTGCTCGAGCACCCACAGATTTCCCACCGACTGGCGCACTTTTTCGATGAATGGGAAATGCCCCACCAGGACAACGTTCTTGCCAGCGCCGCGCTGCGCCAGCACCTCAGCGGCGTTCAACTCGACAGAGCGACTTGCATCCACCGGCAACAGGGAATTGAGCGCCGCCAGGCCGATGCTGGCTTCCAGGGGGATGTCGGAGAGCGCATATTCCGCCAGCTCTCGAGCGCTTTTCTCGTGCAGCCTGCCCACATCACGCACTTTGTCGTGGGCGTGAGGCCGATCGCCCACCACCGTGGAAGCCAGCCCGCAGCCCCGGCTGCAAACCACCGTCCAGTGCGCGCCGACCAGCAGAGCGCGCACCGGATCATTATCCCCTGGAAGGCTGGCTAGCAGTTCTTCAAGTATGGGCCTGTGCATAGCCTTGCACCGGCTCAGTGCAGCAGGTCGACGCGGTCAACGATCTCACCAGCCGCGTAGGCCTTCACCGCCTGGTCAATGTCCCACAAGTCGGTGACCACCGGCTTGATCCCGCGCGAGACCATGCTCTGGTATGCGCCCATGCCCATCCCGCCGCACAGCAGCGCCTCGCAATCGGCGATTGCATCCGACATCATCAGGTGCTTATTGTGTGAAGCTGCTCCCATCCCATGCGGCTGCCCGGGGGCATCCGCCTCGTGCGGCTGGTTTCTAAACTGGGCGTGACCGAGCTTGTCGCGCAGTTCGCGGTGCACAATTTGCCCATTTTCGATGGTGATCACCATGTAATAGGGAGCTCGGCCGAAATGCCGGCTGATTGTTTTGCCATCATCGGTGATGACTGCGATTTTCATGGTTTTCTCCTTTTTTGACCTTAGCTGTCATTGCGAGATTCGGCTATGCCGCCAGGCGGCACTCAAATGAAGAAATGACAAATATGTCATGAGTAGACCAGCGTCGGGTGTTTTTTTTTACCCGCCTGGTGCTGAAGCGCTTTCTTCAGCCCTGGTCGTGGCAATCTCCTATCAGATCATTTTGCGTGGCCCACGAAGTGCGAGGAGCTTATTTGATCTTAGCCGTCAATTGAAACCAGTCTCGGATGGTTTTTACCCGACGGCACTGGTCATAGCAACCTCCTTCAGGTCATTCAGCATAGCTTACATCTTTTTGGCGCTGCATCTGAGACTGCACGCTGCGGGGCAGGGCATCGCTGGAATAAAATGCAGATGCAGCACTCCAATATCTCACTCCGGAGCGCTCAACCACCTGGGCCTGGCCGCTGGCGCGCAATTTAGCCAAAATCTGTTCGACATGCACTGGCGACCACCGCGAGAGCGCCTTTTCGATCTCTTCCTGGCGCATTGGGTGGCGGGTAATGATACTGAGCACGGCGGTGACCGGATCATCGAAAGCTGACAGGTCAAAGCGGCGCTGCGCCGGACGAACCACTTCAGCAATGTTGCCAAGGATTGCCACAGCCCGGCGCAGACTCTCCTCGGGTGGAGGTTCGACCCACTTTTCCGCGGGAGGGCGCACAGGCACATTGATGTGCACCGCGTCTGGCTTGATTCGATCTAGCACCCGGGCGATATCCCACAATGCCTGCGGCTCATCGTTCAGCCCTCGCACCAACATCACCTCGACCCACATTTTGCCTGCATACACCTCTCTGAATGCAACCAACCCTTCGACCAGCCGCTCGTAGGTCGAGCTCGGATGGGGGCGGTTAATGATCCGGTAGAGGTCTGCCGTGCCAGCATCCAGGGTGGGAAGGACCGCATCCGCGGCGCTCAGCTCCTGACGAACCTCGGGCAGGTACAATAGCGATCCATTGGTGATGACCGCCACCGGCAGTTGGGTAATCGCTTTGACCTGGCGCACCATCCAACCCAGCCTGGAGTGCAGTAAGGTCTCCCCTGAGCCAACAAAGGTCAGCCAATCGATCTCTCCCGGCTTGTGGGCTGCAAGCGCCTGCGTGACCTCCGTCACAATTTCATCGGAGGGATAATATTCTTTGCGCTCGGCGACTAACCGACGGGTGCGACCGAGCTGGCAGTAGACGCAGTTCCAATTGCACGTCTTCAATGGAACTGTATCGATACCCAGAGACTGATGCAAACGCCGCGAAGGAACTGGTCCAAAGACATACCGCATGGTTGCTCACATTTCTATCAGGCTCTTTCGAGGCTCGTCGCTTTTATGCCCAGGGCGTGTTCCAGCTCCAGGAGGCGCCTCACCCGCTGCATCTCATCCTCTGAAACCTGCACAGAGATGACCTTGCCGCCCATGCGGATGCCCTGCTGGTAATAGTGGGTGTCTTTCTCGGCTTCTCCCGCACCTACCAGCAAACCGATGCCTCCGCCAACCAATGCGCCGGCGAGCAGCGCGCCGATCAATGCTCCGATGCCGTATTCCCTGCCAAATTGCATCAAGCCGCATTCGCACAGCGCTGCCGCCAGGCCAAAAATGCCATAGATGGTCATGCCGATGGCCGCGCCCCAGGCGGTATAGTTTTGAATGACACAGCCGAGATCACAGCCCAGCATTTTGGCGACAAGTTTCGTGTTCGATATGATCTGGACATGCTCACCGGCAATGCCTGCGAGCTGAAGCCGGTGGGCTGCCAGAGCAGCAGCCTGCTCGTCTTCGAAAAGCCCAATGATCGCTTTCATTTTTTTTTATCTCCGCGCCATTTTGCCTGTAAACGATGGCGATCTCTGTTTTGATTATACTACTATACTTGACATTGTCAATTATTTTAGTATAAGGTGTATAATAAAGAGAGTGAGGTGTACGATTTGTCAGCAGGAGAAAGACGGGAATGGATGAAATCCAGTTACCCAATGTCGGCATGCGTTTGCGCGCGCTGCGCGACCGGCAAGGCTTGACGCTGCGCGCCCTGGCGGAGAAATGCGGCCTTTCGATCAATGCCATCAGCCTGATCGAACACGGCGAAAATTCACCCACGGTGGCGACATTACAACGCCTGGCAACCGCTTTGAATGTGCCGATCACGGATTTTTTCCGGGGAGAGACCCGACAAACGATCGTGTTTGTCAAGCGCGACCAGGGAATGCGCTCGCAAAGCGATGGGGTGGTGATGGAAAGCCTGGGAATTGGCTTGTTCCGGCAGCAGATCGAACCTTTCCGGATGATCATCGAGCCCGGTGTGGAGAATACCGCCGACCCTGTTTCACATGCGGGAGAAGAATTCGTCTATTGCTTGCAGGGGAAATTGGATTATTTCATCAATGGACGGGCGTTTCGGTTGGAGCCAGGCGACGGCCTGCTGTTCGACGCCAGCCAACCGCATGCGTACTGCAACCGGTCGGGTGAATCGGCCACGATCTTGATCATTTTTCAGGCCTCGCGCGATCAGCCTCTTGTCAAACAGATGCACCTGGAAAGATGAACTGAAAAAGGGGGCGGCGGGTGGCTGGAGAGGATGGGCTCCCCAGCCACCTTAGCTTTAATCCAGCAATGCCATCGGCTCCTCGATCAGTGCTACCAGCGTTTGCAAGAACTGCGCCCCGCGCGCTCCGTCCACCACGCGGTGATCACAGGAAAGCGTCAGCGTCATCATCGGCTGCACGGCAGGCTGCCCATTCAGCGCCACAACCCGGTCGGCGATGCGTCCCACTGCCAGTATGGCGGCCTGGGGTGGGTTAACGATGGCGTTGAAGGCGTCGATGCCGTACATGCCCAGGTTGCTGATGGTGAAGACGCCGCCCTGCAGGTCTTCCGGCTTCAACCGTCCGGCCTGGGCGCGCTCGACCAGCTCCTGGCGGCGCTGGCTGATCTGGCGCAAAGAAAGGGTATCGGCGCGATGCACCACCGGCACGGTCAGTCCCTCTTCTATGGCGATCGCCAGGCCGATGTTGACCCCGCCCGTGGCGAGGATCTTCCCATTTTCCCAGCGCGCTGCCAGGCGTGGGTGCTGCACCAGGGCAGAGGCCGCCAGCCTGATCAACAGGTCGGTGATGGTGATCTTGACGCCAGCGCGCTTCTGCGCCAACTCGCGCCAGGCGAGCAGACGTGCAGCGTTGGCTTCCCGCGCCAGGTAGAAGTGCGGCGCCTCGCGCCACTCCTGAGAAATGCGCTCGACCATCACGCGCCAGACGCCGCTCACAGGCAGGGCGGCGGTGTCTTCGGACGCGGCGGCGAGCGCACGGCTGACCGGGGCAGCGCCTGGTTGCGGAACCGACGCAGCAGCCTGCACGTCAGCAGCCAAGACCGCCCCCTGGGGACCGCTGCCCCGCAGGGCGGCGAGCTCCACACCCAGCTCCTGCGCCAGTCGACGCGCTTTGGGGGATGCCGGCAGGAGCCGCGCCGCCTGCAGCGCGGCTTGCTGCGCCTGCAGGTAAGCCAGCACGTCTTTCTTTTGCACGCGACCACCGTCGGCCTTCACCTGCGCCAGGTCCACACCGTGCTGCTCGGCAATGCGCCGCGCCAGCGGCGAAGCCTCACCAGCGTGCGGCTCGGCGATCGCGGCAGGCGCAGGCGTGAGCGGAGCGGCTGCCAGCGGCTGGGTTGCGGCAGCTTCCCCAGGGAGCGATTCGCCAGGCGCCAGGAGCCAGGCAATGGTTTCACCCACCGGCACATCTTGCCCGGGTTGGGCGCGCACCCCGCGCAGCACGCCATCCGCCTGCGCCTCCACCTCCACGGTCGCCTTGTCGGTCTCGATCTCCATGATCGCCTCACCTTTGGCGACCGGGTCTCCCTCTTTCTTGAGCCAGGAGACCAGTTTACCCGTATCTTGAAACATGCCCAGGGCGGGCATAATGATGGGAGTAGCCAGAGAACGCCTCCTGGGTGCCAGGATCAGCCTTTGACGCCTTCGCCGCGGGCGCTGGCGACCACTTTTTCGAGATTGCGCCCATTGAAACGGGCGTTGTTGCGGTTGGACTGCGTTTCGCGCGTGGCCGGCAGCGGGCCGGTGGCGGTGTAGTAGCGCGAACCCGCCACCAACAGCTCTTCTGCCGGAAAGCGGGTGATCACCTCACAGCCGTCCTTGGTGACCACGAGCTGCTCTTCGATGCGCGCTGCCGACCAGCCATCCGCGGCAGGCCAGAAGGTCTCCAGGGCGAAAACCATGCCCTCCTTGATCTCTTCGGGGTGATCCAGCGAGACCAGGCGGCTGAAGACTGGCTTCTCCCAGATGGATAAGCCCACGCCATGCCCGTACTGCAGGGCAAAGGCCGCTTCCTCGTTGGGGAAGCCGAATTCCTGCGCCTTGGGCCAGATGCTGACCACATCGGCGGTGGTCACGCCAGGCCTGATCAAGCTGATGGCATGATCCAGGTAATCGCGGCAGCGTTTATAGGCATCCACCTGCGCTTGCGAGGCGCTGCCGATGACAAAGGTGCGGTAGTAGCAGGTGCGGTAGCCCATGTAAGAGTGCAGGATATCGAAGTACACCGGATCGCCGGGGCGCAAGGCGCGGTCGGTGTAGACGTGCGGGTGCGGGTTGCAGCGCTCACCGGAGATGGCGTTGACGCCCTCCACATGCTCGGATCCCAGGTCGTAGAGCACTTTGGAAACCAACCCGACGCACTCATTCTCGCGCATGCCAGGCTTCATTGCCTGGTACAGCTCTTCGTAGGCGGCATCCACCATCATGCAGGCGGTCGCCAGCAGGGTGATTTCATCCTGAGTCTTGATCACCCGCGCGGCCTGCATGAGTTGCTGGCCATCCACTACCTTGATGCCTTCTTTCTGCAAAGCGAACAGCACCGGCAGTTCGATAGCGTCCACGCCGAGCGGTTCATTCTCCAGGCCGCGCATTTCGAGCTCGACCTTGATTTTGTGCGCCACATCCTCGGCGCGCCCGGCTTCGGGGAGCATGGCGCCGCGCAGTGTGGAGATGCCGGCGCGCGAGCGCCCATCGCCCAGCCAGGGACAGTACAAATCGTGATGGCGAGCCGCCGAGCCGAAATCCCAGTTGATCGGATCGTCATCCTGGGGCAACAGGCAGAAGCGCGCCAGCTTGTCCATCGCCCAGGTGCCGATGTGCGTGGCGGTGATGTAGCGCACGTTGTTCATGTCGAAACACAGCAGCGCGCCCATCTCGGATTCTTTGAGCAGAGCCTTGATGCGCGCCAACCTTTCGCGGCGCAGGCGCTCAAAGTTGACTCTTTCTTCCCAATCAGCCCCCATCAAGCCGTAGGTTTTGATTGCCATGATCTACCTCCTTTTGCTTTGTCCGTTGGGCGGACAACACCTTGTCGATTCGACCCGCGCCCTCCTGTAGGGGCGGGTTTGCGCCAGCCAGGCTCGCGCGTCGCGCCATGCGCTGGTCAGGCCATTCGATGCGCCTTCTCCAGGCCCAAACCCACCCGCCTCGGGTGGGATGGGGTGGGTTTGGGCGCATCCCCCGCCATCGCGTAGGGGCGGGTTTGCGCCAGCCAGGTTCGCGCGTCGCACCATGCGCCGGTCAGGCCATTCGATGCGCCTTCTCCAGGCCCAAACCCGCCCGCCTCGGGTGGGATGGGGTGGGTTTAGGCGCCTCTCTGCATCGCGGCGGGGCCAGAGCATAGGCGCTCTCACCCGCAGCCCCTTGCCCGCACAAACCCACCCCTACGGTATGCTTGTGAAAGGTTCGGCATGCCCACCACGCTCTCACCCGCAGCGCCTTGCCCGCACAAACCCACCCCCACGGTACGCTTGTGAAAGGTTCGGCACACCCACCACGCTCACACCCGCCCGCACAGGGTCTTCGCCATGTCGAAGACGGCCTGCTCGGTGGGCACGGTCAGGTCTTCCAGCACCGGCGAAAATGGAATCGGCACATTCATCGCGCCCATGCGCTTGACCGGCGCATCCAGGTAGTAAAAAGCCCCGTCGGCAATCACCGAGGCGATCTCGGCGGTCACGCCATACTGCTCGTAACCTTCGTCCACCACGATCGCCCGAGAGGTCTTCTTTGCCGACTGGATCAGCGCCTCTTTGTCCAGGGGCAACGTCGTGCGCGGATCGATCACCTCGGCGCTGAGGCCGATTTCTGCCAGCTTATCGGCTGCGCCCAGCGCCACGGCCACCATGCTGCTGGTGGCAACGATGGTGATATCGCTGCCCGGGCGCTTGACATCCGCCACGCCGAATGGGATGGTGTACTCACCCTCCGGCACCAGGCCTTTGTTGCGGTACATCATCTTGTCTTCGAAAAAGACCACCGGATTCTCGTCGCGAATGGCCGTCTTGAGCAAGCCCTTGGCGTCGTAGGGCGTGGAGGGGATGGCGACTTTCAATCCCGGGATATGAGAGAGCAAAGCGTGCAGCGACTGCGAGTGCTGAGCTGCCGAGCGGCGCGTAGCGCCCATCGTGGTGCGCAGCACCATCGGCACTTTCCAGCTTCCGCCCGACATATAGTGCATCTTGGCAGCCTGGTTGACCATCTGATCCATGACCAGGGTGACAAAATCGCCGAACATGATATCCACCACCGGGCGCATACCGGTCATGGCGGCGCCCACGCCCATGCCGGTGATGGCAGCTTCAGAGATGGGCGAATCCATGATGCGCTCTGGGCCGAACTCCTGCACCAGGCCGCTGAGCACCTTGAAAGGCGTACCGGCTTCGGCGACATCCTCGCCGATGATAAACACGCGCGGGTCGCGGCGCAGCTCTTCCGCCAGGGCTTCGCGGATCGCCTCGCCAAAAGTGATTTCACGCATCGGGCGATTCTGCATAGACATGCTCGGTCACCTCGCTCAAGTCTGGGAAAGGGGCCTGGATGGCAAACTCTGCGCCGGCCTCGACCTCTGCGCGCACGCTGTTTTCGATCTGTTCAAAGGCCGAGCGATGCACCTGAAAAGCGCCGCTCAACCAGTCTGCCAGCGTTTTCAAGGGATCGCGCTGCTCCTGCCAATAGCGCTCTTCTTCCTTGCTGCGGTAGTAACTGCGGTCGATGTCGCCCACGTGATGCCCGTGGTAACGGTAGGTTTCGCACAGCAGGAAGGCGGGTCCCTCGCCGCGCCGGGCGCGCTCGACCAGGCGTTGGGCGGTCTCATAGACGAGGCGCACGTCTTGCCCATCGACCGTTTCGGTGTGGATGCCGAAGGCCTTGGGGCGATCTGCCAGTTCACCGGCAGCGGTTTCGCGGAAATGAGTGTATTCGTTGTACTGGTTGTTCTCGCAGACGTAGAGGATGGGCAGTTTCCACAACTGCGCCATGTTCATCGCCTCGTAAAGCAGCCCCTGTCCCAGGGCGCCTTCACCGAAGAAGCACACCACCACGCGCCCGTTGCCCAGTTTCTTGGCTGCCAGGGCGGCGCCGGTGGCGATGGCGGCGCTGCCGCCAACGATGGCGTTGGCGCCCAGGTTGCCGCTCTGCGGATCGGCGATGTGCATCGAGCCGCCCTTACCGGCGCAGTAGCCGGCTTTCTTACCCAGCAGCTCGGCGAACATGCGATCCACCTGCGCCCCCTTTGCCAGGCAGTGACCGTGGCCGCGGTGCGTGCTGGTGATATAGTCTTCCCGGGTCAGCGCCGAGCACACACCCACTGCCACCGCCTCTTCGCCAATGTACAGGTGTGAAAGGCCTGGCATTTTGGCGCTGGTGTACAGCTCATTGACTTTATTCTCAAAGGCGCGAATCTTCGCCATCTGTTCATACATACCCAGGTACAGCTCGACGTCCATCCCGGGCGCCGGCGGGTTGCCCGCGGCGCGCTTATCCATTGCATCAGTCATAAATGCACTCCTGGTCACTCCCAATCCAGGAACTGCGGCAGTTTGCCGCGCTCTTTGAGCGTGCCGACAATTCCTTCAGGGAAGAATAACAGCACCACGATCATCAACACACCCGTGGCGACGATGTTCAGCTCGGTGAACCCGAGCTGGCTGACAAAGAACTCGTTGGCAAGGATGAAAACCACCGCGCCGACCACCGGGCCAGCCACCGTGCCTTTGCCTCCCAGCAAGGTCATCAGCACCAACTGGGCTGCCATAAGCACGGTCAAGAAGATATTGGGGCGCAGGTAGGTCAGGTAATAGCCCCAAATCGAGCCCGCCATACCCACGAACAGGGCGCTGATGGCGAAAGCCAGGATTTTATAGTAGTTGGTGTTGATGCCCGCCACTTCGGCTTTGGTTTCGTCCTGAGAAATGGCGCGCAGGCCCAGTCCAAACTTGGAGTGGCGGATGCGGTAGGAAAGGTACACCGCTCCCACCGCCAGCAGCAGCATGGCGTAGTATGGCGGGAATTTGGAGATGGTCACATCCAGGTCGGGAATGGGCAGGCTCAAGCCGTTCGAGCCGCCGATGTAATCCCAGTTATCGAAAGTGATTTTCACCAACAGGATCATCGCCACGGTAGAAATGATGAAGGCCGGGCCGCGCGTGCGCAGGCTGATCACACCCACCAGCAAGCCCACCCCCATCGCCAGCAGACCCGCCAGGGGGGCGGTCAGGTACGGCGAGATCTTGAAATACACCAACATCACCCCGGAGAAATAGGCGCCGATGGCAAAGAAAACATTGTGCCCCAGCGAGGTGTAGCCGGTGTAGCCGCCGATGATGTTCCAGCTCGAGGCCATGGCGATGTACATGAAGATGTACAGCATCATGAAAAGGACGTAATTCATCGAACCGCTGACCAGGTTGGTCAATGGGAAAAGCAGCAAGGCGATCAGCAAGGCTGCTAAGAACCACTTGCGGGCAGGCTTGCTGGCGCTGCCGGGCAGTCCCGGTGATTGGAGCTCGGTTTTAGCGTTGGCTGCAGCGCTCATCTAAGCCTCCATCGGTTTGCCGAACAAGCCGCGCGGGCGGAACATCAGGATCAGGAACAAGGCCAGGAAAAAGGTGATTGGCGACCAGGTTGGGCCATAGAAATAGCTGACATAGGCAGCGCTGACCGCCAGGGCAAAGGCGCCAACCAGCGAGCCCAACAGGCTGCCCATGCCGCCCAGCACAATCAGCGAGAGCAAGATCGCCACCCACTCCCAATGCTTACCGGGGAAGAAGGTGAACAGGAAACTGCTCAGCGAACCGGAGGCCCCTGCCATCGCCATACCCAAACCGAAGGCGATGGTCGAGATGCGGGAGACATCCACCCCCACCACCTGGGCGGCGGTGCGGTTCTGCATAGCGGCGCGGATGGCGTAGCCGGTGCGCGTGGTGCGCAAGAAAAGCCACAACCCGCCCAATAGCGCCAGGCTGATCAGCGTGGCGTAGAACTGGCCTTCTGGCAGGTAGAAATTGCCAAACAGGATGGCATCCGTGGCATAGCGTGGGTTGGTGGAGCGGTAGATGTTGGTGAACATGGCGCCCAACAGGCCTTCGATGACCAGCGCCAGCGAAAAGGTGAGCAGCACAGTCAGCTCCGCAAACCGGCTGCTATCGGCAATGCGCGCAAACACCAGGCGGTACACCACCACGCCCAGCAGGTACATGACCGGCATGGTCACCAGGATCGACAGGATGGGATCGACGCCAAACGACTGGAACAGGAAGTAGGTGATATACGCGGCGATGAACATGAAAGCGGCGTGGGCGATATTGACAATGCGCATCACGCCAAAGACGATGGTCAGGCCAGCAGCCATCAAGGCGTACACGCCCCCCAGCGACATGCCCAGTAAGAAGATTTGCACCATTTGCGTCACGCTGTTTCTCCTCCGCGGGGCGGTTTCTGGCGGCCCAGGTACAGCTCCTGGATGCGCTCATCCGCCAGGATGGAATCCGCCGGGCCATCGAAAGACATCTTGCCCAGGTCGAGGACGAACCCCCAATCGGCCGATTTCAGGCCCAGGCGAGCATTCTGTTCCACTAACAGGACAGTCATGCCGCCCTGCTTCAAGAATTGGATGCTGTCGAAGATTTGGCGGGCGATCTTGGGCGCCAATCCCAGGGAAGGTTCATCCAACATAATGATTTCCGGGCGCAGCACCATTGAGCGACCGATCGCCAGCATCTGCTGCTGACCACCGGAGAGCGTTTTGGCAAGCTGGTTGCCGCGCTCTTTGAGCAGTGGGAAGAGCTCGTAGACGGCATCGATGCGGCGCTCGACTTCTTTGCGGTCTTTGAGGATATAGCCGCCCATGCGCAGGTTCTCGCGCACGGTCATATCCGGAAACAGGGAACGGTCCTGCGGCACAAAGCTGATGCCTTGCATCAAGATCTGGTCGGTGCGCAGGGTGTGAATCGGGTTGCCCTTGAACAGCACCTGCCCCTGGCGAGGGTGCAGCAAACCGCAAATCACCTTCAGCAAAGTGGATTTACCAGCCCCATTCGGGCCAATGATGCAGTAGGACTGGCCTTTCTCCACCGCCATGCTCAGGCCCTGCAGAATGCTCGGACCCGCGCCATAACCGGCATGCACATTTTGCACTTCCAGGAGCATGGCTATCCCTCCCCCAGGTAGGCTTCCAGCACGATCGGATTGGCCTGGATCTCTTGCGGTTTGCCCTGGGCGATCACCTTGCCGTAAGCCATCACCACCACCGGTGAGCACAGGTTCATCACCACGTCCATGTTGTGCTCGACGATCAGGAAGGTCAAGCCTCGCGAGTTGAGCAACTCGATGCGCGCCACGATGTCTTCGAGCAAGGCCGGGTTGACGCCGCCGGCAGGCTCATCGAGCATCACCAGCTTGGGCTCGGTCATCAACACCGCGGCGAACTCCATCAGCTTCTTTTGCCCATAGGAGAGCTTCTTGGCCTTTTCGTGCGCCAGGCGGGTGATGCCGACGAAGTCCAACAACTCCATCGCTTTTTCGTATTCATGGTTCAAGATGCTGCCCTGGAACAGGTCCAGGAAGCCACGCGTGGGAGACTGCACGACCAGGTTTTCGAGCACGGTCATTTCGCCCAGGTCGCGACTGATCTGGAAGGTGCGGCTGATGCCGGCGCGGGTGATCTGGTTCGGCTTTTTGGCGGTGATCTCGCGGCCCTCGAAAAGCACCTTGCCCGAGTCGGGCTTGATCAAACCCGTGATCAGATTGAAAACGGTGGTCTTGCCGGCGCCATTGGGGCCAATCAGGGCGGTGATCGAACCTTGCTCCACGGAAAAGGTGCAGTGATCCACCGCTTGAATGCCGCCGAAGCTTTTGGTCAAGTCTTGTATTTCCAGGAATGCCATGCCAGGTTGTCCGATTTTTTCTGTGTCGTTCGATCAAATCCAGGGGATTCGCTGTGCGACGCAGGCAAAGCGAAGCGCTCCAGGCCGGCCCCTTCCGGCCTGGAGCAAAGCGGGTGAAGGGTTTACCACTCTGGCTTGGGCCAGATCAGGTCCACCGTGCCGGGGAATTCGCCCAGCGGATAGACGAACTTGAGTTCGCCGTTCTGCCACTGGGTCATCAAGAAGGGCTTGTTCAGCGGCAGTCCGCGCTCATCCCAGTGGAAATCGCCCAGGATGGTCTTGACCGGTTCGGCCTCGGTGCGGGCAGCCAGCCAGTCGCGGACAGCGGTGTTATCGGTGGAGCCAACGGCGCGCACAGCCTGGTCGATGCCCTGGCAGATGGCAAAGGGGATGGCCACGTCTTCGTCTGGATCCTTGCCATATTCAGCCTGGTAGGCGGCGATGAAATCCTGGTTGGTGAACGGCTCACCTGCCAGCAGACCTTCCCATTGCACTGCGGGGTGCCAGGAGGAGTGGATGAAGATGCCGTTGGCGGCATCGCCCACGCCTTCGCGGAACTCTTCCTGAGTGCCCTGGCTCAGGTACACGCCCTTGGGGTTGTAATCGACGGTCTGCATGGCGCGCACCAGTTGGATCGTTTCGTCCGGGGAAGCGGTCAGACCGAAGACCATGTCGGCGTTGCTGGCTTTGATGGAGTTGGCCAGAGAGATCCAGTCCGAGAAACCCTCTTCAGGCCACTGCTGCTGGAAGACCACTTCCCAACCAGCCTCAGCCAGCACACCGGGAGCCAGGTCCACCACGCGGTCGCTGCCTTCGATCTCGACCTTGCCGCCGGTCAGCCCGATGACGATCGAATTGGCGAAGAAGTCATCGGCATGCACAATGGCCACTGTCTTGGGGCGATCGGCTTCGGGAACCAGGTTTTGGATCATCTCGACCGGCGACTTGCCCACGTACTCGGCGGCGTTGGGCTGGAAGTAGAAGATGTATTTCTGGCCGCGCTCATAGATGCGCAGAGCGGCGCCCGCCGGGATGGGGTGCACCATCTTGGCCTGCTCGGTGATGGGCGTCATCGGGAAGGTCAGGCGGCTGGAGAACGTGCCGAAGATAAAATCGACTTTATCCTGGTTGATCAGGCGCTCCGTCTGCGCGATGGCGGTTTCGGTATCGGACTGGTTGTCGCTGATCACCATCTCGACCTGGCGTCCCAACAGCCCGCCCTTGTCATTGATCAACTTGACGCACAGCTCGTAGCCTTCTTTGTGAAGCTGCCCGTTGATGGCAAAGCCGCCGGTCATGGGCAGCGATGCGCCGATGCGGATCGGCGGCTGGGAGGCAGCCGGCGCTTCAGTTTGGGCAGGGGCGGCAGTCTGAGCCGGGGCTTCGGGCTGCGCTGGCGCAGCGCAGGCGCTCAGCACAACTGCCAGGATCATCAGGCTGCTCAAGACAAACCACACAGTACGTTTCATCACTATCTCTCCTCTGGTTATGAATGGATATGGTCGAAAAGGTGCACATCAGATGGGGCGTTGAATTGGCGTCTCGTTCAACCTCCTTTGTCATGCCTGGCGCAAGCCGGCAAGCTGAGCCAACACCTGGAAGATGACGGCGAAATCCTCCTTGGCCAGGCCCATGCCGCGCGCTGCCGTCAAATATTCGTTGGTAATTGCCGTGGTGGGCAGGGGCACATCGAGCTGCTGGCCCAACTCCAGCGCCAGGTTCAGATCCTTTTGCATCATGTTGACGTCGAACCAGGCTTCTTCGGGCAGCCCCAGGACAAACGGCCCTCGGTATTTGACCATGGGCGAGGCGATGACGCTGTTCAGCATCACCTCCACCGCCACGCTGCGCGGGATGCCGCTTTTCTCCGCCAGGAGCACACCTTCGCTGAACGCCAGCATCTGCACCGCCAGGCTGAGATTGACTGCAATTTTCATGGTCACCGCCAACCCGTTCGAGCCGACATGGTTGACCTTGGGGCCAATCGCCAGCAAGACCGGCTTGACCCGTTCGAAGGCGGCAGCGTCTCCGCCAACCATGATGGAGAGCTTGCCCTCCTCCAGGGTGATGACGCTGCCAGAGACCGGGGCATCCAGCATCGCCGCCCCCAGGGCAGCCACCTGCTGCGCCAGGGCGCGGCTGGCAGCCGGGCTGGCGGTGCTCATGTCAATGTAGATGCTGCCAGGGCGCAGACCTGCCAGGATGCCATCGGCTCCCTGGGTGATCGCCTGCAGGGCCTTGGTGTTGGTCACCATGGAGAAAACAATATCGGCCTGTTGGGCAGCTTCCCGCGGTGAATCCGCCCACTGCATGCCGGCATCCAACAACCAGGCAGCCTTGGCGCGGGTGCGGTTGTAGCCAGTCACCGGGTAGCCGGCGTCCAGCAGCCGTTTAACCACCCGGCTGCCCATCACCCCCAGGCCAACGAATCCTATCTTGGTCATCCTGCCTCCTCAGTCTCTTGTTCGGAAATGATCGGTGGCGCCTGTCTCAAGGATCTTTCGCTGTCGCTGCGCACCTGGCCGAGGTGGTTGCTCATCGCCTGCCGCGCGGCGTTGCCATCGCCGCGCTCTATGGCGGCATAGATGCGCTTGTGATGTTCCTGGGCGCGGGTGATGCCGCCTGGCACCAGGGCGATGCGCCGGCGGGCAGAGCGCAAGATGTCCACCAGGTTGTCGATCAATGCCAGGATCAGCGAATTGCGTGAGGCTTCTGCCAGCGCCAGGTGAAAGTCCAGGTCGGCTTCGATGAACGCATCGATGTCCGTGAGACTCTGCTCCATCTGAGCAATGGCAGCCCGCATCGCAGAACGATGCTCCTCGCTGGCGCGTTGAGCCGCCAGGAAAGCGATCTCGGGCTCCAAAATCTCGCGCACCTCCACCAGGTCGCGGGTGCCTCTTTCCAGGTCGCTCTTGAGAATCTGGGTCATCACATCGCGCACCCCCGAGGGGCTGCGCTGGATCACGAAGGTGCCGCGCCCGGGTTGGGCATCCACCAGCCCGAGCTGGATCAACGCCTTGACCGCTTCGCGCACCGCGGTGCGGGAGACGCCAAACTGCTCAGCCAGCTCGCGCTCGGCAGGCAGTTTATCCCCAGGCTTCAAATCGCCGCGCAATATCCGGCTTTCGATCTGTTGCACGATCTGCTCGTATAGGCGGGCGGGCTGGATTGGCGTGTAATTCACGGTTGATATTTGAGTGGAGGGAAAATGGGTAAAGGTATAGTGGTATGATGGTATGATGTAAGATAGAATTGATCAAATTATAGCGATCTTTGCCCCACAGTCAAGATGCCCGGCGGGGTGAATAATAAAAATTGTATAAATAAGGCGGCTTGTAAATGCAAAGGCTGGCCGCGCCTGTCCAGGCGCGGCCAGCGTTCTCGCGTTCTCAGGGCATTTCTACCGCTCAGGCGTACTGCGCCTCGGTCACTTTCAGCACGCCCAACTGCTGCATCAGCAGCGACAGGTCGAACTCGATCTCAGCCGCGATGATGCGGTTGTCTTGCAAGGTGAACACCACCTGGCCGGGAACGGCGATGGCGTTGCCCGTGGCGGGAACACCGAACAGCTCGCCAGTATGCACACCTGAGGCCTGCATGCGCACGTTCACCTGGTCGCCCTGAGCGGTGACTTCTATGAGTTCATGGTGGAAACCGCGGATAGCGCCGTACAGCATGCTCAGCACCGCGCCAAAGCTCTGCCCATCGAGGCGCTCCTCGAAACCGGTCATGCTGGCGGAGAAATCTTCACGCAGGAAGTAGACCAGGCTGGCCTTGCCGTAGCGGTCGATGGCGGCGTAATAGTTGCGCACGATGTACTTGTTCAACTCGGGATCATTTTTCTTGGACTGAAAATCCACCGGGATGTAGCGCTGCAGCGTGGGAAGCATGTCGGAATCTCCTTTTCCATTGGTTTTTTGCGGTCGGATGTTGCTGTGCAAGAAGCGGATGTCGTCTGGGTTCATGATGAATCTCTCCTGTGTGCTGACTGAAATCGGTTTGCTCACTCTGATCCGGAAAGAGGACTTTCCGGGTTCATCCCTGGTTCTGCCTGCCGCTGGGCAGGTTTCAAACCTGTCCTTTGGGAACCTGGCGCGAGCGCTGCAGGGCTTCCAAGGTCCAGCGTGGAGCCCTCGCCAACAGTTCCCCATTGGCTGCCCGGATTGGCTTGCGCTGATCGCTGCCCGGATCGCCCAGATGCACATGCAAGAGGCGGTGCGGGTGCAGGTGGGGTGAAACCTCGATCAGGCCGAAGCACACCAGGCAAAAATTTGGTGATCGTTCTCTCCTCAAGCGAACAGGTTGATGCAGTTATACATCCGCCAGGAGCTCAACTTCCAGCTCAAAAAGTATTCAGTTTATGATCAAATTTTGGGAAAAAGGGCCTCAAGCCGAGATTTCGCGCTGCCAGAGCGCCTCGGTGAGCATCTCAATGCCCGCTTTCAGGTGGCGGCGGTAGGTGCTGAAGGGCAAATCGAGCAATTCCGCGGCAATTTCCTGGGTGGGCGCCGGGTGCAAATAGGCGCGGTCGAGGGCGCGGTGCAACTTCTCGCTGCGCGGTGAGCTTTTGAGCGCCTCGGCAGCCTGGAACACAGCCCGGCGAAGGGCCTCCACCCGGGCGGCCTGTCCCGGGCCGGCCGCGTCTGCAACCAGGCGGGACCGCAGAAGGGGATTATCCTGCCATTGCAAGGGCTGGGCAAAACTGCGCAGCAGCTCGCGCACCGCGCCCTCGAACTCGGCGCGCGACAAGACCAGCAACGTCTCTTCTTTGGGTGTTGCCGGGTCAAGCGGCGCAGAGCCGCCCAGCTCGCGCTCTGCCAGCAGGTCCAGCCAGGCCAGCGGTGGGCGGGCGCGCCAGTCGTGACCAAAAACGCCGTAGGAGCGTCCCCCCACCTGGTAATTGGCGGCCTCCAGGCGATGGATATCGCCATAGGCGAAAGCCGGTGACCAGAAAAGCGGGTCAGCGCAGGTGACGAAGGTGTGCGCCAGGCCGGGCGTGGTCAGGTAATAGCGCACGATATTGATAAACAAGATGCTCTGCACCTGGGAGACATCCTGGTAAGTGTCGCTGGCCATCCAGAAGCGAAACACGCACGCCCGCTCGCCGGCGCGCAGCGGGGCGTGCGTTTGCAAATAGCGATGGCAGGCTGCCAGCGCCGGATCCGAGTCAATCTCTTCTGCCGAGAGTTGATTGAGCTCCAGCCAGGAATAGAATCCAGCCACTTCGGATTGGCTGGCGCGCAGCACCACCACCCATTGCGGGAAGCGCTGCAGCCAGCGCACGGCCAGTTCCGCCGAAGCCGAACCTTCGAACTTCTCCACCAGCCCACGCAGCACGGCCAGGTCTGCCAGGCGCAGTTGATCGGTGAGCAGCAAAGCGGCTGCCTGCCACTCGAAATACGGGCGCACCGCCGGGTTGTCGCGATGCAGATAAATCAGGTCGAAAAGCAAGCGCTGCTGATCCACGCTGCCCACCTGGTCCAGGCGCGAAAAGTAATATTCCCGGGCGCGGCGGTGCAACTCGATGTACTGGTCGGGGTTGCGCCAGCGCAGGTCGGAAACGATGGCTTCGCGCGCCAGGTCATGGGGAAACAGGCCGCCGCGACGGGTTTCCATGAAAGACAAGGCGCGCAGCCAGTCGAACAATTCGTGGGCGTCGGGGATGTCCAACATGCGCGCCAACACAGCTTCGGTGGTGACGCGCACCAGGGCGCAGGCCTCCAGGGCAACGCGGAACTGCGGTCCGGGCACCTCCTGGACGAACTTTTCCACCAGGGCGCGAACGATATCCGGCGCTGCTTCGGGGATGAAATCCGTTGCCGGGCGCTGGGCAAAGGCCTCCGCCACCAGGCACAACGCCAGGGGATGCCCGTGGGTAAAGTTGATGGCCACCGCTTGCTGCTCCTCGGGGATGGCGCGATGAGAAAGGTAGGCGCGCGTCTCATCGGGCGCGAAGTTGCGCAGCGGCATCACCTGCATCAGTTCAGACCAGCCTGGGTCGGTGCGCCAGGCAGCAGAAGGTGGAAAGCGGGTGGCGAGAACGACCAGGGATTTCTCCGGGAGATAGGGCAGAAAAGCCACCCGCAGCCAGTCATCCAACGAAACGAGGGTTTCGAAAGTGTCGAGCAAGATGACGGTTGTGCCAGGAAACTGGGCCAGGTGATCGAAGATCTGGCTGGCGTCGCTCAGCTCCAACAACCTGGCCAGGGAGGTGAGAAAAGCCAACGGCGAAGGTTCCATGTTGCGTGCGTCCAGGTACACCACCCGGGCGCCAGCCTGCTGCGCCAGCTCATAGTACTGTTTCAGCAAGGTGGTCTTGCCCACCCCGCCAGGTCCATACAGGTACAAAATGTTATGGCTGGGAACATCCTGCCGAATTTCGGAAAGGAAGAGCTCCTGCTCGGCGGTCCTGCCAATAAAATTGCTGCGCCAGGCTGCGCTCAAACGCTGCGATAGGCGGGAAGACATGGCTGCGCTCCTTCCCATAACGCTCGCACATGAGTTTTGGACAATTTGATCGGATAGGACTGACATACCTGGGAGGATGTTGGGGTACCAAGTCTCCCAAAATTGTACAAATCCTATCTTATTTATTTTATCGGTAAAGGCAGCCTGTGAGAAGAGGTGAAAACACGCGGGGGAGGCCAGCAGGCGCTGGAAACCGCCTCTGGCCTCCCCCGCGGCTCGATTATTTGCTCAACGATGGGTACACCAACTCATACGCCCCATCTGGCGCGTTGAGCTGCAAACGGCGCACCCAGCCCTGCTCCAGCGAGACCAGGCGCAGGGCGCCGGCATCCTCCAGCCCCGCCTCTCCGGCAGGCCAGGTTTGCACCAGCAGGAATCGGCTATCCGCAGTCCACTGGTAATCCATCGGGCCAGCGTATTCATAGATCGTCCGCATCTCGCCGCCGCCGGAGGGAATGATCACCAGGCGGTTAATATTGTTCTGGCTTTCAACCAGCGCCAGCCATTGCCCATCCGGCGACCAGGACTGCTGGAAGCCCGTTGTCCCCAACGAAGCCAACACGGTGCCATCCAGGGCAACCACCTGCATCTGCATACCAGCCGCGAGCGGCAGCGCCAGGCGCGTTCCATCCGGCGAGAGCGCCGGGTGGCTTTTCAGCCAATCGTAGATGCCCTGGAAGGGCAGCAAGCTGTAGGAGCCATCTTCGATGTTCGCCAGGTAAATCGACGGTGGATCGGAAGTGAACACATCGCCCTTGCGCACCAGCACCTGGTGCAGGAAGATCACCTGGTTTGGGCTGGCCCAACCGATGGGAATCTGCATACCGCTCAGGTCAGGTGCCACGGGGCGCGCTTGGGATGTCTCTGCGCTGACCACGGTGAGCAAGCTGTCCTCGCTGCCGGGGACGCTCAGCATCACAGCAACCCAGGCGCCATCCGGCGACCAGCGCATGAGGTTGAGCGGCACAAAGACATTGCTGAGCAGCGCCTTCCAGGAGCGTTCCACGCTGTCGTACAGGCGAACTTCGTTGAAGGCGTTCACCGGCAGCGCGCCATAGCGCCCATCCGGCGACCAGGTGAGCGGGTCATCGCTGGCCTCGGGATAACCGGGGATAATCTCCACCGGGCAGTCGTTGAGCAGCGCCAGGCAGGCGGTTTGCACGTGCCCCAGGGAACGGCGGAAAGGCGCTTGAAGCTGGCGCAGCAGGGGGTACACTTCGCCCATGATTGACACTTCGTTGCCCACCAGCGGCGCCAGGTTGCTGTCCACCATGCTCAGCACCACCTGGTCCGGGTTGAACGTTTCCGGCGACGCGGCAGTCTCTATTCCAGGCGTGGGCTGTGGCATTGGGGTGATCGCGTCTAAAGACAGCGGGCTTTCCAGCGCCTGGAAGCCCGCCTGCTCAAGATCATCCAGGCGGGCGGTATCCCCCGGCAGGGTTGGATTGATGTCATACGAAATGAGTCGCGCCGTTTGGGTGCTACCATCCAGCAGGGTTTGCTGCCACTGCAGCAGCATACCCGAGCGGGCATCCAGCCACAGGCGATTAATGCTCCAGGCCACCACCAGCACAGGCCGGTCGCCCCACAGTTCCTCGCTCTCCACCTGCAGCTCGACGCTGCCAAAGTCAACCACACCGGGAAACAGCAGCAACGTAACTGGCGAGACGTTCTCCAGCGGGTGCTGGTACCAGGTGTGGTGCTGCATGGTGGGATCGTAGCCCTGTAGAGAGAGATCGTAGCGCGCCACCTGGACGCCATCGCTGGCAAAGCGGTCGATGGGCGTCAAGTCGGGGCTGAAGTGGACGGCGTAGTTCATCCAATCGGAGATCAACGCCCGCCCCGCGCCGCTGCGATCCAGCCACACCTGCACGTAGCGCGAGGTGGGCAGCCCGCCAGGCGGGGCGAGCGTCACCACGCCCAGGGCGGAGAGTGTCTGCCAGTGCGGGGCGAACAGGCGCTGGCGCACTTCAGCCGGCGTGGAGGCCAGGCTCAAAGGCTGGAAGGGCCTGTCGGTCGGGGTGACTTCCAAGCGGAGCGCGGCTGTCTCTCCGGCAGTGGAGGGTGGGCGCACCAGCAGCGTGCGCAGCAGGTAGCCCAGGCCCAGCACGAGCAGCAAGGCAGCAGCCACGTAGGAAAGCTCGCGCAGCCCGGAAAACAAGCGCCGCCGCGCCTGGCGCGCCTGCAGCTTGCGGCGCACTCCCTGGGCTGCGTGCTGCTCGGAGGGGATACGCTGCGCCTCCGGCAGGAGGGCGGCGGGCAAGTCGCTTTCCAGCCGGGTGAGGGTTGAGGCAAAGGCGCGGCAATCAGCGCACTCTTGCAGGTGGCGCTGCACGGCCGCCTGGCGGCTCGCCTCCAGCGGTGTGCGATTCATCAGCCAGCGCTGAACTTGTTGGTGTGACAGGTTATCCATCATCTTCGCTCCAGGCACGACCCAATAATGAATTAGCCGCGAGCCAAAAGCGCCTGCAATTTGCGCACGGCGTAGTGCAGGCGCGAGTGCACCGTGCCTTCCCGCAGGCCCAGCGCGCCGGCGATCTCCGCCGCGGTCATGCCGTGCGCGTAACGCAGGATGAGCGGCAAGCGGTGATCCTCGTCCAGGGACTGCACCGCGCGGCGCAGCTCGCCCTCATTCTCGTCTTGCAAGTAGATCGCTTCGGGAGATGGACCAGGCGGGTGCGACATTCCGAGGATTTGCAAAGCCTGGCTCAGTCTCTGGCGGGAGGCCCGGCGGCGCAGACCATCCCGGCACAGGTTGATGCAGATGGTGTAGAGCCAGTTTTTCAGGCTGCTGCCCGGTCGATAGCGGTGCAGGTTCTCCAGAGCATGCAGCAGGGTTTCCTGGGCGGCGTCGTCGGCGTCGTAGGCGTCTCCGAGGATCGAATAGGCCAGGCGGTACAGTTCGCGGTAGAAGCCAGAAACCAGCGCATCGGCGGTTGCCGGGTCGCCAGGCTGCGCCGTGCGCAGCAGCAGATCGAAGTCATGAGTTGGGTGGGTCATGTCAATCTATAAACGCAGGCCGGAGGCAAATCCTTCAAGCGATTATTTAGTTAACGTCAATACATGCCACATCGTTCCACGTTCCACATTCGTAGGGGTCAAGCATTTGCCAAAGCCCCACCTGACACGGATGCATCTCGACCAGGCAAATGCTTGACCCGCACCCGACCCCCTTCAGGGCGCGCGCGGCGGGCAAAGCATCCGGCTCGAGGATAGCGCGATGACGGCGGGGCGGTCTTGCCGGATGCTGTTGCCCCTACGATTATGGGGGGCGGGCAAAGCATCCGGATGGATTGGGATGTGGAAGATTTCTAGAACGACGCTTTGCCTGCCCTGGCGCTCGCCACCCTGCCCTGCAGATGTGAGCGCAAACGGCTGAGCGCACTGCGCACCGGCGGGAGGCGCGCTGCCAGCAGCAGCAAAACCGCTGCGCCGAAAGCCAGCGGCTGGCGGATGTCCGATTTGACCAGCCAGACATAGTGCACCACCGCCAGCACACCCGCCAGGTACACCCCGCGGTGCAAGCGCTTCCAGTTCTTGCCCAGGCGCTTCATCCAACCTTGTGTAGAAGTAATCGCCAACGGCAGCAGGATCAGGAAGGCCGAGAATCCGACCAGCACGTAACGCTTGCTACCCACGTCTTGCAAGATCAGAGCGATATCCAACCCGTAATCCAGCCAGATGAAAACCAGGAAGTGCAGCAAGGCGTAGCTAAAGGCATACAGCCCCAGGGCGCGACGCACTTTGAGCGCCGGGCGAAAGCCGAGCAGCGTGTTGGCAGGCGTGGCTGCCAGCGAGAGCACCAGCAACCACAGGGCGGTTTTGCCGGTGCGCAGGGTCAGGTCCTGGATGGGGTTGACCGACAGCCGGCCAGTGAGGGCGTCGAAGACCAACCACCCCAATGGAACCCAGCAGGCCAGGTGCACCAGCCATTGGAAGGGCGTCAACCCAGACCAGGGATAGCGCTTCGTCCTCATCAATAAAACTTCGCCAGGTCCATGCCGGCGTACAGCCCGGCGACCTGCTCTTCGTAACCGTTGAACATCAGCGTCGGGCGCCGCCCGCTCTCGCCGATGCGCCGCTCGGAGGCCTGCGACCAGCGCGGGTGATCGACCTGCGGGTTGACGTTGGCATAGAAGCCGTACTCGTTGGGCGCGGCTGCCATCCACAGCGAGGTGGGCTGCTCGGCGACCAGCTCGACCTTGACGATGCCTTTGATCGACTTGAAACCGTATTTCCAGGGCACCACCAGGCGCAGTGGAGCGCCAGACTGCGGCAGCAGCTCTTTGCCGTACAGCCCGGTGGAGAGGATGGTCAGGTCGTTCAGCGCCTCATCCAGGCGCAAACCCTCCACATAGGGCCAGTTGTACCAGGGGGAATTCTGTCCGGGCATCTCTTCTGGCCGGTAGATGCTCTCGAAGCGCACATAGCGAGCGTCGCTGGTCGGCTCGACCGCCTCCAGCAACTTCTTGAGTGGGAAACCCAGCCAGGGAATGACCATCGACCAGGCTTCCACGCAGCGCAAGCGGTAGATGCGCTCTTCGGAAGGGAACTGCGCCAGGAGATCTTCGATGCCAAAGGTGGTGGGCTTATGGACCAGCCCGCCCACTTCCACCGTCCAGGGGCGCACGCTGAAGTCCTTCGCCAGCCGGGCCACGGCCTGCTTGTCGGTGCTGAATTCGTAGTAGTTATTGTAGTTGGTGATGGCCTCGAACGTGTTCAGCGGGTCGCCCAGCTCGTCGGCCTGGGCGGAGGCGGAGGGAGCAGGTCCACCCTGTCCGGCGCTGTCTTGCGGCGTGGAGTCTGTCAGATCCGGAGCGCAGGCCGCCAGCAGCGCCGCGCCGGCAGCCAGCGCGCCGGCTTTCATGAACTGTCGCCGGCTCAAATAGACGTGTTCAGGGGTGATTTCGGAGGAAGGTATTTTGTGCATGGTGAAAACTCCTTGGCTTTCAACGAGTTTACCAGGCAAAGATTACAAAATGATTATAAAGAAGATAAGTATTGGTTAATATTTTGCCGCCTCGTAACGCTCATCGTAACGAATCGCGAACGCTTAAATCGTACAATAGGTTCATCTAACATATCCTGATCATACCAATACGGAGGAATGCAATGTTGGTCAATTTTCTGATACTGGTTATCTTACTGGTCTTGACGATAGGGGCTGGCTGGCTGGCGCTGAGAGCGCTGCGCGCCAAACGGCTGTGGGTCAAGATCGCTGGCGGCCTGGGGGCTGGTCTGCTGACCCTGGCGCTGGCAGGAGTCGCCTTCCTGGGCGGCAAGGGATTCGTCCTGGCGTATTTTCCGGGCGAGCAAGCGGCCCCGGACCTGCGCGTGGCGGGCACGCCCGAGCAAATCGCCCGCGGCGATTACCTGGTCAACCTGAGCTGCATCGGCTGCCACAGCGCCGTTGGGCAGGATGGCAATCCGAGCGGCGAGCACCCCCTCTCCGGCGGTTGGAATATGGCCGAGGGTGAAGGGTTTGGTTTCATCGGCGCTATGATCGCCGAAAACCTGACCCCTGGCGGCAAACTGGCGACGTACAGCGACGGCGAGCTTTTCCGCGTGATCCGCGCTGGCATCAGCAAAGACGGGCGGCGACTCGGCATCATGGGATTGATGGCGTCAACCGAGCTGAGCGACGAGGACACCCAGGCGATCATTGCCTACCTGCGCAGCCTGCCGCCAGTGGAAAACAGCGCTCGCACGGGTGATTATATGAACTTTGTGGGGTTATTGATGAACGGCGCTGGCATGTTCGGTACACCCGCCAAGTACGTGGCCTCGATCGACGCGCCGCCGCAAGGCGTGAGCGCAGCGTATGGCAAATACGTGGCGACTTTCGGCGACTGCCGCGGCTGCCACGGCTCGGATATGACGGGCGCGCCGGCGTCTTCAGTTTCCGCCGCAGTGCCCAACCCGCGCCCATTGGTCAGCAGCATGACCCTCGAACAATTCGTGAGCACCATGCGCAGCGGCGTGAAACCCAGCGGCGATCCCTTCCCGGTCACCATGCCCTGGCAGAACGCTTCCAAGATGACCGATGACGATCTGGCGGCGCTGTACACGTATTTGACCACACAGCCCTGAGCGGCGAGCGCGCGGCAGCGGGCTGTGTGATCGCCGGTCATTCGTATTCGTAGGGGTCAAGCATTTGCCAAAGCCCACCTGGCAGGGAGGCCTCTCCAGCGGGCAAATGCTTGACCCGTCCCCGGCCTCTCGAGACGCGCCCACAGCGGGCAAAGCATCCGGCTGGAGCGCGGCGCGATGGCGGCAGGGCGGTTCTGCCGGATGCTGTTGCCCCTACGTCGCCAACGGTAATGCCTGGCGAAAATTGATAATCAGATTGCCGAAAAGACGCCCAGTCGTTCAGGGCAGCCGCAGCTTGAAACTGAGCAGCTCCCAGGTGTTGGCGGGCCGCCTCACCAGGCGCACACGGCCTTCTTGCTGAGCCTGAACAAGCTGGAAGGCTTCGACATCCTGCGGCCCAATCGTCTCCCAATCCAGCAGATCCACCTGGCCGGCGGCGAGGGCGCGCAGCGCCTGTTCGTGCTCCAGGAAGCGGATCTCGATGCGCGGTGTGGCTGGCGGACCGGCAAAATAATGCGGGTTAGCTTCCAGGAGCATGCCCTGCCCGTAGGTCCAATTCTTGAGCACATACGGGCCGGCTCCCAACGGGCTCTTCAACACCTCGTCCAGGCCAAACCACTCACGGAAGGGCGTCTCCGCCAGCTTGCGCCCGTCAGAAACTGCCTGGTGGGCAGGCAGGCGGCTGAAAGGCGGCAGGAAATAGGGCAGGTCGGCGTAGCCCAGGCGCGCCCCGGTGAAACCGGGCAGCCAGGCGACGCGGTAGGCGGCATCGTTCAGAAACTCCACCGCAGCGATGCGATCACAGGCGGGAGCTGGATCGGGCATATTCACGCTGAACGGCCCCTCGCCGCGCACGGCGGGGTCGCACAGGGCGCGGTAGCCCAGCTCGTAATC
The DNA here is from genome assembly GCA_029265355.1 of Chloroflexota bacterium. GTDB lineage: Bacteria > Chloroflexota > Anaerolineae > Anaerolineales > UBA4823 > JAJUJL01. Next base: position 23,289 of record JAJUJL010000025.1, on the reverse strand, counting down.
GGCGGCGGAGACGGGCTCGCCATCCGACCAGGCCAGGCCGTCCACGAATTGATAGGTGACGATGAGCTGGCGCATGGCAATCTCGCCGCCAGCATAGGCATGCCTGAGCCCGTCAGCGTCCGCAACCAGCGCGCCTGGCTGCAACTCGACCACCTCGCCGCGCCAATCCACCACCCGGTCGCCTTCTCTCACAGTCGCCAGCTCAAGCGTCACACCGCCGTTGTCAAGAGAAGGAAGCTCTTTGAGCATCACTGGCTGATAAGCGCCAGCGCGCGGCACGACGTCGCTGCCCATGATCAGCGTGCGAATCACACCGGCGACATAGGCTGGCTCGAACCACAGCGGCGCAGCCGGCTCACCATCCTCGCCGATGATGATCGTATCCCTGCCAGGGATGCGCCATTGTGCAGCGTTCCAGGTGTGCATGCCATCTTCCGGAGGGTCGAAGTTCTCCAGGCCCGGGTTGGCGGCGAACAGGTCCAGGCGGTAGAAGAGCGGCAGCTCGGGCAGCTCACGCGTGTGCTCCACCTGCAAGCGCTGCAGGGCGCGGAGCTGCACAGGCTGCTCCAGGCTGGCGGCAGCTTCCTGCAGCGCGGCGTCCACGGTCGGGTTGCACCAGCCTGAGAAATTCTGCCCCTGCCAGCCATTGTCCAACGACGGAACCTGCTCGCAGGCGTAGCGCGCAAACGCATCCAGGGTGCCAAAATCGAATCCAGCCTGCCAGGCGAAGGCGGCCAGCTCGAAGTCGCGGCGGCTCAGGCCACTCTCCGCGCCGAACAGCCACTCCGCCGACTGCGGGTCGAGCAAGATGTGGACGCCGCAGGCTGCCATCTGCTCGACCCAGGCTTCGCTCCAGGCTCTGCGGAAGCTGGATTCGGTCGTGGTCAGGGTGAGCGCCAGCTCATCGCCGCTGGCATTGGTTCGGTAGGCAGCGCCGCTCGCCAGCTTCCAACCGGCCTGTTCCAGCAGCGTCATGCCTTGCTGCGCATCGAAGGGGTAGCGGGTGAAATCCGCCGCATCGCCGGCGTAGGCGGGATGGCGGGGCGGAACAATTGAATCGGCGACCAGCGTCTCCGATTCATCCAGCCATGGGTAGACCGAGCGCACCAGCGCGGCGCGGTCGGTGCACAAGGCCAACGCCTGGCGCACGCGCTGGTCGCCCAGAATCGGGTGAGGGGCAAACTCCGGCGTGGGCGAGGCAGGGGGTATGGCAGGTGTGGCGGTGGGGCTGGGGCTGGCGGCAGTGCGAACAGGTGGGGGCAAAGCGGTTGGCGCGGGGAGCGTAGCGGTTGGGGCGGGGGCGGCAATCGATTGGCAGGCGACCAGCCAGCACAGGGCAATGACGGTGAACAAGCCAGGCATCCTGGTGAACATGCCAACAGACCCCTTCAGCGGACACCGATCGGTTCTGTCCATGGACAATCCACTCCAGACACTGAATTAAGGCAGGTTCGACGATAACCAGGAGAGTGGTTATCGCGCGCTCACCTCAAGAATGTAGCAAAATATCACTGGCCTGGCAAGTTAAGTGATTCTTCGACCGAGTTTGATGGTATAACCAATGTCAAGGAGAAAACACCATGGGACTGCAATCATTGGTTTGGTTTTTGTTGATTGGCCTTGCGGCAGGCTGGTTGGCCGGGCGCATCATGAAGAGCGGCAGCTACGGCGTGGTGGGGGACATGATCGTGGGTGTGATCGGCGCCTTTCTGGGCGGCTGGCTGTTCGACCTGCTGGGAATTTCAATTGGCGGCCTGCTCGGCTCGCTGGTCACGGCGCTGGTCGGGGCGATCGTGCTGCTGTACTTGCTGAGGATGATGAGAAGATAAGGCGTGCTTTCTGAGCGACCCGTTTTTCGCCAGGCAGTGCGCCAGCCTGCATACCTGCCTTACCTGCTGGCGCCTGGTTCAACTCGCATGGGTCGCCCCGACAAGATCGCCTGCCGGAGGGAAGACTCCGTGCAATCCGTGTAGAAATCCGTGTCGTGCGCCAAACAAAAACCCCGCCTTCACCAGGCGGGGTTATTTCTCTAATTCATCACGCCCACTTTGGCGGGCTTTTCCTTCGCTTGCGGCGGCGTGAAGCCCTCCGGCAGCAGCCCGGCCTCAGTGACAATGCGCGGCACGATCTCTTCCCAGCCGACCGCCATCAGGTGGATGCCGTGGATGCCCTGCAGACCTTTGACCTGCTCGATCAGCTCCAGGGCGATCTGCACGCCTTCCTCGGCAGCGCCGTCGCCGGCGGCTTCCATGCGCTTGAGCAGCTTCTCGGGGATGAACACGCCCGGCACTTCGTTGTGCATGTACTGGGCGATCTTCAGGCTCTTCAACGGGGTGATGCCTACCAGGATGTAGACCTTGTCCAGGATGTCCCGCCTGGCGATGGCGTTCAGCCAGGTCTCCAGGCCGCCGATGTCATAAACCAGGTTGGTCTGGAAGAACTGCGCTCCGGCATTGACTTTCTTGTGCTCGCGGATGGCCTGGAAGCGCGGGTCAGAGGCGAACGGCGCAGCCGCCGCGCCCAGGAAGTACTTGGGTGGGAACTTGATCTCGCGCCCGTCCAGGTACCTGCCCTCGTCGCGCATGCGGCGCAGTATCCACAGCATCTGGATGGAGTCGATATCCACGATGTCCATGCGGCCGCGCGGCTCGGGCGCCATGCGCATGCTGTCGCCGGACAGGCACAGGATGTTGCGCACACCCAAGGCAGCCGCGCCCAACACTTCGGCTTGCAGGCCGGTGCGGGTGCGGTCGCGGGCGGCGATCTGCATCACTGGCTCGGCGCCGGCCTGGATGGCCATAGCTGAGCAGGCCCAGGAGGACATGCGCGGCGTGGCGGAGGGCGAATCGGTGAAGTTGACCGCCGCCACGTAGGGCTTGATCAGCTCGATGTTTTGCACCAGCTTCTTGGTCGCCACCGTCATGGGCGGAGCCACCTCGCCGGTGACCACGAACTGCCCGGCTTTCAAGCGTCGCTCCAGCTCAGAGACCGGCTCGGAGTAGGCAGGGGCGTGGTACTCGGCGTCGCCCTGCCACCACTCTGGCTGGCGCACCGGCTGGAAGATAGAGTCCCAGGTCTGGGCGCGCCTCATCGGGTCGCGCGAAACCAGGCCGGAGACCACTTTGCCAGCGCCCACCTTGCGCACCTGGCGCACCACATCGCCCCAGGTTTCGGTGCCCACCTTGTTCCAATCCAACGGCGGCAGCACTTCCAGCAGCATCTCTTCGCGCCCCATCTTGAAGGCGCGGTCGTAAATCTGGTACCACATGCAGGGGCGCGTCTCGTCGACGTAGCACTTCTCCGGCGTGGAGCCGCCGCACGGGCCGTTGCGAATGCCCTTGGGGCATTCCATCGGGCAGATAAAAGCTGTCTCCTGCAACAGGCAATTGCCGCACATTCGGCAACCGAACAAAGGCCCCTTGATGGCTTTCTCGACGGCTGCCAGCACACGCCGTCCAAAGGGTTCTCTTTTGAAGGGCATAAAGGGGGGCTGCCAACGGCGACCTGGGGTGAAGACCGGCATAAACGACCTCCTGCAATGTGCAAAGAAACCTGACACGCTATGTCCCAATTTTAATACGCGAGAAGCGGGGTGACAATGGTCATATGTCACCCCGCCTTGAATGTCATTTGTCACATTCTTCACATAATAAGGCGGTGACCATGCCATGGCTGCGCCATGGCATGGTCACCACAACTTGATTATTGGCTCAGGTAGCTTTCGGCGTAGATGACCTTGTTGAGCAGGATCTGCACCGTCTTCCAGATGGCAGCCTGTTCGGGATCGCTCATATCTACGTCTTCGATGCTCGGCTCTTCCATGTTGGCGATGCGATCGGCGATCTTCAGGTACAGGGCGCCCACCGGCGTGGAGGCGTCGCGCTGCTCGATGATGCGCACCACTTCCATCAGCTCACGCTCGAGCGGGTTGGCGATCATCATCTTCAAGCCTACGCCCATCAGCATGGCGCAGTAGACGCGGTTGATCAACGGGCGGTTCTCGTTGGGCACCGCGTTGGAAACGTTCGACAGCCCGACCGAGATGGCTGGCGGCGGATCCCAGGCGTACTGCAGCGTGCGCACCGCTTCAATGAGGTGCGGGCAATACTCCTGGCAACCCGAGACGGTCAGCACCAGCGGGTCAATGATCAGGTCACTGATCGGGAAGTCGATCTCCAGCATGCGCGGGATGATCTTTTCCAGGGCGATATTGACGCGCTCATCGGCTGCCACGGGAATGCCGGAAGAGCCCATGGTCAGGGCGATCAGGCGGGTGTTGTACTTCTTGGCCAGCAAGGGCACTTTCTCCAGGCGCTCCGGCTCGGCGGAGGTGGAGTTGATGATCGGCTGGGCTTTGGTGACGCGCTGCAGGCCGGCCTCGATGCCCAGGATGTTGGTGCTGTCGAAGGAGAGCGGCACGTCAACCACAGCCTGGACGGTGTCCACGATCCAGGGGAAGACTTCCTGCCAGTCGGCTTTGCGCGGCCCCAGGTTCAGGTCCAGCGCCTGGGCTCCGGCTTCCACCTGGCGCACTGCCAGGTCCTGGAAGAACTTCGCGTCGCGTTCTTTCAGGGCGGCCTTGACTTTATCCGAAATGATATGGATATTTTCTCCAATGATGTACATAAATAGATCCTTTCCTCCTCATGAGCCAGGGCGGCTCAGGTTTTTGGTGGTTTCCTCGAGCGCGGCGGCAATCGTGGGAAAGCGCCGGTAATCGGTGTGCGGCAGGAACATGGCCGACATGAAGGCGTCGTAAAAGCTGTTGTCGGCGGAAAGCTCGATGTAGGTCATGCGCGCCGCGATCTCGTGGATGCGCTGGCGAGCGCGCTGGTCGAGCAAGGCGAAGTATGCCCCTTTGACCGAGGTGTTGCCCAGGAACTGGAAGCGCTCCCAGGGCATATCGGGCAGCAGGCCAATCTGCACGGCTTTCTCGACATTGATGTATTTGCCAAACGAGCCGCCGATCAACACCTGTTCGACAGCGTCCAGCGGCACGCCAACCGACTCGCTCATCACGGTGAAACCGGCGTAGATGGCGGCCTTGGCGCGCAGCAGGTTGTCCACATCCACGTGGGTGATGGCGATGTCTCGCCCGCAGTAGGTTTCATCCGCCCAGGCGACGACATACTCCAGCCCGTGCTCGCCTTCGCGGATGCGCGGCGTGTTCAGGTGGGTGTTGTAATGCCCGGCTTTATCGATCACGCCAGTCATGAACATCTCTGCCAACAGCGAGATCAGCCCCGAGCCGCAGATGCCGGAGGGCTTGACGCCACCAATCACCCGGTAAGTGGGCTCGGCGGTCTCAGCGTTGATCCACACTTCTTCAATGGCGCCCCGGGTGGCGCGCATACCGTAGCGCACGCCAGCCCCTTCGAAAGCCGGCCCCGCCGAGCAGGCGCAGGTCACCAGCCAATCGCGAGTACCCAGCACCGTCTCGCCGTTGGTGCCCACATCCAGGAACAGGGTGATGCCCTGGGCAGTTTCCATGCCGGAGGCGTAAACGCCAGCGGTGATATCCGCGCCGACGTAAGACGCCACGCCCGGCAGGCAGTCCACGGTGGCGTTGGGATGAATGCCCAGGCCCACCTCGCTGGCCGACAGGGTGGGAACATGATTGACAGCGGTGACGAACGGCGACAGGCGGATGCTGGCAGCGGGTATGCCCAGCAACAGGTGCATCATGGTGCTGTTGCCGGCGATCACCGCCTTCATCACTTGCTCCGGTTGGATGCCAACCCGTCCGCAGGCGCGCTTGAGCACATCGTGGATGGTGTCCAACACCAGGCGTTGCATCTCTTCGCCGTTCTCCGGCGACTTAGAGGCGTAGATGATGCGCGAGATGACATCCTCGCCGCGGTTGATCTGCTGGTTGTACTCCGAAGCCTGGGCCTGCACTTTGCCGGTGATCAGATCGACCAACCACAGGGTGACGGTGGTGGTGCCGATATCGATCGCCACGCCCCACAGCGGATCGCCAGCCGGGATCACGCCGGGCTGTATGTCGATCAGCGCCGCCGGGCAGCCCGGGCAGTCCCAGGTCTTCATGTCCAGGGTGACGGTCACAGTCCAGTCGCCATCGCGCAGCGCCTGCCCGATGCGCCGCAAAACCGGTAAAGAGACTTTCACCTCGCTGAGCCCGGCTTGTTGGCGCAGGGCGGTTTGCAAGCGCGCCCAATCATCGGTCTGGTCGTCCATGCTGGGCGGGGAGAGGGTCAGCGTGTAGCGGCGCAATGGCTGCACCGTGGCAGGGTCGTAATCGGCTGGCGGGGAGACCTCCACGGCGGTGCGGTCGGTGGTCAGGCGGCGCTCGATCTTCTCCTGCGGCGGCACATGCACCTGCAGGTCGCCCTCGATCACCGTCTGGCAGGCCAGGGCATAGCCAGCCGCCACGTCCTCAGCGGACAGGCGCAGCGAAGAGCGCCGCCGCACCGCTCCGGATTGCACCAGCACCGCGCAGCGCCCGCAGCGCCCTTGCCCCCCGCAGGGTTGCTGCAGTTCGATGCCGGCCAGGCGCACGGCGTCCGAAAGCAGCGAACCGCTGGGCACGCGCACCGGCTCTGGAAAGCCATCAAAGGTTACGGTAAAGGTGTGAGCCATGCAATCGTCTCAAGAGAGGTCCACCGAGGCGGGCACGGCGGTGAGGCTGCCGTGCCTCAACACGCCTCATGCGGCCTCTACAACGCCTGCTTCATGAACTTGGGCAGGTCGACCGCCTCGCGCGGACCGACGCGGATCTCCCAATCGGGCAGCTCAGCCTCCAGCTCGCCAGAGAGCACCGCGACATGCCCGGGTAGCACAAGGCGCTTGTGGCTGACCTTGTCGGCCATGTTGAAGGTTCGGAACGATTTGGCGATGCGCTCGGCGTCGAACTTGCCCGCTGCCCAGGCGGTGAGCACGCTCATGCCCTCGGCGTCCACCACCACCAGCCAGGCCGGTAGGCCGGAAGACTCGACTTCGTTGGCCACGCTGAAATAGGTGATCGAGAAGTTGGTGGTGACGAGCACCGGATCGGTGGGCTTGGGATTGTTGATCTCGTACACGCCGGGTTGCACCTGGATCGGTTTCTGCGGGTCGGTGTAGATGTTCTCACGCAGCACCAGCAGCGGGTAAGCCAGTTCAGGCGCGAAGCGCTCCAGGATAATGAAGCCGGCGTATTTGGTCACCGCCTGCACAGCTTCTTCAGCGCTGCCCGCCACCGCCAGGGTGGGGAAGCCCAAGGGGCGGAAATTTTTCTTCAGCGCCAGGCGGCGGATGTGGGTATTGAGCGCCAGCTTGCCCGCCAACGTGGCAGCGACCGGCTGCAGCACCAGGTCTTCCAGCCCGGCGCCCTTGATCTTCTCGCTCAGCTCCGCCAGGGCGTCCAGCGACTCTCCCTGGACGAGCAGGGCGGCTTTGTGCTCTTTTGCCAGGGCTGCCAGCGCCTGCCAGTTGCCATCCGTCGCCGGGCCAACCAGCGGCGTTTCGCCCGCCAGCAGCGGCAAAGCGGCGGCTAACCCGGCCTCGCCAGCCAGCAGGATCAGCGGGCGCTTGGAGTGAGCCCGCACGGTCTTGACCGCCGCGGCAAACCTGGCGCCATCGCCAGAGACATTTTCGACGGCAAAGCCATCCAGCGAGAGATCGATGCCGACGTAGTTGACGTGAAAGGCTTCCACAGCTTTCAGCGCCGCCTGCAGCTCGGCTTCGGAAAGCGAATCGGCCAGCTTGACGAACACGCCAGGCTTGTTGTAGAAGGTTTTCTCATGCCGGAAGAGCACCACCTCGTTGCCAGCTTTCACCTCGCGTCCATCGGCTTTCAGGCTGACCAGGCGGATAGGCGGAGCGGACGACTCAGCCAACTGCGCCTTGGATGCCTCGCTGACGTATGGGCAGGAGGCCAGCTCGACTTGCTTGGCAGCCAGCTTCATGGCGAAGGCCAGGCAGGTGGGGAAACCGCATTCCTTGCAGTTGGTCTGCGGTAGCAGTTTGTAGATTTGAATTCCAGAAAGCGCCATAGGTTCTACTCCAATGCGTTTGTGTGAGGCAAGTTTGGGTTTGCCGCTAGGCCGGCTGCATCAGCCCGTCAATGACAGCCTTGACGCGGGCGACTGACTCGGGGTGGCGCAGCACGACGATATCGGCGCCCGATTCGAGCAGCGTGACGGCGGTCATCACTTCCCAGTTGATGGCGCGTTGCAGCCAGTTGCCCCAATCCGCCGGTACGCCTTCACCGACCTTGGATTCTTTGGTCTTCCAGGCCTCGAAGCCGGGGGTGACCAGCATGGGCAGTTGCGTCATGTTATCGCCCTGCAGGGCTGCCAGGCGCAGACGCTCCATGACCGAGAAACCATACTCGATGCCGTAACCCAGCGCGCCGGTGGTGGGATCCATCAGGATGCGATCCAGGGGCAGTCCCATATCCGAGATCAAGATATTGAGCTGCTTGGCCAGGTTGACATCCATGGGCGTGCGCGCCGTCACCAGGTGGCCATTGGCCATGGCCGTGGCGACAATCGTGCGGTAGTTTTTATCCTCGCAGATGCCCAGCGCGATGCGTTCGCCCTTGGCGGCTTCGGCGACCGCCACCAGCAGTTCATTGTCGGCTTCGGCCTGTCCAGGTCCAAAGACGATCAACGGCAGACCGGTAGCGCCCAGCACAGCCTTGACCGAAGCGGCCGCGTCGGCGGCTTGGGTGGGGCTGCCATCGGCTTTGGTCAGGGACAGCGCCAGCACGATCAGGTCGGCGCCAGCCTGCTCAGCGGCTTTGGCCCACTCAGCCGGATTGTCTGCTGCCGCGCCCCACACCTCCAACAGCAGGGGCGACCAGTCGTCTGGCCGGCGGTCTTTGATCTCGATCGCCACGCGCGGCCGGTTGGGCATGGGCGCCTCGAAATGCATGAACGGCAGGCTGGCCTCGCCGCCCACGGTCACTGTGTGGGAGCGCGTGCCACCCTCCGCGGCAGTTGCGCCCAGTGTCACCTGGCGCACGCTTCCGGGCCATTTGTCTTTTACGATTTCTACGGGCATAAATCATCCTCCTCGATTCGAGATTGCCTTGCTTTGGTTCGCGTTTTTTTCCCGCGCCGCATCGCGGCGCTTGAGAAAGGTCTGGATGGGCGACTCCCGCTCTGCCAGTATCCCCAGGTCGCGCAGCTCGTCTGGTGACTGCGCCGCCAGCAGGCGCAGGATGTGGCGGGCTGAAATGGAGGCCGCCGGGTATTCCACACCGCCCACGTGGTGCGTCAGGAACAGGGTGCGCACGCCCTGGTCGAGCATGAGCTGCACTGCGGCTTCCAGGGGGATATCCGGCGGGGTGGTGGGCACGCCGGCGCGCATCATATCCTCGGCAGTCAACGTGGCGAGGCTTCCGCCGCGGGCGAAAGCCTGCAAAAGCTGCTCCGGCCCAACCACGCCGACGCCGTGCCCTTCATCCAGCACGACCACTTCGCCCATGCCGCCTTCCAGCAGCAACTGGGCCAACTCCGCCAGGCTGGTGGTGGTAGTGCAGGTTTGCACACCCACGGTCATCAGGTCGCGCACCAAGCGTGGCGAGCGGTCATCTGCTCCCGGTTGGGGGGGTGTCGCCTGGTTCATTGATGGTGAGGCGGCGGAGGGGTTGGGCGTCGTAACGCTCAAACCCTCCGCCGATCCAATTTAGAACATGGGGTCCAGCACCAGCGCCGGGTGGTTGTGCTCTTCCATCCAGGCCAGCAGCTCTTCCACGGTGGAGACATGGCGCTCGTCGGCGATCTTCTCGATCAAGTCTGGATCGCCTTCGCGCTCCGCCACGGCTTTCAACTCCTCGGCCATGGTCTCCTTGAGCACGCTGCTCATCCACACCACGCGCTTGAAGCCGCCATCCGCCGAGATGAACTTGGGGCTGATCAGGTAGAACTTGCCCACGCCCATCACACCCGGGGTTTGCAGACCGCCGCCGGCAATGCCCGCCAGCGTGCTGAAGGTCATACCGGCAGGCGTCATGCTGGTGTCTTCACGGCTGACCACCATCACGCCGTTGGCTTCAGGGATGAGCATCACGATGCACTCGAAGCAGCCGCAGGCAGTCATCGGGTTCTCCATGATGGAGTACATCGAGACTTCCTGCACCTGCCCGTGCGAGCCGACCTTGGCGTAATCGTTGGTGCCGGTCCAGTAGCCCTTGACCAGGTCAATGGGTTTGCCCAGCTTGATCGGCTGGTTGGGTCCGGTCGGGTTGATATTGTAGGAGGCCTTGCAGTCCAGCCAGTTGTAAGCGCCGCACAGGCCCAGGCGCTCCGGGCTGACCACGCAGACGTGGTTGGGTGCGAACGACTGGCACAATGTGCACGAGTAGAACTCGTCTACCTTGTCGTCGGTCAGGTCTGCCAGGCGCTTGTTGCGGTAGTCGTAAGCGGCGCGGGCTTTCGCCAGCCATTCGGCGAGCAGGGCCGGCTCGGTGTAAATCGTCACCTGCACCTTGTCCACGATAGCGCCAAAATCGGCGTGGAAGCGGGCGTGCAAGATCTTGCCGAAGTGCTCCAGGCTGAAGCCCTTTTCTGCGGCGGCGTTGGAGATGCGGATCCAGGCGATATCGCGCTGACCGATGTGCTGGATGCCCGATGCGCCGTTGATGAAGTAGTGGATCTGGCGCTCCAGCACCGGCTCGAAGTCTTCTTGCATCTGCCGCCCGGCGACCTTGACCACGATGCCCATATCCATGGAACCCTGGGGCGGCACCTGGGAGAAATCCGGGCCGACCACCTCCACCTTGCCATCGGTGACCTGATCCAGGGGCGCCATGTGCAGGTACTCGAAGCAGCGCGAATGCTTGCCGCCGAACTCGACGCGCATGTCAGTCTTGCGCACCACTTCGCCCTCGAACGCCGAACCGTACGGCACGGGCACGGGCACATTGGCGACCTTGACTTTGACGCCGCGCACCTCGATGCACTTCTGCACCAACGCTTCGGCCCGCTCCATGTCGTCTTTGCCCTCGATCTGGTTGAAGGGCATGCTCACCACGTGCTCGTAGCGGGTGACGCCGGTGGGCAGTATCTCTGGGATAAGCGTGTCGGCGATGACCGGGAAGCCGAAGTTGATCGCCCCGGCTGCGGCAGCGTATTTCAAATCGTCCACTTCGCCCAGCGCCAGCACAAAGGCGAAGACGCGCTCGCGGTTGTAGAGCAGGATCTCGCGCGCCTGGCCGGCTTTCAAGCCGCCAAAGGTGAGCGCTGAGCGGGCGGCGAAGCCCAGGGCGTAGATGGCGCTGAGGGTATCGGTGCCGAAAGGCACGGTGTAGGTATCGTAGCCCAGCTCCACGCCCTCCTCCTGAAGCTGGTGGATGATGGAGCGCCCATTGACATTGCCGCTCAGGAAGGTCAGGATGTTGCGCCGCTGCAGCTCGCGCACGATCTTGACCGCCACCTCGTTCGATTTGGCTGCGCCGACGATGGCAGCGAAGCCTGGCATACGCCCGTCGACGAGCTGGATGCCCCACGAGCGCAACTGGATGTCATCGATGGGACCGTTGAGGTGCCCGCCTGGGTCGTTCGGACCGTAGGAAGTGCCGCCAGCCAGGTTGAAGCCCGGCATCGGTTCAGGCTGCAAGCCATAAACAAAGCGGATCGCCTCGATGGTTTCGGCTGCCAGCAGCGTCGCCATGCCGCTATCCAGGGTCTCGCCCAGGTAAGGCGACCAGTATTTGCCAGAAGGAATGGGGTGCAGCAAACTGCGGGCGTGTTCCAGCACCGGTCGCAGCCCGCCCAACGTCTCCACCGCCTGGCCGGTCATGGCGTAGATCAGCGGCAGGTAGTAAGCCGTGTTGGGGAAAGAAACCGGTGTCTCGGCGCCCTTCTCGGCAATCGCCCGGTCGAGCATCACCTCGGCCTCCATCACCAGGGCGTTCGATCCGCGAATGGCTCGGGTTGCAATGTATCTCGACATAAGTTTATTCTCCCTAAGAATTTAACCGCGAAGGCGCTAAGGCGCGAAGAAAACGCTTAGCCAAAGGTTTTAGCAGGGCGCTCATAATCAACATATCAGCCCCGGCGATGCACAGCGCCGGATGAAGCCTTCGCTGAAGCAGCATAAAACCTTTGCCACCTTCGCGCCTTTGCGGTAAACATCTCATCCGTAGATCGCCGCGCGGCGCTGCGCCACCGGCAAAGCTTCCAGCTCCAGCATGCGGGCGTCGCCGCTGCGTCCAAAGCGCTGCGGATCCCAGGCTGGCAGACCCAGGGCGGCGCGCTTGGCGTCGATGTGCGCCAGCGTGCGCCGGATCATCTCGTCTGGATCGGCGATGAACTCCATCTTGCCGCCGTAGAGCTCCTCCCAGCCCTGGCTCAGATAATTCAGCACCAGGTCGCTGTCGGCTACCCGGTCGGGCATGCCGCTCACCGGTGACGAACCGCCAAAGATGACATACGCCCCGGAGGCCACGCAGTAAGTGCCAATGGACAGCGCTTTCTCGCTCATCCATTCCGGCGCCAGGCCAACTGCCGGGATCTGGTCGATGTCGTCGCCCAGGCCGCCCTCTTCCACCATCTGGGTCAGCACGGTCAGGATGCGGGTGTTGTCCACGCACGAGCCCATGTGCAGCACGGGCGGTATACCCACCGTCTCGCACACTTCGCGCAGGCCTGGCCCGACTTTGTCCAGCCCAGCCTCGCCCAGGAGCAAGCCCTGCTTGGCGGCAGCGATGGCTCCGCAGCCAGTCTCGACGATCAGCACATCCTGCTTGAGCAGCTCCTGGGTGACATAGGTGTGCAAATAGTCCTGCTTGGAGCGGGGATTATTGCAGCCGACGATGGCCGCCACGCCGCGGATGCGCCCGGCCATAATGGCGTCATTCAGCGGGCGGAAGGAAGCCCGGTAAGTGCCACCCAGCATGTAGTTGATGTACTCGTGAGAGAAGCCCGGAATCAGGTTTTCGCGCACCTGTGGGATGTGGGTTTTGCCGCGGTTCTTGTAATTATCGATGGCAGTCTTGAGAATCTGCTTGGCAATGGTCAGCGCCTTGTGCTCATCGAACTCGATGTGCAAAGCGCCCTTGATGCGCACCTTGGGCGAGGTGGTGATGATGTGGGTGTGGAAGTTGCTCGACAGGTCCACCAGAGCCTGCATAATGCACTGCACATCCACCACCATGGCTTCCACTGCGCCGGTCAGGATGGCCAGCTCCTGGTGCAGGAAATTGCCCGCCGCTGGTATGCCCTGGCGCAGCAAGATTTCGTTGGCGGTGCAGCAAATGCCGGACAGATTCACGCCCTGCGCTCCGGCAGCGCGGGCATATTCGATGATTTCGGGATCTTGCGAGGCGGCGACGATCATCTGGCTCAGCGTGGGCTCGTGGCCGTGCACAATCACGTTCACCATATCGTCTTTCAACACGCCCAGGTTGGCCATGCCCAGGATCGGCGCTGGCGTGCCGAACAGGATATCCGAAACATCCGTGGCGATCATGCTGCCGCCCCAACCGTCAGCCAGCGCGGTGCGGATGGCGTGCTGCAGGATGTGGCGGTGGTCCTGGTCGTCGCCGATGTGCGTGCGGTGCAGCGCTTCAACCACCTCACGATCGATGCCACGCGGCACGACGCCAGTCTGCTTCCAGAGTTCCTGGCGCTTCTTGGGCGCCCGGCGCAGCGGAACGATCTCGCCGCGCTGCTGCCCGAATTGGGCGATGTACAGATCGGCCAGGTCGTTGGCGATTTCCTGGGGTGAGCGCTTCTCAACGGGAATGCCGTAGTAAGAGGCCACCGTGCGCAGCTTGGCGACATCGCGGATCACGTAGCCTTCCGCCTCGCCGTTGGCGACTGCCTTGAGGGTGAAAGCCATATCGCGGCCGTGGTCGGAGTGGGCGGCGGAGCCAGCCGCTACGGCGCGAATGAAGTTGCGCGCCTGGATGGTGTCGATGGTGGCGCCGCACACGCCGGTTTGCCCGTCTTTGGTCAAGCGGCAGGGACCCATGCCGCACAGCTTGCAGCACATGCCGGCGCCGCCGATATTGCAGGGCACCATGTCGTCGGCGCGGCTGAACGCGGTGCCAATCCCCAGCTCGTCAGCGCGGATGAGCATCTCCTGCGCTGCGGGATCGGCGGTTTTTTCTTCGTAAGAACGCTTACCTTTCGCCATCTGTTATTCCTCCTCGTGCGATTTCGTCTTTACCGGTCCCATACCGGGGCAAGGCCACAACGGCCGGCCTGAATAAGCTACCTGCTGCGAAAAACTGATCGTTGAGCGAGTATTCTCATAAACCGCAGTGTGACGGTAGTACACCTTCTTGCCATTGCCGCCGCCCACCGGCTGGTCGGACTCCACCGGGATGGGCAGCTCGCCCAAGTAGCCGGCCTCTTCCAAAGCCTGGTGGATGGCTTGCGGGGTGGTCTTTTGCGGGTCGTAGGTGATCTCCACGGTGTGGAAGGCGCTGCTGGCATAGACATCCGCCACCCCTGGCATTTGCAGGAGAACGCGCCGCACCTCGGCAACATGATGGTCTGCATACATTGCTGGTAAGTCTAAAGTGATTTGCTCCATACTCTCCTTCCTTCTGGCAATTGATGTACGCTCAAGCATGCTGGTTGAAGCAAAATGCCCAGCTTGCGAGCGAGGCGGAGATACACCGCCGAATGCCGCAATGCTGGGCATCGATGTCAGAACAGGCCAAACCACTCTGCTGCGAGATCACCTTCCAAGGCGATGCAGCAAGACCGGTTTGGCTGAATGCGCCAGGTTGAATGATAAACACCTGTCTCAGCATAGATCGCTCATGCGCCATTTCTTCACAATTGATACCACTATAGCAAAGTGTGCCATATCACACAAGTGACATTCATACTGAGATTCGGGATTATTTTTCTCTATTAAGTATGCTATTGTGAAGAATATCACATATTACGGTTCATTATAAATGAAAATTTGTTTGTTTGCCTGGCATACTGGCGCCTGTCTGCGGGGTTGCGTTCGCCGCCAACCCCCTCCCCCATTTTCACAGAACGAAAATGGGGGAGGGGGTGCATCTCGGCGGGGAGCGCCCTGCAGCCCAGGAGAATAAAAATTGCGCCATCCGGGGGATGAAAATTCGGCAACGTGTAGTAGAATGACCACAATTCATCCCATAACCGACATTCAAACATCAGCATGCCCACAAACCAAAACCCAAAGACCTACACCGTCATCCTGCAGCCCATCGGGCGCAGGGCGATCATCCAGGAAGGCATGAACCTGCTGGAGGCAGCCCAATCCGCTGGCGTCGAGCTGGCTTCGCTGTGCGGCGGCATCGGCGCCTGCGATTCCTGCCGGGTGCGCCTGGAATCCGGCGCGCTCAGCCAACCCACCCTGGAAGAAGAGGCGCTGTTCAGCCAGGACGAACTGCAGGCCGGCTACCGCCTGGCCTGCCAGGCCAGGCCGCTCAGCGATGTCAAAATCGACATCCCGCCCGACTCGCTGACCACACCGCAGCGCTTGCAATTGGAGGGGCAGGAAGCCGAGGTGGTCGCCCAACCGGCGGTGCGCGCTGTGGAGGTGACTATCCCTGCGCCGCACATCCACGATCTGCGCTCGGATGTGACGCGCACCTTCGACGCCTTGCGCGCCGCGGGCGAGGCCAGGCGTCCCACCCTCCACCCGGCGCTGTTGAGCGATATCTCCTACGTGCTGCGGCGCGAGAATTGGGCGCCGCGCCTGGCGCTGCGCGGCGAGGAGATCGTCGCCGTGCTGCCGGCGGGCACGCCGCTGCTGGGACTGGCGGTGGACATGGGCACCACCAAGCTGGCGGGCTACCTGGTCGACCTGGCCTCCGGGCGCACGCTCTCCAAAGCCGGGGCGATGAATCCGCAAATCGCTTTCGGCGAAGACGTGATCAGCCGCATCTCGTACGCCGAAAACAAAGAAAACGGTCGCCGGGTGTTGCAAGAGCGCATGGTGCAGGCTCTGAACGACCTGATCGAAACCATGTGCGCCGAAGCTGGCGCGGCGCATTGGCAAATCGTGGATGCCGTGATCGTTGGCAACACCGCCATGCACCACCTGTTTGCTGGCCTGCCGGTGGCGCAGCTCGGCGCGGCGCCCTATGTGCCGGCAGTCAGCGATCCGCTCGAGCTGTGGGCGACGAGCCTGGGATTGAAGACTGCCCCCGGCGCCTACGTGCACCTGCCGGCCAATATCGCCGGCTACGTGGGCGCTGACCACGTTGCCATGCTGTTGGCGACCGGTATACCCGAAACGCAGCGCACCGCGCTGGCGGTGGATATCGGCACCAACACCGAGATCACGCTGACCGTGGGCGGGCGCATGGTGGCCTGCTCGTGCGCCTCGGGACCAGCTTTCGAGGGGGCGCACATCCGCGACGGGATGCGCGCCGCGCCGGGCGCCATCGAGCGTGTGCAGATCGCCGGCAGCCAGGTGCGCACCCAGACGATTGGCGAACAGCCAGCCGTGGGCATCTGCGGCTCGGGCATACTGGATGCGGTGGCAGAGATGTTGCACGCCGGGATCATCGACCGGCGCGGCGCTTTCAGCAAAGAGCACGCCCTGGTCAGCCAGGAAAATGGGCGCAGCCAACTGGTGCTCGTACCCGCAGAGCACAGCGGGCACGGTCGCGACGTGTTGATCACGCGCAACGATATCAATGAGATCCAGCTCGCCAAAGGCGCTATCCGCGCCGGCATAGACATCCTGCTGCAAGTTTCGGGCATATCCGCCGAAGAGATCCAGGATTTTATCGTTGCCGGTGCGTTTGGCACCTATATCTCGATCGAGAGCGCCGTGCAGGTGGGCATGTTTCCCGGCCTGCCGCGCCAGCGTTTCCAGCAGGTAGGCAACGCCGCCGGCGCTGGCGCGCGGGAGATGCTGGTTTCGCTGCCGCGCCGCCAGTTTGCACAAAATTTTGCCCGACAGGTGGAATACGTGGAGTTATCAGCGTATCCCGGTTTTATAAACAAGTTTTCCAATGCGCTCTTCTTCCCGGAGAGTGAGAGCTGAGCCACCGGTTTCGCTGATGCGATTTCCCAGGCAGACGAGGCAGGCTGAGAGCAAGTACCGCGTTGCAGCTATGATCGCAGGAGAAGAAAGTTCGAAAGGATTGGCGCGATGAAGAAGCGAGGCTGGCTGAATGTTCTGATCGCGCTGGCAACCAGCGCGCTGTTTGCCGGCTGGTGGCGGCGCCAGCAGCCGCGCATCTTGCGCATACCGGTGGCGCCGCGCGATGAGGCGCAAGCCGGGCAACTCCTGTTGGTGCAGGGCGAGCGCTTTGGCAGCCGCCAGGGGGCCAGCCGCCTGGAGAGGCGAAATGCAGATGGAAGCTGGTCGCCGTTGGAAATTCTCTCCTGGAGCGAGGCGCGCATCATCGCCCGCCTGCCCGAGGCAGGAACGCCAGCCAGCGGTGTGGTGCGTGTGCGCCGTGCGGCGCTGCCCGGCTTTCGCCTGTCCGAACCGCACGGCTACACCACCCTGGGAGCGCAGCTTCCCTCGTTGCCCTATGGCTACCAGGCGCCTGTGCAAGCCAGCTCGCCCTGGCCCACTTTTCGCCGCGATCACCGCAACAGCGGGCGCAGCCCAATCCAGGCGCAGTACCACGGCGATCACCCCTGGACCTTCGCCACCGCCAAAGGCATCTTCTCGACGCCGGTGATCGACGCCCAGGGCTGCATCTATATCGGCTCAGCCGACCACACCTTCTATGCCCTGCACCCGGATGGCAGAGTGAAATGGAAATATGAAACCGGCGAGGTGATCGATTCGGCCGCGGCGCTGGGCGAGGAGACGGTCACCTTCATCTCAGGGGATGGCTTCATGTACCAGGCGCGCCGCGAGGACGGCGAAATCCTGTGGAAGTTCGAAGCGCCGCTGCAGCCCGGTGTCAGCTTCAACCGCTGGTTCGAAGGCAACGTGGCAGTGGGCTTCGATGGCACCCTGTACGCCGGCAACACCAACTTTCATTACTATGCGGTGAACCCCGACGGCAGCCTGAAATGGTCGTATCCCACGGGCAGCAATGCCTGGTCGCAGGCCGCGTTCGGCGACGACGGCAGCATTTATTGGGGCTCGTGCGACACGCACGTACATGCCGTGACGCCGCAGGGAAAGCCGCGCTGGAAGCGGCGCACGCTGGGTTTCATCGCCGCTTCGGCAGCCATCGGATCTGATGGCAGCATCTACATTGGCTCTTTCGACAGCAACCTGTACTGCCTGGAACCGCGCCGGGGGCGGGTGAAGTGGCGTTTCGCCACGCTGGACCACATCTACGCTTCGGTAGCCCTGGGTGCAGATAACCGCGGTGAGACCCGCACCATCTACCTGGCTTCGACCGACGGCTACCTGTACGCCCTGGAGCCAGCCGATGGGGCGCTGCGCTGGAAGTTCTATGCCGGCGACCCGATTCGCTCCTCGCCGGCGGTTGGGCTAGCGCCGGAGGGCGGCGAGATCGTCTACTTCGGTTGCGGGGATGGCTGCCTGTATGCGATCAACGGCATCGATGGCAGCCTGCGCTGGCGCTACGACACCACGCCCGATGAGCCTGAGCTGCGCGACCGCAACGACCTCAACGGCTCTCCAGCGCTGGGCGGGCGCGGTATCGTGATTGGCGGCGAGCACGGCCTGGTGTGCTACATCCCCTACGATTACCCGCTGCACTGCCCGGAGGATGGGCGCGGCCTGGCGGGATCGCCATCCCAGGTCAAACCATCGCCGCGCAGCGTGCAAAATGGCGCGCAGACCAGGTTATGCTATGTGACGCCCGGCGGCAGCACACTGCCAGAGTTCCCCGCCGCCTTGGGACCAGAAGCGCTGATCACCCTGCGCCTCTCCGTCCAACGATACGGCGAGCATCTCCCTGCCCGCCTGCAAGCCGGTGTGGCCGGGCGCAGGAATGTGCAGGTGAGCTTCGAACCGCCGATCAAGGCGCAGGTGGAAGTCTCAGCCGATGGCAGTTATTTGCACATTCGCCCGCTGGATTTCCTCACGCCAGGCAGCCAATATTCACTCTCGGTGAAGGCCAGGTACTACACCAGCGGGCTGCGCCTGGGTAACCTGACCTTGAGCGGGCAGTTGGAAGGAGAGCTTTCCGAGAAATTCCATTTTTATGTGGAAGAACCCACGGCGCAGTACTTCCCATTGATCATTGGCCCGCAGCGCAGCGGGGCGATCGAGTGGACGCGCCTGGCGGCGGCGCTGCCCACCATGCTGCCCAGCCTCAACCAGATCGGCTTCGATTACCTGGATTGGATCATCGCGCCGGTGTATCATGGGCCAGAGCGCGCTGGAGGCCGCAGCCGCCTGGTGCTTTGGGCGGTTGGGGCGCGGCGCGACGCCCAGGGTGTGCTGCGCGCCGACCCGCACAGTGAGCTGCTGCTACCGCTGAGCGGCGAGTGCCTGGGAGAGGCTTTCATCATCTCGAACGAAGACTTCCACTTGCCGATCACAGGCATCGAGATCCCCTTCCGCCTGTTCGAGCTGCGCGGCCGGCTGGGGATGGATGGCATCGTCCTGCCTGGCGCCAGCACCTACGCTGAAACGCGCGTGCTGGACATACCCAACTTTGGCTGGAAGATCGCCCTGGCGGGTTTGGCCAATAACCTGGCGGAAAAACTGGTCGTGTGCGGCACGTTTATCACACGGCCTTACCCTGAGCATAGCCCCAGTAACCAGCGACCGGAGGGCGTGTCGGTGAGCGAAGTGCTCTTTCAACCCCCCTCCAGCCGCAAAGACGGCCGCGTGCAGGCGCAATTTTCACTCGATCCGGGCGCCTCGCTTCCGGTTGGAGAGCGCCGCGCCTGCATCGCGCTGGTGGATACGGTTCACGAGAGAGCGCTCAGCCTGGATTACGCTCACCTGCACACGGTCGAGCAAGACGCTTCCGGCAACCTCTCCAGGCTGACCCTGCGCCTGCCGCGCGGCACACACCTGCCGGAGAGATTGCACGCTATCGTGATCCTGGATGTGTACCCGCTGCACAGCCAGGCGCTGACCTGGGAGGAATCGCCATGAACAAAGTTCGCTGGGGCCTGGTATCCACCGCCAACATCAACCGCCGCGTCATTCCGGCGATACGCGCCAGCCAGCGCGGCGAGCTGGCGGCAGTCGCCAGCCGCAGCCTGGAGACTGCCCGCGCCTACGCCGCGCAGTGGGAAATCCCCTTGAGCTTCGGCAGCTACCAGGAAATGCTCGACTCGGGGCGGGTGGACGCCGTCTACATCAGCCTGCCCAACCACCTGCACGCCGAATGGACGATCAAGGCCCTGCGCGCCGGCGTGCACGTGCTGTGCGAGAAGCCCTTTGCCCCCAGCCTGGAGGCAGTGGATGCGATGATCGCCGCCAGCCGTGAAACTGGCAGAGTGCTGGCGGAGGCTTTCATGTACCGCCACCATCCACAGACCAAGATCGTGGGCGAGTGGGTGCGCGCCGGGCGGTTGGGGCGCATCGAGCTGGTGAGCGGTGTGTTCAACTTCAAGATCATGAACCGGCAGAGCAACGTGCGCCTGGTCAAGGAATACGCCGGCGGATCGCTGTGGGACGTGGGCGTGTACCCATTGAGCTTTGCCCAGTACGTGTACGGCGCTGCGCCGCAGTGGGTGCTGGGCAGCCAACGGCTGGGCGAAAGCGGCGTGGATGAAAGCTTTGCCGGGCTGATGGGTTACCAGGGCGGCGGCGTGGCGCAAATCGCTTCTTCGCTGCGCTCGCCTTTCTACACCCAGGCGACCGTGGTTGGCGAGGAAGGGCGCCTGGAGCTGAACCGGCCCTTCACCGGGCAGAACGAAGGCCAGCGCCGGATGTTGTTCACCCCCGCCCAGGGCGAACCGCAAGAAGTGCCTGTGCCGGAAGCGGAGCTGTACTCCGGTGAGATCGAAGACATGCACGCCGCCATACTGGACGGCGCAGCGCCGTATCTCAGCCTGGAAGAGACCCGCCAACACGTGCGCACTGCCCTGGCGCTGTACGAATCGGCTGCCTCTCAACAGGTGGTGTATTTGAGGTAGAGCATGCGAGCTTTGGAGATCACCAGCGCCATTCTCATTGCTCTGGCTTTCGCCTGGCCTTTTTCGCCGCCAACACTGCGCCCGCGCTGGATGCGGCACCTGCCGCTGGCAGCCGCGGGGGCGTGTCTTCTGCACCTGACCGTGGAAGGCTATCGCTGGCAGATGCTGCCGCTCTACGCGCTGAGCCTGGCAGCGCTGGTGGGATGGGCGGCCGGTGTGCGCGAGTCCAGCAGCCAGCGCCCAGGGCGCTGGCAGTCCGCCGGCAGCCTGCTCGGCCTGGTGTTGACCGCCCTTGCCAGCGCCCTGCCAGTTTTGCTGCCGGTGCCCACCCCGCCTGCTCCCAGCGGGCCGTTCACCGTGGGCACGCTGACCTTCGAGCTGACCGATGCAGCGCGCCCGGAAATATATTCCGGCAGGCCGGGCGAGCCGCGCCGCATCCTGGTGCAACTCTGGTACCCGGCGGAGCCAGGCCCTGACGCGCAGCCAGCCGCCTGGATCGAAGAGCCCGATATGCCGCGCGCCATTGCCAGGTACCTGGGGCTGCCAGCGTTCTTTTTGGATCACACGCGCCTGGCGCGCACCCACGCCGTGCAGGGAGCGCCGCCCGCAACCGGCGCCACCCAAATGCCGGTGGTGCTGTTCTCCCACGGCTGGTCGAGCTTCCGCGGCCAGAGCACGCACCAGCTCGAAGAGCTTGCCAGCCAGGGCTTCCTGGTGGCCGCCTTGCAGCATCCCTATGGCGCCATCTTGACCATTTTCCCGGATGGCAGCCAGGCGCCCAAAAACCCGCAGGCGCTGCCCACCGGGGCGGCTACCGACATTGCCGAGAGCGCTGGCAATATCCTGGTTGACCAGTGGGCGGGAGACATGGCGCTCGTCCTGGAGACGCTGTCAGCCTGGCACCAGTCTGATCCGCAGGGGCGTTTCACCGGAAAATTGAACCTCGAGCGGGTGGCGGTGATGGGACACTCCACCGGCGGCGGGGCGACGATCGAGTTTTGCGCTCGCGACGCGCGCTGCAAGGCAGGCATTGGCCTGGATGCCTACCTGGGGCCGGTATCCAAAGCGGTGCTCCAGGAAGGGCTGCAGCAGCCCTTCCTGTACCTGTACAGCGAAGCGTGGCCGTCCGCGCGCAACCAGGAATTGTTTGCGCAGCTCTTTAGCGCCAGCCGTGGCCCGGCCTATGCATACACCATCCTGGGCACTGATCACTACGACTTCTCCGACCTGCCACTGCTCACTCCGCTGGCGTCCGCGATCGGTTTGAAAGGCCCCCTGCCTGCCAGCCGGGTGGTGCCGATCCTCGATACGATGGAGCTGGCTTTTCTGAAGCAGCACCTGCTGGGGGAACCTGAATACCGGGTGCAAGGCGCGTCCGTTCTGTCAGAACCCCAGGCGGTCTTCCCAGAAGTGGTTCCCGAGGGAATCAAACCCTGAGGAAGATGCTCATCCAGAGCCTGCGACGGCCAGCGCCGCAGGATTCTCAATCCTTATTTGACCTTAGCTGTCATTGCGAGATGTTTCCATGACGCTGGAAGCGTCATCCGGTCTGGGAATGACAGATATGTCATGAGTAGACCAGCGTCGGGTGTTTTTTTTACCCGCCTGATGCTGAGGCGCTTTCCTCAGCCCTGGTCGTGGCAATCTCCTACCTGGTCATTTTGCGTGGCCCACATCGTGCGAGCAGCTTTTGGGGGCATATCTGAGTAAACTGCCGAAAGTGTTCAGAGTAAATCGGCCATCGCGACGGCGGTTTACTCCAGCGTTTCGCCGGCGCTCGTTCACAATTTTGGAAAAACACTTCCGGCGAAACACCCTGTCTCTCGTTAAAGATATGTTTACAAAACATTGACCGCCTGTTAAATCTGCCTTCTCAGGGTGTTAATCCTCGCTCTGTATACTTCCCCTGCTAATAACGAACATCCGTAGAAGAGTTTGTTTAAGGAGAAGAAAAGAGTTATGAAGAAAACACCTGTAGTGATCCTGATTATGCTCGTCCTGAGTATCCTGGTTGGAGCATGCGCCGCGCCGGCTGCCCAGCAAACGCAGGCTCCAGCAGCCACCCAGGCGACGCAACCCACCCAGCCGCCTGCGGCAACCACCGCCCCGCAGAAAACCGAAGAGGCAATGGCCACCGAAGCTCCAATGGAAGAAAGCAAAGTGATGCTGCCCGAGGTGAACCCGCTGGAGGTCAAGGGCGCCATTGTGACCGCTGGTTCTTCCACCGTGTATCCCCTGACCGAGGCCATGGCCACCCGTTTCAAGGATGAGGGCTACAGCGACCAGATCACCATCGACTCGATCGGCTCGGGCGCTGGCCTGGAGCGCTTCTGCGTCACCGGCGAGACCGACATCGCCAACT
>JAJUJL010000021.1 GCA_029265355.1 Chloroflexota bacterium | reverse complement strand
GGGTTGTTTTTTTTTTATACCGGGTTTTTTAAAATTGCCCTTTCTCGGGTGTGTTTGGGGGTTTTTTTGGGGCCACCCCCCCCCCAAAAACAACCCCCAAACCCCTCACATCCGTACTCACGTTAATACCATTATACTGCCTTGCTCAGGATGTCAACCGAGGCAGGCAGTGAAGTTAAGTGTGAGATTAGCAGGCTCGTCCACAGAATGGAAGGCCGAAGACTTTGGGGTATAATGCGCGTGTTAATGGGAGTGGTTGGGTCCCGGTGGGCTCCCCGGTCTTCAAAACCGGTGGCGGGTCGCGTTGCGGGCCGCGGTGGGTTCGACTCCCATCCACTCCCGCCTGAAATGGGATTCTGGTTTGCATGTTGCTGCACAAGGGGCGGTGAAAGCCCTCGCCACGGCAGAATAAAGCAGTTATTTTGGGACAGGGATAAATGATGATGCAGGAGTTAGAACTCGAAAGATTCACTCATCTGGTAGCGGGGGTGATGCGCATTGAGGATATGACCCTGGGCGATGCGAAGAGCGCTTACCTGGTTCGCTTCCGAGGTCAATTTCTCGAGGAGGACACGGCCGCGCTTTACGATCAACTGGCGGGGCGTTTAAAACCGCTCAATGTGACGCCGCTTTTCCGCAAGAATGGCGATAAGCATGTGGTGCTGCTGATGGAGGGCATTATCAATCCAAGACCCTCCAACCCCTGGGTTAACCTGGTCTTGTTTCTGCTGACCGTCGCCAGCATGTTGATTGCCGGCACCCTCTATACGCTGGGAGGCATCTACGAAGGGCCTGCACAGATCACTGCCAGGAGCCTGCGACCCTATCTCTTGGAGAGTTTGATGGGAGGCGCAGCGTTCATGGCGGCGCTGCTCTCGATCTTGCTAGCGCATGAATTTGGGCATTACCTGGCCGGGCGTTACCATCGCACGCACGTAACCCTGCCCTATTTCATACCATTTCCCTTTGGGGCGTTTGGCACCATGGGCGCCTTTATCCAGCTCAAAGAGCCGCCCAAAAACCGGCGCGTGCTGCTGGATATCGGCATCGCCGGCCCCCTCGCCGGGTTGGTAGTGGCCATACCCGTGCTGTTGCTCGGCTTGTTGCTCTCCCAGGTGAGCGATATTCCACGCGTTCTGCCGCCGGGGCAGGGCTTGCAGATTGAAGGCAATTCGATACTCTATCTTCTATCCAAGTTTGTGGTTTTTGGTCAATTATTGCCCGAGCCTGGCAGCTATGGCGGTATGGCGCCGTGGCTGTATTGGGTGCGGTATTTCTTTACCGGCTACCCATTGCCGCTGGGCGGAAGAGATGTGATGTTGCATCCGGTTGCTTGGGCAGGTTGGGCAGGTTTGCTGGTCACCGCTCTCAACTTAATTCCGGCCGGCCAGCTGGATGGTGGTCATGTGCTGTATGTGCTGGTGGGCAAACGGGCTAACTGGCTGCTTCCCATTATCTTGATCATCCTGGGCGCGCTGGGGTTTGTGTGGCCGGGGTGGTGGTTGTGGGCTTTCTTGATCTTTATCCTGGGCCGGATGCACGCTGAACCGCTCGATCAGGTCACTCCGCTGGACCCTGGCAGGCGCATGGTAGCGTTGCTTGGATTGGTAATTTTTGTGCTGGTCTTTACACCCGTGCCTCTCCTGTCTGTCGGACTTTAAACTGTCCATTTCAGTCGCTCCAGGTTTTTGGGCGCTGGCTCGGACGTTTGCGCCGAAGAGCTGGCGCCCGTTTGTCTCCGCTGCTCAGCCTCACCTATCAAACTTGTGAAGGCATTCAGGGGCTGGGATATCTTGTATCCCAGTACAGCCTGTGCTACACTGCTGGAAAGGTTGGCAATGGTTGAGCATACTGTCCTGCAAGAGATCATGGATGCCATTCGCCAGGGCCAGCGTAGCCGGGCTCGCGATCTGTTGACGCGCCTGTTGCGCGAAGATCGCACCAATCCCGAATACTGGCTGTGGATGAGCGCCGTGGTGGATACCCAGAAGGAGCGCAGCTATTGCCTGCAAACAGCGCTGCGCCTGGATCCCGAAGGACGCATTGCGCGCCAGGGATTGATCCTGGTGGGTGGGATGCAACCGGATGAGAGTGTGCTTCCACGCCCGCTGGCGCGGCGTCAGTGGCAGGTGCAAATGCTGGAAGAGCCGGTTGGTGGTCTACGCGGCTTATGGGCCAGGCCAGCTATTCGCATCTCCATCCTGGCAGGGGCGGGTTTGTTATTGGTGGTGTTGATTGCCATAGGCGTATTCTTGCAAAGCAATCGTCGGTCATTGACTTTTGCCAGGCCGACGCGCACACCGGGGCCGGCAGCCACTTATACGCCTACGCCCACCTACATTCGCCTGGCCACAGAGGTACCCGCTACGGCTACCCCAAAACCCTCTGGACCGCTCCCATTATGGATGTTGCTGGAAGCCACCTACACGCCGACGCCTTTCACGGTCAATACACCGCATCCGATCAGTGAGGCATTTCGAGCGGCAATGAGCGATTTTAGCCAGGGCGATTGGCCTAACGCCCTGCGTTTTTTCGAGCAAGCCGCCAGCGTCGAGCCGCAAGCAGCGGATATCCAATTTTACCTGGGTGAAACGCACCGCCTGATGGGCGCCTACGATCAGGCGGAAACGGCTTACAACCGGGCCATCGAGCTTAATCCGGCTTTTGCGCCAGCTTACCTGGGGCGCTACCAGGCGCGCAAGGCTGGCGGGAAAGCAGGCAATTTGCAGGCAGACCTGGATGAAGCCATACTGATCGACCCCAACCTGGGCACTGCCTACCTGGAACGCGCTGTGCTGTCTTTGGAACAAGGCGACCTGGAAGCAGCTCAGGAAGACCTGCTCGAAGCCGGCGAGTTGCTGCCCGATTCGCCTCTCCTGGCGTACTACACTGCGCTCTACCAGCTCGAATCCGGGGAACCTGCCAGCGCGTTGTTGCAGGCGCGCCGCGCTCTTCAATTGGATGAGACCTACCTGCCGGCTTACCGCCTGTTGGGACAGCTCGCGCTGCTCAATGGGCAACCGGAGGAAGCGCTGGAATCCCTGGAAACCTACCTGATTTACCAACCGCAAGACGCAGATGCCTGGGTGCTGATCGGCCAGGCCTACCTGGATCAGGGCGACCTCTCGCAAGCTTTGAAATCGGTGGAGCGCGCAATCGCCATCACTGATTCAGCCAAAGATGTGTATTACCTGCGTGGGTTGATCCAATTGGCGCAAGGTGAGGGCCAAAAAGCAGTCAATGATTTGCTGGCTGCCCGGCAGCAAGAACCGCGCAGTTTTGACATCGACCTGGCTCTGGGCCAGGCTTTGATCATCGCAGGGCGGCTGCAAGAGGGCTTGCCTGTGCTGCGCAGCTTGACGCCTCTGGCACAGAACGATGCCCAGCTTGCCCGGCTATATTATTACCGGGCGCAGGCGTATGAACAGGATGGCGATTGGGAAGCAGCCCTGGAAGATTGGCAGGCATTGCTGGCGCTGCCTGAAGAGGTATACCCGGGAGAGTGGCAGTCGCAAAGCGAACAGCGCGTTGCCACGCTGACCGCGCCGACTGCTACGCCCACGGTTACGAGCTCGGTCACACCGACGAGCACGCGCACTTCCACTGCCACTGCCACGCCAACGCGTACGGCAACGCGCACCCCAACAGCCTCTCGCACGCCAACCATCACACGCACGGCAACGCGCACCGCTACGCCCAGCCAGACGCCGACTTCCACCCGCACATTGACGCCGACTCCCTAGTGTAGCTGGCGACTGGACGTTCGAAATCGCCTCCCTTTATTCATCGTTGACCGCTGTGTGGTCCGGCATCGAGTGAAGCACGAGTCGTCCGGAAAGAGAGCGCTGAATTATGACTGTGCGGGTCTTGCAATTCCATTACCGGCGCGCTATAATGTACCTTTGCGCTTAGAAAAGTGTGAGCCTGCGTTTAGGTCTGTGCGCAGCGCCCACAAACCTAAACAAGCAGGCTTGAGTCTCTAGATAGTTTTTAGTCAAGTAAGAGGAATTGGTTATGCCCACTTATACTTACCGGTGCGAAAACTGCGGCGTGCAGTTCGAACACCAACAGCGTTTCTCGGATGCGCCGTTGAAGCGCTGCCCGGAGTGCGAACAGGATGCGCTCCGCAAGGTGTACTTGCCGGTTGGCATCGTCTTCAAAGGCTCTGGATTTTATGCTACCGATCATCGCTCCCCCTCGGGTGTTACACGCGCGGGTGGAAAAGATAAGCCGGTTGAGTCAGACGGTAAGGAAAAAGTGAAAGACACAACTAACTCTTCTTCACCCGCAAACACCGACAATAAAGATTAAGCCTTGAGCCAGTGTCAAATTGCACTGGCTGAGAACTCGTTTTAGAAGGACGCCTCTTCCGAGGCGTTCATTATTATTTAGGAGTTACGCACTCCAGGTGAGTTTGGGGGTATTTTGGCGGACCGCGCCTGCCAAAATACTCCCGAATACTAACAAACTGCGTAAGTCCTATACCTAGAAGGAGGAGGATGATGGACAAACAGGCTTTATTGGAAAGAGTGCGAGAAGATAACGTTAAGTTCATTTCCTTGCAGTTCACGGATGTGACGGGCGCGGTGAAGAGTGTGGATTTTCCGGTACACCGGCTGCAGGGTGCACTGGAAGATGGCGTCTGGTTCGATGGCTCTTCGGTCGAAGGATTTGCACGCATCCAGGAGAGCGACATGCGCCTGGTCTTGGATCCGTCCACGTATGCTGTGCTGCCCTGGTCGCCAGCAGATTTTCGCCGGGCGCGAGTTTTCTGCGATATCTACCAACCGGATGGCGAGCCCTTCCCCGGAGACCCGCGTGGCACGCTGAAGCGCATGCTGTCCAAGATTCGGGAGCGAGGCTGGACGTATAACGTTGGCCCGGAGCCCGAGTTCTTCCTGTTTCGCAGGAATGGACCGGACAGCATTCACCCCGTGCCGCACGACGTGGGCGGTTACTTCGATTTCTCCGCCAGCGACGAGGCGGTGCGTGTGCGCACGGAGCTGATGAGCGCCCTGGAGAGCATGGGACTGGAAGTGGAAATGGGTCATCACGAGGTCGCCCTGGGGCAGCATGAGATCGATTTCCGCTTTGCTGATGCGCTGCAAGCTGCAGATAACATTCTCACCCTCAAATACACGGTCAAGGCCATCGCCGCCCAGCATGGCCTGGTGGCTTCCTTTATGCCCAAGCCCATTTTTGGCATCAACGGCTCGGGTATGCATTGTCATCAGTCCCTGTTCGATCGCCAGGGCAACAACCTGTTCTTCGATGACAGGGATGAGTTTCATCTATCCAAGACGGCGTATGGTTTCATCGCTGGTCAACTGAAGCACGCTCGCGCCCTGGCCGCCGTTGTGGCTCCTACAGTCAATTCCTACAAGCGTCTCGTTCCCGGTTATGAGGCTCCGGTGTATATCGGCTGGGCGCAGATCAATCGTTCGGCGTTGATCCGCATCCCGCGTTACACGCCCGGGCGGGATAAATCGATGCGCGCCGAGCTGCGCTTCCCAGACCCGTCGGCGAACCCCTACCTGGCGTTGACCGTCATGCTGGCAGCCGCGTTGGATGGCATTGATGGTCAAGCGGTTTGCCCCACCCCGTTGAACAATATCAATGTGTACCATCTGACGCTGGAAGAGCGGCGGGCGATGAACATCGATGAACTGCCTGGTTCTCTGGCGGAAGCCCTGCGTGAGTTGGAGAAAGACACTCTACTTCAGCAAGCCTTGGGAGCAACGACGTATGAGGCATTCGTGCGCGCCAAGTGGTCGGAAGTCGAGGAGTACCGTATGCGGGTGATGGATTGGGAACTGGAGCGCTACCTGGAAGTCGCTTAGGAGACAATTTCATCGCCGGTTGTTTGGGTTTACACCCCTTGGAATTGATCCCGGAGGTTTCTGCACGAGGAATCTCCGAGATTTCATTTCAATCCAGATGAGCCAGGCGCAGCCCACTCATGGCCGAGGAGGTTGCAGGCGCCTATCAGGCGCCAGGTAGATCATCGGCAGGCTGAGCAGGGTGATGCCAAATTTCACCAGTAAGTTGAAGAGAAAGATTTGCCATACCACCGGCCAGGGTAGCGCCCAGCTAAATGCCCCGATGGAGAAAATCAGGTTATCCACCGGCACGCTGATGGCGTTGCTTAAGAGCACGCGCAGCCACTGAAAGCGGCTGGTGATGCGTGTGACGAACCAATGGTAGATCTCGGTGTCGATCAGTTCGCTGGCGACCTCGGCCAGGATGGAGGCGATCACGATGCGCCAGACCGGTGCCAGTATGGCGCTAAACTGAGCCCCCAATCCCCAGGAAGGATCGCTGGGCACCGAGCTGGCCCACATTAAGTACCCTGCCATGAATAAGTTGATGACTCCGGCGGCGATGATCAACACCTGAGCATTGCGTTTTCCCAGTATCTTGTGCACCAGGTCGCGCAGTGTGAAGGTCAGCGGGTAGATGAAGGTGCCCATATCTACCGCCAATCCAAGCACCAGGCCAATTTTTAAGCTGGCGATGTCTGAGAGCATCTGAGCGGCAATATAGGCAGAGATGATCAGCACAGCAATGGCTGGTATGGAAGCCAGGGGCGCAAAGTCGTGTTCTGCGCGCTGCCCGGCAGGTTTGTTTTTTAATTGATGCGCTTCGGAAAATTGCATTGAAGGATTCCTTGTTTTGGTAGGGCGGGTAGCTGTGACCGCCGCAGTTTTGGTGAGCCGGGTGGCTGCGACCGGCATTTGCGGTCAGGTCGCGATCATCGGGTGACTTTTGCCATCATGCGGCAGAATGCGCACTCCGCGGGCGTGGTGGTTGGCTGCCCACAAGTGGGGCAAGGGTGCATGGCAACGCCCCCTGCGCCGGTCAGGTCATCTGCCTCGCCCCCGGTCGAGAATACCTCGTTAAACAGGCCGTTCTCTTTGGCCTGCAGAAACGACAGGTAAAAGCTCAGCTTGGCGCCAGGGCGCTCTTCCTCCAACTGGTTGAGCAGCCCCTTGTAGTAGATGGATTTTGTGCCTGCGGCATGCGGACATTCATCGTAAATGTACTCGATTCCGCTTACCAGGGCATAGGCCGCCATTTCTCTCTCGTAGAAACGGCACAAGGGCTTGGCTTTGCGCGCCATCCCCTGCAGAGCGGGCAGCACAGGCGCCTGGCGCAGCAGGTAGCCGGCATTCCAGGTGAGCGTGTTGCCCAACAGCATGGCTGCTTCGTCATCCAGGTTGTGTCCGGTCACCAGAACATCGTACGCTCCCTGGTGAGCCACACGATTCATTACATGGCGCTTGGTAAGCCCACACACGGAGCAGGGTTTGCCCTGGCCGCGATAGGTCAGGTTAGCTATCTGGGGAATGGTGCTGCCATATTCTTCCTGGATATCCACCACGTGCAGTTGCAAGCCGCGTTGGGCAGCGAACTGCTCTGTCAGCCGTTGAGAAGTATCTGAATAGGAAATGCCGCCGTCGATGCCCAGGCCGATGTACACCCCATCCGCCTGGTAGCCAAGCCGCCACAGGATGTCCCACAGCGAAAGCGAGTCTTTGCCGCCGGAAACCGCCACCAGCAGGCGCTCATGGCGCTCGAACATGCGATATTTGCGGATGAAGCGTTCGGTTTGCTCCATCACCCACTGGGGGAAGTGCTCTTTGCACAGCGCCAGTTTGTGCTGGCGCATGTTGATCACGGCTTTATGGTCGCATTTTCGGCATCTCATTCCGGGAGCTCCTTACCCATGAGGGTCGGCAATCTCGGAGGACGTGTTCAGCCGCCCGAGATGACCGCCACCAGCTTAATCACATCGCCTTCCTTCAAGAATTCTTCTTCGGAAACCAGCTCGCCATCGCGGGTTGCCAAAACGGACTGCAGGTTGATGCCGCATTTTTGTATCGCATGGCGGATGGTCATGCCCTCGCGCACCTCGTATTCTTGATCGCGTAGAATCAATTTTGCGGGCATCCTTTTGATCTCCTGTCTCGAAAGGGGGGCATTTTATCGTGACAGACGGTTTTCGTCAACCAGGAAGAATAGTCCATCGCACTTTGTGGGCCACGCAAGATGACCTGATCGGAGATTGCCATAACCAGCACAGTAGGCTGGTCTCACAATGACCGCTAAGATCAAAACAGGTTTGGGGTGTGAGATCGAGGCGAAGCCACCTCGTCACGCCCCAAATTGGTTCATTTTAGAAACTCCAGGATGCAACGGTTGACCACCTCCGGCTTACCGATGTGTGGTTGGTGACCACACCCCGGTACGGATTTCGCTTGAGCATGGGGCAGGGACTGCGCCATCACCGGAAACGAGCGCGGAGATAAGGTCATATCGCGCTCACCCCAGATCACCAGGGTCTGTTGGTTTACCTGGCTGAGGCGCGGCGCCAGGTCGGGGATATTTTGGGCGATATAGACGAAGTGAGGCGAGGCGCGCTTGTAGTCGATGACAATCTGGCGGCGAATCTCCGGTGTAAAGTTTCGCCCCGCATCCGGATCCCAGCCCAATAAGGCATGGATCAGCCAGGCAGGCGCTACGCGGGTGGCGCGCTCGCCCAGGCGGGGATTGCGGCTGGCCCAGCGCAAGATGGGAGAAAGCTGGCTCAGGCTGAAGAGCGGGTCGATTAAGACCAGTTTGCGCACCTGAGCGGGCCGCTGCAGCGCCAGTTGCAGGGATAAATACCCACCCAGCGAGTGACCGACCAGGGTGACAGGTTCCTGTAGCTGCAAGCTATCGAGCCAGTCGCACAGATGTTCATACACACGGGTAATTTTGTACTCGCTGGGGCTGGAGGGCTTGTCGCTATCGCCATGACCGAGCAGGTCCAGGGCATAGGCGGCATAGCCATTTTGGGCGAGGGTGGGAGACAGGCTGGCCCAATCGTAAAGCGATGCGCCGATGCCATGGATCATCACCACCGGCGGTCCGCTGCCCTCCGTGATGTAGCTGGCGCCGTTTTCGCAGCGCCGGGAGGCGCTGCGCAGCAATAATGGGTTGGATTGCCAGGAGAGATTGTCGCTTGAAGATCTATACATTGGTTTCATCTTGCAGGTGTGGAAAATCCAGCCGTCGCACCAATTCACGGCGCAACACCTTGCCGATGAAGGTGCGTGGAAAGTCATCCAAAAAGATCACCAGGCGCGGCACCAATTGGGGAGGCAGGCGGCGTTTGCAGTAGGCGATCAGCGATTCGGCGGAGGGTCGGTCCTCTCGGGTGATGACGAAGGCAATGGGCTGCCCGGCCACAGCCACCACAGCAGCTTCGCGCACTTGGGGCACTTCATACAACACTTCTTCGACGTCGCGAGGAAATGCTGGCTCTTCCGGTTGGCTGGGGTACCACATGTCGGCCTTGCGAGCAATGATGCGGAAATAACCATCCGCGTCCATCTGAGCGACATCACCGGTCAGCAACCAGCCATCTGGGGTCAGCACCCGACGGGTCTCATCTGGCTTCTGCCAGTATCCCATCATCACCTGGGGACCGCGCACCGCCAGCTCGCCGATCTGCCCCACGGGAACGACCGTACGCCCTTTTTTGAGGTCCACGACGCGCGCCTCTGTGGAGGGGAAAGGAATGCCAATACTGCCGATCTTGCGTAGTCCGTTCAGGGGGTTGCCATGCGTCACCGGGGAGGCTTCGGTCAATCCATAGCCTTCGACCAGGCGGCCGCGAGTGAGCTTCTCGAAAGCCTCTTGCAGTTCGATGGGCAGCGGCGCGGCGCCGCTGATGCAGGCCTTGATCGAACTGACGCCGAAACGTCGCACGCCGGGGTAATCCCGAATGGCGACGTACATCTGGGGCACGCCGGGGAAGATGGTGGGGCGCTGGCTGCGGATGGTTTTCAAGGTGTCTGCCACCTCAAAGCGAGGCTTGAGGATCAGCGTCGCGCCCAGGGCGATGGGTACCAGCAGGGCCGTGGTAAGTCCATAGCTGTGTGAGAACGGCAGCGCGCACAAGAAGCGCTCCGCACCTTCCTGGGCAGCGGGTATCCAGTGGCGGGTTTGTAGCGCGTTTGCCATCAGATTGCGGTGGGAGAGCATCACCCCCTTGGGAGCGTCTGTGGTGCCTCCGGTATAGATGATGACTGCCAGGTCTTCCGCTTTGATTGCCAGGGCGGGTTTCTCCAGCGGTTGGTTTTTTAGCAACCGCTCGAAACGGTGCATGCTGGCGTCCATGGGAATGTCCAGCAAGTGCAGGCGGCGCTGGCTGCCCGACAGTTGGAATGCCAGGCGTTTGATCGGCGGCAGATAATCGGCGACATGGGTAAAGATGATTTCTTTGAGCGGAGAATTCCCGGAAGGCTCAAGCTGGGTCTTGATCGTGTAGATGAGCTCATCAAAGCGCGTTAGCGTGATCAACGTGCGCGCTCCGCAGTCACGCACCTGGCGGATCAGCTCTTCAGGTTCCTGGGTTGGCAGGGAGAAAACTGCCGCCGCGCCAGCCTTCAAAACCCCAAAAAAGGCAATCACCAACTGAGGTGTGTTGGGCATCACCAGCATCACGCGTTCGCCGGGCTGAACACCCAGCTCGATCAGCGCATTGGCAAAGCGGTTGGCAAGCTGGTTGAGCTGTCGGTACGATAGCTTGCGCCCCTCGAAGTAAATCGCTGTGCGATGCGCGTAGCGACGGGCAGATGATTCGAGCAGCGTCTGCAAAGGGACGCGCGGTATGGCGATGGTGTGCGGCACGCCCTCCTCGTAGTGCGGCAGCCAGGGTCGCTGGCGTTGCAGGTCGTTTTGCGCTGTTTGGGCGCCTGCAGCAGGCGCGCCGCGCCAGGAGCTGGGGGCAGTTTCCAGGAAGCGCGAGATCGCCCGGTTGACGGCTTCACGTC
The DNA here is from genome assembly GCA_029265355.1 of Chloroflexota bacterium. Taxonomy (GTDB): domain Bacteria; phylum Chloroflexota; class Anaerolineae; order Anaerolineales; family UBA4823; genus JAJUJL01. Next base: position 66,095 of record JAJUJL010000021.1, on the reverse strand, counting down.
GTTCCAGCATGACCATGTGCCCAGAAGCGCCGACATCCACATCCTCGGCGTTGGGGATAGCACGCGTCACTTCTTCAAACAGCGGCTGCTTGAAAACAAGATCCATGTGCCCGCGGATTACCAATGTGGGCACGGCCAGGCTGCGGAACAGGCTCCAACCCACCCAATTGGAGACGCTATCCTGGTGCCAGGATTTTAAGATGCGCGGCGGCGCGCCGAGCCAGTTGCGCGTGAAGGGCTCCAGCAGGCGCAGCGTCGACTCCGGCAATCCCAGCAGCAGGCGGTAGAACCAGTTGAGCTGGTATTCCCCGGCGGAGGCAATCAGCACCAGGCGCTCGACGCGCGCCGGATTGGCGATGGCGAATTCCGTAGCGATCGCCCCGCCAAAGGAATGCCCCACCAGCACAATCTTTTGATTCACCCCCAACGCATCCAGCACCGCGCTGACATCAGCCACCAGCATCGGCATGCTGTAGTCGCCAGCGGGCTTGCTGGAGCGACCATGACCGCGCTGGTCAATGGCGATGACGCGGTTCTCATCGGAGTAGCGCTGGAGCTGGTAGGTCCATTGGCGAGCAGAACCGCCAAACCCGTGCAGAAAGACGATCGTCCGGCGGGCATGCTCCGGAGCGATGTCGATCACCGATAGACTCAGCGCCGGGCGAGAGGAGACGCGCACTTCCTGGCGATAAAGCTCGATGTCGATTTTCATACCCAAAGTCTACAGCATTTATCAGAAATCGTAAAGCTCAGCGATCGCCGCAATTATCATCTCGGAGTTGTGCACTTCGGGTGGGTTTGCTTCATCTTTTCATCAACTGCGGAGGCCCTATCTCCATGATTTGCAAAATACTGAGTAGATTGAAGAAAGAATCTGGTATCATGATTATGAAGAGTATTTTAAGGCCCAGATTCATTCACAAAATAGTGGAGATCCCCGATGTACCAAACCATACTTGTGCCTCTGGATGGATCCTATCGGGCAGAGCGCATTTTATCGCACGTTGAGCAGTTGGCGCGCCAGTTCAATTCCAGGCTGATCCTGCTGCGGGTGGTGGAACCAGATCTTAGCACTGGTGGCTCACTGGGCACACCAGCAGATTTTTACCTGGAAGCCTACGAGCGTTCAATCCAGGAGGCGCGTGACTACCTGACCGCGCTGCAGGGCGAATTGCGCCAGCGCGGCATACAATCGCGCACCCTGGTCGAGCGCGGACCGGTGGTCAGCACGATCATCAGCGTCGCCAATCGAGAAGACGTAGACCTGGTGGCCATAGCCAGCCATGGACGCAGCGGGCTGTCGCGTGTGTTCTATGGCAGTGTCGCGGCAGGCGTTCTACAGCGCATTGATCGTCCGCTGCTGTTGGTGCGCGCCAGCGAGGGTTAGCCATCGCGCGGAGGTTCTCAGGTATGCCGGTGGTAACCATTACGCACAGCTTATCGACGCGCGGGCACGCCGACATGATCGATATCACGGAAGATGCCGGGCGCGCTGTGTTCCAATCTGGGCTATCAAATGGCATCCTCACGATTTTCTGCCCCTCGTCTACCAGCGGTGTGACCACAATCGAATACGAGCCCGGCGCGTTGAAAGACCTGAAGCGGCTAATGGATGAGATCATCCCCGCCAACCGCGAGTATGCGCACAATGCCGCCTGGGGCGATGGCAACGGCCACAGCCATGTACGCTCGGCGCTGCTCGGTACGTCTTTGACGGTGCCGTTTGCCAACGGGCATTTGATCTTGGGCACGTGGCAGCAGATCATTTATGTGGATTTCGATAACCGCCCGCGCCGGCGCGAGCTGGTATTCCAGGTGATGGGGGAGTAGAATCTACCTTCGAAGTTACTTTTCCAATGGGCTGGCATAGATGCCCAGGTGGTTGCCAACCGGCCTTTCATGCCCGATGATCCCAAGATGGATGGGGGAGTTCAAGAGGCGTGGGCTGCCGCCCGGAGATTGCACCGCCAGCGTGGATGACCCGCCGCCATCCAGGTTCATGGCGAAGTGGGCGCCTGCGCTTAGCAGCAGCTCGGCCAATTCTTGCAATGTGATGCCTTCGCTGTAGCCGGGCATGCGCCCATCCACGACGACCAGGTACAACCTGCGCCCGCTTTTATCGACGCCGACCGCGGTGCGCGGGTCGGGGCGAACATTTTCTTCTAATGCCGGCAGTTGGAGAATCTGCCCCGCTTCCACCAGCATCAAGTTGCCGGAGAGAGCGTTGTAGATGCGCCCGTTTGGGATGCGGAAGCTGACGCGATTGTTGCGCGAGAGATACAATGTTGGCTCGCGGTCGGTATCTGCAGAATAAACCTCGCCCTGGGAAGCGGCAAATCCAATGGGCGCGACCGGGTCGCCAGCGTGCGGATAATAGCTGAACAGGTGATTGGCATACCAGGGGGTAAATCCATCCCCGTTGATGGCGATCTGCAAACCGAACTGCTTCAAGAATTGAGAGGTGGTGCGCGCCTGCAGGGGCAGCTCGGCTTTGGGGTCCCCGGGAGTTACCAGCAGTTGGATTCCTGGAGTTTGCAGATCAATGCTGATGATGTGCATAACCATCGGCCGCGGCGAGCGGGTGACCCTGCGCTCATATTGCACGCCCTGGAAAAGTTCCTGGTTCAAAGCTGCCGGCTGGGGGCGGAAACGCAGGAAGAGGGGCGTGAGCGCCGCCACCAGCCCAAGCAGGATAGCCAATCCAAGCAGCAGAAAGATGAATTTACGCATCAGTCAAGGCGCTGGCAGCGCCCACAGGAGCACATTGCCGTCATCTGCCGCGGCTGCCAGCAGGCTGCTGTCTGGAGAGAAAGCAATATCATTCAGCACGACCTGGTCGCCCTTCAGGATGTAATCAGGTCCAGCGGCCTGGAAGTTATCGGAAAGCAGCGTTTGCCACTGCCACAGGTAAACATCGCCGTTCTCGAGGGCAGCAGCCAGGTAGCGCCCATCGGGAGAAAAGGCCAGGTCGTGGATGGCAGAGGATAATGTGCGCAAAATGCCCGTCTGGCTTCCCAAGCCGAGGTCCCAAAAGCGTATGGCGCCATCTTCGAACCCGGCTGCCAGGCTGCCTCCATCGGATGAGAATGCCACGCAGCAGGCGGGGAACTCGCTGGCGCTCCAGACATGCAGCCAGCGCTCATTCTGCACCTGCCAAATGCGAACCGCGCCGCCGCTTTCTCCCCATGCCAGGTCGCCGCTGATCGGGCTGAATGCCAGACTGAGGATGCCGGTCATGCCTTCATCGATCAGCGCCAGCGGGCTGCCGTTGGAGGGGCGCCACAGGCGCACGGTGAAATCGCGCGAGCCGGTTGCCAGGAGATCACCATCCGGGGAATATGCCAGGCTGGTGATCCAGTCGGCGTGTCCAACCAGTGTAGAGAGCAGGCTGGCATTGTCAACGCGCCAGATGCGCGCTACCGAGTCTACCGAAGCGGTGGCGATCTGTTGCCCGTCGGGAGAGAAGGATACTCGGGTGATGGGGAAGGGATGGCCTTGCATGGTGCGCAGCAAGGAAAGCTGTGCGACCCGCCACAGACGCATGGTATTGTCTACCCCAGCGGAAACCAGCAGCCGCCCATCGGGAGAGAAATCCAGGCCGAGCACCTTCCCCTGATGACCGGCCAGCGTCGACTGTATGCCAATTTCGGGGATTTCTTTCGCAGGGGTCGGGAAACACGCCGGGGAGGCAGTGGGCGCCACCAGGGTGTAGGATAGGCGGTTGTTGCTTTCGTTGCTCTCTACAACCTGGTTGCGGGTATCGATTTGAGCTGTGAGCTGTGCGCCAGTCACAGGCAAAGTGAGAGTCTGGCTCTCACCCGCTTTCAGACCCTGGTCGATGATCACCTCGAGCTCACCGACTTTCAATGCAAATTCACCGGAAGGCGCCAGGCCGGAGTTTTGAAAGGCGAGCATAATCTCGAGCTGATCCCCGATCTCGAAGCAAGGCTGGTCATTCTCGATCACCAGTTGGGCAGATAAGATGCTGAGATCTGGCAGCAGGGCAGGTGTGATGGTGGGCATCTCCGGTTGTAGGGTGGGTGTGCCGGCCAGCCGTGGGGTCGAGATGTCGCATGCGCCCAACAAACCAAAGAGCGCAACCAGCAAGGTCAGCGCCAGGGATTTGATGCAATCAAGAGAGGATTCGGGCAATGCTTGCCAATTCCAGGGAGTGCAATGCTAGAGATGTACCTCCCGCTCTTTAGCCTGCATGGCGTTGAAGGCCGCTATCGAGACCTCCAGCATATCTGGGGTGGGCTCGCGTGTGGTCAGACGTTGCAGGGCTAAATTGGGGCGCACCAGTAGCTGGACAAATGGGTTTTCGATATATTTGGCGGTAAAGCGGATGTACTCATACGCTAAACCAGCAAGCACGGGCAACAGCAGCACGCGGCTGGCCAGCCGCCAAAAGGTGGGCAGTGGGCCTAACAGGGAAAAGAGCAGGATCGAGAGCAGCATCAGGGTCAGCAGGAAAGCAGTGCCGCAGCGCGGGTGCTCCAGTGAAAAGCGAGCAACATTTTCCAGAGTGAGCTCTGCCCCGGCTTCGAAAGCGTTGATAGTTTTGTGCTCTGCGCCGTGGTAGGCGTACACGCGGCGGATGTCGGGGACCAATCCAATGGCCCAGATATAACCAACCAGCAGGAGCAGGCGGATCACACCCTCTGCCAGGTTGCTCAACCAGGCATTCCAGCCGAACCAGCGTTCGGTGAGCTGCCCTGCGCCAGCCGGCAGCAGAAAGAACAGGCCGATGCCCAAAGATAGGGCGACGATCATGGTGCCGTAGAGTGCAGGGCCTTCCAGTTTTTCGTCTTCGTCCGTCTGCAGGTTAGCGGAGATGGTCAGGGCGCGCATCCCCAGACCGAGCGCATCCCAAAGGATGACCAGGCCGCGCAGGAAAGGCAGCCGCGCGATTTTGCTCTTATAAATGCCAGTAAGATTTTCGGTGTGCACCACGATCTTCTGGTCGGGCGCGCGCATGGCGATGGCCACTGACCGTGCGCCGCGCATCATGACACCTTCGATGACTGCCTGCCCGCCGTAGGTGGGCATTCTTGATTCGCTCATAACGGTAAAATCCTGTTCATCAGGTGATGGCGCTCATGGGCGAGTTGTGGTTGGCTGGGCTGTTCACAGCTCGCCCAGGCTCTTCAGGCAAGGTTGTAAAGGAAATGCACCAGCGCATCCACGCCACGGTACAGGGTTGGTAGATGCACCTTTTCGTTGGGGGAGTGGGCGCGATCATCCGGCAGTCCGAAACCGGTATTGACCGACTCGATCCCCAGCAGATTTTGAAACAGGATGACCACCGGCACGCTGCCGCCTTCACGGCGGAAGGCAGGCGGCTTTCCCCAAACGGCTTCCTGGGCGCGTGCAAAGGCCTTAACCCAGGACGACTCCCGGTTAGATATGGAAGCCGGGCTGCCAGCGTGCACCAGCACCTCCCAGCGCACCGTCTCAGGGGCATGCGCTTCCAGGTAGTTCAATAACTGCTGGTGTACTTCTTCAGGGTCCTGGTCAGGCACCAGCCGGCAGGAGATCTTGGCCATTGCCCAGGCGGGCAGGACAGTCTTGGAGCCTTCGCCGGTGTAGCCGGAGAGCAAACCGTTGACTTCCAGCGTGGGACGAGCGCCAAGGCGCTCGATGACCGTGTAACCGGCCTCGCCGCGCAGCGCTGGCGCGCCGGTCTGCTTGAGGAAATAATCTTCGCCAAAGGGCAGGCGCGCCAGGGCGGCGCGCTCGTCGGTATCCAGCGGGCGCACACGATCGTAGAAACCTGGCAGGGTAATGCGATTTTGCTCGTCGTGCATGCCGGCGATCAGCTCGCACAGCACCTGCGCCGGGTTGTGGACGATGCCGCCGTACAACCCCGAATGCAGGTCGTGATCAGGCCCATAAACGCGCACTTCGAAATAAGCCAGGCCGCGCAAAGCATAAGTGATGGTGGGGAAATCTGGCGCCAGCATTCCGGTATCAGGGTTGAGGGCGAAGTCGCTGGCCAACAGCTCCTTGTTCTCCAGGATGAATTTCTCCAGGCTGGGAGAGCCGATCTCCTCTTCACCCTCGATCAAGAACTTGACATTGATTGGTAGATGCCCGGCTTGCAGGGCGGCGTCGACTGCAGCGATGGTCGCCATCACCTGTCCCTTCATATCACTCGCGCCGCGGGCGAACAATTCGTCCCCGCGCACGGTGGGCTCGAAGGCGCCGCTTTTCCAAAGCTCAAGCGGTTCTGCTGGCTGGACATCGTAATGACCGTATATCAGCATCGTGGGAGCCCCGTCACCGGCTTGCAGATGCTCGCCATAGACCACCGGATGCCCTGCGGTGGGTATCACTCTCACGTTTCGCATGCCAATCGACTCCAGTTTCCGGGCAGTCCACGCAGCAGCCCGGTTGATATCGGGTTTGCTCTCTGGGGCAGTGGAAATGGAAGGTATGGCAGCGAATTCTTTAAGCTCTTGCAGAAAAGTCTGGCGCTGTTCGTGGGCGATTTGGATGGCCTTGGCTCGCTGGTCCGACATGAAGATCTCCTTTATTGGGTTCTCAGGTGAAATGCAGCCAGGGAGGCTGAAGTTTTCCCCTGAGGATATGAACAAGTCGAATTATACTCGCCAAAATTGATCTTCAGGGTTAGGAGTGTATGAAGGTGCAAGACGGCTTGCTGTACTTTATACCACGCATCGCGACAACTCCGATTGGCCATGCATTTGCGAGACCACGATTCCAGGGTGATACAATTTACAGTATGTCCCGCACTCGATTGGATGTTTTGCTGGTTGAACAAGGCCTGGTAGAAAGCCGTGCATTGGCCCAGCGGTTGATCATGGCCGGGCAGGTGCGCGTGGATGGGCAGGTGATGCTAAAGCCCGCCACGCGGGTAGACGCTGCTGCAAAGGTCTCGCTCGATCTGGGGCCGCGTTTTGTGTCGCGCGGCGGCGAGAAGCTGGATGCAGCTCTGGAGCATTTTGAGTTGCCTGTAAAAGGGCTGGTCTGCGCCGATGTTGGCGCTTCTACAGGCGGCTTCACCGACTGCTTGCTGCAGCGCGGCGCCAGCAAGGTGTATGCCATCGATGTGGGGCAGGGCATTCTGCATTGGAAGCTGCGCCAGGATGAGCGGGTGGTTGTGATGGAGCAGACCAACGCGCGCTATGTGAAATCGTTGCCCGAGCCGATCGGCCTGGCGACGGTGGATGCTTCATTTATATCTTTGAAGTTGTTGCTGCCGGTGATTGCCGGTTGGTTCAGGTCAGGCGACGGGGGTCAGGTGATCGCGCTGATTAAGCCGCAGTTCGAAGCTGGGCGCGCCCAGGCGGCGCGCGGCCAGGGCGTGATCCGAGACCCGGCGCTGCACGCGCGTATCCTCCTGGATGTATTGGAATATGCGCAGGCGCAAGGATATGGGCTGCGCGGCCTGATGCGCTCGCCGCTGCTTGGACCCAAGGGGAATGTCGAATTTTTGGCCTGGCTGGCCTTTCCGCACACGCCTTGCCCCGCCCTGGAAGCGCTGGTTCAGCAAACACTCAGCGGTTAAAATCAGGTATACTTCACCCGCTTATGAGCACAAATATCCGCAATTTTTGTATTATCGCCCATATCGATCATGGGAAATCCACGCTGGCAGACCGGCTGCTGCAACTCACCGGCACCATTTCTGATCGTGAGATGACTGAGCAAGTGCTGGACAGCATGGACCTGGAACGCGAAAAGGGCGTTACCATCAAGGCTTCCGCCGTGCGCATGATGTACACGGCGCGCGATGGTCAGGTCTATGAATTGAACCTGATTGATACACCGGGACACGTCGATTTCGGCTACGAAGTGTCGCGCGCCCTGGCAGCCTGCGAAGGCGCGCTGCTGGTGGTGGATGCCTCCCAGGGCATTGAAGCGCAGACCCTGGCAAACCTGTACCTGGCGCTTGAAGCGGACCTCGAGATCATCCCGGTGATCAACAAGATTGATCTACCCTCTGCGCATCCGGATCAGGTGGCGGATGACTTGAGCAATTTGCTGGGCGTTCCTGATGATCAGATCCTGCGAATTTCCGCCAAAGCCGGTTTGAATGTTGAGGAGGTGCTGGAGTATGTCGTTCAGCATGTCCCTCCACCGAAAATCGACCCCCAGGCGCCGCTGCGGGCACTGATCTTCGACTCGCATTACGATTCGTACAAAGGCGTGGTTGCTTATATCCGCGTGATGGATGGAGAAATCAACAGCGGGGATATTCTGCGCCTGATGCAGAGCGAAACCGACCTGAAACCGATCGAGATCGGCATTTTTTCGCCCGGCCTGCGACCGGTAGCGAAGCTTTCAGCTGGCGAGGTCGGCTACATTGCCACGGGTTTGAAGACCGTGCGCGAATGCCGGGTGGGTGATACGGTCACCCTGGCCTCACGGCCTGCCGAGCAGCCGCTGCCGGGCTACCAGAAAGTCAAACCGATGGTTTTCGCGGGTATCTACCCGGTGGAAGGCGAGGATTATGATGAGCTGAAAGAGTCTCTCGAGAAGCTGCAGCTCAATGACGCCTCGCTGGTGTATGAACCCGAGACCTCGCAGGCGCTGAATTTTGGTTTTCGCTGCGGTTTCCTGGGCATGTTTCACATGGAAATCATCCAGGAGCGACTGGAGCGCGAGTATGACCTGGATATCATTGTCACCGCTCCCTCGGTGGAGTATGAGGTTGTGCTGCGTGATGGCAGCCTGGTGCGCATCGATTCGCCTGCCCAACTGCCCGACGAAGCGCAATTGGTTGAGATTCGCGAACCATGGATGAAAATCCAGATCTTTACACCCACCGATTTCTACGGCACAGTGATGGATCTGGTGACGAAGCGGCGCGGCGTCTTTATCGGGCAGGATTATCCAGCGCCTAACCGAGTACAGTTGAACTTCGAAATTCCCCTGTCTGAGCTGATCGTAGATTTTTTCGACCAGCTCAAATCCCGCACCCGCGGTTATGCCTCGTTGGATTACCAGTTTGCCGAGTACCGTCCGGATGACCTGGTGAAGCTAGAGATACTGGTGAACGGCGAGCCGGTGGACGCCCTGGCGACCATTGTCCATCGCGAGGATGCTTTCCATCGCGGGCAGGCGGTGATCTCGAAGCTGAAAGATTTGATCCCGCGCCAGCTCTTTGTCGTCCCCATCCAGGCCTATGCAGCGGGGCGGGTGATCTCGCGCGCCAATGTGAAAGCGCTGCGCAAGGATGTTTTGGCGAAATGCTATGGCGGCGACATCACCCGCAAGCGCAAGCTGCTCGAGAAGCAGAAGCGCGGCAAAAAACGCATGAAGATGATCGGTAGCGTGGAAATTCCGCAGGAGGCCTTCCTGGCTGTGCTGCGCTACGGAGATGAGTAGAGCAGCCGTGTTACCTCCAGATGCGACAAAGAGGGAAAACACCCGCACCGACTACACCAGCCTGCTCTTTGGAGGGCTGGTCAGTGCGGCTGCTTTGGGCGTTGTGCTCTATTTTGCCGATCTGGGCAAGCTGGTGAGCGCCATGCAGGCCGCAGATTACCGCTTGATTCTCTTGGGAGGCGTCACGACGTTGTGTTGGCTGGTGGTGCGCAGTTATCTGTGGCATGCGTTGCTGCGCAAGAAGGCCGGTGTGGGCGCCCTGTTCTGGACGGTGAATACAGGTTATCTTTTGAATAATTTGCTGCCGTTCCGCCTGGGAGAATTGGGCCGCGCCTACCTGGTGAGCCGCAAAGCACCGGTAAAATTTTGGGAGGCTGTCTCCAGCATTTTCATTGAACGTATTCTGGACTTAATCTTCGCAGCCAGTTTGCTATTGGCGATTTTGCCTTTCGTGGTAGGCGCGGCGCGCGAGGCAACTGTAGCTGTCAGCACAATTGCTCTGGTTGTGCTGGTTTTTGTGATCTTATACTGGATGGCGCGCAACCCCGCTCAGGTGGAAGGGTGGTTCGTCAGGATGGCGAAGCATTGGCCCTGGCTGAGCAAAGCAGGCAGGCAGGCTGTGGCTTCTGGATTGCATGGGCTATCGGTCTTGACAGACCCGGTCTTTTTTTTCAGTGCGATTGCCTGGGCGTTTGTTAACTGGTTGGTGGCGCTGGTGCAGTACTATGTGCTGCTGCGGGCGTTTTTCCCGCAAGGCGAATGGCTGTGGTCTTCTTTTACATTGGCAGTGGCGGCGTTGGGAATCGCTGCGCCTTCTTCACCAGCAGCAGTGGGTGTTTTTGAAGCTGCGGTGGTGGGTGCATTGTCGGCATTTGGATTGGATGTATCCACTGCCCTGGCAATGGCCTTCACCGCCCACTTGATTCAAATCGTGGTCACGGGTGTATTGGGCGCCATTGGCCTTGTAAAAGATGGTCAGTCCTTAGGCGATCTGTACCGCAGGGTGGGCAGCCTGCGCCGACGCAGCCAAGAACCTCTGGAAAGCTCAGATCCGCCAGCGGGTTGAGCCGGGAAATGCTCGATGCGCATTCTCACTGCATTGACCTATTATCGCCCACATTATTCGGGCTTGACGATTTACGCTGAGCGCATGGCGAGCGCCCTGGCAGCTCGCGGCCACACCGTCACCGTCCTGACCTCGAGATACAGCCCAGATCTGCCCTTGCAGGAGAGCCGCGATGGTGTGCAGGTGATCCGCCTGCCTGTGTGGGCGCGCATTTCTAAGGGTGTGCTGATGCCTGGCATGGCGCTCAAGGCTATCAGCCTGGCGCGACGGGCTGATATCGTTCATCTGCACCTGCCGCAGTTGGATGCCGCCCCGATCAGCGTCCTGGCGCGGCTGGCGGGCAAGCCGGTAGTGCTGACTTATCATTGCGATCTCAAGTTGCCCAAGGGGGGTGTGCATTGGCTGGCGAACCAGGTTTCGCACCTGGCAAACCACATCACGGCGCGAGCGGCCAATGTGATCGTCACCAATACTCAGGATTATGCGCAGCATTCGGCGTTTTTGCGCGGCTACCTGGGCAAAGTCAGGCCAATCCTTCCACCGGTGGAGATCAGTCCGGTCAGCCCCGAAGATCGAGCCGCCTTCCGGCGCAAGGCTGGCATTCAAACTGGGCAGCGCATCATCGGTATGGCAGCCCGCCTGGCGAGCGAAAAAGGTGTGGAGTACCTGGCGCAGGCTCTGCCGATGGTGATGGAGAAGTACCCGAGAGCGCGGGTGATCTTCGTCGGGCAGCACGAGAATGTGTTCGGCGAGGAAAAGTACGCTCAGCGCCTGGCGCCCTTGATCCAAAGCCTGGGGGAGCATTGGACTTTCTTGGGCAATTTGAGCCCGGTCGATTGGTCAGCGTTTTTCCACGAATGCGATGTGACCGTGCTCCCCAGCCTGAACAGCACCGAATCGTTTGGCCTGGTGCAGGTCGAGTCGATGATGGCCGGTACGCCAGTTGTTGCCTCTGATTTGCCGGGTGTGCGTCAGCCGGTGACCCTGACGGGCATGGGTCTCATCGTTCCACCCGCCGATGCCCGGGCGCTGGCCCAGGCGATCATCGCCATACTGGATGCCCCCCAGAACTATCGGGGGAAAGGGCAGGATATTTCTGCTCTGTTTTCTCTGCAATCAACTGCAAAAATGTATGAAAGCCTGTTCGAGAGTTTAATCTACCCTGGTGAGATCCGCTTGAACGCTCAAGAGTCAAACAACAGCTCCAGACCACAAGACCTTGCCGGCGCAGTGCAAGGTGCGACACCTGAAAATAAACCATCACCGCCTGCCTGAGCCAGCCATGAACGACCCGAAAAACTCTGACCAGTCGAATGCCGGCGCGCCCGCCAGAGATTACCTTTGGCTGCACCTGCGAGACTTGCCATACTTTCGCGCCATCTTGCGCTCTGTGGAAGCGCACTTCTACCAGGCATTTACGCTGCAAGCGCCTGTATTGGATGTTGGCTGCGGCGATGGTCACTTTGCCAGCGTCACGTTCGAGCGCCCCTTGGATGTGGGCCTGGATCCATGGGCTGGGCCAATTCGTCAGGCAGCGCGGTTGAAAGGTTACCGCTCACTGGTGCAAGGAGACGGAGGGCAAATGCCCTTCCCCAGTCAATATTTTGGCAGCGCCGTGAGCAATTCGGTGTTGGAGCACATTCCGCATGTGCGGAGCGTTCTGGCAGAAACCCAGCGTGTGTTGCGACCAGGGGCGCTGTTCCTGTTTTGTGTGCCCAACCCCGGTTACCTGAGGGAACTGGCGATCTCTGGGCTGCTGCAACGCCTGGGACTTCGCGGCCTGGGAAATGCGTACACCGAATGGTTCCGCCGCATGTCGCGTGTGCACCACGCTGAACCGGTGGAAGTCTGGCGGGCGTGGTTAGAAGATGCGGGCTTCCGGTTGGAGCGCTGGTGGCACTATTTTCCTCCATCAGCCATGCGCGCTTTGGAATGGGGTCACTACCTGGGCGCGCCGACATTGCTCCCGCATGCCCTCACCGGACGGTGGATCTTGGCGCCTTACCACTGGAACCTGGCACTGACCCGGCGCCTGGTATCTGGCTATGCCCAAGCCGCACCCCACCCACAGGGTGTGTTCACGTTCTACGTGGCGCGAAAACCAGCGTGAGGGGATAGACGACTTGAACCACAATCATCCATTTGATGAGTCTTACTTCAAAACCGAGGCTTATGCTCGAGTTTCTTTCGAGAAATACAGCCAGTACTGGTGGTCGAACCGCTTCTATGCCCTCCTGGCACGTCACCATGCGCCGCGCCAGGGCCGCGCCCTGGAGGTGGGTTGTGGCTTGGGACATCTGCTGGGTTGGTTGACCGATCGTTACCAGGTGTATGGCACGGATATCAACGCCTGGGCGCTGCAGCAGGCGCAGCGCAACGTGCCGCAGGGCAGCTTTGCGCTGGCATCGGCAGAAGATTTAGGGGCGTTTCCGGCTGGCAGTTTCCAAATCGTTATCGCCAAGCACGTCGTCGAACATCTGCATCAGCCGAGACAGGCGCTCAGCGAGATGAGCCGGGTGCTGGCGCCAGGCGGTGTGCTGCTGCTCGCCACGCCAAACCTGGACTCGCCGATGCGCGCCTGGAAGAAAGAAGGCTGGGTGGGGTATAAAGATCCGACGCATATTAGCTTGAAGCCTCCCGCAGAGTGGCTTGGTTACCTGGCTGAGCTGGGCTTGAAACCGCGGCGGGTGTTCTCGGATGGTTTCTGGGATGCTCCTTACATACCTGTAATTCCGACGCGCCTGCAAAAACTGTTCTTTGGTGCGCCCGGAGGCTTGCAAGCAATTCTTGGATGGAGTATCATACCCCTTTGGTTGGGTGAAAGCCTGATCGTCATTGCCGCAAAAATCGCATGAATCGCAACGAAGAGCCCAGCGTATTGGATTACGTCAAAGCCAGGCTGATGCCCTGGCGCGGCCCAGCGCCAGAAATTCCCCCATTGGAGGGATCTGGGCAAGTTGATGATTCGAGCGAAGTGTCGCAGAAACTGCCCCCCAGCCTGGCAAATGAACAAGAACCCTTGCCAATTGCGCCTGAAACTCCACACGTCGTAGACCTCTCGATTACAGGCGCGCCTGCTGCAATGCAGCCTGCGTGGCAAGCGCTGGCAGAAGATCATCTTGAGGAGGAAGCCGCCGCCCAGGCGCCTGCTGGATTGCCGTGGCGCGCATTGCTGGCGGCGGGATTGGCGCTGATGGCGCAGTTCTCCCTGGAGCCCGGAGCAGGGCGGTCGTACGGCCCGGGTGTTTTTTTGTATGCATTGGCTGCCGTGTTTCTCACCTGGGCAGCCTGGCGCAGGGAGTGGCGCTGGCTGACGCCTGTGGAGGCCGAACCCCTACGCGATCCACTCAAGGTTAAACCCTTAACTCTGCTGTTTGGGGCGGCGCTTTCCCTGGCAGCTTTTGCTATGCTGGGCCAGACTCCGCTGGCGCCGGAAGGCAATCGATTCAACCTGATCAATGTGGTGGTCTGGTTGACCGGCGTCATGTTTGTGGTGCGCGGTTTCTGGTTGGATGCGCCCCAGGGCAGATCATGGCTGGCGCGTTGGCGGGAGCGAGTTATCAGCCCGGACTGGCAGCATGTGCTTTCCGGTTGGGGGTTGGTGGTGCTGCTGGTGATGGGGGTGGTGATTTTCTTCCGGGTTTACCGCTTGCAGCAAGTGCCTGCCGAGATGGTCAGCGACCATGCAGAAAAACTGCTGGATGTTTGGGATGTGCTGCATGGGGAAACGCGCATCTTTTTTCCGCGCAATACCGGGCGCGAGGCGCTGCAGTTTTACCTGACGGCGGCGATCATCCAGCTTTTCAACACCGGATACAGCCACCTGAGTTTGAAAATCGGCACTGTGCTGGCAGGTTTGTTGACCCTGCCTTACATCTACCTGCTGGGCAAGGAGATCGGTGGGCGGCGTGTGGCGCTGCTGGCGCTGTTCCTGGCGGGTGTAGCGTATTGGCCTAACGTGATCTCCCGCGTGGGGTTGCGCTTTCCCTTCTATCCCCTTTTTGTGGCGCCTACTTTGTATTACTTGCTGCGCGGCCTGCGCACCGGCAGGCGCAACGATTTCATCTTGTCAGGGGCTGCGCTTGGCATTGGGTTGCACGGCTATACACCCATTCGCATCCTGCCCTTTGTGGTGGTCGCGGCAGTCGGCCTCTATTTGTTACATCGCCACTCGCGCGGCTTTCGCCGACAAACGGTCACTTTCTTGGTCTTGCTGGCGGTGATCTCGCTGGTCATCTTCCTGCCCTTGCTGCGCTATGCTCTGGAAAACCCGGAAGGATTTGCCTTCCGTTCTTTTTCACGCCTTGGCACGATGGAGCGCCCGCTACCGGGGGATGCAGCCTCGCTTTTCTTTCATAACCTGTGGCGGGCGGTGACCATGTTCGCCTGGGATGATGGCAACATCTGGGTGGTGTCGCTCACCAACCGCCCAGCGCTGGATTTTGTCAGCGGCGCATTCTTTTACCTGGGAGTCATGGTGTTGTTCATTCGCTATCTACGTCGGCGGCATTGGCTGGACTTGTTCTTGTTGTTGTCCGTGCCGCTGCTGCAGATGCCATCCATCCTTTCCCTGGCTTTTCCAGATGAAAACCCGGCGCTCAACCGCATGGGAGGCGCCTACATTCCTGTATTTCTCATCGCAGCCCTGGCATTGGATGGTTTGATGCGCGCGCTGGAAAACGCCTGGAAAGGCAGCAGCAGCCGGCGCTTTGCCTGGGCGATTGTGAGCACCCTTCTGCTGGCGACAGCCTGGCTGAATTATGATCTGGTGTTCAACCAGTATGCAACCATGTTCCGACAGAATTCCTGGAACACCTCCGAGATGGGGGCGGTCATCCGAGATTTTGCCAATACCATTGGCAGCCCCGATTCGGCTTATGTGGTGGCTTTTCCGCATTGGGTGGATACGCGCCTGGTGGCGATGAATGCGGGTTTCCCGCTGAAGGATTACGCAATTTTTCCCGAGAATATCGCCCAAACGAGCAGCGTTCCTGCTCCGAAGCTGTTTTTGCTGCGCCCAGATGACGAAGTTGGCCTGCAGACTCTGTACCTGGTGTATCCCAATGGCGTGCAAACGGTGTATGAATCGCAGGTCGAGAACCACGATTTCTACCTGTTCTATGTGCTGCCCGAGCAATGAGCTGCGGGCGGGATAATGATGAAACCCTGCTGGTAGAAGAAGCCAGCGACGCGAGATTATCTGTGTGATGAGCCTGGAAGAAGAAAAAGTTTCCCAACCGAAGAGGCAGTTTCAAGCCTGGTTTTTTGATATTCTCTTATTGGTCGTTCTCCTGGCAGGGGCGAATTTTCGCTGGGTGGGTATTGACTGGGGCGAATACCAGTATTTGCATCCTGACGAGCGATTCCTGGTATGGGTGGGTACAGATATTTCCCCGGTCAAATGCCTGGATGAAAATGTCAGCGAATTCGCCTGTCCACCTGAGCGGAAAGCCTGGATGAGCCTGGGGGAGTATTTCGATACGGTCAATTCCAGCATGAATCCCCACAACCGCGGTCACGGCTTTTATGTGTATGGCACGCTGCCGGTTTTCGCCGCCCGTTACCTGGTCGAGTGGGTTTACGGGCATTCCGGTTTCAATGAGATGACTGATGTCGGGCGCCCGTTGTCCGCTGCGGCCGACCTGGTCATTGTGCTGTTGGTGTATTTGATTGCTGCCCGGCTGTACGATCGCAGGGTAGCGCTGCTGGCAGCGGCGTTCTCGGCAGCCGCGGTGATGCAAATCCAACAATCGCATTTTTTCACGGTCGATAATTTCGTAAACCTGTTCACCTGGCTGGCAATTTACTACGCTGTGCGAGTCATGCTGCAAGACTGGGAGATCGCTTCACCAGGCAGGTGGAACGCCCCCGATGTTTCCGAGTTGTCGAGCGGCAGCCAGGCGCTCTCGTGGAAAGCGATTCTACCCTTCGTGCGCCACCCGCTCTTTGGATTGAGCGCAGCGTTTGGGATTGCGCTGGGCTGCGCCATGGCATCCAAGGTGAGCGCCTACCCCGTGGCGGCTATGTTGCCGGCGGCATTTCTCATTCAATGGCTGCGCACCCGGCATGCCTCGCCACATCAGCGCCAGGCGCACCTGGTGCGCGCCTTTGTGTACCTGGCATTTGCTGCAGTGGTCAGCGTGATTATCTTCCGCCTGTTCCAGCCATACGCCTTCAGTGGGCCGGGCTTCTTTGGCTTCAAGCCCAACCCGCAGTGGGTGGCGAATATCCGCGAGCAGCGCAACCAGGCGGCTGGCGACGTGGATTTCCCGCCTGCGCTGCAGTGGGCGCGCCGCCCGGTGTGGTTTTCATTCCAGAATCTGACGCTGTGGGGTCTGGGCTTACCGCTTGGCATGCTGGCTTGGGCTGCTTTCGTGTGGGCCGGCTGGCGCATGCTTGCTGACCGCAGCCCTGGCAAAGAGGAGCTGTTTCGCCATGCTTTGCTGTGGGGTTGGACAGCCTTTTACTTCACCTGGCAATCGCTGCAATTCAACCCCACCATGCGCTACCAACTGCCCATCTATCCAGGCCTGGCGATTTTTGCTGCCTGGGGTGTAGTGGCGCTGTACGACCTGGGTGCTGGGAGGTTGAGTGGCCTCGCTGGAAATGTCCAGGCTGGGCGCAGCAGCCGAATGCTGCGCTGGCTGGCGGTGTTGGTGGGGAGTGTTGTCATGCTGCTGACTTACACCTGGGCTTACGCTTTCTCCACCATTTACCAGCGCCCAATCACGCGCATCGAGGCGTCGCGCTGGATCTACCAGAACTTGCCCGGGCCGATCAATCTGAATATCCAGACCCTAGAGGGGACCTTTAACCAGCCGGTGCCCTTCAGCAGCGGGCAGACGATCGGCGCGGAGCAGCCGTTCACCACAGCTTTCACAGCCCGGCGCACCGGGCGATTGGAAGAGATCCACCTGGCGCATGCTGTGGATCTGTCTGGCGACCCGCGCCCAAAGCTACTGGTGTTAACCATCAGCGGTGCGGAGGCCAGCACGACGGCGCAGCTCAGCTCGAATTTCAATATCCTGAGCGACCCGCGCGGTGAATCCTACACTTTGAAGTTGGAGCCGGCGATTGACTTGATCGCAGAGGCGCAGTACTCGCTCTCGCTACGGTTGGATACGCCCAATGGTGCCATTGCGCTGAGCGGCGCGGCGCTGGCAAACGAAGGCGACTGGGATGACGGGCTGCCGGTGCGGGTCGAGGGCTTCGATGGCTTTGGCGGCATCTACACGCCCGGGCTGAACTTCAACATGTACACCGATGACAATGAAGAGAAGCGCCAACGCTTCTTGAATATCCTCAACCAGGCTGACTATCTGCTGATCTCCTCTAATCGCCAGTGGGGGAGCCTGCCCAGGCTGCCTGAGCGTTTTCCACTGGTCACCCAATATTACCGCAGCCTGCTCGGCTGCCCGCTGGACGCCAGTATCCAATGGTGCTACAACGTTGCCCAGCCCGGGATGTTCCAGGGAGAGCTGGGCTACGAGCTGGTGCAGGTTTTTCAATCCGATCCGGCGATTGGCCCGCTGCGCATCAACGACCAGTTCGCCGAAGAAGCTTTCACCGTTTATGACCATCCCAAGGTCTTTATCTTTCAACGCAGTCAGGACTACGACCCGGTGCGGGCGGCAGTCATCCTGAACCAGGTAGATCTCAGCCAGGTGGTGCGCATCACCCCCAAGCGAGCGGGCAGTTTCCCGGCGAACCTGATGCTACCGCTGAAGAACTGGGTGCAGCAGCAGCAGGGCGGCACGTGGCGCGAGCTGTTCCCGCCCCAATCGTTGCTCAATCGCTCGCAGGGGTTGGCGGTGGTCGCCTGGTACCTGGCGATCACTTTGCTCGGCTTGCTGGTCCTACCGCTTGTTTATGCTGCCTTGCCAGGTTTGCCCGATCACGGCTACCCGCTGGCGCGGTTGGTGGGAATGCTGCTGCTCTCGTATATCGTCTGGCTGGCGGGATCGGCAGGCGTTCCCTTCAACCGGTACACCATCACCCTGGGCGTGGCGCTGCTGGCGGTGTTGGGAACCGCGCTGGCGTTTCGCGAAAGACGCCGCCTGGCGGAGGCGCTGCGCGGTCGGCAGCGGTATATCCTGATTGTCGAAAGCCTGTTCCTGGTTTTCTTCTTGCTGGGATTGTTCATCCGCTTCGCCAATCCAGACTTGTGGCATCCCTGGAAGGGCGGCGAGAAGCCCATGGATTTCTCTTACTTCAACGCCGTGTTGAAGAGCGAAACTTTCCCGCCCTATGACCCCTGGTTTGCCGGCGGCTACCTGAATTACTACTATTACGGTTTCGTTTTGGTGGGTGTGCCGGTGAAGTGGCTGGGCATCACACCCGCGGTGGCCTATAACCTGGTCCTGCCTACCCTCTTTGCATTGATTGCCATGGGCGCTTTCAGCGCGGGGTGGAACCTGGCGGCTGCGGTAAGGAACACAAATTCCCTGCTCCGGGCGCCTGCTGAGCACGTGGTAGATGAAACCGGTTCAAAGGAGATTGCAACCACCGCCAAAATCCACCCTGCAACACAAAGGATAGAATGGCTGCCACTGCTAACCGGCCTGGGGGCTGCCGCCGGCATGGCGGTTTTGGGCAACCTGGGAACGATCCGCATGATCTGGCAAGGCTACCAACGCCTGGCCGCCCCGGATGGGGTGATCGAAGGCGCGCGGCTGCCAACGCGCATCGTCTGGGCGCTGCGCGGGTTTTTCCAGGTGCTTGCTGGGACTGACCTGCCGTACGGCATTGGAGATTGGTACTGGCTCCCCAGCCGGGCAATCCCAGCGCCGGGGGATGTGGAACCGATCACCGAATTTCCATTCTTCACGTTTATCTACGCCGACCTGCACGCCCATCTCATGGCGCTGCCCTTGACGCTGCTGGCGCTGGCCTTCATCTTATCTGTCGTTCTCAGCCGGGCGCGCTGGCAGAACCGAGTCAATACGCTCTTGGGCTTCTTGTTGGGCGGGTTGGCGATTGGTAGCCTGCGCCCCACCAATACCTGGGACTTCCCGCCTTACCTGGCGTTGGGGTGTGTGGGACTTGTGTATGCCTATCTGCGCGCGCCGAGCGACCCGGGCGAAAAGACGCCGTTCTCCCGCTTTGGGTTACTGGCCGCGTTGCCAGAAACCAATCGCAAACTGCTGCAAGCCGGTCTCAGCGTGATCGCCTTGGTCGGCCTTTCGCTGTTGCTCTTCCAACCATTTGCCCGGTGGTATGCGCTGGGATACACGCAGGTCGCAGTGTGGACGGGCACCCACACCCCGCTTTCGGCGTATCTCACCCATTGGGGTGTATTTCTGTTCGTGATCGTATCCTGGTTAGCGTGGGAGAGCATCGATTGGATGGCGCGCACACCCCTTTCCCACCTGCGCAAACTGGAGCCTTACCGGGGCGTCATCTATGCCGCGTTGCTGCTGATGGTGCTGGCGATATTGGCGCTGATGGTTTACTTCAAGGTCAGCATTGCCTGGTTCGTGCTGCTGTTGGCAGCCTGGGCGGGCGTGCTATTGCTGCGCGGCGATGGAGAGCAAGGTCAACGGGATGCTAAACGGTTTGTGCTCTTCCTGGTGGGTACAGGGCTGGTGCTGACGCTGATGGTGGAAGCCATCGTGCTGGTCGGCGATATTGGACGCATGAACACCGTGTTCAAGTTCTACTTGCAGGTATGGACGCTGTTTTCGATCAGCGCCGCGGCGGCGTTTGCCTGGATGTGGCCCTCCATTTCGGGCTGGGCGCCGCGTCTGAAGTATGGTTGGGAAATCGCCCTGGCGCTGCTGGTCGCTTCCGCAGCGCTCTACCCGCTCACCGCCAGCATGGCGAAGATCAAGGACCGCATGGATCCACGCACACCGCAGACGCTGGACGGCCTCGCTTACATGCAATACTCGCAGTATGCTGAGACCTGGGGCGCCATGGACTTAAACCAGGACTATAAAGCCATTCGCTGGATGCAGGAAAATATCAAAGGCTCCCCGGTGATCGTGGAAGCCAACCTGCGCAATCTATACCGCTGGGGATCGCGTTACACGATCAACACTGGGCTGCCAGGAGTGGTGGGTTGGGAATGGCACCAGCAACAACAGCGCGCGGTCTTGCCCGGAAGCGTGGTGAGCAACCGCATCGCAGAAGTGGATGCGTTTTACCTGACGACGGACTGGGAAAAGGCACGCGCTTTCTTGCGAAAGTACCATGTGCGATATATTGTCCTGGGGCAATTAGAACGCGGCCATTACGGCAGCCAGGTGCCGCCAGACAACCTGGAGGCGCAGCCTGGCGCTGGGCTGGAGAAGTTCAGCCTGGCGGAAGGTGTGCTGTGGCGCCCCGTGTACCAGGATGGCGACACGGTGATCTATGAAGTGATTGGGCCATGATATGGTAGCATTTCTCACCTGGTACGTGTTGGTTTCAGCCCTGGGTTGGCTGGTGTTTCCTTTGGCTTACCGGATGCTGCCAGGGCTGAGGGATCGCGGCTATGCTCTCAGCCGGGCGCTGGGGCTGCTGCTGTGGGCGTATGTCTTCTGGTTGCTGGCATCGCTGGGTATCCTGCGCAACGATGTCGGCGGGTTGCTGTTTGCCCTGGCTGCGGTGGCTGGCCTCAGCTTCTGGGCGCTTGATAGACGCTCAAGCAACGGGGCAGAGAGCCTTCTCCAAAGGTTGCGCAGCGGGAGCGGCGAGATGATCAACTGGGTGCGCCAGGAGCGGCGGATGGTGATCTTGACCGAGGTGTTGTTCCTGGCGGCTTTCGTGGCCTGGGCTGTCATCCGCGCTGCATACCCTGATATTCGCCACACTGAGAAGCCGATGGAGATTGGCTTTATCAATGCCATCCTGCGCTCTGAAACGTTCCCACCCTTCGACCCGTGGCTCTCCGGCTACGCCATCTCATACTATTACTTTGGTTATGTGATGGTTGCCATGCTGGCGAAATTTACCGGTACGCTGCCAAGCGTGGCGTTCAACCTGGGTGTGGCGTTGGTCTTTAGCCTGAGCGCTTTGGGCGCTTACAGCGTCGTCTATAATCTGTTGAGCGCCTGGAATGTCCGAAAAACTGCGCAAGGCAGCCCAATTGCCCAGCCAGCGGATCGGCAATATCTGCGGGCTTTATTGGCGCCATTTTTGATCCTGGTGGTGAGCAATATCCAGGGTTTTTTGGCGATGTTGCACGCTCGTGGGTTGCTTCCGGCTGGCTTTTGGGCCTGGCTGAACATCCTGGATATGAATACTCCGCCGGCTGAACCATACTCCTGGTTGCCGCAATCGTATGGCACCGGCGCCTGGTGGTGGTGGCGTGCCTCACGCGTGCTCTCGGATTACAACCTGGATGGAATGCATCGCGAGGTGATCGACGAATTTCCGGCATTTTCCTATTTTCTGGCAGACTTGCATCCTCATGTGTTGGCCATGCCGTTTGCATTTTTGGCGATGGCCCTGGCGCTGAATGTGTTTCTGAGCCGAGAAAATGGGGATTCACTGTGGCTGCGCCTGGAACTGCGACGGCGGGCGCTTGCCTGGCTGGCGGTGGGGCTGACGGTGGGGGGCCTGGCGCTGATCGGCTCCGGTAGCGTTAGCCAATCGGTAGCCTCCCTGCTCCAGGGATTGCTCTTGTTCGTCATGGGGGGAGCTGCCTGGGTTTACTTGTTGCCCTCGATCCAGGAGCAAGGCGCCAAAGTCTTCCTGGATGGCCAGGCGGCGGGAGTGAGCACCTCCCGGAATTTGGATTTGTCGAAAGCCAACCTGCTTCTGGCAGCCGTAGCCTTGGGCGGACTGGCATTTTTGAACACCTGGGATTTTCCTTTCTACGTAGCGCTTTTCGCCGCAGCGTATGGCTTGCGTCAATTATGGCAGGGCAAATCTCGCTCCTGGCGGGAACTGATTGGGGATTTTATGGTGTCGGGCTTACTCCTGGGCGCGCTTGGGGGACTGCTCTACCTGCCATTTTATCTCGGGTTTTCTTCACAGGCTGGGGGCCTGCTACCCAATTTGATCTATCCGACCCGTGGCGCGCACCTGTGGGTGATGTTTGCCACGCTATTGGCGCCATTATTTGCCTATCTGCTGCACCTGCGCAAAGTTGTGGATTCGCCGGCATGGGCGCAGGGCATGCTGCGAAGCGGCTTGAAACCAGCAGCCGTCTTGCTGCTGCTCTTGTGGCTGCTTTCGCTCTTGCTCGGCTTTCTGATCAGCTTGCTGCCAGGCCTGGGCGACCTGTACCTGGGCGACCTGGGTGCAAATACCACCGGTGAGCTGTTTGGCTCCGCGCTGGTGAGGCGATTTAGCAATCCAGGGGGGTGGATCACACTCCTGTTCCTGGCAGCCTTCTTGATCGCGTTGTTACGCCCCACGCGAGAGGAAATGACCGGCAACTTGTTGCCACCTCAAGGCTTGCAACCTGCGTCTGCTTTTGCGCTGCTGCTGGCTTCCCTGGGAACGCTGCTGGTTATCGGGCCTGAATTTTTCTTCTTGCGCGACCTGTTCAACACGCGCATGAACACGATCTTCAAGTTCTATTACCAGGCATGGCTGCTGTGGGGTGTGGCGGCGACATTTGGGGCGCTCGTTTTACTGGAGGAATTGCGCGGCTGGACGCGGAATGTGTTCACAGCGGCCATGACCGCCTTGGTGCTGATGGGCATGGCCTTCACTATTCTGCGCGCCTGGGATATCACTTTTGGATTCCAGCCGCCCTTCGGGTGGACGCTGGATGGCGCCGCTTTCATCGCCCGTGAACGCCCCGATGAGATGGCAGCCATCGACTGGCTGGCAGATGCGCCAGTCGGTATCCTCAGCGAGGCGGTGGGTGGCAGCTACACAGATTTTGCTCGGGTTTCGGCGTTCAGCGGGCAGCCGACCGTGTTGGGCTGGCCTGGTCATGAAAGTCAGTGGCGAGGCGGTGGGCAGGAGATGGGCTCGCGCCAGGATGACCTGGCGCGCCTGTACTGTACCCGCGATTGGCAGGAAGCCCGCGCCATCCTGGATCAATACCGGATTCGCTATGTGTATATTGGTTCCCTGGAAAGGTCCGCTTATGGTCCTGCCGCGTGCGGCGTGGCGCTCCAGGAGGCAAAATTCGAACGAAATATGCGCAAGGTCTTCGAACAGGGGCAGGTCAGTATCTATGAAGTTCCCTGGCGAAGCGGTGCTCACTGAAACGGCATTTTATAATATGGGACAGCCATGAACTACCGGCGAATATCTATTGAACACATTCTCTACTTTGCTGCGCTGGCGCTGGGAATTTTCGTGCGCCTGACCAACTTAGGGCGCACTCCGCTGTCTGATTTCGAGGCTGATTGGGCGCTGCAAGCCTGGCAGGTTGCTCAGGGCGCGGCGCATTCGATATCTCTAGGCCCGAATCCGATGTATATCTTCATCACGGCGCTGCTTTTCAATATCTTGGGCAGCAGTGAAACCCTGGCGCGACTAGCGCCAGCCCTGGCAGGCAGCACCCTGGTGATGTTGCCCTGGTTTTTCCGCCAGCAGTTGGGACGCAATGCCGCCGTGATATTAGCTTTTGGATTGGCAATGGATCCTGGATTGGTTTCGCAGTCTCGCCTGGCGGGTTCGGGAATGCTGGCGCTTGTGGCGTTGCTGTTTGCGGTGGCGATGCTGCTACAGCGACGGTGGACAGCGGTGGGCCTGCTGGCAGGGTTGGCGATGCTCTCTGGCCCAGCAGCGATTTTTGGTGCGGTATTGCTGACGATAACCGTGTTGGTGCTGCTCGCTATTCCGGGCAGGATCGACTTGCGCAGAGCGCTCCTGGCGTTGCCCGATGCAGCCCGACTGAGAACGACAGGCCTGGCATTTGCTGGCACAGTGCTGTTGGGTGGAACTTTTCTTTTTCTGCAACCCTCTGGTTTGAGCGCCTGGTTGAATGCCATACCCGTTTATCTCTCGGGATGGACGGCTCAAGTTGCCCAGCCGGCGCTTAAGCTAATGATACTCCTGGCCACATACCAGCCGCTGGCGTTGGTATTTGGTGTGATTGGCGTGGTACGCGGTTTGTACAAACCCCATGCCATCTTCCTGGGGGTATGGTTGCTGATCGCTTTGCTGCTGGTGTTGATTTATCCGGCCCGCCAGAGCGGCGACCTGGTTTGGTTACTCTTGCCCTTATGGGCTTTAGCGGCAGGTGAGCTGAGTGAAGGTCTCACCATGCAAGATGAGCCGCGCGGCATCGCCTATTCGCAGGCAGGGTTAATCCTGGTACTGATCGGATTAATGTGGCTGAACCTGGCAGGAATGGCAAACTCCCTGTTGGATACACAGGCTTTCTACCTGCGCCTGGCGGTGATGAGCGGCGTTCTCGTCCTGGGAGGGTTGACAACCGTTTTGGTTGGAATGGGATGGTCGTGGAACCTGGCGCGCTGGGGGGCAACGATGGGCCTGGCTGCCGGGTTGGGCATTTATACGCTGGCAGGCCTCTCCAACGCGGCGCTTTTGCGCAGCGATGAACGCTGGAGCGCGTGGGCGCCAGTTCCTGGCGCCGGCGATGTTGAATTGTTCATGCAGACTGTTGAGCAATTGGCGGTGTGGCGCAGCGGCGACCCTCAATCGCTGGATGTTCTGGTAGCTGTCGATTCCCCCGCCCTTCGGTGGTCCCTACGGAATCACTCACAGGTGCAATTCGCCAGCGTGGCAGCAGCCAGCGCAGAAAACCCGGCCTCAGTGGTCATTACCCGCCAGTCGGAAGATGCCCCCAGTCTGACTTCCAGCTACCGCGGCCAGGATTTTGTGTGGTGGAGCTACCCAGAATGGCAGGGAAACGCTCCGCCGGATGTGCTGCATTGGCTGGCGTATCGCGCACAACCCTGGTGGCAGGAAAAGATTATCCTATGGGCGCGCGCCGATCTGTTTCCCGGGGAGGCAGCTTCCAGCAGCGGGCTGATTGTTCCGGAAGAATCCCAAGATGAGCAGCTTGCGCCGGTGCCGGCGGAGGACCTGCAGGAACCTTAGCGCCGAATCCAAACAGCGCAAAACAATATTGGAGCATGGATGAAGTGGCCTGAAGTGATTGCGATCGATGGACCGGCGGCTTCCGGGAAATCCACCCTGGCGAAAAAAATCGCTGATCGCCTGGGTTACTTGTTTTTTGATACCGGTGTGATGTACCGGGCGATAACCTGGCTGGTGTTGGCGCGGGGCATTGCGCCTGAAGACGAACTGCAGGTGACGAGGTTGGCAGAGCGAACGTTAATTGAGGTCAGGCCTGCATCCATACCGGATGGGCGCGCTTGCGATATTTTGATTGAGGGGCAGGATGTCACCTGGGAGATCCGCCAGCCTGAAGTAGATGCCAATGTATCGGTGGTTTCGGCCTACCCGGGGGTGAGGCAAGCGCTCACGATGCAGCAGCGTCGCATTGGAGCACGCGGTCGGGTGGTCATGGTGGGGAGGGATATTGGCACAGTTGTCTTGCCAGAAGCCGAGGTAAAGATCTACCTGGACGCCAGCGTAGAGGAGCGGGCCCGGCGCAGGTACAAAGAGATGGAAGCGCGTGGTGAGGTGGTGGATTACGATGAAATTCTGGCAGCAATGCGCCGGCGGGATGAGATCGATTCCACGCGCAAGGTCGCACCGCTGCGGCCGGCAGAGGATGCCGTCACGATCGACTCGGATGGCAAGACTCTGGACCAGGTTTTTGAGGAAGTAATGTGCATTTTGGCCTCTCGGAATTAGAGCGATGCCTGCTACATATCGCGTACTGCTGGCAAACCGCATATTTCGCACCCTCTTTCGCCCGCTGTTCCGGTTATTATTTCACCTGCTCAGCCGGGTCAAAATTGAGGGGCTGGAAAATGTGCCTGCCAGCGGCGCGTATGTGATCGCAATCAACCACGTCTCCTTGTTCGAACCCCCATTCTTGCTGGCTTTCTGGCCAGTGGCGCCGGAGGCAGTTGGTGCTGTGGACATTTGGGATCGCCCCGGTCAGGGGATTTTGGCGAAATTGTATGGCGGCATCCCGGTGCACCGTGGCCAATATGACCGACAACTGCTGGATACCATGCTGGCTGCCCTGCAATCAGGACGGCCTTTGTTGATTGCGCCTGAAGGGGGACGCTCGCATCGCCCGGGGATGCGCCGGGGCTTGCCTGGCGTGGCCTATGTCATCGAGAAGGCCAATGTTCCGGTGATACCCGTTGGAATATGTGGGGCTACAGATGATTTCCTGCAGCGTGCCTTGCGCGGTCATCGCCCGCAGATTGAAATGCGTATCGGAAAAGCGTTGTGGCTGCCGCCGGTTACTGGCATCGGCGAAGCTCGCCGGGAAAGCCGCCAACACAATGTCGACCTGATTATGATGCACATCGCCGAACTGCTTCCTAAGGAATACCGGGGTGTGTATGCCCGAGACGCCTGATCTGCCTGCCAAACCGGTCAGTCAAAGAATACGCCCGTCGTTGACGCGCCTGCCAACGCGCACACCCGCGCGGCGCGCCTTTCGCAAGCTAATGCGCTGGATATTGCGTGTGTTGGTCGTTTGTTTTACACGCCCAACTGTGCAGGGAATTGAGCGCATCCCTCGCGGAGGACCTTTGTTGGTTGTCACCAACCATCTTGGCGATGCTGATTTGGTCTTGGGTGTAGCCTACTCACCTGTGGATGCTGAAATCGTCGCCAAGAGCGAGCTGTACGATTTCCCTGTGCTGGGCTGGTTGATGGATGCCTATGGCGTGATCTGGGTGCATCGCGGCCAGCCGGACCGGGCGGCGATTCGAGTGATTCTGCAGGCGCTGAAAGAGGGGCGTGTGGTGGCTCTCGCTCCCGAGGGACGGGAAAGCCTGACCGGCGCTTTGGAAGAAGGGTTGAATGGGGCTTCTTTCCTGGCTTTGAAATCAGGTGTGCCTTTGCTGCCGATTGCCTTTACCGGCACGCAGAATGCTATCCTGTACCGCAATATGCGACGCCTGCGCAAGACTGCCGTGACGATGACGGTCGGCGAGCTGTTCCACCTGGAGCAGTCGAGCGAGGACAAGCGTCAGGCGATCAAACTTGGTACTGATGAGATCATGCGGCGGCTGGCTGAACTGCTGCCTGAAGAATATCGAGGTGTTTATTCGTAAGTAGTGTTTTATTGGTTGATAGGTCAGCCCGTCTGTATATGGTGGATAAGACTTTCACAAACCTATTGAACAGGTGCGATTGATGGTTGGTGTAAAGGGATAAGGTGCGAAATGGCAGTTGACAGTATTGCAAAGACAAACGAATTGCCAACGATCTACCGCCATGCGGATTGGGAGGGACGGCGAAAAGTGTTGCGCTTCTTGATCCGCTGGATCGGTTTTACGCTGCTGGCCAAATTGGGCAGTGTAGAAGGGGTAGAAAACGTACCAGCCAGTGGCCCGGCGATCTTGATGATCAATCACATCGCTTTTATCGATCCCATTGTGGTGCTGCACGTATTGAAGCGCAATATCGTACCCCTGGCCAAGGTGGAAGTGTACGACTACCCTCTCGTGGGCATCTTCCCCCGCTTGTGGGGGGTTATCCCGGTACGTCGTGAAGAGTTTGACCGCCGCGCCGTCACACAGGTGCTGCAGGTTTTGAAAGCCGGGGAGATCGTGCTGGTAGCCCCAGAAGGCACACGCAGCCCCAGCCTGACAAGAGGCAAAGAAGGCATCGCTTACCTCGCCAGCCGCAGCGGTGCGCCGGTGGTGCCGGTAGCCATCGACGGAACAGAGGGTTTCCCTGCCTTGCGTTTTTCTCGTGCCTGGCGCGGTCCTGGCGCGCAACTGCGATTTGGCAGACCGTTTCGTTTCCGGGCTGAGTATCAGAAGGTCGGAAAAGACCTGCTGCGCAAGATGACGGATGAGGCCATGTATATTCTGGCGGCTATGCTGCCGGAAGCCCGGCGTGGAGTTTACGCCGACCTGTCAAAAGCAAGCCTGGATACCATCGAATGGGTTTAATGCTATAATTTTTGAGGATTGCAGCAGTTTACCTCCGACATGACACCTTTGTTTACACTGCTATTTCAAAAAAGATACCTGGACCTGCCCGCCAGCCTGGGGGAAAAATTGCTGGCTTTATTTGTGTGGCTGGCGCTGCTGAGCGTAATTTTCTCGCTGCTGCGACGTTGGCGCGCGTTCGAGAAACCGCGTACCTCGAGGTATTGGTGGATACTTGCCGGTCTGACACTGCTCACCCCGTTGACCAGCCTGTTCCTGGCTGTACGGCTGCCGCCGAGTAGCAGCTTGACGCAGCCGGGGATGCCTGTTGAACAAGTTGGCACGCTGGTTGTTCTATTTTCGGCAGTGCCCTGGGTTTTCGCGGCCGGCTTTCTGGGTCCGGCTGCGGCCTCCGGTCTGGGTGCATTTTCTGGCACGTTGCTGGCGGTTTGGGAAGCGCACAACCCCTTTCTGCCCTTAGAGATGGCCCTTCTGGGGGTGCTGGTCAGCGCTGCGATAAACCAACGCTACCGCACGCCGTTTTACCGTTGGCTACGCCAGCCGTTGCTGGCCTGCCTGGCAGCGTCCATCGTACACCTGTTATTGTTCTTCCCCTTAGGCCTTCTCGTCATCCAGGATTCGCTGGCGGTGCGGCTGGATTATGCCATCTCGAAATTTGGCCCTGACAGCCTGGCAGCTATCGTGCAGTTGACTTTGGCTGGATTGATTGGTCAAGTTGCTGCTATGGCATGGCCGCTTGCCTGGGGAAATCATCTCCCACTGGAAGCCTCGCCGGTAGAGAAGAGCCTGCGAACGCGCATGCTCTACAGCACCATGCCATTGCTCTTGATGCTGCTCCTGACACTGATCTTTGCCAATTGGTACACCGCGGGCAATGCGGCGCGTAAGGTGCTGCGCGACCGGATGGCGGATGCGGCGCTGAGCGCAGCCGAAGCAGTGCCGTATTTCCTTGAGGTTGGCCAAAACCAGATTGCGCTACTGGCAATGGACCCGCGCCTGTATTCGGCCAGCTCCGCAGAAATTCGCGAGGTGCTCAGGGTAGCTCGTCAGCAAGCAGCATTCTTTACCCAACTGTATGTGCTGGATCACCAGGGAAACCCTGTGACCGGCTTTCCTCAGCAACAATATGATTCAACCAAGCCCCTTCCGGATGAGCAGGTGGCTTTGAAATCTGCCTTGAGCGGCGCCTTGCCCTTCCAATCGTTCATTGCACCACCTGCGCCGGGTGGCAAGACCGCCCAGGTGACCTTCATGGCGACGATTTTCGACACCAACAATCGTCCAAGAGGCTTGCTCATCGGGCGCACCGACCTGGAAACCAACCTGTTTACCCGCCCGATACTGAGCAGCCTGCAGAGCGTCGCTGGCGATCAAGGGGAAGGTATGCTGATCGATGAGAAAGGGCGCATCCTTTACCACCAAAACCCGGATTTGCTGCTGAGCCAGTACACCGGTAAGGTTACAGAGCAGGCCGACTTTTTTGATCAGGCTGCTCCGGATGGCTCGCGACGGTGGGTTTATTACCAACCGGCCTTAGGTCGCCCTTGGGCAGTCGTGTTGTCGGTTCCAGCGCGCCTGGTGCAGGATATCGCGCTGGAAATTGCCGCGCCGTTGTTTGTGATCTTGCTGGTGGCTGCTCTGGCGGCCTACATTGTGCTGCAGGTCAGCTTGAATGTGATTACCGGTTCATTGAAGAGTCTGGCATACCAATCAAGCAAGCTGGCCCAGGGACAGCTCGAGGAGGCTATCCCTGCTGGTGGAGAGGATGAGATTGGGCGGTTGAAGAATGCGCTGGAGCGCATGCGCGCCAGCTTGAAAGGGCGACTGGATGAGCTGAACCGCCTGTTGGGGGTTAGCCAGGGGGTTGCCTCCACGCTTGATTTGGAGGAAGCCATTCGCCCGGTGTTGGACGCTGCCCTGGCGATGGGCGCTTCTATGGTGCGCATTGTTGTTGTGCCAGCCGTAGTGCCCGAGTTGGAGGGTGACGCGCTGAGACCGCAGGTGTACAGCGCTGGAAGCGGCAAAGACTTGTATCATGACCTGGATGACCAGGTATTGGGGCTAACCCGCCAGCAGGATCGCCTGGTACTCAGCAACGTGAGCCGGCCGCGCATTCTGCGCTTTTCTAGCGAGGCTCCACGACCAACGGCGCTGATGGCGGCTGCTTTGCGACATGAAAACCAATTTTACGGTTGCCTGGTGGTGGCATACGATCAGGCGCACGCCTTTTCCGAAGAAGAGGTGCGATTTTTGATGACTCTGGCAGGCCAGGCAGCCCTGGCAGCGGCCAACGCGCAGTTGTTCCTGAATGCTGAAATTGGGCGACAAAGATTGTCCGCGATCCTCGCCTCCACGCCGGATCCAGTGCTGGTGACCGACCAGCAAAACAGGCTGCTGTTAGCCAACCCGGCAGCCTGGAAGGTGCTGGGGTTGGGCATCGATTGGGAAGAAGGTCAGCCGATCCAGAAAGTCGTTTCCCAGCCTGCACTGTTGAGCCTGTTGACCTCGGATAACGAAAAGCCTTCTGCCGAGGTGATGCTCGATGGTGAACGGGTATTTTATGCCACAGCTTCTGTTGTGCAGGCTGAGGGGCACAGGGTCGGGCGAGTGTGTGTGCTGCGCGATATTACCACCTTTAAG
Organism: Chloroflexota bacterium; assembly: GCA_029265355.1. Lineage (GTDB taxonomy): Bacteria > Chloroflexota > Anaerolineae > Anaerolineales > UBA4823 > JAJUJL01. The sequence goes on along the minus strand of JAJUJL010000021.1, from coordinate 35,126 downwards.
GAGCTGGATGCGCTAAAATCCGAGTTTGTGGCGACGGTGAGTCACGATCTGCGCTCTCCGCTCACCCTGATCCGCGGCTATGCCAGTATGCTAGAGTCGGTTGGCGAGCTGAACCAGCAGCAGCTCAACTATGTGCGCAAAATTATTAGCAGCGTGGAAAGCATGTCAAGACTGGTAAGCAACCTTTTGGATCTGGGGCGTATCGAGGCCGGGATCGGATTGCAACTTGAAAAGGTCTCTGTGTATGATATCGTTGAAAAAGTGGTGGGCGGGCTACAATTGGAGGCCACCCAAAAGCGAGTGCAACTGGGAACTACTATCCCAGAGCAGACGATCCCGTTGTTAGAAGCCGATCCTGCGCTTTTGCACCAGGCGCTGCACAATCTTGTAGAGAATGCGATCAAATACACCGAGCCCAACGGGAAAGTGCAGGTTCGAGTTTCTGCCAGCCAGAATCGAATGTTGTTTATGGTCAGCGACACAGGGATCGGAATTTCACCGGTAGACCAACCGCGCTTATTCGAGAAATTCTACCGTGGCGCTCAACAGGTCAGCAAGCAGCGCCCTGGTGTGGGGTTGGGCCTATCGATTGTGCGCTCGATTGCTGACCGCCACGGGGGAAGAGTATGGGTCGAAAGCCAACTCGGAAAAGGAAGCACCTTCTACCTGGAGATACCGCTCAGCCACAGCGTGGTTGAGGCGACGTAGCCCGCAGTCATACTGTGGTACTGTTCGATGGTATAATGCGTCGCGACATCTCAGCGGGGTGCCGGCTTACTCCCGGCAATATTTATACCGGATTGGCGGCTGTAATGAAATTGCCTGGTAGCAGGAAATGTTTACCGGCAGTCAGCCGCCAGGGAGCCTGATTTGGCTTTTAGATTATTTGATTGGCTGTTGGGGCTCTTCTCACTGGATATCGGCATTGACCTGGGAACCGCAAATACCCTGGTTAATGTTCGTGGAAAAGGCATCGTCATCAACGAACCTTCCTGGGTGGCGATGGACAAGCGCACCCGCAAGGTGCACGCGATTGGCGCCGAGGCCAAGGAAATGGTGGGGCGAACACCGGCCAATGTGGTTGCAATCCGCCCCTTGCGCGATGGCGTGATCTCCGAGTTCGAAATTACGCAGTCGATGTTGGAATACTTCATCGGCAAAGCCCACGAACAGAGCATCGTGCCTGTACCTCGGCCGCGGGTGGTGATTGGCATTCCTTCTGGCGTCACCGAGGTGGAAAAGCGCGCTGTGTACGATGCGGCAATGTCGGTGGGCGCCCGTGAAGTGTACTTGATCGAAGAACCGGTGGCGGCAGCCCTGGGGGCGGGCCTACCGGTGGCGGAAATTCGCGGCAGTATGATTGTGGACATCGGCGGGGGCACGTCGGAAGTGGCGGTGATGTCCATGGGCGGTGTCGTCGTATCGCGTTCCTTGCGCGTGGCCGGCGATGAAATGGATGAGGATATTGTCCAATACATGCGCAACAAATACAACCTGCTGATAGGTCTGCGCATGGCAGAGCAGGCAAAGATAGCGATTGGCTCAGCCTATCACTTGCCAGAAGAGAAGACGATGGTGCTGCGCGGTCGCAACCTGGTCACCGGCTTGCCGGATGCGGTGGAAGTTTCATCCGTCGAAATCCGAGAAGCGATGTCCAACTCGATACAAACGATCGTTGATACGGTCAAAGATGCGCTGGATGAAGCGCCTCCGGAAATCATCTCCGACCTGATGGAAACCGGTGTCTGCCTGGCAGGCGGAGGTGGGCTGGTGCAAGCCTTAGATCGCCGCCTGGCTGACGAGCTGCGCATCCGTGTTTGGGTGGCAGAAGATCCGATGAGCTGTGTAGCCCGCGGTGCGGGTATGATCCTGGAAGACCTGGAAGCGTTGAAACATTTACTGGTAGGTGTGGAGCGCGGCAGCACACGTCATAGTTGAGGTTGACTCAGCTACCCAGAGCGGGATGCTGATGTGCGCTGATTGTGGTTAACGATAAGTGATATGAATACAACCTCTTCTCGCCCAATCCAAACGATTGTATTCGTTTTGGTAGCGCTGGGGCTGATTTTACTGGCATTGGGCGGCTATCTATCGCCAGTTTCGCGGTTTCTGCTGAATCCCATTGTCTCTGCACAAACCTGGATCACGCAGAGATACCAGTTCATCCAAGATTTTTTGAGCGCGCCGCAAGATATTAGCCGTTTGCGACAGCGCAACCAGGAACTGGAAGCCGAGGTTGCGCGCTTGCAATCCCAAGTCATTGAGCTTCAGCAGCAGCTCGTGGAGACAAATATTCTTTCCGCGTTGGTGGATTTTGCGCGCGCCAATCCTGAGAACCGCTACCAGGCAGCGGCGGTGATTGGTTACGATACCAGTCCATTCTTGAAATATGTGTTTATCAACCGGGGTTCCGATGATGGCCTGCGGCGAGGCATGCCGGTAGTCACACAGCAGGGCCTGGTGGGGCGGATCGCAGCGGTTACCGCCAACGCTGCGCGCGTTCAGCTCATCACCGATCCGGCCTCGACAGTCAATGTGCGCCTGGACCCTTCCGGCGCGCAAGCGGTCTTGAAAGGACAACTCACCGGCGATCTGCTCCTGGATATGGTGCCCCAGGAGGCCGACTTACAAGTAGGCGACCTGGTGTTGACCTCTGGTTTAGGCGGTGGTTATCCGGCGAACATTTTGATTGGCCAGGTTTCCGGTATTCGAAGCCGCGATCAAGACTTGTTCAAGCGCGCCACGCTGCAATCGGTGGTTGACTTCACCCAGTTGGAGATCGTGCTGGTGATCACCAATTTCCGTCCCTTGGATACTGCCCCATTGGTGCCGGAAGAAGGAACGCCCTGATACCTATGGCAACACTGCTTGCTTTTCCAATCCTGGGTGCGCTCGCTGTGCTACAAACCAGCCTGGTAAGCCGGGTACCGCTGCTTTTAGGCACGCCTGACCTGATGCTGCTGGTCATCGCTGCCTGGGCGCTGCAAAAAAAGGTCGAAACCGCCTGGCAGTGGACGGTGGTTGCCGGAGTTTTGGCCACGCTATCATCGGCGTTGCCAATTGGCGTGGCTTTCGTCAGTTACGGCATTGCCACTGGCCTGGCGCTTCTGCTGCGCCAGCGCATCTGGCAAGCTCCTGTGCTGGCGATGTTTTTGGTTATACTGACGGGCACGCTGGTTTTTCATGGATTATCTATCGTGGCTTTGCGCCTGGTGGGCGACCCTATTCCGGTACTGGAAGCGCTTAACCTGGTCACACTGCCGAGCCTGTTGTTAAATTTATTGTTGGCTGCGCCGACGTTTTATTTGATTGCCGACCTGGCAAGTTGGTTGTATCCGGCCGAGGTTGAGGTATGAACGGTTCTTCCTATACACAAAATCAAGTGGAGAGGTGGCGAATCCTGGCCTTTGTGCTGGTATTGGTTTTAACATTTGGTTTGTATGCCGGGCGTCTGTTCTGGTTGCAGATCGTCCAGGGCACAGTCTATACCTTGCAAGCGAATGATAACCGCACTGCCACGGTCAATGAGCCTGCACCGCGAGGCGTCATCTATGATCGCAATGGTACGGTGCTGGCGCGCAACCTGGCCTCTTACAATGCGGTGGTGACGGCAGCAGATTTGCCGGATGATCCTGGAGAGATCCAGGAGATTTATCGCAATTTGTCGGCCTTGCTGGGTGTGCCGGTCAATGGCGGGGAGCTGAGCGAGGACAATCCATTTGTACCGTGCATCTCAAATCATGGGATTGCGGAGATTGTCTTGTATGGCGACACGTCCACGCCATTCACACCGGTGCCAATCAAGTGTGACATCGATCGCACCACTGCCATGATCCTGGAAGAGAAAGCCCAGGATTGGCCTGGGGTTGGCGTCGAGATCCAGCCGATACGGGATTATCCGACCGGTGAGATCACTGCTTCGATCGTGGGATTTCTTGGCCCGATCCCTGCCAGCCAGGAAGCGGAATATCGAGCGCTTGGTTTGCTGCCGAACCGGGATAAAGTTGGCTATGCCGGGCTTGAACTGCAGTACCAGGATTTGCTGGCAGGGCAAAATGGGCTGCGCACGGTGGAAGTCGATGTTGCTGGCGCTGAGTTGCAGACGCTGGGTGTGATCCAGGAAGCTCGACCTGGATTGAACCTGCGCCTGACGCTGGACACCCGTTTGCAGCAAGCCGCGACAGCAATCGTCGAGCGCGAGATCAACTATTGGAATAATTTTCTCGGCGAAATCCAATCCACAAGCGGTGTTGCCATTGCCATGAATCCTACCACGGGGGAAGTTTTGGCGATGGTGTCTTACCCAAGCTATGAAAACAATCGCATGGCGCGCCTCATCCCAGCGTATTATTACACTCAATTGATCGAGGATCCAGCCAATCCGCTGCTCAACCATGCGGTTGGGGATGTATTGCCTGCCGGCTCGGTATTCAAGCTGGTTACAGCCGTTGGGGCGCTCAACGAAGGTGTGGTGACGCCGGACCAGGTGCTTGAGACTCCGCCCAAGATCACCATCTCTGAACGCTATTTTGCCAATGATCGCGGTACACCGCGCGATTTCGTGGACTGGAACAAAGCTGGTTTTGGCAGGTTATCGTTTATCGATGGATTGGCCAATTCCAGCAATGTGTATTTCTATAAACTGGGCGGGGGCTACCAGGATGAAGTCCCCGAGGGGCTGGGTGTCTGTCGTCTGGGTACCTATGCACGCGCTCTGGGGTACGGCGATTACCCAGGCATCGGAATGCCGGAAGAAGAGAAGGGATTGATACCCGATCCACGCTGGAAACGCATCACACACGGCGAAAGCTGGTCCACAGGTGATACGTATATTGCCAGTGTGGGGCAAGGGTTTGTATTGGCGACGCCCTTGCAGGTGTTGATGTCTGCTGCCACAATTGCCAACAACGGGAAACTGATGCAGCCACAAATTGTCCGCGAAGTGCTGGATAGCGAAGGCAACGTCGTGAAGCCATTTACTCCGATTATGAAGTGGGACATCACCAAAGACCCCGTGATCCAGGAATATTACGATACTACACTGAGGGGTTGTGAGCCGATCGAGGGGCAAACCAAGACTGTAGAACCCTGGGTAATCCAGACTGTTCAAGCGGGTATGCGCAGAGCGGTGACCAACGGTACCCTGACCAAAATCCAGGAGTTCTATTCGAGTTTTAATCTGACCGCGGCGGGCAAGACCGGCACGGCGGAATACTGCGATAAATATGCGGACGCAAGGAACCGTTGTATACCAGGCAACTGGCCATCCCACGCCTGGACAGTGGGTTACGCCCCTTACGAGACTCCCGAGATCGCTGTGGTGGCCTTCGTGTACAACGGCAACGAAGGTTCGAGCGTGGCTGGTCCGATCGTATGGCAGATCATGAACGCCTACTTCGAGCTGAAAACCATCGACAATGCTGGCGCTACACCGTAGTGTATCATGCTATAATCATTGACTTAGATGTTTTGGGGAATGGAGCGTTTCAGCGCCTGAAGCGCAAACAACCCCTGTGCATCCATGATTTGTGCAAGCGCGATGGCGATTGAGATGCAGCCAAAAATGCAGATCAAAGGTGTCAGGGACGGCCTGCTGGTTACCCTGGGGGAGGGAAGCTGGGAAGATGTATTTCAGCTTTTTCTGGAGCAGATCGACCAGCAGCTAGAATTTTTACGCGGCGCACGCCTGATGTTGGATGTGGGAAATCACGTACTCAAAGCCGTCGAGATGAGTCGCCTGCGAGATGAACTTTCCGAGCGCGGCTTGCAGCTATGGGGTGTGCTGAGCAATTCACCAACCACAGAGAGCACGGCGCAAACCCTTGGGCTGGCAACGCGCCTTTCAAAGCCAACGACGCAGCGGCGCGAGGAGATCCCCATAGACATGCCGCCCAGTCGCGACACTGCGCTGATGATTCACCGGACGCTTCGTTCTGGCTCCAGCGTCAAGTATGCCGGGCATGTGGTTGTGATTGGCGATGTTAACCCGGGAGCGGAGATCATCGCTAGCGGCAACGTCGTGGTTTGGGGGCGTTTGAGCGGCGTGGTGCACGCTGGAGCCGAAGGGGATGAGAGCGCAGTGGTGTGTGCCTTGAACCTGGCTCCGACGCAACTGCGCATCGCTGGCTCGATAGCTATACCCCCCAAAAGGCGCGGTCGACCGCAACCAGAAATGGCCCGCCTGGTTGACGGACAGGTAGTGGCTGAGGCGTGGGATGACCGGCGCAGGTAAACCCGCTATCTTTGTGGAGGGCAGGGTAAATTGAATGACAGCTAAAGTTGTTACAGTGACCTCTGGTAAGGGAGGCGTGGGCAAAACCACCGCCACGGCCAACCTGGCGACTGCGCTGGCAGCCAATGGGGCAAAAGTGGTTTGCGTGGATGCAGATATTGGGTTGAGAAACCTGGATGTGGTCTTAGGTCTGGAAAACCGGATTGTTTATGACCTGGTGGATGTGGTCGAGGGTCGCTGCCGGCTACGGCAGGCGATGATACGCGATAAGCGGTTACCGGAGCTGTACCTCATCCCGGCTGCACAGACGCGTGATAAGAATGCTGTCTCGCCCAGCGATATGGTGCGCCTGTGCGATGAACTGCGCGGCGAGCACGATTGGATCTTGATCGATTCGCCGGCTGGCATCGAACGTGGCTTTCGCAACGCCATTGCGCCAGCGGATATCGTGCTGGTGGTGACCAATCCCGAGGTCTCTGCAGTGCGGGATGCTGACCGCATCATCGGCTTGATCGAAGCGGAAGAGAAAGGACCAGCGCGCTTGATCATCAACCGCATCAAGCCAAGCATGGTTAAACGCGGTGAGATGCTTTCAGCAGACGATGTGCTGGAATTGCTGGCAGTTGACCTGGTGGGAATGATCCCAGAAGATGAGAACGTGGTGGTGAGCACCAACCGGGGAATGCCGGTGGCCCTGGATGAACGCAGCAAAGCCGGGCAGGCATTTCGAAATATCGCTCGCCGCCTGAATGGTGAGCAAGTTCCCTTCATGTCGATGAATGACGATGGCGGCTTCTTGGGGCGCTTGGCGCGCCTGGTCCGCCCGGGAGGCAACAGATGAACCGCTTTCTCGACCGCCTGTTCGGACGCGACCAACGCAGCGCACAGTTGGCGAAAGAGCGCATGAAGCTGGTGTTGATCCATGACCGCACCGATCTTTCGCCGCAAGCGCTAGAGAAGCTGAAGGATGAGTTGATCTCCGTGATTTCCCGTTACATCGAGATCGATCCCAAAGCAGTTACGATCGACATTGCCCAGGAGGGGCGCGAGCAGCGGCTGGTAGCTGATATCCCGTTCAAACCGGCTGCCCGCCGGCGAGCAGGTTGAGCAGGCAGCAAAAAGAGCTGGGCTTTTTATGGGTGAGCGTCGTTGAACTGGTAGAAAGTAGATAAGAACGGATGCGCAGTAACAGCAGCGTATCACTGACCTGGCGGCATTTCGATTTTTGGTTGCTGGGTGCGGTGATTGTCCTCGTGATCTTTGGCATCACCATGATCCGCTCGGCGGTTGCCGGGAATATCGAGTTGACCACCGAAACCAATTTGGTCAACCGGCAAATCGGTTTTGCCTTTTTGGGCTTTGTGATTGTGTTCATTACCGCCGCGATCGATTACCATGTCTGGTCTTCGTTGAACAGACTGCTGTACCTGGGCACAGCCGGCGCGTTGGCGATCTTGAATGTGGTTGCAGCAGCCGTGTTTGGCTCGGCGCGCTGGTTTGAGTTTTTGCAGTTCAACCTTCAGCCATCTGAATTTGCCAAGATCGTGATTATCCTGGTACTGGCAGATTTCTTCACCAAGAACAGAGAAAAGATCCATAACCTGCGTTTTGTGGCTGGCAGCCTGGTTTACACATTGGGCATTGTGGTGTGGATCATTTTGCAGCCGAACTTGAGCACTTCCATTGTCATCCTGGTGCTGTGGTTTGCCTTGCTGTGGGCTGGCGGTCTCACAGTTCGTCAGCTAGTCACCTACGGTTTGATCGGATTGATCTTGCTGGCAATCGTGTTGCCTGTGCTAATCGAAACCAAGGTTATCGAAGATTATCAGATCGACCGCGTCACCAGCTTCTTGTTTCCAGATCCTGAGGCGCGCTATGGCGATGAGTACAATATCCAACAGGCGCTGATCACAATTGGTTCGGGTGGTTGGTTCGGGCAGGGGTATGGTCAAGGAACTCAGGTACAGCTTCGATTCTTGAAAGTGCGTTGGTCAGATTTTATCTTTTCTGCGATTGCAGAGGAGTTTGGTTTTATCGGCACCGTGTTGTTAATCCTGTTGTTGTTGTTCGTCATCCTGCGCTGTATCCGGGCGGCGCGGCTGGCGCGAGATACGTTTGGCGCATTAATCGCTTTTGGTGTGGCGGTGTTGATCAGCTTTCAGGCAATTGTCAACATCGGCGTCAATCTGCGCCTGATGCCAGCGACCGGCTTAACGCTGCCGTTCGTCAGTTATGGGGGCAGTTCTCTGGTTACAGTGCTGATCGGTATTGGATTGGTGCAGAGCGTGATCTTGCGTCACAAAACCCTGGAATTTGCCGCCTCGCCTGGTGGAAACAGGTAAAATACAGCAAAATCAAAAGCATTCAGGAGTCAAATGATATCCAAAACTGACCAACCGGCGCGAGTGCGTTTTGCACCCTCGCCCACCGGGCACACTCACCTGGGCAGTGGGCGCACTGCCTTGTATGATTATTTGCTTGCTCGCCAGACTGGCGGGCAGTTCATCCTGCGCATCGAAGATTCCGACCAAAAGCGCTATGTTGAAGGCGCCGAACAGGAACTGATGGATAGCCTGCGTTGGCTTGGCCTGGAATGGGATGAGGGCCCCGATAAGGGCGGTCCATACGGCCCTTATCGCCAGTCTGAACGCAAGGAGATCTACCAGCAGTACGCCTGGGAACTGGTCGAGCGTGGCAGCGCTTACCCCTGTTTCTGCTCTGCAGACCGGCTGGCTGAGTTGCGCCAGGAGCAACAAAGCCGCAGGGAAACAGGGCGATATGATGGACGCTGCCGGCGTATCCCTCCCGCAGAAGCTGCCGCCCGCGTGGCAGATGGCGAGCCCCATGTCATTCGCTTCAAGATGCCCCACGAGGGTTCGATCACCGTCAATGACTACGTGCGCGGTGAGATCACCGTAGAGAATGCCAACCTGGATGATTACATCCTGGTCAGGTCTGATGGCCTGGCCTTGTATCACCTGGCAGCCATGGTGGACGACCACCTGATGAAAATCAGCCATGTGATCCGCGGTTCCGAATGGTTGCCGACCTTCCCATTGCATGTGCACATCCTGCGCGCTCTGGGCCTACAAGAACCGGTATTTGTCCACCTATCGGTATTCCTCAAGCCCAGCGGTAAAGGTAAGATGAGCAAGCGCGAGACAGCCGCCTTGATGCAGGACGGCTACTCGATTTTTATCAAGGATTTGAAGGAGTTGGGTTATACGCCAGAGGGTGTCTTGAACTGGATCGCGCTGATGGGATGGAGCTACGATGACCATACCGAGTTCTTCACCCTTGCGGACCTGGTAGATAAGTTCAGCCTGGAGCGGCTGAATCCGGCGCCGGCGGCGATCAACTTCACCAAGCTGGATCATTTCAATGGGTTGCACATCCGCAGCCTGTCAGATGAAGAGATCGCCCGACGGGTGCAGCCTTTCTTTGAGATTGCCGGTTACGCCACCAGCCAGGATAAATTGTTGCGCATCGCCCCCTTAATCCGTGAGCGCATGGTGACGCTGGATGATGCTGTCCCTATGGCAGGTTTCTTCTTCAAAGACCAGGTGATGCCCGCGGCGCAGGAGTTGGTGGGCAAGAATATGACCCCTGCCGAGTCGCTGCGCGCGGTGCAACGCACCTATCACCTGCTGGCTGGTTTGCGGGATTTTTCCCATGAAAGCGCTGAGGGACCGCTGCGCGAGCTGGCGGATGAGTTGGGCATCAAGGCGGGACAGTTGTTTGGTATCCTGCGCGTGGCTGTGACTGGACAAATCGTCAGCCCGCCGCTGTTGGAGAGCATGGCAATCCTCGGGCGGGACGTTGTCCTGGATCGCCTGCAAGTTGCTGCCAGGATGCTGGAAGACAACATCGAAAGTTAAACCCTTGAGAAAATAGATCTGGCGGAGACGATAGGCCTCCGCCAGACTTTTTAAAGGCATCCGGGTGAACTGCGAAAACTGGGTGCGAGATTGTCTCGCAGATTTCGTGTCAGCTCATTTGCAATGCACAAGCGCGACGAATGAACAGTGCGCCTTACAGCTTTTGCTCGATCTTCGCCCAGGTGTCCTTGAGCGTCACGGTGCGGTTAAAAACCGGCGCACCGGCTTGGGAGTATTTGTCAACGCAGAAATATCCCATGCGCTCGAATTGGAAGGTTTCTCCAGGCTGGGCCTGCGCCAGGCTGGGCTCGAGTTGACATCCTTGCAGGATCTCCAATGAGTTGGGATTTAAGTTCGCCAGGAAGTCTTGCCCTTCGGGAGCCTGGTTGGGATCTTCTTTGATGAAAAGACGGTCGTACAGTCGCACCTCGGCTGGCACGGCGTGAGCGGCGGATACCCAGTGCAGGGTGGCTTTCACCTTGCGCCCATCGGGAGCATCGCCGCCGCGCGTTGCTGGATCGTAGGTGCAATGCACTTCGAGCACTTCGCCGGTGTTGGGATCCTTGACCACGCTGGTGCAGCGCACGAAATAAGCGTATCGCAGGCGCACTTCGCGCCCTGGAGACAGGCGGAAATATTTGGGTGGGGGAACCTCTCGGAAATCGTCCTGCTCGATATACAGCACCTTGGAGAAAGGCACCTGGCGCGTTCCGGCGGACGCATCTTCTGGATTGTTGATCGCCTGCATATATTCAACCTGGTCTTCAGGGTAGTTGTCGATGACCAGCTTGAGTGGGCGCAGCACCGCCATGCGGCGCGGGGCGCGCTGGTTGAGATCCTGGCGGATGCAATACTCCAGCAAAGCAATATCCACAATGCTATCGTTCTTGGCCACGCCGATGCGGCGCGCAAAATCCCACAGCGCCTCGGGCGTATAACCGCGCCGGCGGATACCGGAGATGGTGGGCATGCGCGGGTCATCCCAACCATCGACATATTTTTCCTGTACCAGGCGCAGCAGTTTGCGTTTGCTGAGCAACGTGTAGCTCAAGTTCAGGCGGGCAAATTCGATCTGCCGCGGATGGTAAATCTCCAACTCGTCCAGGAACCAATCGTAAAGTGGACGGTGATCTTCAAATTCCAGTGTGCAAATGGAATGAGTGATGCCTTCGATCGAATCGCATTGACCGTGGGCGAAATCGTACATGGGGTAAATGCACCATTTATCGCCGGTGCGGTGGTGAGATTCGTGCACGATGCGGTAGAGGATCGGATCGCGCAGGTTCATGTTGCCGGAAGCCATGTCAATCTTGGCGCGGAGCACGCGCGACCCATCTGGAAATTCACCCCGGCGCATCCGTTCGAACAGGTCGAGGTTCTCCTCGATGCTGCGATTGCGGTAGGGGCTTTCTTTGCCAGGTTCGGTGAGCGTGCCACGGTAAGCGCGGATCTCATCGGCGCTCAGATCATCGACATAAGCCTTGCCTTTCTTGATCAGCTTTACCGCCCATTCATAGAGCTGCTCGAAATAGTCCGAGGCAAAGAACAGGCGATCTTCCCAGTCGGCGCCCAACCAGCGCACGTCCGCGATGATCGACTCGACGTATTCAACCTCCTCTTTCGATGGGTTCGTATCATCGAAGCGCAGGTTGAACTTGCCGCCGAACTCCTGGGCAATGCCGTAATTGAGGACGATCGATTTGGCGTGTCCGATGTGAAGGTAGCCATTGGGCTCAGGCGGGAAGCGGGTATGCACACGCCCACCGAATCTGCCGGTGCGGATGTCTTCTTTGATGATTTCTCGGATGAAATCGGTCGCAGGATAAATATCGGAAGGGCGCTCGCTTTCAGCTCCTGAGCTGCCGGTAATGCTGGATGAATCTTGCATGGTATTTTCCTCGAGGAATGAATTAGCGCTTATTATAACAAATCAGGCAGCCACCTTTATCTCGCCATTTTAGCCAGGTCAATGCGATCTCGGCAGGTTTCTGATGGCAAAGAGCGATGCTCGACGGGGTGGTAGGTGTATTCATTTACGGCTGGCAGCTTGATTTGACGACAAGATTTATCCGTGGTAAAATACTGCCCGCTGGATGTTGGGGGCTCGTCTAACGGTAGGACAGCGGACTCTGGATCCGTATGTAGAGGTTCGAATCCTTTGCCCCCAGCCTGACTGCTCTGGTAAACAATCCGGAGCAGTTTTCATTTTGGGAAGCGTGCAGACCACAGAACCGGTTGTATACTTCCCCAATTCTCTGAAAATGTGTCATAATCACAGAGATGTTCTCTGGTTTTGCTTTGAGGGAGAGTGGATGAGCGCCGCCGCAGTGCGTGTCGTGGTGGTCGATGACTTGCCTGTAATCCGCAGCGGCTGGGCAGCCTTTCTGCGCAGCGTGCCGGATATGCACCTGATTGGTGAGGCCTCTGACGGCGAGGATGCCGTGCAGTTGTGTGGTTTGGTGATGCCAGACGTGGTGCTGATGGATTTGGAGATGCCGCGCATGGATGGCGTTGCCGCGACTCGCCTGATCAGCCAGCGTTGGCCACAGATCAAGGTTTTAGTGCTGGGAAATTTTCACGATCACAGCCTGCTGCAGCAAGCCATGGAGGTAGGCGCGGCGGGCTTCCTGTCAAAAAATATCACCCCCGATGAGCTGGTCAAAGCCATTCGCCTGGCGAAGGCAGGCCAGCGCATGGATGCCAGCCATGCCGCCAGGGAATTGAACCGCGCCGAGCGCCTGAAAATCTTGGAGTATGAGCTGCGCAATCCCTGGCAGGATGCCGCTGAATTGACCACATTGCTGCGCCAGCACTTGCCTGATCTGTTTCCAAACTGCCAGATGCGCGTGCGCATTTACCCGGCGCAAGACCTGGAGGTGAGCGCCATCGATGAACCTGGTTGCGCCATCTCGGAGTCAGCCTGGAAATGGCTGCGCAATAATCCACACACCCAGGTTTACCTGCCCGGGGATGCCTACCCATGGACAGGCCGCCAGCCGGACGGCTGTTCGCTGACGCTGGCTTCCATCCGCCAGCACGAGAACGCCAAACCGCTGGGCGGCCTGGGTCTGGTCAGCAGACAGCCGGTGCTGGATGACCCGAGCATTACGCGCACCATCGAGGCGCTGGCAGCTATGCTGGCGCAGTCAGTCAGCGCCGCGCAAGGACGGGCGCGCCCTTTATGGCCTGCCAACCTGGCATACGAGCTTTCTGAAGCAGCGCGCATTCAAGCCAGCATCCTGCCCAAAGAGTCTCCGAGATTGGCAGGCTGGGATTTCGCCGCTCGTTTACAGCCGGCGCGGGAAACCTCGGGAGATTTTTACGATTTCATCCCACTGCCCAATGGCAACCTGGGGATTGTGATTGCAGACGTTACTGATAAGGGCATGGGCGCGGCGATGTTTATGGCGCTGAGCAGCACTTTGATCCGCACGTATGCGTTGCAGTATCCCACCTTGCCAGGATTTGCTGTGAGCATTGTCAACGACCGTATCCTATCCGATACACACGGCAGCATGTTTGTGACGGCTTTCTTCGGCGTGCTCGAGCCGCATACCGGCAGGTTGCGCTATGTCAATGCCGGTCATCCACCGCCGTTGATGGTCAGCTCCGCCAAGGGAAAACCAGTAGACCAGTTGCGAGCAACCGGTATGGCGCTGGGCATGGTTGAAAAAGCAACCTGGCAGCAAAAAGTTGTAAAATTTTCACCTGGCGATGTGCTGCTGCTGTACACCGACGGCGTCACCGAGGCGCAGAACCCAGATGGCGAGGATTTCGGCGAAGATAACCTGTTCGATGTGGTGCTGCCGCGGCGCTCTAGCTCTGCTCAGGAATTGCAAGACTCGGTCTTCGAAGCTGTCAACCGCTTTACTGGCAGCCAGGCCACAGGGGATGATATCGCCGTGATGGTGGTTTGCCGTAAGAAATAGCCACGGCAGGAGTGTGGCGAGGCTGGGTGAATGTTGCAGCAGCCTGTTTGTCGTGCAGCGAGCATTTTTGGAAAACCCTGGTCAACTATGTGCGTGCTTAGCCTGGCGCCCAAAGATTGAACTTTCCTGTGAGGTCTGATGACGACGATCGGCCGTTTCCTGGGCGGTGTTGCTGCCCTGATCTACCGACCCGAAGATGAGCGTTATTTGCTGCTGCGCCGTTCAGCGGAGAAGGATTTTGGCGGCGGTGTGTGGGAATGTGTCACCGGCAGGGTAGACCAGGGGGAGGGCTTCGAGGCTGCGTTGCACCGCGAGGTGGATGAGGAATTGGGAGCGCGGGTCGAGGTGGAACTGGTCATTGGCACCACGCATTTCTATCGCGGCGCGCCAGGTGCCGATAACGAACTGATCGGTGTGGTGTGTTTATGTCGCCTGGCGAGCAGCGTGGATCAAATCCAGATCAGCCAGGAGCATGACGCCTATCGCTGGGTGAACGCAGTGGAAGCGCAGACCTTATTGAATGCAGGAGATGCCAGCACTGCCTGGATTGAAGGTGTGCTGAGGCGCGCGGAGATGCTGCGCAGGCTGGCGCCTCCAGAGCTGCGGCAGGCTTATCGCCAGATGGGATTAGAACTGGGTTGATATGATCCTGGTAACAGGAGCTACCGGTTTCATCGGCAGAGAGCTTGTCAGCAGCCTGGTGGAAATGGGATACCCGGTGCGCCTCTTGATTCGCCCCTCGCCTAAATCTCCGAACCTGCCGCGCGGCAAGGCGGTTGAGGTGGCGGTCAGCAGTCTTAGCGATGCGCGTGGCCTGCGGGCAGCGATGGTTGGGGTAGATACGATCTATCACCTGGCAGGTGTGGAGTGGCGCGGCGCCTACGCCGACCTGGTGAAAGTGGATATTCAAGGCACGCGGGCGGTGCTGCAAGCGGCGATAGACGCCAGGGTCGACCGCTTTTTCATGTTGAGCCACCTGGGCGCCGACCGTGCTTCAGCTTTCCCGGTGTTAAAAGCCAAGGGTATTGCGGAGGAGTTCGTGCGCCGGAGCGGGATCGATTTCACCATTATGCGCTCTGCAGTGGTGTATGGCCCGCAGGATGGCTTCACCACCGGCCTGGCGCGCCTCCTGGCAGCACTGCCTTTCATCTTTTTTATGCCAGGCGAAGGGCGCACGCTGGTGCAGCCTATCTGGGTGCGAGACCTGGCAACCTGCCTGACCTGGGCGCTGGAAGACCAGTCGACGCGCAACCAGATGTACGAGCTGGGGGGACCGGAATACCTCACTTTCCGACAGGTGATCGAGATGATTTTACGGGAGATGGGCGTACAGCGCCGCCTGGTAGGGGTGGCGCCGCCTTACCTGCGCGTCATCACCATTCTACTGGAAGCCATGTTCCCATCCTTGCCCGTTTCGATTTTCTGGTTGGATTACCTGGCAGCCAACCGCACCTGTTCGCTGGATACGCTGCCCAGGTATTTCAACCTGCTGCCGCGGCGCATGTCGCACCAACTGGATTACCTGCGAGGTGTAAACTGGCAGCGCGAGTTGCTAGTTTCGCTGTTTCAGCGTCGCAGGCGGGTGTAATTCGTAGAAGGAGAGGCTGGTGAAGGTTTCGATCCGGATTTTGGAGCATCCTGATGAACTGGCGGAGGTCGAACGCCTGCAGGCCCAGGTGTGGACGGGAAGCGAGGTCGAAATCGTGCCGGTGCACATGCTGGTAGCGGTGGTGCACAATGGCGGGCTGGTGATTGGCGCCTTCGTTGCCGAAGAGGGCGAGCCGGCTGGCAAGCTGGCGGGCTTTGTGTTCGGTTTCCCTGGGTTGGTGCAAACGCCTGATGGTCTGCACCTCAAGCATCACTCTCACATGATGGGTGTGCATCCGCAGTACCGCGGCCAGCAGATCGGTTTCGCTCTAAAGCGAGCGCAGTGGCAGATGGTGCGTCACCAGGGACTGAATCACATCACCTGGACATACGATCCGCTCTTGAGCCGCAACGCTCATCTGAATATCACTCGCCTGGGAACGGTGTGCAATACCTATCTGGAAGATGAGTACGGCACCCTGCGCGATGGGCTCAACCTGGGGTTGCCATCCGACCGTTTTCAGGTGGATTGGTGGGTGAACTCTGCCCGGGTCAATCGCCGCTTGAGCCGCAGCGCACGCCCTGCGCTGGACCTGGCGCACTATTATGCGGGCGGAGCACAGGTGCTAAACCCAACCCGGCAGGATGCCAGCGGCTGGCCTGTCCCGGGAGGGGACGATTTTGCCACCGCGCAGATCGACCCTGCCGAGCGCCCGCTCCTGTTGGTGGAGATTCCATCCGATTTCCACGCCTTGAAGGCCGCCTCGACCGAGCTGGCGGCTGCCTGGCGCAAGCACACCCGTCGCCTGTTTACCGAACTTTTCCAGATGGGCTACCTGGTGACTGATTTTGTCTATCTGCCGGGTACGCACCCGCGCAGTTTCTACGTTCTAACCTACGGAGAAAGCACGCTATGAAGATCGAGCGCATCGTCCTGTATCACCTGAGCATGCCGCTGGTTTCACCATTCGAGACATCCTTCGGACGTTCCGAGGCGCGTGAGTGCGTCCTGCTGGAAACCTTTGCAGACGGCCTGGTGGGCTGGGGCGAGTGCGTCGCCGACCGCGACCCGGGCTATGCCTACGAGACCACCGGCACGGCCTGGCATATCCTGAAGGAATTCCTGGCGCCGGCTGTTCTGGGGGAGGATTTTGCAGACGCTACAGCATTGCAGGCGCGGCTGAGCGCTGTGCGCGGCCATCCAATGGCGAAAGCCGGGCTGGAGATGGCGCTGTGGGACTTGCTGGGCAAGGCGCAAGGGCGTTCGCTGCGCCAGATGCTGGGCGGTGTGCGCGAGCGGGTAGAAGTGGGTGTCTCCGTCGGTATCCAGGAGGACGTGCCAGCTCTGTTGCGCGCCGTGGAAGACTACCTGGCGCAGGGCTACCAGCGCATCAAGATCAAGATCAAACCCGGTCGCGATGTGGCAGAAACAGCCGCGCTGCGCAAGGAATTCCCGCATCTGCGCTTGCAGGTGGACGCCAACTCGGCCTACACCATTGAAACGGTGGGCGCGCTGCAGCCGTTGGATGACCTGAATCTGCTGCTGATCGAGCAGCCGCTCAACGAAGATGACCTGTGGGACCACCGCCTGGTGCAGCAGCGTATGCGCACACCCATCTGCCTGGACGAGAGCATCCTCTCAGCGCGCCACGCTCGCCAGGCGCTGGAGATGGGCGCCTGCCGCATCATCAACATCAAAGCCGGGCGCATGGGCGGCTTGAGCCAAGGGCTGGCAGTGCACGACCTGTGCCAGGCGCAGAACGTTCCGGTGTGGTGCGGCGGCATGCTCGAGACAGGCGTGGGGCGCGCCTCCAACCTGGCGCTGGCTTCGCTGCCAGGCTTCACGCTGCCGGGCGATATCTCGGCCTCGGCGCGCTACTATCATGAGGATATCACAAACGAAATCTTTACTCTCAACCCGGATAGTACGATCGATGTGCCGGAAGGGCCTGGGCTGGGCGTGACGGTCAATCGCGAGGCGTTGGAGCGTTATTCGCTGAGGAGAGAGGAGATAAGGTAAACTCGCAGGTCATCCACGAACAGGATCATCGTGCAACCCGACAGGATTCGCCGATGGCTTAGCGGGAAGATATTGTCCACAGTGGGTAGGGATGAAACCATTCAAGCGCAGAATGTATCACAGCCTGGGTGAGCTGCTAATCGACCTGCGGAAAATTGTCTCACGGCGGAAGGAGGTGCGCGCATTGATGCGGGGAAAGATCGTCTCGCCTGCCTTCCGCGAACGCTTGATGCTGGTGGTGACGGGGGTGAACGGGTGCCGCTATTGTTCGTACGTGCATGCTCGCGAAGCGCTGACGAAAGGTATCTCGCAGGCGGAAATCGAGGCGTTGGGGAAAGGGTTGTTCGAAGGCAGCCCATTGGATGAGGTGCCGGCGCTGTTGTATGCTCAGCATTGGGCCGAGATGGACGGAGCGCCCGATGAGCAGGCGAGAAGTTTTGTCTTGGAGCGATATGGCGGGCAGGCGGTGAAGATGATGGACCTGGCGATGCACATCATCCGGGTAGGCAACCTCATCGGCAATACGACTGACTATCTGTTGAGTCGAGTATCTTTCGGGCGCTGGGGCGGTGGAATATGATCGTCATCTCCGACTACAATCCAGACTGGCCCAAAGAGTTTGAATTGATTCAGAGCGCTCTCTGGCAGATTTTGGGCGATTTCGCCTTGAGAATTGATCATATCGGCTCCACCGCGGTGCCTGGGCTAGGCGCTAAAAATGTGATCGATGTTCAAATAACGGTTCGAGCGCTGACGCCTGAGATCAAGCACAGGCTGGTGGAGGCGGGTTACGAGTTTTGGGAGACGATCACGCACGATCATGTGCCTCTGGGCGAGGCTGGCGATCCGGAGCGGTGGGTTAAGCTGCTTTTCACTCAGCCCAAGGGGCAGCGCCGCGCCAATGTGCATGTGCGCCTCGACAGCAACCCAAACCAGCGCTATGCCCTGCGGTTTCGCGATTACCTGCGGGCGCACCCCAACTCTGCGCGCACCATCGAGCGCATCAAGCGTGAACTTGCAAGGCGGCACGCCGAAGATGCGGAAGCGTATTATGCGATCAAGGACCCGGTCTACGATTTGATCTGGGACGCGGCGCAAGACTGGGCGAGACAGACAGGCTGGCGTCCGTAATGGGTGGGAGAATTTTCAAACAGATTGAGGTTGATGCTGGTCTACCTGCGCCTGCTGATTGGACAGGGGCAATTTTGTTGCACAGGGCTGCCGTTGAAGACACGCCGCGGGGCCGGTTCACCCGTGCAGGCAACCGCGTTTATGTCGGGGGCGACCCCCGTTGCGCGATCTTCGAGCCTGGACTATACTGATTTTGTATAGCAGGAGGCTGTATGCGCATCTACGATATTTCTCTGCCGATTTCACCTGAGCTGCCGGTGTGGCCCGGTGATCCCAGCGTGGTGCTGGAGCGTTTTGCGCGCATCGAAGATGGTGAAACTGCCAACGTTTCGCGTATCGCCATGGGTGTGCACACGGGCACGCACGTGGACGCTCCGTACCATTTCCTGGCGGATGGTAGTAAAGTGGAGCACATGCAACTCAAAATATTGATAGGGCGTGCCTATGTGGTGCATTTGCCGGAGGCAGACGTGATCACCGCTGAGGTGCTGCAAGCTGCAGATATTCCACCGCGCACCCGCCGCCTGCTGTTCAAGACGCGCAACTCGAACCATTGGAGCAATAACACAGCGGGTTTTCAAAAAGATTTCGTAGCTTTGAGCGCGGACGGGGCGAACTACCTGGTGGAACGCGGTGTGCGGTTGGTGGGTGTGGACTACCTTTCGGTGGCGCCTTTCGACGCCGCGGTGCCCACGCACCAGATTTTGCTGCGCTCAGAGGTGATCATCGTAGAAGGTCTCAACTTATCTCAGGTGGCTCAGGGACGCTATACATTGTACTGCTTACCGCTTTTCTTGAAAGGAGCCGAAGGAGCGCCAGCGCGCGCCATCTTAGTGGGCGTCTGAAGGCGCTGAAGGCTGATATCAGAACTTGCTGAAATGCGAAACCTGTGTCTGCTGCTGATGGTCTTACTGAGCGCGGCAGGCTGCACCCCCGCCTCTTCGACAGCTTCATCACCCACGCCTGCCTCGCCGGAAGGAGGCGTAGAAATGGCTTTGCGACTAACCAGCAATTCATTTGCCAATGGGGAGACGATCCCGCGCCGCTACACCTGCGATGATGCCGATGTGTCACCGCACCTGGCGTGGAGTGAACTGCCAGCAGGTGTCGCCAGCCTGGCGTTGATCGCGGATGATCCCGATGCGCCGGCAGGCACCTGGGTACATTGGGTGCTGTACAATTTGCCGCCTGATCTCAGCGAACTGCCCGAAGGGGTGAAAGGTGTTGGCGTCCAGGGAAAGAATGACTTTGGTCGCCTGGGTTATGGCGGGCCATGCCCACCCAGGGGCAAAGCCCATCGCTATTTCTTCAAGCTATATGCTCTGGATACCATGCTCGACCTGAAGGAAGGGGCGACCAAGGCGCGCTTACTGCAGGCGATGGAGGGGCACATCCTGGCGCAGGGCGAGTGGATGGGGCGCTACGGCCGTTAGGTTTTTTGCCCGGAAAACACGCCCGGGCCGGGCAGCGTGGCGCCGCCGTCGATGGCGATCACCTGCCCACGGATCATGGCTGCCTGCGGAGAACATAAAAACGCCGCCAAGTGAGCCACGTCCTCCGGGCTGACCAACCGCCCGGCGGGGGTGTGTGCGATGGCGTGCTCGAGGATGTGCTCATCCTGGCGCACGACGGCGAAATGGCGCAGCGCCTCGGTGAGCACCACCCCAGGCGAGATGGCGTTGACAACGATATTGAGCGGCGAAAGCTCTACCGCCAGGTAGCGGGTGATGGCTTCCAGGGCCGCTTTGCTGGCGCCAACGACCACGTAATCGGGCAGGACGCGCTGCGCGCCCGGGCTGCTGATGCTGACCATCGCCCCTCCTTGCCGGGCTGCCATCAAAGGGACCGCGCGTTGGGCGGCGAAGAGCAGCGAGCGGGCGTTGATGTTCATGCTCCACTCCCAGCCTTTGGGCTTTTGCTCCATGACCGGGCGATTGTAGCCGGAGGCAGCGTTGTGGATCAGGAAGTCCAGCCCGCCGTAGGTTTTGGCAGTTTCGTCGAACAAAGTCTCCAATTGCTCCAACTCGCCAATATTGGCGCGCACCAGCAGGGCGCGGCGTCCCATCTGGCGAATTTCTTGGGCGGTTTGCTCGGCGGGCGCGCGGTTCCGGAAGAAATTGATCACCAGGTCTGCGCCCAGGCGGGCGAAGTGCAGGGCGATGGCGCGCCCGATGCCCCTGCCCGAGCCGGTTACCAGGGCGATCTTACCGGCGAAGGGTTGCTGTTCAGCGGGGAATGTGCTCATTTTCACTGGCGGAGAAGGGTAGGGTTACACAGAGAGCGGGCTGGGCGTTGCTGGCGTTAGCACCCACACGCAACTGGCTGCCCGGCTCGAAATGGGGCTTGCGCAGCACACCGAGAGCTATCGAGCCGAAGCGCGGGGAGACCGCGCTGGAGGTAATCTCTCCCACCAGCCGCTCTCCAGCCCAAACTTTCTCACCAGGCCGGGTGGGCATCTCCAGCCGCAGTCCTGCCAGGCGTTGGGTGATCTTATCGTAGGTAATCTGGCGGGCAATGACTTCTTGCCCGGTGTAGCAGCCTTTGGTGCTGGAAATGGCAGCTTCCAGTCCGCTTTCCAGCGGGGTGTACTCTTCGCTTAGCTCGTTGGGCGCCCACGGTTTGCCCGCTTCGACGCGCAAAATCTGATAAACCTGGGGCGAGATGGGCTTTACTCCAGCCGCATGCAGGCGGTCTTGCAACGCCTCTCGCAAGGACGCCAGCGCGACAAGCCGGTATCCTGGGGCGAACAGACCCGCCTGGGAGAGGACAAACAGCTCTTCGCCCGCGAGCTCACCGCGCACGACCGTGTGATCTACACCTGGAACCGGCGCTGGCAGGTGTGTCAGCGCCTGGGCTGCCTGTGGCCCTTCCAGATCGAGCTGGAAAAATTCGGCGCTGGCGTCCGTCACGCTCACTTTATCCATAAAAAAGATGCGGCTTCTCAGATATTGAGCTGTTTTGGCGCTGCTGCCGGGCAGTGTCAGCGCCAGCAGCGTTTCTTCATCGCTGAAGACGCGCAGTACATCCAGTATGCGGGCGGTGGGCGTGGTGAGCACGGTCAGAACCGAACGGGTCTCGCTGACCAGCCTGACATCGTTGGTTGTCTGGCGCTGAAGGAAGGCGATCCGATCGGCGCCAGCGATGCGCAGGCAGCCTGGCTGCTCGATGAGATGATATCCGCATTGCTCCAAGGCGGCTGTGTAACCTGCAGTTTCCTCGGCAGGTAAAGTTTGCATTGCATCACTCCTGTGGGAATGAAAAGGCGTGAAACGCAGTTCGTTTCACGCCTGTACCATTACAACACTTCGCTTACATCGCCATTGGAATAGGCGTGCCGCTGTTTTTGGGCACTGGCGGTGGGAAAAGGGCCTCGAACTCTTCGCGCGAGATCGTCTCCACCTCCAGCAAGCGAGTAGCGACGGCATCGAGCTTGTCGCGGTACTGCACTAACAGGGAGCGCGCCTTCTCGTAAGCCTCATTGATCAACCGGCGCACTTCCTTGTCAATTTGTTCGGCGACAGCTTCAGAGTAATCGCGCTGCTCGGAAATTTCTCGGCCCAGGAAGATGAGCTCTTCTTTTTGCCCGTACACCAGCGGGCCAAGCTCATCGCTCATACCCAGGCGGGTAACCATAGCGCGCGCCAGGCGTGTGACCCGTTCGAGGTCGTTGGAAGCGCCAGAGGTGATGTCATCGAAGACCAGCTCTTCAGCGGCGCGCCCGCCCAGCAGACCGATCATATCGGCGATGATCTTTTTGCGCGGCATCAGCGTGCGATCATCTTCTGGCAGCGCCAGGGTGTAGCCGCCAGCCATGCCACGGGCAATGATGGACACTTTTTGCACCCGGTCTGCTTCGGGCAGGGCGTTCATGACCACGGCATGCCCGGCTTCGTGGTAGGCGACGATGCGCTTTTCTTCCTGGCTGATCAAACGGCTCTTGCGCTCTGGGCCGGCTATCACGCGCTCGATAGCCTCTTCCAGCTCGGGCTGCTCGATCATCTTCTTGTTGCGCCGGGCTGCCAGGATAGCGGCTTCATTGACCAGGTTCTCCAGGTCAGCGCCGACAAAGCCTGGGGTGGAGCGCGCCAGTACCCCCAGGTCGACATTGGTTGCCAGGGGCTTGCCCTTGATGTGCACCTTCAGGATGGCTTCACGGCCACGCATATCCGGGCGGTCCAACACCACGCGGCGATCGAAGCGCCCGGGGCGCATCAGCGCCGGGTCGAGAATATCGGGGCGGTTGGTAGCAGCGATGATGATAACGTTGGTGTCGGTATCGAAGCCATCCATCTCGACCAGCATCTGGTTGAGGGTCTGCTCACGCTCATCGTGGCTGCCGCCAAGGCCGGCGCCACGCTGGCGGCCGACCGCGTCGATCTCATCCACGAAAACGATGCAGGGTGAATGTCGCTTAGCCTGGTCGAACAGGTCGCGCACGCGGCTAGCGCCGACGCCAACGAACATTTCCACAAACTCCGAGCCAGAGATGGAGAAGAAGGGCACGCCGGCCTCGCCTGAGACTGCTTTTGCCAGCAGGGTTTTTCCCGTGCCTGGAGGCCCAACCAGCAGGACACCCTTGGGGATGCGCGCCCCAAGCGAGATGAACTTCTCCGGTTCGCGCAGAAATTCCACCACCTCGTGCAGCTCTTCCTTGGCTTCTTCGACGCCAGCCACGTCCTCGAAGGTTACCGAGGGCTGATCGCCGGTGAACATCCTGGCGCGCGATTTGCCAAAGGAGAGAGCGGCGTTATTGCTCCCTTGCGCCTGGCGAAAGACGAACCAAAAGACACCAGCAATCAGGATGAAGGGCAAGATGTAGCTTAACCCCGTCAGCAAGCCCAGCCAGGCATTGGGTGGGGTGATTTCCAGCTTGATGCGTTCGGAGCTGAGCTGTTCGGTTGTCACCCCCAGTTCTTTCAACTGCTCGATCAAGGTAGCGTTTGGCTCGATATTGGCGATTTTCTCACTACCATCTGCGTAGATAATTCGCAAGCGATTCTCGTTTTCGATCAGCCGTTCGACGATACCTTTTTGAATATCAGCCGCGGCCTGGTTGATCGGCACAGTTTCCTGGGAGGTGTTGCCCCTGAAGGTTGCCACCAACAATACGATGATTGCGATGAACAACAACAGGTACACGATAGAGGAGCGATTACGATTCGAATTCACAGATACCTCCACAAAATACGACAGTCCTAGTAGACTTGATTAAATTATACCAATCTATGAGGATAGCTGGTAGCAACTGCCTCAGGTTTGAGTAGATTTCTAACGCCACTCTAACGTTTGACTTCCATGAGTAGATGATCTATACTGGCAATGTTTGGGTTAAGAATAAACTCTCGCCAATATCCTGGACAAGTTGGAGAACAGTGAACAAAATGCCGTCAGAAACGCCGCCTCCGTCTATTCCGCCCTCACCAGAAGAGGATGACAGAGCCTCCATTCCCTCAGAGCAGGCTTATGCCATGCCAGAATACATCCCCGATGGCGCGCCAGATAAGGGATTATCTGCGGTTGAACCGCTGCCGCCCGAAGGACAGCCCCAGGCGGAAGTGGCGCTGCCGCCGGTGGGCTCTGTAGTGCGTGGCGATGCCTTTGGGTCAACGGTGTTAACACCTCAGTCATTGCCGGTCGAACCAGAGCTGGGCGAATTCCCATCGCATCCTGAGGACAGGTCGCCGGCAGAGGATGTCCTCAGGGAATTCGTGCCCGACCAGGCGCTGTTGGCGCTGTGGGAGCGCATCGAACGCGCCAAGAAGCGCATCGATGAAGAGGTGAATAACACCCGGACTGCCGGTTTACTGCTCGACCAGCTCAAATTTGCGCGCAACGAGATTCTGGGCGGCAAGGCCAATTACGAGGAGGCCGAGCGCCATGTCAATGAAGTGGAGTATCGCCTGGCTTTCTACCAGCGCATGAGCGTGTGGTCGCGCTCGCTGGGGGCGTTTCTGTTTACCTATGAAGTGGTGTGGGGCGCAGCGCTCCTGGCTTTTGTGCTCTTGGGGTTGGGCGTAGGCGCTTTCACCAGCGGTCCGCGAGCACAGCTTTTCAACCTGCCAAATGACTACATCTATTTGCTGGCGACCATGTCCTGGGGGGCGCTGGGTGGTGTGATTGGCGCAATGTTGGCCCTGGTCAAGCATATCGCCTGGGAGCAAAATTTCGACCGCCAGCATTCCCTGTGGTACCTGGCCAGCCCGATCATGGGGATTGCCATCGGGGCGGTCGTCTTCTTGATTATCCGCGCTGGTTTGCTCTCGATCACTGGCTCGGGCGAGGCGATCAACTCCCCACTGGTCATCTATCTGCTGGCCTGCCTGGCTGGTTACCAACAGAATATCTTCACCCGCCTGGTCAAGCAACTGCTGCAGGCATTTCGACTGGATGATGGCGCAGACAGGGCTGCGCCGGCCAGCGGGGCAGCGCCTGAACCACCAGCCCGAGGCTGAGATACCAAGTCGCTCAGGCGTGGCGACCCCACAGCATGCCTTCGATCTGCCGCAGCAGCCGGCGAACCAACGAGCGCAGTCGCGCCCAGATGCGGAAGGATACTGGCGGCAAGCGGCGCTTGGTGGGGAAGGGTGCGCCCCAGCGCACCACAGCGGCTCCCCAGGTCAGACCCGCGCCAAAGCCAACGAAGACGACATAATCGCCCTGTTTCAGTCGGCCGCTGTTCGCAGCTTCAACGGCTGCGATGGGAATCGACGCGGTGGAGGTATTGCCATAGCGGTCGACATTGACCATCACCCGTTGCATCGGCACCTCCAGGCTACGGGCAGCCGCTTCGATGATGCGCAGGTTGGCCTGGTGGGGAACGATCAGGGAGATATCTTCCATCTTGAGCCCGGCTAATTCGACGGCTTCCTGGGTGGCTTGAGCCATCACCCGCGTGGCGAAGCGAAAGACCTCGCGCCCGTTCATTTGGATAAAATGCAATCCCATAGAGACTGTGTCAGCGGTGGTTGGCATCAAGCTGCCGCCAGCGGGCAGGCTGAGCGAGTCGCGCCCGGAGCCGTCGGAGCGCATGACTGCCGAAAGTACGCCGCCCGGCTCTTCGCTGGATTGAAGCACAAAAGCGCCAGCGCCGTCGCCGAACAAGATACAGGTGTTGCGATCCTGCCAGTTCACCAGGCGCGAAAGCGTCTCTGAGCCGATCACCACAGCGCATTTAATGGATCCGGTCTGGATCGCCTGGGCAGCCATGTTCAGTGCATAGATGAAACCGGAACAGGCCGCCGAAAGATCGAAAGCACCGGCCTTCGAGGCGCCGATATTGTCCTGCACCAGGCAAGCGGTGGCAGGGAAGATATGCTCCGGCGAAGAGGTCGAGACAATGATCAGGTCCACATCTTGCGGGGTGATATTTGCCATCTGGAGTGCCTTAATGGCAGCATCGGTTGCCAGCGTAGCGGTGGTTTGGTTTTCGGTTGCCAGGTGGCGCTGGCGTATGCCTGTGCGAGAAACGATCCATTCATCGCTGGTGTCGACCATCTGCGCCAGGTCTTCGTTGGTCAATGTCTTCTCGGGCACAGCCATGCCCCAACCGGTAATATGTGCATAATGGCTCATAGCGCCTACTCTTGGTATTGGCTCAGGATGATCGTGGCGTTGTGCCCTCCGAACCCAAAGGAGTTCGACATCGCGCGTCGCACCGTCGCCGGGCGTGCATAATTGGGCACGTAGTCCAGATCACAATCGGGGTCCGGGAATTCGTAGTTGATGGTGGGTGGGAGCATTTGTTTCTGAAGAACCATCAGGCAGACCACAGCTTCCACCGCGCCGGAGGCGCCCAACAGATGGCCGGTCATCGATTTGGTGGACGAGATGGGTATCTGGTAGGCCTGTTCGCCGAAGATCTGTTTGATGGCGGCGGTCTCGCTCTTGTCATTCAAGGGCGTGCTGGTGCCGTGGGCATTAATATAATCGATCTGGGCAGGGGCCAGTTTGGCGTCTTCGAGGGCCAGTTGCATGCAGCGAGCGGCGCCAGTCCCGTTTTCCGCCGGGGCAGAGATATGGTAGGCATCGTTTGTCGTGCCATAGCCGCACAATTCTCCCAGTATCGCGGCGCCGCGTTGTCGGGCGTGCTCGAGGGATTCCAATACCAGCACCGCGGCGCCTTCGCCCATGACGAAGCCATCTCGTTCCCGATCGAAAGGTCGCGAAGCGCGCTGCGGTTCGTCATTGCGCGTCGAGAGGGCAGTCATAACGCCCAGGCCAGCAATCGATATCGGCAGGATCGCCGCTTCGCTGCCCCCAGCCAGCATCACATCGGCTTGCCCGCGGCGGATGATTTCTGCAGCTTCGCCGAGGGCGTTGGTGCCGGTAGCACAGGCGGTAACCACGCTCATATTTGGCCCCCGGATGCCGTACTGGATGGCAACCATTCCGCCAGCGGTATCTGGCAGCATCATGGGGATCAGGAATGGACTGACCCGAGACGGGCCGCGCTCCAACATCAAAACCGTTTGTTCATACAACGTGCCTATGCCGCCAATGGCAGTGCCAATCAGCGCTCCGATGCGATCTCGGTTGCTTTCATCGATGTGCAATTGTGCATTCTCGATGGCTTCCTGGGTGGCTACCAGGGCGAATTGAGTATAGCGATCCATGCGCCGGGCCTCGCGGCTACCGAAGATGGCTGCGCCGTCAAAGCCCTTGACTTCGGCGGCGATCTTGACTTTGAACTCGCTGGTATCGAAAGATGTGATTTTTCCAGCGCCGGCGCGACCGGCGAGCATGCTTTCCCAGGTAGATGGCAGGTCATTGCCATTGGGTGTGATGCAGCCTGCCCCGGTGATTACTACTCGTTTGCGCATTCCACGTGCCTCCTGCCTTTCCAAAAAATTGAGGGTATGGGGACGTTCGCTGTGCCTATTGTGCACAGCGAGCACCGCCAACCCCAATACCGGAAAGTTACATAGTGTGTGTCAGGAAATCTAACACCATCCATTTGAAATGGATGCGAATCGGATTATTTGAGTGCGCTTTGAAGTGATTCTCGCACCTGACGCAGGTGCAGACGGTCATGCGCGGCAATGATGCTGACAATTTCTTTCAAATCCGTGGGCCCAAAAATCGTATGCCGGGCTGGACGTTGCCAGTCTGAAGGGTCGAGCGTGGAAAGCAGCTCGAGCGTTGCAAGCCGGGTCTCGGTGAAATCCGCCAGCGCCTTGAGGCCATCCTGGCAGATGTATTGGCGCTGTTCTGCCCAGGGATCGGTATCCTGCCCAGATATAAAAGGGTTGTTCTCCTGGATAACGCGCCGCAGCCGCGGGAGATTCACTTCGCGCTCGACATCACGAAGATGGCACAGGATCTCTGCAAGGCACCATTCGCTAAGCTGCGGGCGAATATTCCATTGATCTATTGGAAGCTGGTGGCACAGGTTGCGCAAGGCGGCTGGCGTTGCGCGCAGCACAGCCATTACCGCGTCGGGGGTTGAAAAATCGGGAGGCTGTTGTTCGATGCCGGAGGCGTCAATCCAGTCCAGGAGTGCCTGTAAGTCTCCGGAGGCTGAAGGCGCCAGCAGGTCTTTCTGATCGAGAATCGCCTGCCCAGGGTGCACCCAATAGGCTGCTAATTGTAAACGTCGCGCTGGATAGATGTCGTTTTCCAAATCATCACCCACCATGACCACCGCACCTTCAGGCCATCCCAGGGTGCCCAACAGCTCAGCGTAATAGGCGGTGTGAGGTTTGGCAAAGTGCATGGTTTCATAGGAGGGGATCAAATCAACCGCGAACCCGTTTGAAGTGACTCCTGCCCATTCCACTCTTTGCTGGATGGCTGTCAGCGGGAAAAGTGGATTGGTGGCGATGACCAGGCGGTAATTGCGTCGTCGCGCTTGCTCGAGCAGGGTGTGCGCATCTGGATTGGGTTGAGTTAGAGCGCGCAACTGTGGGTATACCCGAGCGTAGAAGTCTGCAAAGATAGGGCCGTATTCGGATTCTTGGATGCCCAGCGAGGGGTAGAACACCGAGTCGAAAGCTTCTTTGAGTGTCCGGTCGGGGCGCTGGTTTTTGACCATCTCGCGCGTGCCAGCCATCAACCCTTGCAAAACATCCTTAGGATTCAAAGCCGGCGCCAGGTGGGCGGAGATGGCATTGAGATAGGCAGGTAAAAACTGCTCCATCGAGTTCAGGAGCAGGGTGTTATCCAGATCGACCAGCAGTGTCAGGCTCAAGATTTGTCTCCGCCCAGTTTGGCGTCGTTAAAGATTGGGGGCAGCGGATGGCACTCGCCACAGCCGATGTGCGGATCGAAGCCGGAGCGCTGCGTGTGGCTGCAGAATGGCTGCACCTCCACTTGCTGGTTAATGAAAGGAAACGGCCGCGCCAACCTGGGTCTCAATACCAGGTTGGGACAGGCATTGGCGAGCAAAATTTCCGGAACCGGGCAGTGTTTACATAAATCCGGTTTCCACGGCAGCGGTGGCGAAGCCATGGAAAGCAGACGGCATTCCTCATTGTTCCGCCCGCGATAATAGTCGCCGTAGAAGTAGCGGCATTCCTTTCCGGCTGGCGTCCTCATGATAATGGGCCGATAATCATCCTGCGGGGATGGTTATAATCCGCATGGCGCGGCTAATTGACGCGAGTTACGTACGCACCGGTGCGCGTATCCACGCGAATCACGTCGCCGGTTTTTACAAAGTTGGGCACCTGCACCGACAAGCCGGTTTCCGTTACCACTTTCTTAGTGACGCCCGTGGCGGTATCACCGCGCACCGCCATCTCCGCTTCCACGACCTCCAGGTCGACGGAAGTGGGCAGTTCGATATCTAAGGCTTCACCCATGTAGAAGGTGAGTTTTACTTCCATCCCTTCTTTGAGATATTGAGTGGTGTCGCCGAGAATTTCGGCGGATATCGCCGGTTGTTCATAGGTATCATTATCCATAAAATGATAGAACTGCCCATCGTTGTAAAGATACTGGACATTATGGTAATCCAGGCGTACATCTTGTACCCGATCACCCGAGGTGAAGGTCTTTTCCAGGATGGTGCCTGTGCGCAGATTGCGCGCTTTAATGCGGATGGTCGCGTTACCACGACCTGGTTTATGGTGTTCATAGTCTAGAACTTTGTATAGGGCGTTGTCGAGCTCGAAAGTAACGCCTTTGCGAAGGTCATTTACATCAATCATATCTGCTTGCCTCTTCTGTTTTTAGCATATCCGCACCATTATAGCCCAGCGGGTATGGGGTGGCAAGGGCGCGCCCTCGTTCCCAGGGCTGATTGTTTTGTGAAAGTCTTCTTTTTGGCCAGGTCTCGCGGCACAATTCAGTAAGTCGGGTTGTGGTAAACTTAATCAAAATTTTGAGCAAATCATGACCCTGGAGGGTCGGATGATCGACAAGAAAAAACAGGCTATTTACATCGAAGATGAGCAGGAGATGATCGACCTGGTGCGCTTAATCTTGAGCCGAAAAGGAATCGAGGTTAGAGGCGCCAATGGTGGACGTGAGGGGCTGGACATGATCCGGCAGAATCCGCCAGACCTGGTGCTGCTCGACTTGATGATGCCGGATATGGATGGTTGGGACGTCTATCAGCAAATTAAGGCCGATGATGCCACAGCGGGTATACCGGTGATTGTTATCACGGCGAAGGCGCAAAGCATCGACAAAGTATTAGGTTTGCATATCGCCAAAGTTGATGACTATATTTCGAAGCCATTCAGCCCTCAGGAGCTGGTCGAAAGCGTCGATCTGGTGTTGGCCAAGTATTCTTCTCTTTGATGCAGATTGTTTTTATCCGTCTTCTCAACCGACCTCAACAGCAGCCGGTGCAGGCGTATTACTGCGCTTCTTTTTTCTGCCGGTTGCGCGGATTGATGTTTCGCCGGCGTATGCCCGCCGATCAAGGTCTATTGCTGGTGCAAGCTCGTGAAAGTCGTCTGGATGCCTCCATTCACATGTTTTTCGTTTGCTTTGCCCTGGCGGTGGTATGGATCAATGCGCGAGGTGAAGTGGTAGATGTACAACTGGCGAAGCCCTGGCGGCCGGCCTATTTTCCGCGCCGCGCTGCCAAATACATCCTGGAACTGGAATCCAGCCATATCAACGATTTTGTTATTGGTGACCAGGTGGCGATTGATGGATAGGGGTAAGGTGTCACCTGGCTTGGTTATTTTGCGCTGTTGGACTGCCTGCATTTTATTGTTTGCCTGTTTTTTGCCAGCGTTGGTGTATTTCTCTCCAGCGGCTGCGCAGCAGGCCTCTCCTGGGCCAGTATACGTGGTCCAGCCAGGGGATACGCTTTGGGATATTGCTCAGCGATTCGGCGTTTCAGAGCGCGAGTTGGCAGATGCCAATGGGATCAATGATCCCAATCAACTGATTGAGGGGCAGGAGTTGGTAATCCCTGGTTTGCAAGGGATTACAGGTCGGCTGGTGACGCGCCCCATCCAATATGGCGATTCGCTGGAGGGATTGAGCCGCCAGCTTGGAATATCCACGATCGAGCTGGCGCGCATGAACCGCATCGCCAGCCCGGCGCAGCTTTACGCTGGCCAGAATCTCATCCTGCCAGAGGCCAACCTGGCAATCCCTGCGACAGGGCGAGCCGTGCTCAAGAAAGGCCAATCGTTATTGGAGCTGGCGGTGTTGCATCGCAGCAGCCCGTGGGTGCTGGCGTTTGAAAACAACCTGGAGAGCAAAGCCATAGCGCTGCCAGGCGATGTGCTGCATCTGCCTGGCGCAACGCAAGCAGGTCCGACTGGCTTGCCGGGTGAAATCGCGTCGGTGACAATTGATCCATTGCCTCTGCGCCAGGGTAAGACCAGCGTCTTCGAAATATCTGGCGCTCCGGAGATGCAGCTCTCAGGAGAGGTTATGGGACATGCCTTTGATTTTCACGGCCTGGGCGCTAACTATGTCGCCCTGCAGGGGACTCACGCGATGACGGAGCCGGGATTTTATCCCCTTAAGCTCAGGGGTACTCTGCCTGGCGGAGGCGAGTTCGCCTATGAGCAAAAAATTTTTGTGCGCGCGGTTGATTATCCGTATGATCGCCCCCTGACCGTGAACCCGGCCACGATCGACCCGGCAGTGACTCGCCCGGAAGATGCCCAATGGACTGCCCTGGCGCAGCCAGCAACGCCTCAAAAGATGTGGGACGGGCTATTTCGCATTCCCTCTCCACTCGAACAGGAATACTGTGTGGAAACCGGCGATTGCTGGACCTCGCGCTTTGGCAACCGCCGCTCCTACAATGGCGGTCCATACAATGCTTTTCACACTGGGCTGGATATTGCCGGAACGACCGGGGTGGATATTTATGCGCCAGCGCCGGGTGTGGTCGTGTTTGCGGGACCTTTGACAGTGCGCGGCAACGCGACCATGATCGATCATGGATGGGGTGTGTACACGGGTTACATGCACCAGTCCGAGATACTGGTTGGCGTTGGCGAGCGGGTGGAAACTGGCCAGCTCATTGGTAAGGTGGGAGCGACCGGGCGCGTCGAGGGCCCGCACCTGCATTGGGAGGTGTGGGTAGGTGGCGTGCAGGTGGATCCCCTGGAGTGGCTAAGGCAGACTTACCCTTGATCCATGTCGTCGCTGCTCGGTATATCATCCAGGCTGTTCTCAAATCTTCCCGCCTGGTAATCTTCCAGGATCTTGCGCGCTTCATCCAGTTGGTGGTTCGGTACCAGGATTTCGACTTCACCGAGAGGCCCCACGCTCAGTCCAATAGCGCGGCCAGCGCCCTCCTGTGAAAGCTGCACCTGGATGCCCTGTGCGGTCAAGAGACCGGAGAGTAACTCGGCTTGTAAATCCCCGGTGGTGACGGTCAATACTTCCCAATGCGGGGCAGTTTTATTCATAATATACCTCCTCCGGCGGCAGGCAACGGATGATCAGAAGGTGAAGGAGCGTGCCCGGCCTCTTTGACACCGCTACATCATTCCTGACCTGTCTAATTTCTTAGAGTATAATATTATTGTTGTTTTGTATACAGTCTACCGGACAAGCGGATACCGGAATGTTATCAATCAAGTAGAGGCACTGACATATGGTGATGGCTCCGCTATCTTTGCGCGAGGATTATTGGGAATCCTTTGAGCTGCAAGACGAAGATATAGAATTCATCTACGCACACTTGCTGGAGGTCGAGGAACCGCGAACACCCAAAGAGTTGCTAGAGGTGTTGGTTGCTGAACGCATCCGCCGGGAAATTCAGGCTATCGAGGCGTCACGCAACGCGGGTGGCGAGGTTTATCTGCCAAAAGAACATTACCAGGTAAACCAAACCCTGATATTTCCCGCATTTGGTTGGAAGAAAGGGGTGGTAACTGGTGTGCGGCCTGGTGAAAACCCCGATCTTGGCCCGTTTGATGTGATCCAGGTCAACTTTGGCGGGGAAGATTGGCGCGAGTTTGCGGCTGGATTAGCCGAACATGCGCTGAACCAGCCGAAACGAATCGAGATCACCGAGAAAACATTGGACGCCGCGTGGGTGTTGGAGCAATATGAAGAAGACCTGGTGGCAGCCTTGGAGGAAGGACTGCAATCTCATCCGGATTTTGTGCGCATAGCCGGACGCTGGTTTGCGCGGGCGTTACTGGTAGACATCAATGTCGGTCATTTGAACCTGGCAGAGGCGGTTTTAGATATGGCAGGTGGCGGGCCATTGCCGACGGAGGAGCTGTTGGCGCAAATTGGGTTGACCTCCAACGCCAAGCCAAAGTTATTAGAGTTCTCATTGGATATGGCGCTGCAGGAAGATGGTCGGTTTGATGAAGTCGGTTCGACGGGGAAAGTGTTATGGTATTTACAGCGCCTTGAGCCGGAAGCGGTGAAAGAGCCCCCGATCACGCTGCGCTATGCAGGCATCGATTATGATCGCTCCATGCTGAGTCAAGAGATGCTGGCGTTGGAACAACTCTTGGATGATGAGCTTTCGCCCCTGAGCGGCCGCGATAACCTTGATGAAGTTCGACTGAGCTTGATATACCCCCACTGGCGCGCTGGTACGCTTCCACTCTCCTCGCGCTTACGCCATCTGTTCCCGACCGCTTATGAATCGCCACGCATCCAGTTTAACCTGGTGGATGGAGACAGCGGCGAGAAACTTCCTGGTTGGGTTGTACGTAATAAGCGCTATGTTTATGGCCTGAAAGAGTGGTATGAAAAGCACAACTTGATACCCGGCAGCATCATCCGGGTTAAGCGCGGTAAGAAACCTGGCGAGGTTCTGATCTACAGCGACAGCCAACGTTCCAGTCGTGAATGGATCCGTACGGTGCTGGTTGGCTCGGATGGCGGGCTGGTGTTTGCCATGCTCAAGCAGATCGTATCCTCTAACTTTGATGAGCGCATGGTGATCGCGGTGCCGGATGTCGAAGCAGTCGACCAGGTATGGGAAAAGGGATCGAAAGAGCACTCAACTTTCGAGCGAGTGGTGGTGAGTATCGTGCGAGAGCTTGCCAAACTGAATCCGCAAGGCCATGTGCATGCCAGCGAATTGTACGCGGCATTGAATGTGGTGCGCCGTTGCCCGCCAGGTCCGATCCTGGCCTTATTGGCTTCTCGCCCGTGGTTTGTGCATGTGGGTGATTTACATTTCCGTTACGTTGAGGCAGAGAGCCCTGCATGAGCAAGATATCTTTCAGGAGGGGTGCTTGACCGAACCAATCAAACGAATGAGCCTGGTTAAACCCACCCTGCAGACGCGCTTCCATATCGATTTTCAATGGTGGCAGCAGAACGATCGCGATTGGCGTGTTTATTTGCGAAGCAATCTCTGCCCTGAGCATCAGCGCTTGTTTGAAAATGTGCTGACCGAAGAAAAAGTGGACTGGGTGGACCCTGAAACAGCAGAAGTTCAGCGGGTGGATGGACTGCAGCATTTATTGATCACCCACTGCGCCAAGCAGAAGGATTTTATCACCCAACAATCCACACTGGTGGATGCTGCTTTTCGCATCTTTCTTGCAAACGGCAATACGCCGCTGACCGCCTCGGAATTAGCCGAAAAGCTGGGTAAAGATCCTGTGATGATCTTGAGAACGCTTTCCGGGACTCGGGTTTACAAAGGCATTCGCCCCTGTCTGGATTAAGACCAGCCCCCGTAGCTCAACGGACAGAGCACCTGCCTTCTAAGCAGATGGTTGTGGGTTCGAATCCCGCCGGGGGCGCCTGGGGATAGGCTGAAAGCCACTCTCCCGCCAATTGTGTAAGTCTTGAAGTAATAGATGGGCGAAGTTTCTATCCGAAAATTATTAGGGTGTGGGGGGGGGGGGGGGGGGGGGGGGGGGGGGCGCCCCCCCCCCCCCCCCCCAAACAAAGGGAGAGAAAAAAAAAATTATTAAGGGTGTTGTTTGGGGGTGTTAGTATGCTGTTTT
>JAJUJL010000056.1 GCA_029265355.1 Chloroflexota bacterium | reverse complement strand
TAACTTCTTCGAGCTCGGCGGCCATTCCTTGCTCGCCACTCAGCTCATCTCCCGCATTCGCACTTCTTTCCTGGTCGATCTCCCGCTCCGCACTATCTTCGAACACCCTACTATCGCCCAGCTCGCACTCGCCATTGAGCAGCAGAAAGCACGCGAGCATGAAAGCACCGATCGCGTCGCCGAGACGATCAAAAAAGTGGCTTCCCTTTCCCCGGATGAAGTGAAGAAGCTGCTAGCTGAACGGCGCCGCGCGCTGAAGGAGAGCCTGTCGAATGACTGACATGTACCAAGAAATTGACGATCTTTCTGATGAGCAGCGTGAACTC
Organism: Chloroflexota bacterium; assembly: GCA_029265355.1. GTDB lineage: Bacteria > Chloroflexota > Anaerolineae > Anaerolineales > UBA4823 > JAJUJL01. The sequence goes on along the minus strand of JAJUJL010000056.1, from coordinate 9,856 downwards.
CTGGAGCTACTGCTCGAGGAACAGGCGATCGAGAGTCCCGATGCCAGCCTTGAGCTTGTGTTGCAATCTCTCGATCGCCGCGCCCCGGCAACTCAGGAGCAAAAATACCCGCTCTCATCCTCTCAACGGCGGTTATGGTTCCTCGACCAGGTAGACCCGGGTAGTTCGTTGTACAACATACCTTCGGCATTTCGCCTGGTGGGAAGAATTGATCACGCCTTACTGACGCGCTGCCTCCAAACGCTCGTCGGGCGCCATCAAAGCCTGCGCACCACTTTTCCGGTGGTGGATGGCGAACCCATCCAAAAAATCCACCCAGCGATGGAAATCCCCATCGAATTTGTCGATCTTCAGTCAGATCGAGATCAAACAACCGAGCAGCGTGAACAGCGAGCGCTGCAACTGGCGCGCGAGCAAGCCCGGCAGCCCTTTGACCTGGCCAAAGGACCCCTGCTCCGGTTTGTACTGTATCAAATCGCGCCAACCTTGCACATTGGCTTGCTGACCATGCACCACATCATCTCGGATGGCTGGTCGATGGGAGTCTTGATCCGCGAGCTGGTCGCACTGTATCAGAGTTATTCACAAGGGCTTCTGCCTGATCTGCCCGAAATTCGTTATCAATATGTGGATTATTCCAATTGGCAGAACAGGTGGATGCGCTCTAAAAAGAAGGCGGTCGAGCTTGATTACTGGAAAGCCAGGCTGAGCGGCGATTTGCCGGTACTGCAGCTACCCTCGGATCGCCCGCGACCAGCTGCAGCGACACACCGGGGCAGCAGCCTGACCTTCTCGATCTCAGCAGAAATTTTGCAGGCTGCCAATGCGCTCGCCAACCAGGAAAGCGCTACGCTGTTCATGGTGCTACTCTCGGCCTATTTCGCCCTGCTGTATCGCTCGTCTGGGCAGCAGGACATTTGCATTGGTACGCCCGTTGCCAACCGTCACCGCGCCGAGCTGGAAGGCTTGATCGGTTTTTTCGTCAACACATTGGTTTTGCGCCTCCGCCTCGAAGATTGCGCACCCGCCTCGGAGCTCACCTTCCGCCAGCTACTCCACTATGTGCGCAAGGTTTCTCTGGAAGCCTATGCCCACCAGCAACTACCTTTTGATGTCTTGGTGGAAGAGCTGCATCCTGAACGAAATGCGAGCTATTCGCCATTGTTCCAAACCATGTTCGTACTGCAGAACACCCCCCTGCAAGAAATCAAGCTACCGGGGCTGACTTTCGAGCAAATCGAGTTGCACACCGGAGACGCTAAGTTTGACCTGATCATGGCGCTGGCTCAGGATAAAGGCGCTCTCTTTGGTGTATTGGAGTACAGCCTGGATCTCTTCGAGGCCAGCAGCATGCGCCGCCTGATCGGGCATTTCCAGACGCTGCTGGAAAGCGCCCTGACAAACCCCGACCAACCCCTGTCGGATCTGCCATTGATGACCCCAGCCGAATGGCAGGAAATTGTGGTTGACTGGAACCAGACGTATGCAGATTATCCCCGCCACCTGTGCCTGCAGCACGCATTTCAAGCATGCGCCGCCCGCTTCCCTTGGATGACAGCGGTTGTGTATCAAGACAAAAGCCTGACGTATCACGAGCTGGAATCGCGTTCCAACCAGCTTGCCCACCTCTTGCAGCAATACGGCATTGGACCGGATATACCTGTCGGCATCTATATGGAACGCTCGCTGGATTTGATCATTGCCATACTGGGAGTGCTCAAAGCCGGGGGAGCCTATGTACCCTTGGACCCCTTGTACCCTCCCCAGCGGCTGTCCCTGATGCTGGATGACATTCTTATGGCGGTGAAAAAATCAGCCAGGGCTGGCGACATCACCCCGGTTCTCATCACGCAATCTTCTTTGCGAGATTCACTACCAGCGCCCAGCAACGCCAACCTGGCGCTGCGCGTTATCTACGGCGATACTCTCGGCTTGCCAGATGAGCCCGCCGATACACCCCCGGCCTCTTACCGAGAAACCGGTTCACCCACCGACCTGGCGTACATCCTGTACACTTCGGGTTCTACCGGTACGCCCAAGGGCGTCTGCGTGCAGCACCAGGGTGTCATCAACCTGTTGGCCGATTTCGAGCGTCGAGCTCCGCTTGCAGCCGGCGACCGCTGCAGTTGGTGGACGAGCCTGAACTTCGACGTCAGCGTGTACGAGATCTTCACACCGCTGCTGATCGGAGCCACCCTATACATCGTGCCTGAGGACATCCGAGCGGAAGGCCAAAAATTTTTCGATTGGATGCAGGCAAACCAAATCAACTCCGCCTATCTCCCCCCGTTCATGGTCGGCGAGTATAAAGAATGGCTTGCCCAGGCATTTCAAAGGTCTGGAGCCCATTCCTGCCATCTGCGCCGCCTGCTGGTGGGCGTCGAGCCGATCCACGAGCAGTTGCTTGCAGAGATCAACCGCTACGTTCCTGAGCTAAGTATCTTGAATGGCTACGGGCCAACCGAAGCGACTGTATGCTGCACCCTCTTTCAGCTCGATCCGCAGCAGGCGCAAAACCGCAATACTCCGATCGGAAAACCAACCGCCAATACTCAAATCTACATCCTGGACGATCACCTCAAACCCGTGCCGGTGGGGGTGGCAGGCGAATTGTACGTTGGCGGCGATGGCCTGGCGCGCGGCTACCTCAACCGCCCCGATCTCACCGCGGAGCGCTTCATCCCCAACCCGTTCGCTCCCACGCTCAGCCCGCGGCTCTATAAGACTGGTGATATCGTGCGCTACCTGGCTGACGGCAATATCGAGTTTATCGGGCGCGCCGATTTCCAGGTAAAACTACACGGCTTTCGCATCGAGCTGGGGGAAATCGAAGCTGCGCTCAGCCAACACCCGGCTGTGCGCAAAAGCGTAGCGCTCGTCTGGCAACCAGGCGATACGCAGAGCAAACGGCTGGTGGCTTATGTGGCTGCCCCTGCCAGCGCTAATCTGACTGCCAGGGAATTGCGCGAGTTCCTGAAAACGCGCCTGCCCGATTACATGCTGCCATCCGCTTTCGTCATTCTAGAGAGCCTGCCCATCACTCCCAATGGAAAAATCGACCGACGCGCCTTGCCAGCTCCTGATGAGGCGCAATTTGTCCAGGCGCGCCAACAATTCATCGAGCCGCGCAATCCAGTCGAGCAACAGCTTGTAGAAATCTGGCGCGGCTTATTGGGCGCAACCAACATCAGCATCGATGATAACTTCTTCGAGCTGGGTGGTCACTCGCTGCTCGCCACCCAGATGAATACCCGTCTGCGCGAGCGATTCCAGGTAGATGTGCCGCTGCGCGATTTCTTCAATGAACCCACCATCGAGTACCTGGCGCGGCGCATATTGAATGAGCGCCCGCCAACCAGAGGAACGTCCACTCTTCCCACGATCCAGCCGCGCCTCGCCGCGGGATTGGCGCCGGACGCGCCTGCGCCGCTGTCTTATGCGCAACAGCGCATGTGGCTGCTTCACCTGTTGGACCCCCAGGATGCGGCATACAACATTCCCCTGGCTGTCCACCTGCGCGGCGAGCTCGATCATGAAGCGCTGCAGTACAGCCTGGCAGCGCTCGTGGCGCGCCATGAGACATTGCGAACCACTTTCCGAGCAGAAAACGGCATTCCATATCAGGTGATCCAGCCGGCTGAAACATTTTCGACCGAAGCTTTGTCGCTCAACAGCGCTGCCCACCTGGCGTATCAAGACCTTTCTCTGCTGAGCGAAGCCGAGCGCGTGGAACGATGCCAATCGCTCCTGGTGCAGGAGGCCACTCGCCCATTCAACCTCCAGGCTGGCCCGCTCTTGCGCAGTTTGCTGCTGCACATGGCGCCGGACGAGCATATCCTGCTGCTGGTGATGCACCATATCATCTCGGACGGTTGGTCGATGGGAATCCTGCTCGAAGAAATGGGCGCTCTGTACCAGGCGCGATTGAACCAGCGAGCCGCACCATCGGCGATTGATTCGCCCGAGCCAGTCTTGCCCCCGCTCTCCATCCAGTATGCAGACTACGCGTTATGGCAGCGCCAGGTTTTATCTGGGGAAACCCTGCAGCGCTTGCAAGATTACTGGGTAAAGCAGCTCTCCGGCGCCAACACTTCGCTCGAGCTTCCTTACGATCATCCCAGGCCCTCGATGCAAACATCCCATGGCGCGCACCTGTCTTTCCACCTGGATCGAGAGGTTCTCGACGGGTTGAACGCCATCGGCCAACAAGCCAACGCCACCTTGTTCATCACCCTGCTGGCAGCCTTCCAAACCCTGCTCTACCGCTATTCGGGGCAGTCCGATATTTGTGTCGGCACGCCTACCGCCAACCGCAGCCACAAAGAGGTCGAAAATCTGGTGGGGTGTTTCATCAACACTCTGGTGCTGCGCGCCGACTTCTCCCAGCCGAAGCTCAGCTTCCGGGAGGCGCTTTCCCAGGTGCGAGCTACAGCCCTGGAAGGCTATGCGCATCAAGAATTTCCTTTCGAGAAACTGGTCGAGGCCTTGCAGCCCGAGCGGAATATGGCCCGCACACCGCTCTTCCAGGTCATGTTCCTGTTGCAAAATGCCCCCTTGAAACCTGTCCACCTGCCAGGTTTGACTCTGCAACCCATGCAAATCGAAACCGGCATCTCCACCTTCGACCTGACGCTGGCGTTCGCCGAAGAGCAAAATGGTCTCTCTGGCGGCTTTGAGTACAACACCGACCTGTTCGAGGCCGCCACCATCCAACGTATGGCAGCCCATTTCGCCACGCTGCTGCGCGGCATACTCGCCAACCCGGATCAGCCAATCTCTCAATTGCCGTTGATGTCGCCGGAAGAACTGCGCCAGGTGCACGCTTTCAGCCAGGGAGAGCGCATCCCTTGCGCCTCCCATCTTCTGATGCACCATTTGTTCGAAGCCCAGGCAGCTCAGAACCCGCAGCGCATTGCGGTGGTGCTGCCCGGCAGCGGCGCACAGCCCTCCCAGGAGATAACCTATCAGGAATTGAACCTGCGCGCCAACCGCGTGGCGCACCGTCTGCGCAACCTGGGTGTCAGGCGCGATCTCCCTCCGGTGGCTCTCTTCGTTGAGCGCTCATTCGATATGCTTGCTGGACTGTTGGGCATTTTAAAAGCTGGCGGCGCGTATCTGCCGCTGGATCCCACCTATCCTGCCGGACGGCTGGATTTCATTCTGAAGGACGCCGCCGTCGAATTAGTGCTGACACAAACCAAACTCAAGCATCTGCTCCCACCAGGCAAGTTTGCCATTGTGTGCCTTGACGAGGCCTCTGAGATCTATTCTGACGCCGGCGCTGCGACGTACACCACCCAGGTGTCATTGGGCGAAACGGCGCCTGATGACGCGCCGTTCGAAGACTTATCAGCAGCCAGCCTGGTCGATCGCATCGCCTATGTGATCTACACCTCTGGTTCCACCGGCGAGCCAAAGGGCGTCATGGTGCCGCACCGGGCGGTTGTCAACCACAACCTGGCTGTAGTGGATTGCTTCCACCTCACGCCGCAGGACCGCGTCCTGCAATTCATGAGCATCAGCTTCGACGCCGCCATCGAAGAGATCTTTCCCACCTGGGCGGCCGGCGCGACATTGGTGCTGCGCCCATTGGGTGAACTTCCTACCGGTGAAGAACTGAACCACCTGATCGCCAGCCAGTCGCTCACCGTGCTGGACCTCCCGACCGCTTACTGGCATGAATGGGTCTATGAGCTGGCGCTTTCCAGCGCCAGGCTGCCAGCCAGCTTACGATTGGTCATCATTGGCGGCGAAAAAGCCTCCGCCGAAAGAGTGGTCGCCTGGCAGCAGGTCGTGGGCAGTGCAAACGTCACCTTATTGAACACCTACGGTCCCACCGAAGGCACCATCATCGACACGCTGTTCGCCATTCCCGCTGGCGCGCCAGCCTGGAATGCCAGCAAAGATCTGCCGATCGGGCGCCCCATACCCAACGTGGATGCATACATCCTGGATCACCAATTGCAGCTTGTGCCATTTGGTGTGGCCGGCGAACTGCACCTTGGTGGTCAAGCTGTTGCCTCGGGTTACCTGAACCGCCCTGAGCTAACCCAACAGCGTTTCATTCCAGATCCATTTAATCAAGTTGATCCACGCGCCAGGTTGTACAAAACTGGCGACCGGGCGCGGCTTCTTCCAGATGGCAATATCGAATTCCTCGGCCGGCAAGATGACCAGGTCAAGATTCGCGGCTACCGGGTCGAACTGGGCGAGATCGAAGCTGAAGTGATGCAATTTCCCGGTGTGCGCCAGGTTGCGGTGATCACCTGGGAAGCGGGGGAGGCGAGCCCTGCTGGCTCTCATCTCCGCCTGGTGGCTTTCCTGGTGTGGGAGACGCAGACGCCCGATCCCGAAGGGCTGCATCGCTTCCTGAAGTCTCGCTTGCCTGCCTATATGCTGCCCTCCCATTACATCGCCGCAGAGACTCTGCCCATGACTGCCAGCGGCAAGATCGATCGCAAGCGACTGGCCTCCCAAATTACTCAAAGCTCATTCCAGGAAGCAGCGACCACGGCTCAAGCTCCCCTGGACAGCAGCGATTCAGTTGAAGCGCAGGTGGAAGCCAGGTTGGCTGATATCTGGCTTAAGGTGTTGGGCCTGGAGCGGTTGAAAGGCGGCAACCGCATCGACCGGCATCAAAACTTTTTCGAGCTGGGAGGCGACTCGATCCTGGCCATCCAGGTGATCGCCAGGGCCGCCCAGGCTGGGATGCACCTGACCCCCAGGCAATTCTTCGAACACCCCACCCTGGCCGGTTTAGCAGCGGTCGTCTCCTCTCAAGAAATCCACCAAGAAATGCCAGGGGAGGAGGCGAGCCTGGCCGCCGGTGCTGACGCCGACAGCCGCATTCCCTTAACCCCTATTCAACAATGGTTCTTTGAGCAGCAGTTTCCCGAACTCAATCATTGGAACCAGGCGCTGTTACTCGAAGTCGCCCAACCTCTCGATCGCCAGCTTCTCGAACAGGCTGCTGCAATCCTGGTGGATCGCCACACAGCCTTGAAGATGCGTTTCCGCCAAGACGAGGGCGCATGGTACGCCGTGCAGACAACTGACCTCGCAGAAAGTCCCGTCGTCTGGATCGACCTGGCTCAAAGTTCTGCTTCAGCCGTTCCCCTGTCAGCCACTCGGGTGTCAAACCTGGTCACCAACGAAGCTGAAAGGCTGCAAACCTCCCTGGATGTACAAAAAGGCCCGCTCTTTCGCATCGCCTACATGCACCTGGGAGCTGGCGAGCGTCATCGGCTGATGATCGTCGCTCACCACCTGGTCATGGATGGCATCTCCTGGCGCATCTTGCTGGAAGACCTGCAAACCATCTACACCGGTTTGAGCCAGGGCATGAACAGCCAGCAAATCATCCAATCCTTGCCGCGAAAAACCGCCTCCTACGCCCAATGGGCGCGACGCCTGGCAAACCATGCGCAGAGCCTGTCAATCGCAGAAACGGGTTACTGGGAAACCTTCAGTCGCCAGGTTGCCAGCCGCTTGAGCATCGGCATATCACTTCCCACAGATTTTCAACTCGGCCCGAATGATGTCGCTTCAACCGATCATGTCATCTCCACACTCGGCGCCGCTGAAACCGAAGATCTGTTGCACCAGGCGCCAGCAGCCTACCGCACCGATCCACAGGATATCTTACTGACCGCTCTCACCCGCGCTATCGGCGATTGGACCGGAATTCCTCAACTGTACCTGGAGCTGGAAGGGCACGGCCGAGAGGATATCTTTGAGAATCTGGATGTTTCCCGCACTGTCGGCTGGTTCACGACCATCTACCCGGTTCTGCTGAACTTGCAAGGCCTTGCCTGGCCAGATAAAGCACTCCTGGCAGTCAAAGAATACTTGCGCCGTATCCCTCGACGTGGCTTTGGTTTCGGCCTGTTGCGCTACTTGCCGCAAGGCGAGAGGACCGGGCAAGTCGCTGCACAGATCAAGCGCAACATCTCACCCCCGCCGATCAGCTTTAATTACCTGGGCCAGCTCGATGTTGGTTCACACACCCAGGGCATCTTCAAACCAGCCCAGGATGGGCGCGGCGCTGATCGCGGCCCTGGCAACCCGCGCGGCTACCTTTTCGAAATCACCGCCGGTGTGTTCGAGGGTTGTCTTCAGGTGCATTGGTCATACAGCCGCAATTTGCACCGGCGTGATACGGTCGAAACGCTGGCTCGCAAAACCCTCACGGCGGCAAGAGAAATCATCCAGCACTGCTCCTCCAGGCAGATAGCTGGTTACACATCCTCTGACTTTGAATTGTCGGGGCTGGATCAAAGCAAACTGGAAAAACTGCTCTCCAGAATGGGTAAACCAGCGCCGCACGCATCACAGGAAGGAGAATGAGCATGGTGACAAGCAATGCGCCACGCAATGCGCCGCTCAGAGCCATCGAAGACATCTATCCGCTCTCCCCTATGCAGCAAGGCATGCTGTTTCACAGCCGCCTGGAGCCAGGCAGCAGCATTTACTTCGAACAGACCTGCTGGCGAATTCGCGGTCGATTGAACCTGGAAGCCTTCCAGCGAGCCTGGCAGCAGCTCACAAACCGGCACACTGTCTTGCGCACCTGCTTCGCCTGGGAAGACCTGGATGAGCCGCTGCAAATTGTCATGCAATCCGTGGATTTGCCAGTCACAATACATGACTGGCGGCCCAAGAACGGCGAAGCCGTCCAGGTGGATACCCTCCAACACCGGTTAGAAGAATTTTTAGCGCAAGACCGGCAGGCTGGATTCGATCTCACACAGGCGCCCCTCATGCGCCTGGCGCTCATCCAAATCACAGATGACGACCAGTACTTTGTTTGGAGTCATCATCACCTGCTGCTGGATGGGTGGTCGCACGCCATTTTGCTGCAAGAGATGTTCACGCTCTATGAAGCCAACTGCAACGATAAAAATGTGCGCTTACCCCAACCAAGACCCTACCGAGATTACATCGCCTGGTTGAAAGCACAGGATCGAGAGCAGGCGCATCTTTTTTGGAAAGAATACTTGAGCAGCTTCAGCCCTGCAGCGCCACTCAAAATCTATACCCGCCAGGCGGTGGACGCCTCGATTTCACCAGGCGCGATCTATGCTACCGAGAAAGCGCTGCTCCCTGGCGAGCTGAGCAACCGCTTGTTCATGCTCGCCCAACACAGCCACCTCACGCTGAACACCCTCATGCAGGCGGCCTGGGCATTGCTGCTCCATCGCTACAGCGGCCAACAGGACATCGTCTTCGGGGCAACTGTCTCTGGGCGTCCAGCGGACCTGCCTGGATCAGAGGAAATGATCGGCCTTTTCATTAACACCCTGCCCGTGCGGGTGCAAATCAACGACTTGCAAGAAACTGTCTTATCTTTCCTCAACCGCTTGCAGTTAGGTTTTGCCGACCTGCACCGCTATGAATATTTTCCATTGGTGGATATCCAATCCAGCGCGGGAATATCCAGCGATCTACCGCTCTTCGAGAGCCTGTTTGTATTCGAAAACTACCCCACCGGAGAACTCAAGAAGCAATCCCGCTCCGGGCAAATGGATGAGTTGCACATCGAAATGCCGGCCGCTTATACCCAGGTGAACTATCCGCTGACCCTGGCAGTATCCCCTGGAGACCCAGTCGGCCTGATCATCGGTTATCAATGTGATCGCTTCGACCGAGAAGCCATCCAACGCATGCTGGGGCACCTGCAGACCCTGCTGCAGAGCTTCGCCGAACACCCCAACGTCCCCCTGCTCGAGCTGCCAATGCTCACCCCCGATGAACAACAGCAGTTGCTCGTCGCCTGGAACAACACCGCTGCCAGCCTGAGCTTCGATCCCGTCCACTACACCATCGAGCGCATCGCCCAACGCTTCCCCGATCACAC
>JAJUJL010000005.1 GCA_029265355.1 Chloroflexota bacterium | reverse complement strand
TGATGTAGCCATAGTCATCGGACGGCGAGAACGTCTCAATGGCCTGCAATCGGACAACCGACCGCTTACCTGAAAAGGCATGCTGCAAGACGATCCCCTGCGAGCGGATTTCCTGCAAGCGCCTTCCGCGCGCCACGATGCAGACGTCATGCCCTGCTTCCTTCAAAAAAGCCGCGTATAGGCTTCCTAACACACCCGCACCAAAGAAAAGGATTTTTTCGGGCATTACAACTCCTTTTGAGTCCGCTCGAATGATATAAAAAAACTCCCCAGCGCGCATCGGCGGCCTGGGGAGATTCGCACCTGGTCAGTTGGGCAGGATTCTACTTGATCAGTTTATTTTGCAAAGCAATCGCCACCGCTTCGGTGCGGGAGGAGGCACCCAGCTTGGAAAGCACACTGCTGACGTGGAATTTGGCCGTGGAGGGACTGACCACCAGCCGCCTGGCAATCTGGTTGTTGTTCAAGCCTTCCACCATTAGCGCCAGCACTTCGCGCTCACGCTCGGTCAGGTCGAAGCCAACTTTTTCGGCAGGATGGCAGGCAGCCTGGATGAGCGCTTGGGCGGCCTCTGGCGCAAGGGTGGGTTTGCCCATCGAAGCGGCGCGGATGGCGCTGGCGAGTTCGGCGGCGGTCACATCTTTGAGCAGATAGCCAATCGCCCCGGCCTGCAGAGCGCCTTGCACCAGTTCCTGTTCCCTAAAGCTGGTCAGAACGATGACCTGCACATTGGGACAGCGCTGGCGCAGTTGGCGGGTGGCAGTCGCCCCATCCATACCAGGCATGACCAAATCCATCAAGACCACGTCGGGTTTTGCCTGAGCACAGCGCGCCAAGGCCTGTTCGCCGCTTTCAGCCTCGCCCACCAGTTCCATATCATCACAGGTCATCAAAAAAGTCGCCAGGCCGCTGCGCACAACGGCATGGTCATCCACCAACATGACGCGAATTTTGTTGTCCATGAGTGTCTTCCCTTTCATGAGCCTCCTCTCTCTCTGGAAGAGGGGTGCGGGGTCGAACTGTTCCATTCCAATGTCACCCGCGTCCCTTCGCCAGGGCGGCTTTTGATCTCCAGATGCGCCCCAATCGATTCGGCGCGCTCGCGCATGATGCCCAACCCCAGGCTGACAGGCGGAACCTGGCGCAGGTCGAAACCGCGTCCGTCATCGCGCACTTGCAGAAGGGTCGATTTCTCGTCTCGCTGCAGCGTAACAGACACCTGCGAAGCGGCGGCGTGCTTGGCAATGTTGTTGAGCGCCTCCTGCGCCACGCGGTAAAAGATCGCTTTGACCTCAGCGGGCGGGTCCGCTTGCCCCTCAATGGCCAGGTCCACCGGCAGGCGCGCCCGCGCGCTGAAAGCATTCACCAGGTGACGCAGCAGGTCGGCCAAATCCATCTCGACCAGCGCGGCGGGGCGCAGTTCGAGCAACAGAGTACGCATTTCGGAGAGCGCGCCGCGCGTCAGTTGGCGCAGTTCCTCCAATTTTTGGGCGGCGGTCTCGGGGTTGCGCTCCCACAGTTTGGGAAGGACTTCAGCAATCAGGCTGGCCGAAAAGAGAGTCTGTGATACAGCGTCATGCAGGTCGCGCGCCAGGCGGCCGCGTTCCGCAAGCGCCGCACCTTCGGCAGCTTGCGCCCTCAGCAGGGCGTTTTCGATGGCGAGCGAGGCCTGGTTGGCAAAGGTCGAAGCCAGCGCAATTTCCTCTGGCTGGATATTGCGCGGGGTGGGGTAATACATAACCAACCCGCCGTACATCTCCCCCTGCACGCTCATCGGCACAGCCAGCACCGCCCCGTAACGGTCGGGAAATCGTTGCAGCCTGTCGGTCAGGCTGGGATCCAGGGATACGGGTTCCCCCTCGGCGGTGTACACCGCCTGCCCGTGAAAAACCTGGGTCGTGTCGTTCACAGCTACCGGTTGATGGGTGAGAACGGCCTGTCCAAGCGCACCCTGCCCGACCGGCAGGCGAATTTGGGCGGCGTATTGCGCCGAAAGCCCCACCGAAGCTTGAGGCGTGAGCATTCCTGCCGCCGGGTCGAGTTTGTGGACAGCCACCGCCTGGGCATGCAGCAGTTGCCGGGCTTGCTCCACAATGTGCCGTAAAATCTCATCCAGCGGGCGCGCCGTGTTCAGAATGGAAAGGGTCTCGCGCAGACTCTCGGCCACGCTGCGGCGTTGTTCGGCCTCTTGCAGCAAACGGGCGTTTTCCAGGGCAACCGCCACCTGTTCGGCAAACGCTAACCCCAGTTGAATCTGTTCCTCGTAGAAGTCTTGCGGCTCGGTGTAGTAAAACACCATTCCGCCGTAGAGTTTATCTTGAATATACAGCGGAACAGCAAACGAACCGGCATAGCGCTCTCGCAGAGCAATTCGCTCGCGCTTGATTGGATCGGGAATGGTTGGATCGCGGCGGATTTCCTCGACCCGCTCCGGCAGGGGCGGGTAATTGCCGTAAATCGGCTGGCGGTTGAGCAAGGCGTTCAGGTAGCCTTCCCCGCCCGAAGGTTTGAGCGCTGAAAATGGGCGGCTGCCGCGCTTCTCGAAGATTCCTTCCAGGCCGTAACTCGCCGCCTGGGTGATGACCTCTTTCTCCGTATCGAGATGGTGCAGAACACAAGCCCCCGCACCCAATTGCTGCGCTGCCAGTTCCACCGCCCGCTGAAGAAACTCGTCCAGCGGCAGGTTGGAATTAATCATGCGGATGATATCGCGCAAACTTTCAGCAGTGGCGCGCCGTCGTTCGATCTCCTCGGTGCGCGCTCGTACACGCTCCTCCAAAGAGGCATTGACCTGCTGCAAGGCGAGTTCGGCTTCTTTTTGCTCGGTTAGATCGATCACCATACCGTCGAAATGCGTCAGCCGTCCAGCAGAGTCATAGCCAGGGTTGGAAATGGTCTGCACCCAGCGCCAGCGCCCCTGGCGAGGGTTATAGACGCGCGTCACCTGATTGTAAGGCTCGCCCTTCTCCAGGGCGCGGCGGTTGGCCTCCTGTACGCGCGGCGCGTCTTCTGGGTGGAGGTTCTTGAACCAGTTGGCAAAGTTGTAGTAATCTTCCACGCCGGTCAGTTCGCGGATGGAGGGACTGGCAAGCGTCACCCGCGCCCCGTGGGGGCTGGAGGGGTCGAGCACCACGCGATAGATGGCAAAATGATGCGCATTTTCGACAATCGAACGCAGGAGCGATTCGTTCTCGGCCAGGCGGTTCAGGGTTTCGCGCAGTTGCAGCTCATCCAGAGCGCCAGGCAAGGGCGAGAGCGTGCCCAGAACCGGATCGGGTGTGAAGGAGATGACGGCCTTTCTCCCGGCTTGCGAGGCAGGGATTAAATCAAACTCGCAGGCATCATCGCCGCACACCTGACAGCGCCGCTCAACGCAGACCACATCGCGCCGCCGGGCGACGACGTTGATGAAGCCAACCAGCACACCGGCGGTGTAGGCGCAGACCGGGCTTTGGGAGCGCTGGCCATGCCGGGACATCATCCAGGCCTCGAAAGCCCCCCACGCCCGCACCGTCACGCGTCCGAGCGGCCAGGAAGCCTGCACGATGTCGAACTGGCCGAATCCTGCGGCCTGGTAAGCCCGGAGGCATTGCGCGAACAACATGCCTTGCGCCTGCGGGTCATCGGCGCGTCCCTGCGCAGCGGCATACGAAGCGCCCCCGTTGGCGCCTGCCTGCTGAAAGATTTCGCTGGCCGCCTTTGCTCCCAGCGCGGCCTCCACCTGGCGACGCAGGCTCCAAAAGCCAGATTCGATATCCAGGAAGGCCATGCGCGCCCCGCCCAGCGTCAACATGCCGGGCGCAGACTGGGCGAGATAATCCGAAATGGAGGGCGTTACCATAAAACCCATTTTATCAATGCAAGGCTCACCCGTTATCCATCAGCGCCCGCGGCCGGTACTGCAGTGCCTCCGCCAGGTGCACCGGCGTTATGCTCTCCGCCCCCGCCAAATCTGCGATCGTGCGCGCTAGCTTCAGGATGCGGTGATAGGCGCGCGCCGAGAGCTGCAGTTGCCTCATCGCGGTGCGCATCAGCGTGTTGCCGGCGTCATCCAGCTTGCAGTGCTGGCGCACCTCTGCCGGGCGCATGTCGGCGTTGCTGGCGATGCCGTCCTGCCCGGTAAAGCGCCGGCGCTGCCGCTGGCGGGCAGCTTCCACCCGCGCCTGCACGGTGGCGGACGGCTCGCCCAGGCGGTCTTGCGAGAGCTTATCATATTCCACGCGTGGCACCTCGATGTGGATATCGATGCGATCCAGGAGAGGGCCGGAGATGCGCTTTTGATACTTGGTCACCATGGCCGAAGAGCAGGTGCAGGCCTTGACCGGGTCGCCGTAGTAACCGCACGGGCAGGGATTCATGGCGGCGATGAGCTGGAAATTGGCGGGAAAAGTCAGCGAACCCTGGGCGCGGGCGATGGTGACCACTTTATCTTCCATTGGCTGGCGCATCACCTCCAGCACACGCATGCTGAACTCGGGCAGCTCGTCCAGGAAGAGCACGCCGCGGTGCGCCAGCGAGATCTCGCCTGGGTGGGGCACGTTGCCGCCGCCCACCAGCCCGGCATGCGAGATAGTGTGGTGCGGCGAGCGGAAGGGGCGCGCCCGGATGAGCGGCGTATCCGGCGGGAGCTGGTCAGCGACCGAGTAGATGCGGGTGACATCCAGCGCCTCCTCGATGCTCAGGCGCGGCAGGATGCCCGGCAGCGCCCGCGCCAGCAGGGTCTTGCCAGCGCCAGGCGGGCCGATCATCAATACGTTGTGCCCACCCGCCGCTGCCACCTCCAGGGCGCGCTTCACGTGCTCCTGGCCCTTGATCTCGGAAAAATCGGTCTGCGCCGGGGCAGGCAGCGACTCGACCTGCGTGGGCGGGTGCGGTTGGATCACCTGCTCGCCGCTCAGGTGGGCAAACAGCTCGCCCAGCGTGCGCACCGGGATGACTTCCAGACCGGGGATGAGCGCCGCCTCGGCGGCATCCGCTTGCGGAACGAAAACGCGCTGGAAACCCTGCTGCCTGGCGACCGCCGCAATTGGCAGGATACCCGGCGCGTGGCGAACGATGCCATCCAGCGAAAGCTCGCCCACCACCAACGCCCCATCCAGCGCCTGCTGCGGCAGCAGCTCGCTCATCACCAAAACGCCCAGGGCGATGGGCAGATCGTAGGTCGGCCCTTCTTTGCGCACCGCTGCCGGCGCCAGGTTGACCACCACGCGCTTGCGCGGGTAGGGCAGGTCGGAGTTCTTGATCGCCGCCCGGACGCGCTCGCGTGACTCCTTCACCGCCGCGTCCGGCAGCCCGACGATGTCCATAACGGGCAACCCGCCGGCGGAATCGACTTCCACCTCGACGATGACGCCTTCGAGGCCGATCACGGCGCAAGAGTAGACGCGTGCTAACATGGTGTAAGTGTAGATTCGGAGGAAAAGATTGTCAATAGGGCGAGGTCAGGTGACCGCATCACAGGCGGCATGGGTTTCGCATTGCGCCAGCCAGGCGTCCATGGATAAAATCGGGTGACATTGGATGTGCTAAATAACCGTCCCCCCTCGCTGGTGCAAGCGGCAATGTTCATGCGCCCCGCGGTAAACCACCGCCAGCGCCAGGAAACCCGGCTCTACCTGCGATATCGGCCGTGTTGAAAATCGGCGGTTGCCTGGTTTGGTCTATCAACGCATTGATCATTGCCTAGCAATTCGCCAGCAGGCGCTCGAAGACCTGCGGCTGCTCGAAAATTTCGTCTCTTAGTCCCATAGGTTACCCTTCATGAAAACGATCTCACCGCCAACGACGGTGGCTACGACCTGCAGCTCTGGCGTAAGAACAGTCAGATCGGCCCTGGCTCCGGGCGAGATCTGCCCGCACCCACTTTCCCCAATCACACTCGCTGGCGCAGTGGAGGCAGCAGCGCAAGCTTGCTCCGGAGTACATCCACAGTACTCCGCCAGGTTGCGCACAGCCTGGTCCATGCGCAGGATACTGCCCGCCAGGCAACCATCCCGTAGACGAGCGGTGGTGTCGTCCACCACCACCTGCTGGTCGCCCAGAACGTACTCGCCGGGGTCCATGCCCAAGGCTGCCATGGCGTCGGTTACCAGGAACAAGCGCTTGCCGGCGGCGCGCCAGGCAAGCGCCGCTGCGCCGGGATGAACATGAATGCCATCCAGGATGATGCCAAAGCGCATCCTGGGATCGGTGAGCAAAGCTGCTGCCAGTCCCGGAGAGCGGTGATCGAGCGGCGGCATGGCGTTGAACAGGTGAGTGCCGCAGGTGACGCCGGCCTCGATAGCCGCCTGGGCTTGCTCCCAGGAAGCCAGGGAATGCCCGGCGCTGACGACTACCCCTTGCTGCGCCAGGAAGCGGATCACTTCCAACGCTCCCGGCAGCTCGGGCGCCAAGGTTACCAACCGCACACCATTTTGAGGCAACCAGTCTTTCGCCAGTTCCAGGCTGGGCAGGCGCAGATGCGCCGGGTTGTGGGCGCCGCGTTTTTCTGGGTTGAGGAACGGCCCCTCCACGTGCAGGCCGAGCGGAAGAGCGCCGCGGTAACCGACCGGAGGCCCAGCGCGCAGCGCCTGCATGGCAGCCTGCAGCGCGGCGAGCGGCGAAGTGATGATGGTGGGGAGGAAGGCAGTTACGCCGTGCTCTGGCAGGCGCGCTCCCACCTGCCAGATCGACTCTGGCTGGGCGGTGAAGTCGAAGCCGAAGCCGCCGTTGATCTGCAAGTCGATCCAACCCGGTGAGAGCAGCAAGTCGCGGCAGAGCAGTCGCTTTGCTCCGAGCGGGGGAGGGGTTTCCAGGCGCGACCCGACCGCCCGAATGCGCCCGCCTTCGATGACGACAGCGGCGTCTTTCAAGCGTCCGTCCGGATTGAGCAGGTTGCAGCCTTCCAGGTAAAGCATGGCAGCGTTCACTCCGTTGTGAAACCGAGGGACAGAAAGCTGCGCACGAACTGCGGCTGATGCCGCGAGAATTTGCGCCTCACACGAGCAGCCAATAAATTCCCGCTGCCGCCAGGGCTGTTGCCGGAATGGTAATCAGCCAGGCGATCAAAATCTCCCCCGCCGCCCCCCAGCGCACCTTGTTGAGACGTTCAGCAGCCCCTACGCCCATGATGGCGGTGCTGACCACATGCGTGGTGCTCACTGGTCCGCCGAACAGCGAAGCCGCCAGGATGATGATGGTGGAGGTGGCCTGGGCGTTGAAGCCATCCACCGGTTTGAGCTTATAAAACCTGCCGCCCAGCGTGCGGATCAGGCGCCAGCCGCCCAGGGCGGTGCCCAGGGCGATTGCCCCTGCGCTGATCGCCACCACCCACAGCGGCACAGCAAAACTGCTCAATGAGCCCGTCACCACCAGTCCCAGGGTGATGATGCCCATCGTCTTCTGGGCGTCATTGGTGCCGTGGCTGAAAGCCAGCGCCAGGGCGGTGACCAGTTGGGCGCGCTTAAAGAACCAGTTGATGCGCGGCGAGGCGTTCGCCGCCAGCGCAAATACCAGCCGGGCGAAGAGAAAGCCGCCCACCAACCCGACCACCGGAGAGGCAAACAGAGCGCTGAACACTTTCACCAACCCGTCCAGCTTCACCACACTCAGCCCGGCAGAGACAGCCACCGCGCCCAGTATGCCGCCGATCAGAGCGTGCGATGAGCTGGAAGGTATGCCGAAGAACCAGGTGATCAGGTTCCAGGCGATGGCAGACAGCAGCGCGGCAATGATCACCTGCATCGTGATGGCTTGGGCAGCCACGATCTCGTGCCCGATGGTCTTCGCCACCGCCACGCCGAACAGGAAGGGGGCGACGAAGTGCGCGACGGCGGTTGCGCCTAACGCCAGGCGCGGCTCGAAGGCGCGCGAGGCGATCATTGTCGCCACGATATTGGAAGAATCGTGAATGCCGTTCAGAAAATCGAACAGCACCGCCAATATGATCAAAATGACCAGCGCGTCCGGCATACGCTCTCCCGCCTAAGTGATTTTAACCACGATATCGGCAATCACGTTGGCGGCTTCGTCCCCCCGGTCTGCCGAGTTGCTCAGGTGACGGTACACCTCGCGCTTTTTCAACATTTTGACGATATGTTGCACATCTTCCGGACCGCTGAACAGCTCGGCCAGCGCCTCGCGATACACACTCTCCACCCGGTTCTCGAGCGCCTTGGCGCGCTGGGCGTGGTCGTTGGCCACGTTGGGATGGTGTTCCAAACGCTGCGTAGCCAGTAGAATCTCGGCCGCGGCGTCATGCAACAGCCCGGCAATGCGCACCATGTGTGGGGTGGGCCGCACTTTGAGCACTTCCATTTCTGTGACTGTCGAGTAAGCGTAGTCCAGCATATCATCGATGGCGCGCGACAGGGCATGGATATCCTCGCGATCGATGGGCGTGATAAAGGTGCGGTTCAGTTCATCGATCAGGATACGCCGCACTTCATCCGCCTCTTTTTCAGTGCTGGTCAATTGTGCACTGACCTCGGCAGATGGCGCGTCCATGTATTTCTTCAGCAGATCAGTGCCTTTGGCAGTCAGCTCCGCCTGCTGGATGATCAGGCGTAAAAAGGCGTCCTGCCTTTTCTTGAAAAAGCGGAACATAACTCTTCTCCCGGGTTTGAAGATGTCGGACGCCTGATTGAGCGTAGCTGCGGCCAGTCTCTCTGCGGCGCCCTGTTGGTCGCCGCTCCCATGCTGCCAGGGTGGGCAGCAACAGCGACCGTCTGCAGAGTATTGATTTCGAAAATTTGCCGCCAAGACGGCTTGCTGCCACGCATCATCGGGTAGTCATGTTTTTACCACAAAACTACTCGTTGGCAAATCCTGTGCCAGCAGATTGCGCAAAGATCGCCGCACCTGGCAAGCAACCCGGCATCATACGGGAGAAGGGTTATCAGGCGCGTCTAACCGCCGGCGAACAGACTCACCTGGAGCTCCGCCGGATGGGAAGAAAAGCCGTAGTGGATGCTGGCGTCATCGACCGGGATGGCCTGGCGATGATCCACAACGGCAGGCTGACCATCCCAAAACAGGCTATGGCAATTTCGTAACCTCTTCCTCTCGGATATACAGCCCCTCCGCTGACCGATTCTGGGGGCTCTCGGTGATGAAATAGAACTTCAAACCTCCGGTGGCGGTGATATGACCGTCCCCGGAGTCTTTATCGCTGACCTTATGCTTTGCTGAAAGGCGCAGCGTGTTTCCCTGGAAGAGCTGCACGCGCGGCATGACCGGCTCCATGACCGGCTTGCCAGCTTTGTCGCGGCGGGTGAAGTTCATACAGTTCACCTTAGCTGAACGCACCACCGCCAGGAAGCCTTCTTTTTCAATCGCTTCAGCCTGCCCCGGCTCACCTGACGGTTCGCCAGCTTGCCCTTCGACAGGTGGGGAGACAGGCCCGCCTCCCGGCTCGCCAGCCTGATCTGCCACGCTGATGACCAAATAGACCTCTGAGCTGATCCCTTGCTTTGCCAGGCGAGATCTGATCTCTTTGACCTCGTCCAACTCATTCTTGGAGAGGTGAACGCTCACCTGTAGGGTGGGCGAGAGTCCAGCATCCTTGATTTTCTGAAGCGTGGCAGCCAGTGTATCCATCCGTTACCTCCTGGTCGAAGCATGATTGCGACATGATTTATCCTATTATTATCGAGTATTGTAGCACTTTATTACTCTGCTGCGGTTCGCTAATGAATACGTTTGCCATGGTCGAAATGCGGGTGCAAGCTCTGCCCTATGAATAGGATAACGAAGATGCCCTGTCCAAATTCCGCCCCAGTACAGGCGTTTTCTCAACGGCAACAAAGACTCTATAATTTAGACTCAATGTGTCTTATAATATCAACACAACGCCAGAATTCACCGCTGCCCTGCCGCTTTGCTCTGGCCATTCCGATCCGCCGTTCTTGCAGTCTCGCCAACCACTTTGGAGAAAACCATGAAAATCCACGACGATCATCGTTTGTACCACGATGATGGCACGCCCTACCCCTTTATTCCCAGCCCAAACATTGGCCCTGCGGTCGAGCACGTCTTTCTGATCATGCACTACACCGCTGGCTCCAACGCTCAAGGGGCTATCGAGTGGCTGACCAATCCTCAGCCGGGCAATCCCGACAAACGGGTTTCTGCTCACCTGGTCATCGGGCGCGATGGGCAAATCACTCAACTGGTGCCATTCGACCGCATCGCCTGGCATGCGGGTTTCAGCTTCTGGGAAGGGCGACGTTTGATCAACAGATATTCGATCGGCATCGAACTGGACAACGACGGCGCCTTGAAGCCAGGCCCCAACGGCTGGGTGGCCAAATCCGGCGCGGTCTATCCAGACGACCAGGTGCTGGTGGCTGCGCATTGGAAGAATTTCGCCAAGAACGGCTGGCAGATCTTTCCCAAAGTGCAGATCGAGGCGGCGCTGGAGGTTTCGCGCCTGATCGTAGAGCGCTACCACCTGCAGGAAGTTCTTGGCCACGAGGATATTCACGTCGCCAAGGTGGACCCAGGACCAGCCTTCGATTTGCAACATTTTCGCGAGCAGCTCTTCGGCCGCCAACAACCCATCATCGAACGCTACACCATGAAACGACCGGCGCGCGTTTACCTGGATCAAGGCGGGCTGCCTCCCCACTTGCCGCCGCGCCTGGCGCAAAGCCCTTTGGACCCCGGCACACAGGTCAAAGTGCAGAAAACGGTTACCTCGTTCAAGGTAGAGGTGATCGAGCAGACCGGAAAAAAGGCCAAGAAGAAAGATGTGCCAAAAAAGAAGAACAAGCAGGTGATCAAGACCTCTGATCAGTGGATGCTGGTAAAGGTGCCCGGCCTGTTGGGCACGTTGTTCAACCTGCAAGGCTGGGTCAAGGCCGAATTGGTGCAGAATAGCACGATCGCCAGGCACGCTGAGATTTACAAGAACATCGGCGTGGTGCCAGGACCCGAGCCGCCGCGCCATCCGATCGAATATATCCCGGAAGAGACGCCGGTGCGCATTTTGAGCGTGCAAGGAGACCTGGCGATGGTGGGCCTGCTGCAGCCTGTGCCGCGCTTCAAGTACCTGCAGGGTTGGGTTTACTTGAATGACCTGGTACCCTTAGGGGTATAATCCGTTAAAACTGACTGGATATCCGGCGACAAATTCGGGTTAGGGCGAAGATGAGAAACTCGGTCGCGCTGCTCGTTCGGTTGCTGGTTTGCATTGCACTGGCAGCCGGCGCATATCTATGGGCTACCGGGCTGATCGATTCCCTGTATGCCTATCGCTCGCCGCTGAGCGAGAATCGGCCGCAGGCTGGCTTAACGCTGATCGGCGACCCAGCGGAGAGACCCACGCAGCGGGTGGTATTCATCCTGGTGGACGCGCTGCGCGCCGATACGGCCGCCGACCCGCGGGTGATGCCCTTTTTGAACCATTTGCGCCAACAAGGCGCCTCAGCGACAATGCACAGCCGCCCGCCTTCTTACTCTGCGCCTGGCTATTCGGTGCTCTTCACCGGCGCCTGGCCGGATATCAGCGACGGACCGGCTTTCAACCTGGAATACGAAGACATACCCACCTGGACTCAGGATAACCTGTTCTCTGCAGCGCACCGGGCAGGCTTGAGAACCGCCATATCAGCCTATTACTGGTTCGAGAAGCTGGTGCCCCAAGAGGCCGTCGACGCCCATTTCTACACCGCCGGCGAAGACCAGCGGGCTGATCGCCAGGTGGTGGAAGCCGCCTTGCCCTGGCTGCATGCTGGAGATATCCAACTGGTGCTGATTCACATCGACCAGGTGGATTATGCCGGGCATCACGAGGGCGGCCCGCGCGACCCGCGCTGGAACGAAGCCGCCCGCCGCGCCGATGATTTGATCGCCGAAATTGCCTCAGCCCTGGACTTGAGCCAGGACACGCTGCTGGTGCTCAGCGATCACGGGCAGATTGACCGCGGTGGGCACGGCGGCACGGAGGCGGTGGTGCTGATCGAACCGTTCGTGCTCGCTGGCGCCGGCGTACGACCAGGCAACTACGGAGATATTCAGATGGTGGATGTGGCGCCGACCCTGGCAGCCCTGTTGGGCGCCAGCTTGCCGGCTGCCAGCCAGGGAAAGGTGCTCACCGCCATGCTCGACTTACCGGAAAGCGCCCTGGCTGCCCTGCCAACCGCGCTGGAGCAGCAGCAGGCGGCGCTGCTGGCGGCATACCGCAAAGGCATCGGCGATCAAAGCCTGCCGCTTAAACCGGGCGTAAACGGGGTGGAGGAAATCGTTGGCGTGTACCAGGCGGCGCTCGAAAATGCTCGCCAATCGCGACTGAATCGAGAGCGGCTGCTGCGCTTACTGCCAGCGCTGGCAGGCGCCTTGCTGCCCTGTCTGTGGCTGCTGCGCCGTTCCCGCCGGCAGGCGTTGTGGCTGTTGGCCGCTGGATTGGTCTACCTGGCGGCTTTCAACCTGCGCTACGCCGTGGTGGACAGGCGCACTTACTCGCTCAGCTCGGTGGTCAGCGCCAGTGATATCATCACTTACAGCGCCATCACCGCTGGCCTGGCGCTGGCAGCGGCCTGGCTGGTGTACACCTGGCAAACACAAAGCCTGCAACAGGCGCCTCTCCGGGCCAGTATTGCCTCGCTGGAGCTGACCCTGGCGGTGCTTTACCTGCTTTCGCTGCCTGTCTGGGTCAGCTTTTGGCTCAATGGTTTCGTCCCGCGCTGGACCTTGCCACACTTTCCGAGCATGTTCCTGGCATTCATCTCGCTGATCCAGATCTTGATAATCGCCGGGCTGGGCCTCGTTTTGTGCGCCATCTCCGCAGGACTGGCGCGCTGGGTGGGGCGCCGGCCCGCGCCAACAGCCAAAAGCACCAGCGAGATTTCACCAACAAATTAAGCGACCGATTCACGGGCATATTTGATAGAATCTGCACCAGCCTGGGCGACTCGCCAGCGCTCGAAAGATTCGCAGGATGATTGGGAGGGAGCAGCTTTATGTCTCGATCGATTCGCGTCATTGCAATAATTGTCTTGGTCATCGCCGTCCTGGCCTCCGCTGCGGGCGGCTACGTGTACTGGTTCACCCGCCAGGCAATCCCGAAAACAAGCGGCACGGTGCGACTGGAAGGACTGGCACAGACTGTGGAGATCGTGCGCGACCAGTACGGCGTGGCGCACATCTATGCCAGCACGACGGAAGACCTGTTTTTCGCCCAGGGCTATGTGCATGCCCAGGAGCGCTTCTGGCAAATGGAATTCCAGCGGCGCACGGCTGCTGGTCGCCTGTCCGAAATTTTCGGCGCCAACACGCTGGAAACAGATCGCTACCTGCGCCACTTCAACTTCCACGGCCTGACCACCCGCTCTTACCAGATGCTGGACGCGGATACGCGCAGCGTGATCGACGCTTATACGGCAGGTGTGAATGCCTACATCTCCAACCGCAAACCGGCCCAGCTCGGTTTGGAGTTTGCCCTGCTGGGGATGCAGGGGGTCAAATTCGAGGTCGAACCCTGGACACCGGTCGACTCGATGATCTGGGCTGAAATGATGATCTACGATCAGGGCTCACAGCCCAACGACGACATCCGCAATATCGAGTTGCTGGCAGCCGTGGGCAAGGAGCGCTACGCTGAGCTGAACCCGCCCTATCGTGAGGATCGTCCCACAATATTGGAAAGCGAAGAATTGATCCAGCAAGGCGCCGCGATCAACAGACCCGCTTTCAGCCAGGTTGAATTGCAAGCCATCGCCGACTTGTGGCAGGATATCCAGGCTGTCTCTCAAGAACCAGCCCTGCTGGCTGAGTTGGGCTTCGGATTGAGCGGCGGCTCGAACAGTTTCGTGGTTTCCGGCAAGCGCACCAGCACCGGCGAACCGATGCTGGCCAATGATCCGCACATGTCGGTCAACGCCCCGGCGCTGTGGTATGAGATCGGCATGCATTGCAAGGAGAAAACCCAAACCTGCCCGTACAATTTCCGCGGCTTTTCCCTGCCCGGGGTGCCGGGCATCCTGATTGGCCACAACGACCGCATCGCCTGGGGACTGACCAACGCTTCCTTCGACGCTGAAGATGTGTTCATCGAACGCATCAACCCGGAAAACCCCAACCAGTATGAAGTCAACGGCGAATGGGTGGATATGGACATCCGCCGCGAAGAGATCCGCGTGCGCGGGCAGGACGAGCCGGTGGTATTTTTCGTGCGCAGCACGCGCAACGGCGTGGTCGCCAGCGACTACATGGTCAGCCAGAAACCGTTCTCTTATGATGGCGATCAAACCCAGTTGTACGCCCTGTCCTTTGCCTGGACCGCCCTGGAGCCAGTGCAGTCGCTGCGCGCCGTCTCGATGGTGAACCGCGCTCAAAACTGGGACGATTTTGTCAATGCGCTGAGTTATTTCGACGCCGGCAAGCAGAACTGGATTTACGCCGATGTGGATGGCAATATCGGTTACGTGCTGCCCGGCAAGGTGCCCATCCGCGCTGGCGGCGACGGCTCGCTGCCTGTGCCTGGCTGGAATGATGATTACCGCTGGATCGGCTTCATCCCCTACGAGGAAATGCCCAAAGCCTTCAACCCGGAGCGCGGTTTCATCGTCACCGCCAATAACCCGCAGGTGCGCTACGAAGAATATCCCTACCTGCTGAGCGTCAGCCACGACCGTGGCCAGCGGGCGCAGCGCATTACCAGCCTGATCGAAGGCGACCGGGACGGCATCACGGTGGATGATATGATTGCCATCCAGACCGACAACCAGAGCCTGTCGGCGCTGGAGATCATTCCCTACCTGAAGGAGCTGTCCTTCGACGACCCCGCAGTCGCCGCCGCTCGCGACCGACTGCTGGGCTGGGATGCACAGATGAGAATGGATAGCCCAGAGGCAGCGCTGTTCAACATCTTCTGGAAGCGCCTGCTGGAGGAAACTTACACCGACCAGGTGCCAGCCAACTTCCGCCCCAACGGAAACCACGAAATATCCGATGCGATGTATTTTTTGCTGCAGCAGCCCGGCAAAGTCTGGTGGGATAAGCTGGATAGCGCCGAGACGCTCGAGACGCGCGATGATATCCTGAAGCGCTCGTTCCAGGCCGCTTATACTGAGGGCCTTGAGCGCTTTGGCTCCGACTTTAACCAATGGCGCTGGGGCGATTTGCACACCATTTTCTACCGCCATGCCACGCTGGGCAGGTCGGGGATCAAGCTCATCGAAGATATCTTTAATCGCGGGCCTTTCCCCACTCATGGCAGCGAATCGGTGCCGCAGAAGACCTGTTGGAATGCCACCCGCGGCTACGAGGTGACCTGTATCCCGGCCCTGCGCCAGGTGATCGACCTGGGCAACCTGGGCAACTCGCGCATGATCCACAGCCTGGGGCAGAGCGGCCATCCTCTCCACCCTATGTACGATCACCTCATCGATGACTGGCGCAACTTCCGCTACCACGCCTCCAACTGGGAGCGTCAGCAGGTGGAGAGCGGCCCGCATGACATCTTGACCCTGGAACCCAGGTGATGCGCAGCGCGCAGGCGGCACGGCTCTTGCATTAACTGCGGACAGCCCTGCGGTATGAACCTGCCAGCAGACTGGTGGGCATGGATGCCGGCACAAGTGTTGCCCGGCCAGTCTCACTGTCTGGTCGGGCAATCGACCAGGTCTGAGGGCAGAACTGCCGCGGGGCTGTTTTTGAAGTTCCCTGGCGGATGGAGGAGCTGTTGTGAAAAAGACTGCACTTGTGCTCAGCGGCGGCGGCGCTAAGGGCGCCTTTCAGGCGGGGGCAGAGCGCTATGCCCGCGAAGTCAAGGGCTACCGCTGGGATATCATCGCCGGCGTCTCGGTCGGCGCGCTGAACGGCGCCATGCTGGCAATGGAAAAGTACGCCCGCCTGATGGAAATCTGGAACACCATCTCCGACGAGCAGGTTTACACCGGTGGCTTCAACCTCCTCTCCGTGATCCGCCTGCTGTTCGGCGCCAAATCCTTCTACAGCAACCAGCCTCTGCAGCGCCTGCTGCGCCAGGAATTTGAGCCTGAACGCATCCACGCCGATCTGCGCGTGGGCGCCGTATCGCTGGTCAGCGGCGAGTATGTCGAATTTCGCGCCCACGATCCCAACCTGGAAAAAGCCATCCTGGCATCCACGGTGATGCCCATCATCTGGGAGCCGGTGGACATCTCTGATGAACACAGGAGCATGGTGGACGGGGGGGTGCGCAACATCAGCCCGATCGGCGATGTGCTGGACGCCGACCCCAGCGAGATCGTGATCATCAACTGCAACCCCGAGCAGTTCACAGGGCTGTCGGAAGCCCCCAGAGATATCGCCAAAATTGGGCTGCGCACGCTGGATATCTTGCTGGATGAGCTGTTTGCCAGCGACGTGCGCGAATTCCTGCGCATCAATCACCTGGTGAAACAGGCGCAGGCCCAGGGGGTGACCCTTTATCACCCCTCCGGCCGCCCATACAAGTATTACGAGTGCAAGGTCATCTCACCGCTGGAGCCGCTGGGAGATACGCTGGATTTTTCACAATCAAGCATACAACGCTCGCTGCAGGCTGGCATAGACCGCGCCCGTGATGTTTTAGGTGACGTAAAACGTCTCAGCGCGGGAGCGACTTGACGAGCAAGACAGGGGGTTGTATAGTTGCCCTGGCTGGGATGCGCCCGGTCGCAGCCACAGCCGGTGAGGGCATATTTTCAAACGCTTGAGGAGCCAGGCATAGTATGAGTAACCAAACAAAACCGATCCCCGCGGTCGCCCCTGAAGAGCGGCTGAATTTCAAGAAAATTCTGCCGGTATTCGTTATTGTGCTGATCGACCTGCTAGGCCTGACCGTCATTATCCCGCTCATGCCGCTGTACGCCACGTCGTTCGGCGCCAATGCGCTGGTCATCGGCCTGCTAGGGGCAGCCTATCCCGTGATGCAGTTCATCGGCGCGCCGCTGCTGGGGCGCCTCTCGGACCGCTACGGACGCAAGCCGGTGCTGGTGATCAGCCAGATCGGCACATTTTTGGGCTTTCTCTTGCTGGGGTTTGCCAACTCGTTGTGGCTGCTGTTCGCCGCCCGCATCATCGACGGTCTCTCTGGCGCCAACATCTCCACCGCGCAGGCAGTGATCACCGACAACACCAGTGAAAAGACGCGCACCCAGGGGCTGGGCCTGCTGGGGGCGGCTTTCGGATTGGGCTTTGTCATCGGCCCGATCATCGCCTTCGTCTCGCTGGCGGCAAGCGGCAATGATTACCGCGTACCAGCTTTCGTCGCGGCTGGTTTCTCGCTGCTTTCGGTGCTGTTGACCTGGTTCTGGTTGGAAGAGTCGCTGCCTGCCGAGCAGCGCGGGGAGAGCAGTCGCAAAGCGGCTTTTTCGATCAGCGCCATGCTCGAGGCGCTGCGCCATCCGACGGTGGGCTTGCTGTTGGCGCTGATGTTCTTCCAGCAAATTGCTTTCGGCGGCTTCGAGCAGTTACTGGCGCTTTTCACCCTCAATCGCCTGGGGCTGAATGCCTCCGGCAACGCCATCATCTTCGTCTTCGTCGGCATCCTGGTCGTTGCGGTGCAGGGCGGCTTCATTGGTCCCTGGAGCCGTAAGCTTGGCGACCGGCGCTTAATCTACCTGGGCCTGGCGGCCCTGGCGATAGGTCTGACGCTGACGGCGTTGACACCGCGCCAGCCGCTGCCATCTTATTCGCGAGCAGCGCTGCAAGCTGAGCTGAGCGCCAGCGGTGATTTCCGCACCCACGAGAACCCCACCACACGCCACCTGGCAGTCGAGCTGCCGCCGGATGACCACAAGGGATGGCTTGGCCTGGTATGGATTCTGGTCGCCATGGTGCCGGCTTCGATCGGCGGCGGCGTGCTGCAGCCCAGCATCAACAGCCTGATCACCAAGCGCATCGAGCGTAGCGAGGTGGGCGGCATGTTGGGCATCTCCGCCGCATTCTTGAGCGGCGCCAACGCCATTGCGCCGCTGCTGGGAGGGGCGATCTTCCAGGCATTGGGCTCCACCGCCCCCTTCTTGCTGGCGGGTCTGCTGATGGCTGCTCTGCTGGTGGCGGCGCTGATTTATATCCGGCCCGGTAAAGAGGAAGCGCAGCCCGCCGGGCTGGCGCGCGGTGCAGAGGGACATTGATCCATCGAGGGTATGTTATCATCGGGGCATGCGCCTGCGCTGGCTGCTCTGGCTCTGGCTGTTTGGCATCCTCTTTCCGGTGGCGATATTCCGCCAGGTTTGGCCTGGCTTCCGCCGCCACTTCGATGCTCTATTCTATCCCGATTGGGTGCATGTGCTGATGCACATTCTCCTGTTCGCCGGCTTCACCCTGCTGCTCGCCTGGAACCTTCGCCTGGCGCTCACGCCGGTCAGCACGGCGGGCATGCTGCTGGCGGCGCTGGTCGTGGGCGTTTCCCAAGAAGCCTTGCAAACCTTGAGCCAGGATATCTTCTGGTTACCGGGAATATTGTTCGACCTGGGTGTGGACCTGGTGGGAGGGCTGCTTGGGCTGGTGACCTGGCGCGTGTTGGCCAGAAAGCTCACCGGCGGGCGCACACCGGCGGATTGACCAGTCCGGTGCAGCTCATTGGCGATTGGTGATGAAGGCGATTGCCAGCTTGGCATCTTCATAATTGGGATTCTCGATCAGAGCCTGGCGAAAATCTTCCATCGCCCCCAGCGAGTCCCCGTTGCGGTACTTATACCAGCCGCGCCACAGCAGGGCTTCTTCGCTGTTCTTGGTGATGCGCAAGGCGTAATCCACCAACGCCTGCAAGTCTTCCATGCGCCGGGAATGAAAGTAGGCAAAGAAGGGGGTGAACTGGTAGCGCAGCATGCGCTGCGGCAAGCCAATCTGGCGCGCCCGGTCGAAAGCGGCGGCGGCTTCACCGTAGCGCTCGAAGTACACCAGGTTGGTGCCCACATTGAACCAGGCAAAGGCATTATCTGGGTCAGCTTCAGCTTCAGACTGGGCGGTTTGCAGCGCCTGCTGCCGGTTGTAATCCACATCCCAATGGGGTCCCAGGATTTCTTTGACCTGGGCTTCTTTCTCCGGTGGATAAACCAGGATATACACCCGGTTGAACGCCTGCCAATCGCGATCCAGCCTGGCATACGGCAGGCGTTGATCTGCGCCGAGGTAGGTATCCTGTCCAATGAAAACTCCCGCAGCGTCATCGTAGGCAGTCAGCAGGTTATAGTGCGCCGCCCAGCGGTCATCGTTGGGCCAATAAGTGGTTTCGAGGGTAAAAGCCTCTTCGATGATCACGGGAATACCGGCAGCAATAAACCTTTTCAGCGTCTCCAGGTCGCCGCCTACCCGGTACTCAGCATGCAACCAGCCGGCGCGGGTGCGCGTGTAGTAAACCAGCTCTTCGACATTGACATTGCGATCTTCGCGCTTCGGCTTGAGCAACTCAGAAATGGTGAATTGATCGCCTTCCCAACCCCAATAGCGCAGGTCCAACGCCAGCGTGGTCGGGCCGCAGGCGTTGGCGTCTTGCTTCTCCCACTTCGGGGGTGTCAAAGAAATCGCCGCCGGGATAGGCGTAGGGGTGAGCGTGGGTGTGGGCGTCACTCCAGGGGTGGGTGAGCCGGTCGCCTGGGGGGTGGGGGAGGCGGTAGGTGTGGGCGAGGGGCGGGCGGTCACCTTGACCGCGGGCGGGGGAAGCGGCGTGGGCAGCTCGCCCACCGGCGAGATCACGCCGCGCACGTACGCCAGGGCAAAATCCACCCGCCAGCCAAGGCGCTGCTGCACTGCAGGGAGCTGGTAAAGCAGGGCAGCAAACAGCGCCAACCCCACGAAGACCAGCAAAATCGTTTTCCAGGAAAATTTGCGCATGGCAGGTATTGTAACAGAGGAAAAAAAGGAGAAAAATTAAGCGCAGGTGTGTGTCGAGAGTCAGGCTAGAAGGACGTTTTCCAGCCTGTCGCCGCAAATCAACTCTGCTCGTGCAACGATTCCCATTCGGCCAGCAGGGCGTTGATCTCGTTCTGGATGTGCACGTATTCTTCACCCCATCGCTGCACTTTGATAGGATCAGAGGGAGGGTTTTCCAGTCGCGTGGCCAGTTCAGACAGGCGGGTTTCCAGCTCTGCGATGTGATTCTCGACTTGAGCCAGGCGCAGCTTGCGCCGTTTCTGCTCAGCCGAGCCATTCGAGCGGCTTTTTTGACGCGTTGCCTGGGCAGCTTGCTGCTGGCGCAGGCTGCTTTCTGCCAGGCGTTGGGCTTCTTTCCATTCTCGGTACTGGCTGTAGTTGCCCTCGAAAACCTGCATGGCGCCCTCATCCGGTTCGATTGCCCAGACCTGCGTCGCCAGGGCATCGATCAGGTAACGGTCGTGAGATACCAGCAGGATGGTACCCTGGTAAGCATCCAGCGCCTCTTGCAGTATTTCCTGAGAAGGAATATCCAGGTGGTTGGTTGGCTCGTCCAGGAGCAGCAGATTGGCGTCATTGAGCATCAATTTGGCTAAAGCCAGGCGGCCGCGCTCGCCGCCCGAAAGCGTGCTGACCGGATTGAAAACCTGCTCGCCGCTGAACAGGAAACGCGCCAGGTAACTGCGTATCTCTGCCAGCAGCATGTTGGACTTGACCGACTCGATCTCCTGCACCAGCGTTCGTTCTGGGCGAAGATCTTCATGCGCCTGTGCAAAATACGCCACTTCCAGGCTGGCGCCCAGCACCAGCTTACCAGACAGCGGCTCGAGTAAACCCAGGAGCGTTTTCAAAAAGGTGGTTTTACCTGCGCCGTTGGGTCCAATAATCGCAGCGCACTCGCCGCGCTTGAACACCAGGTCGGGCACCGTGAAAAGCGGCTGGCCCTCGTCCGGGTAACCAATTTTCAGATCATAGGTGCGCAGCACCAGCTCGCCGGAGCGATTGGCGGCGCGCAAGTGCAGGTTTAGCTGCGGCAGGCGGTGGCTGGGCGGTCTGAGGGAGCGAATGCGCTTTTCGACCTCGGCCACGCTCAACGTGTGCGTTGAAATGTCGGCTTCCTGGCTGACCTCCAGCCAGCTCCGCCCATGGACGCCTTCGATACCCAGGCTCTCGATGGCTTCCACTTCGCGGCTCAAGCGGCGCAGCTTGCCTTTGGCTTGCAGCGTGCGCTGCCCCGAGATGTTGCGCTTGACATAGTCCAGCTCTTTGAGCAAACGCTCTTGTTCCGCTTCGAACAATTTCTGGCGCAGGTTCCAGCGCTCCTGCCGCTGCTGGACATAGGCTGTGTAGTTGCCGCGATACTCCTCCAACCCATCGGAGCGCATCTCCCACACCCGATCCACCACCCGGTCCAGGAAATAGCGATCATGGGAGACAATCAGCACTGCTCCTGCCCACTGCGAAAGGTATCCTTCCAGCCATTCTACAGCCTGCATGTCCAGGTGATTGGTCGGCTCATCCAGCACCAACAGATCAGGCTCAGAGAGCAGCAAGCGCGCCAGCACCAGGCGTGTGCGCTGCCCGCCGGAGAGCTGTGTGATGGGGCGTTGGTAATCACCGCTATCGAAACCCAATCCAGCCAGCACCTGGCGAATGCGCGTTTCATAGCTGTAACCGCCGCGCCGCTCGAATTCGGCCTGCAGCCCGCTGTAGCGTTCCAGGGCCTGGTCAGCGTGCCCCGGGTTGCTCATGGCGGCTTCCAACGAGGTCAGCTCGGCTTCTATCTCCAACAAATCCTGCATCGCATTCAGACATTCCTGCCACACGCTGTGGCTGCCCTGCAGGGCCGCCTCCTGCGGCAGGTAGCCAATTTTCAGGTCCCGAGCGCGCTGCACGCTGCCGGTCGTGGGCTCATCCAGGGCGATCAAGATGCGGATCAGCGTGGTTTTGCCAATTCCATTCGGCCCCACGATGGCAATGCGCGCCCCATGCGGAATGCTGAGCGAGATGCCGGTAAAAATATCGACTGCCCCGAATGAGCGGGACAGGTTAGAGGCGGTAATCAAAGGCATAAGCGAATTCGATATCCCTATGCGCCTGCTGACGGTGGCATTACAGATGCGCTTGCCAGGGGCGCTTTCGGACATTATAATCCCCTTACCCCCTTTCCAAGGGGAGATTCCGGCAGCCCGAGCATTCGACTGCCACAAGGCTTAGGATATGAATCGTCTCACACCTGAAGTAAAAAATCCGATCACGCGCCGGCTCACGCTGGCGGTGATCATTGCATTCCTGATCGCCGCCGTCATCGCCGGCGTGCTGACCTTCATCATCGTGCGCGACCTGGTCGTCTCCTGGGAACTCACCTCGCTGCCAGGCATCGCCATCGTCGAGCCAACGGAGACGCCCCAAGGCGCTGTCATCGTCGATAATCCCCAGACCCCGCTGCAGCCCCCCAGCGGTCCCACGCCACAGCCCTGGGATGGAGCCAGCCGCGTGACAGTGCTGGTGATGGGGCTGGATTACCGCGACTGGGAAGCCGGCGAGGGCGCGCCGCGCACCGACACAATGATGCTGTTGACCCTGGATCCCCTCACGCGCACCGCCGGGATGATGTCCATCCCGCGTGACCTGTGGGTCAATATCCCCGGGTTTGAGTATGGGCGCATCAACACAGCGTACAGTCTGGGCATCGCCTTCGAAGTGCCCGGTGGGGGACCCGGCCTGGCCATGGCAACCGTGGAAGAGCTGCTGGGTGTGCCCATTGACTACTACGCCCAGGTGGACTTTGGCGCTTTTGTGCGCTTCATCGATGAGATCGGCGGCGTTAAGATCGATGTGCCTGAACGCATCACCATCGACCCGCTGGGGGATAACAACACCAAAACCCTGCAGCCCGGGGTACAGACCCTGCCCGGCGAGCTGGCCCTGGCCTACGCCCGGGCGCGCAAGACCGAAGGCGGAGACTTTGATCGCGCCCAGCGCCAACAGCAGGTGATCATGGCCATCCGCAACCGCATCGCCAGCCGAGATATGCTGCCCACGCTGATTTCCAAAGCGCCGCAGCTTTACCAGGAAATCGCCTCCGGAATCAATACCAACCTGTCACTCGAGCAGGCGATCCAGCTTGCCTGGCTGGCGCAACAGATCCCCCCCGACAACATTCGCCGCGGCGTGATCGCCCCGCCAGACCAGGTTCTGTTGGTCACCACCGTCGAAGGCGACCAGGTATTGAAGCCGATCGCCGACAAAATTCGCGAGACGCGCGACGCAGTTTTCTTTGGCTCTGAGCCGATCAGCCCCCTGGCTGGCAGCCAGTCGCCGCTTGAACTGGCAATCGCAGAAGCGCCGCGCTTATCCGTGCTCAACGGCTCTTCCACCGCTGGCCTGGCAGCGCGCACCAGCGAGTTCTTGCAAAGCCAGGGATTGAGCGTTGGGGAAGCCGGCAATGCCGAGCAACTTTATACCAACACCACCATCTTCGATTACACCGGTAAGCCCTATACGGTCAAGTACCTGATGGAGTTAATGAACATTCAACCCACGCGCTTGTTCAGCCGCTATGATCCCACCAGCCAGGTGGATGTGGTCGTCATCCTGGGCACAGATTGGGCGGCTTCCAACCCGATGCCCTAGAACCGCAAGGAAATGGATGAGCTTTCCGGCTCAGTAGAGCGGGTCACCTTCTACAATCCTGAAACCGGGTACAGTGTCCTGCGCCTGCGCCCAGAGCGCAATCTGCGCCTGCCTGGTCAAAACCGAGATGGCCTGGTGACCGTGGTCGGCAACCTGCCGGAGCTTTCGCCGGGAGAAAACCTGCGCCTGAAAGGCCATTGGCTGAGCCACCCCAAGCATGGGCAGCAATTCCAGGTTGAATACTGCGAACAGACCTTGCCCGCCACGGTGGCGGGCATTCGCCGCTACCTGGGCTCCGGCCTGATCAAGGGCATCGGTCCCAAGCTGGCGGATCGCATCGTGGATTTCTTTGGCGCCAAGACGTTGGAAGTAATCGAGAACCAGCCGGAGCGGTTGAAGGAAGTCGCTGACATTGGCCCGCACCGCGCCGCCCTGATCGCTGCCGCCTGGGATGAGCAGCGCCAGGTGAAAGAGATCATGCTCTTCTTGCATGCTCACAATATCAGCACCAACCTGGCGGTCAAAATTTACAAACAGTACGGCGACCAGGCCCTGGCGATCGTGCAGAGCGACCCATACCGGTTGGCGCGCGATATTTTCGGCATCGGATTCAAGACCGCCGACCGCATTGCACAATCCTTAGGGCTGCCGCAGGATCACCCCTCGCGCATCGAAGCCGGGCTGGTTTACAGCCTGAACGAAGCCAGCGAGCAGGGCAATGTGTATGCACCGGCCGATGCGCTCACGGAGCAGGCTGCCAGCCTGTTGGGTGTGGAGGCCGAGATGATACCGCCTGCGCTGGCCCGCCTGGAAAGCCAGCAGCGCATCCACCGGGACGCCGTGCCGGTAGACCAGGGCCAGCCATCCAAAACAGGTGCAGTGAGCGAAACCGCCGCTCCCTATGGAGGCTCTGCGGTTTACCTGACGCCCTTGTTTTACAGCGAGGTGGGCGCAGCCGAAAAACTGGCCTCCCTGGCAGCCGCCTTCCCCTCCCGGCTGAGCGATATTCCACCCGCCCTGCTGGCGCTGGAGGCCAGCTTATCTGGCGAACAGCAGCAAGCCATCCGCACTGCCCTGGGCAACCCGGTGAGCGTGCTCACTGGCGGTCCGGGCACCGGCAAAACCACCTGCATCCGGGCTTTGATCCGTGTCCTGGAAGAATCTCACAAGCGTTACGCCCTGGCCTCTCCAACCGGCAGAGCCGCCAAGCGCCTGTCCGAGGCCACTGGGCGTCCAGCCAGCACGCTGCACCGTTTATTGGGCTTTTCGCCGGGAGAAGGCTTCAAACACAACGCCGAAAATCCGCTGGCGATCGATTTCCTGGTGGTCGACGAAACCTCGATGCTGGAGCTGACGCTCTTCTACAATCTGCTCAAAGCCCTGCAGCCGGGCATGCATTTGCTGCTGGTGGGCGACGTCGACCAGCTTCCATCGGTGGGCCCCGGCGATGTGCTGCGCGATGTCATCCGCAGCGGCGTCGCTCCCGTGACACGCCTGAGCACCATCTTCCGCCAGGCTGCCGGCTCACAGATCATCGAAAACGCCCACCGCATCAACCGCGGGGAGATGCCGGAATTCTCCAAGGACAGCCAGGATTTCTATCTGTTCCCCGCCGAATCTGCCGATCAGGCGGCTGAATGGGTGGAAGACGTGGTTTGCCGGCGCATACCGGAACGTTTTGGCCTGGACCCCAGCCAGGATGTGCAGGTATTAGCGCCGATGTACCGCGGCCCAGCCGGCGTTACCGCCCTAAACGAGCGCCTTCAGGCGGTGCTCAATCCGGCTTCTCCGCTCAAGGCAGAAAAAAAACTGTTCGGACAGACCTTTCGCCTGGGCGACAAGGTGATGCAGGTGCAGAACAACTACGACAAGGATGTCTACAACGGGGATATTGGCATCGTGACCGGATTCGATCCCACCAACCACACTCTGACCGTGCGCTTCGATGAACAGCAAGCCCTGTATGACTGGAGCGAGGCCGATCAACTGGTGCTGGCTTACGCCGTTTCGGTGCACAAAGCGCAGGGCTCGGAGTTTCCAGCGGTGGTCATCCCGCTGGTGACGGCGCATTACCTCATGCTGCAGCGCAATTTGCTGTACACTGCGGTGACGCGCGCCAAAAAACTGTGTGTGCTGGTCGGCAGCCGCCGGGCGATCCACATCGCCGTGGGCAACAATCGCGTTGCCCAACGGCACACCGCCCTGGACTGGCGCCTGCGGCGAGCTTATTGATCCACCCGCTGCCTCAACCGGCTTTCACTCTGCCTGGCAAACGGGAATTTGATCCTGGTTGGTGCGCGCGTTGAGCGGCAAACCCAAATACGGGGAAGGATCCAGCGTATTGGCGATCTCCAGCTCGTTGCGGAAGCGACCAGCGCCGTCATCCAACACGATCGAAAAATGCAGGTGCACCCCGACCGGGTTGCCAGGATCGCCGGAGAAATTCCCCTGGTATCCCAGGAGCGTTCCGGCTTCCACGTACTGCTCAACCGTCCCCGGTGGAAAAGCGGCATCCACGTAAGAGTTTCCCTGGGCATCCGCCATGTGGGTGTAATAGGTCCAGATCTGGCGACCCGGCAGCAAGGGATCTTCGGGAATGCGAATAATCACGGTGGATTTCCAGTCTGGCAGTCGGGTCAGGTAACCCGGATAGGCTGCCAGCACAGGCGTGACGCCCACATCGCTGCCGCCGAAGATATCGATCCCCTGGTGGCGATGCCCGGGGCGGAAAGAATCATCCCACAGGTAGCCGGCAAAGCCATCCGTTGGCAGGATAAACGGCGCTGACGGTCCATTCGGGGTGAGCGCGCAACGGCTGCCAGCCTGCCAGGCCCACTCGCGGTGCTCTTCGGGATCGCGGAGGTAAGCCAGCACTCGCCCAGACCGGCTCAGGCTGCTGACCAGGCTTGCTCCTGCTGCACCGGAATGAAAGCTGGTGAAGAACCCGTAAGCGCCCACCAGCAGCAGCACCACCACCGCGCCCGCCAACAGGCGCAGGCATCCGGAGCGCAGCATACTAGGCGCCTGCCTGCGTCTCGCCGGAATTGGCAGCGGCTTCAGAAAGCTCGGCTGTGAGGTGTTTGCGGATGTTTTCCAGCTTATCCTGTTTGTGATCCGCTAAAAATAACGTCACCTTACCGCCGGTCATGGCTTGCAGCAGGCGTCCTGCCAGGCGTCCCTGGGGCGAGGCCATCGCTTCCCGCGCCTGCTCGGGAGTGTCAAAATACAGCTCGTGCACCATGCTCACTGAATAACTGCCAAACAGGAATACATCCACCCGGCTGGTAGACTCGCTGATCAAGCCAGGCATGCCTTCCGCGGCGTGTAGAAATTGAGGCCAGGCTTCGTCGAAGGCAGTTTGATCCGGCAACGATTCGATCAGAATGACCAGTTTATGCATCGTTTGTCCTCCAGCGCAGATTATACCTTCGTTGTCAAACCACCCTGCCCCCTAAAAATCGGCTTACAGGCTCCCACATCTAAAGCCGATCATCCATTGCAAACCGCTCATCTCCGTCCCGCTGCCAGTTCGCATGGCCAGCCGCTGAGCGCCCGCGTAGTAGACTTTGCAGGGAGTGATTGCGCTGCCAATCGTCTCGACTTCGTAGTCGTTGCCCAGGTCGGTAATCACCGTGTCGTTGAGCGTCCCTTCGATGATCGTCTTACCCCGCTGACCCTCGCTGTCGTATTGATCTTACCACTTTCCCACGGCGGGATCATTCATTGGCGTCTTGCATGACAAGAAATAGGGCAAGCTGACAACTTGCCCATCCACCCCGGACGAGCTGACAGCTCTGACTTGCTCAACCCGGGAGTATAATTACCACCGGCATCGAGCAGAAAATCCCAAAGGTCTGCCTTACCGACCAACGCACTGCAGGTGTAACAGGCCTTTGCGGTTTGTCATCCACGAAGGAGACAGCGTGTACGACTTCACCAACCAGGTAGTGCTCGTCACCGGCGCGGGGCGCGGGCTGGGTCGCGCCCTGGCGCTGGCGTTCGCCGCACACGGCGCAACCGTAGCAGCCAACGACCTGACGCCAATCAACCTGGATGAGACTGTGCGCCTGGCTGAGGCGAGCGGCGGTTTCTGCCAGCCTTTCATCTTCGACATCGCCAAGAAGATGCCCGTGCAGGGGTTGGTGGAGCAGGTGCGCGAGCAGTACGGGCGCATCGATGTGCTGGTCAATAACGCCGCGGTCAAGCCGCGCCTCGCCATCCTGGAGATGGACGAGTGGGATTGGCTGCGCACCCTTGATGTCAACCTGAACGGCCCGTTCTACTTGATCCAATCTATTGGGCGCGTGATGAAAGAGCGGGGCGGCGGCGCAATTCTCAATATCACAGGGGTCGCCACAAGGCAACCCAATTACGCCGCCTATGCTGCCAGTAAAGCAGCGCTGTCTGAGCTGACCCGCCAGGCGGCGCACGAGTTATCGTCCTTCAACATACGCGTCAATGCCATCTGTCCCGGTGGTATGCCGCTTGCCAGCGCTGCTCCGCCGGCTGAAACCGAGGGTGATCCGGAGGCGGTGACCGGGCTGGCGCTGTTCTTATGCTCACCGCAAGCCGGCGCTATCAACGGGCAAATCTTTGATGTGCTGGCCAGCTCGGGCAGCGGCTGACAGACCGGCAGGCGCTTAACCTGCCCATCTCCCTTCCCTGAAAGTATCTTCCAATGTCCTTTTCTTTCCACATCCCCCCTGCTTTGCGTTACCCCCGCTTCCGCTACCTGTGGTTCGGATTGATGTTCTCGATCGCTGGCACCCAGATGCAAACCTGGGCGCTGTTCTGGCACATCCGCACGCTGACCGACCAACCCATTGCCCTGGGTGGGGTGGGATTGGCGCGTATCCTGCCCATCGTCATCTTCTCGCTGATCGGCGGCGCCATGGCCGACGTGGTCAACCGCCGCAAGCTGTTGTTCATCAGCCAGAGCGTGATGGCTTTCAGCGCCCTGGCGCTGGCCTACTTCACCTTCACCGGCAGCGTGACCTTGTGGCACCTGTACATTCTGACGGCTGTCCAGGCGACGGCTGTAGCCTTCGACACCCCGGCGCGCCAGGCGCTGGTGCCCAACCTGGTGCCCGCTAAAGATCTTTCCAACGCCTTCAGCCTGACTTCGATTGCTTTTCAGACCGGCGCCATCCTGGGTCCAGCCTTGAGCGGGCTGGTAATCGCTTACCTGGGACAGGCTTACACTTACTTCTTCAACGCCGTTAGCTACCTGGGAGTGATCCTGGCATTGATCGCCATGGGCGCTGTGCCGCAACAGATTGTAGGCGACCGGCGCCGCGGCGTCAGCCTGGGCGCCATCCAGGAGGGGCTGCGCTTCATCGTCGCCCATCCCATTATCTTATCCACCATGCTGATAGATTTCTTCGCCACCTTCTTTTCATCCGCCAACACGCTGATGCCGATCGTGGCGCGCGATATTCTCAATGTGGGCGCGGTGGAGTACGGCTGGCTCTCGGCGGCCCAATCCATCGGCGCAGTGATCGCCGCGCTGGTGGTCTCCCAGGTTGACCAACTGCGCCGCCAGGGACCGATCTTCCTGTGGGCGGTGGTTTCCTTCGGCCTGGCGACGGTCGCCTTTGGCTTTGCACGCAGCTTTCCATTGGCGATGATCGCCCTGGCCTGGATCGGCGCATCGGATTCGGTCAGCACCATCATCCGCAACACCATCCGCCAACTCCAGACCCCCGACCATATCCGCGGGCGCATGACTAGCGTCAACCAGATCTTCTTCATGGGCGGGCCGCAGTTGGGCGAGATCGAGGCCGGGCTGGTGGCGCAGCTCTTCGGCGCGCCGGCTGCCATCATTTCCGGCGGGGTGGGCTGCTTGCTGGCGGTGGGGTGGATTTCTCGCCGCTGGCCGCAGTTGCGCAACTACAATGGCGATGAGCCGGTGCTGGCGGGAGCCACCGCTGATTAGGCATGTCTCAATACAGAGGCGTCCGGAACCGCTAGTCCCAAATCGGTGTGCAGGCCGCGCACCGTAGCCGCCAGTTGTTCTGCAGGGATGCAAAAAGAGACCGAGCTTTCCCCGCTCGACTGCGCCACGGCAATCACACGCGTGCCCTGGCGACCAAGGGCAGTGAAGGCGCGCGCAATCAAACCATCATCCCGCCCACGCGGTATCCCGACCACAGATACGGTGGCTACTTCCAGCCGAACATCGAGGTGGAAGCCATTGGCATCCTCTCCTTTGCCAGCCAGCTCGCTGCCAAAGGCCTCCTCCAGCAGTTTGAGGCAGTGTTCTTGATCCTGCTGCCTCACCACCAGGTTCAGGCTATGCTCAGAGAACGACTGCGAGAACATGGGCACATCCAATCCGGAGGCGCCCAGGCATTGCAAAGCGCGCGAGGCGAGCAGTGGGTTCCAGGAGTCGTCCGAACTACCCAGGCGGATCAAGGCCAGGCCGTTGGAGGAAATGATGGCTATCCGGCGATCCTTTGCCGCCTGTTCGCTGCGCCCCGGACGGGCTGGCGCCCAAACCAGTGTGCCCGGATGACTCGGGTTGAAGCTGTTCAATAAGCGCAGCGGAATACCCGCGGCGGCTACCGGGCGGATGGTCTTGGGGTGCAGCACATCAGCCCCGAAATAGGCCAGCGCCGCGGCGTCTTCGTAAGTCAACTCGCCCAGCGTGCTTGCCTCCGGCACCAGGTTGGGATCGGCCGTCAGGATGCCATCCACGTCGCTCCAAATGCACACTTCGCTCGCCGGCAGGGCTGCTCCCAGTAAAGCGGCGGAGTAATCGCTGCCGCCGCGGCCCAGGGTGGTGATTGCGCCCTGGCGGGTGGCTGCCAGGTAGCCGGTGACCACCGGCAGGATACCCTGTTCAAGCAGCGGGCGCAGGCGCTGCTGCACCTGCTGTTGCGTCTCGCGCCACAGCGGGCGGGCTGAGCCAAAGCGATCGTCGGTGACGATCAACTCGGCGGCGCTGATGGCCTGGGCGCGCAGGCCGCGCTCGCGCAGCGCCGCCGCCAGGATATGGCTGGAGAGCAGCTCGCCGAAGGATGAGACTGCGTCCAGCCCACGAGCGGTCACTTCACCCAGCACGGCGATACTGCGGTACAGGCGCTCCAGGTCGTGTAGGCGGTCTTCCACCCAACCGCTGACCTGCAGGCGCTCTGCCGGGCGCTGCAGCAGTTCCGAGACAACCTGCAGGTGGCGCTCCAACAGGCTGGCTTTCACCTGCCAGTAGCGCTGGTCTGCCCCTTCCGCCGCGGCGCGCGCCCCGGCAATCAACTGGTTGGTTGCGCCGCTCATCGCTGATACCACCACCACCGGCAGAACGGACTGCTCGCCTTGCATCTCCAGCAGCAAGTCAGCGACGGCAGCAAATCGCTCAGCAGAACCAAGCGAAGTGCCGCCAAACTTGTGCACGCTGAGTCTTTTGTCGAGCAACGAAGGCGCACTCATAAGCCTACTCATAAGCCTGCCAATGCCTGCGCCAGGTCCAGGATCAGGTCTTCAGCCGACTCGATGCCGGCGGCGTAGCGCACCAGGTTGTCTTTCAACCCGGCGGCCTGGCGCTCGGACGCGTGCAGCGAGAAGAGCGCCGCCGGCTGCTGCACGATGCTTTCCACACCGCCCAACGTTGGCCCGATGTAAGGTATCTGCAAACGGTCGATGAAGCGCCCGGTCTTTTCGAAATCGCCGTCGATCTCGAAGCTGACCACACCGCCGAAGCCTTGCATCTGGCGTTTGGCGATCTCATGGTCCGGGTGGCAGTCCAGCCCTGGGTAATAGACGCGGCGGACGCCGGGGTGATCTGCCAGGAACTGGGCGATGCGCAGCCCGTTTTCATTCTGGCGCTGGACGCGCAGGTCGAGGGTCTTCAAGCCGCGCAACAGTAAGTAACCGTCATTCGGTGCGGAGATACCGCCCATTACGCCTCGGGCGTGCTCGATGGGCGAGAGCATCCATTCCGCTCCCAGCACCACTCCCGCCAGCAGGTCGTTGTGCCCGCCCAGGTACTTGGAGGCCGAGTGCGTCACCAGGTCGATGCCGTATTCCAGCGGGCGCAGGTTGATCGGTGTGGCGAATGTGCTGTCCACCATGGTCAACAGCCCGTGCTTGCGGGCAATGGCAGCCAGGCGCTCCAGGTCGATGACGCGCAGGTAGGGGTTGGTGGGCGTCTCGGCGAAAATAAGCCGTGTATTGGGGCGGATGGCGAATTCCAGGGCTGCCAGGTCGTCGATTGGCGCCAGGCTGGTTTCGATGCCCCAGCGCCCCATGAAGGAAAGGGCGAATTCGCGCGTGCGGTGGTACGAGTCGGATACCAGCACGATGTGATCGCCCGCCGAAAGCAGCGCCAGCAGAGCGGTGGTGATGGCGTTCATCCCAGAAGCAAACAGCAAAGCTGCTTCAGCCCTTTCCAGCGCCGCCAACTTGCGCTCGGCCGCGCGCA
Organism: Chloroflexota bacterium; assembly: GCA_029265355.1. GTDB lineage: Bacteria > Chloroflexota > Anaerolineae > Anaerolineales > UBA4823 > JAJUJL01. Next base: position 203,954 of record JAJUJL010000005.1, on the reverse strand, counting down.
GGGTCGGGTTGCCGTAGCGCCCGTACTCTTCGCGCGGCGCTTTCTCGTGCTCCGCCTTGTACTGCATGAAGTCGAGGATTTCAGCCGTATCGCGGAAGGTGTAGGTGGAAGTCTGCACGATCGGGGTGGTCAGTGCGCCGTGCGGTTTGCGGCGCTCCTCCCCGGCATGCACGCTTTGGGTATCGGCGGCAGGGCGACTTTGGGTGTGTATCATCATGGCGCTCCTCTCTGGTGATAACGTAAACAGCAGTTCTTACCAGAGAGGAGAGGTTCAAAAAACCTCCTCAACGGGTACCGGTTGAGGAGGATGCAGTCATAGGACCACTCTCATCTTCCAGATCCCGAGCCGGATCTGCCGGAATTGGCACCTTGGCTTGCGCCGGGTTGCCGAGGTTTCACAGGGCCGGTCCCTCCACCTCTCTTGATAAGATGCTCTTATTTAATTGGACTGATAGTATCAAAGAAAAAGTCGCCTGTCAAGCGACGAATGTCATATATTCGCAGGGCTTTCACAAGAATACTTCGTGAAAGCCCTGTTACCCAGGAGACGCCTGAGCATCTGAGGCTATAATTAGATTTACATGAAGCATCTCCGGAAAATCCTCCGCTTTGCCGCTCCCTACTGGCAAAGAAGCGCATTGGCTTTGCTCTTTCTGGTTTCGGTCGTGCTGATGGACCTGGCGATCCCGCGCTTAATCGAGCGCATTATCGACCAGGGCATCGCCGGTCACGATCTCCCATTGGTGCTGAACACCACCTTGCTCATGCTGGGCATCACCGTACTGAGCACGCTGTTCGCCATTGGCAACAACATTCTCTCGGTGCAGGTTGGTGAGGGCGTCGGTCGCGATCTGCGCGAAGCTCTGTTTTCTAAGATAATGAATTTCTCCTTCAGTAACCTGGATCGCATGCGCACCGGGCAGCTCATGGTGCGGCTGACCAGCGATATCAGCATGATTCAGCGCGTGGCGCGGGTTTCGATCCGCATTGGCACGCGCGCTCCGCTGCTGATGATCGGCAGCATCATTCTGATGGTCTCTACCAGCCCGCAGTTAGCGCTGTGGATCCTGCCGCTGCTGCTGGCGATGGGGGCTATCATCGTCGGGTTTATCACCAAGACACACCCACTGTATTTGATCGTGCAAAGCAAACTGGATGCGCTCAACACCGTGCTGCAGGAAAACATCGCCGGGGTGCGCGTGGTGAAAGCGTTTACTCGCGCCGAGCACGAGATCAGCCGCTTTGCCAATGCCAACCAGGATTTCACCGAGGACACCATTCGTGTGATGCAGATCACCGCCCTTTTGAACCCGGGGCTCACCTTCCTGATCAACCTGGGCATCGTGATGATCATCTGGATCGGCGGCATGCACAGTATGCGTGGGGATCTATCTCTGGGGCAGATCGTCGCTTTCACCAACTACCTGCTGACCACTCTGACACCGCTGGTGATCATGTCCAACCTGGCTCAGGTGCTGGCGGCGGCCAATGCTTCGGCGGAACGCATCAACCACGCCCTGGAGGAGCCCATCGCAGTCCAGGATCAACCCGAAGCGGTCCCGCTGCCAAAAGACATTGCCGGGCAGGTGACGTTCGAGAAGGTGAGCTTCAGCTATACTGATGACGGCACTGAGCCTGTTTTGGAGGAGATCAACCTGGTCGCCAATCCCGGGGAAACCATCGCCATACTGGGAGCGACGGGCTCCGGCAAGTCTACACTGGTCAACCTGATCCCGCGCTTCTACGATGTCACTCGAGGACGGGTGCTCATCGACGGGTACGATGTGCGCCAGGTGACACACGACTCGCTGATGGCGCAGGTGGGCGTTGCCCTGCAAGAGACGGTGCTGTTTTCCGGCAGTGTGCGCGATAACATCCGCTACGGCAAACCAGCAGCCAGCGATGAGGAGGTGATTGCCGCCGCCAAGGCCGCCCAGGCGCACGACTTTATCCTCGATCTGCCTGAGGGCTATGATACCCCTGTAAAGCAGCGCGGTGTGAATCTATCGGGAGGTCAAAAACAACGCATTGCGATTGCCCGGGCGCTGCTGGTGCAGCCCAAGATTTTGATATTAGACGACAGCACCAGCGCGGTGGATGTGGAGACCGAAGCCAAAATCCAGGCCGCACTGGATGAGTTGCTCAAGAACCGCACCTGCTTCATCGTCGCCCAGCGCATCAGCACGGTGCTCAACGCAGACAAAATCGTCGTCCTGGAAAAGGGGCGCATTGCGGCGGCCGGCAGGCATGCTGAGCTAATGCAGTCCAGCCAGATTTACCGGGAAATCTTCGATTCGCAGCTTGGCGACGGGGCGATCTTGGAGCAAAGCAAAGGCGAGGCGGCGCATGGCTAACCAGCCGGGCAATGGCAAAGAACCCTTTTTGCGCCCGCAATTGCGGCGCGGCCCGGCCAGCCCGGGCAAGATCGAGAAAGCCAGGGATGCACGCCGGGCGTTGCGTCGGTTGCTCCCCTATCTGAAGCCTTACCTGCTGACCATCGCAGCGGTCTTTGCCCTGATGTTGGTTGCCATCCTGATGGATTTGATCGGCCCTTACCTGATGGGTGTGGCAATCGACCGCTACATCAGCGGCAAAGATATCTCCGGCCTGGTGCGCACTGCCCTGTTCATGCTGGGGGTCTTCCTGACCGGCGGCGCAATGCAGGCCAGCGCCGATTGGATCATGGCGCGCGTCTCGCAGAGCGCCTTGAGACGCCTGCGGCAGGATTTGTTCAACCATCTCCAAGATCTGTCACTGCGTTTCTATGATCAGCAGCCGGCCGGGGAGCTGATGAGCCGTTTGACCAACGATATCGACGCCATCAACCAGGCAGTATCGCAAAACGTCACCACGCTGGCTGCCGGGCTGCTGACACTGGGGGGAATCCTGATCGCCATGTTTGCACTCAATCCCTGGCTGGCGCTCGCCGCCCTGGCAATCGTTCCGCTGACCTTCTGGTTCACCAGCTTTGTGGCGCGCTATACCCGCCGCGGCTACCGCACCCTGCAAAAAGAGTTGGGCGAGTTGAATGCTAACATGGAGGAATCGATCAGCGGGCAGCGCGTGATCAGCGCTTTCCGGCGCAAAGAAGCTGCGGTGGAGCAGTTTCGCAGTCACAACCAGGCAGTTTACCGGGCTGGCGTGTACGCCAATTCGTACGCCCTGCTGCTGATGCCGCTGACCAACATCTTGGGCAACCTGTTCGTGATCGTGCTGGCAGGCGTCGGCGGTTGGCTGGCAATCCAGGGTCTGGCAACCGTGGGACAAATCGCCGCTTCCATCAGCTACGGGCGCCGATTCATGCAGCCCCTGCGCCAGCTCGCCAATGTCTACAATGATATCCAGGCAGCCCTGGCAGGCGCTGAGCGGGTCTTCGAGATTCTCGATTCTGTTCCGGAGATCGAAGATGGGGCAAATCCCTCAGCTTTGGTATCGATCGATGGGAAGGTGCGCTTCGATCACGTCACCTTCGGTTATCTGCCGCAACTGCCCGTGATCAAGGACATGAGCCTGGCAGCCCAAACCGGGCAGACGATTGCACTGGTTGGCCCAACCGGGGCCGGTAAAACAACGCTTGTCAACCTGTTGATGCGCTTCTACGATGTGGACCGAGGGGCGATCACCATCGACGATGTGGATATCCGCCAGGCAAAACGCGCCAACTTGCGCCGCCAGATAGGCATGGTGCTGCAAGACTCCTTCTTGTTTTCCAATACAGTGATGGAAAATATCCGCTATGGCAGGCTGGATGCCAGCGATGAAGAGGTGATCGAGGCCGCCCGTGTGGCAGACGCCGATTACTTCATCCGCCAACTCCCCCAGGGCTACCAGACGCTGCTGACCGAGCGCGGCAGCAACCTGAGCCAGGGCCAGCGGCAACTCCTGACCATTGCCCGCGCGGTGCTGTCCAATCCTCGTATCCTGATCCTGGACGAGGCCACCAGCAGTGTTGATACGCGCACCGAAGCGCGCATTCACCAGGCGCTGCAGCGATTGATGTCAGGACGCACCAGCTTCGTTATTGCCCATCGCCTGAGCACCATCCGCAATGCTGGCGAATTGCTGGTGATCAAAGAGGGGGAGATTATCGAGCGCGGCAGTCACCAGGAGCTGCTGCAAAAACGCGGTTTCTACTACCAACTCTACATGAGCCAGTTCAAGGGTCACGCCATCTAGACAGCGTCTCATTACTTGACGATGCGGTAGCGGATGATAGCAGGCTCATTGGAAACCACCCACAGCCCCCCCTGGCTGTCGAATGCCAGGCCGAAGGCATAACCCGGCACGTCGATCAAATCCAGGTAGCGCCCATCCGGCTGGTACACCTGGATGCCTTTGATATCACTCACGTAGATGCGGCTCTGTCCATCTACGGCAATGGCGCCCACTGCGCGCAGTTGGCCTGGCTCATCGCCGCTGCTGCCAAAGCGCGACAGCAGGCGGCCTTCGGGAGATAGGACGATGATCGCCTCCGATCTGGTGAGCAGATAGATGTTGCCAACGCCATCGACCGCCAGGTCTTCGACAGTATCTGCATCTTCAGCAGCGCCTGGCAGCGACCAGACCAGCTCCCCGCTGGCGTCGAAGCGCAGCACATCATCGGTGGTTACCGCCGCCAACAACCCTCCGTCGGCGGTTGCTGCGATTGCCTCAATCCATTCATCTTCAGGGTGCTGAATCTGTGCAATCAATTGCCCATCTGCACCGCGGTACTTCCAGATGTCTCCTTTGTAAACCATGAAGACATTGCCATCCCGATCGGCAGCCATGCTTTTGACATACTGCTCTGCTCCAATGTTCCACAGGAGCTGATAATTGCCGGAAAGATCGAAGCTCTGCACCCGCCCATCCGAGTAGTTGGCGATGAATAGATTGCCCGCCGGATCGATCGCGATGCCGCGCGGGTCATCGAACAACCCTGCACCGGTACCCTCGCCGCCAAAGGATAAATCCAGCCTGGCAAAGGCCAGCGGATTGAGGCGCGCCCCGATCTTTTCCAGGGGACCGCCAGGTGAGAGCAGAGCAAAGAAGATGGGAACAATGGTAACGCCCAGGATGATGATCAGCGCTGCCAGGCTGACGCAAGAAATGCCGCCCACCGTCGCTGCTGCAACGCCCGCTGCTTTCCTGGTTGCCACCTGTTGATCAACCAGGGTCTGGCGGGATTCCACAGTGAAAACTTGCGCGAGCTGAGCCCCCTCAGACCCGGAGGTTTGAGCGATAGCGACCGGCTTACCTTCCGACAAGCGCTGAGTTGCCAGGCGAGCAACGTCCCTGCTTGTGCCGAAGATGTCTGCGTAAATTGCGGCCGCCTTCTCGACTTCTCCGCTGCGCGCCAGATCTGCCATCTCGCGTAAGCGCCCGAGGTTCTCCTGTCGAAAGAAATCTTCCGCTGTCTCGGTGAAGATCGCTGCCTGTGAGCCATGAGTCGCCGCGAACGGCTCTTCGGTTGCTCGCGGCAGTCGCGTGCGGAGGTCTTCCGGCACAATGATCGCCGTCTGGCAGTAAGGGCAGGGGATCACCGGATCGCTGCTGGCATCCAGATCCACCGGCGCGCCGCAATTGGGACATTGAAATGTTTTGGGCACAGGTCAGTCTCCTGGCAAATTGTCAGAGAAATTCCAATGAATTTTATCCGAAAAAGCAACTATTGTGTGTTCTCATCTTGTTTGGTTCTCCTGGCTGCTCCAGATTTTCCCGCCTCTTATCCCGAACTCACGCTTAAAATAAAGCAAGGGCTTGCTCTGCCAGGCTGAACAGGCCCTTGCTTTACTGCTGATGGGAAGGCTTCTACTCTTCCGGCTCTGTTTCGTCGCCCTTCGATTGCTCTGCGCCTTCGGCCAGGAAAGTCTTGTAATCCAGGTCGGCATATTGGGGCGAATCGACTTTGCGCAGGCTTAAACCGATGCGCCTGCGCTCGGCGTCGATTTTGATCACCCGCAGGGTTAACACATCACCTTCTTTGACCACCTCTTTGGGGTGACCAATGCGCTGCTCGCTCAGCTCGGAGACGTGGATCAACCCTTCAAGGTCTTCGCCCAGGCTGGCAAAAGCGCCAAATTTGGTCAGGTGGGTGATTTTGCCTTCGATCAGTTGGCCCTCTTTGATGTGCCCCATGCGCTTCACCCAGGGATCAGCCTGAAGCTGGCGAATGGAAAGGCCAATGCGTTTGCGATCGCGGTCGATGCTGATGACTTTTACATCTACTTCCTGGCCCACTTTGAGCACCTCGTTGGGGTGCTGTATGCGATCCCAGGAAATCTCAGAAAGATGCACCAGGCCATCTGCGCCATCAATATTCACAAAGGCGCCGAATTCGGCCACGCTGGTGACGCGCCCCTTGCGCACATCCCCAACCTGCAGTTCATCCAGCAGGCGATCCTTTAATGATTCGCGCGTCTCTTGCAAGGCAGATCGCTCAGAAAGGATCAGGCGGCGCCGTTCACGGTCGACCTCGATGACCTTAACCCGGATATGCTCACCCACCATTCTGCCCCAACGCTGGTCTGGCGTGTCTCCCGACATGCTGGCGCGGCGCACCATACTGATTTGAGAGGCCGGCACAAAGCCGCGCAGGCGCCCCACGGGGACGAGCAAGCCGCCTTTATTGAAGCCGATAATCTTGCTATCGTACACTGCGTTCGACTCCAACAAAGCTTCGGCTTCTTCCCAATCCCTTTCTTCGCGAGCGCGCACATAGGACAATACAACGTTGCCGTTCGCATCTTCAGGAACCACAACAAACACGGGAATACGATCCCCTACGCGCAGTGCGGCGCGTTCTTCTGCTGGAATGGCTTCCAGCTCACGCCCGGAGATCACTCCCTCCGATTTGGTTCCAATGCTAACCAGGATTTCATTCTCTCCCAGGGTAGCGACCACGCCCGTGCGTATCTCTCCTTGTTTGGGGAAATCCAGGCCAAGGCCTTCCGCCTCCAACAGGGATTCCATCGATGCTGTTTCCGGTTGTGGTGTGGTGTCTGCTTGCTCGCTTGCGGGCTGACCCCCGTGCCCGATGAGGACGTCTTTCTCTTCCATAATAAAAGGCTTGCTCCAAGTGTGGATAGGATGTACTTACCATTATAATTCGGAGCAAAGAACTTGGCAACCTTCGCGATTAAATATCGTGAGAGTGGGTTATAATGCCTGCTGGAGTGGAGTAAATGCCTTACATCTATCCCTTTACCGCCATTGTTGGACAGGAGCGTATGAAACGCGCCCTGGTTTTGAACGCCGTGGACCCCCGCATTGGCGGCGTCCTGATCCGGGGAGAGCGCGGCACCGCCAAGTCCACCGCTGCCAGGGCTCTGGCTGCGCTGCTGCCAAAGGTCGCCGTGGTGGCGGATTGTCGCTTCGGCTGCGACCCGGACCGCCCAACCACCTGGTGCACAGAATGCCGCGAACGGGCCGAGAGCGGGCAAATGCTGCCGGTCGAACTGCGCACCACGCCCTTTGTCAACCTGCCTGTTTCGGCCACAGAGGATCGCGTGGTCGGCACGCTTGACATCGAAAAGGCCATCCAGAAGGGTGAACGACACTTCGAGCCTGGCGTGCTGGCAGCCGCCAACCGCGGGCTGCTGTACATTGACGAGGTCAACCTGCTGGATGATCATGTGGTCGATTTGCTGCTGGACTCCGCTGCCATGGGCATGAACATCGTCGAGCGCGAAGGCATCTCCTTCTCTCACCCCGCGCGCTTTATCCTGGTCGGCACAATGAACCCCGAAGAGGGCGATCTGCGCCCCCAATTGTTAGACCGCTTTGCACTCTCGGTGGAAATTCATGGCATTCGTGACGCCAGAGAGCGCGTGCTGATCATGGAGCGCAACCTGTCGTTCGAAAGCAATTCCGAAGAATTCCGTAAGCGCTGGATGCACTCCGAAGAAGAGTTATCCCACCAAATTGACCAGGCGCGCTTGCTGGTCGATCAAGTCACCTACAACCGGCGCGACCTGCTCTCGATCGCCGCCTTGAGCGCCTCTTTGAATGTCGATGGTCACCGCGCCGATCTGGTAATCCTGAAGACGGCTCGCGCCCACGCCGCGTTCGAAGGTCGTAAAGCCATCTCCGATCGCGATATTGCCCTGGCGGCTGAACTGGCTCTGCCGCACCGCATCAAACGAGGCCCATTCCACCAGGCTGAAATCAGCATGGAAGATCTGCAAGAGCGCATCGAACAGCTACAGGGTCAAGCCTTCTCATCTGGCGAGCCTGAGCCCTCCCTGGATGAAAACCAGCCGCCCAATTCAGAAAAAAAAAAGGGATAACACCGGAGATTTTACCGGAAGAGGACTCTAGCCGACAACCAGCAGAGCCAGCTCCCCAACAGGTGTTCGACACCGGGCGCGCCAACTGGTGGGAAGGCGGCGAAAAGGTCAAGATCGGGCAATCGTTCGTCCCGCGCAAAATCGAAAATCCTCTGGACCGTATGACCCGCCGTCAAGGGGGCCGCCGTTCGCGCACCCGCACCGATCGAAAACGCGGCCGCTACATCCAGGCGCGCCCTTCCCCTGGTGAACCAGAAGACCTGGCTTTCGATGCTACCTTGCGCGCCGCAGCGCCATTTCAACGCCAGCGCAGTGAGATGCGCAAACGCGTCGCTTTCGCAGTGCGGTCATCCGATTACCAGCGCAAAATTCGCATCAAGAAGGCCTCCAACCTGGTGCTGTTTGTGGTGGATGCTTCCTGGTCAATGGCTGTCGCTGAGCGTATGGCGGCCACCAAAGGAGCTATCCTATCTCTGCTCACCGACGCCTACCAACGCCGCGATCGAGTTGGCCTGGTTGTTTTCCAGAAAGATCGCGCCACGCTGGTGCTCCCCCCGACCAACTCGGTGCAGTTGGCGCAGCGTTCACTGGCCGATATCCCAGTTGGCGGTAAGACCCCGCTCTCCGCCGGCTTGCTCCTGGCACACGAGGTGATCCGCAAAGAGCGCATTGTGCACCCGGATGTCAACCCGCTGATCATTCTGCTGACGGATGGCGCCGGCAATGTATCCCTGACAAACCTGCCGCCTCAAGAAGAGTCCCACCGCATAGCAAATCAAATCGCCGGAGATGAAATTCGCTGCGTGGTCATCAATATGGAACACGCCGCTTTCGACCAGGGACTGGCGCAATCGCTGGCAGAACACCTCCATGCTCCTTGCTACACGCTCAGTGAATTGAAAGCTGAGGCTTTGTATCAAAAAGTGCGCGCCGAGATGACCGGCTGAGCAGATCTCGGTGTTTATCCATCCTTGGTCTTGCTTGATATGAAATCCAGGCCGCGATCCCGTCATTGGCTGCTGCTCATCTTATTGGTGATGGTATTGGCAGGTTGCCAGGCCAATTCTCCTGACCAAACACCGGCCAGCCGCCCCGAAGGCAATGATGCCAGCCTGATCGAGCGCACCGCTACATCGCTGCCAATCTCTCCTCCGGCCATCACGCAACCGGCGATCGCCGGGAATCCTGCGCCTGGCACAGAGACGCCCTCCCCCACCTTCGTCCCGCCTCCTGCCAGCTTTGAACCCAGCGCATTCTATACCCTGACGGCGGTCTTGAACTATTCGACCCACTATATCGCCGTCGATCAACAAATCCGCTATCAGAACCGTTCCAGCGAACCGCTGCCGGATATCCGCCTGATGATCGAGCCAGCCTATTACCCGGGAGCGTTTCAACTCAACAGCATCACCTCCCAGTCTGGGCCTGCGATCGGCGAAATTGCCTGGGATACGGGACAGATCACCCTGCCCCTGATCACGCCATTGATGCCGGGAGAGATCCTTTCCCTGGCAATCTCCTATGCCATCCAACTGCCCTCGCCGACGCCCTCTGCAGAAACACGCCCTATACCCTTCGGCTACACCGAACGCCAGACCAACCTGGTCGATTGGTATCCATTCATTCCACCCTATCGCGAGGGAAGCGGATGGTTGGCGAATAAGGCCTTCTTTTTTGGCGAACACCTGGCATACGAAGCAGCCAATTTCACGGTGAATCTGCGAATTTCGGACGAGAACTCGTTTCATGTTGTTGCTGCCAGCGCCCCCGCTCAAGTGGAGGGCGAGTGGCGGCGATATCACCTCGAAAAGGCGCGCGGCTTTGCTCTATCGGTCAGCACCCAATACCAGGTGAAAAGTGCGCAGGTTGGGAATGTCGAAGTCACAGCTTACACCTTCCCTTTCCATCCCGCGGCGGGCGAGGCAGTGTTGGACACCACCATCAAAGCACTGGCGCTATTCAACCAGCTTTTTGGCGATTACCCACGCAAGACGCTGTCTGTGGTAGAGGCAGATTTCCTGGACGGAATGGAATACGACGGTTTGTACTTTTTGAGCAATGGGTTCTACAACCTGTATCAGGGAACGCCGGCGGAATATCTGATCGCCATTGCCGCGCATGAAACCGCTCACCAGTGGTTTTATGGGTTGGTAGGCAACGATCAAGGGAACGAACCCTGGCTTGACGAAGCATTGTGCACCTACAGCGAACGCTTGTTTTTCGAACGTTACTACCCTGAAGCGTTGGATTGGTGGTGGACATACCGGGTGAATTATTACCAGCCGCGCGGCGCGGTGGATGGCAGTATCTATAACCCTGAGGGGTATCGCGCCTATCGCGATGCTGTGTATCTCAACGGGGCTGTCTTTTTGGAAGAACTGCGCAAAACCGTTGGCGATGAATCCTTCACCGCTTTTCTCAAAGCGTACGTGGATCAAAATCGAAATCAAATCGCGACTGCCCAAGGTTTTTTTGAGCTATTGGCGCAGTTTACAGAGGCTGATTTCGGGCAATTAAGACAACGTTACTTTTCCAGCCCGTGAGGCTGGCTTTTTCTTAATTGGATTCTTTATCCAATGATGATTGTTTAATTTATATATCGTAGTCTTCGTAGGGGGTGTGGATATGTGGAGAAAATCGAAACCGGGCAGAAAAGACCGTATTGATGAGGGATCAGGCGTAGGCATTCCCAGATATGGCGTTAATCGCAGGTGATTTTATCCCCAGGGCTGGTTGGATGAGATTCGCAGAAGATCTAGTTGTTTTTCCATCCCACAAAGGCGCGCGGCTATATCGGGAAACAAATTAAGCATCCCCCAGATATGGGGGTCTACGAAGAACGGATTTTTAGCACAAAAAAGCAAGTTTTCCCCAGATTAACAGGTTTATCCACAGTATTTCGCGAGTTATCCACAACCAGAAACACGTCAGGGGTTCTCTGGTGCGTTAGAGAGTCCCTAGATATGGGGGTATGCAAGGCTACTATTTTTACTTTCAAGGATGTATGGGGAGGATGCTTGACGAGATCGATTAACGGATATATGATAGATTAGATAATTGTCTAATTAGGTAAATGTCTAATTGGATTTGTACGGTAATGAGCGATGCAGAGATAAAAATCTCCTGGGATATTGGCAGCAGTTATGATTTTTTTGCCAGCCTGATTGTGCTGCATGATCCAGGCTTGTTTGGCCTGCGCCCTTCCTGGGCTGCGGGGGTTCGGTCACGCCTGCAACCCAATGACCGCCAATTGCTGGAAGACCTCATGCCAACAATGGGCGTGCCCATCGAGTGGATTCTTTCGTCTGCGGCTCTTCGGGAGGCTTCTGCGGCGCTTTCTGCATTACAGCAGATTCCTGCAATCGAACGACTGACTCACCTGACCCTTGCGTTGCATCTGGATAAAAGTTTCCAGCAAAGGCTGAATGCCATCGCCGAAGCCGGCAAATGGCAAACAGAGGACCTGGAGGCTCTGAAAGCGGTATACAGTCCCTATAAATTGCCAAAAGAGCGCTTCTTAAAAAAATGTTTGGAAGCCTGGGCAACCGCACACGAAACAGGCGAGCGCCTGGTTCGCGCTTTGCAAGCCTATTACCAGGTTTTTTTTGCCGAGGAGGAAAAGCACGTCCAGCCTTTGTTGTATCAAGGCTTAGTGCAGGCGCAGGAGCAGTCTGCAAAGATGAGCCTGACTGGCTTGATGGATACCCTGTCTCAAGGTGTGCACCTGTCTCTTCCCGCCGACATTTCGGAGGTGATTTTTATTCCATCCATCTGGATAACGCCATTGGTGATCATCCGCCGCCTGCAGGATAACCGTTTGGGCTTCCTGTTTGGAGCGCGCCCGGCAAATGTCTCGCTGGTGCCGGGAGATGTTATTCCGGATGGTATGCTGCGCGTGCTCAAGGCGCTTGCCGATCCCACCCGATTGAGAATGCTGCGTTACCTGGCTGAACAAACCTTCACGTTGGCAGAATTGTCGCGCAAGTTGCGATTACGGCCGCCGACTGTTCTGCATCATCTCAGTATTCTCCGCCTGGCAGGGCTGGTGCACATTGTGCTGCAAGAAAGCGGTGAACGGCGTTACAGCTTGCGCCGAGAGGGTATCCCCGTTACTTTCGACAACCTGGAGCAATTTCTCCGGGTTGGAGAGAGCCAGGTGTTACCCCGGGAGTGACTCAAGCAAAATGGTGATAAGCATCGGCGAGGTCCTGGAGTAAACCGCCACACTCAATGCCTGGTTATTTGTACCATTTTCGGCGATTTTGTGGAAAGGAAAAAATCTTCAATGACTTATGCAGTTTGGGAATCGACACAGCGGGTTGCCAGCGACTATGTTGCTCGAGTGCGCTCATTCAAGCGGAATGCCCGGCTCTATTTGATCAACGTGATCATCGCTGGCATTGCCATGGGTGTATTTCGCCTGCTGTTCAACTTTTACGTGCTCAGCCTGGGTTTTGACGAGGCGCTGCTGGGCAGTATGATCACCGCCAGCAGCCTGACGGCGCTGCTGGCGGCATTACCGATGGGATACCTGTCTGATCTCATCGGGCGCAAGCGCTCGCTGCTCCTTTCCGCCGGCTTGGTCAGCGCTTCTATTCTGTTAATGGTGCTGTGGCCGTTCGCCTGGATGTTCATGGCGATGAACGTGGTCTCTGGCCTGGCGCAGAGCCTGGCGGGGGTTTCCATGGCGCCATTTTTGATGGAAAATAGCGATGAGCAGGAACGCACCTATTTGTTCAGCTTCAGCTCGGGCCTGCAGATGGCAATGGCCTCCGCGGGCAACTGGATCGGCGGGTATCTGCCCGGTTGGGCCTCCAGCGCCTTGGAGGTTGCGGCGACCAGCAGCCAGGCCTATGGCGCTGCGCTGTTCATCATTGCCATACTCTATATCACCAGCCTACTGCCGCTCCTTCTCTTGCGCCCGTCGGGTCAACACGGAGCGGAGCGCTCGATCTTTGCTCCCCTGAGTTACGCCCGCCATCATCCAATCCTGCTGGGGAAACTGATCTTGCCGATGCTGGTCACTTCGATTGGCGCCGGCCTGATCATGCCCTTTATGAATGTCTTTTTCCGCGTGGTTCATCACCAACCCGACCCGGTGATTGGCTCCTTGTTTGCTTGGGGATCGCTGGCAATGGGCCTGGGATTGCTGATTGCGCCTGCCCTGGCGGATGGTATGGGGAAGATCCAACTGGTGGTGATCACGCAAGGGTTATCCATACCATTTCTCATTTTGCTGGGTTTTGCTCCCTGGTTTTGGGTGAGCGCGCTGGCATACTACATCCGCCTGGCACTAATGAATATGAGCGGTCCGGTTTACCAGACCTATGTAATGGAGCACGTCGAGCCCGAGTCGCGCGCCATGGTAGCCAGCCTGGTCAGCATGGCATGGAATTTTGGCTGGGCATTCAGCCCCACGATCAGCGGCTGGCTGCAGGTGCAATATGGCTTTGACCTGCCTTTCGCTGGCACTATTATCTTATATGTGATCTCGGTGGCGTTGTACTGGGGCTTTTTCTGGTACCGAGGCAAGCAGCCGCTATCTGCAGCTCTGCCCGGTGTAGGGGTCAGATAGAATCGCGGAAAATTTTCCTCCTTGATGGGTGGGCCTATCCTGGTTTTAACCGGATGGGCTCACCTCATATTGCAACCAATGGCCCAATTGTGCATCTAAAAACACGTACAGCATACCCTACACATTACCGGAGGATACTTATCCATGGAGATGATCATCGATTTTCCAGGCGGGGCGCGCGTTGACGCCCACTTTGGCCCTTTCACCGTGAAGACTGACCAGCCGCCCGCAGCAACAGCCCCGACTCCATTTGCCACCTTCCTGGCCTCGATTGGCACCTGCGCTGGCATTTACGTGCTCGGTTTTTGCCAGCAGCGCGGCCTGCCAACCGAAGGCATTCGCATCGTTCAGCGCATGCACAGCAATATGTTCACCGGATTGGTCGGCAAGATAGATCTGGAGATCCAGGTGCCGCCAACTTTCCCCGAAAAATACCTTCCGGCGCTGGTGCGCGCTGCAGAATTGTGCGCAGTAAAGAAACATTTCGAGCAGCCGCCGCAGTTCGACATCACTACCCAGGTGATGGAGCCCGCTCGAGCTTAATCAAAATTCGCAGAAAAGACAAAAGATGCTGGCAAGGCAGCCAGCATTGAGAATGTGGTTAATTGGTGGGTTGTTTTCGGTGGCGAAGCCGTCCAAAACAACCCACCATCTTATCCTTTGACGCATTAATCCGGTCCGATGTAGGTGCCAGGATGAAGCACGGTGCTTTTGGGCACGACGACGATGCCATCCTGCACAGCCCAGGTGCCGCTGTCCAACTCTGTCCCGCGTGGAAATGGCTTGATGACCACCCCCTCGCCGATGCGCACATTCTTGTCGATGATCGCTCCTTCGATGTCGCAGTTTTTGCCAACACCGATGGGTATGCCCGAGGCGTGGATGGTTTCAGGTGTATCATAGTAATCGGCGCCCATCAAAATTGTTTTGCTCAGGCGCACGCCATCCGCGATCTGGCTGCGTAAGCCGATGACGCAGTCACTGATCTCAGCGCGGTGAATTTTGCAACCATCCGAGATCAGCACATTGTGCAGCGTAGCGCCATCGAATACCGAACCGGGGAGATAGCGGGGACGGGTATAGATCGGGCGAACCGGATCATAGAAATTAAACGGCGCGTCCGGCAGCGCCAGGCGCAGGTTGGTTTCGTAAAATGAACGAATCGTTCCGATATCTTCCCAGTAGCCATCGAAATCGAAACCGACCACAGTGTGGGTATGTATGGCGTTGGGAATGATCTGCCCGCCGAAATCTTCCTGGGTGGTTTCTTCCAGCAATTCGACCAGCACATTGGTGTTGAAAATATAAATGCCCATCGATCCCAGGTAAGGATATTCCGGGTCATCCCGGCTGACAAATTGGGACAGTATCTCCGCATCGCGAGGTTTTTCAACAAACGCAACGATGCGATGATCGGCAGTGCGCTTGAGCAGTCCAAAGCGGTAGGCTTCCTGCGCCGCCACCGGCTGCACTGCCACAGTGATATCCGCGTTATTTTCCCAATGGAAAGCGGCCATTAGCTCGTAATCCATGCGGTACAAATGATCACCCGCCAGGATAAGCACGTATTTTGCCCCAGTGGCTTTGATCTCGAACAATTGTTTGCGCACCGCGTCGGCGGTGCCCTGGTACCAATCAGCGCTGCGCGGGGTTTGTTCGGCTGCCAGGATCTGCACCCAACCACGGTGGAAATCATCGAAAGTGTAGGTCTGGGTGATATGGCGGTGCAATGATACAGAGTTGAATTGGGTTAGCACCGCGATGCGATTGATGCCCGAGTTGATACAGTTGCTGATGGGCACATCGATCAGGCGATATTTCCCGGCGATGGGCACGGCTGGTTTGGCTCGCTGGCGCGTGAGCGGGTACAGGCGTTTCCCCACCCCACCTCCCAGGATGACAGCCAGAATTTCATTGAGCGATGGCATTCGTCACCTCCTGATGAACGCAACATGAAAAGGCCGCACTTAGTCGTTGAGAAAGTGAGCGGAAAAAATGCTCTCCGGGATTAGCCCCGGAGAGCCTGTGCTATAATCCCTTGTTGCCAATGATTGGGATTGCCTGTGCCGAAGGTGGGAATCGAACCCACACTCCCGAGGGAACACGATTTTGAGTCGTGCGCGTCTGCCTATTCCGCCACTTCGGCTCACTGGGCTATAGCCTCCAATCAAGTATAACGAAAGATAGTTTCACGGTCAAGATCATGGCACAAAAAAACCATGACTTGAGGAGAGCAGCATGCGATTAGGTATCATCGGGTTACCACAATCAGGAAAAACCACCATTTTCAATGCCCTTACGCGGGGTAACCAGCCTGTAACCATGAGCGGGGGACGTTTTGAAGTACACACAGCGGTCGTCGATGTGCCAGATGAACGCGTCGACCGGCTTTCAAAACTTTTCAATCCCAAAAAAACCATTTACGCCAAGGTGACCTACGCCGATATCGCTGGCCTGGAGGGAAGCGCCAGTAAAAGCGGCATCTCGGGTCAGTTGCTAAACCAATTGTCTCAAATGGATGGATTCGTGCACGTGGTGCGCTGCTTTGAGAATCTCAACGTGCCGCACCCTGCTGGCAGCCTCGATCCACGGCGTGATATCGCCACCATGGATGCTGAATTACTGCTGAATGATCTGATCGCCGTGGAACGCCGGTTAGAGAGGTTAGTAGAGGAACGCAAAAAGGGCGGAGGGCGTGATCGCACCTTGATTGAGCGCGAGATCGATCTCTTCAATCGCTTTCACGAACACCTGGCCGCAGACTTGCCGCTGCGCGATCTGGAGATTTCCAGCGAAGACGAGAAAATGATCTCCGGATTCGGCTTCCTCTCGCGCAAACCAATGTTGGTGTTGCTCAATCTCTCGGACGATCAGCCGGCGCCAACGATCAATTACGCTCATCAACGCAGCGCGGTGACCAGCCTGCAAGGGCGCCTGGAAATGGAATTGGCCCAGCTCTCCAGGGAAGATGCACAATTGTTTATGGCGGAATATGGCATCGAAGAGATGGGACTTTCCAAAGTCATTGCCCTGTCATACGATTTACTGGGGTTGCAGTCGTTCTTCACGGTTGGGCCAGATGAAGTGCGCGCCTGGACAATCCAGCGCGGCACGTCTGCGCTCGAAGCGGCAGGTGTGATCCACTCCGATCTACAAAAAGGATTCATTCGCGCCGAAGTTGTTCACTGTGAAGAGCTGCTCAGCCTGGGTGGATTAAACGAGGCGCGCTCAAAGGGCAAGCTGCGCCTGGAGGGTAAGGAATATATCTTGCGCGATGGCGAAATCATGCATGTGCGATTTAATCTGTAACGGCATCAGGTATAATTTATTTCTTCAACATCTCAATCCCTCGACCAGAGAAAGACGAGAATCCCCAAATGACCCTACCTTACACACAGACGCAATGGAGCCTGTCTCCCCTGTTTTCCTCGGTTGACTCTCCCGAAGTGCGACAAGCCATCGATGAATTGAAAGCACAGGTCAGTGCTTTTGAAGCTAATCGCGCCCGGCTTAAGCCAGATATCTCGCCCGAAGAATTCTTCGAGATTGTGCGTAGCCTGGAAGCTATCAATCACCTGGGTTATCGCCTGTACGGTTTTGCCGGGCTCAGCTTTGCGGCAGATACCCAGGATCAGGGAATCATGGCTTTCTTGGGGCAGGTCGAACAGCTCATGGCAGAGCTGCAAAACCGGGTGCTGTTTTTCAGCTTGTGGTGGAAGGACCTGGATGATCACAATGCAGCCCGCTTGATGGCTAAAGCCGGCGATTATCGCTACTGGCTGGAAGAGATGCGCCACTTCAAACCGCACACGCTTTCGGAAGCGGAAGAGAAGATCATTAATATCAAAAACGTAACGGGATCGAGCGCACTGGGTAACCTGTACGATACGATTACCAACCGCTATGTTTTCAAGATGGAAGTGGATGGCGAGATCAAGGAGTTGACGCGCGGAGAACTGATGGTGTATGCGCGCAGCAACAACGCCGATTGGCGCGCTCGAGCTTACCAGGAGCTATACCGGGTGTATGGGGAAGAAGGCGCGATCTTAGGGCAGATTTATCAAACATTGGTGCGAGATTGGCGAAACGAGCAAGTAGAATTGCGAAAATTTGCCAGCCCGATCGCGGCGCGCAACCTGGCAAATGATATCCCGGATCAGGTTGTGGACACCCTGTTGCAAGTCTGCGAGCGCAACGCCCCACTTTTCCAACGCTATTTCCGGCTTAAGGCCCGCTGGTTGGGAATGGAGCGCCTGCGCCGTTACGATATCTACGCCACAATTGCTGAATCTGAAAAGACCTATGCCTTTGGCGAGGCGGCTGAAATGGTGCTCGAATCATTACAGGAATTCGAACCTAAGGTCGCCAGCCTGGCGCGCCGCGTATTCGATGAACAGCGGCTGGATAGCGAGGTGCGCAAGGGAAAACGCGGCGGGGCGTTTTGCAGCACCGTTGTACCGGACATGACTCCTTGGGTGCTGCTCAATTACCAGGGCCGAGCTGATGATGTGGCAACCATGGCGCACGAACTGGGCCATGCCATCCATTCCATGCTGGCTGCCCATCACAATCTGTTCACTTTCCACCCTTCTTTGCCGTTGGCGGAAACGGCCTCGACATTTGCCGAAATGGTGCTCATCGACAAGCTGCTCTCCAACGAGAATGACGAGGCTGTGCGCCGAGACTTGCTCTTCCGCCAGATGGATGACGCCTATGCGACCATTATGCGGCAAGCCTTCTTTGCCCTGTTTGAGCGCCAGGCGCATGAGATGGTGCTGCAAGGCGCCTCGGTGGATGATCTCTCCACAGCTTACATGGAGAACCTGAGGCGGCAATTCGGGGATGCAGTGGATGTCAGCGATGAGTTTCGTTGGGAATGGGTTTCGATCCCCCATATCTACCAGGTGCCTTTCTACGTCTATGCTTACGCCTTTGGGCAACTGTTGGTGCTCTCGTTGTACCAGCAGTACAAATCCGAGGGCGATTCCTTCAAGCCGCGGTATTTGAATATCCTGGCGGCTGGCGGGTCTGAGTCGCCAGCGCGTGTTTTGAGCGAAGCGGGCGTCGATATCGCTTCGGCTGAGTTTTGGCAGGGCGGCTTTGATGTTCTGTCTGCGACGCTGGATGAAATCGAAAAATTGCCTGTTGCGAAAGCCTGAGCGCCATCTCTACCATTTTCTCTACCGGTGCGTCGCTCTAGCCAGGCTTCTGCGAGCAGAAGAACGGCGCACCGCAGCTATTACGAATGCTTGAGCAGCCACGCCTCGACCTGTATGAGATTTTCAGCGCTGTACTACAGGCGCTGAGGGATCAGCGCTTGCGACTGAACCAGGCCGATACGGTCGATGGTAATCATGGCGATCACATGGTGGCCATTTTCGAGGTTGCAGTTCGAACAGCCCAGTCTGAGCAAGCTGCTGGCTCCCAGGGAGCGGATCTTTCTCAAGTCATGTTGCAGGCCAGTCGCCAGTTGGAAGCATTGCCAGACAATGACTCAGCGCATGTCTATGGGGTTGGCCTATCTCTGCTTGCAGCGCGATTGCAGGAACATCGACTCAGCCTTCAAGATCTGGTGTCTTACACTGCCAGCCAGCTAAAACCCCAGGAGGAGGGGGAAAATTCAAAAACATCTGCCACAGGACGGGAGAAGGATGTCGTCAAGGCGCTGTTGGATGCCCTGGCGGATTGGGACCGCTATGAAGCGAGTCGGGAGAAGGATACGGGAGAACCGCAATCTCAGACGGGGATGGATCTGGGGTACTTATTTGGGGCCGGTATGGCGTATTTGCAGGCCAGGCAGAAAGGCGGCGAACGCCTGGATATCCTGGTTGAAACGGCGGTGAATGCATCTCCGCTGGGACGTGTACTGCACCGGGCCGAGTCTGGCAGGCTGGTGATCCGCACCTTGCTGCGCGCCATGACAGGCGGATTGCCCACCAAAAGCAGTTGATATGGCGAATGATACCCACACAGCCTGGCATAAGGCGCAATCCAACACACTCAACAGGTGAAGATATATGTATATTGCCATCGAAGGTGTAATCGGGGTCGGAAAAACAACGCTGGCTCGGCTGCTGCAGAGCTCACTCCAGGCGGAAATACTGCTGGAGGTCTTTGAGGAAAACCCATTCCTCTCAGACTTTTACGCGGATCGTGAGCGCTATGCCTTCCAGACACAAATATTTTTCTTGCTGAGCCGCTATCACCAGCAACGGCGCGCTGTGCCCGAAATACTGCAGCGCGGCGCCAACCTGATCGCAGATTATACCTTCGAAAAAGACTCGCTCTTCGCCCGCATTAACCTGCATGGCGACGAGCTGGATATGTACTTCCGCGTGCACGAAGCCCTGGCAGAGAAAATTATCCTGCCGGACCTGATTGTCTATCTCAGGGCGGACACCGATACCTTGATGCAGCGCATCGCTCTGCGTGATCGTCCCTACGAGCGAAATATGGAGCGCACCTACATTGATCAACTCAACCGCACTTATGAAGCGGTATACCTGGATCCAGAGCGTGGAAAATCACACGGGGTGCCGATACTGGCCATCGATACCAATAACCTGGATTTTGTGCGCAACGCAGACAACTTGAATCTGGTCGAGAACCGAATCCGCCAGGCTTTGCACCTGTCGCCCTTCCAGGCGGAGTTGCCCTTGAACGCCGCTCACAAAGAATGAGAAGATCTGCCGATAATTGAAACGGGAACAAGAGGGAAACAATGCGGATCACCCGAGATATGCTCTTAAATATTGCCGATGAAACGGTCAAGCAGCGAACGCGCCCCGGAAGCGATGTCATCGCGGTCTATTTGAGCGGATCGTTATTGGGTGATGAATACCTGCTTGGCGGCGCAACGGATATCGATTTGACCTTCATCCATCTCGAAACACCGCAAGCTGACCGGGAAATTGTGCCCATCAACGATCTTGTGCATCTGGACCTTGCCCATTATGCGCAGAGAGAATTCCGAGATACACGGACACTGAGACTGCATCCCTGGATGGGCCCCACGTTGTTCTACTGCAAGCCGCTCTATGATCCTCAGCATTTTTTGGATTTTATCCAGGCCAGTGTGCGCGGGCAATTCGACCGACCGGATTACATGCTGCGCCGTTCGCGCCAGCAATACGAACATGCCCGCCAGATGTGGATGTCGTTCCACAGTCCACAGGAAGGAGATACTCCAACATCGATCATGCTGCGCTACCTGCGAGCCATCGAGCACACTGTCAATGCTGTAGCCAGCCTGAACGGCATGCCGCTGACCGAGCGGCGATTGCTGCTGGCTTTCGGGGAAAGGGCAGGTGCGCTGAATCGCCCGGGGCTCCTGCCCGGATTGCTCGGTTTGTTGGGCGGCGCTAACGCCGGAGGGACACCCGAACTGCAGCAAATGCTACCGGCATGGCAGGCGGCCTGGAACGCAGCGGTTGAAGAAACCAGACAGGACCTCCCGGCTCGCCTGCACCCTGCTCGAATGGCGTACTATGCCAAAGCCATGGAGCGCATGCTGAAAGGGGAATCACCCCAGGCAGTGCTGTGGCCGCTGCTGCGCACCTGGACTTCAGCCGCAGATGTGCTGCCCGAAGGGCACACCGCGCGACTCGCCTGGCAGAACGCTGCCGCTGGATTGGGGTTGGTGGGCGACGGCTTTGCTGAGCGAATAGAGGCCTTTGATATCTACCTGGATACTGTTGAAGAGACGCTGGATGCCTGGGCTCAGGCGAACGGCGTGTGATTGTTTCACGTGAAACGACGAGCGGCTCGCCTGGCTTCCGCCTGAAGCCGCATTTGTTTTCGGCCGAACAGTGTTTCACGTGAAACATCCTGGGATAGCCCAGGGGGAATTTGCCATGATTTTGCTGCAATCTTCAGCATCTGCATAGCCGCCTAAATACGTAGCCGACCTATTTCGGTCATGGAAACTGCTGCTAAATAATCGAACTTGTGTTCTATTATTGTTAACCATTGAGCTGCTCTCCAGAAATCCGGCGCGCTCTTGACGCCGAAGCATGCTGGTTGTAAGCTGCAGGGCAGGTCATCAAGGGCGGTTACATTGAAGGGCTGGTCGAACTGCACCTGCCGCCAGGCTCGTGTGTGGATTTTCTAGAATTCGAGGCATCTGTTCGCACAGAAGATTGGGAGACAACAGTAAATCTCTACCAGGGCGACCTGTTTGCTACTGACCGCTACGCGGAATGGGCGGCCGCGTCGCGTGAGCATCTATGCCGCGAGTTTCTAAAAGCGCTTCTGATGTGGCTGCCCTCACGCTGCCATCATTGCCGTTTAGGCAGATAGTGAGCTGTGGTTTGCCGAGATGGCAGCAAACCGGGTGAGCAGCTTGACCCCGCCACCGGAGAGTATCTATCTGCCGTTACTCTTGCGCTGATCTTATTCCTCCCCCTGGGCTTTAGCAGCAAGGGCAAAGCCGCTAACGACCTCCACACCCGCCTGTCGCCACCGCGATTCCCAAAGAGTCTCTGACCTTCGGACAACCCCCATCTCGCGGGTCATTGTGAGACCC
Organism: Chloroflexota bacterium; assembly: GCA_029265355.1. Lineage (GTDB taxonomy): Bacteria > Chloroflexota > Anaerolineae > Anaerolineales > UBA4823 > JAJUJL01. Next base: position 181,588 of record JAJUJL010000005.1, on the reverse strand, counting down.
GAAGGGGCGAGGCGATCTCCTGAATGATCGCGGAGATCGCTTCGCTGTCGCTCGCGATGACAGCCTTACCCTGATTGTCCGAATTGTTGTCCGAACTTGAGAGAGCCTGGATTGTCATGCTTTCACCCGCGTGGTAGAATGATTAAAAACTGGGGTCAAATTTAGACCCAGGAGGTAGATTTTATGGAACAGCAGATAGCAACTTTCGCAGTTAAAAAAGGACTGGCGCAGATGCTCAAGGGCGGCGTAATTATGGATGTTGTCACGCCAGAGCATGCTCGCATTGCTGAGGACGCTGGGGCAGTGGCGGTGATGGCCCTGGAGCGTGTGCCCGCGGATATCCGCGCCAACGGCGGAGTAGCCCGCATGAGCGATCCCGAGCTGATCTTGAAGATCATGGATGCGGTTTCCATACCGGTGATGGCAAAATGCCGCATAGGGCATTTTGTCGAGGCGCAGATCCTGGAAGCGATCGGCGTGGACTATATCGACGAGTCAGAGGTGTTAACCCCTGCAGATGAGGCCCATCATATCAATAAACACACCTTCAAAGTGCCGTTTGTGTGTGGCTGCCGCAACCTGGGCGAGGCGCTGCGCCGTATCGGCGAGGGCGCAGCCATGATCCGCACCAAGGGCGAGGCGGGCACCGGTGATGTGGTCGAGGCTGTCCGGCACGCACGGGCCGTGTTGGGTGAAATCCGGCGATTGCAGGCGATGCCTGAGGAAGAGTTGATGACTTTTTCGAAAGAGATCGGCGCGCCGTACGAGCTTGTGTTGGAGACGCGCAGCCTGGGACGTTTGCCGGTGGTCAACTTCGCTGCTGGTGGTATTGCCACGCCAGCAGACGCCGCCCTGATGATGCAGTTGGGTGTGGATGGTGTCTTTGTTGGCTCAGGCATCTTCAAATCCGGCGATCCTGCCCGGCGCGCGGCCGCCATCGTCAAGGCCGTGACGCACTACCGCGATCCGTACATCCTGGCAGAAGTCAGCCGCAATCTGGGTGAACCTATGGTGGGGCGCCAAATCTCGAGCATACCGGAAGCTGAGCTGATCGCCGGTCGCGGTTGGTGACGTTGCCTTGCTTTGCCCCAGCCAACCCACGTGTATTCACCATCTGGGCATTGCTAGATGGGTGTTTTGCCTTTGGTTTGAATGAGAGATTTCATGCGCATCGGTGTGCTTGCTTTACAAGGTGATTTTTCTGAACACATTGCCATGCTGCGCCGGCTGCAGGTCGATGTGGTTCAAGTGCGCCTGCCAGAGCATTTGGAGCAATTGGACGGCCTGATCATCCCGGGCGGGGAATCGACCACCATAGGCAAATTGGCGGTGGATTTTGGCCTGATCGAGCCATTGCGTCAATTTGGCGCGCACAAGGCGATTTGGGGAACCTGTGCAGGAGCGATTTTCCTGTCGCGCGATGCCCGCCGTCCACAGCCGTTGTTGGAGCTGATGGACATTACCGTGGAGCGCAACGCCTTCGGCAGGCAGATCGCCAGCTTTGAGGTCGACCTGGTGGTGCCTGAGCTGCAACTGGTGGACCCGAGCGCACAGCCTTACCATGCGGTGTTTATTCGCGCCCCGCTGATCGAGACGGTGCGTGGCGAGGCGCGCGTTCTGGCTCAACTGGACAATGGGCGGATCGTTGCTGCTCGCCAGCGTCATCTGCTGGCCACCTCTTTTCATCCAGAGTTGACCGATGACGATCGCTTTCACCGCCTGTTCTTGCACATGGCCTCTGAGGTTCGTCAGCCCAGGGCGGCGCCGGTGTAAGGGACTGGATGAGCGTTCGATCTTTTGACTGGCGTGACCTAGCGGCTCTCTATCGCCTGCGCAAAGAGAGCGTGTTCTTGCATAACGCTCTGGTATTGACGCGCGGCCCCATGCTCATCTCAGGAGCTGTGTTTTCTGCCCTGATGCCCACCGCGGGCATCTACACGGCGATCTGCGATGGAGCGGATAGCGCGGGAGACCTTCTCATCGGTCAGGTCATCCACCTGGGCGGCTCTCAGGTGGCGCAACTCACCTTTCTGGCGCCGGAGCCAGGCCTGGATAATGCCAAGCTGGTCAGGCTGCTCGAGCACATTGCGTCGCAAGTGGTGGCTCGGGGCGCATTTCGCTTGCTGGCAGATGTCAACGAACATAGCCCGGTGTATGACGCCCTGCGCCAGGCTGGTTTTGCCATTTACGCCCGCCAGCGCGTCTGGCGGCTGAAGCAGCATAATACCAGCGAAATCCAGGCGACCGGCTGGGATGCCGCCTGTGACCGGGATTTGATCTCAGTCCGGTCGTTGTATAACAACCTGGTGCCCGGCCTGGTGCAGCAGGTTGAGCCCTTCCCGGCAGAGCGGTTGCAGGGGATGGTTTATCGCCAGGATGGAGATGTGCTGGCCTACGTGGAGTTAAAATATGGACATCGCGGCATCTGGGCGCAGCCTTTTGTTCACCCGGACGCCGAAGAGGCGGTGGACCGGCTGGTAGATTTCCTGCAGAAACTGTCATACCGGCGCTCCCGTCCCATCTACCTGTGCATTCGCACTTATGAATCCTGGTTGGAGCCTGCCGTGGAAGCGATGGGAGCGGAACCGGGACCGCGCCAGGCGGTAATGGTTCGCCACCTGGCAGTCCCACAAAAAGCTTTGAGGTCGTATGCATTGCCCGTATTGGAGGGCGGCTCGCCAGAGATGACAGCTCCAATCGCGCATGTGCAGCGAGTTTTTTTGGAGAAGACAAGAACTTATGTCGCAAAAGCGGATAACTGATGATTTGCAGGCGCTCTTAGACGTTCTACCAGCAGATGTTCAAAAAGCGGTGCGTAAGGCGAATGACGAAGCCAATTTGCTGGAAATCATCCTGGACCTGGGACGCGTGCCGACAGCGCGTTTTGTGGATCGAGAAATTGTTTTGCTGCCCAGCGAGGTGACCCCCGCAGAGATTGATTATGTCGTTGAGCGCATCGGTGAATTTGACGCTGATAACCGCGCCGGTATGGAACGCACCTTGCATCGTATCTCAGCCATACGCAACCGGCGTGGGCGCATTGTCGGCCTCACCTGCCGGGTTGGGCGGGCAGTCTATGGCACAACCGATATCATCAAAGACTTGATCGAGAGCGGGAAAAGCCTGCTTTTGCTTGGCCGACCAGGCGTCGGCAAGACCACCCTGTTGCGCGAGGCGGCGCGCATGCTGGCAGAGACCAAGCGGGTGGTGATTGTGGATACATCCAATGAAATTGGCGGCGATGGAGATGTCCCACACCCGGCAGTGGGGCGCGCCCGGCGTATGCAGGTAGCCAGGCCTTCTCTGCAGCACGAGGTGATGATCGAAGCGGTCGAGAATCACAACCCGGAAGCCATCGTGATCGATGAGATCGGCCGAGAGCTCGAGGCGGCGGCAGCGCGCACCATTGCTGAACGGGGTGTGCAATTGATCGGTACAGCGCATGGCAATACGCTCGAGAATTTATTGCTCAACCCGACTCTCTCTGATCTGGTAGGCGGTATCGAATCCGTCACCCTTTCTGATGAGGAAGCCCGCCGGCGGGGCACCCAGAAGACCGTGCTGGAGCGGCGCGCTCCACCAACCTTTGATGTGTTGATTGAAATTCAGAATCGCGATACCTTTGCCATTCACCCCGATGTGGCCGAGGCGGTCGATTCGGTGCTGCGCGGTTACCCGCTGCCCCCTGAAATTCGCGTCCGAGATGAAAGCGGCGGCTTCCACGTGGAAAAAGCGGCCATTGCACCGGGCGTTTTTGCCACGCAGAGCCGCTCTTCGGCTGGTCGCCGGGTGGGAAACGGCGGAGGCCCTGACCGCAACGCGCAAGAGCGCAGCCTCTATAGCCGTCAGGATGAACAGACGGAAGGCGAAGGACGAAGCGCTCGCTATTCTGCTGACTCCTTTGCTGCGGGAACTGCCGCACTGCAGACCATTCGCGTCTACCCTTACGGTGTTGCCCGAAACCGGCTGACCCAGGCTGCAAAACGCCTGGGTGTGCCGGCGATGATCGTCAATGAGCCTGGAGAGGCTGAAGTGCTGGTCACTCTGCGATCCTATTACCGCAACCGCCAGCGCACGATCATGGATGCAGAGAACCGCGGCATGCCGATCTATGTGTTGCGCGCCAATACGGTCAATCAAATGCAGCAGTTTCTGAGCGACCTGTTTAATCTGAGCACGGTGGCGATCGATGAGCGGGGCGAAGAAGGTGTGCGCCGCGAGACGCAGGCGGCCATCGATGCGGTGCTGAACGGTGAACGGTGGGTCGAACTGCAGCCCGCCTCTGCCTCCATTCGCCGGCTGCAGCACCAGATGGCCCGACAAGCCAAGCTGCATTCGCACTCCTATGGCAAAGAGCCCCGTCGCCGGGTGCGCATCTTTCGCGAGTAACGGCAAGGTAAACACTCACCAGACCATGTTCATTACCTTCGAGGGTCCCGAGGGAAGTGGGAAAACCACCCACATCCGTAGCCTGGCAGAGCATCTGCGCCAGCTCGGTTACAACGTGTTGCACACGCGCGAGCCGGGCGGCACAGAGATTGGTGACCAAATACGCTCTGTGCTGTTCGATATGAAGAACAAGGCCATGCACCCGCGCACCGAGATCCTGCTGTTTCAAGCCTCGCGGGCGCAATTGGTGGAGCAAGTTATTCGCCCACACTTATCGCAAGGGGGGGTGGTGCTGTGCGACCGGTATGCTGATTCGACCCTGGCGTACCAGGGCTATGGTCATAAGGTAGACCTGGAAGCGCTGGCAGAAATTGTCAGGTTTGCCACGGGCGGATTGAAACCGGATCTGACGCTGTTGCTGGATTTGGATGTGGAAGTGGGGCTGGCAAGGCGGGCGCAGCAGGGTGGGTGGAATCGCCTGGATGCCTATGACCTGGAATTTCACCGCCGGGTGCGCCAGGGGTTTTTAGCCCTGGCGCGGCAGGAACCTGCGCGTTGGGTAACGATAGATGCCGCACCGCCGCCGGAGATCGTCCAGGCGGCGGTGAAAGCAGCGGTTATGGAACGCCTGGCAATCGCAGGAAAATCGCCGGCGTAATGAGCAGCCTATAACAAATCATCCCCGCCGTCGGCATCTCCGCCCAATTCGGGTATGGCTTTCTCGATCTCTTCCGGCGACTGTCCGGATTCTAAGCGGTCCACCACTTCGTCGAATTCTGGCCCCAGCTCCTCTCCCATTTCACGGCTCATTTCGCGCATCATACGTCCCATTGCCTTGGGATCATCTTCGAGCCCATCCAGCTTCGATGGGTCAGCTAACGACTCCATGCGGCTTTCTTCAGAACGCGCAACGCGCACACGGGTGATCCTGCGCTGCACCTCCTCGCTCTGGCAGTGGGGGCAGATCACGCGGCGCGTGCCATATTCGCTGAATGTCATGAAGACTTCAAATCGCTTGCGGCAGTTCCGGCAGGTGTATGGATAGTGTGGCATGATTTACCTCCAGGCAAAAGTACTTTCGAATTATAATCAGTGGGCATAATTTTTGGGAGCACGATATCGATGAGTGAAACTGGCTTTTTTAAACCCGAGCGTTCTGAACCATTGCTGATCGTGATTTCTGGCCCTTCGGGAGCGGGCAAAGATAGTGTTATTGCCGAAATGAAAGCGCGCGGCTTGCCCTTTCATTTTGTGGTAACCGCGACCACACGCCCAAAGCGTGAGAATGAACGCCATGGTGTTGATTATTGGTTTTATACGCGCAGCCAATTCGCAGAAATGATCGACCGCGATGAATTGTTGGAATATGCCATTGTCTATGAAGATTATAAGGGCATTCCCCGAGCACAGGTGCGTGAAGCGCTGCAAAGCGGCAAGGATGTGGTCATGCGCGTAGATGTTCAAGGAGCGGCGACCATCCGCGAGAAAGCCCCGCAAGCGGTGTTGATCTTTCTGACCACAGCGAGCGAAGAGGCCCTGGTGCAGCGCCTGGTTGAGCGGCGCACCGACCCTCCTGATCAGTTGAAACTGCGCATTGCCATGGCGCGGCAGGAGATGAAGCGCATCGAAGAATTCGATTACGTGGTGGTTAACCATGATAATCACCTGAAAGAAACCGTGGATGTGATTGCGGCAATCATTCAGGCGGAACATCATCGCGTTCATCACCGAAAAGTCCAGTTGTGAGGAGCAAGTCATGCGAATCCTGGTCACTGGGGGGGCAGGTTACATTGGCAGCCACACCTGCGTGGAGCTGCTCGATGCCGGTTACGAGGTTGTGATTGTCGACAACCTGTCGAATAGTAAAGAAGAAGCCGTCCACCGCGTTAAGAGTATTACCGGCAAACCTGTAGAATTTTACAAGGTGGATTTGTTGGACGAAGCAGCCCTGGAAGCGGTTTTTCAGCGCGCGGCCGTCGATGCTGTTATTCACTTTGCCGGCCTGAAGGCCGTCGGGGAGTCGGTCGCCCAACCGCTGCGCTACTACCACAACAACCTGACCGGCACGCTGGTCTTGTGGCGCGTCATGGAGCGGATGGGCGTTAAGGATATCGTCTTCAGCTCATCCTGCACAGTGTATGGCGAACCGCAGCGAGTACCGGTTACCGAGGATTTCCCGCGCTCCTTCACCAATCCTTACGGGCATACCAAGCTGGTCATCGAGGATATGTTCTATAGCCTGCACAGAGCCGATCCCGCCTGGAATGCCATTCTGCTGCGATATTTCAACCCGGTGGGCGCCCATCCCAGCGGCAGAATTGGTGAAGATCCGCAGGGCATTCCCAACAACTTGTTGCCCTACATCGCCCAGGTGGCGGTGGGGCGATTGCGCGAGCTGTCGGTGTTTGGCGGCGATTATCCCACCCGAGACGGCACCGGGGTGCGCGATTATATTCACGTCGTCGATCTGGCGAAAGGCCATCTCAAGGCGCTGGAGAAGCTGCAGCAGAAACCAGGCGTGGTCGCCTACAACCTGGGCACAGGCAGAGGCTATTCTGTTCTGGAAGTGGTTCAAGCCTTCGAAAAAGCCAGCGGCGTAAAAATCCCCTACCGCATCGTGGCTCGCCGTCCTGGTGATGTTGCCGAATCCTATGCTGATCCCAGCCTGGCGGAACGGGAATTGGGCTGGAAGGCCAGCCTGGATATCAACGCCATGTGCGCGGATGTTTGGCGCTGGCAATCGGCGAACCCGCGCGGTTACGAGTAACCTGCCCACTGTGCGTATGCCCTGGGTGAGGCAAGCTATTTACTTGCGGTGGCTTGCCCTGATTCTGCCGTAGGCTGGAAATGTGGCAGGCGCTTTTCCAGGAAAGCCGCTACGCCTTCCTGGTGCTCAGGCAGGCGCGCAGCGATATCCTGCAGGTGGGCTTCGTAATCCAGCACATCTTCCAGGTTGGGCAGCACTGCCCGATTGAAAGCCCGCTTGGCAAGCCCGAATGCGCCCAGCGGTCCGAGCGTCAGCGCCTGGGCATAGGCTCTGGCCTGGTTTTCCAGCTCGGCTGTGGGCACAACCCGGTTGACCAGTCCCCAGGCAAGCGCCTGCTCGGCGTGGATTGGGGCGTTGGAAAAGGCAAACTCGGTCGCTCGTCCCAATCCAATCAGCGCTGGCAGCAGCAGCGAGACCGCTGAATCTGGCGCTAGTCCGATTCCCAGGAAGCCGACCACGAAACGGGCGCTCTCGGCAGCGATGCGCAGGTCGCAAGCCAGCACAATCCCCAGAGCAGCCCCGGACACCGGCCCGTTGACTGCTGCCAGTACCGGTTTTTCCAACTGGCGAAGCTGCAAGATCAGCGGATTGTAGGTTTGCTGCAGGTGCTGGCGAAACGATGTGCCCTGCGCTTGTTGCATCTCGAGCAAGTCTTGCCCTGCGCTGAAGACCGCGCCCTTTGCTGTTAACAGTATGCAGCGCACCTGCGCATCCCTGGCGGCAAGACGCAGCGCCTGTTGCAGCGCCTGGATCAAAGCGGCGTTGAGAGCGTTCACCTTGGGTCGGTTCAGGGTCAACGTCAACACGCCGCTGGTGAGATCGCTGAGTAAGGTTGCCTCGTTTTCTGCCATTCTCCCTCCGCTGCCATTTGTGTGTTTGTGAGTCTAGCATAAATTCTTGCGCCTGCGTAAAGGGGATTTAAAAAAAGACGTCCCGAGCCAGACGCTCGGGACGTTTGCCATTAGCCGTTGCCAGGGCTAAAAGGGAGTCGTGCTTCCATCGTCATAGTCAAAATCATCGGTTTCGTCGTCTCCGTAGTCCAGCTCCAATTCAACTTCCTGATCCTCCATGCGCAGCCATAGGATGAGGATCTGCCCCTCATCCACTTCCAGCGTGCGCGCTGCAACAATCGGCGCTTGATGCTGGAGGCCGTCCTCGGTGCGATATTCCAGGTGGATCGGCTGATGATTGCGCCAGGCGCGGTGGCAGCGTTCGACTAAAGAGGGGCCGTTGTACGTACGCAAGCGGGTTACGGCAATATCGTTAAGAATAGGGCCTTCGCTCAGGCCCAACGCCCAACCATCCGGAACGGCTTCAAAGGTGGGCGGAGGCCCCTCAATAATCGTAATTTTATCTTCCATAGCAACCTCCAAATTAGATAAATCATACCATGAATCAGGCGGTGTGAGTCCTGATGCTTATGATAGGTTCATTGGACTTTAATCTGGGCTGGCCAGGGTAAACCCTGCCCACGACTATTTCAAGCCGGAATTCGCGATAATGTTAACATCCAGGGTGCATTACTGCACCAGTCCCCTCGATATTATCAGCACGCTCGCCATCCTGGTCTCAACACCGTGTGGGACGAGTTACCAACTCGTCCGGGGCGGATGGGCTGGCTGATAGCTGCCCTGCTTCTACGCCAGCTCGCAACGGCTGGCAATGCGTGTCAATGCGAAGCAGCATTACCTGCTGGGCGACCATCCTTCGCTCTGCCCAGGCCAGGTCTTAAGATCCACCATCAAGATTGCCAATCACGTATTGCACAGTGAAACAGTACCCCTGGATTCCCGTGGTATCATTCTCAGGTTCCTAATACCTGGCAGTCGAGTCATATCATTGGAAAATCTCCCCTCACAATCGTACATCCAATACCTGCGCGCCCAGATCGGTCATTCCAAGACCTTCCTGGCGTTTGCCTCTATCGTTTTGCGCGATTCCATCGGGCGCATCCTGCTGCAGCGGCGGGCGGATTTCCACGCCTGGGGGCTGCCGGGCGGCTCGCTGGAGCTAGGCGAGGATATCCAATCCTGCGCTCGCCGCGAGCTGCTGGAGGAAACCGGCCTGCATGCCGGTCCACTGCGTCTGGTCGGCTTGTACTCCGAACCTGAGTACGACACCCTCTACCCCAATGGCGACGAAGTGCAGCAGTTCACGGTGTGCTTCGAAGCGCAGGTTGCCGGCGGCGAGATGCGCGTCGATGGCGTGGAGAGTACAGAGCAAGCTTTTTTTGCTCCCCTGGAATTGCCGCGTGAATCCATCCTGCCCTGGTACAACGCCATGCTCGACGACTGCCTGGCAGGGGGGACGCCCGCATTCCGCCCACCCAATCAACGCACGCCATACGCCCGGCAGATCGAGTCGATCCGCGAAAGAATTGGCAATGCTGCGTACATTGGCGTCGGCAGCGCCGGCCTGGTGCAACGTGCGGATGGACGGCTGTTGGTCGCCAGGCGCAGGGATAACGGTTTGTGGCATTTTCCGGGCGGCTACCTTGATTTTGGAGAAAACGCCGCCCAGGGGTTGGTGCGCGAGCTGTGCGAAGAAACCGGTCTGGAGGTGATTCCACAGCGCCTGCTGGGCATCTTCTCGCCGCCGGAGATTTGGGTGTATCCCAACGGCGATCGGGTTCAATCGGTGGTGGCGTTGTTCGCTTGCTGCCCGACCGGCGGATCGCTGCGCATTGACGGCACGGAGACGCTCGACCTGGCCTGGCTGACTGCGGATGAAGCGCTGACAATGGACACCCATCCCCTGCTCAAGCCCGTCTACCGCGCCGCACTGGATTGCCTGCAGGGTGGTTGGTTCGTGCTGCCCTGAGCAGCCTGTGGGCAAGTATAATCTCGCTCGATGTTGCCCCTGATCTCTCGCTACCTGGTCGCCGCCAACTGGGCCTATTTCACCCTGCTGTTTGGCTGGCTGGTTTTGAGTGCATTGACCGGCGATCGCCTGGCGCCGGTGGCGCTCGCCAACCTCCTGGCAGTCTATCTGTTCTTCCCGTTGCCGCTGGCGCTGTTCGGCGCCTGGCGCACCCGCCGGGTGGAGCTGTGGATTGGCAGCCTGGCGGCGCTGTTTGCTTTCTTGTGGCTGTGGGGTGGGCTGTTCGTCCCTGCTCCATCCGCTTCGGGCGCTTCCGAGCCTGCGCTGCGGGTGCTGACCTTCAACGCCCTGGGTTACGCCGCCAACCCAAAGCCGCAGGTGGACATGATCAGCAGCCAGGATACAGAGGTCGTTTTTCTTCAGGAGCTAAATCCCGCGTTGGCAGCGCTGCTCGCCTCGGAGCTTGGTGAACAGTATCCATACCAGGCGCTCGACCCGCAGCCTGGCGTACATGGCATGGGGGTGCTGAGCAAATATCCTCTCTTGCCCGCCGGGGAAGCCCTGTCGCTGGATTGGGTCGGCGAGCCGCAGGTGCTGGAGATGGCATGGCAAGGCCAGCGAGTGACGCTGGTCAACTTTCACATGATCCCTTCCACGCTGGGCACACTGCCCATCCTGGGAGACCAGAGCCTCTACCGGCAGGCGGAGGCGCAGGCAATTGTCGAGCTGGCGAGACGCCGCGGCCCGCTGATCGCCGCCGGGGATGCCAACACTACGCCTACCAGCCAGGCCTACCGCATCCTGGCGGGTACACTTCAGGATACCTGGGCTGAGGCTGGATTTGGGTTCGGACACACCTTTCCCGGCAGCGACGGGCCGGGCAGCTCGCGCCCCAGCCTGGCGGGCATCGCCGTGCCGATGTGGCTGGCGCGCATCGATTACATCTTTGCTTCTCCGCAATGGCGCGTTGTAAACACCAACCTTGCTCCGTTTGATGGCGTCTCGGATCACCGCGGGGTGGTGGCGGATATAGTCCTCAGGTAGAAATCTGTGTGGATGCTGGTGGTTTTATTTCGGTTTCGCAATATTTCTGCAATTCTTCCTTGATACTATGTGACATTCATCAGTTGACGCGCCCCGGTTGACCTTGCTATTCTCTATGCACTGCGCCCCTTGCCTCGGGGATGCCAGGGAGGATTGCAATGAAAGACCTGGAAAGCACCTACCATCGTTTGATACCGGATGCTATCTGCTACCAGCATGGCATTGACGTGCTGGTCAACCAGATGCGCCAGGCAGCTAACCAAAAGCAGCGCAAAAACGTGGAACGGTTGATCTTTGCCTTGAAAGAAGCCAGCGCCGGCAAGCTGGACTCCCTTGAGCGCGCTCAAATATACATCGAGTGCGGGCGGGCAACCTATGCCGTCGATAGAAAAGAGCTTGCGTTTCAGCTTATCGAACAAGCGGTCGCAGTCCTCAACCCATTGGTGACCAATGCAAATGAGCACCGCCATTTTCGGGGTGTGGCGCTGTGGATGCTGGGATTGCTGGTGCACGAGCAGAAACCGCTTTCGCTGAAGGCCCTGGAGCACTTCAAGGGCGGCCTGGTGGACTTTGAAATCCTGGCGCTGCCCAACCAGACCATCTGGCCCACTACAGAGTGGTACCGGGCGGCATGCCAGGAGATGCGCCAGCAACTCAATCAATATTGGGAGAGCGAGCTCGTAGCAGCTCCTGTCGATCGCCCCTCGATCCCAACCCAGTCTCCCAGGCCGCCTGCCGGGGAGGCGCCGCTGAGCAATACCGAAATTCTGCACCTGCCCGTGGCTGGGGATAAATCGCCGGAGTCTCCATCTGAGAATCCGCCGCCGGCCTCCGGTGTGGTGGCGCCAGTGAAGAAGACCAGCGCCCGCGTGGAGTGGGTGGAAGCCCGCCTGGCAGTCACCCGCCCGCGCCAGTTGAACATCATCGGGCGCATCCCTGCCGGCGGTTTTGGCCCGGATGGGCAGCTTCCCTACCGCCTGGGCGGCATTCGCATCGATGGCGAAATGAAGGACTTCAACTTGCTGGGCGTGCACTGCCGCCTGTTCAGCCTGCGCGCCAACCTGGGTATCATCCGTCTCACAGCCACCCGGAACTACTTTATTCTGAAGGTGGTGGGCGACAGCCTGAACCGGGCGGGTATTGACCCCGGCGACTTTGTGCTCGTGGTTCAGCAAGATACTTGCGAGGCGGGTGATATCGTCGCCGCTGAGATCAACGGTGTCGATGAAGGCGCCACGCTAAAGATTTTTAACCGCCGCGGCCGGCGCATCTCTCTGGTGCCAAAGAGCAACAATCTGGCGTATGAGGAACAGTACTTCGATCAAGGATCGACTGGCTTCTCGATCCGCGGCGTCGTTTTGGGGGTCTTCAAACCGCACTAAAATTGCTTTCTGGGGATTCATCAACCCTTTGCCCTTGCCTGCACCCAGGGTAAAATCATAGCGCCCGCTGGGAAAACGGGCAAGGGATCTATCTATCATGCCAGCTCAAGACAGCCAGCTCGAAACACTGACCCAGATCAATATCCAGGATTTCCTGGTTTCACTGGGCTTGGAAAACGTGCGCCGCGGGCGCAGGCTGTTGGAGGCGCTGTGTTGGTTTCCCTCCCGCCGCTTCGCGCGCCAGATGATCGCCTTTGATCAGGATGTTGCCCGCAGCGGGCTATCTGCCGCTTCGCGGCGCGCCTTGAACAATTATGTCGGTGGATTGGAAATCGTCGGCGCAGAAAACCTGCCAGCCGAAGGCCCACTGCTGGTGCTTTCTAACCATCCGGGCATGACCGATACCCTGGCGCTGTTCGCCAGCTTGCCGCGCTCAGACTTGCGGATCATTGCCGCAATTCGTCCATTTCTCCTGGCGCTGCACAATGTCAGCCCATCTCTCATCTACGTGCCGGACGAAAAAACGCCCCAGCGCATGGCAGTCATACGCGCCGCAGTCGCGCATCTGCGCAGCGGGGGTGCATTGCTCAATATGCCAGCCGGCAGGATCGAACCGGATCCGGTCAGCATGCAGGGCGCGGAGGAGTCGCTCTCAACCTGGTCGGAGAGCGTAGCGCTTTTTGCGCGCCTGGCGCCAGAAACAACCATCGTAGTCGCCATCGTCAGCGGCGTGATCTGGAAAGCGGCGATCGAGCACCCCATCACCCGCCTGCGCAAAGAAAAGATAGCCCAGGAACGCCTGGGGGCAACCCTGCAAGTGCTGGTGCACACCAGCTTTCCGTTCGTCCACACGGTCAAAAACCGCGTCACCTATGGCGAGCCTCTGCGCGCTGCCGATCGGCCCAACGACCCGCAAGCTTTGATGCAGCTCGTGCGCCAGGAGGCGCAGCGCCTGATCGCAAGCGCCCGCCAGCCCATTTCCGGTTGAATTCAATTTTCACCCTGCACGCAGGCAGAAGGCTGTGGCATACATCCAGCCTATGCTTGGAATCGTATTAATACACAGCGCGCCCAGGGTAATTAATGGTAAACTTCGGCAAAATTAAGATGAGTTTGAGTAAGTTTATGGAGATTCGCCGTGAATAATTCACCCCTCAGCCCTGCAAAAATGGCCATTATCCTGCTCACGATCGCCACTGCTGGCATTCACTTCAGCCTGCTTTTTCCCGATCCAATTTTCATCCTCAATGGGCTTGGCTTCCTCGCGCTGCTGGCCGCATATTTCTTACCGCTCCCCTTTGCGAAGGATAACCGCTCTCTGGTGAAGTGGGCTTTCATGGGGTATACTGCAGTAACCATTTTGGCCTGGGTCGCCATCGGCGAAAAATCCTGGCCAGCGGGGATGATGGGTTATTTCACCAAGCTGATCGAGGTCGGCTTAATAGCTTTGCTTTGGCGGGATAAACCAGCGAAATAAGTGCATTTCTTGTGCCCGTTGAAGAAGGACGGGGTATGATGAGTGACGTACATGTAAAACGTGAGGCTTGCGCGCGTGTCCCCACCCGTTACGGAGAATTTACTCTGTGCCTGTACACCAACAACTACGATGACAAAGAACACCTGGCTTTGGTGATGGGGGATGTCTCTGAGCGCGAAAACGTATTGGTGCGCTTGCATTCGGAGTGTTTTACCGGCGATGTGCTTGGATCGCGGCGCTGCGACTGCGGCGAGCAGCTCGAGCGCGCTATGCAGATGATCGCCGAGGCTGGCGAAGGCGTGCTGGTTTACCTGCGCCAGGAAGGGCGCGGCATCGGCTTGTTGGACAAGTTGCGCGCCTACAACTTGCAGGACCAGGGTTATGACACCGTGGAAGCCAACCTGGCTTTGGGTCACCAGGCAGACGAGCGCGATTACACCGTGGCGGCATTGATGCTGCGCGATCTGGGCGTGCGCTCTGTGCGCCTGTTGACCAATAACCCGCGCAAGATCGAAAACCTAGCCGCCCTGGGTGTGCCGGTCACTGACCGCGTGCCGGTGGAAGCCACCATCTATGCCGACAACGCGAACTACCTGATTACCAAAGTGCAACGCATGGACCACCTGCTCGACATCGCTTCCATATCTGCCAGTCTGCACGACCACCCCAGAAACGGGAACGGCAGCCGGCATGCCAGCGATTGAGCAGCTTCTCTCTCTAGCTGAAGAGCACACTCGCCTGACCGGCAGGCCGCTGGTCACGTTGAGTTATGCCCAGAGCCTGGATGGTAGCCTGACCCTGAGCCGCGGCGCCCCGCTGGCGATCAGCTCGCCGGAGACGCAGCGCCTCACCCATCAACTGCGCGCCATGCACGACGCGATATTGGTCGGCATCGGTACCGTGCTCGCCGATGATCCTCGCTTGACCGTTCGCCTGGTTGAGGGCGCAGACCCCCAGCCGGTTGTTTTGGACAGTCGCCTGCGCATGCCGCTCAGCGCGCGCCTGCTCTCCGGCAGGCGCAAACCCTGGATCGCATGTTTGCCAGACACTGATAAAATTCAGCAGCAACATCTGGAAATGCTCGGTGCGCAAGTGTTGCCTCTGCCGGCTGGTGTGGGCGGCGTCTCACTGCCCGACTTACTGCGGGTTTTGGCGCAGCGCGGCGTGTTCAGCCTGATGGTGGAAGGCGGAGCGCAGGTCATCACCCGCTTTTTGGCGAGCCGACTGGTTGACCAGGCGGTAATTACCCTGGCGCCTTTCTTTGCTGGCGGGTTGAGCGCCGTGGAAAGCCCCTTGGCGCATCCGGGAGATGATCTCATGCCAGCGCTGCCGCGCCTCGATCCTCTCGAGTTTACCCGCCTGGGTGCAGACCTGGTGGTGTGGGGAAGGCTGAACTATCCATGAAAAGGACGGCATTGATCTTCAGCGCGCCGGGCAGGGTTCGCCTGGAGGATGAAGAACTTCCAGACCCTGCTGCCGGGCAGGTGCAGGTGCACAGCCTGCTCAGCGCCATCAGCCCCGGCACGGAGCTGCTCATCTACCGTGGGCAGTTTCCAGACGATTTGCCGCTGGATGAGAGCATTCCCGAACTGCAGAAAAAAAGCGCCTATCCGTTCAAATACGGCTATTCCCTGGTTGGTCGGGTCGCGGCAACCGGCAGCGACGTGCCCTCCGAGTGGATCGATCGCCTGGTGTTCAGCTTCCATCCCCATGAGAGCGCCTTCAATTGCTCCCCGCAGAGCCTGATCCCGCTGCCCCCGGATATCTCGGTTGAGGATGCCGTATTTCTCGCCAATATGGAAACCGCCGTGAATTTGGTGATGGATGGGCAGCCGCGCATCGGGGAACGGGTGGCCATTTTTGGGCAAGGTGTGGTCGGCCTGCTCACCACCGCGCTGCTGGCATATTTTCCCCTGGCGCAGCTCACCAGTTTTGATCCGTTGCCGGCGCGGCGGCAGGCTTCGCTTTCTGCTGGGGCGCACGCCAGCCTGGACCCCTCCGAGCCGGGCATGCCCACCAGGGCCTTCCCCGGCGGCGCCGATTTGAGCTTTGAGCTGAGCGGAACACCCGCCGCATTGGAGCAGGCGATCAAGGCGACCGGTTTCTCTGGGCGAGTGGTGGTGGGTTCCTGGTATGGGCGCAAGCGCGCCGGGCTGGACCTGGGCGGTCACTTTCACCGCAGCCGCATCCGCCTGGTCAGCAGTCAGGTGAGCACCATCGATCCGCAGTTTTCCGGGCGCTGGACGAAAGAGCGGCGTTTCTCAGTCGCCTGGGATATGCTACGCGCGGTGCGCCCCTCCCGTTGGATCACCCAGCGAGCGCCATTCCACCAGGCGCTGCAGGCTTTTGAGCTGCTCGACCACACCCCAGAAGCTTGCATACAGGTGATATTGCGGTACACTTGAGAGGAAACCCATGTATTCTGTCGCAGTACAAAGAGATTTTATTGCCCAGCATTATCTGATTGGCGGCGATTGGGGTGCAGAAAATCAGCCGCATTCGCATCACTACCGCCTCGAGCTGGAGCTGCAAGGCGCGGCGCTGGACCAGCATGGCTACCTGGTGGACATCGTGGAGATCGAGAGTCACTTGGATACCCTGGTGGCCTACTACCGGGATGCCACACTGAACGATCTGCCAGAGTTCCAGGGGCTCAACCCCAGCATCGAGCATTTCTCGCGCATCCTGTGCACTGCCCTGGGACAACGCATCCAGGCAGCCAATATCACCGCCCTGGTGGTGCGTCTCTGGGAAAACCAGATCGCCTGGGCCGCTTACCGCCTGGAACGCGGCGGCTGATCGAGACGCGCCGGGGAGGCGCACATGCGCATCGGCCTGGTCATCTACGGCAACCTGGACACGATCTCCGGGGGATACCTGTACGACCGCGAACTGGTGCATTACTTGCAATCCCAGGGAGAACATGTGAAAATCGTCTCTCTGCCCTGGCGCAGCTACCCTCGTCACCTGGGCGACAACTTTGCGCCTGCCTGGCGCCGGCGGTTGCGGGATTTACAGGTGGATGTTTTGCTGCAGGATGAGCTTAACCACCCTTCCCTGGCCTGGCTGAACGCAGACCTGCGCCGGCAGGCGCGCTACCCGCTCGTCTCGATCGTCCACCACCTGCGCGCCTCGGAAGAGCATCCAGCCTGGGCTTTGTGGTTGTATCGCCTGGTAGAACGCCGCTACTTGCGCGGCGTAGATGCCTTCGTCTTCAATTCCGATACCACGCGCCGGGCTGTGCAAAGCTTGGCTGGCGAAGAAAAGCCGTTGGTGGTGGCATACCCTGCTGGCGATCAATTTGCAGCGCAGATAACGCCGGATGAGATTGCCCGTCGCTCCCATCTCCCCGGTCCGCTGCGCATCTTGTTTGTCGGCAATCTGATTCCCCGCAAGGGGCTGCATGTGCTGTTGAGAAGTTTATCAGAGCTCAAAACCTGTGATTGTCGCCTGGAAGTGGTGGGTCGACAGGATGCCGACCCAGCTTACGCCGGGCAGATGCGCCGCCTGGCGACGCGCCTGGGGATGGATGACCGGATTGAATTTCGCGGTGGATTGAGCAAAGCGGAACTCTCGGCAGCTTATAAACGCAGCCATGTGTTGGCTGTGCCTTCTTCTTACGAAGGTTTTGGTATTGTCTACCTGGAAGGGATGAGCTTCGGGCTGCCTGCCATTGCTACCACCAGCGGCGCGGCTCGCGAGATCATCACACATGGCGTGGATGGCTTCCTGGCCCTGCCAACCGATGTGCAAGCTGTTGGCGCTTTCTTGAGCGAATTGTGCCGGGACCGGCAGCGCCTGGCGAAGATGGGCATGGCTGCCAGGCAGCGCTTCCTGCGCCATCCCACCTGGCAGCAAACCGGGCAAAAGATCCATCGATTTCTGAAAGCGCTGGCAACCGCATGACCGTACCCGAATCTTACAGCTTTACCCGCTACCTGTCTGCCAAGAAGACAGTGGATGATCGCGCCCTCAACCGCTGTGTGTGGGGGGAACTGGCGCGCCGCCTTGACGCGCTGCAGGCTAACCAAGAGACGCGCTTGCTGGAGGTGGGCGCCGGCATTGGCACCATGATCGAGCGCATGATCGAATGGAATGCGCTTTCTCGGGCGGACTACCTGGCGATTGACCAGTTAGCCGAAAATATTGCTGCAGCCAACCAGCGCCTGCCTGTGTGGGCTGAGACGAAAGGTTTTCGGGCGTTGCCCAAAACTGCAGACTGGGAGATTACCTCAGCGGGGTGCCAGGTTCAGGTGCATTTCGAGTGCGCTGACTTGTTTGCCTTTGCCAGTCGCCGACATACACGCCTCTGGGATGTGCTTATCGCCCATGCTTTCCTGGATCTGCTGGATATTTCCCGGGCGCTGCCAGTGCTGTTCAGCTTGCTCAACCCGGGTGGGTTATTCTATTTCACCATCAATTTCGATGGACTGACTTTATTGGAGCCGGTGATTGACCCGCTCTACGATGAGCACATCCTGGCTTTGTACCACCGCACAATGGATGAACGGGTAACAGAAGGGTTGCCCTCTGGAGACAGCCGGGCAGGGCGGCATCTCTTTGAACATTTGCGGCGGGCAGGCGCCCAGTTGCTGGAGGCAGGCGCCTCCGATTGGGTGGTCTTTCCCACGACAGGCGGTTACCCAGGCGAGGAAGCCTATTTTTTGCATTTCATCCTCTGGACTATCGAACAAGCGCTGCGCAATCACATAGAGATCGAACCGCGCCGTTTCCAGCGCTGGATCGAGGAACGGCATGCCCAGGTTGAGCGCGCCGAGCTGGTCTACATCGCCCACCAGATCGATTTCCTGGGTCGTTGGGATGGGTGAACTGCCGACGAATCCGGGCAGCTACCTGCTCGTTTTGGAGCTTGAGAACGCCGCCAGGATACAGGTTGGCCGGCTGGGGTGTATCGACTTCGCCGCGGGGTGGTATGTGTACGCAGGCTCTGCGCAGGGTTCAGGTGGGCTGCGCGCCCGTTTAGCAAGACACCGCCGCATCGCTCATACCCCACACTGGCATATCGACTACCTGCGTCAGCGGTCTGCACTGCGTGCCATTTATTATGCAATTGGCGGGCAGCGGCTCGAGTGTCATTGGAGCCAGGGGCTAGCAGCACACCCAGGCGCCAGCCTTCCTGTGCGCGGTTTCGGCGCTAGCGATTGCGTGCGCGGCTGCCCTGCCCACCTGATCAGGCTGCCGCCAGGCATGGATGAAAGCGGTGTAGCGGGCTGGCTGATGGCAGTTCTTGACAATACCTCCCCAGCCACAGCGGGGATTAATTGCATTTGGTAAAATGGTAACTGTTGTAAACACTCGTCTGGGAGCAAACCTTGAAACAAACCCTAAAAGATTACCTGGGGCTGGGGCTGATGGCAGGCGTGATCGTTGCTCTGGATCAATGGACCAAGTCTCTGGTGGAAGCAAACATACCGTTCGGAGGTTTCTGGTCGCCCTGGCCCTGGCTGACCCACTACGCCCGCATCGTGCATTGGAAAAACACTGGCGCAGCTTTTGGCATCCTGCAAGATTTTGGGGGTGTCTTTACGATCCTGGCGATCATCGTTTCGATTGCTATCTTATATTATTTTCCCCAGGTGCCGCGCCAGGATCGTATCTTGCGCCTGGCCATGGGCTTGCAGCTGGGCGGCGCGCTCGGCAATCTGGTGGATCGCCTGACACAGGGCTATGTCACCGATTTTATCTCCCTGGGTAATTTTGCTGTGTTCAATATTGCTGATGCCAGCATCTCCAGCGGCGTTGCCGTGTTGATCATTGGCATCTGGCTGAAAGATCGCCAGTCTGCGGCGCAGGAGGAAGCCGCAGCGCCGGCTTCCCCGGAGGATGCCCACCTTGAGTGAGCGCAGCCTGGAATTCCAGCGCCAGGCCTCGGATCCGCCCCGCCTGGATCATTTTCTGGTGGCCTGTTTGCCAGAGTACTCGCGCTCGCGCCTGCAAGGGCTGATCAAGGATGGGCGGGTATGGGTGAACGGCGTTCCGGCGCGCAAGGCGGGGCAAATCTTGGAAAGCGCTGCGCGAGTGAGTGTGCATATTCCACCCAATGAACCTTCTGCGCTCAAGCCGGAGCCTATACCGCTGGACATCATCTACGAAGACCAGGATGTATTGATTATCAACAAAGCTGCCGGTATGGTGGTGCATCCTGCGGCGGGGCACGCCCAGGGTACCCTGGTGCATGCTGCCCTGGCGCATGCCCCAGAGATGGAGGGGATCCACGGCGAGGTGCGTCCAGGTGTGGTGCATCGCCTGGACAAAAACACCTCCGGGTTGATCCTGCTGGCGAAGAACGACGCCGCCCATCGCTGGCTACAAGAGCAGTTTCGCTCCCGCAAGGTCTCCAAGGTATATCTGGCGCTGGTGGATGGGCGTCCTCCCACGCCCAAGGGGCGAGTGGAAGCGCCGATTGGGCGCAGCGCTGCAGACCGCAAGCAGATGGCGGTGGTGACGGGGGCCAAAGGCCGCGCCGCAATCAGCGAGTACTTTACCCTGGAAAGTTTCCCCGCCCACACCTTCATCGAGGTGCACCCTATCACCGGGCGCACCCACCAGATCCGCTTGCACATGCAGTTCTTAGGCTGCCCGGTCGTCGGCGACACGGTGTATGGACGGAGGACGCCGACCATTGCCATCCAGCGCCATTTTTTGCATGCGGCGCGTATCACGCTCGCTTTATCGCCCGGCGCTGCCGCGCGCACGTTTTCGGCGCCGCTCCCTTCCGAGCTGGAAGCGGTGTTGAACCAGTTGCGCCATGCAGCCCAGACGGGGCTAACCCGCTAGATACAAACAGGAGCAGATTTCATCATGGAGAAGATAGACCTTCGCTCTGATACCGTGACGTTGCCGACCCCGGCAATGCGCGCCGCCATGACCTCGGCAGCCCTGGGCGACGACGTTTACGGCGAGGACCCCACTGTTAACCGCCTGCAAGAGATGGCGGCGGCCATGCTGGGTAAGGAAGCCGGCTTGTTCGTGGCTTCGGGAACCATGGGAAACCTGGTAGCCATCCTGGCGCATTGCCAGCGCGGTGACGAGGCCATGCTCGGGCACCTGGCGCATACTTTCCTGTATGAGGCCGGCGGCATCTCGGCTCTGGGTGGGGTGCATTCCCGCCAGATTCCCAACCAGCCGGATGGCACGCTGGCGCTGCAAGCTATCCTGGATGGCATTCGCCCAGATGATGACCACCAGCCGATCACACGTCTGGTCAGTCTGGAAAATACCCATAACCGCTGCGGTGGGGTGGCGCTGAGCGTGGAATATACGCGCGCGGTGGGAGACCTGGCTCACGCGCATGGCCTGGTGTTGCACCTGGATGGCGCGCGCATTTTCAACGCCGCCGTAGCGCAAGGCGTCAGTGCCCGTGATCTGGCAGAGCCAGCGGATTCGGTGACTTTTTGCTTGAGCAAAGGGTTGTGCGCTCCGGTTGGATCGGTGCTATGCGGATCGCGCGTCTTTATCAAACAGGCGCACCGCATCCGCAAGCAGTTGGGTGGCGGCATGCGCCAGGCGGGTGTTTTAGCTGCCGCTGGCATCGTCGCCCTGGAACAGAACATCGACCGGCTGGCGGAAGACCACGCCCGGGCGCGCTGCCTGGCGCAAGGTCTGGCGCGGATTCCGGGCATTTTGCTTGATGCCAACAGCCCGCACACCAACATGGTGTTCTTATCCCTCTCGCAGGAAATTCCCTACCAGGCGGAGCAGGTAGCGGAGATGCTGGCGGAGCGAGGGGTACTGGTCGGGGTTGTCGGCGCTCGCCGTTTCCGGTTAGTAACCCATTACTGGATCGATGATCGGGCTGTGGAGCAGGCCATACAGGCTTTTGCGGATGTGCTGCAGACGGCCGGCATGAGCCATTCGCTGGCTGCATGATATTTCGCGCATGTTATAATTATTGCAATTGAATGGGCTCTGCGCTGCCATGATTGGGGTGTGGGGGTGTTGGGTGTGGGCGCAGCCTGTACCCAACACCCCCACAGTCACGAATTTTCGGATAGGTTCTGGTAAATTGTTGGAGAAACGATGAGTGAACACCTGACACTGGCACAAATCGACCAGGCGGCAGAGGCTGTGCGCGCTCGCCTCGTGCGGCAGCCGTCTGTGGGTATCATCCTGGGCTCGGGTTTGGGAGGATTAGCAAATTCGGTTGAAGGCGCCGTGCACATACCTTATTCAGAGATTCCTGGCTGGCCGGTTTCCACGGTGCAGGGGCACCAGGGCAGGCTGGTCATCGGTGAGCTGGAAGGTCAGACTGTGTTGGTTATGCAAGGGCGCGCCCACTATTACGAGGGCTACAGCATGCCCCAGGTGGGCTTACCGATACGCGTGATGCAGCGACTGAGAATCGAAATGGTCATTATTACCAATGCGGCCGGCTCGGTGAACCCAGATTTTTCGCCTGGCGACCTGATGCTGATCACCGATCATCTCAACCTGATCGGCATGGCGGGGCTATCGCCGCTGCGCGGGCCAAACCTGGATGATCTGGGGCCGCGCTTCCCGGATATGAGCCAGGTCTATGATCGCCAGCTCGGTAAACTGGCCCGCCAGGTGGCGGCCGAAGCAGGCATTCCCCTGCGCGAAGGGATTTATGTTTGCCTGGCAGGGCCATCCTTTGAGACGCCGGCGGATTTGCGTTTCCTGCGCATGATCGGCGCCGACGCGGTAGGTATGTCAACTGTGCCTGAAGCTACCGTGGCGAGGCATGGTGGGCAGCGCGTGCTGGGTATCTCGGGTATCAGCAATAAAGCCAACCTGGACGGCGAGACATTGACCACGCACGAGGAGGTTTTGGCCGCCGGAGAAATCATTGTTCCCAGGCTGATAGCGCTGATCCGGGGCGTTCTTCGACGTTTATAAATCTGCATTGCCTAAATGGAAGATGCGCTTCGGTTTTTTCGGGCATTAGATGTTTGGATCTATCTGGGATTGGCATTCTTGGGGGCGTATGCTTTTAGAAAGATGATCCAGGCCTGGCAGGAGCTGCGGGGGGCGGCTTTTGGCCTCGAGCGAGAAAGCGCACAGACGCGCTTGAATCGTTCTGCCAGCCTCTTGGTGATGCTGCTGGCTGCTGCAATTGTTGAATTTGTGTTAGTATCCTATATTGCACCGGCCGTCCCAGGCGTGTACGCTCTGGCAACGCCCACCATTGACCTGTTGGCGACAGCTACCACCACTCTGCCAGCCGTTGCAACCGAACCAGCGGCCGCGGTGCTCACGCCCACCCTCACGGTTGAACAGACCGGTGTTTCGGGCTGCATCCCCGGGCAGATCGAAATCACCCAACCAGTTGAAGGATCGGATATCAGCGCTTCTATTACCATATCTGGAACCGCCAATATTCCCAATTTCGGCTTTTATAAACTGGAAATGAAACGCCCGGAAGAAAGCAATTGGTTGACCATACTGGCGGGCAATGAGGTAAAGCAAAATAGCAGCCTGGGGGTGTGGAATACAGGCCTGTTACCTCCGGGTTATCACCAGCTCAGCCTGGTGGTGGTGGATAACCAGGGGCAAAGCAGGCCACCCTGCGTGGTGCAAGTGCGCGTCATCAATGAGCAAACACCCCCTTAGAGGAAGATAATTCTATGCCCGAAATTCAAATTCGACCCGCAATTGCCTCAGATATACCGGTTTTGACCGCTATTGACCATCATTACACGGCGGAATTCGTCTGGCAGATGGAAATTCAGAGCGAGGAGAAACAGGTCAACGTCTCTTTTCGAGAGATCCGGCTGCCGCGCTCGGTGCGGGTGGATTATCCTCGCCCAGTTGACAGGCTTAAAGATGAATGGACGAATCGCTCCGGCATCCTGGTAGCAGTTATGGAGGAGGCAGTGGTTGGGTATGTCAGCCTGATGTTGAATATTGCCCCGCTGACCACCTGGATAACCGACCTGGCAGTGATGCGCCGCGTCCGCAGGCAGGGCATTGGCAGCGCCCTGGTGTTGGCGGCTCAGGAGTGGGGCGAACAGCATGCCAGCCGCCGACTGGTATTGGAGATGCAACCCAAAAACATTGCCTGCATCCGCTTGGCCCAGAAACTCGGTTTCGACTTTTGTGGCTATAATGACCGTTATTATGCCAATCATGATATTGGCTTGTTTTTCGCCAGGTCGCTGCGCTGAGCTTATTCTTCCGACGGGACGGAACGGGTAGGTCTGGTAGTGTTTATCAGTATTCTGCAAACGATCAACGAGCTTCTGGCAGCCGGTATTTCCATCACAGCATTCTCGCTGCTGCTGTATGCCCTGACGCTTAATCTAAAAGACCGGGTGGTGCGGTCCTTTGCTTTCATCCTGGCGTGTGTGGTGATTGTATTTACGGGCGATGCGCTGAGTTCAATCACCGTCCCCGGCCCGGAGCTGGAGTTCTGGCTGCGCCTGCAATGGGTGGGCATTGTATTTCTGCCTCCCACCTATCTGCACTTTTCAGATGCACTGCTGGCAACCACGGGGCGCCCGTCGCGCGGCCGACGGCGACTGGCCGTGCGCCTGATGTATCTATTTTCGGTCGCATTTCTGGCTACTCTGCCGTTCTCGCTGCTGGTGGGTCCGCTGGTAGAGAGCCGCCAGCCTGCCCCATACCTGGCTCGCACGCCGCTCACCTGGATATTTACCGTCTACTATGCTTTGGTCATTTTATGGGCTGGCGTCAACTTGCTGCGCGCTTACCAGCGCACGGTATCCAGCGCCAGCCGGCGGCGCATGGCCTATTTGATGATTGGCGGCCTGGCGCCTGCTTTGGGTTCTTATCCGTATTTGCTGCTGGGTCCTGGCCTGGCAGCCAACCACCCGGCCTGGTTCTGGCTGGCAGCGATGATCAGCAATTTGATGGTTTCAGCGCTGCTGGTGCTGATGGCGTACGGCGTGGCTTTCTTTGGCGTGCCGTGGCCCGATCGGGTGGTCAAGCGCCGCCTGTTCAAGTGGTTGATGCGCGGTCCGGTGACAGCCTCCACGGTGTTGGCGATCACCACCCTTGCCCGCCGTGCGGGGGAGCGCTTTGGGCTGGAGTACAACGCCGCTGTGCCGGTGCTGATGGTGGCGTCCATCCTCGTATTGCAATATGCCATTACCCTGGCAGCGCCGCACTGGGAGCGATGGTTATTCCATGGCGGCGATCGCCAGGATATCGACCTGCTCCAGCGCATGGAAGAGAGGCTGCTCACCAGCTCGGACTTGCGCCAATTTCTCGAATCCGTGTTGGCGGCCATTTGTGACCAACTGCAGAGCCCGGCAGCATTTGTCACCGGTGTGGGTGACGACGGCCTGGAGACTTTGATCTCCATTGGCTCACCGGATATCCCGGAACAGTCCGACCTGTCCGATGTCCTATTGGAACAGGTGCACCGCAATGGTTTTGGCGGGCGGCTGTTTACCTGGGGAGAGTATTGGTTGGTGCCGCTATTTGCTGCCCGGGCAGAAGGCAGCGGATTGCTGGGCTTGCTGGGTGTCAGCAGGCAGCCTGAGCAGTCTTTGGAGCCGGATCAGATCGAGTCGCTTTTGCTGCTCTCGCAGCGTGCGGCGATGGCCCTGGAAGATCGTCTTTTACAGCGCCGGGTATTTGCTTCACTCGAAGTTTTGACTCCTGAGGTAGAATTAATCCAGACATTGCGGGCAGCTACTCGTTACGGGGGGCGGGGGGCGCTGGTGGATGTTCTCACCCAGCCTGGGGTGAGCATCGAACAGAGCAACCTATCCCGTTGGGTAAAAGACGCTTTAACTCATTATTGGGGCGGGCCGAAATTGACCGACAGCCCTTTGATGCGCTTGAAGATTGTGCAACGTGCTTTACAGGAGCACGAAGGCAATCCCACCAATGCGTTGCGGTCTATTTTGCGCACCGCAGTGGAACATGTTCGCCCTGAAGGCGAGAGACGCTTTACAGGTGAATGGATTTTGTATAATATTTTAGAAATGAAGTTTATGGAAGGCCGCAAGGTGCGTGAAGTTGCCATGCGGCTGGCTATGTCGGAGGCGGATTTATACCGCAAGCAACGCGTTGCGATTGAGGCGGTAGCCAATGCAATGCTTGAAATGGAGAAACAGGCGTTGGAGGAAGAGACCCTTCCTGCCAATGCTGAGCAACCCAATCCATCGAGTGAGGCAAGGTGAACTTAATGGTGACTAAACCTATCCAACGTCGAGAAAACGGGGGGCCGCCACCGCTAGACGAATCCTGGTGGGAAGCCGTATTAACTGAAGACGAAGCCCAATATATGCCTGTCCAAAAGCGCAGCCCAATTCCATCGGCGGGGAATTCGCGCCCAGCAGGCCAGCGGAAAACCCAGGAGTCCAATCAGGTGGACTGGGAATACGCCCAGAGTCTCTACCTGCAAGACCGGGTCTGTTCGCTGCAGGTGACTGGCTTCAATCGCGGTGGGCTGCTGGTGGCGGGGGAACGCCTGCACGGTTTTGTGCCAGTTTCGCATTTGGTTGACCTGGCAGGAGAAAAGCCCGAGGCAGAACAGCGCGATGCTCTGGCTGCCTACTTGAACCGCACGCTTCAGCTCAAGGTGATCGAGTGTGACGAGCAGCGCGGCAGGGTGGTTTTTTCCGAGCGCGCCGCCCAGGCAGCCTCTGGTAGCCGTAACCAGATCCTGGAACGCCTGTACCCTGGCCAGTGTGTGCGTGGAACCGTGACCAATATCACAGACTTTGGCGTGTTTGTTGATTTAGGCGGAGTCGAAGGGTTGATTCACGTTTCTGAGATCTCCTGGGGACGCGTCCGTCACCCGAGCGATGTGCTGCAGTATGGACAGGAAGTCCAGGTGTATGTCATTTCGATCGACTCAGAGCGCTCGCGCGTGGCACTCAGCTTGAAACGCTTGCACGCCAATCCCTGGGAAACCGCAGAAGAGCGTTATAAAGTTGGCCAGGTGGTAGACGCTGTGATTACCAGTATGGTGAATTTTGGCGCCTTTGCCCGGCTTGAGGAAGGACTGGATGGCCTCATCCACATCTCGGAAATGGGGGATGAGGTTGATGATGCCCGGCCAGAAGAGCTGCTGGTTGAGGGCCAGCATGTCCAGGCCCGCGTTTTGCATGTTGATGCAGCGCGCCAGCGCCTGGGGTTGAGCCTGAAGCTAAACGGCTGAAGTCAATTTCTTTCGCTGAGTTGCGTTTTTTTGATCAGGCGATGGGCATCCACCCGCCGGGGCGCTTGAACCCGGGGTGATAGGTCAGGCATAAAACGCGTGGCACAATCACCGTCACCATCTCAACCTTCCAGACGGGATTATCTCTGGATGCTCGCAGCAGGCGTGCTGATCGGCTTGCTGGCTTCCGGGATTATCCTGCTTGCCACCGCCCCCCCACGCGGCGGGGCCATTGAGCTTCAGCCGCCGCCCACGCAGGGTGCAATGCTGGTGCATGTTGGCGGGGCAGTTCAGCAACCGGGAGTTTATAGCCTGCCTGCAGGCAGTCGCGTGTACCAGGCCATCCAGGCAGCCGGCGGACTGACGCCCGACGCGGACGCACAAGCCATCAACCAGGCGGCGGTGTTAGAAGATGGTATGGCGTTGTTTGTGCCGGCGTTGAACCAGACTGCTTTCGAAGATGGCCCGTCCGTTATCGCTCCACCTGCGCAGCGCAGCGCGCAGCCAACGCTGGTAAACATCAACACTGCCACACAGGAAGAACTGGAAAGCCTGCCGGAAATCGGACCAGAACTTGCCCAAAGGATCATTGCTTATCGTACTGAGAATGGCCCGTTTCAATCGGCCGAAGCCATTCAAGACGTGCCCGGAATTGGCCCCACGATCTTCGATCACCTCCAAGACCTGATCACCGTCGGCGCCATGCCGTGAGCAGCCACTGATCATTATGCCCAAAAACCCTCGCAGCCGCTCTGGCGCACGCACCAGCAACTATGGCTCTCCTGCTAGAGCCAACCACGACGCCTCGCCTTTCTATCAAAGTCGGCTCCACCAGCATCTACCCACGGATCGTAAAGTCAAACGCGCGCTGGTGCCGGGAGGGCGAGCCTGTGTCAACCTGGTCACGTATCAGGGTGAAGTCGTATTGGCCCCCTTCCTGGGAGGCGGTCAGTCGGCGCTGGCGGCTATCCCCTCTGGGCGGAGTTTTGTTGGGTATGAGATCAACCCGCAGTGCGCCGCCCTGGCAGAGAAACGCATCCGCATCTCACCTTTCCCATCTGAAGATCCAGCCAAAGTATGACTACCTACCACGGCATTTTACACCGCTACCGGGGCCTGCTGGACTTGCCAGACCACACCCAAACAGTGAGCCTGTTGGAGGGCAATACCCCGCTGATTCCCGTGCCTCGCCTGGCGCAGGAGATGGGCGGCAGGTTCGAGCTGTATGTGAAGTTCGAAGGCCTCAACCCCACCGGATCCTTCAAAGATCGCGGTATGACTGCCGCCATCAGCGAAGCAGCCGGGCGCGGCGTCCACACTGTCATCTGCGCCTCCACAGGCAACACTGCCGCTTCAGCGGCAGCGTATGCCGCTCGGGCTGGCATGCGCGCCGTGGTGCTCATTCCCCAGGGCAAGGTGGCTGCCGGAAAGTTGGCTGGAGCAGCGGCATACGGTGCGCAGATCATCCAGGTGCAAGGCTCTTTTGATGACGCGTTGAGCATGGTGGTGGCGATCAGCCAAAAGCTGCCCATCGCTCTGGTCAATTCGCTCAATCCTTTCCGCCTGGAAGGTCAGAAGACCGCTGCCTTCGAGATCAGCGATACGCTGGGCAACTCTCCGGATTGGCTGTGCCTTCCGGTGGGCAATGCCGGCAATATCACCGCTTACTGGATGGGCTTCCGTCAATACCATCATTTGAAAAGCGCTGGACTGCCGCGTATCCTGGGCGCCCAGGCTGCTGGAGCGGCCCCGCTGGTGTTGGGACATCCGGTCGAGCACCCCGAAACGGTTGCTACCGCCATCCGCATTGGGCGCCCGGCGCGCGGCGAGCAGGCTCTGGAGGCCATCGAGCAATCACAGGGACGCATACTGGCGGTCAGCGATGAGGATATCCTTGCCATGCAGCGCCGCCTGGCGGGCGAGGGGATATGGGTGGAGCCTGCTTCTGCAGCCGGCCTGGCGGGCCTGGAAGTGGAGATCAGAGCAGGTCGCCTGGATCCGTCCGGTTTGCGCATCGTGGCAGTGTG
Organism: Chloroflexota bacterium; assembly: GCA_029265355.1. Classification (GTDB taxonomy): domain Bacteria; phylum Chloroflexota; class Anaerolineae; order Anaerolineales; family UBA4823; genus JAJUJL01. Next base: position 152,568 of record JAJUJL010000005.1, on the reverse strand, counting down.
CACCGGGCACGGCTTGAAAGACCCAGAGATCATTACCCAGCGCATGCGCGCCCCGCAAGTGCTGCCCTCGGATGTCAAAGCGCTGGAAGCAGCATTGGCGCAATAGCTGGATCACCCCCAACCAGGGCAGCCGTGCAACCTGCCAATCTCTGTTGCGTATATGAATTCGTGGACAAGCTAGAGCATTGGGATGGTGGCTGGAATCCAATCTCCTGGATCACAATCATTTTTCAGAAGGAGCGCTGCTATGAATACTTCCAAACGCTTATACCGTTCTCGTAAAGAACGCATGATTGGTGGTGTGTGCGGTGGGCTGGGCGAATATTTCAATATTGACCCGACGCTGGTGCGCCTGCTGTTTGTGGTCTTTGCCCTCACGGGTGGTTCTGGTTTACTGGCTTACCTGATCTTCCTGGTGGTTGTTCCAGAAGAGCCGGAAGAAATCACTCAGCCTGCGCCTGCGGTCGAAGAATCCAAAACAATGCAAGAGTAATTGAGCAACTTAACATAAAACGGGTGGAATCCCACCCGTTTTTGATTCACAGTTCAATATCCAACGGCGTGCGTGCGCCGGGCATGCAGCGCCTGGTAGCCCTGGGCGGCTTGTTCAGGCGTGGGAAGGGAGGCTTCGTCCGGCTTGTCGGAAAGCCCGAACAACAGCGCCCCGTTGCGTTTCCATTCTAGAGCCAGGCTGCGCACTTCGTGTGTGAGCACAATTTCCTGTCCGAGCATGATTGACAGCGGTGTTTCATCAGGCAGATGCCCCAGGCGGTTCACGGTTTCCAGGTACTCGTTGCGGCGAAAGGGCTTGAAAGGTGTGGGGTCGCCGCGGCGCACGTTGGCATAGATTTCACTGTGCACCTGCGCCAACCCGGCCGGCAGCTCGTCCTGGCGCGCCTGCACCTGTTCGATGAACTGGTGAAAGGTTGACAATCGCCCAGAGCGCACATCGGCGACGACCGCTGCCAGGTTGTACAGCCCGCTCCCCAAGATCAGGCAGATATAAGCCAGGTAATCCTGGTTGTCGGCGGTGAACGGATGGAACTCCATCTGTTTGAGCTGGTCGTAGGCTCTCTGGAAGGCGCTGGTGTCGAAGGCCGCGCCCAGCAGGCCAGCTACTGTGCGGCGCACCGCCAGCACACGCGCCTGGTCAATCACATGATCGTTGCGCCCGCGCGCCCCCAGAGCGGTTTTATCCAGGTCGATGACCACGGCGGTCTGTTCATCGAAAGGAAATCCGTTTTCCTTGCAGAAGCGATCGAAGTCGGCCAGCATTTGCCAGCGATTGGCAACGTAAAGTTCACCTCCGCCAGGAGCGGCAGACACTTTGGCTTCAGCGGCCTCATCCAGTCGGTCTGCGCCGATGAAGGCTTTTCCTTGCCATTCGCCAGCCTGGCACAGATTGGCGAAGGCGGTGCTGTCATTCATATACGTGTCGCCCACGAAAGCCAATCGTTTCAGGCTGGTTTTGGGCGCTGATTGCTTGCGAGCAAATTCCAGCAAGTACGCAACCACGCGGGCGTAATCGGGCTGGCTCTTGCGGGGTATTACACCAGGCGCCAGTCCGACCTGGCGAGCAACCTCTGCCAGGCCAGGCAGACTGGTATCTACCGGCGCAAGATTGCGGTAGACGATGCGGTCGCCCAAGAATTCGGCGACAGAGCTGGTTCCGTAAACCTTTAGACTCATTTGTTGTGCTCCAGCCTGGCAAAGAAGGTTGCCATCAAATCTAAAGCCCGGTCGATGTTGTCTGGCGAGGTGGCGTAGCACAGGCGCAGGTACCCTTCGCCGAATTGGCCAAAATCGGTGCCGGCTAACACAGCCACGCCAGCCTCATCCATCAGCCGCAGGGCAATCTCCTTGGATGTGAGGCCAAAGGATTTGACATTTGGGAAGACATAGAACGCTCCCTGGGGCGTCTGGCAGTGCACGCCGGGGATGCTGTTCAGCCCGGCGACAATCCGGTCGCGGCGGCGCTGGTATTCATCGACCACCTGGTCAACCATCGCCTGGCTGCCGGTCAGCGCTTCGATGCCAGCCACCTGGGTGAAGGTAGCTGTGCAGCCCACCGAATGGGTCAGCAGCAGGTCAACGTGTTTTGCCAGGGCCTCGGGCATGATGCCGTAGCCCAGCCGCCAGCCGGTCATGGCATAGGTCTTAGAAAAACCATCTACGATGATGGTGCGCTCCTGCATACCTGGCAGTGTGGCAATGCTGGGAACCTGTAGACCATCGTAAGCCAGGCGAGCGTAGATCTCATCGGACATAACCCAGGCGTCATAACGCTGGGCGGCGGCAGCGATGTGCTCCAGGTGCGCCAGCGGTATGACCCCACCCGTGGGATTGGCCGGTGAATTCAAGATGATCAGGCGAGTTTTGGGGCCAACAAGCTCATCGAAAGCGTGCAAATCAAAGGAAAAGTTGTTCTCCTCGCTCAGCGGCACCGGCACGGCTTTGCCTCCCGCCACGCCGATCATGGCAGCATAGGTGGGAAAGCCCGGATCAGGATAGATGACCTCATCGCCAGGGTTGACCAGCGCTAATGTCGGGAAGAACAGGCCGGGTTTAGCGCCTGGACCGACCACGACTTGCTCTGGACGAATATCGAGGTCGCGCCGCCGCCCGGCATCTTCTGCAATGGCTTTGCGCAGCGCGGGCAACCCGGCGGGCGGATTATAGCGTGTATAGCCCTCTTGGATGGCAGCAATGCCGCGCTGACTGATGTGAGGAAAGGTGGGAAAATCCGGCTGGCCGATTTCCAGATGGATGATTTTCCGCCCTTTTGCCTCCAGCGCCTGGGCTCGGGCCAGCACAGCGTATGCGCCTTCTGCTTCCAGATGTTGGACACGATCTGCGGTTTTCATAACGCGGCATGCTCCTGCACGGCGATCTTATAGCTTGGGCAGCACGATGGCTTGTTGGCTTTGATACTTGCCCTTCTTGTCGGCGTAGGAAATCTCGCACTCTTCATCAGCTTCGAAGAATAGCACCTGGGCGATGCCCTCGTTGGCATAGATCTTGGCGGGCAGCGGCGTGGTGTTGGAAATTTCCAGGGTAACGTATCCCTCCCACTCTGGCTCGAAGGGTGTCACGTTGACGATAATGCCACAGCGAGCATACGTTGATTTTCCCAGGCAGACTGTAAGCACCTTGCGAGGAATTCGGAAATACTCGATGGTGCGAGCCAGGGCGAAAGAGTTGGGCGGGATAACACAAACATCTCCTGTGAAGTCGACCATCGATTTCGTGTCGAAATTCTTGGGATCCACGACAGCAGAATGCACGTTGGTAAAGATTTTGAACTCGTTGGCGACGCGAATATCATACCCATAGGATGACACGCCAAACGAAATGACTCCATTGCGAACCTGGCGGTCCTCGAAAGGCTCGATCATGCGCTGTTCGATAGCCATCTTTCGGATCCAATGATCTGGTTTCAGTCCCATGCACCTCTCCTTAGGAATAAAATTTGTGGCGAATTGTATCACCAGCCACTGGCATTGAACACGGCGCGCAGTAAATCCTGGCGCTCGCTTTCGTTCATCGGCCGCGGCCGGGCGTAATCCACAAACATGATCGGCAACAGCTCTACGCCCAGGTAGCGCCCGCCGTAAAATATATGCCGATCGATAAAACCCTGGCGCGTCGCCAGGCTGATATCGTACTGGTCGAAGTACAGGTTGCCCAGTCCATAATGGATAAAGGAAGGTCCCAGGAACTCAATGCTTTGCGGCTGGTGCGCCTGGCTACCGCTGACGATCACTGCTCCAGCCTGGGCAGCGGCGCGAAAATCGCGCTCCTGGTTGGGCTGCGCCCGGTAAGTGTAATATTCGTAATGCTGGAAGGTGGCGATTGGCAGGTAGCCTTGTGCCGCCAGCGCCTGGATGGCGCCGGGTAGCCAGTCGCCGCTGCACGGGGCAGCTCCGGGGCGGTTCGGTCCGGCGGGCGCCAAACCTTTACCATTGCAGCCAATGAATGCCAGGCGGTTACCGTGGTGCTCGATGATGGCTGCTTGCTTTCCCTCTTGCAGATCAGCCCCGCCGCCGTAATACTTCCAGCCGCGCTCCTGGTACAGCTCCAGGGTGTAGAGCATGGCATCCGTGCCCCAGTCCTGGAAGTGATCGCCGGTCAGCTCAATCACATCGGCGCCAGACTCCTCTAATAGCTGAATGTAGCGCGTGTCGCTGCAGAAGCGCAGTCCCTCCTGGGAGGGATTGGGATAGGGACAGTTTTGGGCGAAGGGCACTTCATTGCTGATATGGGTGATATCGGCTTCTCGCAGCCATTCGCCGATGTCCTTTGCGGGGTAGGTGATGCCGCGCTGTTCCATCGTGTAAGCAGTAGCGCGCACCAGGGCGGTCACACCGGTCATTGCCAGCGTGGTCAGGCGCTCAGGCTGACGGTTGGTGAGGGGCTGCTCCGAAAATGGCCATCCGCCATGCATGGTAAGCGCAGGGCCTGGCTGGAGGCTGAGCGGCAGGGTGAGAGCGTAAGCGGCCGGGTCGAAATTCTTGCGCAGCGGCGACTGCCCATCCACCTCCAGCACTTTCCAGCGCGGCTCGATTTCCGAGAAAGGAATGATGGCATAAGATGGGCGATGCTCCCAGGCGTACGCCAGCAGCTCTGCCCCGCCTGGGGCGATGCTCTGCACTGCGCCTTCTGCCGGCGGTCCCCACAGGATGGTGAGCGCCCCCAGCGTATCTTGGCCGACGAGTAACGGGCGCCCGGCGAAAATCCCCTGCGCCTGGCCAATCCATGCCTGGTGGATTTCCTGGGCCGAGACGCCCTGCACCAGGGTGGGAAATGGGGCTGCCAGAGCATAGATCCAACGAATATCAGGATCGCTGCCTGCCAACTCGATGCTCGCCTCAGCCTGGTTTGGATCTGGCGCGACGGAGATGCCTTCATAACCAGGGGGCAGGTTGATGACTGCCAAAAGGTCCGCTGGCAGCTCGGTTGGGCTCCAAACACGAAGCAGCCGTGGACCGGCGGGCGTTGCCGTTGGAGCAGGGGTCGGTGTGGGCGGAGATGGCTGGAAAGGAGTCGGTGTCGGTGCTTGCCGTGCAAAGAATTGGAAAGCAGGCGGAGCCTGGCCGCTTTGCCTCTGCAGTTCACCTCCAGGCGCCGACACCCGGCAAGCGGATGCCAGCAAGGCCAGTAAGCCTGCCAGGAGCATCATTTGTTGCCAGGCGCCTCGTTCTAGACTCATGTATCCTCGTTGTTACTGAGCAGATCGCAAGTCAAAGGTGACCAATGTCAGTTGGCCTGGCAAGAGTTGCACTTCGCGCGACTGCATACCGAACTGGATGAAGGTGATGCGATACCACCCCGCTGGCAGATCGCTGGCCGCGAAGGTTTCCTCCCAGGGATATTGCCCGACAACGGCGGCTTCTTCGTAAGGGGACAGGTAAATTTGCAAGATGGCGTCCCCTTTAGGACCGTTCAGGCGCTCTACAACGATGCTGGATAGCCCCGAGCGGTAGCCTGCAGGGTAGAGAATGCGCCCGGCCAGCGCCGCGAAAGGCGCACCATCCGGTCCTTCGAGCGGCACGAGCCATAATTCGGGGTTGCGAGAAGCGGCATAGGTGTTCTCTCCCAGGCGCACTTCGAAGTGCAGGTGACTGCCGGTGGCGCTGCCGCTCATGCCCACCTTGCCAATCTCGTCGCCCGCCCGCACCTGGTCCCCAATCTGGACGGCAATTTCAGAGAGATGGGCGTAGAGCGTGAATACCGGTTGCTGCAGGGCTGGCAGGTTATGCTGCAGCACGACCAGGTTGCCGTAAAAATTGTAATAGGGACTGAAAAGTTGTTGGGTATCGTTGCCAGCCAGGATCACTTCTCCATCGCCAGCCGCCAGCACCGGGGTGCCAGCGGGATTGAGAAATTCGACGCCGTGGTGCGGATCGCGGACGCCGTTTTGTGTGCTTCCAAAACGATAGGATGGGTCGACTGCCAGTTGGGCGCCCGGCGGCAGCGGGCGGCTGAAGGGGAAGTTAAAGCTGACGCTGCACCATTCCGGGCAAGGCGTGGGGAAGGTCACCTCCGCTGGGGTGGGTGATGTCGCAGGTTGAGTGCGGGTTACCTGTGCACCAGGCGATTTCAACGGCGCCTGTGCCACCCTGGATTGAGCCATCGGTGTGGTTTGCACAGCGGGCGGATGAGTGATCGTTGGCAGGGCGGGCAGCGAGGCGGTGGCTGTCTGTGGCATGGCCGCCGCGGCTGGAGAGCAGGCTGCCAGCAACACAACTGCCGCCAGCGCCAGAAAAGAAAAGGTCAACCGGCGCAGTGCAGGCGCAAAAACGTTCACTTGGAGCATCATCCCGATGCCAGTTGGGCGCGGCTGCGCAAGTGCTGCTGAACCTGCATTTCGATATCAGCAGCCTGTCGCTCGAGCTCCGCCAGCTCGGCCAGCAGCTCTGCAGCAGCCTGGCGGTCTTTCAGACCTGGCAAATTGATGCGGACGTTGTAGCCAGCGCCGGTCAGAGCGGTGCGTGCCAGAGCTGCTCCAACCGCGCCGTCGGAGATGGCGTTCACGTTGCCCAAGGCCACCGCCCGCTCTGCCAGTGACAGCACCTGCACTGCTTTACGAGCGACCTGTAACGGTGCCTGGGCTGCCGCCAGGGTGGCGGCTTCGATCGCCGCCTGGCGTTTAGCCTGCTCTTCGGGCGACTCTTTGGGCAAGCGATAGGCCGCCATGACCGCCTCAAAGGCAGCCGCGTCTTTACTCACATCTTCCAGTAGCTCTGCCTGTAGCTGCTCAGCTTTTGCGAGCAGGTTCTGCATCAAATCCTGGACATCAGCATATTTTTTCTTGCCCATTGTCAGGCGGGCAACCATAGCTACCAACGCTGCTCCCATAGCGCCGCTGTAGGCCGAAGCGGATCCGCCGCCTGGGGTCGGTGTATCTGCTGAGAGGGCTTCCAGAAAGTCTTTGCCCATTTGGGTTGGGGCAGCTTCCAGCGCCTCTCGCAGTCGCCTTTCCAGCACCTGCTGTGGTTCAAATTGATCGAGCTGTGTGTACCACACGGCGGCATCAACCAGGGCGGCTTCGGGGATCAAGCCAACCAGCTCGCTGTGGTGGATGCTCGTGCCATAGCGCTGCGCCTCACGGCGAATGGTTTCAACCACGCGAGCGATGGGGGTAGCCTGGTAATTGGTCAGGTTCATAGACACCTGGGCGCGCCCTTCTACCAACAAACCTAACGCCTTGAGATAGCGCAGCCCACCTGAGGAGTGGCGGATGGCTTTGGCGATCTTGCGGGCAATGGAGACATCATCCGTGGTCAGGTAGACGTTGAAAGCAATCAGCGGATGGCGCGCCCCGATGACTGTCGCCCCGGCGGGGCCTAGCTGCGCCGGGCCGAAATCGGGCTGCCGCTGTGGATTGCTCAGGATTTCTTCTTTCAAACCCTCGTATTGGCCGCGGCGGATATCTTCAAGGTTCACCCGCTCGGGGCGACGGGCTGCCTGCTCGTACAAGTAAACGGGGATGCCCAATTCGCTGCCCACGCGGCGGCCCAGGCGTTCTGCAATGGCGATGCAATCTTGCATCGTGACGCCCGAAATGGGCACGAAGGGCACCACATCGGTGGCGCCGATGCGCGGGTGTTCGCCTCTGTGCTCATCCAAGTTAATCAGTTGCGCTGCAATCGCGACCGAACGAAATGCGGCTTCTTCGACACCCTCAGGCGACCCTGCAAAGGTGAGCACGGTTCGATTGTGATCCAGGTCGGAATGGCGGTCCAGCAGGTAAACTCCCGCCACGCTGCGTATGGCTGAGGCAATCGCCTCCACCACTTCCGGGCGGCGCGCTTCAGAGTAATTGGCGATGCACTCCACAATTTTGGCGCTCATAAGCTCTCTTTCGAAAAGAATTTTGCGCTGATATTTTATAAGCGCAGGGTTGTATTTGGGTGGTGGTGGTTGCCCACGCTTCCGCCAAAGGCGAAAATCCTGTCTATAATTATACTGCGGTGCAAGCCCACAGGCCTGCCGCAGCTTGCCATGCCCAGCAATGCGGCTTCGTGGTTCGACGGCACAAGGCTTGCAACAGGATTCGTGCTTTTTAAGAAGAATCTCTGCCTGCAATCTTAATTTCAGGGTAGAATAACGTTAAAGAACTACGATGCCAAGAAAGCCGCGCCGCCTCCCGACCATGCAGCTCAGCGTTGCTCTGGTCGCGCTTCTAGGAGCTTTGCTCGCCTGCTCACGCGCGATCACGCCGGATGATGCCGCTGCCTGGCAAGTGCCAGGGAGTTCGGTCGGAGCTGCGACTCTCCAACCCACTTTCACCCCATTTCCCTGGTTGCCGCCCACGCGCGTGCCTGGCGCCCCTATCTTTACGCCAACGCCAGACAGACCTCACGACCTGCCCTCACTGCGCACCGATGAAGAGCAGTATGTGGTTCAACCTGGAGATACCCTGGGGACCATTGCCCAGGGATACGGGGTCAGCCTGGAACAATTGGTCAGCGCCAATAACCTGATAAACCCCAACCTGTTGGAGATTGGGCAGGTGTTGTTGATCCCGGCGCCTGAACCGGATTACGTTGGCTCGGATTTCAAAATCATCCCGGATTCAGAGCTGGTGTATGGCCCTGGCAGCGCCTTGATGGATATCTCCGGCTTTATCCAGTCTCAAGGCGGCTACCTGGCGTCTTACGCTGAAGAGCTTGATGGGCAGGAAATCAGCGGCGTAGAGATTGTCCGCCGGGTGGCGCTGGAGTTTTCGGTCAACCCGCGCTTGCTGCTGGCGGTATTGGAATATCAGAGCGGGTGGGTCACTACTCCAACACCCGATGAGGCCACCAAAGAGTATCCGATTGGTATGATCGACAGCCGGCGGCGCGGCTTATACCGTCAACTGGCTTTCGCCGCAGATAACCTGAACCTGGGGTATTATGGGTGGCGGGTCAACGCCGTTTCCAGTTGGACGCTCTTCGATGGGAGCGTGGTGCCGGTGAGCGCCACGATCAACGCTGGCACTGCCGGGGTGCAGCAGTTCTTCGCCCGTCTCTACGGCCGCGAAGGATGGGACCGGGCTGTAGGCCAGGATGGACTCTTCGCCGCCTACCAGCGTCTGTTTGGCTACCCCTTTGATTTTGCCATCGAGCCCTTGATCCCACCCGGCCTGCAGCAGCCCACCATGCAGCTTCCCATCGAACCCGGGCGGGAATGGGCCTTTACCGGCGGCCCGCACGGCGGTTGGGGGGATGGCTCCGCCTGGGCGGCTCTGGATTTCGCCCCACCCGGCGACCAGTTGGGCTGTGTTGCCAGCGAGGATTGGGTGGTCGCTGTGGCGGATGGCCTGATCGTCCGCTCTGGCGGCGGCGCAGTTGTGCAGGATTTGGACAACGACGGCTACGAACAAACTGGTTGGGCCGTGCTCTATATGCACATTGAAAGCCGCGACCGCATCCCCGTGGGCACGCACCTGAAAGCCGGGCAGCGCATCGGGCATCCCTCCTGTGAAGGGGGGGTCTCGTCAGGCACACACGTGCACGTGGCGCGCAAATACAATGGTGAATGGATCCCGGCTGATCAAACCCTGCCATTTATCATGGATGGCTGGGTTTCACGCGGCGCTGGCAAGCAGTACGACGGCTTCCTTGAAAAAGATGGACGCTCGATCGAGGCCTGGGAAGGTCGCGGCGATAATCTGATCATTCGCTGAAGCAGATTGGTAGATGGATAGAATGCGCTCAACGTATCACAATGCCCAAAAATCGGCCATGCAGATCAGGTTGCACGGGCTTGCGTGGATGGTGGTTGCCAGCCTGCTGCTCAATGCTTGCGTGGCATCGCCGGTTTATTTTATACCGCCAACTGCCCCTGCGACGCCCTCGTCGGAGTTGAGCTTTTTATTTACCACGCCCCCTGCATCGCAGTCGGAAAATCTGCCCGAAAGCCAGCCAGTCGAGCGCTCCCAGCCCACTGCTGCGCCGGCACAATCTCAGCCTCCTAAACCGGCGACTCCCTCGGCAGAGGCGTTGAGCAAAATGCCAATCCTGTACTACACGCAAGCAGCCGATACACTGCCTGTGGTGGCGGTGCGCTTTGGCGTTGACCCCAGCGAGATCACTTCGCCAGATCCGATACCGGCAGAAGCGCTGCTGCCGCCCAACCAACTGCTGCTGATTCCTCGCCGCTTGTTCAATACCACCTCCTCGCAGCGCCTGCTTCCTGACAGCGAGCTGGTCTATTCACCCTCAGCGGTGGATTTCAAAATCGAAGAGTTTGTCAACCAGGCTGGCGGTTATTTGAGCGTTTACAACGAGTGGCTGCAGAGCACCGGCACCACCAGCGGCGCGGCGGTCATTCAGCGGGTGGCAATCGAGAATTCTATCAACCCGCGCCTGTTGTTGGCGCTGCTCGAATACCAGAGCGGGTGGGTATACGGCCAACCGCCGAGCAGCATTGCGCGTGACTATCCCATGGGCTACATCGATCTGAACGCTAAGGGTTTATATAAGCAGTTGGTGTGGGCGGTGAATCACCTGTCGGTGGGCTATTACTACTGGCGGGAAGGGCGCTTGCTGGAGCTGCGTTTTCCTGATGGCATCAGCGCGCGACTTGCGCCAGACCAGAACGCAGGCAGCGTGGCGCTGCAGTACTATTTTGCCAAGATTTATGACAGCCAGCGTTGGGTGGAGGCGCTGAACCTGGAAAGTGGTTTTCCTGCCTTGTACGAGCGCATGTTTGGCAACCCCTGGGTGCGCGCTCAGACGGTTGAACCGCTCTATCCACCCGGATTGGTGCAACCGCAGTTGGTGCTCCCCTTCGAGAAAAACCGATTGTGGAGCTTCACGGGCGGCCCGCACGGCGCCTGGGAGCACGAAGGCTCTTACGCGGCGATCGACTTTGCGCCTGCCAGCGATACCCCCGGATGCACCGAGACCTACGCCTGGGTGACGGCCTCGGCTTCTGGCCTGGTGGTGCGGTCTGAGAGAGGACTGGTCGTGTTGGATCTGGACGGGGATGGTCATGAGCAGACAGGATGGGTGCTGCTTTACTTGCATGTTTCGGTGAAAGGCAGCATCCCCGTGGGCTCCTGGGTCGATGCCGGGGATCCATTAGGTCATCCCTCCTGCGAGGGCGGGCAGGCAACCGGAACGCACGTACACTTTGCTCGCAAGTACAATGGGGAATGGATTGCTGCGGACGGGCCAATGCCATTTGTGCTGAGCGGTTGGCGTGTTTACAGCGGCGAGGCCGCCTACCAAGGCAAGATGACCCGTGGCGATCAGGTTGTCGAGGCCTGCACCTGCGGCTCATTCAACACCCGCATCATGCGCACTGACGAAGACCCGTATTGAGGTATAATTCCGCGCCCATGACAGCGCGCCGTTCCCCCTCCTTGCGCAAAACCTTCTCGCTACTGTGTCTATTGTTGATGGCTACCTCCTTGCTGGTTGCCTGTCAAAGCAGCCCGGCGGCGGTGCCGTTGTTGGGATCTCAACCTGGGTCGAATCGCCAGTCTGATGATGATGCGGCCTCTATCCAGCAGCAAGCGGAGGATATTCCTGGCTTGTTCTCAAACCGGCCGCGCTATGCCCCAGGCGAGCTGGTGGATTACACGGCTCAAACAGGGGATACGCTGGCGGGGCTGGCGGCGCGTTTCAATACCACCGTCGCTGAGATCCGCCAGGCAAACACTTTCATTCCAGATTCGGCGACTACCATGCCACCTGGCATGCCGATGAAGATTCCGATTTACTACTTGCCGCTGTGGGGCAGCGATTACCACATCCTGCCCGACAGCCATTATGTCAACAGCCCAATCCAGGCGGGGTTTGATACCGCACAGTTTATCGCGGCTCATCCTGGCTGGATTTCCACATATCGGGAATATGCGGATGGCGCAGACCGCAGCGCGGCCGAAATCGTCAACCTGGTAGCGCTCAAGTTCAGCCTCAGCCCGCGCCTGTTGCTGGCGCTGTTAGAATATCAATCCGGCGCCTTGACCGATCCTGATCCGGCCCCGGAACAGCGCATATATCCCCTGGATTATCGCGACCGCAGGCGGGAAGGTCTATATCGCCAGCTTCTGTGGGCTGCCAACTTGCTGAACGATGGCTATTATGCCTGGCGCACCGCTGAGCTGACCAGCCTGGAGCTGAGCGATGGACGCCAGGTGCGCTTCGACCCCTGGCAAAATGCGGCGACGGTCGGTCTGCACCAGTTCTTTGATACGTTCATGCAAGTGGACGATTTTGCCCGCGCTACCAGTCCCGAAGGCTTTGCGCGCACGTATACTGCTTTGTTTGGCGATCCCTGGCAGTCCGATGCGCCGCATATCCCTGGCAGCCTGGAACAGCCAGACCTGCTGTTGCCATTCGAACCGGGACTGTTGTGGGCTTATACGGGAGGACCGCATACTGCGTGGGGGAACGCCCGCCCCTATTCTGCCCTTGATTTTGCTCCGCCGTTGAGCGCTTCCGGTTGCCAGGAAACCGACGAGTGGGCGATTGCGATCGCCGATGGGGTGGTGGCGCGAGTTGATGTGGGCGAGGTTGTGCTGGACCTGGATGGAGATGGCAACGAGAACACCGGTTGGGCGATCTTTTATTTGCACCTGGCAAGCGAGGGCCGGGCTCCGCTGGGGGCAACATTGAAAGCCGGCGATCGAATCGGACATCCATCTTGTGAGGGCGGCTCCAGTACAGGCACCCATGTGCATATTGCGCGCAAATACAACGGCGAGTGGATTCCGGCGGCTGGTTTTTCCGGCGGCGTGCTGGCTTTCAACCTGGAGGGTTGGGTGGCGCAACGCGGTGCGGCTGCTTACCAGGGAACTTTGACGCGCCTCAACCAGGTGGTGACAGCGTGCGAATGTTCCAATCGCGCCAGTTTCATCGAGAGGAATGCGCCTTAGCCGGTGTTTCGCTTTTAAAAATTTCAAAGTCTGCTTTCAGATTTCTTAATTTCTCTTGACTAAATTGTGGAATATTAATATAATCAGTTTAAATGGGCTGAGATCCACTCAGCCTTGGTAGCTTTTGAACGCGAGGATATGAACCATGAATGCATTGCCCAGTAAATGCCCGATTTGCGGTGGTGAACTGCATATCACCCGCATTCACTGTCGGGATTGCGACACCACAATCGAGAGCCGTTTTGTTGCGGCTTCTTTTGCACAGCTCACTGCGGAACAATTATCCTTTGTCGAAACCTTTGTGCGCTGCGAGGGTAAGATTACGCGCATGGAAGTGGAATTGGGTCTTTCCTATCCCACCATCCGCAATCGCCTGCATGAAGTCATTCGCGCCCTGGGTTACGAGCCTGGAGCCAGTGAAGATGGGGTTGGTTTGAGTGATGATGACCGGCAGAAAATCCTGGAAAACCTGGATCAGGGTCTGATCAGCGCGGAGAGGGCAATGCAATTGCTCAAAGAACGAGGAGGTTGAGATGGCCACAAAAATGCTGGTCTGCGGCGATAGGCCGGTGGTTACCTTGGAAGTCATCCGTGGCAATCTGGAGTTGAAGGGATGGGATCGCCCGGAAATCTTGCTGAAAAGCGGCTCCGCAGAAGCGTTGGACGTTCAACAGGATGGTGAGCGTGTCCTGATTTCTTGCTCGCAAGATTTAATGGCGCGGCTGCCGCAAGAGGCCCGGCTGACCATCGAACGGATAGATGGCGGCGCCCATATCAAGTACCTGGAACAGGAAGTGACTATCGAAAACATTGCTGGTAGCCTGGAACTGCGCGATGTCGGCCCGGTCGATGCAGAACACGTGGCTGGCAATTTGATCGTCAAGCGCATCGCCGGCGATTTGAAAATGGCTTCCGTTGGTGGAAATGCTGTCGTGCGCGATGTGGAAGGCGCCTGCAGCCTGGAAGTGGGTGGGGAGTTGGATGGACGTGACCTTGAAGGAGATGTGCACGCCATCGTGGGAGGCAACGCTCGCCTGCGGTTAGCCCTGCTCTTGGGTAAACACTACCAGGTGGCGGCAGGTGGTGAAATCCATTGCCGCATCCCTGATGATGCCAGTGTCAATGTCAGTTTGACCAGCGGCGCACAGAGTATCCAGGTGCGGATTGGCGGTGAGTATTCGAAGCTGAACCAGTCATCTCACCAGGTGACCCTGGGAGATGGGCAGGCAGACATGAAACTCACCGCTGGCGGCGGTATCGTCTTTGAGAGCCAAGAGGTTGATTGGGGGGAGCAGCTCGATTTGCACGCTGAACTTGCTGATCAAGTGGCTGAACAAGTCGAGAGCGAAGTGCGCACCCACAGCGCCATGCTGGATGAACAAATGGAAGAACTGCAGCGCCGATTGTCTGGGATGAACCTGCCGGGCGTGGAGGTCGACCGGATTTTGGAGCGCACCCGCCAGGCGACAGAGCGCTCCAACCAGCGCGCCCAGGAGAAATTGCGCCGCGCCCAAGATCGTATGCAGCGCAAAATCGAAGCTGCGGCGCGCAAGGCAGAGTTGAAAGCGCGCGCTGCTGAGCGACGCAGCCGTTCCGGCGGCTTTGCCTGGAATTTCGAATGGCGCCCTGCTGTTCCAGGGGAGCCGCCGCGCCCGGAACCGCCCCAGGTTTCTGATGAAGAGCGCCTGATGATCCTGCGCATGCTTCAGGAGAAAAAGATCAGCGTCGCGGAAGCAGAGCAGTTGTTGGCAGCCTTAGAAGGGCGCTCAGACTAGACCTTTTTAGGAAACGAGACTTATTGCCATGATCAGCGATCAGGAAAGGCGCATGATTTTAGAGATGATCGAGAGCGGGCGAATCACGCCTGAGGAGGGCTTGAATCTGCTCCAGGCCTTGGGAGATGCTCAAGATCAAGATGATCAAGCCCTGCAAGAGGGTGATCTACCGGAATCGGACGCAGCATCCGAACCAACCCCAACCTCGCCCGCCGCCGCACCAACGAATTCAGCCAATTCTGTCGCGGTTGATCCGGAAGTGATCAGCGCCGAGCCGACAGCGCCCGAAATTAAACCGGATTTTGCACGTTTTCGGCGCATTGCCATGATCCCCTTGTGGTCGGGCGTGGTCATAACTGTGCTGGGTGGGGTATTGATGTACCAGGCGCTGCAAAGCCGCGGTTTGGGCTTTTGGTTCGTCTGCGCCTCGGCCCCCTTTATTTTGGGCCTGGCTGTGGTGATCCTGGCCTGGCAGGCGCGCACGGCTCGCTGGTTGCACTTGCGGATAAAGCAAAAAAGTGGCGAGCGCCCCCGCAATATTCACTTGAGCCTGCCGCTGCCGCTGGGTTTCATCGCCTGGTTGCTGCGCATGGTGCGCGGAAAGATCGCTGGATTAGAAAACACTTCTGTGGATGAAGTTCTCATCGCTCTCGGTCATTCGACCAACCCGGATGAACCGCTTTACATTCATGTCGATGAGAACGATGGTGGAGAAGAGGTCCAGATTTATATTGGATAGCATAATCGCTGGCGGCGTGCACCCGTTGGCGTAGGAGGTTGATATGGCAACACCTGAAGAGCGCCTCAAGATTTTGAGGATGATCGATGAAGGGAAAATCTCGGCGGAGGAAGGCGCCCGGCTCCTGGCAGCTCTGGCGGAGACGCGCAAGCCGGCGCGCAAGACGCCGCTGGGACGCACGGGGAACGCCCGCATGCTGCGCGTGCGAGTTACCGATACCATCACCGGCAAAGCCAAGGCGACGGTCAATTTGCCGCTGCGCCTGGTGGATGCTGGATTGAATATCGCCTCGCAGTATGCGCCTGGTGTGGCGTTTGATGAATTGATGGAAGCCATCAATGCTGGCGCAGAGGGCAAAATTATCGATGTGATTGACGAGGAAGACGGCGAACACATCGAGATCTATATCGAGTGAGGCGGCCATGGAAGAGTTGGTGATCGAACGGCTGTTTTCGGTCGCGCCGCAGGCAAGCCTGACGCTTTCCAATATTCGCGGTGTTGTTTCGGTTCAATCGGGTGTTGCCGGAGAAATGGCGATTAAGGCGGTGATCGATGCAGATTCGGGTGATCTTCAGTGCACGTTTCCCGTCATCGAACAAGATGCCGATGGAAGTGTGCGGGTGAGCACTCGCTACGATGATGGGTTGCCTTTCCTGGGACAGCGTAAACCGTGCCGAGTTTCCTACTCGATCTCAGTGCCCGAAGACTGCGACCTGCGCATCAAAACAATCAGCAGCTCGATTGAAGTGCGTGCCGTGCGCGGCGAAATTAACCTGGAAAGTGTGAGCGGAAAGCTGGACCTTTCTGACCTGAGCGGTGATCTGCGGTTGCGAACGGTCAGCGGCAATATTCGCGGGGAGCGCCTGAATGGATCCTTTGCATTGGAAACGGTTTCCGGCGATGCGGTCTTGAAGGAATCCTCGCTGAACGTGGTGAACGCCAACACGGTCAGCGGAGATCTCTACCTGGAGACCCCGCTCTCGTCGCAAGACTATCACTTCCGCTCAGTCTCGGGCGATGTGCGCCTGGCGGCGCCACGACCTTTCCATCATCGCGTGCAGATGCGGACCTTTAGCGGCAGGTTAAGAGATGCCAGGCGTCGGCTCGAAAGCAGCGGAACCGGGCAAAACCCGTCAAGCATCATCTTTAACAGTCTCTCAGGAGATTTGTTGCTGGAGATTGCTGAAGCCGTGGCGGCTTGAGGCGATGGTCACACCTCGGCTCGATTTTTAGCAACGCCCCGCATCTCATGGATCTCGAATTCAGCTAACCTGACGTCAAAGCCTGTGAAAAGCAACACCTCCCGAGCACAGAGCGCGGGAGGCGTTGGTTCAGTAACCTTTATGGCGTTGTCTAAATGCTTTCCAAACGGTCCAAACCAGAATTGATGCCCTTGCCGGTTGGTGTGCACTTACGGCAGCCTGTAGACTCGCTTGCATACCAGGCCGTCGGTGACGCCATCTTTCAAGCACACGTTGAGCGCTGGCTTGTTTTGGAGCTGCTTGGGTACATCTAGGGTCACCAACAGGTTGCCATTGCGATCGGAACGCACCGCGCCAATCTTATACCATTTGCTAGTGTCATTCTCGCGCACGCGCACGAAGAACGTGTATTGCTTTTTGAAGCCGCTGCCATCGATCTTGATCACTTCCCCTTTGAAAGATACGGTGAACTTGCCAGCGCCGGTCACTTTTGGCTCAGCCGGAATGCACAGCACCATGCCATCCGAGATCTTGTAAGGATAAACCAGATTATTGGCTTTTGCCAGACGGTTCACAGGAACATTGTAAGTGCGCGCGATGCGGTAAATGGTCTCGCTATTCTTGACGGTGTGTGTTTTATCACAGGCGGCGAATGGCTCCGTGACGGCAGCCATTGCTGGGCGGGGAAGCATGCCTGCCAGCACAGCCAAAGCTAGCAGGATGCCCAGGATGATTTGATATCGGCTGGGCGAATAAGCTTTCGAGAACATAGTAACCTCCACATACTTGAGTAGTCTTTGGCGAGTTGACTCGCTGCATTATAAACAAGATGACGACGAGAGGCTTGAAAAAGTTCCAGAAAAGGTGGATGTGCCAATGATCAAAACGCGACCTTCCGGAATGTCTGGCTTTACCCTGGTGTGGGTTGGGCAGCTGGTCTCGCTGTTGGGCTCAGCCATGACAGGTTTTGCTCTCACAATTTGGGCCTATGAGCGCACCGAGAAGGCTACGGTGCTGGCGTTGGCGGGTTTCTTTTTCGTCACTCCCATGTTGATCTTCAGTCCAATTGCGGGAGCTCTTGTCGATCGCAGTAACCGGAAGTTAATGATGATGCTCAGCGACCTGGCAGCCGGAGTGGTGACGCTGGGCTTTTTAGGGCTGTATCTATCCGGCAACCTTGAAATCTGGCATTTATACGTGGGCTTGAGCATCGAAGGCATTTTTCAAGGTTTTCAATGGCCGGCATACTCCGCAGCCATCACGACCATGCTGCCCAAAGAACAGTATGGGCGCGCCAATGGGATGATGTCGCTGGCTGAGTCCGGCTCGGGCATTTTTGCGCCAATGTTGGCGGGCGCCCTGCTGGGCGTGGTTGGATTGGCGGGCATCCTGCTGATCGACGTGATCACCTTTGTTTTTGCGATCGGCGCTTTGTTAGTGGTAGATGTGCCCCAACCCAAGCGCACCCTGGAGGGTCAGAGAAGTCAGGGCAGCCTGCTGAGCGAAGCGATGTACGGCTTGCACTATATCCTGGCCCGGCCCAGCTTGCTTGGGTTACAAATTGTTTTCCTGCTGGGCAATTTCGTGACGGGTATACCCTACGCGGTGGTGGCCGCCATGATTTTGGCCAGCTCAGGCAGCAATGAGCTGGTTTTAGGCGTAGCCAACTCGGCAGGCGCCATCGGCGGTGTGGTAGGAGGGCTGGTGATGAGCGCCTGGGGAGGTCCTAAGCGGCGAGTGAACGGGGTGCTGTTTGGCTGGGGGCTCGGCAGCCTGCTGGGCCCGGTCATGATGGGCCTGGGGCGCAGCCTGCCTTTCTGGGCAGCAGCCAGTTTTTGCCATGCTTTCTTCATTCCCATTATCAACGCTTCCAACCAGGCCATCTGGCAGTCCAAAGTAGCCCCAGACTTGCAGGGGCGCGTCTTTTCCATTCGACGGCTGATTGCCTGGTTCGTCAATCCCCTTTCTATGCTGATTGCCGGACCGTTAGCCGATCAGGTATTGGAGCCGGCTATGCAATCCCAGACACCGCTGGCGAGGATCTTTGGAGGACTGGTGGGTACCGGCCCCGGCTCTGGTATGGCGCTGATGTTCATTGCGGGAGGGGCGCTGGCGGTGCTGGTGAGCATCGGCGGCTATCTGACGCCAGCGGTGCGCAATGCCGAAACGCTCTTGCCAGACCATGACCAGTTGGCCCTGGCAGAAGCAGAACAGGCGAGCGCCAAGCCCGAGGCAGCCATGCCTGCGGATTGATGGGCTTGGGCTGTTAGAGTTACTCGCCAGGGGGCGTCAGGGGAAAGCCAGCGCGTTTCCAGGCCAGGATGCCGCCCTTGAGGCTGTAGGCCTGGTAGCCGTGCGAGCGCAGCCAGCGTGTACCTGGAATACTGCGATGCCCGCTGAGACACAGCATCACGATTGGGACAGCGGGATCCAAGCCCAGCCTGTCCAACGATCGGGGCATCTCGCTCAAGGGCGCGTGCCGGGCGGCTCCAATCGTACCTTGCTGGTATTCGAGCGAGGTGCGCGCATCGGCAAGTTGCACCGGCTGGCCCTCTTCCAGCCAGTGGTGCAACTCCTGGGGTGAAATTTCAGGGGAGCGGCCGAAGGGCAGCCACCACAAAGATGGCATTTTCATAAATTCGCGTTTGGTCACACCTGTGCAGATGCCGGGGTATATTCCCCAGAAACCTTCAGAGTGAGTGCACCATTCTGCTCTTCATAGATGGAATAGCGCAGCTCCATGGGGAAAACGCCTCTGAACATGGCTTGCGCCGGGCAGTAGCGCTCTGCCGAGAGTTCGATTGCCCGCCGCACCGCAGCTTCATCCACGCTGATACCAGTAATAATGTATTCGATGACTGCGCTGGTGAACACTTTGGGGTGCTCGCTGGCGCGCTCGGTGTGCACCTTGACTTCGAAGGCGGTAATCTGCTGGCGTTTTTTCTGCAAAATGGAAATCACATCCATGGCTGTGCAGCCGGCTAATCCAGTAGCGATCAGTTCCATTGGGCGGAAACCATCTTCGTCGCCTCCAACGGATTTCTCGCCGCCCAAAGGCACACTGAAGCCGCTATCCGCGGTGCCGCTGAAGCTGAGGCGCTGTTTCCAGGTAACTTTTGCGTCCAAATTAATCCTCCAATAGGGGAGTCACATATCTCTCTAGCACACTGCGACTGATAGCGCCATTCCAGGCCAGGCGCACCGTGCCTTGCGGGTCGATCAGGTAAGAGCTGGGCAAGGCATTGTTCCGAAAGGCGTCGATGGCGGCTTCTTGCGGGTCGGGCCAGACCGGGAATGTCAGCTCATAGCTTTCAACGAAGTCCACCACTTCAGTGATGGGGTCGCCCGCATCGATGGCGATGATCACAAAGCCTTTCTCGCGATGGGCTTCGTAGTACGCTTGCAGGGTGGGCATCTCGGCTTTGCAGGGTGGGCACCAGGTGGCCCAATTGTTGACCAATACCCATTGGCCGCGGTAATCAGATAGGGCGGTCGGGTTACCTTGAAGATCGGTGAGCGACAGCTCTGGAGCGGAAAAGTCTACGATGGCTGGTATGGCCGATTTTTCCTGGCCCTGAGCGGAAACGCCATTGCGTGGCAAGGCGATCAATGCAACCACACCGATCACCAGGAGACCGACGCCAATCAATGCCATGGCGATGACCTGGGATGAATTTTTGCGATGTTTTCGAGCATGACTTCGGTTTGCCATACCGATTCTCCTGAAACCTGCCCGGCGGCGCTCAGGCTTAATGCTGGTGAATCCGACGATGATCGCTGATCACTCGCCCTTCCAGGTAGGCTTGTACCACTTGCGGTAACGTGCCGCTGGTGAGCACAACTTCCAACCCAGCCTGTTGGGCTTTTTGATAAGCGGGAGCGCCCATACCCCCGCACAGCAGCACATGGCAGTCTGCGATCGGTGCGAACATATCGGCGTGAGCATGGCTGTGCCGATCATGGGAGTGGTGGTCTGGGTGCTGAGCATGGTGTGGCTTAGCGCGTTGCTCCTCGCCCACAATGCGCCTATCATCGACCGTGTAGACGCGATATTCAGGCGCCATGCCAAAATGGCTGCTGATCGTAATTCCGTCTTCGGTTACCACGGCAATTTTGGTCATCGTTGTTTTCCTCTGTGCTAGCTGAGACCCAACATGCGATCCAGCTTGGGGCGATCGAAACCGACGATAATCTTACCGCCAACATCGATGACTGGAACACCCTGCTGACCGCTGCGCCGCACCATATCGCGCGCGGCTGCAGCATCGCGCGAAACATCGATGTCCTTAAACGGTACACCGCGCTGGCGCAGGTAATTTTTGGCCAGCTTGCAGTAAGAACAAGACGGCGTAGTGAACAAGATCACGCGCGGGTATTTCTTTTTTTCTTCCGTCATCCAGGCACCTCGAACGTTATTTAGATTTCTTTTTGGATACCACTTTCATAATTTCTGCCAGTAGATTGCCTTCTGGCACAGCGCCAACCACATGCGCAGCGCCGTCATTGATCGTGGTCTGGGGCACGCCGCTGACATGGTGGCGATAGGAAAGCTCCTGGAACTCCATGGCTTCCACCATCTCGGCCTGAACCATCGGGCTCTCCAGGGCCATTTGGTGAGCGAGCACCACGGCTCGCGGGCAGTAAGGTCAGGTAGGAGTTACGAAGACTTGCAGCAGCACCGGTTCTTTCAGATCGGCCAGAAAGCTGCGCGTTTGTGGGCTCAAGCCCGAGTCGCGACCAGAAACTAGCACCAGGTCGTGCACCAGCGAGCTGAATTCATGCCCCGAAGGAATGCCTGCAAAACGCACGCCGTAGTCGATGATGCGGTCGCCGTCACGGGCAGCCAGAACCAGGCCGGGAACTTTATCCACATGGTATTGGCGGGCAATCTCGGCGTGCTCGTCGATATCGTAAACCTGCATGTGCAGCTTATCCGATGTGGCGACCACTTCTTCGGCCAGTTGCCGGGTATCGTCGCAATATTCGCAATCCTTCTTGCTCCCAAAAAACAGCACTTCTACCGGATTTTGCAGTTGTTGGAAGACGTCTTTGAGTTGTTGAACGATATCGTCGTTGAGCAGTTTTTCGCTCATTGGTATTTTCTCCTTCTTCACCCCAACGGGGCTTATTTTTTTGTTTATCAGGTGAAACAACCGCCTACGGCATACCCACACACCGGGCAGGAGAGATTGAGCATGCCATCATAGTCGAGTCTGCCAGCGCGGCAGCTTGGGCACAAATCGCCGGAGCGTAGTTCGTGCGGCAGCTTTGCCTGGTCAAGTTCATTCAGTTCCAAGACCAGCATTTCCTGGCGCAGCGGCTTTTTCGACGGCAGTTGATCAACCATCACACAATTACCTTAGATGCAATTTGACCGAAAAGGTTGCGTTGGTTGGCGTCACTTTTTAAGGAATTCTTCCAACTCAAGGCGAGAGAAAAGGCGTTCGCGCACACCTTGCGGCACGCTGCTTTTCGTAGCCGTGGTTTGGTAGAGCGAGACGGTTTTATGTAAAGTATCGACGACCACCCGGCAGTTTTCGCAGCTTGCCAGATGTTGTTCCAGTTGAGCGCACAGCTCAGCTTCCAACGCTCCGTCGATATAATCCGATAGTGTCCCGAGTAACTCTCTGCAATTATGGTTGTCCATCACGCCTCCTCTCCCTTGGTCATCCGTTCCTGAAAATAGACCGATAGCTCATTGCGCAGTTGCATCCTGGCGCGCGACAGGCGAGTTTTGACCGCAGTATCGGTGAGATCTAAAACTTCGCCGGTTTCGCGGGTAGAAAGACCCTGTATGTCGCGCAGGACAAAAACCAGGCGCAGTCCAACTGGAAGCTTGGCGATGGCATGATCCAGGTATTGCTGCGCTTCTTCAGACATCAACTCTTGCTCCGGCAAACAGCACCAGTCGGTGATTTGGAGCGGCTCGATTTCACGATCTTCGCCCTGCATGGTCTCGTCGAGTGAGAATGTCTGTGGTGTGCGTCGCCGTAAGAACATGAGGGCTTCGTTGGTGGCGATGCGGTACAACCAGGTAGACAGGCTGGAGCGACCGTCAAAGTCCTTAATGTGCTTGAACGCTTTAATGAATGTCTCCTGCAACACATCTTCAGCGTCTTGCGGATTTCCCAGCATTTTAATCGCCAGTCGATAGATCAGCTCGTAATGCCTCTGTACCAGCTCGGCAAATGCTGCCCGGTCGCCGGCTTTCAATGCGGCAAGCGAAACATCTGGTTTGGAAGGGGTCTCATTCATTGGATGCAATCTCGGTGAAAAGGTTACGTACCCTGGTGTGCATGCACTCGCCTGTCATTCTATCATATTGACGCATACAGGGTGTCATGCTATATTTCTGACCAGCAGTGTGCGATTTTTCGCCGTAAAGTAGAGAGCAGCGTTTGATCTCTAGCCAGGCAGGCTGGTCATCTGGGTATTGGGAGGGTGTTGTGAGCTTCATCACTCTAATGACCGATTTCGGTATTAAAGATGGAAATGTTGGCGTGATGCGAGGTGTTATTTGGCGGATCGCCCCGCAGGTAAAAATCGCTGATCTGAGTCACACCATCGCGCCGCAGAACATTGCCGAAGCCGCTCTCATCCTGGCTCGTTCGGCGCCCTATTTTCCTCCTTTCACCGTGCATGTGGTTGTGGTTGATCCTGGGGTTGGCACAGACCGCCGCCCAATTGCCGCGCAGTTGGGCAATCAATTCTTTGTTGGCCCGGACAACGGTGTGATCACCTACCTGCTGGAAGAGACCGAGCGCCAAAAGCTCCCGGTAAAGATTGTGCATCTCAATCGCCCACAATACTGGCTGCCAGAAGTCAGCCATGTCTTCCACGGACGCGATATCTTTTCGCCGGTGGCAGCACAAATTGCCATTGGCACGCCCATCGACGCGCTTGGCGATCCCATTGATGACCCGGTGCGCCTGGAGGTCGCTCGCCCCGAGCGTACGCCCAGCGGCTGGCGCGGCCAGGTGATCCACATCGATCACTTTGGCAACATTGCTACCAATATCCGCAAAGAGCAGCTCGGCGCGCCCCAATCAATTATCGTGCGGCTGTGCGGAGCGGATGTCCCCGGTTTATTCCGCACATTCGGCGAACTGGCCCCAGGTGAGCTGATGGCGTTGTATGGCAGCACCGGCAACCTGATCGTTTCGGAGGTCAATGGTGATGCGGCACGGCGCTTGAGCGCCCAGGTGGGCGATACTGTGGAAGTGGTGCTGGGTTAGCCTGTGAGCGACCAACCCGTACTGCAGGTCATAAATCTCTCCTTCCGCTATCACAGCCGGCCAGACATTGCCATTGAGCAAATCAGTTTCGATTTGCAACCTGGTGAGATGCTGTTGGTGGCAGGCGCCAGTGGCTGCGGCAAGACCACCCTGGCGCGTTGCATCAACGGCTTGATCCCACGCAGTTACCACGGCGACCGCTCAGGCTCGGTGCTGGTCAAGGGCCGAGAGGTCAGCCAAATGTCGCTGGTGGAGGTCGCTCAGCAGGTTGGCACGCTGCTGCAGGATCCAGAACGACAGATTGTCTCCAGTTATGTGGTGGGAGAGATTGCGTTTGGCCTCGAAAATTTGGGCCTGCCGCGCGAAGAGATTTACCGTCGCATGGATGAGGTTTTCGATCGCTTGAATCTCAACCACCTGCGCGAACGTGAAACCTTTACCTTGTCGGGCGGTGAAAAACAAAAGGTCGCCCTGGCGGGTGTACTGGTGATGCGACCTGCGGTGCTGCTGCTGGATGAACCGCTGGCATCCCTTGACCCGGCTTCCGCCCACGAGGCTATCCAGATCTTCCGCAGCCTGGCGGATGAGGGCACGGCGATTATTTTGATCGAGCATCGTGTTGAAGATGCGCTCCAGGCGCGCCCGGACCGCCTGCTCTACATGGAAAATGGGCGGATGTGCTACCTGGGCGCGGTGGATACTTTTCCGAAAGAGCTTAATTATCATGCCGTAAAATTGCCCGCCCCGTGGGTCGTGCAGCGCGTGATGCAGGAAAAGAAACCGTCGCTCATGACCGTTCTTCCGCAACCGGCCAATCCGCAGGCTGAAAAGTTAGTCTCCTTCAAAAATGTTTCTTTTGCCTATGGCGATGGTCCCGAAGTGCTGCACAACATCAACCTGGATATTCGCCAGGGCGATCTGATCGCTGTGCTGGGTCCTAATGGAGCGGGAAAATCGACGCTGGTCAAACACGCCATTGGTTTGCTCAAACCGACCCGCGGCGAGGTGCTGATCAAGGGCGTGGACAGCCGCGAACAATCGGTAGCCCAAATTGCGCGCTCGATCGGGTACGTTTTCCAAAGCCCCACCCACATGTTGTTTGCTCCCACCGTGCGCGAAGAGGTCGCATTTGGTCCAGAAAACCTGAAATTCGATAAACAAGATATCCAACGCAATGTGACGGAGAGCCTCTCGGTGGTAAATCTGGTGGGGATGGAAGGATACCCCCCCTTGGGATTGTCGTTCGGACAGCAGAAGCGCACCACGATCGCGGCGGTGCTGGCGATGCGCTCGGAGATCATGGTGCTGGATGAGCCTACGGCGGGCCAGGATTACGCGAACTATACGCGTTTCATGGATATGTTGTGCCGCGCCCAGGATGGAGAAGGGCGTTCATTGCTCACCGCCAATTTCAAGGCCACGTTATTCATCACCCACGATCTGGACCTGGCAGTCACCTATGCCAACCGCATCTTGCTCATCTCGGAGGGGCGGCTGGTTGCCGATGGCTCACCAGAGAGCGTGTTGCGTGATTTCACCCTATTGGAGAGCTGCCGGGTGCGACCAACCTCATTACTGCGCATGAATCTCGAACTACTGCCCAAAACAGGTCACTTCCTGCCCGCAGAGGCGCTGGCGCCTTACTTTTCAGATGCTTATTCGAAAAGCAACCATTCGATTTCTGCAGGGTTATAAAGTATGAGGCCGGGGATGCGGCCTGCTCGATCAATCTACTATATTTTCATGAAGGAGGAGTTATGAAAAGCAAGTCGATGTGGAGTTTTGGCACCCGAGAAGTTGTCTATGGCGCCATTGGCGCAGCGCTGTATGGCATTTTGTCGTGGGCGAGCAATTTTGTACCGCTTCCGGCGGCAGGAAACATTTCATTCCGCCCGGCCATCGCTGTGATGGTCTTCTTTGGCTCAGCCTTTGGCCCCTGGGTTGGCCTGCTGACGGGCTTGTTGGGCAACACCCTGGGCGATGCTCTGACTGGCTGGGGCCTGTATTGGAACTGGAGCGTGGGCAATGGCCTGATCGGTTTGGTGGCCGGCCTGGCAGTCAACCTGATCAAAAACTATCGCAGCGGCCGCGACATCGGCATCGGTGTGGGTTATGGCATTCTCGGCAACGCGGTCGGTTTGCTGTTTGCCTCCCTCACGGAGATCTTCGTGGGCGGCATTGACCTGAATACCGCGCTTGTCGGGTACTTCACACCAGCCTTTCTTGGCAACTCGGTCGTGACCATTATCCTGCTGCCCATCTTGCTTGTCGCCTATGCAGCGGTGGCTGCGCGCCGAGGTCGTTGAGTGCTCGTTACCTGGAAGTATCGCCCACGCGATACGTTTATTCAGTCGCTCGATCCACGCGCCCGGCTGACATTCATGGCCTGTGTGATCCTGGCGATTACTGCCACGGATGTATGGGATGCGCGCTTGCTGCTGCCTGTGTTTGCCATCAGCATGGTGCTGTATTTCATGGCGCGCATCGAATGGCGCGATGTCCGCCGGGCGTGGATTTTCATTCTGGTTTTTATTTTATTCATTATCGGATTAAATGCGCTGCTCGGGGGGCGCGGTGGTCCGCTTTCTGTGCTGCAGGATGATTCGAGTGTGCTGTATGCGCTCTCGATCCCGATACCCCTGACGCCGTGGCGCATCAACTTAACGGTGACCGTCGTGCGCTCGTTCTTCGCCCTGGTGCAGATGATGCGCATGATTACGATGGCCGCGTTGGCGATCCCGATACCCTATACCATCGATCCCAGCATCTATGGGGTGACCTTCCGCCGGATGGGCGCCTCGGATAAATTGTCGTTTACTATGGACCTGGCTTTTCGCTTCGTGCCCACCCTGGGCAGGGACTTCATGATCACGATGGATGCGCAAAGGGCGCGCGGCTATGAACTGGAAAGCGTGCGCGGCGGGCTGATCCAGCGCCTGCGCCGCCTGGCGCCTTTGTTGGTGCCGGTGACCATGCAGGCGATCGTCAATGGCGAAGAGGTGATCGATGCCATGGATTTGAGGGCTTTTGGCGCCAGGCGGCGCACCTGGCTGCGCGAGCTTCACTTACGGCAGCGCGATTATTGGTTTATGGCACTGGGGGTGATCATCCTGGTAATTATGATGACGGCACGCATCCTTGGTTATGGTGAATTTTGGGTGCCAGGGTTTTGGTATCGGCTGGTAGGAACGTGAGACGCAACGCGAAGTTGGCGGATCTGCGCCGGAGATTGGACTTCCTGGCTGAAATTGCCGCTTATTGCAATGCTCCGATTGCCGTGCCTCAGAAGTTCAATCGCCTGGCGCAATTGCTGCTGGAGCTTATCCCCGCTACCGATATTGGCCTGATCGTGGAGAATCATGGACGGGTTGATGTGTATACCGTGAGCGGACGCAGCGCTCACCGGCTGGTGCACTTAATGCCCCTTGCAGATCAATTGGTTGGGGCTACGCTGCTGAAGGCCGGATCAGAGCTGCATGCCTCTATCTTAGAAGATTTCCCCCGCCTCAACAATTTATTGCTCGTCCCTTTGCCTGATTTCATCCACAAGAGGGGCTTACTTGGGATCATAAACTATCCCTCAGAAAATTTGCTGGATGAAGACGTTCAGGTGTTGAAAATTGTTGCGAACCAGATCGCAATTTATTTTCGGCTGGAGGAAGCCCAATTGGCTGAGGTCGACAGCCGCAGGTTGGATGACGAGCTGGTCGTCACCAGCCAAATTCAGGATAGTTTCCTGCCAACCCAAATGCCGCGTGTGCCCGGGTTGGATTTTGCGGTGCGCCTGAAGCCTGCTTCGCATGTGGGAGGGGATTTCTACGATATCTTTGATCTTCCCAACGGATTGGCCATCATCATCGGCGATGTTGCCGGCAAGGGCATTCCGGCAGCGCTGCTCTCGGCATTGATTCATGCGACACTCAAGAGCGAAATCCAGCATCGCCAGGAGCCGGCTGACTTACTGCAAAGTATCAACCGCCTGATCTATGATGAATTGGATCGTACCCATACATTTATCACGGCATTCCTGGCGGTGCTGCAAACTGATCCCCTGCGGTTGCGCTACGCCAGCGCCGGGCACACAGTAACCCTGTTATGGCAGGCTGACAGTCAGGATATCGTTCCACTGACCAGCACCGGACTGCCGTTGGGTGTAGCGCCGCAGTTAAAAATCCTGCAAAAAGAGATACCTCTTCAATTGGGGGATGTCTTGCTGCTTTACAGCGATGGCATCACCGAAGCCGAGAATGAAAATGGACGCGTGTTTGGCTTGCAGGCAATGGTGGATTTGCTCACCGCCACGCACACTGCCTCGGCTTCCCAACAAATTGCAGTGATACTGGACGCGCTGGATTTGCATCGCGGCGCTCTGCCGTTGAGCGATGATGTGGCCATTTTTCTCACTCGGGTTGAGTCTGTCGACCATGCCCCTCTGCATGTGCTTCCGTTTGTGTATCCTGCAGAGCGATCCAGCGCTCGCTCTCTGGCGATGTTCGCCCGCAGGTCTACAGAAGAATTGGAATTTGCCGATAAAAGAGAACAAATACGTTTTCTGGAAGAATGGGAGCTGGCAGTCTCAGAGATTGCTACCAATATCGTGTTGCACGCCTACAAGAACAACCCTCAGCACGGACGAATCCAGGGACGCCTGAGTTTATGGCCCGACCGAGTTTGCCTGGACCTGATCGATAGTGGGCTCGAGTTCGTCGATAAGCCGCCGCACGTGTTTTCGCCCGAGAACCCGCCCGAAGGCGGTTATGGTTTGATTATTGCTCGCCAGTTACTGGATGTGTGTGAATATACACGTTTGCCGGGGGGGCGCAACCATTGGCGACTGGAAAAATACTCCAGGGGGGTGCCAGCAGGAGCTTTGCATGCGGACAACCATTGAACGGGTTTCTTTCGAACTGGTGATCTTACGCCCGATTGGACGGTTGGATGTCGAATCGGCGCCTTCCACTCGCCAGCTCATCTTCGACCAGATTAACCGCGGTGTGAAAAATGTGGTCATAGACCTGGCGCATGTCGATTTTATGGACTCCTCTGGCTTGAGTGTATTGGTTACCGGCATGAAAGCGCTGGCGCGTGTTGGCGGCAAGATCGGAATTTGCAACGCCAACCCTCAGATCCGCACAGCACTGCACCTGACCATGTTAGACCAGGTGTTGACGCCTCACAAAAGCCTGGAAGCGGCTTTGCACACCGTGCAGCAATCTCCCGCAAGCTGACCGTGAGGACTGCTTTGCTCACATGGGGTTAGAACTTAACAGCCGGTTTTTGCATTTCCAGGCTCATCTTGAGAGTGGCGCTTTTGATATTTCATCGGCGTCGGCAAACCAGCCCTGGGCGCTTCAAAGCGCCCAGGGTGGATTACAGGTGTATGTGGCTGAGCGCCTGCATCGGCGTTCCTGGCGTTGGGGAGACGCCAGCCTGATCCCTGAGCAATTCATCGAAATTGACTCTGGCGCAATTCGCCAGGTGCAGATCATTGAGGCGCCAGATGAAATGGGTCTGGCGTGTACGATCACCTTTGCCCTGATGACAGACCAACCGCTGCTGCTGTGGAAGGTAGCAGTGGAAAACCGTGGTGCGCAGCGGGTGGAGATAAAGCAAATTGACATGCTCCACCTTCTCCCGGGCAGCGGGCAAATCAACCTGTCGGTCGAGCGATCCCATCGCCTGGCATTCTTCGCAAACGGCTGGCAGAGCTGGTCTTACAGCGGCGCTTACTACCCAGAAGATCACCCCAAGGCTACCCGGCTCGGAGTGCTGCGTGAGCCCACCCGCCTGTACGACGCCAAGCCACCGCGCCGGCGCGGGCGCTTCGCC
Organism: Chloroflexota bacterium; assembly: GCA_029265355.1. GTDB lineage: Bacteria > Chloroflexota > Anaerolineae > Anaerolineales > UBA4823 > JAJUJL01. The sequence continues at coordinate 122,914 of JAJUJL010000005.1, read as the reverse complement.
AGCGATATGTTTGGCGTTCTGGCTGACTTGCGTTCCCGGGCTGGCCTGCTGCTGGGCTTTCTCTCGCAGCAACAGCACTTCGGCTCGTTCGAAGTGGATTTGAGTGGCGAACAGCCCAGGCTTAACCTGTGGGCCAACGGCGACCGGGCGGTGCTTGCGCCTGGAGATTGCATGGAAACAGATTGGGCGTGCCTGCAGTTTCTGGAAATCGATGACTCTGATCCTTTGGGTATATATCTTTTGGCTGCTGCACGTCAGAACCGGGTTGCGATACCGTTTCACCTGGACTCTCCTACTGGATGGTGCTCCTGGTACCAATTTTCTTCCAGCGATTACCGCGGCGCGGTGACGCCAAACGATTTGCGCCGCAACTTGCGCGCCTTGTCTCAGCTAAAAGCAGAAATCCCGTTGCAGGTATTCCAAATCGATGATGGCTTTCAGCGCTGTTCGGGAGATTGGTTCGATTTTTCAGAACCGTTCAAGCAAGGCGTGGCTGGGTTGGGGGAGGAAATCTGTGGTGCAGGTTTCCGACCAGGGCTGTGGCTGGCGCCATTCATCGTTCACCCCCGCTCGAAATTGGCGGTTGAACATCCTGATTGGCTGCTGCGCACCCGCCGAGGCAAGCCGGTCAATGCCGGTTTTTTCTGGAATGCGTTGACCACCGCGCTGGATCTGACCCACCCGGAAGCCCTGGCATACGCTGCCGAGGTGCTGCGCTCTGCGGTGCAAGAATGGGGTTTTGGCTACCTCAAGCTGGATTTTCTCTTTGCGGCTGCCATCCCGGCCCGCTACCTGGATACACGACTGACCCGCGCCCAGGTGCTCCGTCGCGGGCTGCAGGTGTTGCGCCAGGCGGCTGGCCCTGAAACTTTCCTGTTGGGCTGCGGCTGCCCCTTGGGACCGGCGATTGGCCTGGTAGATGCCATGCGCATCAATGCTGATACCTCCAGCCGCTGGTTGCCCGCAGTCTGGAATATTGAGCGCTTCTTTGCTCCAGAGCCAGACTTGCCATCTGTGCGCAACGCATTGCACAACGCCTTGACGCGCGCGCCCTTGCACAGGCGCTGGTGGATCAATGACCCTGACTGCCTGCAACTGCGAGCTCAAACCAGGCTCACGATGGCGGAATTGCAGTCGACCTGCAGTGTGCTGGCCCTGACTGGCGGCAGCCTGGTTATCTCCGATGAAATTGCCGCCCTGGACGAAGACAGGCTCCAACTTTTAGCCTCATTGCTGCCACCGATGGAGCGGCGCCCCGTGATCCTGGATTGGCTCGACGCCAAGACGCCGGGCCGTGTGCGGTTGGATTTGGACGGCGCGCCTGGAAGCTGGCGCCTGCTGGCTCGATTCAACTGGACAGACGAGCCGCAGTCGGGCGAGATCAGGCTATCCGAATATGGCCTTCCAGCAGGGCAGGATTACTGGGGTCGCGATTATTGGCTTCAGTCCAGCTTCCAGTCCAGGAATGGGTGTTTCCACCTGGGGAATATCCCTGCCCACGGTGTGCGGCTGCTTGCAGTGCGCCCGCGCTTGCCGGAAAGTCCCCTCTACCTGGGCAGTGATCTGCACATCTCCCAGGGATTAGAAGTGACAGAGTGGGTGGTGGAAAACAAGGCGCTGAGCATTCGACTCCAGCGCCAAGGAAGAGCACGCGGTAAAATCGAGCTATATTTGCCTGGCAGGCTGCGCAGCGCATTGCTGGCTGGTAAATCGGTTTTAGCGGAACACACGAAAGCTGGTACATGGATCATCCCTGTGGATTTCGAGGCCTTTACGACCGTTCGGGTTACCTGGGAGGCTGAATGGCAATCTCCAACAACGCTGGAATCGACCCCTCGCTGACGCCTTTCTTCGCCCCTCAGGGCATTGCCGTGATTGGCGCCTCGCGCCACCCGGACAAATTGGGATACGGCCTGGCGCGCAATCTCATCCAAAGCAATTTCCAGGGAGTGATCCACTTTGTCAACCCGCGCGGCGGTAGCCTGATGGGGCGCCCCATGTATACCTCGATTGTAGAAGTACCGGACCCGGTTGACCTGGCAGTGCTGCTGGTCCCGGCTCAGGCGGTGCCCAGGATTCTGATTGATTGCGGGGAGCGCGGCTTGCGCGCCGCCATCATCGCTTCGGGCGGTTTTCGCGAAACCGGCGCAGAGGGCGCAGCCTTGGAAGATGAGTGCCTGGAAATTGCCAGCCGCTATCAAATGCGCCTGCTTGGACCAAACTGCATTGGCGTGCTGGACACACATTTACCGCTGGACGCCACATTTCTGCCGCCGCCTGGGCCGCTGCCGGGCGATGTGGCGTTCATTTCCCATTCGGGCGCCATCTGCGCGGCGGTCATCGACTGGGCGCGCGGGCAGGGCTTTGGTCTCTCGCGCCTGGTGAGCCTGGGCAACCAGGCTGATGTAAACGAGACCGATGTGCTTGCTCCGGTGGCAGCCGATCCCTTCACGCGCGTGTTGACACTGTACCTGGAGGGCGTCAGCAATGGCCGGCGCTTCGTTGCAGAGGCCAGCCAGGTGGCGCTGAAAAAGCCGATCATTGCTCTCAAAGTGGGACGGTTCAGCAGCGGGCGGCGGGCAGTTGCTTCGCACACCGGCGCCCTGGCAGGGCAGGAAAATGCCTTCAATGCTGCCTTCCGGCGGGCAGGCGTGATCCGCGCCGATACCAGCGAGGAGATGTTTGATTGGGCGCGGGCGCTGGCCTGGTGTCCCCTGCCAGCCGGCAGAGCAATGGCTGTCTTGACCAATGCCGGCGGGCCGGGGGTGACGGCAGCCGATGCGCTTGAAGTGAACGGTTTGCACCTGTGCGATTTTTCACCTGAAACGCGCACTGCCCTCCAGGCGCTGCTGCCGCCTGCGGCCAGCCTGAACAACCCGGTGGATATGCTGGCCTCGGCGACGCCTGAACAATACGCGGCTTGCTTGCAGGTGCTACTGCAAGCGCCCGAAGTGCATGGCGTGCTGGTTATTCTACCGCCGCCGCCCATGCACACCGCGGGTGCGGTGGCCAAGAAACTTATCCCGGTGATCCACGAAAGCGCTAAGCCGGTGGTGATTGCGTTGATGGGCGAGCGTCTGATTCAGGAGGCAGTGGAGCATTTTCGCGCTGCGCGTGTGCCGGAGTATCGGTTTCCAGAGAGAGCCGCCTCAGCCCTCGCCATACTGGCAGAACGGGCTGAGTTTCTGCGGCGCGAGCGCCAGCACCTGGCGCCGGCCAACCCCGCTGCCCAGGCTGCCGGCGCTGCCCTGCTGCGCGATCAGCCCAGCGGATGGTTGCCCGCAGAAGCGACGCTGAAATTGCTGGAAGCCTACAGCATCCCAACGCCGCGCACCATCCTGGCAGCCACACCCCAGCAGGCTTTCAGCCAGGCAGAGCAGCTTGGTTTCCCACTGGCAATGAAAATTGCCTCGCCGGATATTCAGCATAAGAGCGACATCGGCGGTGTGCTGCTCGATATCAACTCGCCCGAAGCTGCGGCGCGGGCTTTTACCGAGTTGATGGAGCGGGCGCGTGTCAGCCAGCCTGGGGCGAGGCTATTGGGCGTGCATCTCCAACCGATGCTGCCGGCTGGTCAGGATGTGATCCTGGGAGCGGTGCAGGATGCCCAGTTTGGACCGTTGGTTATGTTCGGTTCTGGGGGCATCGAGGTGGAAGGACTGAAAGACGTCGCATTTGGCCTGGCGCCGCTCACCGTGGAGGAAGCTCAACACATGCTTGCCTCTACCTGGGCTGGTCGCAAGCTGGGCGGATATCGCAGCCTGCCACCCGCCGATGGCGAGGCTGTTCTGCAGGCTCTGTTGCACCTGTCGCGCCTGGCGTCCGATTTTCCGGCTTTGCATGAAATCGAAATCAACCCGCTGCGCGTGCTGGGCAAGGGACAGGGGGTCGTTGCCCTGGACGTGCGCGCCCGCCTGAGTAAGGTATCTCTCTCCCAGCCGTGAACGTTTCGAGCATCAGAAACGTATCTATGGTGGTATGATCGCGCCCGAGATCGGCGCTGCTCAATTTCCAAAACCCTAAAATTCTGGAGTTCAAGATGTTAAGCGATTTTTCTCGTCGCAGCCTTGGCGCTATCTTTGGTGTTTTAATCGGTCTGAGCTTTGGCGTGGTGTCTATCTATATCAATATTTGGGCGCTGCCGGGCTTGCCATTGGCCGCTACCCTGCCGCCGCTGATGGCAGTCATTCTCTTTACGCTGGCTGGTGGACTATTGGGATTGTTAACCGCCTGGCCTGAAGAAGCCCTGCCGGGAGTCATGCTCAGCTCCCTGGTAGGCGTCCTGCTATCTTCGGCAAGTATCTTATTTGAAGTGCGCGATAGCGTGGAAGCCGTAACCAGCACATTTGTTGGCTTATTCATCTCATTCTTGCCGCGCACCTTCTTGTTTATCCCGGTGGCCGTTCTGATCCGCTGGGCGTTGAGCGTATGGGAGAATGAGCTGCGTAACGAGGCTTTTTCTCTGGCCAAACTGCTGCTTTCCGCAGGGATCGTCATTGCCGCGGCTGCTCTGAGCGGCAGCTTATACTTGTACCCGAAAGAGGCGCGGTTTGGTCTACAGAGTACACAGGCTCTGATCCAGAGCGGCCAGCAGGCTGCCACCCAGGACGAGCTTCCCCTGCCCCTTCAAAAAGTCGATGGCTTTTTGCAATCCGGGCGAGGCGCTTACGTATTGGCGGTCAACAACCACCCAGATCAGTATCCTGTGCAGCGACCGATGGCTGAATACGGTGTGGATGAGTACGCCGTCACGGTGCGTTTTGAAAATGGCTACCGCTTCGTGTGCATTTACACTCCCCCGCATCAGAGTCCGGCTTGCGGAGAATATTAGTTTACAGCTTGTAAGCTTTGCAGACCAGGCACACCAGTTGCGCCAGGCCTGAGCTTATCGGCGCGAGGTTAATATACTCGTTGAGCGTGTGCGCCCCGGCGCCGGTGCTCAGCCCCACGCAAACCGACGGAAAACCGCGGCTAAAGGGAATGTTGGCATCCGTCGAACCAATATTCAACCGGGGTTGAACGCCTTGTTCTTCCAGGCAAGATTGCGCCAGACGCACCAGGGGATGATCGGCGGAAATTTCACCTGCCGGGCGCTGCCCGATCACAGAAAAGCCCATGCGCACGTCTTTGCGAGATGCCAGCGCGATCAGGCTTTCCACTTGCTTCACCAACTCGTCCAATGCGGCGGGGTGCTCTGAGCGCAGATCTAACTCGAGCACACACTGCGCAGCAATGGTATTGATCGAAGTGCCGCCCCTGATCACGCCGACATTCAGCGTGGTGCGAGGCTCTTTCGGCAGCGGCAGGCTGGTCAGGCGCGAGACCAGCTCCGCCAGCTCGTGAATCGCTGAAGGACGCCCATAATCTACCCAGGAGTGACCGCCGGTGGTGGTGCACTCGATCTGGTAACGTTTGACGCCCAGGCCGCGGGTGTAGATTTGCCCGAAGGCCATGCCTTCCAGGACGATGTAGGCGAGCGGGGCGCCCGCGAAACGGTCCACAACGGCGCGCATGCCGCTCAGATCGCCAAGTCCTTCTTCGCCGACATTGGCGACCAGCCATAAATCGCCAGGTAAGGACCTGGCTCTTTCTTTGAGCGCCCAAAGCAAGCCGAACAACCCGGCGATGCCCAGGGAGTTATCTCCAATTCCCGGTCCGTACAGGCGGTTAGTGGTGCGTTTGACTTGCAGATCGGTGCTGGCTGGAAATACTGTGTCCAGGTGGGCGCTGACCACCAGGGGGCGAGCGGCGCCGCTGCCCGGCAGGCGGGCGTACACATTGCCGGTATTGTCGATGGATACGTCACTCAAACCTTCTTCTACCAGGCGGTCGCGCACGAAGTGCGCCCGCTGCTGCTCCTGAAAGGTGGGCGCAGGAATTTGCTGTATCTCGATGGTCATCTCCAGCAAGCGGTTGCTCAGTTCGGAAGCCATCTTCACACCTTGCGAACAGTTTGGCGGATGGCCGCCAGCCGCGCTTCTGCCAGGCCAGGTAAAGCATCCAGCGCATAAAATGGGCCAACGCCTTCTACCACCAGAGATGCAGAGATGTTGCCGTACAGGGCGGCTTCTAGCGGATCATAAGTGCGCCGGTAGCCGGCCAAAAAGCCTCCACAGAAGGCATCTCCTGCGCCAGATGGATCGACCACACGCGATGGATAGGCGGTGACTTCCCAGCGGCGGCGACTGGCGGCGTCGTAAATCAATTGCCCGCTCTCGCCGCGTTTGATGACCACAATTTCACAGCCATAAGCGGCCAACGCCTCCGCCATTTCCCACAAATCGCTGCTGCGCCCGGTGAACAGATTGCGCAGGTCCTCTTCAGCGGGCAAGAACGCGGTCAGCCCGGTGATCAGCGAGGGCACATCCGGCCAATAGGTGGGATTCATATAGCCGGGCCCTGGGTCGAGCGTGACCGTGGTAAAGTCTGCCTGGCGCAGCACCGCTGGCATTAAACTGTGAGTCAAATAATCCAGAGGGCACAAGTGAGCGGCGGTCGCGTCACGAAATTCATCGGGGATATCAGCCTGGCGCAGGGAAATTGGCTGCAAGGTGGTGCGGCTGTCCAGGGCGTTGGGGTCTTTGTGATAACCAAGCAAGGCTTTTGGAAAGGGGAGACCCAATCCGGCAAAATAGGATACGGGATCATCATACACCCGGCTGGTGCGGCTGGTATAAGCCACAAAAGAACGAACATCTACTGCAAACGGCAAAATGCGCACACCGCGCGTATCCAGGCCGCGCCGGTTGAATTCTTGCAGCCATTCCAAGGGGTAATCTTCGCCCACGCGAGCAATGATCGCTGGCTTGGGCTGCGGCTCCCAAACGGCCACTCCTACGGCAGCGTACAGGCAGTTGCCTCCCGGCACATCCAGAAGCACCTGGTTGGATGGCAGGATAATATATTCACGCAGCAGTTGGCCGGCGATAATGAATTTTGGTGAAGGGAGATCCATGCAAAATGATTATACGCTAGCTTTGATAAATTCGCTGCTCAGAGAAACCAGCGAGCAATCAGGCGGGTGAGGCTGCGCAACTGGTGCGGCAAAAAAACGCCGCTTGTACCAGACACTATTCCTACCGGGAAAAAGCTCCAAAGAGAGACAAGCCTGGGAATTTCCTACCCTGCATTCGCCTGGTTCGAGAGCGCCAGAAAAACATCCTCCAGGGTGGGCTCAACTCGCTCGATACGTGCGCCCTGGATGCCGGCCTTCTTCAGAGCCTCCTGCAGGGTGGTGACCTGGATTTCAGCGGGTGTAATCGCGCGCAGGTGATCGCCCGATAGCCCGGCGCGCAGCACACAGGCGCAGTTCTGCAGCGCTTGCAAGGCTTGCAGCAAGCGACCATCTTCTCTGCCCGGAAAAACATCCCAGGCCAGGCCCGGTATGGCTTGAGCCTTGATCGCCGAAGGGGTGTCCATTGCCAGCAGTCGCCCATCGCGCATCATCCCCACCCGCCTGCAGTATTCCGCCTCATCCATGTAATGCGTGGTGACCAGCGCAGTGACGCCCTGCTCCACCAGGGTATAGATCAGGTTCCAAAACGAGCGGCGCGCTGCCGGGTCGACCCCACTGGTCGGCTCATCCAGGAAGAGCAGGCTGGGGCTGTGCACAATGGCAGTACCCAGCGCCAGGCGCTGCCGCCAGCCTGTGGAAAGGTTGCTGACGCGCTCGTTCTGCAACTCGCTCAGCCCAATCAATTCGGCGATCTCTTGCAGCCTCTCTCGCCGGGTCACACCGTACACGCCAGCGTAGAAACTCAGGTTCTCTCGAACGGTCAGGTCATGGTAGAGCGAAAATTTTTGCGACATATATCCCACCCTGGCGCGGATCTGCTCGGATTGTGTGATGATGTCATATCCCAGCACCTGGGCGCTGCCCTGGCTGGGGCGCAACAGCCCGAGCAGCATGCGAATGGTGGTGGTTTTGCCGCTGCCATTTGGGCCGAGATAGCCGACCACTTCGCCGGCCTGGACAGAGAAGGTTAAGTGGTCTACAGCGAGGAAGTTGCCAAAGTAGCGGGTGAGATTTTGGGTCGCGATGACATCCTTCATCGTTTCTCCTCCACCAACGCCATGAAGACGTCTTCCAACTGGGGGGCGACGGGTCGCAGTGAGGTGACCTCGCTGCCAGCCTGTTCCAGATGGTGCCGTAAGCTATCCAAGTAACCTTCATCTGCATCCGCAGTCAGGCGCAGGTGGATACGGTCGCCAAACAGCATGGCGTCGGCGACGCCGGGCGCCTGGCGCGCCGCCTGGCGCAGCGCCATCAATGATGGGCCGCGCAGCTCCAGTATGCGCTGGCTGATCAAGGCGCGTAACTCGGCGGGCGTGCCTTCGACCAATAATTTTCCTTGCCGAAGAAAACCCACCCGGTTACAGCGAGCAGCCTCATCCATGTAGGGGGTGCTGACCAGAACAGTTACCGGTTGCTCGTTTCCGCTGCCTGCCAAACGGATGATAAGCTGCCAGAAATCCTGGCGCGTCACCGGGTCTACGCCCGTAGTGGGCTCATCCAGCAGCAGCACCTGGGGTTGGTGCACCAGGGCGGCAGCCAGCCCCAATTTCTGCTTCATGCCGCCGGATAAGTGCCCGGCAAGGCGCTCAGTGTATGGCGCCAGGCCGACGAAATCCAGGATTTCAAGGCAGCGGGGCTGCCACTCCCGGCTTGTTAGACCGCGCACTTCAGCAAAGAAGCGCAGGTTTTCCATCACCGTCAGGTCTTCGTACAGCGAGAAACGTTGCGGTAGGTAGCCCAGACGGGCTCGGGCTTGCTCGGTTTGGTGGAAGACGTCCATCCCGGCGACGCGACATAGCGGGGTGTTACCGCGGTGATGGGCATCGGGCCGCAAGGCGCCGCACAGCAAGCGCAGGGCGGTGGTCTTCCCGGCGCCATCTGGTCCAACCAATCCGTAAATTTCCCCAGCCGAGATCGACAGGTTCAAATCCTGCAGCGCGGCCAGGCTGCCGAAATGCTTATTGAGATGCTGCGCTTCGATTTGAACGCTCATCATGCGCCTGCCGTATCGGTTGGCTGGCTCAATTGTCGAAGACAACGTCTGCCGGCATGCCCGGATGCAGCCGACCCTGGGGGTCGTCCACGGAAAGCTCAATCGCGAAGACCATCGTGCGCCGGCCCTCATCGGTCTGCACGTTGCGCGGGGTGAATTCAGCCTGGTCGGCAATGCGCACCACCACACCTCGAAAAACTACCCCCGGGAAAGAGTCAACTGTCACCTGCGCGCTTTGTCCCAGTTGCACAGCGCCATAGCGGTCTTCGGGGAGGTAAACCGTGATGCGCAGGTCATCCAGGCGTGCCAGGGTCAGCAGAGGCGCTCCCGGATTGACCACCTCGCCCGGCTCGACCATGCGCACCAATACAGTGCCATCCACCGGGGCGGTGATCGCCAATTTTTTTAACTGCGCTTCCAGCACCTCCAATTGGGACTGGGCTGTGTCCACCTGGGCTTGCGCCAGGGTGAGTTGTTCGCGAGTAGGTTCTGCTCGGGCGCGTTCCAGGTTGGCTTCCGCCAACGCCAGGCGGGCTTGCGCCTGTTCCAGGGCGTCTGGGTCTGGTCCCTGTTGCAGCTTTTCGTAACGGCGGCGGGCGTCAGCCAGTTTGCTTTCCAACAGTTTCAAATCCGCCCGCGCCAGGGCGATTTCAAATTGATTCGAGGCGCCCACCAGGTTGTTGTAGCGTGTTTCGGCTGCCTCATAGGCTTTCTGAGCGGCAGCTACCTGAGCCTGCAGGATGGCGCGGGTGACATTGTCTTCGGATTTTTTCTCGTAAGGCTCGAATTTATCCTGGGCTTTTTCCAGCTTATCTTTTGCAATCACCACTGCCGACCAGGCCGCGTCGACATCGGCAGGGTCGGCGACGGTCTCCAGGTTTTCCAGCTTTTGAGCCGCCAGGTCGCGAGCTTTATCAATAGCGGCAATTTCTTGCTGCACCTGGGCAGCGGCCAGGTCTGCCAGGTCGAAAAGGTTTTGCAGCGCCTGGCGAGCATTGACCAACTCGAGCTCCGCCTGGGCGATGGCGGCGGCTTGCTGCTCGGGCGGTGTACCGGCCGCCACCAGCTCATAATTGGCTTGCGCCAGGCGCACCGCCGCTTCTGCTTGCTGGCGTTGGGCTTGCAGCAGGCTGTCCTCTAGCTGAACCAGCACCTGACCCGCCACTGCATCATCGCCTTCAGCGACATTGACCAGCATGATACGCCCGCCAACCTCGGTCGATAACTGCACCTGGGTGGCCTCGATCGTGCCGGAAGCGCTCAGCACCGCAGAGTTGGCGGCAGTCGTTTCACGGTTCAAATACCACCAGGTTGCAGAAGCAACCAGGATGAGCAGGATGACTGGAATGATTCGGCGAGGATTGGGATGCATCGAAGCCTCCTGTAGGAAGGATAACGTGACTAATCCAGGCGTTTGCGGAAGCGCAGCGCAGCGGCAGTCATGATGCCGACGCCGAAGACAGCCAGCGCGAAAATTTCTGTTTGTAGCGCCTCAGCGCCCACCCCCTTGAGCAGCAGGGAGCGGATAATGACCAGGTAATAGCGCAAGGGTATGAGATAAGAAATCCACTGCAGCACCTTGGGCATAGCTTCCAGGGGAAAGAAGAAACCCGATAGAAATAGCGCTGGCAGCAGAGTCATCCACACCGTGAGCATGGCCTCCTGCTGGGTATTGGCGATGCTCGAAGCAAACAGCCCGATTCCCAGGCTGGTGAGCAGGAACAGGGCTGATGCGCCCAGGATCAACCACAGATCGCCGCGTATGGGAACGTCGAACCACCAGGAGCCAATGGCCAGCACTTCCAGGGTGTTTAAAAGCGCCAGGATGGTGTACGGCAGCATCTTGCCAACGATCAATTCCCAGGAGCGGATCGGGGTGACGATCAATTGTTCGATGGTGCCGCGCTCGCGCTCGCGCACGATGGCTGTGGCGGTCAGGATCGAAGTCAGCGCGAACAGAATCATGCCGATCACCCCCGGGATCATAAAATAGGCGTTGACCAGGTCGGGGTTATACCAGACCTGGGTGTGAACTTCCAGCGGCGAGGTGTTACCGATCGACTGGCCGCGGCGCTGCAAGCGTTCCTCCAAGATGCGCACACCCTGTTGCTGACCGATGAGCCGGGCAGCCGACAGCGCAGTTGAAGCGGCGGTGGGATCGCTGCCATCCAATACGAAGGCCACATGGGCTGTTTCGCCGGACTGCAGTTTGAGCGTGTAATCAGGGGGGATGATCAACCCGGCGCGTGCCTTCCCGGAGTCGATCAAATCTCGCAGCTCCTGCTCCGAGCCGGCGTCGAACGCCAGCTCAAAATAATCGGCGGCGCGGTAGGCATCCAGAAGCTGGCGCGAGGCCGGACTGTTGTCTAAGTTGTAGACTGCCAGGGGCACGTTGCGCACGTCGTTGGTGGCCGCATAGCCCAATAAGAAGAGCTGCATAACCGGGATGACCAGCACCAGGATGAGCGTGCGCGGGTCGCGCAAAATCTGAATGAATTCTTTGCGGATCAGGGAAGTCAGGCGAGAATTCATGGTTGTCCGCCTTCAGCAGGCTCAGGTTGTTCATCTGCCAGGATGCCGTAGAGAAAGATGTCTACGAAATCATCCAATACACTATTATCCTGTATGGTAGCCCAATAATCACGCACCATGGTGTTAGTAATGAAATAGGAAAAGAAAAAGCCCATGAAAGCGCGCACCACCACCTGCGTTGGCATTGGACGCAGCGCGCCGCGGCGGTGGAAAAAAGACTGCAACACACTCAGCACACGCGGGTAAATTTCTTCGAACAGGCGCGGCAGGTGGCGGCTGTTGAACTCGACCAGCTCGATCAGCATCAGGTTGATAAAATCTGGCCGTCTTTCTAAAATGTCCAACATGTTGTGCGCTGCGCTGCGCAGAAATTCTTCTTTGGTGTTGCCGGAGGCATTCTCGAGGATGGGCAAGAGCTCATGGTAAGGGTGAAAGGCTTCTAACACGGCGAGGAAGATGTCTTCTTTGGTGGCGAAATGGTTGTAGATGCTGCTGACGGTAATGCCAGCCTGGCGGGCGATTTGGCGCATGGATGTGCCGTTGTAGCCGTTGGCGCGAAACAGGCTGTGGGCAGCCTGGATGATTTCATGCTGGGTGCGGGCTCCTTTGGTGGGTGGTTCTGCGGTCATCGCCAATCCTTCCTGAAAAAACGAACGAGCGTTCGTTCATACAATCTTCGCGCCAAAATGTGCGCCTGTCAAGTGTCCACGCGTAAAAAAAAACGGCGGCGGCTACAGTGCTGCCGCCGCAGGCTCACGGCTTGATTTTCGTCTTATCAGACTGCCTTTACGCCTGGAACAGGACGTCCGTTTTGGCGGCCATGATGAAGTCGTTTGTGTGCAGGCCTTTGATCTTATGCGTCCACCAGGTGACGGTGACCTTGCCCCACTCGGTCAAAATTGCGGGATGGTGTTCTTCCTGTTCAGCGCAATCGCCTACTCGCTGTGTAAAAGCCAGCGCCTGGGCAAAGTTGGAGAACTTATAGGTGCGCTGCAGGCGGAGTATGCCATCCGTCTCGACCACCTGCCAGCCGGGCACTTGCACCAGCAAAGCCTGGATTTGCTCGGCGCTCAGGGGCGGAACGCCGCCCCGACAGGGTGTACACTTCTGCGAGCGCAGCTCAGTCACGCTAGGCTAGCGTCCTTCGCCGAGCTGGGCAACCTGACGCAGCAAACCAAAGATCAATACGCCAAGTTTAACGCCATCACCGGCGGTGATTCTCAATCTTTCTTGATTGCCTTCAGCACGTTGGGTCAGCAGGTAAGCTGCCCCAGCACCGACCAGGGCGCCGATCACTGCTCCCACGACCAGCGCCTGGGTTTTCCAGTTTCCGGAGGCGGGTTGGCTGTTGTCTGATTCAGGCATTGGGATTACCTCTCTTTCCGGTTCTTCCAGCAGCTTCCAACAGGCTGCGCGTGAATGCCTTCACCCGCGCCTGTGCGCTGTTCACTCGCAAGACTGGCTCGACCAACCGATCGGCATAGCTGCGGGTTAGTAAACTGGCGCGCCGGAACCCGCCCTGTATGCGGTAAGCCAGCGGTGGAAAGCCGGCGATCATCTTTGTCACGGCATACACCAGGCCTGCCAGTACGGCGATAAAGATCAAGGTGAAGAGCAACCATGGCAGGATCAGCCAGATGAGCGAGATGTCCGCCCACAGGCTGACGTCGCCGCGATGAGTGACCCCAGCCCAGACGGCCAGTATGGCGGTCGCCAGGATCAGGCCGCCACCCAAGATCAATGGCAGCGTCACCTGCCAGAGCACTTCCTGGCGGTGTTTTTGCTGGGTCATGGGGTTGCGCATTGCTGGGATCGAAGCAGGTTGATTTTGCATACGACTGTATTTTAGCATGATTTGGTTGTGGGGCTATCAGTTCAGCGGTATGGGTGACCGTCCTGTCCGTTGCCCTCTTCTCCAGGTTAGCGACTACACGGTCTGGTTCACTCTGCTGTAGTGATCAACCAGTACTCGCGCCCATCGGTTTGTCGCCCGAGCAGCTTATGGTCAACCAGGTCGCGGCGCAGCCCGGAAATGTCCTTGGTGAAGCGCGACAGGATCTCGTTGACCTGCTTTTCGGTGTAGCGCACGCCTGGTTTGAAGCTCTGGATTACGTGGCGCAAGATCACCTCCAGCTTCTTTTGCTGCCCAGGAAAGGCGCGGATGCTGCCATCCGGATTCAGGTAGGCGTTCAGCACCTTGCGGTCATAAGCGTCCAGGTCCACGTCGTCTGCCGCGGCGCTGAGCGCCTCGCGCTGCAGCAGGCTTTTCGACAGGTTTTCGAGCGTTTTGGTTTCCAGGTGGTAGATGCTGTAATAGCTCTCGGCGCGGGCGCTTACCAGCCCGATCTTGGCCAGTTTGTTCAGGTGGTGCGACACCGTCGAAGCGTGCACTCCCAGCATGCCGGCGATCTGTTCTACGGAAAGATCCTGCTGCGCTAGCAAACCGATGATCTTCAAGCGGTTGGCGTCCGCCAGAGCCTTAAAAAACGTGAGCAGCGCGTCGCTGTCGTGTTCGATCATTTTGATCACCTCTAATATAATTTGAAGTCTATCAAATTGATTTTACACGTATCAACGATTTTGTCAAGTGGTAAGCGCCTGCTCGAACTCCCGGATTGTGCGCTCGATGACCGCTTCACGGGTGTGATGCTTTGCCTATGTGACCTCCACCGGCATAAGCTCACGCCACGGCGTCTTGCAAAGCCGCCACGGCCTCGATTTCAATATCGAGCACGCGCCGGACGTGCGCCGCCAGGTTCTGGCGAAAAGCATCTACGCCGGCGGCGTCCAGTGGAAAGTCCTCCGCTGCCTGCACCCTGATTTCCGCCAGTCGGGCGTCGATCTCTCGCATCCTCTCCAGCGCGCCGTCCTCCTGCTCCAGGAAAATCCGGTGGCGCTCCAGCAGCAGGCGGCGCATCTCGCCCAGCAGCGGCGTCTCGTCCGGTAAGAGCGCTGTCGAGAGGCGCTCCCAGGCCTGGGCGCTGTCGCGAAACAGCACTGCCGCCTGTCGCAAGCCAGCCTTGTTCAGCAGCAGGCTGGCTTCGTCCAGGAAGTCGGCGTACAAATCGCGCTCGGCGTAGCCATCCTTGCCGAAAGTGTTGATGTCTTCAAATGCCCAGCGCAGCCCAGAGAGCATCTTCGTTCCGGCGGGGAACTCGCGCTCCCAAGACAGGCGCGCCTTGGGTTTGGTGAGCAGCTCGATCCACCAATGGTAGGCGGCGAAGCCGAAGTTCTTGCGCGTACCTTTGGGCGGCGCCTCGGTGAACAGGCGAATGGTATCGGTGATGCCCATGCGCACCGCACTCTGCAGCTTGGCCAGGTCGGGGTGTTCCAGGGTGAGCAGGCGGTGCTTGTGCACCTTCACCCGTTCGCGGCTGGCAGCCAGTTCTCCCAGCGTGACGTGCAACGGCGCCCGCGCCCGGTCGGCGATCCAGGCCTGGCCTGCGGCTTTATCGTAGCCGTACACCACCAACGGGAACATAGCCCACATGCCCTCATCATGAGGCAGGGCGTTGTATGGCAGGCTGAAGTAATCAGCCCAAACGATGGGCGGTAAGCCGTTCTCCAGCTCTTCCTGCAAATAGCGTGCGGCTCGCTTTGGGTCGGGCGTCTGGCGCAGGTGTTGCACCACGCCCAGCCGCTCCAGCAGGTGATCCAGCGGATCGAACGTGTTGCGGGTCAGGAGGCGCGCCTGCGGGTCATACCCTTCGTAAGCAAAGGAAAAATAGGCCATTACAATCCCGCCGCTGATGCCCTGTAGCAGCGCCTCGGAAAACGGCCGCCCGGTGTGGGGCGCTTTGAAGCCCTGGTAGGCCCAGTGGTTGCACACGCTGCCGGTTTCCCAATGCCGGCCCAGAAAATCATGGTAGTCGCTTAGGACAGTCATTCTTTACCTCGCTCGCTCAAGATGCTGCCATTATAGCGACAAAAACACTCCACAAATAAAAATCGCGACATAGTATGAAGCAGGATTATGGCGGGGGGCAACCCAGTAGTGACCGCCAACCTCGACAGCCATTTGAGGCTCGCATCTCGGGTAAAGCATCCGGCTGGAGATTGGTGCTGTGGGATCAAGTCTATCGCGCCGGATGCTTTGCCCCTACGACTTGACTGCGTGGGTCTCACCCAACTGGTTTGACCCCCACGAAGACCGGCGTGCCAAAGTTCAACGCATCGCTGTGCTCGAAGGGTACGGCGTGAGGTTGAAAGCCCTGCTGCTCTAGCAGTCGCAGCCACTCGGCCTGCGAAAACAATCCCTCTTCGTGCCGGTCATGGAACATGCGCACCTGGCCGGTTTCGTCGCGCAGCAGGTAAGCCATCTCTCCCAGGTAAGTTGAGTCGCTCGGATCTGGATCCCACACCCATTCGAGGTAACGCAAGGCGCGTCCCTCGCCGTCGTGCCCGCCGTGATCGGTGTATTCCTTGAAGGTTTCGCGCACGAAATCAGGCGCCAGCAGCGCCACACCTCCCGGGCGGCAGTGGACATAGGCTGTCTCAATAGCGCGCTGCAGATCTTCGCGGCTGATCATGTAGCAGATGGCGTCATGGATGAAGACCGCGTCGAACTGGCGCCCCAGGCGGATGGTGCGCATATCTCCGGTGATATGCTCGCACTCGGGGTTGAGGCCCTGGCTGAGAGCCAGCATCTGTGGGGATAGATCCGTCAGCGCCATTGTGAAGTGAGCCTTCAGGTGCGCAGCGTTGTTCCCACCGCCGCTGCCCAGCTCGAGCAGTGTGCGCGGCGGAAAGGTGCAGTGCGCCAGGATCAGGCCGCGGTAGAATGCGGCTTCTTCGGCGTAGTCGTCCGGCTGGGTGAGCAAGTGAAACCAGGGGGCGAGGTCGGAGTACAGTTTAAGGGGTTTTTCCACGATTTGCTTAATCTCTTGGGGCTCTTTGTGAAATGCTTTGTGCGCTTCGTGTTTCCTGTTCTAAATCAATCCCGTCATCCCAACTCTGCAATCCGCGCTTCAAACGGCGCAAGGTGGATTCCCGCCAGGCTTTCGTCTGTCTTGTTTATTTCTGAGGAAAACAGCAAGCGGGCGATGGTCTTGCCAGGAATATCGAACGACAACCGGCGGGGTTTGTCCGAGTAGTTCAGGATCACCAGCACACTCTGCTGCGGCGTGTAGCGCAGGAAAGCGAAATACGTCCGCGCTTGCGGGTGGAGCGGTGCATACTCGCCAGCGAGCAGGGCGGGCGTCTGGCGGCGCACCTGGATCAGGCGCTTGTAGTAGTTCAGCATAGAGGCGGGATTATTCGTTTGATCCTGGACGTTGACCCCCTGGGCGTAATCCGGGTTGACCGGCAACCAGGGGGAAACAGCCGGTGGGCAGAAACCACCGTTGGGGGCATTCGACCACTGCAGGGGTGTACGGTTCTTATCGCGAGACATCATCCCGGCGCGCAGGGCGGCCTCGGTGGGCGGCACGCCCAGCTCTTGCACAATGGCCTGGTAGTACCAGGTGGCCATGGTATCGCGAAATTTTTCAGGCTCGGTGATGATCAGGTCGCTCATCCCGATTTCTTCCCCATTGTAGAGAAACGGCGTGCCGCGCAGGGTGAGCACCAGGGCGGCGTTCAAACGAGCGAGCTGTGGGTTGTGCACACCGTCGCCATAGCGGGTGTAGATGCGCGAGCTGTCGTGATTGCCCAGCGTGTTGCAGCCCCAACCGCGCACCGGCAGGGCATCCAACTGGGCCAGGCGCTGCTGCTGGTTGCGGCGCACGTGGACTGGTGTGATGCGGTCGGTTTTCATCAGGGGGAAATTGAACACCAGGTGCAGCTCGTCATCACCGCTGCCCATGTAGTCGATGTTTTCATCCTCGCCGACCAGCATGCGATCGCCATCATATTCGTCCAGCACGAGGCGAAGCTCCTTCATCAGGTCATGCAGACCAGGCCCACCGTGCTGGTATTTGAACATCTCATGCCAGTAGCGGTTCTTGAGACGCACCTCTGCAGGCGTCTGCGCCAGCTCGCCGAAGCGGCGCAGCTCAGCCAGGCTCATCGGCACAGTGTGTGGGGTGAGATTGGGATCCTCGTAGATCGTACCAATGGCATCCAGCCGGAAACCGTCCACGCCCATATCCAGCCAAAAGCGCGCGGCATCCCACATGGCCTGTTTGACGGCGGGGTTGCGCCAGTTGAGGTCTGGCTGTTGCTTCATGAAATAATGGTAATAGTACTGGCCGCGCTCAGGGACGAAGGTCCAGGCTTCGCCGTCGAAGCAAGACTGCCAGTTGTTGGGCGGCGTATCGGCCCACACGTACCAATCGGCTTTGGGATTGTCGCGGCTGGATTTTGATTCCAGAAACCAGGGGTGCTCGTCACTGGTGTGGTTCAGCACCAGGTCCAGGATCACGCGCATACCATGCTCGTGGGCGCCCTGCAGGAAGTTTTTGAAGTCCTGCAGCGTGCCGTACTCCGGGGCGACACCGCAGTAATCGCTGATGTCGTAGCCGCAGTCCCAGTTGGGCGAGGGGAAGTGCGGCGAGAGCCACAGCGCATCCACGCCCAGCTCCTTGAGGTAATCGAGCTTTGCGATCATGCCGGCGAAGTCGCCGATGCCATCGCCATTGCCGTCGGCGAACGAGCGCGGGTAGATCTGATAGAACAGGGCGGTCTGCCACCATTTCAAAGTGGGCATGTTGTCTCCAATTTTGAATAGAATGTCCTCCGATTTTAACGCATTCGGCGCATTCAAATGGGTCGCTTTCTGCATTCACTCCAGCAAACGCCGCGCCAGAACGTCGCCCAGCCACGCCGGGTAGCGCTCCCTGGACCAGCTCCGGTCTCGGGTGAACAAGCCGAACCTCTCCAGGCTGGCAACTGCCCGCACGGTGTCCACCGAGCTTGCTTCTCGCACTTCCTGCAATGAGGCGCGCGCCGCCGGCTTCTACCAGCCTCCCTCGCGCAGGCTTTGCTTTGATTTTGGCTGCCATGCATAACCCGACGAATCTCGCCGGCGGCGCCAGTTCTGGCGTTGATCTCACCGCTTTGCTTCTACACCTGGGGGTTGGGCCAGCTCGAAGAGCTGGCTTTCGTTTTTCGGGTGCAATTGGGTGCATATCGCCCTCACCCCATCCCCCGGCCCCTTCCCCTCTCCCAACGTTGAGAGAGGGGAAGGGATGAGGGCTACCGGTGTCACCAAATCATCCATTGCTGACTGAGTGAATATCTGGAAATATCTGTCTAATTGGGTCGTACGTTCACACCAATGGTGCATACCCCCCTTGAGCCGTTATCCCGGTTTGCACCAGGGGATCACACCAGCCAGAAGGGGGAAAACACCAGCCGCCTGACCAGAACCAACCACTGCTCTCAAACTGCAATAATATCCAGTTCAGGCATTTGGAGGTACCGATGAGACGAAGATGGCAAGATCGAATCGCAATAGACCCTGACATTCACCATGGCGATCCTTGTATCAAGGGCACCCGCATCCCTGTGGCAGTGGTGGTCGGCAGCCTGGCGGATGGCTTGACTTTTGATGATATCCGGCAGGATTACCCCCAACTGACCGATGATGACCTTTATGCTGCCCTGGCCTACGCTGCAGAAGTGATGCGCCAGGAGATCGTTTTTCCGCTTTCTGCATAAATACACTCTACTCGAGCGCCTTACAGGCAAATCAAAGTTGACGAGGACCTGCCCAGGCAAGTTGTCGCCTTGCTGCGCGAACGTGACTACCAGGCTGACTCTGTGGTCGAACAGGGTATGTCAGGCTGGAAGGATGCCGAGCTTTGGCGCAGAATACAAACGGAGAGCCGTTTTCTGATCACCGCCGATGAAGGTTTTGCCGATATTCGCGTTTATCCGCCCGCTACCCACGCCGGTGTCATGCTGCTGCGCCCAGATCAGGATGGCATCCGCCCTATAGTCGTGCTGATTGAAAGAGTGCTATTAATCTACAACCTGAATGCGCAGGTAGGGACAACCACAGTGGTAACCCCACGCAGTGTGCGGGTTCGCAAAAGCGTTTGACTTGTTAGCATCTGGATTGGACTCGTCGGTCGCTGCTGCCAAATTCATGTAAATTCCAAATTCTCCGCTCGTTCAGAGTTACATTACTTAGGGTGCTGGAGTGCAACTCGCACAGACAGACCAGACAAAACGCACAAAGTGGACACAGCCCACCCCCAGATATGCTCCCCAATACCGCTTGCATCCCCCACCTGTACGGGATAGACCGCACAGACTCGCCCTCAGCACGCCTTCGGATCAGACGGTACACGCACCCCAGCTCGCGGTCTTCAACACGCAGTGTTTCCCAGACGGCAAGATTGTCTAGCACAGGGGGCCCGCCGGGTCGCTTTGCCCGGCTGGCGCAGCTCGGAATGCTGCCCCAACTACGAGGTTGACCAGCACCCTAAACTGTGGCATAATCACGCCAATCGATAAAGCGATGATGGAAACGAGTAAGCCCGCGCAGCCGAAGCGCTGTCATCGGTTTTCCAGCGACCCCGGGACGGTGCGAGCCGGGGCAGCACCAGCGGGCTGAAAATCCTTCCGGAGCTGCGATCCGAACAGGGCAGTTAGAGACTGCTCGCAGTAGGTGAGCCGGGACGCCGCCCGTTATCCTGTGCACGGCTTATGCTATGAGCCGCTTGAGCGCCCGCCTTGCAGCGGGAAGCGGGGTGGTCCCGCGGGTTATACCCGTCCCTGATTTCAGGGACGGTTTTTTTATTATCGAGGAGGAGTTATGCCGTTCAAAGAAGTACCTGCCAACGTCGATTTTCCTGCCCAGGAGCGTGAGCTGCTGCGGTTCTGGAAGGAGAGCGCCGCTTTCGAACGCCTGCGCCAGATCCACCAGCACGACGAGCCCTGGTCGTTCATCGACGGTCCAATCACCGCCAACAACCCGATGGGAGTACATCACGGGTGGGGACGCACCTATAAAGACCTGTTCCAGCGCTTTCGCGCCATGCAAGGGCGCAAGTTGCGCTACCAGAACGGCTTCGATTGCCAGGGGCTGTGGGTGGAGGTGGAAGTCGAGAAGGAAATGGGTTTCGCCTCCAAGAAAGACATCGAGGCGTACGGGCTGGAGCTGTTCGTGCGCAAATGCAAGGCGCGCGTGTTGAACTTCGCCGCCGTGCAAACCGAACAGTCCATCCGCCTGGGCTACTGGATGGATTGGAATGACCCGCAGTTCTTGCGCTGGTTGGCGGTGAAGCTGATGGAAGACCCATCCCAGACCATCACCGTGCCCGGTCCGGAAGGCCCGGTGACTGACACCGTGGAGCAGATCGTGGGGCGGTTGGGTCTGCCCGAGCTGGGCGGCAGCTACTTCACCTTCTCCAACGAAAACAATTACATGATCTGGACCTTTCTCAAGCGCTGCTGGGAGCGCGGCTGGCTGTACCGCGGCGTCGATGTGATGCCCTGGTGCCCGCGTTGCGCCACCGGCATCAGCCAGCACGAAATCGTTACCGACGGATACGCCGAGTTGACCCACCGCAGCGTCACGCTGCGCTTCCCGCTGCGGGAGCGACCAGGCGAAGCCCTGTTAGTATGGACTACCACACCCTGGACGCTGACCAGCAACGTAGCTGCTGCAGTCGGCCCAGACCTGGATTATGTGCGCGTGAAGCAAGGCGAACAAGTGCTGTATCTTTCCAAGGGCACCCTGCACATGCTGCGCGGTCCGTATGAGGTGCTGAGTGAACTGAAGGGCGCCGAGATGGTTGGTTGGACCTACGACGGTCCTTTCGATGACCTGCCCGCCGAGCAGCACCCCGGCGGCTGGACCGAGCTGAAAGAGCTCGCTCAAGAAGTGAAGCTCTCTGCGGTGCAGGCGCACCAGGTGATTGCCTGGGACGAAGTCGGCGAAACCGAAGGCACCGGTATCGTGCACATCGCTCCAGGTTGTGGCGCTGAGGATTTCCTGCTGGGCCGAGAGCACAATTTCCCGCTGGTGGCGCCGTTGGATGATGAGGGTCACTTTGTCGATGGCTTTGGCTGGCTGAGCGGTCAGCACGTCTCACAGGTCGCCACGCCCATCTTTGAAGACCTGGAGCGCAAAGACGTTCTCTACCACGTGGAGCCTTACACCCACCGCTACCCCACCTGTTGGCGCTGCAAGACTGAGTTGGTCTTCCGCCTGGTGGATGAATGGTACATCTCTATGGGCGAGAGCTATGACAAGCCGCGCGAAGAGCTGACGGCTGAAGAAAAACAGCGCAGCCTGCGCTACCAGATCATGGATGTCGTCGATCAAATCAAGTGGATCCCCGAGTTTGGCTACTCCCGTGAAATGGATTGGCTGCGCAATATGCACGATTGGATGATCTCCAAGAAACGCTATTGGGGATTGGCGCTGCCCATCTGGGTGTGCGAAGGCTGCGGGCGCTTTGAGGTGATCGGCGATGAAGTGGAATTGAAAAGCCGCGCTGTGCAGGGTTGGGAGCAGTTCGAAGGACATACCCCGCACCGCCCGCACATCGACGCGGTCAAGCTGCAATGCCCGACATGCCAGGGGTTGATGAGCCGCATCCCGGATGTGGGCAATCCCTGGCTCGACGCCGGCATCGTTCCTTTCAGCACCCTGCAGTATCGCAAGAACCGTGAGTATTGGCGCACCTGGTATCCAGCGCGCTGGATCAGCGAATCCTTCCCGGGCCAGTTCCGCAACTGGTTTTACAGCCTGCTGGCGATGGCAACGGTGCTGGACAGCAGCCCGCCTTTCTTGCAGAACTTCGGCTACGCCACCCTGCTGGCAGAGGACGGGCGCCCCATGCACAAATCCTGGGGCAACTCGATCGAGTTCAACGAAGCCGCCGATCGCATGGGCGTGGACGTGATGCGTTGGCTGTATTGCGCCCACAAGCCGGAGAATGACCTGCTCTTCGGTTATAACCGCGGCGACGAGGCGCGCCGGCGTTTCTTGATCCCGCTGTGGAATGTGTACACCTTCCTGGCGACCTATGCCCGCCTGGATGGCTGGGAGCCAGATTTTGTTTTCGATCCCGATTATCCCGAGGGGCCCACGCCGCACAGCGATAACTTGCTGGACCGCTGGGCGCTGGCGCGGCTCAACCAGGTGGTCGAGCGCGTCAGCGAAGCCCTGGAGGCCTCCGATCCTTTGAATGCCACGCTGGCGTTGGAGGCTTTCCTGGATGACCTGTCCAACTGGTATGTGCGCCGCTCGCGCCGCCGTTTTTGGAA
Source organism: Chloroflexota bacterium (assembly GCA_029265355.1). Taxonomy (GTDB): domain Bacteria; phylum Chloroflexota; class Anaerolineae; order Anaerolineales; family UBA4823; genus JAJUJL01. The sequence goes on along the minus strand of JAJUJL010000005.1, from coordinate 100,211 downwards.
GAGCGAGGCTGACAGCGACAAGGCGGATGCCTACGCCACGCTGTATCACATCATGGTCAAGCTGGCGCGCCTGTTGGCACCGTTCATCCCTTTTATGACCGAAGCTATTTACCAGAACTTGGTGGTCAGCGTGCGTCCGGAAGCGCACTTGAGTGTGCATCATACCGCCTGGCCCGTTACCGACGTCTCGGTGGTTGATGCTGCCCTGCTTACACAAATGGAGCTGGCCCGCCAGGTCTCCAGCTTGGGGTTGGGCGCCCGCAATGCAGCCGGGATCAAAGTGCGCCAACCGCTGAGCCGGGTGCTGGTCTATGCCGGCGGAAAAGCAACCCTGCGTGATGAGTTGGTTGCCATTGTCATCGACGAACTGAATGTAAAGGCTTTCGAGTTTGTCGAAGACGCGGCGCGGTTGGTCAGCTACCGCGTGCTGCCTGATAACAAGCTGCTCGGCCCGCGCTTTGGGGCGCAATTCCCCAAAGTGCGCGCTGCCCTGGCGGCGTTGCCGCCGCAGCAGGTGGCGGCAAGCGTGAATGCGGGCTTGCCGATCGCGCTGCAGGTGGATGGCGAGCGCGTAGAGCTGGCGCCTGGTGAGGTTCTGGTGCAGACCCAACCCATGGAAGGGTTGGCTGTGGCGGCGGACAAGCTGATCACCGTGGCGGTGGATGCGACGATCACCCCGGCGCTGCGCCAGGAAGGTCTGGCGCGCGAGCTGGTGCGCCGCATCCAGGCCATGCGCAAGTCGGCGGGCTTTGATATCTCTGACCGCATCGCCACCTATTACCAGGCCGGGGAGGAGCTGGCGCAGGTTTTCCAGGAATGGAGCGCATACATCCAGGCCGAGACGCTCAGCACCGCTCTGCTGGCCGGCGCGCCGCCGGAGGGCGCTTATGTGGAAGAGCAAAAGGTCGATGGTGAAACAGCGACGCTCGGCGTGGTGAAGCGATAGCACCATTGAAAAACTGCCTGATCTGCAGCACGCTGGCAGGCGATGCGCTTCCACCAGGCGGAATCCTGCTCGTTGATCGGTGCTGGGCATTTTACTTGCACAGCGCGCCGCTGCTGGCGGCCGGGCAGGGTTTCGTTGCGCTGCGCCGGCACACCGAGAGCCTGTCTGCGCTCAACCTGGACGAGCAGGCGGCGCTTGGCCCATTCCTGCATAAGGTGGTGCAAGCCGTAGAGCAAACTCTGCAACCGCAGCGCGTCCATGTTGCCAGCTACGGAGAGGGCCTCCGCCATGTGCATTTCCACATCCTGCCGCGAATGCCGAATCTTCCGGCAGGGAACATCCCGCTGGCGCTGCGCCAGATGTGGTATGAGCTATTGCAGGGCTCAGGGTTGAAGCGTCCGTTTTCCGCGCAGGCGATTGAGGCGACAGCCGCCCAATTGCGGGCTTACTTTGAGGAGCGTTGATTCACCTGGATACCTGGCCTCTGATAGATGCAGCCCCCAAAGGCTTCTAACAACCTTTGGGGGCCTTTTTTGATAGGGTTCGCTGCGCTTTCGTGGCCAGAGGGTCAGTCTTTCGTCTTGGCGCTTGCCAGAATCTCCTGGATTGCCTGCTTTGCCTTCGGATCCAGAGGTTTAGGTGAGCTGCCCGCTGCGCCATGCTCGGCCAGGATTTTCTTGACCTTCGCATTCAAACGCTGGCCGAGGGTTGTGCTGCCCTTTTGCTCCCAATCGTGACGGCGCTTGCGGTCCAGCAGTTTGGTGAACCAGAAGGAGCGGAAATACTTCAAGGTGGCGTCGGTGCCCAGGAAATTGCCGCCTGGTCCCACCCGGTGCAGTTCATCCACCAGCAGCGTCTCAGCATTTACCTCGATGCCCTTCATCAGGTGATCGGTCATTGCCACCAGCTCATCGGTCAAGACAATCATTTCGAGCGAGGTGGCCAGTCCACTTTCCATGTAGCCCACGTCGTGGATCAGGTTCGAGCCGGACAGACGCGCCATCACCACCGAGAGCATGGCCTCCAGCGCCGCCTGCTCGTCCATCACCTTTGAGTCGGAACAGCCGGCATAGCCCCAGGTGGGCAGCCCATACCAGCGGCCCAATTCGGCAACAGCAGCTTTGGTGAGCTGAAATTCTGGCGATGCATAGCAGATCTGCATGGCGCTCATGTCCATGTGGTGCAGCCCGGCGCCAAACACGAATGGCGCCCCCGGGCGCACCATCTGGTGCACCACCAGGCTGCTCATGATCTCGGCCAATGACATCACCAGCCCGCCTGCCATGGTGATCGGCGCTACCGCGCCCATCTGCGGGCCTGGAGAATGCACCACCGGCAGCCCGTACTCTGCCATCAGCAGCAGCTTATCCACGGCGGTCTCGGACTGCTGCAAAGGCGAACTGGGCTCGGAGTAGAGCAGGATGTGCTGCTGCTCGCGCAGCGCCTCGTAACCGCCTGCCACTGCCGCCGCCATATCGATCGCCCGCTGGCAGGAGGCGCGGTCGTTGGTGACGAAGACCAGCGGCTTGGTGGTGTATTCCAGCATGTTCGCCATCTGCACATCATAAGTCAGCGCTGGGTCGATGTCCTTGGGAATGCCGACTGACATCAGGAAATGGATATTGGGCAGCGCGTCCACCAGCCGATAAGCGTCCTGGATATCCTTCTGAGTGAAGGGGCGGGCTTCACCCGTGTATGGATCGAGGTAGGTGACGCAGTCCGAGCCGGTGCCGAACCAGGTGCGGGCGCCTTCCAGGAACACTGCCGGTTCGCCGCTGCGGTCGCACATGATCACCCGGCTGGGCGCCGTCGATAAGGCATCTTCTACCATACTGGCGGGCATCTTCACCAGGTTGCCGTCGGAGATAAAAGCGCCAGCCTCTTTGAGCATTTCCAGCGCCCCGCGGTGATGGAAGCGGATGCCAGTGCGGCGCAGCACTTCCAGCGCCGCCAGGTGAATATCCTGGATTGAGCTGTCGGAGAGCACGGAGAATTGTGGGCTGTTGTAAGAGATCGAGTTTACAGCTTTCATTGCTTAAGGTTTCCTCTTTCGAAATTCGAGTTTGGTCTTAACAACCTGGTATAACCCTGCTAATCCGGCTGGGTAAAAAATCATGATCAACACCAGGCTTAATCCATAAATAATCAGGCGGTATTCCATCAGGCTCTTGAGCGAGTCGAACAATGGGATGAATAAAAACGCGGCAAAAACGCCTCCCAGGAGGCTGCCAGCCCCGCCGATATACGCCAGCGCCATCACCTCCATTGTGTGCCAGGTATCCATCAGATCTGGGGTGAGGATGCCGACGAAATGCCCATAATAGCCGCCCAGCAGCCCCGCTGCCGCGCTGGACAGGGTGAAATTAAGCACTTTATACAGGGTAGGGTTGACGCCTGAAGCACGCGCTGCGTCGTAGTTCTGCCCAATGGCGCGAAAGGCTAGCCCGACCCGCGAGCGGATGATCAGGCGCAACCCGATGTACAGCAGCACGGTCAATCCCAGCAGGAAGTAGAGGTGAGTTACCGTGCTCGCCGATTCGAACAGCGGGGGAACGATCAAGCCGCGCGCCCCGCGCGTCAGGTCAACCATCGCATTTGCCAGCGCCATCAGCGCCATGCCGACAAACCAGGACATCAGCGAGACGTATATGCCGCGCAGCGGCAGAGTCAGGGCGCCGGTGAACATACCCACCAATCCGGTCACCAGGGCTGCGGCGATCAACCCGATCCAAGGGTTCACCCCCAGCCGGACAGTGATCAATGCCGAAGTATATGCGCCCAGGCCAACGAAGCCGGCAAAACCAAAATTGACGGCGTTGATAAATCCACCCGTGAAGTCGAACGCCATTGCCAGTGCTCCGAACAGCAGACTGACTGCCAGCAAGCGAACAATATAGGCTTCGCGCACGAAGGCCGGCACCAGCGCCAGCCCCAGGATACAAGCCAGGATTTCCGGGCTCAGACCCAGGCTGCTCAGCCAGAGCCGGGCGGTTAGCAGGGGGGAGGTGACTTTTCGCTCCAAAGCTATCGCTCCCACACACTTTTGATCTGTGTGCCGAACAATCCGGTGGGTTTGAACAGCAGCAGCAGGATCAGCATCCCCAGGCTGGCCACGTCCTGCCAGCCCTGACCTAGGGCAAAATATGCCACGCTCTCGAAGATGCCCACGATAAACCCGCCCAAGACGGCACCGCTGACATTGCCCAGGCCGACAATGGTGACCACAAACCACGAGCTGATCAGCGGCTTGTTGCCGGCAAACGGGTATGCCGGCGTCAGCGATAGCAAACTGGCGCCGCCCAGGCCTGCCAGCATACTGCCCAATGCGAAGGTGAGCATATAAATTTGATCCAGATCGATGCCCACCAGCATCGCGCCGCGTTCATCCTGTGAAACCGCCCGGATAGCGCGCCCCAGGCGCGTCTTTTGCAAGAACAGCCACAGCAGGAAAATCGCGCCCAGGGCGATGCCCAGAGCCACGATGCGGTCTGCCGCCACGGCCATCCCCGGCAGGACTTCGAAGGTGGTTTTCCAGTATTGGGTAATGCCGCGGTAACGCACGCCCCAGATCAGCTTGAACAGACTCTGCAGCGCCACAGAAAGTCCCGCAGTGAGCAGGAATGCGTTTATGACCCACTCGTTCTTGGAGCGCCGCCGCAGCGGCAGGAAGAATATTTTTTCTGCCACCGCGCCAGCGAGAAAGCTCAGCATCGCTGCGCTGGCGATTGACAGGATGGGGTCCAGCCCAAACACGACATGGGCGAAATACGCAGCATAGGCGCCGATCACGTAAAACTCGCCGTGAGCAAAATGGCAGATGTTCATCACCCCGAAAACCAACGCCAACCCCACCGCCATCAGCGCATATAGGCCGCCGCGCAGTGTGCCGGTCAGAGCGACCTGAATGACATCGGCATTCAAGTCGAAGAAATTTTGGAGCATCGCCAGATCCATGCTAAACCGTCTCCTGCCATCACCTGGCGCCCAGGTAGGTGTCTTTCAGGTACTCATGCTGCAGCAGCTCGGCGCTGGCGCCCTGGAGCGCCACTCTGCCATGCTCCATCACATACCCCCGATCCGCCAGGCTGAGGGTCTGGTTGACATTTTGCTCAACCAGCAGAATGGTGGCGCCCTGGCGGTGCAATGCTTCAAGGGCAGCAAAGACGCTGCGCACTGCTTTGGGCGCCAGGCCCAAGGAAGGTTCATCAATCATCAGCAGCTTGGGTTGCGACATCAGGCCGCGCCCGATGGCAAGCATGCGCCGTTCTCCACCCGACAGTGTGCCTGCCAGTTGCCGCTTACGTTCTGCCAGGATAGGGAACAATTCATATACCATCTGCAGCCGGGCGCGGATGTGCCGGCTATCTCTGTGGGAGTATGCCCCCAGGTACAGGTTGTCCCCCACGCTCATTCCTTCGAATAGATTCAAATCTTCGGTGATAAAGCTGATTCCGAGGCGGTGGATGTGGTGGGCTGGCCATCCGCCGATCGAGCGACCCTCAAAGGCGATTGTCCCAGCCTGGGGAGCGATCAAGCCGGCGATGGCGCGCAGTGTGGTGGTTTTGCCAGCGCCATTGGGGCCAATCAAGGCGACAAACTCGCCGGGCTGCACAGAAAGGCTGACATCCCATAACACTTGCAGGTAATCGTAGCCAGCTTGAAGGTGGTTGACTTCCAGCATCGCTTTATTCACCCAGGTAAGCGCTGACGACTGCGGGGTTGCCTTGAATTTCGGTCGGCGCGCCCTCGGCGATCTTACGACCATAGTGCAGCACCACGATTTTGTCGCAAAGCTGCATGATCAGGCGCATCAAGTGCTCGACGATCAAGAAGGTCACTCCCTGGTTGCGGATCTTCAAGATGAGCTGCTGAAGGTCAGCCAGTTCGCCGGGCGTCAACCCAGCGGCGGCTTCATCCAACAGCACCAACTGCGGGCGACTGGCTAAAGCGCGCGCCAGGTCTAAGCGGCGCAGTTGAGCCGCGGTGAGTGAATCAGCCAACGTGTTTGCAGGCACGGGGAAGCCTACCAACTCCAGCATGGCTTCTGCTCGCGCCATTGGAGACTCCCGATCACCGTGTGCGCCAAATGTGGCTGCCACGAGTACATTTTCCAGAGCTGTCATTTTTGGAAAAGGGCGACAGATCTGGAAAGTGCGCGCCAGTCCCAGCCGGCAGATCTGCTCTGGCTTCAATCCGCTGATGCGCTGCCCTTTGAAATGCACGCTGCCTGAATCCGGGCGGAATACCCCAGCGATGACGTTCAATAAGGTGCTCTTGCCCGCCCCATTGGGTCCGATCAATCCCCAGATCTCTCCGGGTAGCATCTTCAAACTCACCCCGTCCAAGGCAGTCAGCCCTCCAAAGCGCTTCACCACGCCATTGACTTCGAGCAGCGGTTGCATAAATGTGGAGTCTTCCCAGGATTCCGAGATTGCGGTGTGGGTGGAGGCGCAATGCTGCGCTGCGCTTCCACCCACCCACCGAGTAGATAATCGGGCTTACTTGTTGGCGTAGCCTGGAATCTGGATGTCGGTCTCCCGCATTGCGGCGGGCCAGATCGTCTTGCCGACGCCAGACATGTACTGGATCACCGGGAAGGTGAAGTTGTCCGGTCCGACCACGAAGTCCGGCGCCGACTCAGGCGTGAACTTATATTCCTTCATCAGGATGCCATCGGTGTAGGTCACCTGTCCAGTCATCACTTTTTCATTGCCGAACTTGTAGAGCGTGTCGCTGTCCAGCTTTCCGTACTCCTTGTAGGCCTCTTGCAGGATTTTGATAAAGAAATTGGCCTCGTCGTAAGCCAAACCGGCTGAAGATGGGCTGGGTTCAATACCCCAACGCTCAGTGAATGCATCGCGGAAAGCGATGGCCTTTTCGGTTGTCCAGCCGGGAATCTGGTCGATCACATAGTTGCTAGCATCGCCGGTCATCTCATACCATTCACCAACCCAGCCAAGCCCATCAGCTACGATCAGGCTTTCCAACCCAACTTCACGCGACTGCTTGATGAATGCGCCAAAGCCAGCGGCGTCGTCCATGGTGCCGGCAATGAGTGGTGTATCCATGCTCTTCATGCGCGTCAACACCGGGTAGAAGTCAGTTTCGCCGATGGGCATGTATTCCTCGCCCACAATCTCCCAGCCAGCATCGGCCAGTTGGGCGCCGATGGCTTTGGTGAAGCCGCGGCTCCATTCATCATCGTTGCCGTACAGGATCACTCGCTTGGCTGAAACCTGCCACTGCCCGTTGGCAATCGCTTCTTCCAGGGCATTGACGTAAGCAATGGTCAGTTTGGATGGTGTGGGCCAGCCCTTGCCGACCCAGTACTTGTACATCGGGTCGGAATGGTATTTTTCGTCGACAAGGTCTGAGGTGCCCATCGCCATGAAATGCGGAATTTTATACCTGGCTGCCAGGTCCATCACCACGATCACTTCTGATGCATCCCAGTTCAAGAATCCGACATCGATCTTGTCGCGGGTAATCGCCGCTTCATACGCGCGAGTGGCTTTCTCAGGGTCGGATTCGCCGTCGATCCAAACCACTTCGATTTTATAATCGCCAACGGTCCAATCGATGGCGTCGAAAGCCATGGTGACCGAGTCTTTAAACTCTTCTCCAACGCGGGCGCTGGGACCAGTGAAAGGTCCCAACACACCAACTTTGAGAGTCTTGGTTTCGGCCTGCGCTGGTGGTTGTGTCTCGGCCGGAGCAGCACCTTGTTGGCAGGCGTTCAGCAGCAGGCTAAAGATGATGAGCATAGTGAGAAGAAAATATTTGGATTTCATGCTTTGCTCCTTGGGTATGCCTGTTTACTGATGATGCAAATATCCGCCTGCGGTAGTGTTATTTCCTGATGGCGACTGCTCACTCATATTCGGTCAGCAGCCGGGCGATGTAATTCATGTGCTCCATTGCCGCGTGCTGGGCCGCTTCGATATCTCGACGTGCGATGGCATCGGCGATGGCTCGCTGCAGCGGCAAAGAAGCTTCTTTTACATTTGGCAGGTGGATCAACTCGGTGACCACCTGCAAAAAAAGGTCTTGCACGAGATGGTAGAACTGCTCCAGCACTTCGTTGTGCCCGCCAGCGGCGACTGCCCGGTGAAAGTCGATGTCGGCCTGGATGTAATCTGCTTCGCTCAGGGCATTCTCGACGCGATCCTGGGCATCTAAGATTCGTTGCACCTCCTCTGGGGTGGCGCGCTCAGCAGCCAAAGTCGAAAGCGCCACCTCGATAACCGAGCGAGCTTCGTAAAGCTGGCGGGCCTTGAGCTCTTTGAGCCGGTTCGGCGCGCTGGCTGGCTTGAAGAGCCGAAAAGCGGCATCCTCGCTGACCCAGGTGCCTTTTCCCGGGTGAGACTGCACCAGGCCGGTGGCAGTCAGGATCTTGATCGCTTCACGGATCGTGGATAGTCCTACGCCGAACTGGGCCGCCAGTTCTTTCTGGGAAGGGAGGAATTCCCCGGGTTGAAAGCGACCGCTGTCGATCCAGGCGCGCAGGTTTTTGGCTACATCGGCTGCCAATGTGCTGTGAGGCAAAGCTTCAAACAGGGAAGACATGATCGGCTCAAAGAACAGAATATCTGATATTAAGAGGTTTATGAGGATTATCGCGGAAAAACACCAGTAAGTCAAGCATTACTCTGCGTTGTCTTTCCCGGAAAGTGCTATACTCAGTATATACACCCATCTCCTGCTACCGCTTTGGAGCGGCGATGAACTCTCAACCCCCCTCCAATCCTCAAGAGTCCACCGAGGTCCGGGTGGCGCGCATCGGGCTAATCAGCGCAATTGCGGTGGCCATTTGCGGCTTGCTGGGAACGTTGATCACCGTGTTAGGCACCGCGATCAGCGGTTACTTCTCCTCTCAGGCGGTGCGTGACCCAGTTTTAATTCCCATCCAGGCAACCCAAACGGCGGAAGCGCTAGGATTAAAGCCAGCCCTTTCTCCAGTTGTCTCAAAAGAAGCGGGGGCAATCCAGCCGGGCGTAGTCCTGGTGCAGAATCGCCTGGTGTTGCCGGTGCGCATCGTGATCGCCGGTGCGCTGCAGGGCGAGGTGCCTGCACAGAGCGACGCAACTTTCATATTGGTATCCTCGCCCTCGCGCCTGGATTGGGAAGTGGTCAAAGAAACCACCTCGAGTGGGCGGGGGCTGGGAGATGTGATGTCCGGTTCAGTGGAAAACGTAGCAGCAGGCCAGGTTGTGGAAATCACGCGCCTGGCGGGCGATCAGGAATTCTTTTACCCGCGCATCACCAATCATCTTGGTGTGGAGTGTGAGGTGATTGTCAACAAGGGTTGGGAAAGCGAAAACATCACCAGCGCTGTTGTGCCAGAAAACAGCGAGGGTGTGGGCCTGGGCTATTTCAAGCTGTTCACCAATTCCAACGTGACCTTGATCTGCGACGGCAAGGAGTATTGGTGGGGATTGCAGCCGCAAGAAACCTCCAGCGACGGTTTTTACGAAGATATTGATCCGGAATCTGGCTTGCTTGAGCTCACGCTGGATGGGCAGGATTAATTCGGCCCTTTGAGCGCCAGTCCTGGGATGACGACCGCGCCGCGCCGTTCGTGGGCAGCCTGCCCTTGCGCCTGGCGCAACTCCTCCAACATGCCCAATTCTTCGAAAATGCTGGTCGCCCGAAAATGGCAGTCTACCGCCCAGGCGATCTGACCAGCCCGGTCATACAAACGGCGCAGCGCCAGGAAGGTGCGCGCCAGGTCTGGGCGGGCGCGCACCTGGCGCAAGATGTGCATCGATTCGATCAAGCAGGTCTCCACTGTGCTCCAATTCGGCGAAGGTTGGCGCGCTTGGGCTTCAGCCAACAAGCGCAGGCCGACTCCGGCAGCCCAGCGATTCCCCGCCTGCCGGGCTTGCTCCAGGGCGCGCTGGGCTTCTAGCTGTGCTTCGTACGGTTGGTGCGCCAGGAGCAGCGCTTCGGATAAAAAGAAGCGCGGCAGGTAGTGGAAAACACGGTAATTGCTGCGCGAAGCCCATTCCAGAGCCGGGCGAATGACCTGTATTCCGGCTTTTGCCTGTCCGAGATGCGCCTGCGCCAGGCCGCGCAGCGTGTGCAACATAAATTCCAATGGCGTCAGCCAGCTTTTGGGCGCCTGCTCGTCGTCCATTGAGTCAGGGGCGGCATTTACATCCAAATTGTGCAACTCCGGCAACGTTTCGATGCATTTTTGCCAGTCGCGTAAATCGGCAAAGATGAATGCCAGTTGCATGCGCGTGAATGCCACTGCCTGGCTGGCTGCCTGGTCTACGCTGCTGAAGTGATCGGCGCGGCGCGTGGCGGATTCTGCCAGCTCGACGCCGCGCTGGGCTGCCTCCAGGGCGCGCTGCCAGGAGCCGACCCGCGAAAATGCCACCCCCAAGTATCCCAACACAATGGGCAAGTCCGCGGGTGGTGAGGCGCTGTGTTCGAACTGCACATAGCGCAGCAAGTGAGCGATGGCATCGTCAAAAGTTGATAGAGCAATGCCCACCCTGCCCAACATGCGCAAGGCGGCGCGCTGCAAGCTTTGGTTGCCGGTGTGCTCAGCGATGCGCAGCAAGCGACGCGCATAGTCGCCTGCCAGCTCTGGCATCCCTCTCAACCAGTAGATTTGCGCTGCACGATGAAACAGGCCCCCCAGGCGGGATTCATCGTCCACTTGCATCGCCAGGTGTTCGGTTTCTGCCAGGATTTCCTGGGCGCGTTCTAGATCGCCTGTGAAAGCATAAGCCTGGGCAAGCTGCAGGTTTAAATCCACCCGCTCGCTGCGTTGCTGTGGGCCGGGAAGATGCCCCAGCAGGCTGACCGCTTGTTGCCCAATCTGGCGCGCCTCCTGGTAGGAACGCGCCTGCAGCGCTTGTTCACCGGCTTGCATCAGGAAAGGTAAGGCCCTCAGCGGCTGGTCGCTGCGGGCGTAATGGTATGCCAGTCGGGTTGGCGGGAGCGGAGGGAGCGTCGTTTCCAGGATTTCAGCGATACGGCGGTGAATCACCTGGCGGCGCGCCCGGCTGAGGGTGTTGTAGGCGACTTGCCGCACCATATCATGACTAAAGGCATAGCCAGCGGCTTCTTCGCGCACCAAGCCGCGCTGCACCCAGGCTTCAAATGCGGTCAGCAGCAGCTCTTCGGGGGCCTGTGTGATGGCCTGGAGCAGTTGAAAACTGAAAGCTTGCCCGATCGCAGCCGCAGAAGCCAGCATTTCCTGGCTTTCGGGTGTGAGCAGGTCCAGTCGCCCCTCGATGACGCGCTGGATCGAGATTGGCAGAGGCAGAACGGGGCGGGCGCCGCTTCCCAGCGACCAGGCGCCAGAGCGTCCGGTATCCTGCAGAGCGCGCAAGATCTCGATAATGAAAAACGGGTTACCCTCCGTTTCCTGGTAAAGCCTCTGCAGGAAATGCGAGTCCGGCTCGATCCTGGGCAAGAGGTGGCGCACAAGAACTGCGGCATCCTGGGCCGAAAGGCGCAGCAAGGGAATGCGCTCGAGCAGAAGGTTGCGTTCCAGGGTGCGCAACTGGCGGGAGCGATCCTGCGGCAGGTCTTCCATTCTGCATGTACCCACCACCAATACAGGCCAGCCTCTGGCCGTTTGCGCCAGTTGCATCACAATATTCCATGAGGGGGTGTCAGCCCAATGCAGGTCGTCGAAAATGATGAGCGTGGGACTTGGGGAAACACTCTCTAGAAGCTCTTGGATCAAAAGCTGGCAGGCGGCGGCTACCCGATCGGCGTGGCTATCCTCATCGGTCTCTTCCGCTGTAGCAGTGGATGCTTCAACCGCCCATTCAGGTATGGGTACCAGGTGGTGAAGCGCGCTGCTCCATCGACGAGGCCGAGTTTGCCCAGCGATGGAAAGAATTTTTATGGCCTGGCTGATCATCGGTCGCCAGGCAGCATAAGGCTGCAACGCCTCCAATTCATGGCAGGTCGTCTCCAGCGTGGTGGCATGGGGATGGTCCTCGAGAAATTCTTGCACCAGGCGCGTCTTTCCTATGCCTGCCTCGCCGGTGATCAGCAAGAAGGCTCCAGTGCCCTTAGCAGCGCGTTGGTAAGCGCCTTCAATCAGATCCAACTCAGCCTGGCGGCCAATGAACGGAGTTTGTCCTTGCCCGATTGAAACCGGTTGTTTCGGCGCAATTTGCCTGGCTTCGTTGGCAGCGCCCTGTAGATTACCGGATTGAATCTGTTCCAACAAAGCCTGGGTTTCTGGCAGTGGTTCTGTGTGCAGCTCATCCGCCATCCGGTTGGACATCTGGCGGTAATGTTGGATCGCTCGATGACGGTCGCCCTTCAATGCATAGAGCTCCATCAACCTCCGGTGAGCAGTTTCATCGTAGGGTTCTGCCAGGATCCATTTTTCAACGGTCGTTATCGCTTCTTCCAGGCGTCCAGCTTGACGGAGTAGCCCGCTGAGCCGGTCCAACAAGTCGATATATTGGCGGTGCAACGCCTGGCGTTCAGCCTGGCACCAATCCTCGTAGATATCTTCCAGCAGATCGCCCGTGTAGAGTGAAACAGCCTGCTGAAGTTCGTCCAGCCTGGCTTCGGGGCGAAGCGCGCTGCGAAAAGCATCCACATCCAGCCAAAGCTCGGAGCCCGGGTTGATCTTCACATAGTTATCATTGGCATCCAGCAGGGTAGTATCAGGATCAACCTGTTCCAGGGCGCGGCGGATGCGGTGCAGGTACTGGCGCAGGTTGCGTCGGGCTGCCGACTCTGTGCCGCGGGGCCAAAAAATAAACGCCAGTCGCCGCCGGTCGGTGGCTTGCCCGCGATGGAGCAGCAGGTAGGCAAACAACGAACGCGCCGTGGGCGAGCCCAGCTCCAGAGGGCTTCCTTGCGCGGTATAGGCCCGCAGACTCTGGAACAAATGCACTCGCAAGCTGACCATGCGAAGAAGCAGCTCAGCCCATCGAGTGGCGCATTCTCTGCCCGCCGATCAGGTGTAGGTGCAGGTGGAACACCACCTGCCCGGCATTGCGCCCGGTATTCACGATCAAGCGGTAGCCCTCCGCAGTGAGATTCTCTTGTTCGGCAACCTGGCGTGCTACCGTGAACAGGTGCCCCAATAGCGGTTCGTCCGAAGGGGTGACCTCATTGACCGAGGAAATGTGTTGGTTGGGAACGATCAACACGTGGGTGGGCGCCACTGGGTGAATATCTCGGAAAGCTGTTACCTGTGCATCTCGAAAGAGCACCTGGGCAGGCGCACTGCCGGAAACGATCTTACAAAAAATGCAGTCTTTCATCTCATCGCTCTCGGCGCCACCTTCTGTTTAGTGGACGGTGTTATCTTCAGTCGGTTAGCTGCAGGCGACCCCAAAAGCCATCCGCTCGCTGCTCGGTGAGGCGCACAGGGGTGATCTGGTTCCACAGGCGCTGGGGCGCCAGCGCGCTGACCCTCAGGTAATTGCCGGTCAAGCCAGATAGCTGCCAGCCATCGGCGTGCAGGGCGGTGGCGCTCTCCCACAGCACCTCCAGCACCCGCCCGGAAAAGGCGCTGCGGTAGGCAGCAGCCGATTCGGCCAAAACAGCCCGCATGAGTGCATTGCGTTGTTTGCGCACCGCCAGGGGTATCTGCCCCGGCATACGCGCCGCGGCTGTTCCCTCGCGGGCTGAATACGTAAAGACATGACCGCCGGCGAAAGACATCGCCTGCACGAAATCCAGGCTTTCCTGGAACTCGGCCTCGCTTTCGCCGGGAAATCCAACGATGATATCGGTGGTAATGGCCATATCTGTGACGAGCGAGCGCGCTGCCGACATGATCCTGGCAAAGTCGCGTGGCGTGGTTTTGCGCGCCATGCGGCGCAGCGTGGCAGCGCTGCCCGATTGCAGCGGCAGATGCAGGTGCCGACACAGCCTTGCGTCCTGCCAAAGCTCGAAGAATCCAGCATCCAGGTCCCAGGGCTCTAAAGAGGACAGGCGCAGGCGGGGAAGGTCAGTCTCGCGCAGCACGGCTTGCACCAGGTGCCGGAGATGAAGATTCTCACCCAGGTCTTTTCCCCACGATCCCAGGTGCACGCCGGTCAACACCGCTTCTTGAGCGCCTCCTTGCACGGCGGCCTGCACGTCGGCGATCACCTCTGCAATCGGGCGACTGCGCCCCGGACCGCGCGCCAGAGTCGTCACGCAAAATGTGCAGCGATTATCGCAGCCATCTTGAGCCTTAATGAAGGCGCGTGTGCGCATACGCAGTCCCGGTAGAGGTTGGCGCTCCACGGGTTCCAGGTCGAAGGCATGCTCGGGTAGCTCCAGCAGCAATGGCACCAACCTATCTTTATCCGGGTTGGCGATCACCCGGGATACGCCGGGCAGGGCACTGGCCGCTCCTGGCTCCAGCGTGGACCAACACCCGGTCACCACCGTGCGCGAGGCGCCCATGCGCTGCACCTGGCGAATCTTTTGGCGCGAATCTGAAGCTGCTTCGGCAGTGACTGCGCAGGTGTTGATCACGGCCAGGTCTGCTGTGCGCGGATCGGATACCAGCTCATGCCCAGCCAGTCGAAACTGCCGGGCGTAAGCCTCGATCTCACTTTGGTTTAACCGGCATCCAACTGTATCCAGGTAAACCTTCATCGTTCTCCGCTAGTGATCAGGGCCTAATCTGCGGTTTACGGCTGCCTGACGACAAAATTATCGAACAAGATTTCAGTTCCCGGCGTGCTGAAGGTGCCTGCCATTAAACCCACATCTCCTGATGTCAACGTGCTGTCCTCTTGCTCATCGACAAGCTGATCGTTGACGTATAGGGTGAGCTTAGAGCCAACGCAATCCGCCCGGATGCTGTTGGTTGTATTGCCGGTTTTGATCACATCGCTGGGGGGCATGGCGTCGACGCCAATCCAGCTTTGTTCGCCGTTGATCATCTTGCCTGTGCCATAATATCCGTCGCTGCTGATCAGGAAAAAGTAAAAGTTTTGATTGTCCTGGTAACGGCAAACGACGCCAAAATCGTTATCATCGACTCCGCCAACCTTAGTGGCCTCTACCGAGATGCTGACATCGTCAAAGCTCAAACCGGGGTTGGCCCACACATCGGTGTCGGTGACATTCACCAGGATGCGGTAAGCGCCATCCGCGTAATCGGTGATGCCTTGCTGTTCGTTGACCCGGTCCCAGCCGCTGTTGGGATCGGAGAAATCGTCCTGGAAGAGAATATTGTTATCAGCCGGTTGCTGGGTATCTCCCAGGGCAAACGAGCAGGCCAGGGTAGCCAGGCTCAAAGCCAAAATGATCAGAAGCAGGCGAATTTTCATTTCAAGATCCTCTTAATGACTCGGGATTCAGGCGAGAATGCCTTCAAAACTTGACGTATTTTAGCATATTACGGAAAATAGGTTTGCAGATGCCGGCGGGCTTGTTGAGCTGCGGGAGAATCTGGCGAGTGTTCGATAACGAACAGCCATCTGCGGCGCGCTTCCCGCAGATCGTCTTGCAAGGCGTACAGCAATCCCAGGTTGACCTGGGCTGGAGCGTAGCTGGGGTCGGCGTTCAGGGCACGCGCCAGGAAACGATGCGCGCTAAAAAAATCTTGCAGCAGCATCAGGGTTTGCGCCATAACGTCCAGGGATGCTGGATCTTGGGGCGCCAGCAGCGCTGCCCGCCTTGCAGCCGGAAGGCCGCTTTCAACGATTTGGTACTGGTAGCGCACGCAGAAGGAAGCCAACAGACGTTGATAAAGTGCAGACTGCGGTTGAAGTGAGACTGCCTGCTGGTAAGCCTGCAGGGCTTCTTGCACCTTGCCCATGTGCGCCAGGGTCTCTGCCAGCTCGATGTGCACCGCGGGGGTGCCTGGCTCGATCCGGCGCGCTGTTTCAAGGTGAGACAAGGCTTGTTGGTCGTCGCCCTGGCGACGCCAATACAGCGCCAGGAAGAGGTGGGTGGAGAACGAGTTGGGGTCCAGGCGCAGCGCGGTTTGCAGGTCAGCCAGCGCCAGTTGGCTGGCAGACTGAGGCTCCACCTGCTGGCGCGCTTCTGCCAGCCAGGCCCAGGCCGGGGCGTAATCGGGGCGCAGTTCGGTTGCCTGCCGGAAAGCCAGCCTGGCATATTGCCATTCTCCTAAACCAGCCAGGGCGCGCCCGGATTCCAACAGGGTGTAGGCCTGATCGCCTTCGACTGCCGCAAGGCGGATGGCGCGCTCCAGCTCACCGGCTGCCGGCGCCAGGGCGGTATCCAGATTGCCCGCCAGGGTGAGGTAGGGTAGGGCGGCTTGCGGCTGGCGGGCAGCCAGCAGGCGACCCAACCAAAAGTGCAAGTCTGCCCGTCCTGGATTCAGCGCCGAGGCTTTCCGCAGGTGTTCCAACGCTTTCTCCCACATGCCTGTAGCCTGGTAAGCGGCAGCCAGTTGTTCGTGCGGCTCTGCGCCGGGTACACCCATGACGCTGGCTATTTCCCAATTGATGATGGCAGCTTGTATTTGCCCGCTTTGCTGGTATGCATTTCCCAGAAGCAGTCTTCCGGTCGGGCTGAGCTGCCCGCGCCGGGCAGCTTCTTCCAGGTAGCGTGCGGCAGCCTGGGCCTGCCCGCCTTGCAGGGCCAGCTCACCAGCTTGTTGCCAGAGGCCGTTGCGCCAGGGCTGGCGCTGGGCGACGCGCGCCAGGTGAGCAGCGGCGGTGGCGCGGTGGCCATACGCCAGGGACTGGCGCGCATCACTCAGGCTCTGCCTGACCGTATGTGGGATGGGCGAGATGGCCAGCAGCGGCGCAATCAGCGCCGGCAGCAGAATACGCAGCAGCAGTCCGGTTCGAAAAAGCGGTTGCATGCGTTGATTATACTGTCTGGCTGACCCAATTGGATGTCGCCCGCGTCCTCTGCCCCGAGGTCGCCGGCAGGCGATCTACGTTTTTTGTTGTCTGCCTGGGCGGGATTGCATATAATCAAGTCAGGGAATCCTTTTGTTGATTGGAGCCAGGCATGGATTTTGAACTGACTGACGAACACCGCATGGTGCAGCACATGGTGCGCGAATTTGCCCAGAGAGAAGTCGCACCGGTGATCAAGGAGTACGATCGCAAGCAAGAGATGGCGCCGTTCGTGCTCGATCGCATGGCTGAGCTGGGTATCCTGGGCATCTGCCTGCCGGTGCGTTACGGCGGTCAGGGTATGGATTACATCGCCCTGGGGTTGGCTTGCGAAGAGCTGGAAGCGGTGGATACCACACTGCGCGTCGTGATGAGCGTGCATGTCGGGTTGAACAGCCTGGGTTTGCTGCAATGGGGCACGGAAGAGCAAAAGCAGCGCCTGCTGGCGCCCCAGGCGCGCGGTGACAAGATTGCCTGCTTTGGCCTGACCGAACCGGGCGCTGGTTCGGATGTTGCAGCGCTGCAGAGCCGCGCTGTGCGCCAGGGGGATATCTATGTGCTGAATGGCGAGAAGATGTGGATCTCGCTGGCTAGCAAAGCTCACCATGCCCTGGTGGTGGCGCGCACCGATCCCGATGCGCCGGACCCGCACGATGGGTTGTCGGCGTTCCTGGTCGAGCTGGACACTCCCGGCGTGACCACCGGCGACATCCACGGCAAGCTGGGCGTGCGCGCCGGCTCTACCGGTTGGATCGCCTTCCAGGATACGCCTGTGCCGCTGGAAAATCGCATCGGCGAAGAAGGTGAAGGGTTCAAGATTGCCATGTCTTGTCTGGACAATGGGCGTTACACGGTGGCTGCCGGAGCGACCGGCTTGATCCGCGCCTGCCTGGAAGCCAGTCTGCGCTACGCCAAAGATCGCCATGCTTTTGGACGGGAGATTGGCAAGTTCCAGCTTATTCAGCAAAAGATCGCGTATATGGTACAATCTTATGACGCAGCGCGTCTATTGTATCTGCGGGCTGGATGGATGAAGAATCGAGGGCTGCGCAACACCCGTGAGACTTCACTGGCAAAATGGTTCGCCACCGATGCCTCCTTCGAGGCTGCCTCCCAGGCGATCCAGATCCACGGCGCCTATGGCTACAGCGATGAGTACGACGTGGAGCGATACTTGCGCAATGCCAAAGGGGCAATTATCTACGAAGGAACCAGTGAAATACACCAATTGATGCAGGCCGCTTATGCCCTGGAGTACCGCCGCGACGCGCCGCTGCGCTGTGAATTGCCCCCCTACGATGCGGCTACCTGGCAATGAGCTTTCAATCGCATGATAACCACCAGACACAATTACCCAATAAAAGGAGGCTGCTTTGAAAATCGTTGTGTGTGTCAAACAGGTACCCGACTCCGCCGCGAAAATGACGGTGGAAAACGGGCAAGTCAGTTGGGGTGAAGCGCCGCTGGTGATCAACCCCTGGGATGAATATGCGGTGGAGGCCGCCCTGGTGCAAAAAGAAGCGCACGGCGGCGATGTCATCGCAGTCAGCCTGGGTGGAGAAAGCGCCAAGGAGGCCCTCAAACATGCCCTGGCGATGGGCTGCTCTGAGGCCGTGCTCATCTCTGACCCAGCGCTGGCAGGCGCAGATAGCCAGGCCGTGGCGAAAGCCCTGGCGGCTGCCATCCGCAAGATCGGCGATGTTGACCTGGTCACCTTTGGGCGACAGGCGATCGATGGCGATATGGGCGTGACTGCGGCGCAGACGGCGCGCATCCTGGGCTGGCCCGCTCTGACCCTGGTTTCCAGGATCTCGCAATTGGACAGCAGCAGCCGCACCATCCAGGTGGAGCGTTCTGTCGAAGATGGACGCCAGGTGGTGCAGGGCAAGCTGCCAGCCGTCATCAGCGTGGTCAAAGATTTCGGCGAGCCGCGCTATCCGTCTTTCATGGGCATTCGCAAAGCCTCGCGTGCCAACATTCCCACCTGGGGGCTTGGCGACCTGGGATTGGCTGCCCCGGTATCCGTGGTAAGCTGGCCCAAGGTGGAAAACCCGCCTGCCCGCGAAATTAAGACCGAGATCATCGCTGGCAGTAGTGCACAGGAAATTGCGGAGCAACTTGCAGATAAACTGCTGGCGGAGAAGGTGCTGTGATGAGCAACAAAATCCTGGTTTTCATCGATCAGAAAAATGGCAAGGCTAACCAGGCTTCCTGGGAGGCGCTCGGCGCTGGCTTGATGCTGGCAGGAAAATTGGGCGGCGGCGTGACTGCCCTGGCGCTGGGCAGCGGCTCGCAGCAAGTCGCTGCAGAAGCTCTCCACTACGGCGCAGATGAAGCACTGTACTGTGACGATGCCACTCTGGCAGACTACCGCGCAGAACCGTATGCCAGCCTGGTGTCCTCTTTAGCCCGCGGCGCAGAAGCCGTGCTTTTCCCCACCACCACCGCCGGTCGCGAGGTCGCTGCCATGGCGGCGGTGGACCTGGACACCGGCGTCATGCCAGACGTGACTGCCCTGGAAGTGGAAGGCGGGCAAATTGTAGCTACTCGCCCGGTGTACGCCGGCAAGTTGATTGCCAAAACCGTTTGCAGCGCCAAACCGGTGATGATCACCACCCGTATTCGCGCCTTTGCCAAACCGACGGCCGATGCCTCCCGGAGCGGCAGCCCACGCGCGGTCGCTCCCGCAGTTTCCGAAGCAGACATCACCACCCGTGTCACCGGTTACACCGGTTCGGCGGGCGGCGTCAGCCTGAACGATGCCGCGGTGATCGTTTCCGGCGGACGCGGCGTGTCCAACAACCCGAAGCTCTCGCCGCCGGCCGGTTTGGACGAAAAGCAAGCCGAGATCTGGCGCGCTCAGCAAGGCTTCAGATTGGTTGGTGATCTGGCCTCGGTGTTGGGGGGAGCGGTGGGCGCCAGCCGCGCCGCGGTGGACGCTGGCTACATCCCCTATGAGCACCAGGTGGGGCAGACGGGCAAAGTGGTCTCGCCCGACCTGTACATCGCTGCGGGTATCTCCGGGGCCATTCAACACCAGGCCGGTATGCGCACCAGCAAGGTGATCGTGGCGATCAACAAAGATCCGGAAGCGCCGATCTTCAAGATGGCGCGCTTCGGAGTGGTGGGTGATCTGTACGAGATCCTGCCCGCCCTGACCGAAGCGCTGCGCAAGCGATTGGGTAAATAGCAGCCGGGGGGCACTGCCCCCTCTTGACTCAAAAGACAGGCGTCATAAGCCTGTCTTTTGAGTCGAGGTACTTATTGGGGTAGCCGCCGCAAACCCACCAGGCCAACCGCCATCAACGCCAGCGATAAGCCTGCTGTGGAGCCAACCAGCGCTGCCTGCCTCCAGTCCAACTGCTGGTACCAGGGCAGGGGCTGCTCGGCGACAGCCCAGGGAGGCCCGCCCCCTGCGCCCGCCTGGTGCCCGCTGGCGGTTTGAGCCGCCTGCCCGCCAGCCTGGTGAGCTGCCTGTCCTTGAGCGGCGGTTTGACCTGCCGCGCTGCCTGGCGCGTTGTTGCCCTGCCCTGAGGCGCCGCTGGATGGAATGCCGCCTCCCGGCAGGCTGGGCGCCTGGTTGTTGCTTCCTGAACGCAACCAGGGAGGCCCGCCCTGCCCGCCGCCGCGTCCCGCCCCTTGAGCCGCGCTGCTTTGCCCGCCCGCGCTGCTGCTTGACTGCCACCACGGCCCACCGCCGCGCGCCGGCGTTGCCACCTCGGGCGCATTGGGTTCCCATGAGCGGATGAAACCAACCAATGCCATGATCTCGGCCTCGCTCAGGCGGTCGCCCCAGGCAGGCATGGCGCTGCCTGGTACACCCAGGGCGACGATCTGCTGAATGGCGGCATCCACGGTTTCGCTCAGGAAAGATTTGACGTTCAACGCCGGGGCGCGCGGCGTGCCCTGCCCTTCCGGTCCGTGACAGCGCGAGCAATTGGCGGTGTACAGCTCGCTCCCCAACGCCAGGCTCTCGGCGGTGACCGGAACCGGCTGTTCGGGCGCCGGAATTGCCCCAGCGGGCACCTCGTCCCAACGCTGCACCAGCTCAATCAGGGCGATGATCTCATCATCGGTCAGGACATTGTCCCAGGAAGCCATCAAGGTGCCCGCCACGCCATTGCGCAGGATACGCTCCAATTCGTCAGCCGATTTCTCGCGCAGCACGGGATCATTGATGGCAGGCGCCAGCGCGGTACCTGAGCCGTCGGCGCCATGGCAGGCGACGCATTCCGCGGCGTAGAGCTGCAATCCCTGGCTCAGAATGTCGCCTCCCGGCAAGGCTGCGACATCTTCCAGCGTTTGCGGATCGATTTCGGCGGCAAAGGGGATGCGCGGCGCCAATCCCAGGTTGACGATGCGATCCTGCACCTGTTGCCAGTCACCGTACTGAATCAGCGTCACCATTTGGCTGATCTGGTAGTCGCTCAAAGGTCCGCCGTCCTCTTTGCTCCAGGCGGGCATGGCGGTGCCGTACAGGCCGCGGGCGATAATCTTTTCCAGGCTGGTGTAATCGGATTGCGCCAGCGCTTCCGAATTCAAAGCGGGGGTAGCGCCAATGCCTTCTCCCTGGATACCGTGACACACAGCGCAGTTTTCGGCGTATAGCGTCATGGCTTCGTCCAGGTCTGTGCGCATCTGCGCTTCCTGCGCGGCAGCGATGCGTCCCGGTTCCTGAAAGACGTACAGCAGGATGCCAGTGGCGATCATCAGGGTTGCAAAAATGCCGATCGAAAATTCAACTGCTCTGCTTGAGATTTTCATGGGTACACCACCTGAGCCAGATGCGCAGTTTCGCGGGTGATCGAAACGCCTGTATCGACTTCAATCATGCCATCGGTGATCGTGATGGGGAACAAATCCAGGGGCCGGGGAGCGGGCGGGTTGAGCACCTGCCCATCTGGAGAAAACTGCGAGTTGTGGCATGGGCAGACGAACATGCCTTGAGATTGATCCCAGGGCACGCTGCAGCCCAGGTGGGTGCAGCGCTGGTAGACAGCCAGGAAGCCGCCATCTGCCAGGCGCACCAGGTAAAAGCGCCCATTCGGGATGTGCGTGACCGAGTTGTTGGGGAAGTTTTCTACTGCGCCCACGCTCATCACGCTGCCGAACTCTCCCTGCGCCAGGCGTGGCTGCATATATGCCAGGGCGAGGCCGGTGAATTCCAGTGCAACCATACCGCCCAGGGCTGCCCAGATGGTTTTGAGCGCGTCCCGGCGGGAGACCGGTTTGCCGGTTTCTGTCTGGATTGTTGTGTGCAGACTCGTTGTTTGCATAATCGCCTCTTCATTGAGTGATGTGTCAATCTAAACGTAGCGGTGTCATCCTGAATGAATTGAAATATCGACTGCCCGACTGGGGGTTCAGAGTGAGAGATGCGTTGTCGGGATGTCCCAGGGCCAGTACAGGCTCATCCCGGGGCCTCTAAAGAAGATGCCAATGGCGGTCAGAACGACCAGGGCTGTTACCAGGAAGACGAAAATGAACAGGATGCGCTCTTCCTGGGTGGCGCGCAGCCCGCGCTTCACCAGCTCATCCAGGGCAACCAGCCCCAACACAACTACTGCCAGCGGCACCAGCCCGTTGGAGATCAGGCTGGGCCAGCTTGCCAGCCAGGCGCTCCAGTCCAGCAGGTATTCATCCAGCAGCACCCAGGCGGGGGTGATCAACAGCGCCGTTCCCAATGCCAGCAGGCTCAAAAAACGGCCGCGTAGAGAGCGGAAGTAAACACCCACGCTGCTGATCTGGATATCGTAGAAAGGCAGCAGCAATAGAGCGCCCAGCGCCAGGCCCGGGATGATCACCGCCGCAACCAGGGGATGGAAGTGCAGCAGTAGCTCCTGTAATCCGAGGAAGTACCAGGGCGCTTTGGCCGGATTGGGGCTCAGATCGGGATTGGCAATGCCTTCCAACGGCGCTGGCACCAGCATCGACCAGGCCAGTAGTATGGCAATCCAGGCGACAGCAAATACCAGCTCTCGGCGCACCAGGTGCGGGATGGTGGTGACGCGTTCGATCTTGGGCGGCTCGCTTTCTTTGGCGCGGCGCGGCACGGTCAATCCCCCATCTTTGCGCACTCGCCAGAAGTGCAGCGACATGAGCATCACCATCGTCACCGGGATGAAGCTGATGTGCAGCGAGTAGAAGTTCAGCAGCGTCGGCGCTCCCACCTCTGGCCCGCCCAAGAGCAGCCGGTTCAGAAAACCGCCCACGATGGGAACGTAATTGATGATGCTGGTGCCAACCGTGATAGCCCAATACGCGAGCTGATCCCAGGGCAGCAGATAGCCGGTGAAATTGGCTGCCAACACCAAGAGCAGCATCAGCACACCCACGATCCAGTTGGTAGCGCGCGGGGCGCGGTGCCCGCCGGTGAAGAATACCCGCAGCAGGTGCAGAAAAGCGGTCACCACCAGCAAATTTGCCGACCAATGATGCAGGTTACGCAGCAGATCGCCAAACCAGGTGTTGGTGCGCAGCGATAGAATATCCAGGTAAGCCTGGGATGGGCTGGGGGTGTAGTTCATTTGGAGAAAGATGCCTGTCAGCACCAGTATGACAGCCAGTAAACTGGTCAGGCCGCCCAGCCCCCAGGTATATGTCCAGCTCAAAGTGCGGGTGGGGACTTTGGTTGGGTGCAGGTGCAGCACCAGGTTATCGACCACCATGCGCATGCGCCCGCGGTCGTCGCTGGGAAGCCCGGTAGGACCCAGGGCCTGCCAGATGCGCCCCAGGAATGTTTGCGCCGGGGTATCAACAATCTGATCTTGTTCACTCATCTCATAACTCCACTCAGTAGCGTGTAATTTGTGCGTTATTTCGAACGTTCTGCCTGATGATGGCAGTATAGATTACGGGTTTGAAGATGTTGTGTGCAGGATGTGAAAATCTGATGAATTCTCGACCCCTTGGAAAAATATCCCTTTTCCAACGAAAAAACAGTATAATGAAGCTATGGAACTGAAGACCCGGCTGGAAAATGACTTGAAAACCGCTATGCGCAACAAAGATGAGCTTGTTAAGCGCACCCTGCGCATGGCGCTGACCAACATCCGGCTGGCCGAGGTCGAGAGAGGCCAGCCCCTGGATGAGACTGGATTGGTCAGCCTGCTGCAAAAAGAGATTAAGTCGCGCAGCGAATCAATCGCCGATGCACAGCGCGCCGGGCGCCAGGATTTGATTGCGGATTTACAAGCGGAGGCGCAATTGCTGCAGTCTTACCTGCCGCAAGCGTTTAGCCCACAGGAGCTGGAGAGCCTGGCCCGCCAGGCAATCCTGGAGGCAGGCGCAAGCGGCCCTGCTCAGATGGGCGCTGTGATGAAAATTCTCATGCCGCGCCTGCAAGGGCGAGCCACCGGCAATGAAGCCAGCCAGGTAGTGCGCCGTTTGCTGGGGGGATGAGTAATTTTACTGGTTTGTGTGAATTGACTTTTCCGTTTGGTTGAGTAAACATGGCAGAAACAAAACTCCGTCGGCCTCTCCGGCGGCCCCTGTTTTTTTTGTTATTGATATTGATTTACTCGGGGGTGACTTTACTTTCCTTGATCCTGCAGGTGATCATCCCTGCTTCGTCGTCCTCATTGCAAGCTGGACAGGTTGCGTATCAAGATATCCTTGCGCCAGCCGACATCACTTTTACCAGCGAGGTGCGCACCCAGCAGCAGCGCGAAGCCGCAGCCCGCGCCGTGCAGCCCGTCTACACGCTGCCCGATACCAGTATCGCCCGGCGCCAATTGGAGCAGTTGCGCACAGCGCTGACCTTTATCACCAGCGTGCGAGCGGATGCCTTCGCTTCCACCGAAGAGAAGCTCAATGACCTGGCTGCCCTGGATGAAATTCACCTCCAACAGGACACGGCCAATCGCATCCTGGCTTTGAGCGAGTCGCGTTGGCAGGCAGTACAGCAAGAAGCGATCAGCGTCTTGGAACAGGTGATGCGCGGTGTCATTCGGGATGATCGCCTGGAAGATGTGCGTCGCAGCATTCCCTCCTTGGTCAGCTTATCGTTGACCGAAGAGCAATCTCAAATCGTTGCGGAACTGACGGCTGCTTTTGTAGCTCCCAATAGTTTCTACAGCGAAAGCCTGACCGAAGCTGCACGCCAGGAAGCAGCCAGCGCGGTTGCCCCCGTCATGCGCACGTTCAAATCCGGCGAAACCGTGGTGCAAAGAGGGGCGATCGTTTCAGAGCTGGATGTTGAGGCGTTGCGGGAGATGGGCCTTTCACAGCCCGTGTTGGATTGGAAAGACCTGGTCAGCGTGTTGGGCTTGCTGATCCTTTCTTTAACTTTTTTGATCCTTTACATCAGGCGCAGCCGGGCTTTGAATCGGGATTTGCGCGGCCTCACCCTGGTGACCGTCTTGTTTTTGGCTTTCCTGATGATCGGTCGCCTGGTGGCTTATGGCAGCCCATCCCTGGCCTACATATTTCCCCTGGCCGCCTATGGGATGACCGTAGCGGTGTTGTTTGGTACACAACCGGCGCTGATTTCCTCGCTGCCCCTTTCGATTCTGGTGGCTTTTCAATTGCCCAATGCACTGGAATTGACCAGTTTCTATATTCTGACCAGCTATTTCGGCGTGATGAGCCTGGGCCGCGCTCGTCGGGTGACGGCATTCTTCATGGCGGGAGCGGCGATTACTGCCTCCGGTGCACTGGTGACGATTATTTACCGCCTGCCCGATGCTTCGACCGATTGGACCACGCTGGCAACCTTGAGCGGAGCTTCCTTCCTAAACGGCATTGCTTCGGCAGCTATGGGGGTGCTCCTGCAATTCTTCCTGGCGCAGTTTATGGGAATGACGACTGCCTTGCAATTGATGGAACTCTCGCGCGCCGATCATCCATTGCTGCAAGAGATGCTGCGCAATATTCCCGGCACCTACCAACATAGCCTGCAGGTAGCTAACCTGGCGGAGCAGGCTGCCGAGCGCATTGGAGCGGACACGCTCCTGACGCGCGTCGGCGCAGTCTATCATGACGCTGGAAAGCTGAGCAATCCGCAATTCTTTATCGAAAATCAACTGCCCGGATCACCCAATCCGCATGACAGCCTGGATCCGCTGACCAGCGCAGCAATTATCATCCGCCATGTCACCGAGGGAGTCGCCCTGGCTACAAAGTACCGCCTGCCTCAGCGCATTCGCGATTTCATCCTCGAGCATCATGGCACCATGATCACTCGTTACCAGTATGTCAAAGCAGTCGAGGCTGCCGGCGGCGACGAGAGCCGGGTGGATGTGGAACAGTTTCGTTACCCCGGTCCCCGTCCCCAATCGCGCGAAACGGCTATCCTGATGCTGGCAGATGGCTGCGAGGCGCGCGTGCGCGCCGAGCGCCCACGCAATGAGGAAGAAGTGCGCGCCTTGATCAAGAGCGTGATCGAGCAACGCATGTCTTCCGGCGAGCTCGATGATACAGACCTTACCTTGCGGGATCTGGAAAAAATCCAGGATTCATTCACAGCAACCTTGCGCGGCATCTATCACCCGCGCATCGAATATCCTCGCCTGGAGAAGAAAGCCCAATTGGAAGTGGATACACTTCCTCGCGGCCTCCTTTCTGGGAGTGAGCCTCGCTCAATGAGCGAAGCCACCCGCCCCATTGCGGAGCCGCGCAAGGCGAAGGGTGAAGTGTCAAAAGAGTCTCCAGAAGCGGCAGATGCTGGCCCGGAAAGGATTCAACCAGCCACCCAGGAGAGCGGCAGATGATTTACGTGCAAGCTGAAGAGCGATATGAAACCGACCGTGACCTGGAGGTTTACCTGCACCGACTGGAAGTCGCTGCGCAAGCCTGCCTGGAAGCCATCCACCAGCAGGATGCAGAGCTCAGCATCCTGCTGGCAGACGATGAGACGATCCAGCGCTTCAATCGCGAGTACCGGGGCCTCGATGCCCCTACCGATGTGCTCTCCTTTCCGGCTGGAGAGATGGATCCGGAGAGCGGCGCGCAGTACCTGGGGGATATCATCATCTCCTTGCCGCGCGCCCAGGCGCAGGCGGCAGCCACCGGGCACAGCCCGCTGGATGAACTGCAATTGCTGGCAGTGCATGGCGTGCTGCACCTGGCAGGCTATGATCACGCTGCAGCGCAAGACAAAGCTGCCATGTGGGCGCTGCAAGCCCAGGTGCTGGCTGATTTGGGTTGCGCCATCCGCGGGCCTGCGCTGAGTGAGTAGCCGATGCCTGCCATGTGGGAGTTCTTTTCATCGCGAGCGCGTTCGTTCCGCTATGCCTTTCAGGGCTGGTGGTTCGTGCTTCGCACGCAGCGCAATGCCTGGATCCACGCCGCGGTGAGCGCCGTGGTGATTGCGCTGTGCTTTTGGCTGCAGATCAGCGCCGGCCAATGGGCTACGATCGTGATCGCCATCGCCATGGTATGGACGGCGGAATTTATCAATACTGCCCTGGAAGCGGTGGTCGACCTTGCCAGCCAGCACGAGCAGCTCGAGCTGGCGCGGGTGGGCAAAGACGTCGGCGCGGCCGCAGTGCTGATTGCCGCAGGCAGTTCGGTGGTGATTGGATTGCTCATCCTGGGACCGCCGCTGTGGGATCGCCTGCGGGCATTGTTTCCGGAATTATAGGTTGGTGGCGCCGGGCCAGGCGCCACCGCCGCTGATCAATGCGTTCACCATCCTTATTCAGAGGGTATAGGAGTTAACAATGTTCGATCCCAACGCTTCCTTTCGCTTTGGCACCGTGGGTTCTCCTCTTTCCACTCCCAAGAAGCCAGGCGGCAGTGTGGGAGCGGTGCTCCACCTGGCTGAACTGGGTTTGCATGGTCTTGAGCTGGGTTGGGTGCGCTCGGTGCGCGTCTCTGAGGAAACCTGCCTTGCCATTCGGGCGGCTGCCCAGGAACAGGATGTCGCCATCAGCGTGCATGCTCCCTACTACATCAACTTGAACGCCGATGAGCAGGAGTGGCCCAAGTCTCGCCAGCGCTTAATGGATGCTGCTCACTACGGAAACCTGGCTGGCGCAACGGACATTGTTTTCCACCCTGGCTCGTATTTCGAACGCCCGGCGGCGGAGGCGCTGCGAGTTGCCATCCCGCGCCTGCAAGGCTGCCTGGAGGAGCTGCGCGCCGCCGGCAATCCAGTCATTCTCCGCCCTGAGACAATGGGCAAATCGGCGATGCTGGGTTCGCTGGAAGACACGCTGATGATGAGCCGCGAGATCGAAGGCGTGCTGCCGTGCATCGACTTTGCACACCTGCATGCCCGCCCCGGAGATGGCTCGATGAATTCCTATGATGAATGGTCGCGCCTGTTGGAAACCTATGCAGCAGCGCTGGGACCGGAAAAACTGCAAGACCTGCACTGTCACCTCTCCGGCATCGAGTATTCCGAAAAAGGTGAACGCGAGCACCTGCCTCTGGAAGAGTCAGACCTGGACCTGAAAGCCATCTACCAGGCTTTGAAAGCCTTTGAGTGCCGGGGAAGGATATTGATCGAAAGCCCGGTATTGGAAGATGATGCAGTTTATGCGATGAAAGTGTGGCAGGAAATGTAGCGGCGCAGCCATTGATCAGGGCATTACCAGGCGGTTTTTTCGCCTGGTAATGCCCTGTTTTTTTTTAGCGCACCTGGCGAAAGTTGATGTAGATCAGGTTTTTCTCGCAGGCGTCGAAAGTTTCGAAGTAGATTTTCTCCGACATGGGCAAGCCGGCTTGATCGAGGAGTTGCACCCACAGGGTGCGGTTGGAGGCGATGGGCTTGTCCAGCAAGAAGAACTCGTAGCCAGCGGGTCCATACTGGGGGGCGACGCCGGTCAGGCTGGTCATTTCCAAAAACTGTCCACCCAGGACGCCGCTCAATTGGATGACTACGCCGGTGGCAACCGGCGCGCCGCTCAAATCCAGCACCTGTCCAGCAACACCCATCCAATTGCAGCCCAATTCGGGGTAAAAGGCAGCGCTGGATATGGCAACCGGGCTGCCCTGCGCCACGATAAAGGGCATGCTGGAGGCTGGCGCACTGCCGGTTGAGGATGTGGTGGGTGTGAACAGGGGAAAGGGCGTCTCAGTAGGAATCAGCGTTTCGGTGGGGCGAGGCGTGAAGGTCGCCGTGGGAGTCAGGCTGGGCACCGGCGTCCAGGTTGGCTCGAAGATCACCAGCGGGGTGGGCGTCAGCGTGGGAAGTTGCAGCAGCACCGGCGGGGTGGGCGGCGGAAAAGGATTGAACGCGGAATACGGGTTTAGGAAAATGCTCAATATCATGCCTGCCAATGCTATCGTTGCCAACAAGACCAGCATCGTCAGCACATTCCAAATCAAATTCGACGTTCTGCGTTTCGCTTGTTCGGGATCTTGATAATCAAAGGTATCCATAAGCACATCCCTGTGTTCGTCATGATGCAAAAGCTGAGCCGGGCCGCTTGGCGCGCTGCTCAGGGCAAGTAGATTTGTATAGCGCTCTCAGCCCGGCGCTGCTCCAACCAGTCCTGCACAGCCTGGGATTGAAGCTGCAGCAGCGCATCCGGACTCAATGGGCGAGCCGGGTCGCGCTCGATGACCTGCAGCAGAATGAAGCCCAGGCTGCTTTCGATCACCTCGCTGACCTGGCCAGGTTGAAGTAGGAAGGCAGCCTCTTCCAAAGCCGCATCCACCAGGTAGCCGCGCGGAAACCAGTCCAAATCGCCTTTAGCCAGCGGGTCAGCCTCGGCCGCCAGGGCGGCGAAATCGGCGCCAGCGCGAATCTGCGCCAGGGTTTGCTGCGCCTCATCTCGATTGTTAAATCGCAGCCAGCGGGCGTGCACCTGCTCCCCTGTCAGTGGAACAGAAGCCGCAATCTGGTCGCGCATCCAGGCTGCCGCGGCAGCCTGCGCCAGCTCCTGGCGAAACGTTTCCGGCACGTAGCCGTTGGAGGCCATCCAATCCAGCAGGGCTTGCTGCCCGCCAACCTCGGTGCTGAGCTGCTCCAGCCGGGTTTGCAAAGCGGATTCATCCAAGACATAGCCAGCCTCAGTTGCAGCCTGCGCCAGCAGAAGCTGGTCGATCATCGCTTGCAGCACGCGCTGTTGATCTTGGGTTGCCAGTTCTGTGCCAGCCGCGGCCTGGTAGCGCGCCAGCTCAGCCTGAAACTGCACCAAAACGATCGGCTCGCCGTTGACCAGCGCTGCCAAAGGCTCGCTGGTCGGCGAAGGCTGGAAAGGCGTGGCGGTGTGCAGGGCCGGCGTCTGGGTCGCCAGGGGCGCCATTGGCGATGGCTGCAGCGCTGGAAGCGCCAGTCCGCGTCCGCAGGCTGAAAGCAGGAGAATGACTGCCGCTGCGCCCAGCCAGGCTAGCGCAGCCTGCTTCATCAATGGATAGTTCTTTACCGGATTGCTCTTTGATCGGCTCACTCCCAGGATTATAACCGCATTCATAAACTGGCGGGCGGCTATGCGTTTTAGATATCTCTATTAAAGCCGGTATGATGGCAAAATGGCTTTACAGTTTTGCAAATAACATAGCCGTTCCTGCCTGGCGCAATGGCTCCATTGAGAAGGCGTCCGCGCCACAAATCCACCTGGGGCGCGTGGCAATTTTCGGTTAAAATAAGCGGGGTATTTAGACAAAATTAGTAGGAATATGCTGCTGAGTTGGAAAGAACTTGCAGCGCTGGCAAGGAGATTCGTGGACCAACACTGCATGCGTAAGCTCATGGCACAGCACTTGGCAGTTGTTTTCTTGCTTCTGACCATCCTCTGGCTCGTTCAGGATCAACCGGCGCATGCAGAAATCTCGCAGCCCGATATGGATACTTACATCGAAGAGCAACTGCAGGAATTGCGGATCCCTGGACTGGCGATCGCCATCGTGCGCGGCGACCAGATTGCCTATCTGCGCGGCTATGGCACAGCCGGCGTGGGCGGGCGCCCGGTGACGCCTCAAACGCCATTTCTCATCGCTTCGATGAGCAAATCCTTCACTGCCCTGGGGATCATGCAGTTGGTTGAGGCGGGCAAGCTTCGCCTGGATGCTCCCGTGCAGGAATACCTGCCCTGGTTTGAAGTGGCAGATTCGCAGGCTTCATCCCAGGTCACGGTCCGCCAGCTTCTCTACCAGACGAGTGGATTTTCTGAGCTGGAGGGTTATGAAAGAAACCTGGAGCGGGACAGTATGGATGATGCGCTGGAGATGAGCGTGCGCCGTTTGAGCAGATCGAGATTGAGCGCCGCTCCGGGTGAGCGCTTTGAGTATTCCAATACAAACTACGATATCTTGGGTTTGCTCATCCAAACTGTATCGGGAATGCCATACGAGACCTACATCGAGGAAAAAATCTTTGCCCCATTAAGAATGCAGAACTCATTTACCTCCTTGAGCAAGGCGCAGGCCGGCAGAGTTTCCAGCGGCTACATCGCTTTCTTTGGAATGACTTTGGAATATGACCGTTTCATGCCCTACTCCCGGACGGTGACGCCCTCGGCAGGGTTGTTTGCCAGCGCAGAAGACATGGCCCATTACCTGATCGCTCATCTCAATCAGGGGCGCTCCTCAGATGGCGCGGTGATCCTGTCTCCAGAAAGTATGGAAGAGCTGCACCTTCCCGGGGTGCAAATTGGGGAGCAGGTCAGTTACGCCATGGGGTGGACCGTTTTTCCATTCCCAGATGCGGCGCCCCCTGGCGGACCCACCCCCACGGGCATTTCTCACGGTGGCGAATGGGCGAATTTTAAGAGCCTTATGCTTTTGATACCCGAGCAGGAACTGGGTGTGGCGATCTTGATGAACAAGACCGATCAGCGCCGTACATTCGAGTACGAAAATATTGCCTGGAACACCGCCCTGCTCGCCCTGGGGCTGGAACCGGCGATTTTTTCCCGCAGTGATGATTTCATGACGCAGTATGGACAATACGTCGGCATGGTTGTCGTGCTGGTATTGCTCGCCAGCTTTATTTGGTCAATCCGCCGCCTGTTCCCAGGCAGTTCTCAAGTCCGCCGCTCGGTGAATTCTCGGCAGAACCGATTGGTGTTTTGGGCGCTGCTGCCGTTGCTCGATCTGGTTCTGGCGGGGTATATCTTGTTTTGGGAAATTCCACAATCCAACACCACACTGATGCTATCGCTATCCTTCAATCCTGAGGTGGGCTTGCTTTACCTGGTTATCCTTATTTTCACGCTGGGGTGGGGCGCCTTGCGCACCCTGCTGGCAATCCGTCAGCATGTCTACATAATCTCTTCTTGACAGCCTTATCATTTCGTAGATAATTGCCTTCATAACAGCGACGACAGAGGAAAGTAAGCCAGCGCTGCTTGCGCAGCCCGAAGCCAACAGGGAGGCGGGAATTGACTGAGACCCCGCCGGGTGGAAGCTGGCAGAAGTTCCCTCTCGAGCTGCCCGGCGTCAACGCTCTGCTGTGCAGAGTCAAGTAGCCCGGGACGCAGCCCCAGCGTTATCCGGGGGAGCCAGGTCTGAATTTGCCTGGCTGCAGAGGAGGGCCGCGCACCGGCGGCCAACCTGGGTGGTACCGCGGGTTTTCGCCCGTCCCAGTTGTGGGGCGGGCTTTCTCGTTTATAGCCAGTCCCCAACAAACTTAACCACAGGTGCAGGGTACCCACCTGAACGTGGAGGTGAAGCGGATGATTGAACAATTGGATCGCATCGAACAAGATGGGCTGGCTGCGCTGCAGAATGCCAGCGATGAGGCCAGCCTGGAGCAGTGGCGGGTGGCACACCTGGGGCGCAGCTCGCCGCTCATGATGGTCTTTGCTGGCTTGAGCAAAGTGAGCAAGGAAGAGCGTCCGGTGGTTGGCAAGCGCGCCAATGAGGTCAAGCAGGCTCTCGAAGCTGCCCTGGCAGAGCGATCGGCTGCGCTGCGAGAGGCTGCCCTGGCGCGTGCGTTGCAGGCCGAGCGCCTGGATGTTGGCCTGCCGGGCCGGCCGCTGGCTCACGGGCGGCTGCACCCTGCCACGCAAACGCTGCGCAGGATCTATCAGGTCTTTGCCGAGATGGGCTTCCAGGTCTTCCGCTCACGGGAAGTTGAAACAGATGAGTACAACTTTCAACTGCTCAACTTCCCCCCCAATCACCCGGCGCGTGACATGCAGGACTCGTACTACATCGACACCGGCAAAGAACGCGGCGATAACCC
Organism: Chloroflexota bacterium; assembly: GCA_029265355.1. Lineage (GTDB taxonomy): Bacteria > Chloroflexota > Anaerolineae > Anaerolineales > UBA4823 > JAJUJL01. Next base: position 67,378 of record JAJUJL010000005.1, on the reverse strand, counting down.
GGTGCTGCTGCGCACCCACACCTCGCCAGGGCAGATCCACGCCATGCGCCACTTTGCCGCGCTGGACCCGGCCAACCCGCCGCCCATTCGCATCATCCTGCCGGGGATGTGCTTCCGCTACGAGCAGGTCAGCGCCCGCTCTGAGATCCAGTTCACTCAGGTGGAAGGCCTGGCGGTTGGGGCGCGGGTGACTTTCGGCGACCTGAAAGGCACGATCAGCGATTTCGCCCGGCGCATGTTTGGGCAGAATGTGCGCACGCGCTTCCGCGCCTCGCACTTTCCCTTCACCGAACCTTCGGCGGAAGTGGATTTCGAGTGTTTTGTGTGCGGCGGTGAGGGCTGCCCGGTGTGCAAGTACAGCGGCTGGCTGGAGATCATGGGTTCTGGCATGGTGCATCCCAATGTGCTGCGCAACGGTGGATACGACCCTGAGCGCTACTCTGGCTTTGCTTTTGGCATGGGGCCAGAGCGCCTGGCGATGCTGCTGCACCGCATCGAAGATATCCGTTATTTCTGGTCAAATGATATGCGATTCCTGGAGCAGTTCTGATGAAAGTACCCATTTCGTGGTTGCGTGAATATGTTGATATCAGCCTTTCGATCGAGGATCTGGCCCATGAGCTGACCATGGCGGGTCTTGAAGTGGAAGAAATCCGCTATGTGGGCATTCCTATGCCGGAGGGCAAATCCCAGGGGCGCTCTGACGCGCCCTCGCGCCCAGAAACGAAAATCTCAGGCCTGGCATGGGATCCAGAGACGATCGTGGTTGGGGCGGTGTTGGAAGTGATGCCGCATCCCAACGCCGACCGGTTGGTGCTTTGCCGGCTGGACGATGGGCAGCAAGAGCACATCGTGCTCACCGGCGCGCCCAACCTCTTTCCATACAAAGGCATCGGCCCATTGGAGAAGCCCATCAAGGTGTGCTATGCCCGGGAAGGCGCCCGCATTTTCGATGGCCACCAGCCGGGACAGGTGCTCACCACGCTGAAGCGCGCCAGGATCCGCGGTGTAGACTCCTACTCGATGGCTTGTTCGGAGAAAGAACTGGGCATTTCGGACGAACACGAGGGCATTATCTTCCTGGACGACGAAGCCCCGGTGGGTATGCCGCTGGTCGATTACATGGGGGATGCGGTGCTGGACATCGCCATCACACCCAATATCATCCGCGCAACCAACATCATTGGCGTTGCCCGCGAAGTGGCTGCGATCACTGGTCAGAAGCTGCGCCCGCCGCGCTTCACCGTGCAGGCGGATGGCCCCGGCGTCGAGGGGTTGGCGTACATCGATATCCAGGACCCGAAGCTCAATCCGCGTTTCGTGCTGGGGTACATCGAGGGCGTGAAAATCGCGCCCAGCCCATACTGGGTGCAACTGCGCCTGCGCCTGGCAGGTGTGCGTCCGATCAACAATATCGTTGACGCCACCAACTATGCCATGCTGGAAGTGGGCGAACCTTTGCATGCTTTCGATTACGATACCCTGGTGCGCCGCGCCGGGGGGCAGGCGCCAACCATCATCACCCGCACGGCAAAACCGGGCGAGCGGCTGACCACGCTGGACGGCGTGGATCGCGAGCTGGACAGCGACACGGTGCTGGTGTGCGACACCGCCGGTTCACTTTCCATCGCCGGCATCATGGGCGGCCTCGAGTCGGAGGTCAACGACCAGACAACCAATGTGCTGCTGGAAGGCGCTGCCTGGAATTACATCAATGTGCGCAAAACCTCGCGCAAGCAGCGCTTACTTTCCGAAGCTGCCTACCGCTTCTCGCGCGGTGTGCATCCCGCCATGGCCTCACGCGGCGTGCTGCGCTGCCTGGAGTTGATGCGCCTGTGGGGTGGAGGGGTGGTTTATCGCGGCTTGATCGACAACTACCCCCTTCCCCCCGAAACTCCCGTTGTGGAGGTCACTCCTGCCGATGTGCAGCGTTGGTTGGGTATAGCGCTCGATGTACAGCAAATTGCGGACATTTTGCAGCGTTTAGAGTTCAGCGTGCAGATCGACAGCGGGCGCGTCATCGCCGCTGCGCCGGATCACCGCCTGGATATCGGCACAGGTGTGGTCGGCAAGGCCGACGTGATGGAGGAAATCGCCCGCGTCTACGGCTTCGAGCGCATCCCCGAAACCCGCCTGCGAGATGAGCTGCCGCCACAGCTTGGCAACCCGCTGATGGAACGCGAAGAGCGCCTGCGCGATTTGCTGGTCAGCCTGGGCTTGCAGGAAACCATCACTTATCGCATGACTTCGCCGGAGCGCGAGGCGCGCCGCCTGGCGCCGGGCACCGCTGCCAATGATCGCCCCTATGTGCGCCTGGCAAACCCAATCGTCTCTGATCGCAACGTGCTGCGCCAGAGCCTGATGGCGAGCCTGCTGGAGGTGGTGGAACGCAATGCACGCCTGCGACCGCGCCTGGCGCTGTTCGAAATTGCGCCAGTTTTCTTCGCTTCGGAAGATGGAGATCTGCCCGAAGAGCAGCCGCGCCTGGTGATTATGCTCACCGGACCGCGCGCCTTGCCCGGCTGGCAGCCCGCCGATAACCTCATGATGGATTTCTACGATCTCAAGGGCATTGTGGAAGCCGTGCTGGATGGGCTGCACATCGCCGCTGCTCGCTTCGAACCTGGCGCACATCCATCCTTCCACCCTGGAAAATGCGCCAGGGTGCTGGTGAATGACCAGCCTCTCGGCTGGATGGGCGAGTTGCACCCCCAGGTGCGCGAGCGCTTCGAGTTGCCTGCTGGCGCGCTGTTGGCGGCGGATTTCGATCTCAACACCCTGCTGCACGCTATCCCAGACCGCCACGAGGTTGCCCCTGTGCCAGCCTTCCCGCCTGTGCTGGAAGACCTGGCGGTGATCGTCGATGAAAGCGTGCCTGCCGCCGCCGTCGCAGGCGTCATCCGCAGCGCGGGCGGCAAAGCGGTGACTGAGGTGCGCCTGTTTGATGTTTACCGCGGGCAGCAGGTGGGAGAGGGCAAGAAAAGCCTGGCGTATAGCCTGACCTACCAGGCTGAAGACCGCACGTTGACCGACGACGAGGCTGCCAAGATCCGCCAACGCATCATGCGCAAACTGGAGCAGGAGCTCAACGCACGCATCCGCAGCGCCTGAAGATTCGCTGAGTGAGCATTCACCACTAATAACAATTTTGCGTGCCGGTGTGGCCTTTTTGACGTATACTTAGTAAATGTGAAAAAGCGGGTGCTGAGTACAGCAAAGGCTGTGCTCAGCACTCTGATGATTTATTCGCAAAGGAGAGTGCTTGATGGATAAGCGGACTACTGGAATTATTGCCACAGTTGCCACCACGCTGCTGTGCGGTTGCCCGGGTTTATTTGCCCTGTGCTTTGGTTCAATCTTCTCCTTCGTGGGAATGGTGCCCGGCGCAGATATCGATATTGGTGGAAGCAACGATCCTGCCGCAGCCATCACCTTGGGCCTGGTGGCGCTGTGCCTGGGTGTGATCGGTGTCGCCGTGCCGGTTGTGGTGGGTGTAATCACCCTGCGCAACAGCAAGCCTGCCCCGGCAGCCGAAGCGGTGATCACCGCGCCGCCCATAGCCAGCTTCGATCAATCCCCCTCTGGTGAACCGCCCGCCACGTCCGAGCAGCCAGAAACCAGGCAGGATGACGAGATTCCTCCGGCAATCTAGACTGCGCTGCAGAAACAACCCTTGAAGTACTTTGGGAATTGGCAGGCGCCCGGCGTCTGCCAATTCCCAAACCGTATTTATTGACGCACCCCTTCGATGATCTCGGCTGCCAGGTCGTAGCGATTGAACTGCGGCATAATGTAGATGCCGGCGGCCCAGGAACGCATCTGCTCCACTAACTCAAGAGCAATCTGAATCCCCTCGCGCGGCGCGGCCTCGCCAGCCTGGCGAATGCGCTGCTGCATCTCTTCCGGGATCGAGATGCCTGGCACTTCATTGTGCAGGAAGGCGGCATGGCGGGCGCTGTAGAGCGGCAGCACGCCCACTAATACGGGAGTGTGCAGCGGGCCGAACTGGTCGGCGTAACGCTGCAGGAAGGCTTCCGCCAGTTTTGGTTCGTACACCGGCTGGGTGAGCACAAAGTCTGCGCCCGCCTCGATTTTTCGGCGCAGGTTCTTGATTTCCCGGTCCACATCCTGAGGAGTCAGATTCAATGCACAGCCCACGAAGTAAGCGGTTGGCTGGCCGATATCGCTGCCGGCGTGGTCCACACCGGCGTTGAAGTTTTGCTTGATCAGCTTGATCAGGCCAGAAGGCACCAGGTCGTAGTCGTCCATGGCTTCGGGGTAGTCGCCGATGGAGGTGGGGTCGCCCATCACCACAAAGACATTGCGAATGCCCAGGGCGTGCGCTGCCAGGAGATCGCCCTGCACGCGCAGCAGATTGCGACCGCGGGTGGGGAAGTGCAGGGTCGTTTCCACCTGCACGGTGCGCTGCACCAGGTCGCACACCGCCCAGGGGCTCATGCGCATGCGCGCCATGGGGGAATCGGCGACGTTGATCACATCTGCCCCTGCTTCTGCCAGCAGACTGGCGCCTGCCAGCAGTTTGTGGGCCGACAGGCCGCGCGGTGGATCCATTTCCACCGAAACCACAAACTGCCCAGCCGCCAGTTTCTGCGCCATGTGGGAGGGCCGGTCGGGCGAGCTGAACGGCTCCTCGCTCTCGAAGGGCAGCGACAACTCTCCTGCTGTGGGAGCGCAGCCGGTGGATTGCTCGTCCAGGGCGCGGCGCATGGCCGCGATGTGCTGGGGAGTTGTACCGCAGCAACCGCCGACCAGCACTGCACCCGCCTCGCAAAAAGCCAGGGCATATTCGCCAAAGTAATCCGGGTTGGCCGGGTACATAATGCGCCCGCCAGCCTGCTCGGGCCAGCCGGCGTTGGGCATGATCGAGAAGCGCGCTTGGGGTGCAACGGCGCGCATCTGGCGCAGGATGCGCCACAACTGGGCTGGCCCGCCGGAACAGTTGACGCCGATCAGGTCTGCGCCGCTTTCCACCAGCAAGGTTGCCACACGGGTCGGCGAATCGCCCAGCAGTGTGCGGTCGTCCCGCGTGAAGGTCATCGAAGCGATCACCGGCAGGGAGGTGACTTCTTTGGCGGCGGCCACCGCCTCGCGGATCTCATACGCGTCACTGAAAGTCTCGATGATGATCAGGTCTGCGCCGGCTTCTGCCAGGGCGACGATCTGCTCGGCAAAGGCGCGGCGTGCTTGTTCGGGCTGGACGCGACCGTAGGGCGCCATGCGCACACCCAGCGGGCCGACATCGCCAGCCACCAGCACATCCTTGAAAGATGCCATCACCACGCGCCGCGCCAGCTCGACGCCAGAGCGGTTGATCTCGGCCACTTTGTCCTCCAGGCCATGAGCGGCCAGCTTGAAGCGGTTGGCGCCGAAGGTATTGGTCTGGATTACCTGGGCGCCGGCATCGATATAAGCGCGGTGAATTTCCGCCACCAGGGCTGGGCGGGTAAGGTTCAAAGCATCCAGGCACTGCTCGAAGTTGACGCCGCGGGCGTTCAGCATGGTACCCATGGCGCCGTCGCCCAGGATTGGCACGCTGGAGCTCTCTAAAAGAGCCAAGAACTTGTTCGCTTTTTCTGCAGATGCGTCACCCATCTCACTCATAGCATAACCCTCATCTCATCAACTGCTCAACCCGGCTTTCGCCGACGCTGTAATACCTGGCCTGGGGATGGTGCACGATGATGGCGGCGGTGGATTGTTCTGGCAGAAGCTGGTAGGCTGCGGTCAGTCCCATGCCCAATTGCTCCTCGGCGGGCAGCAAATCGAACACTTTGCGGTGATCCTCCAGGTCAGGGATGGCTGGATAGCCCCACGAATAGCGTTTGCCCTGCTCTGGTTCCAGGCCAAGCTCACGGCGGATATGGCGATGTAGGTATTCAGCAGCAGCTTCGGCGGTTTGCACAGCCAGCCCGTGCAAGAAGTAGGCTTCCGAGTAGTCGCCGGCAGCCTGCAGGCGGTCGAAGCGCTCGGTAGCTTCCTGTCCCACGGTCACCACCTGAAATGCCACCACGTCCATCACGCCGTCTTCCACGGATGCGAAGTAATCCGCCAGGCAGAGCTGGTCGCCATCCGGCTGTCGCGGAAAGGCGAAGCGCTGGATTTCCACCGGCTGGGAGGAGAGCGTAGCTGGGTCATACAGCACCAGTTCATCGCCATCTGCCTGGGCGGGCCAGTAGCCGTAGGTGCCCTGGGGAACCAGCCAGCCGCTGCGCAGCGCTTCGCGCTGCATCTTCTGCAAGCGGGTTTCGAACTCGGCTTGCAGGCGCTCCCATTCTTCGCCGTGGGCGTTCTTGGCGCCCCAGGAAAGACGAAATAACTCGTTTTTGTACAGGTGCTGGAAGACCAGCTCCAGCGGCATCTGGCGCACCACGCGCGGCCCCCAGGAGGGCGGGCGGGGGATCGAGGCGGCCGGCGTCACGCTGCGCCGCGCCACCGAGGCTTGTGAACGTGTCTTGGCAGTGCGCTCGATCTCGCGACCGGCATCGCGCCGCAATTGTTCCAGCAACACCGGGCGCGCCTGCTCGTCCACCAAAGCATCCATCACCGCCAGCCCTTCGAAGGCATCCTTGCAATAAAACACGCCCGGTTCGTAGGGCCGACCGTCTTCGGTGTACAGGATGCGCCAGCCAAAGCGCCGGTTGATGGCGGCGCCGCCCACCAGCACAGGGAAATTTAGTCCCCGCCGCTGCAACTCGTTGACGATCAATGGCATTTGTTTGCTGGTGTTGACCAGCAGGGCGCTCAACCCGATCGCGCTGGCTTTGGCCTCCACCGCCCTGCTGATGATCGTCTCTGCCGGCACCTGTTTGCCCAGGTCGATGACCGTGTAGCCATTGTTCGATAAGATGGTTTTGACCAGGTTCTTACCAATATCGTGCACATCGCCATACACCGTCGCCAGCACGACCACTCCTTTCGTGGTTCCCTCCAGGCGTTCCAGGTACTGTTCCAGGTGGGCGACGGCTTTCTTCATCACCTCTGCCGATTGCAGCACAAAGGGCAGGATCAGCTCGCCGGCGCCAAAACGATCACCGACTTCTTTCATGGCCGGCAGCAGGATGGTGTTGAGAATTCTCACCGCGTTCTCGTGCCGGCTGCCCTCGCTTGCCGCTGCCAGTAAGGCATCGATATCTGCCTCGACGCCTTCCTTGTGGCGGTGCAGGATGCGCCAGCCCAGCCGCTCGGCTGGCGTCATCCCTTCAGTCGGATCAGACTTGCTGGCGTTATCCGACTCGGAGCGACCGGCGCTCTCGAAGTGCTCAATGAAACGCTGCAGAGCGTCTGCCCGGCGGTTGAAAATCAGGTCTTCGCAGAGGGCGCGCTCCTGCTCCGGAATCTCGGCGTAGGGAGTGATGTGCGCCGGGTTGACGATGGCCATATCCAATCCAGCCTGGACGCTGTGATAGAGCATGACGCTGTTCAGTACCGGGCGGGCATGCGGCGCCAATCCAAAAGAGACATTGCTGACCCCCAGGGAAGTGAGCACCCCGGGCAGCTCCTGCTTGATGCGGCGGATGCCCTCAATGGTTTCGATGGCTGAGGCGGCAAACTCAGGGTCGCCGGTCGCCAGGGTAAAGGTCAGGGTGTCGAATACCAGCGCCTCCGGGCGCAGCCCATGCTCTTCGACCGCCATCTGGTAAATGCGCCGCGCCACATCCAACTTGGCCTGGGCGGTCTTTGCCATGCCGGCTTCGTCAATGGTCAGCACCAGGACGGCGGCGTTGTGCGCTTTAGCCAGGCTGAAGACGCGATCAGCCCGGGCGCGACCAGATTCCAGGTGGGTGGAGTTGATCAAGCAGCGCCCGGGGGCGGTTTTGAGCGCAATTTCCATCACTTCAGGCTCGGTGGTATCGATGACCAGCGGCGCTTCCACGCCCATCGCCAGCTTTTTGACCACCTTGCGCATCAACTCGCCCTCGTCGGGGCGCTCTGTCACCGCTACCGAGATGTCCAGCGCGTGTGCGCCGCCCTCCACCTGCTCGCGAGCAATTTCCAGGATGGAGTCGTAATCTTCCGCCAGTAGCAGGCGCTTGAACTTGCGGCTGCCCTGGGCGTTGCAGCGCTCGCCGATCAGGAAGGGCGGCGGCACCTGATGCATAGCAACCGCTTGCGTGGCGGAGGCCAGGCGCGGCGCATCCGTTTGTGGGCGCGGTGGGCGCTTCCTGCCGTTGAGTTTTTCAACCAGCAGCTTTAAGTGAGCGGGTGTGGTGCCGCAGCAGCCGCCGACCACCGAGATGTGGTTCTTCTCCACGAACTCGAGCATCGCTTCGGCGAATGGCTGCGGCTCCAGCGGGTAGACGGCTTCGCCATCCACGTTCAGTGGTAGGCCAGCGTTGGGTATGCACGAAACCGGCAGGACGGCGTGCTCCCCCAGATAGGCGATCGGCTGGCGCATGTGCTCGGGGCCTGTGGAGCAGTTCAGTCCAACCACATCGATGCCCAGCCCCTCCAGGATCGAAAGCGCCGCGGCAATGTCGGTGCCCAGAAGCATGCGCCCGGTGGTGTCCAGGGTCACCTGCGCCTGGATGGGCAGGTGCACCCCGGTCTCTTCGAAAGCCTGGAAGATACCAGCGACCGCGGCGCGCACCTCCAGGATATCCTGCGAGGTTTCTATCAGCAGCAGGTCCACCCCCCCCTCGATCAGGCCCACCGCCTGCTGGCGGAAGATATCGCTCAACTCATCGAAGCTGATGTTGGACAGTTCCGGATCATCAGCGGAGGGCAGCTTGCCAGACGGTCCGATCGAGCCGGCAACAAAGCGCGGTTTCTCCGGCGTGCTGTACTCGTCTGCCAGGCGGCGCGCCAGGGCAGCCGCAGCGCGGTTGATTTCCAGCGTCTGTCCTTCCAGGCCGTATTCCGCTAGCGTCAGGCGGTTGGAACGGAAGGTGTCGGTTTCCAGCACATCCACGCCGACTTCCAGGAAAGCGCGGTGCACTTTTTCGACAGCTTCCGGCTTGCTGATCACCAGGTAATCGTTACAGCCGTTGTACCGTTCACCGCCGAAATCCTCGGCGCTCAGCTTCTGAGCCTGCAGGTTGGTGCCCATAGCGCCATCGAAGACCAGCACGCGCTCCTGCAGCGCATCCAGGTAGGCGCGGTTTGTGTAAATCCTTTTCATCTACTGTCTCCATGTACCGGCAAGTGAGATAGGTCTGCCGGCAGTTGAGTTTGATACAGCCCGGAAAGGGCTGGCTTGAGATCGCCGGCGCTGGTGTAGCAACAGATCTGCTGGGCGCAGCCCAACGCCGAAGAGGAAACCACCAGCCCGGCGCGGTGCAGCAGCCAGACTGGCACATCCAGGGCATAAGCGATGCCAGCCTCAATCAATCCACCGCGCAGCGCCGGCGAGTACAGCAGCAGCATAAGCTGGGAGGTGTGAAGATGCTGGCGCACGAAAGGCATGAAGGCTGCCGGATCGACCAGGCCGCGCCGGGTGATCTCTTCGTAAGCCAGGAAAGGTTGATGTCCGACTTGACGGGTGACCTCGACCGCGGCGCGGATTTCCCCGGCGTAACCGGGCTCCTTTATCGGGCGAGGGGCGGCAATGAATACCTTCATCTTTTCCATAGATAAAAAAATACCTCTCCGGAAGAGAGGCTGCAAAAGCGCGTGCTTTCATTCCTCATCTTCCAGTGGCTGCAAGCCATATGGCTGGCATCCGCTGCCGGAGTTGGCACCCTCTCTAAAGACGGTCACCTGCAACCTTTAACCCGTTGAGCTTTGCAATTGCTCCCGGTTTGCTGATCGCAGCGCTTACCGTTTGCCGGCTTTAGCCGGTTGCCGAGGCTTCACAGGGCCGGTCCCTCCGCCTCTCTGGATGAGCGCCTGGATGATGAGCTCCAGTGCGTTGATGCTGCGCAGTTTACCACATTGCAGGGTTAGCTGTCAAATTGGATATGAAATGTAAAATCCGTCATGTATCATGTGTATCCGATCCATCACAGAAGGGTTATACTTTGAGACATATATCCCTCAGGAGTTCAAAGAAAGGAGTGGACAGTGTTAGAGCGCATCATTGGAGTTTTCAAGTTGGATGTAAAAACCTTCGAAGAGGTTGAGCACGACTCGGCAGCTACGATGCAAGCGGTGATCATAGTCGCCGTGGTGGCTGTGTTGGCAAGCCTGGGCAGCTTGTTCGGTTCGATGGTGAGCGGGACAGGGGGCATGGGTGGCTTCTTTGGCACGCTGATCTGGACATTTGTGGGCTGGATCGTTTGGGCAGTGGTCACCTATTTTGTCGGCACGACTCTCTTTGGCGGCCAGGCAACCATCGAAGAAATGCTGCGCGTGCTCGGCTTCGCTTACGCGCCGCAACTTTTGAGCATCATTCCCTGCATTGGCGCGTTTATCGGTTTGATCTGGAGCCTGGCTGCCGGCTTCATCGCCGTGCGCCAGGGCCTGGATCTCGACAACATGAAAGCGCTGATCACGATCGCGGTTGGTTTTGTAGTCATCATTATCGGCAATATCGCTCTGGGTTTCCTGCTGGGCGGCTCGGCGGCGCTGATCAACGCCATTGGCGGGTGAGTTCTTTCGCCAGGGCTGCTAAGCATCCATCGTGGGTGCCGCGCCGCAAAAACTTTGCGCGGAATATGAACAGGCTGCGTCGACGACGGCGCAGCCTGCCATGCGTTGGTCATCCGGCGTCTTGAGGCTGCAGCTCTGCCAGAATGGCTTTGAGTTCGGTCTTTGGTTCCAGCTCGCGTCCGCGGGCGGCAGCCGCCTCAAAGGTTTGTTCATCCAGCAAGTCGTCTCCCTGCGCCAACAGGTGCATGGCATCTTCGCGCGACTCCATCAAGATCGAGGTTTGCGCCAGGCACATCGCAGCCAGCTCGACCCCGCGCTCGGCGCGGTTTTGCTCGAACATCCAGGCTGCGGCGCGCACCAACACATCGCAGATCTCGAGCGGCAGGTCCAACTCTAAAGCCAGCTCCAGGGAGCGCTGCAGGTAGGAGCGGGCATCTTCGCTGCAAGATTGTTCGATGCATACGCTTGCCAGGCGTTTGACGCATACCAGTACACTCCACTGTTCGCCAGCGCTTTCCAAGAGCGGCAGCGCTTCTACCAGGCGCTGGCGGGCTTGCACCGGGCGACCAAGCGCCCGGTCGATGTTCGCCAGGTTGCTTAGCGCCATGCCCACCTCTCGCGTGTTCCCGGTTTGCTGAGATAGCGCCAGGCTTTCCTGGAAAGCAGCTTCCGCTTCCTGGTACTCTTGCTGCAGCAGCAGGGTGTGTCCCAGACTTTCCAGGTGCACGGCGAGCAGCCCCAGGTCGCCGATCTCGCGCACGTGGGCCAGGCTCTGCTGGTACCAGGCGACTGCAGCCTCGTAATCACCCTGCGCTGAGGCTAGTTGGCCCAGCTCTAGCATGCAGTACGTCGCTTGCCAGCGGTCGCCAAACTGACGGAACAGCGCCAGGGACTGCTGCTGCAGCTCGGCTGCCTGCTGGTATTCACCCAGCAGGAAATTCAATCCAGCCAACGAGCGCAGCGCCAGCGCTGTCCCCCAGGGATTGCCCAACTCCTTCATGATCTCCAGACCCTGCCGGTAATTGCTCCAGGTGCGCTCGCCGCCGCTCGTGCCAGTCCAGTCCCCGATCACGAGGTATGCCATGGCCTCTGCCCAGCGGTTGCCGGTGCGCTTGAATACGGCAACGCTTTGTTCGATCAGGGCAGAGATTTCCTCTTGGGGCAGCGCCCAGACGCCAAACGCCAGCCGCAGCGCCAGGGAAGCGTGCAACGCTTCAGGCAACTGTGGCATCAGAGAGAGCGCCTCCCGGCGCAGGGCGTGAACCGCCTCGTTCCACTCGATCCGCGAGTGAATGCTCCAGGCGCTTCCCAGCAACATCGCCAGCAAACCGCTCAGCCGCTGGCTCTCCGGTTGAGCCAGGTGCGCTTTGCGCACCTGCGCGATGGCGCCTTCGAACTCCACGCGCCCTTCGTGCTGCTGCCCGCGCATACTGAAGTACAGCCAGATTGCATCTGTGGCTCGCGATACGGCTTGCAGGCTGATGGTTTGATCGAGCAGCGCCAGCCTCCAGGCAACGCGCACATCTTCCCAATTCTCCTGGATGCGCGCCAGCGATTCGGTCTGCCCGTGACCGTACAGCCCGGCCGAGATCTCATCCAGGTAATTGATGTAGTAACAGGCGTAGCGTTGCTGCGTGGCCTGTGGCTCGCCAGGAGAAGCCGACAGCCTCTCCCAGGCGAACTGGCGTAGCAACTCGTGGATGGCAAATCGCCCATGCTCGGTGGAACGCAACAGCGAGCGATCGGCCAAGGCCTTGAGCATACCCAGGGAGGCGCCTGCCACATGCTGAGCAGCCTCCCGGTGGAAAGCGCTGCGGAAGACCGACAGGCGCTGCAGGGCTTGCCGCTCGGCAGCCGAAAGCAGCGCCCAGGAATGATCGAAAACCGCCCGCAAGCTCTGGTGTCGCTCGGCGTAGCCGCGCTGACTGGTTTCCAGGAAGTCGAGACTGCGCGTGATTTCAACAGCGATCTCCTGGCACGAGAGCAGCTTGACCCAGGCTGCCGCCAGCTCGATGCCCAGCGGCGTTCCCTGCAGCAGGCGGCAAATGCGCGCCACGTGGGCATAGTTAGCCTGGCCGAGCTGAAAATCGACCTGCGCCCGGCGGGCAGCCTGTACAAAGAGGCGCACGGCGCTGGATGTTTCCATGGCGCTGTGCGTCTCCTCCGGCGGCAGGTCCATGCCGCGCACATCCATCACCCACTCTTCCATCAAATCCAGCCGCTGGCGCGAGGTGACAATGATCTGCAAGGCTGGCGCCGTCTCCAGCATCCTGGAGAGAGTGCCAGCCGTCGGGACGAGCTGCTCGAAGTTATCCAGCACCAGCAGCATGCGCCGCGGGCGCAGGTAATCCAGCAACTGCTCGAGGGGCGATTGTCCTTCCACGCCCATGATTTCCTGGCTGCGGAAGGTCAGCCCCAGCGTACCAGCCACCGCCTGGGGCAGCCCCTCGGCATCTTGCACGGACGCCAAAGGCACAAAGTACACGCCGTGAGCAAAGCGCCCGTTGCTGGCTGACGCTGCCTGAAGCGCTGCCTGAAGCGCCAGGCGCGTTTTGCCAATGCCGCCTGGGCCAAGCAGCGTTAGCAGGCGGCAGTCCTGGTTTAAGATCAACTGGCTGATCGCGGCCAGCTCGCTTTCACGGCCCACAAACGGGGTGGTCTGCACTGGCAGGTGCACCGGCGGACGGACATGCGCGGCGCTTTCAGCCGGGGGCGAGGTGGCTGCCGCTGGGAATGGTTGTTCAGGCGCGGATGCGCCAACAGAGAGCGAGCTCGCATCCAGCTTGTGCACCTCGCCGCGGCGGATGCGCTGCGCCAGTGCGGCTGTTTCCGGCTCAGGCTTGACGCCCAATTCCTCCTGCAGCAATCTAAGGCATTCCTCGTACTGGCGCATAGCGGCGCTGCGTTGACCGTGCTGGGCGTAAAGCTCCATCAGCAGGCGGTGAGCTGGTTCGTGCAGTGCGTCCATCGCCAGCCAGCGGCGGGCGTACGCCAGCGCCTCTTCTAGCTCCTGGCTGCGCTGGTGATGGATCGCCAGCGCCTGAAGCACCCAGGCGGCTTGCTGGCGCAACTCCTCATTCTGGAAGAAACGCCAGTCATCGAACTCTGGGCTGTCGCGCAGGATGAAACCTGCCAAAAAATCGCCCTGGTACAGGTTTGCGGCGTTTTCCAGCATTTCTCTGCACTCCGAGCAAGCCTGCGGGGAGGCGTGTGCGTGTCGGCGGGCAGCAGCCACCAGGCGGCGGAACTCGGCGGCATCCAGCCAGGTATCACCTGGACGAGCGAGGGCGACCAGTTCCCTGTCAGTCGCCAGCCAACTTTCGCCCAACGCTTGCTTGATGGCGAAGATCGAGCGTCGCAGGTAGGCAAAGGCGCGGCTGGTTTCGCTGTCTGGCCAAAACATTGCCGCGAGGGTTTCACGACTGTGAGCTTTGCCGCTGGCGGCCAGGTAGAAGAGCAAACCAGCAGCCTGGGCGCGGTCGAGCGTGACCGCTTTGCCCTGCAGCTCGATGCGCGCCGCTCCCAGGGTGTACAGCTTCAAACGTGGCAATTTCACCTCCACCGATGATTATATATTAAATGGCGGTTGTGAACGGCCGCCATGCGCAAGCCCGTGCTTAATAAAAAATCCGGGGGCGTGGAGTGGGCACGCCCCCGAGAGAGAGGAGATCGCAGGAAACCCTGCGGGCCGGCTGAAGGAGTTTTTGAAATCCATATACTATGACGCACGATTCGCAAAAGAGATACGGCTGAATCCGAATTATTTTGACAAATTTCCCCACCAGCGCAGCACGCGCGAAGCGCGCAAGGTATTCCATCGTCCCGGCTCGCCGGGCGTTTCCATTTCAAAGTAGGTGCGCCCGCTCATGCCGCGGAAGGCAGGCCAGCGCCCGTCTGCGAGGCGCTTCTTGACCAACAGATCGAGGCTATCCTGCAGGCGCGGGTCACGGTCGGCGCGGCAGGCGGCGAAGTATTCCAGGGCGCGCAGCACGTCATAGCGCCAGCGCGGCGGGAAGGCAAAGCGCGTCATGGCGTCATCCACCACCTCCCCGGTGCGGTGCGAGCGGTACAGGCGGTGCTGTAGCAGGAACTCGCGGCCGTTTGCCTGCGCCTGGCGCAGCGCGCCCTTACCGGGCGGGTCGAGCTGCTCGTAAAGGTGCAGCCCTTCCAGTACAGAAAGGGTGGTGTGGAACGAGCTGTGCGTGGCGCCTTTATACGATTCGCAGTTCCAGCCGCCGTCGGGCATCTGCTGGCGCAGCAGGTGCTCCGCCAGGCGCTCCAGGCGCGGGTCGGGGTAGTGAAAGTGCGCCAGGATCGAGAGCACCATACCGGTGACGCAGGTTTCGCTGTATTTAGATGTGCCGGTGGAGTAATTGATGCCGCCGTCCTGGTAAAAACCGCGATCGAGAAGCATCTGGCAGCCGCGCTGCGCCTGCTCGTTTTCCGCCGGCAGCCCCAGGAAGCGCAGCGTCAGCAGCGTGTAAGTGGTGGAGATCCACTTGGGGCTGTACAGCCCGCCGCCCCACGTGCCGCCGGGATCCTGTCTTTCCAGCAGGCGCGCCCCCCAGCCCTGGCTGGCGACCAGCCGCCGTTCGGCTTCATAGGCTTCAGCAGGGGCGTCCAGCAGATCGCGCTGCACCTGCCAACGGATGGATGGATCACCCTGGAGGAGCCAGAAGAGAATCTGATTAATCGGGTTTGCAGGAGGATCGTGCATGGCTATGTCTTTCGTAGGGGTAAAGCATTTGCCAATACCCCTCCTGTTGAGAGGCGTGCTGCTCCAGGCAAATGCTTTACCCCTACGGATTGATGTAGAGGCGAAACATCTCTCAAGATCGTCACACAGATCCTTCGCTGTCTAATCCGCAGGATTGGCGCTCAGGATGACATCTCGAGATTCTCTATCTTCACCGGCTCGACTGGTTCCGCCAGCTCGAAGCCGAAGATGCGGGCGTAGAAATACAGCTCGCCTTCCAGGGCGCGCCGGATATTCTCGGCTTTGCGGAAGCCGTGCTGCTCGCCCTCGAAGGGCACGTAGGCTGCCGGCAAGCCTTTGGCGCGCACTGCAGCGAACATGGTCTCCGACTGGCTGGGCGGCACGATTTTGTCCTCCAGTCCCTGGAACAGAATTACCGGGCAGTTGATCTGATCGACGTAATGGATCGCCGAGCGCTGGCGGTACAGGTCTTTGCGTTCCGGGTAGGGTCCTACCAGGCGGTCCAGGTAGCGCGATTCGAATTTATGGGTGTCGTAAACGAAAGTCTCCAGGTCGCCGATGCCGAAATGGCTGGCGCCGGCTTTGAATACATCCGTGAACGCCAGGGCGCACAGCGTGGTGTAGCCGCCAGCGCTGCCGCCGCTGATCGCCAGGCGCGCGCCGTCCACCAGCCCCTGGGAAGCCAGGTAACGCGCCGCATTGGCGCAGTCGTTCACATCCACCACGCCCCATTGCCCATTCAAACGCTCGCGGTACTTGCGCCCGTAGCCGGTGCTGCCGCCATAGTTGACATCCACCACCGCGAAGCCGCGGCTGGTCCAGAATTGGGTGCCCAGGTTGAAGGCGGTTGAATACGCCGAGGTTGGCCCGCCGTGGCTGTGCACGATCAGCGGTGGGAGTTCGCCGGACGGCGCGGTGTAATCCTTGTTTTGTGGCGGGTAGAAATTGGCGAAGGCGGTCTGCCCATTCTCGGTGGGGAATTCAATCACCTGCGGCAGGCTCAGGTATCCGGGGTCGATCTCCACCTGGCTGGAGCAGCGCAGCGTCTCCATCTGTCCGCTGGACAGGTCGAGCTTCACTACGCAGAAGGGTATGGTGGGCGAGGCGCCCAGGAAAAGCACCTGGTTGCCTTTGACGTCTGGGCGCAGAATATCCGAGTAGGGAGTGGCAATGCGGGTAAGTTCTTTCGTGCGCAGGTCCAGGCTGGCGAGTTGCCAGACGCCATTCCGAGTGAAGGTGCAGATGATGCGTTCTGCCGAAGCAAAACCGTAGGTATCCATGCCAAACACCCACTGCGGCAGGCCAAACTCGGCCTCCATCGGATGCAGAGCTTCCACCTGCCCGCCAGCCCAGCGATACAGGTTCCACCAGCCGCTGCGGTCGGAGACGAAGTGTAGCACACCGTCTGGCGACCATTCCGGCTGGAAGATGGACTCTTCCGGTCCGCCGGCGACCAGCACAGCCGTGCCCAGGGAGCCATCTGCCTGCAGCTCAGCCACGTACAGCTCGGTGCCGTCCCAGGGCAGGTTGGGATGGTTCCAGGCGAGCCAGGACAGGCGCCTGCCATCCGGGCTCAGGCGCGGGTCGGAGTAGAAGTCATGTCCAGAAACCAGCACCGCCTGCCGGGCGCCGTCCGTCAGGTCAATGCTCGCCAGCGTGTTGGTCGCCTCTTTGCCTGGCTGGGTGTGATCCTCGCGCACGCAGATCAACCGCCGGCGGGCAGCATCCACAATGGGGTCAGCGTAGCGCAATTCGCCTTCGGGCGTGAGCGGCTGTGGATCGCCGCCGATCTTCTGAGCGTACAGGCGCTGGTCGGCGAAGTTGGCAAAATACAGCACACCGTCGTGGATAACATGGCAGCGCCCACCGTACTCATGCACCCGGGTGCGCACATTGAACGGGGCAGGGGTGACATCGCTGATCTGCCCATCGAGTGTGCGACGCACCAGCACCTGGCGCCCGCCATCGGAGGGGCGTGCTTCGATCCAGTAGATGTCCTCGCCGGCGAAGAAGGCGCTGCCCAGCGAGATGTTCTTCGAGACGATTAGCTCGGAGGTGATGGGCGATTTCCAGGATCCGTATGGGGCGGTAATTGACATGGGGTGGCTCCTTGTTTTTCGGGTTGAGTTTGCAGGCTCTCGCAGATGCTAAAAATCTCTTCACAGAGGACGAAGATTTCCACGGTTAAAACATGATTTCACCGCCAATGCGCCAAGATCGCCTGAATTCCACGAAATCAAACGGGCGTTCTTTGCGCCTTTGCGGTTAATTCTTATTTGCGCCAATTTTTTAAACCAAGCTTCTGCTGAAGCGCCTCTATGAAAGCCACATAGTACGGGTGCAGCACTGCGCTCGCCTGTGAAAGCGGCGTCCAGTAGAACTCGAACAGGATCTCGCCGGGCGTGCCATCGCTGGGGTGCATCTCGGCATGCTGCCAGGTTTCCGGCATAGGCTTGTCGCTGAGCAGATGGTAGAAGTGCCTCAGGTGCGCCTCCTGGCGACCATCGGCAAAACGCCACTCGTGCGCGCCCAAATACCCAACCTCCTGTAATCTTTCCAGCCCGGTCTCTTCCGACGCCTCGCGCAGCGCGCCCTGAGCAGGGTCCTCGCCTGCTTCCAGCGTGCCCCCCGGCACCTGGATGCCGGCATCGGGGAAGTCGACGTGGCGGAAGACCAGCAGCTCATCGCCGCGGGTGATGTAGGCGTAGACTTTTTGGCGGTAGATCATGGTCAGCAGAGGCGCCCTGCTGACATTTTACTCGATTTATGGGGATTGGATAGGCGACATCCTGGCCTCAACCATCGTAGGACGAGCTGTCAGCCTGTTCGGGGTGGGTGGGCAAGCTGACAGCTTGCCCTACTTCTTGTTATGCAAGACGCAAATGAATGACCCTGACATCGGAAAATGGGATGATCAACATGACGCCAGTGGCCCCCTATCCACCAGACGGACGCCAGGGGACAGCTATTGTTGATGAGCCACGCTGCACTTGAATACTCTGCTCGCAAACAAACCAGCGCAGCCTGAGTTGCTCAGGCTGCGCTGGTCAACAAGCTTAAGCTCGGGAAAATTCGCCGGGTGGCTTGATTTTACTCGATCACTTCCGCCTGCAGCACAGGCGTGAATTCCAATCCTTCTGCGCCGCGATCCACGCGAATGATGCTGCCCTCGGGGAACTCGCCGGAGAGCAGTCGCAGCGCCAGCGGGTCCTGCAGCTCTCTTTGGATGGCGCGCTTCAGCGGGCGGGCGCCGTAATCCGGGTCATAGCCCACTTCCGCCAGGAATTCGCGAGCCGCCTCGCTCACCTCCAGGGTGTAACCGCGCTCATTCAATCGGGCGGCAGCAAGGCGCAGTTGGATGTCCACGATCTCTGCCAGGTGCGCGCGGCTCAAGGCATGGAAGATGACGATCTCGTCGATGCGGTTGAGAAACTCGGGGCGGAAATGGGCCGCTAGCACGCGCTGCACCTCGTCGCGCGTGGCGCTGCGCCCGCCTTCCCACAAGGTATTGCCCAGGTTGCTGGTCATGATCACCAGCGTGTTGCGGAAGTCCACCGTGCGCCCATGGCCATCGGTCAGGCGACCGTCATCCAGGAGCTGCAGCAGCACGTTGAACACCTCCGGGTGGGCTTTCTCGATCTCGTCGAACAGCACCACGCTGTACGGGCGGCGGCGTACTGCTTCGGTGAGCTGCCCACCCTCATCGTAGCCCACGTAGCCCGGAGGCGCCCCCACCAGGCGTGAGACGGTGTGCTTCTCCTGGTATTCGCTCATGTCGATGCGCACCATGGCGCGCTCGTCGTCGAACAGGAATTCCGCCAGGGCGCGCGCCAGCTCGGTCTTGCCCACGCCGGTTGGACCCAGGAAGATGAAGCTGCCCATCGGGCGGTTGGGATCCTGCAAGCCGGCGCGCGAGCGGCGCACGGCGTTGGATACCGCTCGCAGGGCGCCCTCCTGCCCCACCACGCGCCGGTGCAGGCGCTCTTCCATGTGCACCAGCTTTTCCATCTCACCCTCCAGCAGGCGCGAAACCGGCACGCCGGTCCAGCGTGCGACTACCTGGGCGATCTCCTCAGCGTCCACCTCTTCTTTGAGCAAGGCGCCTTGCTGCTGCAGCTCTTTCAGGCGGCGCTCGCCCTCCGCCAGGCGCATTTCCAGCTCGCGCAGCGTGCCGTAGCGCAGGCGGGCCGCTTTCTCCAACTCGGCGCGGCGTTCGGCCTGTTCCATCTCGACCCGCGCCTGCTCGATCTGCTCCTTGATGCTGCGCAGCTCGGCGATGGCAGTCTTCTCCGTCTCCCAGCGACTGCGCAGTTGGCTGGACTGCTCGCGCAGGTCGGCCAATTCGCGCTCCAGCTTTTCCAAACGCTCTTTGGAGGCTTTGTCTTTTTCTTTTTTCAGCGCCTCGCGTTCGATCTCCAATTGCATCACGCTGCGATCGACTTCGTCCAGCGCCGAAGGCTTGGAGTCGATCTCGGTGCGCAGGCGGGCAGCGGCTTCATCGATCAGGTCGATGGCTTTGTCGGGCAGGTGCCGGTCAGCGATGTAGCGGTGGGAGAGGGTGGCGGCGGCGATCACTGCCGGGTCGGTGATGCGCACACCGTGGTGCACTTCGTAGCGCTCTTTCAGCCCGCGCAGGATGCTGATGGTTTCTTCTACAGAGGGTTCTTCCACCAGCACCGGCTGGAAGCGACGCTCCAGGGCGGGGTCTTTCTCCACGTGCTTGCGGTATTCGTCGATGGTGGTGGCGCCGATCATGTGCAGTTCACCGCGCGCCAGCATCGGCTTGAGCATATTGCCGGCATCCATGGCGCCTTCGGCTGCGCCAGCGCCTACCACGGTGTGCATCTCATCCACGAACAGGATGATCTCGCCGGCGGCGTCAGCGATCTCCTTTAGCACGGCTTTCAAGCGCTCCTCGAACTCGCCGCGGTACTTGGCGCCTGCCACCAGCGCGCCCATGTCGAGCTGCACCAGGCGCTTGCGCTTGAGACCCTCCGGCACGTCGCCGTTGACGATGCGCTGCGCCAGGCCCTCGACGATAGCGGTCTTGCCCACGCCGGGGTCGCCGATCAGGGCCGGGTTGTTCTTGGTGCGCCGCGACAGGATTTGCACCACGCGGCGGATCTCTTCATCGCGCCCGATGACCGGGTCCATCTTGCCCTGGCGCGCCAGGGCGGTCAGATCGCGGCCGTATTTTTCCAGCGCCTGGTAGGTGCTCTCCGGCTCCTGGCTGGTGACGCGCTGCGTGCCGCGCACACTGGCCAGGGCTTTCAGAATGGCGTCCTTGGTCAGCCCGTACTGCTCCAGGCGGCGCCCCTCGCTGGACTCAGCCAGTCCGAGCAGGATGTGCTCGGTGGAGACGTACTCGTCGGACATGCCCTTGGCGTAGCGCTCGGCGGCTGCCAGCACATCGGAGGTCTGCCGGGAAAGCCCCACCTGCCCCCCGCCGCCGTACACTTTGGGGCGCTTTTCCAGTTCCTGCTGCACTTCTTCGCGCAGCGCCAGCGTGCTGCCGGCGATGCGCGTTACCAGGGCGGGTACCACCCCGTCCTCCTGCTCCAGCAGCGCCAGCAGCAGGTGCGCCGGCTCGATGCTCTGGTGGTTGAGCGACTCGGCCAGGCGCTGGGCGCTGAACAGGGCTTCTTGTGATTTTTGGGTATAGCGATCCAGGTTCATGTTTATTCTCCCTCAGGTTACCAATAAGTTTGTTTTCGCTGATGGATATCAGGCCAGCGTGGCGTTATCCAGGCGAATTTCGATCGTCGCGGGTTGGCGCTTGCGAACGAGCCCCATCACGTCAAACAGCATCTTCTGCAAGCCATACTTGCGGCGCAGCAGCCGGTTGACCATCCTGGCGGTTTGCTCGTCCACCAGGCGGGCGCGGCCGTCCACCCATTCGCCCAGCAGGGTACCGTCCACTTTGCAGGGCGCTACGCGCACCTGGCTGTTGCGGCGGATGCGCTTGACCTTGCCCGAGCCATCGATGGTGCGCACGTAGAGGATGCCATCCTGCTCCACGAACCACACCGGGGTGCGCACGCCCAGGCCGCTCTTGCGGAAGGTTTCCAGGTTGAGATAAGTCTGGCCTTTGAATTGAGCCGTGTTTTCTGTACTCATCATTTGATGCCTGTTCTGAACGATAAGCTGCGCCGGCTCCCACGGCGATCCTCCCAAGTATAAGCCGCTCGTGTTGGAGGAATATAAACGCCGGGTTAGAGGAATGTAGAAATACGGTGTGCCGAAACCAGCACTGACAACGGAAGCCTGATCATGGCGTTCATGGAAATGCCTTTAGCTGTATCTTGTCAAATCCGGATAACATCTTCGTTCCAAGATTGCCCCCTGGAAGCAGTGTCTGAGTCGCCTGCTCCGGGTATAATCACGGTATGTCCTCCTTCCGTTTCTACCACCCCATCGAAGTGCGCTATGGCGACCTTGATCCCCAGGGGCACCTGAACAATGCCCGCTACCTGACCTACATGGAGCAAGCCCGCATCCAGTATATCCGCTCCCTGGGGCTGTGGCGGAGCGACTCGTTCCTCGACATCGGCATTATCCTGGCGGAAATCATCATCACCTTCAAAAGCCCGGTGCTGTTCGGGCAACCGGTGCGGGTGGGCGCCCGCGTGACGCGCCTGGGCAACAAGAGCTTCGATATGGTCTACAGTATAGAGGACAGCCGCGACGGGCGTGAGCTGGCGAACGGCAGCAGTGTGCTGGTCACCTACGATTACGCCAGCGGTCAAACCATCCCGATCCCACCCCATTGGCGGGCGGCTATACAATCCTTTGAACAACTCACCGAAGGCGGGTAAGTATCCCTCATGCCACAACTCCCCGAAATCGACCTCGACTACCTGAACCAGTTTCTCGTCAGCTTGCTGAACACGCCCAGCCCAACCGGCTACACCGACCAAGCCATCGCTCTGACCGAGCAGGCTTTCAGCGCTTTTCCGCAGCTTTCTCTGCGACGCACGCGCAAGGGCGGCCTGGTGGCGCATTGGCCAGGCAGGCGCTCGCATGCGCCGCGCGGCCTGACCGCCCACGTGGATACGCTGGGCGCCATGGTCAAAGAGATCAAATCCAATGGGCGGCTGAAGCTGAGCAAGATCGGCGGTTATGCCTGGAACACTGTGGAAGGCGAAGGCTGCACGGTGCTCACCGCCACAGGGGAGGCGGTGCGCGGCTCGATCCTGCTCGAAAAGGCCTCTGGCCACGTGCATGGCAACCAGGTCAACGAGATCAAGCGCGATGACGATGTAATGGAAGTGCGCCTGGACGTGCGCACCTCCAACCCGGCTGAGACGCGCCAGTTTGGCATCGAGGTGGGCGATTTTGTGGCTTTCGACCCACGCGTCGAGCTGAATAATGGCTTCGTGCGCTCGCGCCACCTGGATGACAAAGCCTGCGTAGCCAATATCCTGGCCTCGGTCAAGGCGTTGTACGAGGCAGGCCTGCAGCCCGCCCAGGATACCGTTATCTTGATCAGCAATTATGAAGAGGTGGGGCACGGCGCGGCCTCAGGCTTTCCCCCGGAGATGGCCGAGCTGGTGGCGGTGGACATGGCAGCCCTGGGCAAGGGACAGAACTCGGACGAGTTCCACGCCACGCTGTGCGTCAAGGATTCGGGTGGGCCGTACCACCACGGCTTGAGCCAGCGCTTAAGAAGACTGGCAGACGAGCACGGCATTCCCTACAAGGTGGATATTTACCCCTACTACGGCTCGGATGGGGAGGCCTATTGGCGCGCCGGCGGCGATGTGGCTGTGGCTTTGATCGGACCTGGCGTGGATGCCTCGCACAGTTACGAGCGCACCCACAACCAGGCGCTTTTGGCGACCAGCCAGTGGTTGGTGGCGTACCTGCTGGCAGATTAGATGGCTGAGGCGCTGTACATTGTTTACGCCCTGGCGCACCTGGCATTGTTTGCCTGGGGAGTCGCCATTTACCGCCAGACGCGGCGCATTGGCACGTTTTTCATCCTGGCGGTGATCCTGGGAACGTTCTACGATAATTTGATCCTGGCAATGGGTTTGGTGTTAGGTGAGGGGTCCCTACTACAGTCGCTTAGCCTGGGACGTTTCATCGCGCAGCAATTCATGCTGCCCTGGCTGATCGTGGCAGTGTGGGAGCAGGCTTATCTCGCCGGGCAGGCCTGGGCGGCAAAAACCTGGGCACGCTATAGCGCCTGGGCGCTCACCTTGCTGGTGATTGTCACAGGCGCGGCCACGCGCTTGGTGGGACTGGAGTTGGTTTACACCGAGCTGGATGGTGTGGCGCGCTATATCGCAGAGCGCTCCGCTGGACCACCGCTGGCGTCTTTTCTCTCGATCGGTGTGGCACTGGTGGTCGGGTTGCTACTGTGGCGCAAGAATGGCTGGGCCTGGCTGTTTTGGGCTTGTGTGATTGTGTTCATCGGAGAAGGTGCGATACCCGATCGCGGACTGCGCCTGGTGATCGGATCTGGCGTGGAAGTGATCTTTGTCTACCTGCTGCTGCGGACAGAAGTGTGGCTGCTGCATTGGACGAAGCAGCGCGTGACCTGAGTACTAAATTTCACACACCGTCCCCTTGCTCAGGGAAAAGCTGCTCGTACTTCGTAGTCCACACAAGAGGATGTCATCCTGAGCTTGCGAAGGGCTCCCTCAGAATGATACATTAATAGGAGGCTTGCCATGATCTTCGATGCAGCGTTGCCGCCGGTGGGGTTGAAGGAGGTGCCAGGCATTGCCCGGTCAGCCGAGGAGATGGGTTTCCAGGCGCTGTGGTCGATGGAAACCATGCACGATCCTTTCTTGCCGGGGGCGTTGATTGCAGAGCACACGCAGCGCCTGGGCTTTGGCACCGGTGTGGCGGTATCTTTTGCCCGCAGCCCGGCAACGATGGCTTACACCGCCTGGGACCTGGCGCAAGCCATGCCCGGGCGTTTTATTTTAGGGCTGGGCACGCAGGTCAAGGCGCACATCGAGCGGCGCTTCGGCATGCCCTGGCCCGAGTCGGTGGTCGGCAAGTTGCGCGAGCAGTTGCAGGCGATCCGCGCCTTTTGGTATGCCTGGCAGAACGACGCTCGCCTGGACTTTCGCGGCGAGTACTACAAGCTGACCCTGATGTCTCCTTTTTTCAACCCGGGGCGCATTCAAAACCCCCAGATACCCATTTACATTGCCGGGGTCAACACTGGGCTGGCAAAGCTGGCAGGCGAGGCTGCTGATGGCTTTGTGGTGCATCCCTTCCACAGCCGCCGCTACATCCAGGAAGTGCTGCTGCCGGCGATCCGCGAAGGAGCGCAGCGCGGTGGGCGTTCGCCGTCCGATGTGCGCCTGTTCACCACAGCCTTTGTGATCACCTCGCCGGAGGAGGAGCTGTTCGTGCGCGCCCAGGTGGCATTCTACGCCTCCACGCCCTCCTATCGCTCGGTAATGGCGCTGCACGGCTGGAGCGAAATTGCCGAGCAACTCTCTCCGCTGGCAGCGCGCGGGGCATGGGGCGATATGGCAGCCCTGATCAGCGACGACATGCTGCGCGTCTTTGCCGTGCGCGGGCGCCCGGAAGAGCTGCCAGCGCTGTTGCTGGAGAAGTATCATGGCATGGTAGATCGCCTGGCGCTGTATATTCCCTATAAACCCGGCGAGCGCGATGCCTTTTGGCGCACGCTGGTCAGCGGGCTGTCTGCCAGCGAAATTTGAGGCGGAAGCACCGAAAAAATCGACGGGGCGGAGAGTTCTGGATGGACGAGGAGCAGCATTACCAGATCGAGCGCCTGCAAATGGTCGCCGACCAGCTCGAGCGGCGCGGCATTGTCGACCAACGCGTGTTACAAGCCATGCGCAACGTGCCCCGTCACCGCTTCGTGCCTCGCCAGTACCGCGATCTATCCTACAGCGATGGACCCATCCCGATAGGCGAGGGCCAGACCATTTCGCAGCCGTTTATCGTCGCCCTGATGAGCCAGATGCTGGCGCTGCAGGGTGAAGAGAAGGTGCTGGAGGTCGGCACGGGTTCTGGCTACCAGGCGGCGGTGCTGGCGCACCTGGCAAAGCAGGTCTACACCATCGAGCGTCATGAGCTGTTGGCGAAACGAGCCTCAAAAGAGCTGCAGGTGCTTGGCCTGGACAATGTTCGGGTGTATGTGGGAGATGGAACGCTGGGATTGGTGGAGCACGCTCCCTACGACGCCATCCTGGTGACAGCCGCGGCGCCGGAGGCGCCGCGCCCGCTGCTGGAGCAACTGGCGCAGGGCGGGCGGCTGGTGATCCCGGTGGGCAGTCGCGGGGCGCAGTTCCTGGAGCGCTGGCAGCGCAAGGGAGCCAGCTACGAGCAAGATGTCAGCATACCGGTGGCTTTTGTGCCGCTGGTCGGGCGCCACGGCTGGCGCGAATAATCATCCGGGGTTGGCAGGTGTTCACCCGCCAACCCCGGAATTTTTCACGATTGGCTGACGGTGACAAACACCATCGGGCGGCGCTTGGTGCGGCTGTAGAAGTAGGACTTCAGCGTTTGCTCCAGGTCCGCCTGCATACGACCATTGGCGGTGCAGTCGACGGTTTCGCTGACCACGCGCCGGGCGCCTTCCATCAGGTCCTCAGCGTCGCGTGGCTGGACAAAGCCGCGGGTGATGATCTCCGGTGTGCCTTTCAAGCGGCAAGAGGTGCGATCCAACGGGATGCTGACCAGCACGAAGCCGTCTCGCGCCAGGATCTCGCGCTCGCGCATGATGGTTGGCCCGACTTCGCCCACGCCAGAGCCATCAACAAAGACGTAGCCGCCCGGCAGGCGCTCGCCCAGGCTCATCTCACCGTTCGAGAATTCGATCACCTGCCCGTTTTCAATCACTGCGATCTGCTCGGCGTCCAGGCCCACAGTGCGCGCCAGGTTGGCGTGCTGCTTGAGGTGGCGCAGCTCGCCATGGATGGGGATGAAGTGTTTGGGCTTCACCAGGTGCAGCAGCAGCTTCATCTCTTCCTGGCTGGCGTGTCCGGAGACGTGCACCGGCGCAATCGCCTGATAGATGACGTTGGCGCCGCGCCGAAACAGGCGGTTGATGGTGCGGCTGACGCTTTCCTCGTTGCCCGGGATAGGGTGTGATGAGAGCACCACCGTATCGCCTTCGATCAGGTCGAATTGGCGATTAGTTCCGGTGGAAAGGCGTCCCATGATGGAGGTCGGCTCACCCTGCGTGCCGGTGGTCATTAACACCACCTGGCGGGCGGGCATTTTCAAAGCCTGCTCGATCGGCACCAGCAGCTCATCGGGCATGTCCAGGTAACCCAGCTTGCGCGCCATGCGGGCGTTCTCCACCATACTGGTGCCCACGAAAGCCATCTTGCGCTGGTGGCGCTCGGCGGCGTTGGCCACCTGCTGCATGCGCGAGATCAGCGAGGCAAAGCTGGCGATGATAATGCGCCCGGGCGCGCTGCGGAAGACCTCGTCGAAGGCTGGGTCGATGACCCGCTCAGAGGGCGTCCAACCGGGCTTATCGGCGTTGGTCGAGTCGGCCAGCAGCGCCAGCACACCCTTCTCGGCAAAGCGAGCCAGGGCGGCGTAGTCGGTGGGCCAGTTGTCGACCGGTGTGTGGTCGAATTTGTAGTCGCCGGTGTGCACCACCAAACCGGCAGGTGTGGTGATGCCCAGCCCGACGCCGTCGGGTATGGAGTGGCACACGTGGAACAATTCCACCTGGAAGGGGCCGACCTGGATGGTGTCGCCGGCCTGCACGGTGTTGATCTTCACCTGGTTGAGCAGGCCGCCGCGAGACAATTTGACTTCCAACAGGCCGCGCGTCAGCGGTGTGGCGTAGATCGGCGCGCTGACCTGCTCCATCAAGTGGTTGATTGCGCCGGTGTGATCTTCGTGCCCGTGGGTGACGATCACCCCGCGCACCTTGTCCCGGTTCTGCAGCACATACTGGAAATCGGGAATAATGTAATCGATGCCCAGCATGTCGTTCTCGGGGAACATCAAGCCGGCATCCACAACTAAAAGGTTGTCTCCATATTCGTAGACCATCATGTTCTTGCCGATTTCCCCCAGGCCTCCGATTGGAATGATACGTAATATCTTACTCATGTTACTTCCTTACTAAAAAATTACTTGTGTGGGCATTTGGGCAAGCGTCGCCCGTCCAAACGCCCCGCTAGATATACCAAAAAGCCCCGTCAGGTGCGCATTGCGCTCGCGCGCATCACCGGCCAGGGCTTTCGATTTGTCTTGGATTGAAAAGCACACTAACAGCCAGAAAGAAGGTCGAGCCTGATCACTTGCACTGAGACTGAACGTCTGTTCGTAATAGATTTTAACATACAATGCAGGATTTTGTCAAAACTGCGGTGATTTAATGCTCTTTATTTAATCGAAAAGGGTTTGCTGGCAAGCAGCCTCGCCAGCAAACCCCAAAAGTCATACCAGGCCTTCGATCTAGTACTCCGGCATCGGAGGCGTAGCAGCCGGTTTCTCTTTCTCAGGCAGGTCGGTTACCAGGGCTTCGGTGGTCAGGATCATGGCGGCGATGGAAGCGGCATTCTCGAGTGCGCCGCGGGTCACCTTGGCAGGATCGATCACGCCGTCTTTGACCATGTCCAGGTAGGATTCGCTGATCACGTTGTAGCCCACATTGGAGTTGCCGGTTTCCTTCTGCTGGCGGCGCACGTTTTCCAGCACCACCGAGCCGTCCTGTCCGGCGTTCTCAGCGATCTTGCGGATGGGCACTTCCAGGGCCTTGCGCACGATGTTCACACCGATCTGGGCGTCATCGTTGTCCATGGTGATATCGTTCAGCGCGCTCAAGGCGTTCACCAGAGCGACGCCGCCGCCCGGAACGATGCCTTCTTCAACGGCAGCGCGGGTTGCGGAGAGAGCGTCTTCGACGCGGTGCTTCTTTTCTTTCAGCTCGGTCTCGGTGGCTGCGCCCACGCGGATGATGGCGACGCCGCCGGAAAGCTTGGCCAGGCGCTCCTGCAACTTCTCGCGGTCGTAATCGCTGGTGCTCTTTTCGATCTCGACGCGGATCTGTTCGATGCGCCCCTTGATCTGGCTGGGGTCACCCTTGCCGCCCACCACGGTGGTATCGTCTTTGGTGGCGACGACTTTCTCGGCGCGCCCCAGGTCGGCGATGGTGGCGGTCTCGAGCTTGCGGCCGGTTTCTTCGGAGATGACCGAAGCGCCGGTCAGAACAGCGATATCCTGCAGCATCGCCTTGCGGCGATCGCCGAAGCCGGGCGCCTTGACCGCCAGCACGTTGAGCATGCCGCGCAGCTTGTTCAGCACCAGGGTCGCCAGAGCTTCGCCATCCACATCTTCGGCGATGATCACCAGCTCGCGGCGGCCAACTTGCACCATCTTCTCCAGCAAGGGCACGATGTCAGCCGCGGCGGAGATTTTCTTGTCATAGATCAGGATATACGGATCCTGGATCACAGCTTCCATGTGCTCGGGGTCGCTGATGAAGTAGGGCGAGATGTAGCCGCGGTCGAACTGCATACCCTCGACGTACTCGGTCTCGAATTCCAGACCCTTGGACTCTTCCACGGTGATGACGCCATCTTTACCAACCTTATCCATCACCTCGGCAATCAGCTCGCCGATGGTGCGATCCTGGGCGGAGATGGAAGCGACGTTGGCAATTTCTTCCTTGGTGGTGATTTCGATGGCCTGTTCGCGAATGCGCTCGGAAACGGCGCGGGTGGCGGCCTCGATGCCGCGCTTGAGCAGCATCGGGTTGGCGCCGGCGGCCAGGTTCTTCATACCTTCGGTGACGATGGAATGTGCCAGAACGGTGGAGGTGGTGGTGCCGTCGCCAGCGATGTCATTGGTCTTGGTGGCGGCTTCCTTCAAAAGCTGGGCGCCCATATTCTCGAAGGGGTCTTCCAGCTCGATTTCTTTGGCAACGGTGACGCCGTCGTGGGTAATGGTGGGAGAGCCGAACTTGCGGTCGATCGCCACGTTGCGACCCTTGGGGCCCAGGGTGGTGACGACAGCCGTCGCCAGAAGGTCCATACCACGCTGCAGACGGCGGCGGGCTTCTTCGGAAAATACCAGTTGTTTAGCGGACATGGAAACTATACTCCTTTTAGTTCGTGATGAAAGATTTGATAACGGATCTTACTTGGTCTCGATGATTGCCAGCAGATCGTTTTCTTTGAGGATCAGCAGCTTCTTGCCATCCATCTTGATCTCGGTGCCGGCATACTTAGCGAACAGCACGATGTCGCCGACTTTGACATCCAGCGGTATGCGATCGCCGTCCTCATCGCGGTCGCCAGGGCCAACCGAAATCACGGTGCCTTTTTGGGGTTTTTCTTTGGCAGTTTCGGGGAGAACGATGCCGCCAGGAGTGACTTCCTCTTGCTCCATTGGTTCCACGACCACGCGGCTACCCAGGGGTTTGAGAACAGTGGACATACACGAACCTCCTCAAAAAATGAAATTGGATTGTCGTTCAGGCAAACAAATGTGATTTAGCAGTCTAAGTGCACGACTGCTAAATCTTAGCAAATCATACCCACATTTCAAGCGAGAGTCAAGGGGTAGTATACAAAAATTAACAAAACTCTGAC
Source organism: Chloroflexota bacterium (assembly GCA_029265355.1). GTDB lineage: Bacteria > Chloroflexota > Anaerolineae > Anaerolineales > UBA4823 > JAJUJL01. Next base: position 37,561 of record JAJUJL010000005.1, on the reverse strand, counting down.
AATTCAGGGGTTAGACGCTTCTGGCGAGGCAGGGGTAGGCGTAGCGTCAGGGGTGGCGGCCTGCTGTCTCTCCAGGTTGCGGCAGATGCCTTCGCTGTCTTCGACAATGCTGATCAGGATCGGGTCGCTGGCGTAAGCCTGGCGTACCTCCTCCAGCACCTGGCGCGCTTCGGGGCAGAAATTTTGACCCGCTTCGGGTCGGCTGAGAAAAGCCATCACGGTGCCGTACTGCACGTAGTAATAGGCTACGGTCAGGTTAGTGAGCGGCAACCCCTGAACTGCCACGCCGCCGACTTCATTTTCTTCGGCGGTGCAGCCGCGCACCGCACACTTCAGCACCGGCATAGCGCCCTCGTAGTTGCGCGAGCGGATATAGATGATGCCGAGCTGACCATAGGTGTTGGCGTTGGTGGGATCATAGCTCAGGGCGGTCTCTGCATTGCGGGCAGCGATGAAGAACTCGCCTTGCTGTGCGTAGGTCTTGGCGATCTCGATATTGGGGATGGGGTTTTCGACGCCAAGCTGCTTGTTGATGTTTGCGGCGCGGGCGTAATACTCCAGGGCGCGTTCGTACAGGCGCAAGCCGAGATAGTTGCGCCCGATATACACGTACAGGAAGGTCAGATTGGGGTTGATCGCCGCCGCCTCCAGGTACTGGCGGATGGCGCTGTTGTACTGCCCCAGCGATTCGAGCACGGTGGCGTACACGCGATGGGCGTCCATCACTTCAGGAGAGAGGGCCACCGCACGCGCTGCGTTCTGCTCCGCCTGCGACCATTTCTGCTGATCGAGCAGCACTTCAGCGTAATAAGCCAGCGCCAGGCCATTATCCGGGTCCAGGCCATAAGCGCGCACCGCTTCGCTCTCCGCCTCCAGCAGCAGCTCCTGCGTTTGCTCCTCAGAAACCAGCGGGCTGGAAGCGTACCAATCGAGCACAAAGGCGCGCACGGCGCGCACGGTGCTGTTCTCTGGATCGATTTCGACCGCGCGGTTGATCGACTGCAGCGCTTCTTCCAGCCGCTGCAGTCGCGCGGGGTCTGTGCTCAGCATGGTGATCGAGTAGGTCTGGATGCGCGCTAGCTCAGCCCAGGCCAGCGCATTATTGGGATCGACTTGCAGGGCGCGCTGGTAAGAGTCGATCGCATCCGGGCGGGGTGGCTGTGGGGCAGGCGGGTCGGGATCGTACAGCTTGCCCGCCTGGAAGTAGGCCTGGGCTTCCTGGATGTACGAATAGGCGGTGCGCGTCGGGGTGGGCGTGGGCCGGAAAAGCGGTTCGATCTGCTGGCGTTGGATGCCCAACAGCACCCCGATGCCGGCCAGGATGAGCGCCAACCACAGCGCAACGCGGTAGATATTGAGCGATTTCTTGGGTCTGAAAGTCGGCTGCTTGCCGACCAGTTTGCGTTCCATGAGTTGATGAACTTAGGGGGTGGGCGTGGGCGTCTCGGTCGGCGCCAGCGGCGTGCCAAGGCTCTCCTGGCACAGCTCGATGCCGGCCTTGGCATTTTCCACCGCCAGTTCATAATCTGGCACGCCGTTCAGCAGCGCCTGGAAGACCGGCACCGCCTCTTCGCAGCGGTTGCTCTTTGCCAGGGCAAAACCGTAGAACCAATAATACTGCGCCACGGTGTTGTATCCCAACGGCAGGCCTTCGACCGTCACACCGTCTTCAGTTTTACCGCCCTTGACAACCAGCGCCAGCGCCGGGATGGCTTTGGAAAGTTCGGCGTTGCGGTAGTACATCACCCCCAGGTTGCCCCACAGGCGGGCGTTGCTGGGATCCACGGCGACTGCCTGCTCGGCGTACTGCACCGCTTTGCCAAATTGGCCATCATTGGCATACGCCAGCGAGATTTCAGTGGGGGCGGCAGCCGAGTCGGGATTGAGAGCAAACGCCGAGAGCAGCTCTTCGATTGCCAGGTCGTTCTCGTTGTTGACGCGGTAGGCGAAACCCAAGTTGAGGTGCAGATCGGCGATCTTATCGTTGAGGGCAATCGCGGCCTTCAACTCCTGGATCGCTTCGCTGGTGTTTTGAGTGTTGAGCAGCACCAGGCCGCGCACGCGGTGCACTTCCAGCATGTTGGGCGCCAGCTCTTTGGCGATGTTGGACTGCTGGATGGCTTTCTCGATATCGCCAAAATCGCCTTTGTTGAGCAAGATCTCAGCGTAGACCGCGTGCGCCAGGGCGTTGTTGGGCTCCAATTCCAGGGCGCGTTTGATCGAGCCCTCGGCTTCCAGGTGATCGCCCTGGGCGCTGCGCGCCCAGGCGCGGATGGCGTGCGCCAGGGCGTTGTTGGAATTTTTCAACAAGGCGTTTTCGGCGTTGACCGTCGCTTCTTCATAGTCTCCGTTCCAAATCTGAATGCGCGCCAGCTCCAGGTAGTTCGAAGGGTTGTTGGGGTCGGAGGCGATGGCTTGCTTGTACGCTGTGATGGCTTGCGCCAGTTTTCCTGCGCGGTAAAGCTCCTCGGCTTCGCTGACGAAGGATTCGGGGGAGCGCGTGGGCGTCGGGGTGGGAATGAACAGCGGCGGGGTGGCAGGCACCACCACCTGGTTCAGGTACAAAAGGATGATGATCAGCGCCAGTAACAGCGCGACGCGCCAGGGGTTGGAGCGGCGCTTACGGCGCGTGTCCATTTTCCAGTGACTTCCACGAAGATACATGTTTTGATCTTACCATTTTTAGGAAATGCTAGTCAAGGAAAACAGGTTTAGATGAGAAGTCGCAGCCGCTTTCTAACAATTAAGCTACAATCAAGGCATGCAAATCGATGTTTTTACCTTGCTGCCTGAGGTCATCACACCCTATTTGCAAGCCAGCATCATGCAGCGCGCCATTCAGCGAAAGCTGATCGCCATCCAGGTGCATAACATCCGTGATTGGACCACCGACCGGCACCACGTGTGCGACGATATGCCTTACGGCGGAGGCGGTGGTATGGTGATGAAGCCAGAGCCGATCTTCGCCGCGGTGGAGGCGGTGCTGGGCGCGCCACCCGCCTGCCCGCTGATTTTGCTCACCCCCCAGGGGCGGCTCTTCACCCAGGCGGTGGCGCAAGAGCTGGCTTCCCTGCCGCGCTTTGCCCTGCTTGCTGGGCGCTACGAAGGCATTGACGAGCGCGTCCACCAGCACCTGGTCAGCGATGAGATCTCTATCGGTGACTATGTGCTCACCGGAGGCGAACTGCCCGCTCTGGTGATCATCGACGCGGTCGCTCGCCTGCTACCGGGTGTGCTAGGCGACCCGGATGGCGCCTGGGACGATTCGCACGCCAGCGGCCTGCTGGAATACCCGCACTATACCCGCCCGCCGGAGTTTCGCGGCTGGCGCGTTCCAGAGGTGTTGCTTTCCGGCGACCACGGGCGCATCGCCCGCTGGCGGCGCGAGCAATCCTTGTTGCGCACCTGGCAGCGCCGCCCAGACCTGCTGGCTAAGGCAGAGCTTTCCGAAATGGACCGCAAATTCCTGTCCCGGCTGCAAGCCGGCGAGATTCCAACTGCACCGGAGGATGAACGATGAAAGAGCGCTTTCCCTACGGCAAGACCTTCCTGCTCGGGTTTGGTTTCTTCGGCATCAGTCTGATCTGGCCGATCTTCAATAATTTCGTGCCCGTCTTCTTGCGCGATGATTTTGGTCTCTCGGCGACACTGATCGGGTTCATCATGACCTGGGACAACTACCTGAACATGTTTGTGCAGCCGCTCGTTGGCGAGCGCTCAGACCGCACCCGCACCCGCCTGGGCCGGCGCAAGCCGTGGATGCTGCTCGGCGCCCCGCTGGCAGCGCTCTTTTTCGTTCTCGTGCCAGCGATGCGCTCGCCGGTGGGGGTGATGTTTGCCATCCTCTTCACCAACCTGGCGATGGCGCTGTTCCGTTCGCCAACCATTGCACTGTTGGGGGATCTGTTTCCCGCCCACCAACGCAGCACAGCCAATGGCGTCATCAACCTGATGGGCGGGCTGGGCGCGATCGCTGCCTTCCTGGTGGGCGGCACGTTGTATAAGCTGGGGCGTATCACTCCCTTCGTGTTTGGCAGCCTGGTCATGCTGGGCGCGATCACGCTGGTGCTGGCGCTGGTGCGCGAGCCCGAAACAATCGAAAAAGAAGCCAAGGAAGACCGTGGGGCAGGCTTCATCGCCAACCTGAAAGAGGTGCTCAACGCCTCCGACAGGTCGGGCTTGCTGATTTTGCTGGCAATCCTGTTCTGGTTCATCGGGTATAACGCTGTCGAAACCTGGCTTTCTTCTTTTGGAAAATTCAGCCTGGGGATCGGCGAGGGACGCATGGCGATCCTCACCTCCGGCCTGGCGCTGATGTTCGTCATCTTCGCTGTACCATCCGGACTCCTGGCTACCCGCCTGGGGCGGCGCAGGGTGATCCTGACGGGCATTGGTGGCATGATTGTGCTGTTTCTGTACGGTCTGGTGGTGCAAAATGAGCCGATGCTGATCGTGCTACTGGTGGCGGCAGGGTTTTTCTGGGCTTTGATCAACGTCAACTCGCTGCCTATGGTGTATGATGTGGGCGGCGATGCTCGCATTGGCGCGTTCACGGGGTTGTATTACCTGGCGTCTAACATCGCCGCAGTTGCCGGACCGCAGGTGGTAGGCATCCTGGTGGACCTGACTGGAGGCAACTACCGCATCATGTTTTTCTTTGCCGCGCTCTTTATGGCGCTGGCAGGTTTATGTATGCTTGGGGTCAAAGAAAAACGCGCCATGGTTGCCTCGGCAGCCTGAGCTTGCCCAAGCCCAATGGATGATGATCGCTCTACATAAACAGATACTCTGGCAAGATGAGAGCCTGCTGGTCTTGAACAAACCCGCCGGCTTGCTCACTCTGCCAGACGGCTATGATCTGTCAGCGCCGCATGTGCGCAAGCTGTTGGAGCCGGAGTTTGGACGCATTTGGATTGTCCACCGCCTGGATCGCGAGACCAGCGGTGTGCTCATCCTGGCGCGCAGCGCCCACGCCCATCGTCATCTCAACACGCAGTTCGACCAGCACCGGGTCGATAAACGCTATCATGCCCTGGTTGTCGGGGACCCTGATTGGCAGCAGCGCGAGATCGAGCTGGCTCTGCGTGTCAACGGCGACCGCAGGCATCGCACCGTGGTCGATCTGCAACGCGGCAAACCCTCTCACACCCGTGTGCGGGTGTTGGAGCGCTTCGGGCGCTACACCTTGCTCGAGGCACAGCTTCTCACCGGGCGCACCCACCAGGTGCGCGCCCATTTGGCAGCGCTGGGGCACCCCCTGGCAGGCGATCTGTTGTATGGGGCGCCCGGGTATTTGCTGCTTTCTGAGCTCAAACCCGGCTTTTGCCCAGGCGTAAAAGGCGAGTGTGCGATCCTGAAGCGCACTGGCTTGCATGCGTTTTCCCTGGCGTTGCAGCATCCACACAGCGGTGAACGGCTGGAATTCCACGCACCTTACCCGCCCGATATGGCTGGCGCAGTACGCCAATTGCGTCGCTATTGCCAGCCAAACCCGAATCGTTAACCGAATATCAGAAATTTCTTTCCAGGCAGGGCTTTGCTTGACGCTCGCTGTTCTTGGTGATATCATATCTGTGCAAGTGTTAGCAGTCTCAAGGTGAGACTGCTAAAATTTAGTCGAGTGAACGATGGATAACCTTACTGACCGCCAGAAATTGATCCTTACCCTGGTGATCCGCGACTATATCGAGAACGCCCAACCGGTGAGTTCCGGGCGCCTGGTGGAGGTCTACGGGCTGGAGTACAGCTCGGCGACCGTGCGCAATGAGATCAAAGCGCTCACCGACATGGGCTACCTGCGCCAGCCGCACACCTCCGCTGGTCGGGTGCCGTCGGAGGATGGCTACCGCTATTTTGTGCGCCAGTTGATGGGGCACACCGAGCTACCCGCCACCACGCAGCGCACCATCTCCCACCAGTTCTACCAGGCTGGCAGGGACCTGGATCGTTGGATGCGCCTGGCGGTTTCCGTTTTAGCCAACCAATCTCAGGCGGCTGCGTTGGTAACTGCGCCGCACGCTGAATCAGTCATTTTCAAGCATCTTGAGCTGATCGCCACGCGCGGCCGACAGGTGCTGTTGGTGCTGGTGTTGGCGGGCGGCGATGTTCGCCAGCAGATGCTTTCCCTGGCAGAGCCCGTCTCCCAGGAGCGGCTCAGCCAGGCGGCAACCCGGCTGAACAGCCTTTGCTATGGGCTGACCGGGGAGCAGATTGCCTCTCTCTCGGGCAGTTTCGACCCGCTGGAGCAAGACGTGCTCAAGCTGATCGTCGGCGATATGCGCCAATCCGTCCAGGTGCTGAGCGGCGAGGTGTACCGCGATGGCATTACCCATGTGCTGGCGGAGCCCGAATTTTCGGAGGTCGAAGTGGCGCGCAAAGCGCTGCGCATCCTGGAAGAGCGCTCGCTGCTGGAAGACTTGATCAGCCGCACTGTATTTACCAGTAACGTTGGCGGGGTGCAGGTCCTGATCGGTGGAGAGGGTACTTGGGAAGAGCTGCGCGACTGCTCGATGGTGTTGGCGCGCTACGGCGCTCCCGGCCTGGCCACCGGCGCGCTAGGGGTGCTCGGCCCGATCCGCATGGCGTATGGGCGTACGATTTCTACGGTGCGTTTTGTCGCCGGGCTGTTGAGCGACCTGGTCATCGAGCTGCACGCAGACGATTGATCTGTTGAATGGTAAACGACACCGCTCGTTTGGAGGAAGTGTATATGGATGATGCAAATGCTGTGCATCCGGAGACATCACAAAATGAAGATGTGGTTGCTGAGGCGGCGCCCGAGGCGACAGCCATGACGCAAGCTGATATCGAGGCTTTGCAGAGTGATCTGCAAGCCTGGCAGACCAAGGCCAATGAGTACCTGGACGGCTGGCAGCGTTCGCGGGCCGAATTCGCCAATTACAAGAAACGCGTTGAGCGCGAGCAGGCGCAAACTTACCAGAATGCGACTGCCAGCGTGATCAAGCGCTACCTGGAGGTGCTGGACGATCTTGACCGGGCTTTGAAGAACCGGCCCGAGCAAGGAGACGGCGCAGTTTGGGCGAACGGCATCGAGTTGATTTATCGCAAGCTGCTTTCCATCCTGGAGGCAGAAGGATTGACCCCCATACCCGCGGAGGGCAAGCACTTCGACCCCAACCTGCACGAAGCCATTTCCCACGAGCCCAGCGAGCAGTTCGAGAGCGGGCAGATTATCGAAGTGGTCAAACAGGGCTACAGCCTGGGCGAGCGGGTTATCCGCCCGGCGCTGGTGCGCGTCGCACGTTAAGGGTGGCACGATAACTGCACCGCACGCATTGATTCCTTTCATCCGATCAAAACAAACGCCAATCAAGATTTCACTTGAGATCAAAGCGGAGGAACTCTTATGTCTAAAATCATTGGCATCGACCTGGGCACAACCAACTCGGTCGTGGCAGTTATGGAAGGCGGGGAACCGGTGGTCATCCCCTCAGCGGAAGGCGAGCGGCTGGTGCCCTCGGTGGTGGCGATCAACAAGAACGGCGAACGCCTGGTGGGGCGGGTGGCGCGCAACCAGGCTGTGGTCAACCCGGAGAACACCATCTTCTCCATCAAGCGCTTCATGGGGCGCAAATTCAACGATCCCGAAGTGCAGCGCGCCCTGAGTCGCGTGCCCTACAAAGTGACCGAGGCCCCCAACGGCGATGTGCGCGTTGTGCTGGGCGGGCGTGAGTACTCGGCTCCCGAAATTTCTGCCATGATCCTGGGCAAGCTCAAGGCCGATGCGGAAGCTTACCTGGGCGAGCCCGTCACCCAGGCGGTCATCACTGTGCCCGCTTATTTCAACGACGCCCAGCGCAATGCTACCAAAGACGCCGGTAAGATCGCCGGCCTGGAAGTGCTGCGCATTATCAACGAGCCGACCGCCTCTTCTCTGGCCTACGGGCTGGATAAGAAAAAAGATGAGGTGATCGCTGTGTATGACCTGGGCGGCGGCACCTTCGATATCTCCATCCTGGACGTCGGCGACGGTGTGTTCCAGGTGCGCTCCACCAGCGGTGATACCTTCCTGGGCGGCGATGATTTCGACCAGCGCATCATCGATTTCCTGGCGGATGAATTCCAGCGCGAACAGGGCATTGATCTGCGCAAGGATCGCCAGGCGCTGCAGCGGTTGAAGGAAGCTGCCGAGAAGGCCAAGATCGAGCTTTCCAGTCTGGTGCAGACCGAGATCAATCTGCCCTATATCACCGCCGACGCCAGCGGCCCCAAGCACCTGGTGAAGACCCTCTCCCGCGCCAAGCTGGAGCAGCTTACCAGCGACCTGGTAGAACGCTCCCTGGGCCCGGTGCGCCAGGCGCTCAAAGACGCCGACTTGACAGCCGACAAAGTGGATGAAGTGGTGCTGGTGGGTGGCATGACGCGCATGCCTGCCGTTCAAGAAGCCGTGCGCAAATTGTTCTCCAAAGAACCACACAAGGGCGTCAATCCGGACGAGGTTGTGGCGGTCGGCGCGGCCATCCAGGCAGGCGTGCTGGGCGGCGAGGTCAAGGACATCCTGCTCCTGGATGTCACCCCGCTGACCCTGTCGGTGGAAACCCTGGGCGGAGTCGCCAGCCCGATGATCGAGCGCAATACCACCATTCCCACTCGCAAGAGCCAGATATTCTCGACAGCTTCGGACAACCAATCGCAGGTCGAAATTCACGTGCTGCAGGGCGAGCGCCCCATGGCGGCGGATAACAAGTCTCTGGGTCGCTTCATTTTGGATGGCATTCCGCCCGCGCCGCGCGGCATTCCCCAGATCGAGGTCACCTTTGATATCGACGCCAATGGCATCCTCAAGGTGACCGCCGTCGACAAAGCGACCAGCCGCAGCCAGCACATCACCATCACTGCCTCCTCTGGCCTCAGCGAAGCAGAGGTGGAGCGCATGCGCAAAGAAGCCGAAAAGCATGCCGATGAGGACCGCCAGCGCAAAGAGCTGGTTGAGGCCAGGAACAACGCCGATAACGCCGCATACACCGCTGAAAAGGTGCTGCGCGACCTGGGCGACAAAGTGCCGGGCGATCTAAAGAGCACGGTTGAGACGCACGTTGCTAAGGTGCGCGAGGCGATGAAAGGCAATGATGTGCAGGCGATCCGCCGCGAGACCGAGGCGCTCAACCAGGCGCTCTCCCAGGTTGGTTCGGCGGCTTATCAGCAGGCAGGACCGCAGGCTGCCGGCGGGCAGGCCGAAGGCGAGCAACCCGGCCAAAAACCCGCAGGCGGCGAAGACGTGGTAGACGGCGAATTTCGCAACCTATGAGCCAGCCTGATTGAGCTCGGCCTGGCAAAGCGGAGAATATGGCACAGCGAGATTACTACGAAATACTGGGCGTTCCCCGAACTGCCTCCAACGACGATCTGAAGGCGGCTTTCCGGCGACTGGCCCGACAATACCACCCGGATGTCAACAAGGACCAGGACGCTGAAGAGCGCTTTAAGGAGATCAACGAGGCCTATGCTGTGCTCTCCGATGCTGAAAAACGCCAGGCATACGACCGCTTTGGTCACGCCGGTGTGAATGCAGCGGGGGGAGTGCCAGACTTCAGCAACGTAGATTTCTCCGACTTCGCCGATATTTTCGGCGATCTGTTTGGCTTTGGTAGTTTTGGGCGCGGTCAACGCCGCGCCCGAAACGCCCCGCGGCGCGGCGCCGACCTGCAGATGCGCCTCGACCTGACCTTCGAGGAAGCTGTTTTTGGAGCAGATAAAGAGATCGAGATTACTCGCGATGAAATCTGCAGCACCTGCGGCGGCACAGGCGCCAAGCCAGGCACCACACCGGTGCGCTGTTCCACCTGCAATGGGGTGGGCGAAGTGCGCCAGGTGCGCCAGACCATCCTTGGTTCGATGGTTCAGGTATCCACCTGCCCGAACTGCGGCGGTGCCGGCGAGGTGATCGCCTCTCCTTGCATTACCTGCAACGGATCGGGACGCGAGCGGCGCACACGCAAAAAGATCATCAGTGTGCCGGCAGGTGTGGATACTGGCACCCAGATCCGCCTGGCAGGTGAGGGCCAGCCCGGCGTGAACGGCGGGCCTACTGGCAACTTGTTCGTTGCCATCAATGTGCGCCCGCATAAATTCTTCCGGCGTCGTGACCAGGATATCTTGCTTGATCTGGATATCAATGTGGCGCAGGCCGCCCTGGGCGCTGAGGTGGAGGTGCCGACAGTCGATGGCCCAACCAGCCTCAAGATTCCTCCCGGGACGCAGCCCGGCAAAGTTCTAACCCTGCGCGGCAAAGGCGTGCCGCAACTGCGCGGCAGCGGGCGCGGCGACCAGCACGTGGTGGTCAACGTCTCTATCCCTACCCGTTTGACCAATGAGCAGCGCCAGCTCTTCGAACAACTGGCGAAGAGCCTGGGGAGCGAAGTTCACCCGCAGGAGCGCGGCTTCCTGGATTGGCTGAAAGATGCCCTGGGAGGCGGCTGAGTTGGCCGAAGAGAGCTGGCTGGAAATTTCCCTGGTAGTGGATGGCGAGCAAGCCGAAGCGATCGCTGAAGTGCTCTCGCGGCATGCTCCAGGCGGCGTGGTGATCGAGTCGACGGCGGTGGCGGCCAACGATGACGACAGCGAAGGTCACCCGGTTGGTCCACTGCGCGTCTATGCTTTCTTGCCCGTAGACGATACACTGGAAGAGAAACGCCGCGCCATCGAGGAAGGGTTGTATTACCTCGGTCGCATCCTTCCCATGCCAGCGCCGCAATTTCGCAACGTGCAGCAGCAGGACTGGTCGCAAGCCTGGAAGCAGCACTACCGCCCGGTAGCCATTGGGAAGCGCTTGATCATCGTGCCCTCCTGGCTGGAATCGCCGCAGCCGGAGCGCATCGCGGTGCGCATCGATCCGGGCATGGCCTTTGGCACTGGCACGCATCCCACCACCCAGCTTTGCCTGGAGCTTTTGGAAACCTGCTATTCGGGTAAAACCTCCGGCAGCGAGGTGATCGACGTCGGTTGCGGTTCAGGAATTCTTGCGGTGGCAGCCCTCAAGCTGGGCGCGCCTCGCGCCCTGGGCGTGGATATCGATGATGAAGCCATCCGGGTAGCCAGGGAAAATGCGGCCCTGAACCAGGTCGGCGAGCGCTTCGAGATTGCGCTGGGCTCGCTGCAAGAAATCAAGTCCGGCGCCTTTGGTTTGCACCAGGCGCCGGTAGTGCTGGCGAACATCCTGGCGCCGGTGATCATCCGCCTGCTGGATGATGGGCTGGCAGAGCTGGTTGCGCCAGGCGGGGCGCTGATCTTGTCCGGTATCCTGGCAGAGCAAAAAGAGGGGGTGATTGCGGCGCTGGAAAATGCAGGCTGCCGCCTGGAAGAAACGCGCCAGATGGGGGATTGGGTCGCGCTGAAGGCCAGTCGCCTTGCTGTGAACCCCGTTTAATTTCCGCGGCTAATCCTCTCGGCTCAGCCAGCGCTCCAACCCATGCGGGTGCTGGTGGTTGCTCAGCGCGTCGAGCAGGGTCTCGGGGTCATCACAGGCGCTGAACAGCGCCCGATGCTCGTCATAGATGAAGCCCTCTCGACGGGCGTGTTCAACCATCTCCAAAAGGGGTGTGAAATAGCCGCGCACGTTGAGCAGTCCGATCGGCTTGGCATGCAGGCCGATCTGCGACCAGGTGAGCACCTCGAAGAATTCCTCGAAGGTGCCATAACCGCCCGGTAAGGCGATGAAGGCATCTCCCAGCTCAACCAGGCGCGCCTTGCGAGTGTGAATGGTGTCCACCACCTCCAGGCGCGCCAGGCCATTGTGTGCCAATTGGGGTGTGTTGAAATAACCCGGGATGACGCCAATCACCCGCCCGCCGGCCTCGATCGCACCGTTTGCCAGTGCGCCCATCAACCCGGTGCTGCCAGCGCCGTAAACGATCTCCAGGCCGCGTCGCGCCGCTGCGGCGCCCATCTCCCGGGCAGCCTGCAAATAGTCCGGGTGGACGCGATCTGACGAACCGCAATACACGCACAGCGTTCGCAATGCCTGGTTCATGGCTCGCTCGGGCCGCTCCGTTTACGGGCTTTATCCTCGTACAGTTCCTGGTCGGCGCGCGCCATGAGCTCTACCAGATCGATGCCAGCGTGTTGGGCGTCGTAGCGCGCCACACCCAGGCTGAGCGAGATCGCAACGCCGCCGTCCGCCTGGTTGTGACGCTCGAGCACTTCGTACAGGCGCGCCCGCATCGTTTCTTCGTTGCTGAGCGGGGCGTCGATCGCCAACACGGTGAACTCATCGCCCCCCAGCCGGGCAATTAAGTCCGATGAGCGGAAGGTCTCGCGCAGGACGGCTGCCACGCGCTTCAGCGCCCGGTCGCCTTCGGCGTGCCCGCACTGATCGTTGATCAGCTTCAAGCCGTCCAGGTCGGCAAAAAAGAGCATCAGCGGCCGGCTCGAGCGCTGGGCGATTTTCATTTGCTGGTCGGCCAGCGTCAGGAAACCGCGCCGGTTCAACAGCCCCGTCAGTTCATCTAGCAAGGATAGGCGGCGCAGGTTTTCGACCATCTGGTGTCGTTCGACGGCATACTGCATGGCCTGCACCAGGCGGTTGACATCCATCTCACCCTTTACCAGGTAGTCCTGTGCCCCGGCGCGCACTGCTCGCAACGCCAGCTCTTTGTCGTTCATGGCGGTCATCACCACGATCGGGATATGGGCAGCGTGTTCGTAGAGCTGGGAGAAAGTGATGAAGCCGCGGCTATCAGGCAGGGACAGGTCCAGCAGGATCACATCGTATTGCTGCTGCTGCAGGGATTGCAGCGCCTCGGACAGGCGCTCGTTATGAACCAGCTCATAGCGGTTAGGAGCGACCTGGTTCAAGATCAAGCGCAGCATCCAGGCGTAGTCGTGATTGTCTTCGACCAGCAGCACTTTGACGATGTTCTCAGCCATGCACGCACTCCCGGCTGAATGGCAGCATTCCACTCGGCCACAAATCGAAGTGATTTTAACACGCCTGAACCCTGGTGGGCAGGGTCTTTACATTGGCGATCCTGCAAGAAAAGCAGTGACGTCTCTAATATTCGCACCGGTGTTAATTACTTTGACCTGTGTACATGGACAACTCATAGAATCGACATCCCCCGGCTCTTCACCGGGGGATGTCGCCATCATTGGATATTACTCCTCCAGCGTGCTGATATCGCCCTCCGGCTGACCCAGCGCCCGGGCGCGCAGCAGGCGGCGCATAATCTTGCCCGACCGGGTTTTGGGTAGATTATCCACGAAGGTGATGTCTTCTGGCCTGGCGATCGGACCCATCTCGTGCGCCACGTGGTTGCGCAGCTCTTCAGCCAATTTGTCGCTCTTCTCGTAGCCGGCGCGCAGGATGACGTAGGCGTGGATGGCATTGCCCTTCAGCTCGTGGGGCAAGCCGATGGCTGCCGCCTCTGCCACCGCTGGGTGGCTGACCAGCGAGGATTCTACCTCGGCGGTGCCCAACCGGTAGCCAGACACCTTGATCACGTCGTCCATGCGCCCGATCACCCAGATGTAGCCGTCCTTGTCTTTGCGGGCTGAGTCGCCAGCCTGGTACATGTTGCCGAACTTGCCCCAGTACTGGGTCTTGTAGCGTTCGGGGTCTTTGAGGATGGTGCGCAGCATACCGGGCCAGGGCTTCTTGATCACCAAGTAGCCTTCCTCCCCTGCGGGCACCGGCCTGCCGCTCTCGTCGACCACGTCGGCTTCGATGCCGAACAGCGGCCTGGTCGCCGAGCCAGGTTTAAGCGGGGTGCTTGGCACCGGCGAGATCATGAAGCCGCCAGTTTCGGTTTGCCACCAGGTGTCCATGATCGGGCAGCGTCCCTTTCCAATCACGTTGTAGTACCACTTCCAGGCTTCGGGATTGATCGGCTCGCCGACGCTGCCCAGCAGGCGCAGGCTGCTCAGGTCGTGGCGGTTAGGCCAGGCCTCTCCGAAACGCATCAGTCCGCGGATGGCGGTTGGCGCTGTGTATAGGATAGTGATGCCGTAGTTCTCGATCAGCCGCCACCAGCGATTGGGGTAAGGGTAGTTCGGCGCGCCCTCGTACATGAAGCTGGTGGCGCCGGTCAACAGCGGGGCGTAGACAATATAGCTGTGCCCGGTGATCCAACCCGGGTCGGCCGCGCACCAGTAGCGGTCTTCATCTTTGATATCGAAGACATATTTCAACGTGGTGTAGGTGTAGACCATGTAGCCGCCGTGGGTGTGCACCACACCTTTGGGCCGCCCGGTGGTGCCGGAGGTGTAGAGGATGAACAGCGGGTCTTCGGCGTCGACCGGCTCGGTGTAACACAGCGGGCTGGCGATGGGCAGGCTCATCAGGTCGTGGTACCAATAGTCGCGCCCAGCTTCCATGTAAATCTCCTGCCCGGTGCGCTTGACCACGATGCACGACTCGATGGTGGGTTGCCGAGAGATGGCCTCGTCCACGATATCTTTCAGCCCGACGATCTTGCCGCGCAGCCAGCCGCCATCGGCGGTGACTAACACCCGGCTCTGAGCGTCTTCGATGCGCTCCGCCAGCGCTTCCACGCTGAAGCCGCCGTACACCACGCTGTGGGGGGCGCCGATCTTGGCGCACGCCAGCATGGCGATCACCTGCTCCGGGATGCGCGGCAGGTAGATGGTGACAATGTCGCCCTTACGCACGCCCATGCTGCGCAGCACGTTGGCGAACTTGCACACCTCCCGGTTGAGAGCGTGGTAGGAGAAGGTGCGCTGGTCGCCGGGTTCGCCTTCCCAGATCAGCGCCAGCTTGTTCTTGCGCCAGGTCTTCATGTGGCGATCCAGGGCATTGTGCACGATGTTCACCTTGCCGCCCACGAACCACTTGAAGAAGGGCGGGTGGCTGTCATCCAGCACCTTCTCCCACTTTTGGAACCAATCCAGCTCTGCGGCGCGATCGGCCCAAAACCCTTGTGGATCTTCTATCGAGTAGCGATACAAAGCATCGAAATCCTGGATATTGGCGTTGGCAACGATCTCCTCGGGCGGATAAAACACCTCGCCTTCCAGGCTGTTGTTGCGATTGGCTGGCTGATTCATGCGTCTCTCCTTTGGCGTGAAGATATTTTTTTGGTGGCGGTGACGGGCTGCGATCGACGGCGATAAGTAGCAGTCATTTTATGAAACGAATGGCAAGTTGTCAACCCAGATCGGATTTATCTGCTTGTTTTGCCTCTTGACAGCTATATCTAATTGACTAAAATATAATTTAGTTAACCCTAAATTTTCTTCTGGCACAGAAACCGATGCGCGAAAATCTTACCCACGCCATAGAGGATTACCTCAAAATCATCTTTGAGCTGACCCTGGAGCAGCCACGCGCTTCCACCAATGCGATTGCAGAGCGCATGGGCGTCGCCCCGGCTTCGGTCACTGGCATGCTCAAGCGCCTGGCAGCCAATGAGCCCCCGTTGCTGGAGTATCGTAAGCACCACGGCGTTGAGCTCACCCCTGCTGGTCGCCAGGTGGCGCTGGAGATCATCCGCCATCACCGCCTGTTGGAGCTTTTCCTGCACGAAACTCTGGGCTACGGCTGGGATGAGGTGCATGGCGAGGCCGATCGCCTGGAGCATGTCATTTCCGAGGAGATGGAGGAGCGCATTGCCCAGCGGCTGGGCGAACCGCAGGTGGACCCGCATGGGCAACCCATCCCAACCCGTGAGCTGATACTGCCGCCCCATTCCACGCTCAGCCTGGACCAGCTCCAGAGCGGGCAGAGCGCCCGGGTGGAGCGTGTGGAAGATGATGACGCCGACCTGCTGCGCTACCTGTATTCAGTGGGGCTGGTACCGCGGGCCGAATTGACTGTTCTGGAACGCTCCTGTTTCGATGACAATCTCAGCCTGCAGGTGGGCGCACATGTAGTGGTGCTTGGCCCGCGGGTTACTCGCCAGATCTATGTGGAGGTGCTATGAATTTCTTACCGGTCATTTTCTGGGGTTTGTTGCTGGCGCTGTTGCTGGCAGCCGTTTTTCATCCGCAGCGAGGCGTGCTGGCGCGCTGGCGCATGAACAGCCGCAGCGGGCAACGCGAACTGGTCGAAGATGCCCTCAAATATCTGCTCAAGCAAGAACAGAGTGGGCGCCACGCCGCGCCGGAAGCGCTGGCCGGCGCCATGCACCTGTCTGGCTCAGACGTGCTGCGGCTGATCACGCGCATGGAGTCGCAGGGACTGATCATCTCGCAGGATGGCGGGCTGCACCTCACCGCTGAGGGCGAGCGCTGGGCCATGCACATCGTGCGCGCCCACCGCCTGTGGGAAAGCTACCTGGCAACCGAGGCGCGCCTGCCGCTCAACCAGGTGCACCGCGAGGCTGAGCGTCGCGAGCATCGCCTGACGGCTGAACAGCTCAATGAGTTGGAAGCTGCCCTGGGATACCCCCGCCAGGATCCACATGGCGATCCCATTCCCGGCCGCGACGGGCAAGTGGCTGTCGCGCAGGGCATGCCGCTCACCGCCTGGAAAGGCGAGACGCCCGGACGCATCATCCATTTGGAGGACGAACCCCCATTGGCTTATGCTCAGATTCTGGCGGAGGGGTTGCGCCTGGGGCAGGTGGTGCGTGTCCTGGAGGCCAGTCCGCAGCGCATCGTGCTGTCCGATGGTGAAAACGAATTTCGCCTGGCGCCGGCGGTAGCGGCCAATGTTTTCCTGGAACCGATCCCTGATACTCAGGCGGCCGGCAACGGCAGCATGCCGCTCTCCGAACTGCCTGATGATACTGTGGCCGAGGTAGTAGCGTTGGATGAAGCCTGCCAGGGCTACACCCGGCGCCGTCTGTTGGACCTGGGTATGACCCCCGGGGCGCGTCTGCAGCCGGAAATGCGCAATTTCTTCGGCGATCCGCGCGCCTATCGTGTGCGCGGCACCTTGATCGCCTTGCGCAAAGAGCAGGCCGACCAGATCTGGGTGCGCCCGCTGAACTGAGATTATTTCATGATGGAGGTATTTTGATGAGCGAACGAAAGATGGTGGCGTTAAAAATTGAGCAGAGTCCTTGCGAAACCTGTCCGGCGAACGCCCAACTGGCGCAGATGGGCTTGAAAATCGACAATTTCGACCGGGTGGTGGCGCTGGCGGGCAATCCCAATACTGGAAAATCCACCCTGTTCAATGCCCTGACCGGCCTGAAACAGCACACCGGCAATTGGCCCGGCAAGACTGTCACCCGCGCCGAAGGCGGCTACGAGTTCAACCATGTCCGCTACAAGCTGGTTGACCTGCCTGGCACCTACTCGCTGCTCTCCGCCTCGCAGGATGAAGAAGTGGCGCGCAACTTCATCTTGTTCGGGCAGCCCGATTGCACTGTGGTGGTCACCGACGCCACCGCCCTGGAGCGCAACCTCAACCTGGTGTTGCAGGTGATGGAAATCACCGATAAAGTAGTGGTAGCGGTGAACTTAATGGACGAGGCCCGCCGCAAAGGCATCGAGGTGGACACGCGCAGCCTATCGCGCGACCTGGGCGTGCCGGCTATTCCGGTCACTGCCCGCTCCGGTGAAGGCTTGCAAACCTTGCTGACTACGATCGATGGTGTGATCAGCGGCGAAATCCTTACCCAGCCGCGCCAGGTGCGCGGCACAGCGGAGTTCCAGCGGGCGGTGGATGAGCTGGTGCCTTACATTCAGCAGCTTGCGCCGTCGGTGCCCAACCCACGCTGGATTGCCATTCGCCTGTTGGACGGCGACGCCCGCGTACAGCAAGCGCTGCTCAGCGGCGAGTTGGTCGAGTTGACCAGCGCCCAGCGTCGCCAGGATACCCGCTTCAGCGGCAAGATTGCCCTGGAAGGGCGCCAATAGACTTAATGGTGGTGCATGATGACTCTCTCTAATCCTACACATCCATCGCAAAGCCAGACAGAAAGCCCACTCAGCCCGCAGGATCTGCTGGCGCGGGTGGAAGCGCTGCGTCCGAAACTGGGCGACAATTTCCGTGATGAAATCGTTAAATCGTTGTATGCCGAGGCGGAAACCATCGCTCGCCGGGCGGTGCACGCCAAAGGCGAAGCGCGCTATGACCTCGACCAGCGCATCGACCGGCTGGTCACCTCGCCTATCTTCGGTCTGCCGATCATGTTGCTCATGCTGGCAGCCGTCTTCTGGCTGACTATCGTAGGCGCCAATGTGCCATCCAAAATGCTGGCTGATGCCCTGTTCTGGGTCGAGGAGCAGGCAGCGGCGCTGTTCACTACTATCGGCATCCCGTGGTGGATCACCGGCTTCCTGTGGCACGGCGTGTACCGCGGCCTGGCCTGGGTGGTCAGCGTCATGTTACCGCCCATGGCCATCTTCTTCCCCATGTTCACCATTCTGGAGGACCTGGGCTACCTGCCGCGGGTGGCTTTCAACCTGGACTGGCTCTTCAAGCGCGCCGGCGCGCACGGCAAGCAGTCACTGACCATGGCGATGGGCTTTGGCTGCAACGCCGCTGGCGTAATCGCTACCCGGGTGATCGACTCGCCGCGCGAGCGGCTGATCGCCATACTGACCAACAACTTCGTGCCGTGCAACGGGCGCTTCCCGACCCTGATTATGCTGGCAACCGTGTTTGTCGCCGCCGCCTTTCCGCCGCTGTTTGCCTCGCTGGCGGCAGCCGGCTCTGTAGTATTGGTCGTGTTGATTGGCGTCTTCTTCACCCTGGTGGTCTCCTGGGCGCTGTCGCGGACACTGCTCAAAGGCGAGGCTTCAGCTTTCACCCTGGAGTTGCCTCCCTACCGAGTGCCGAATATTGGGCGCATCCTGTACACCTCGCTGATTGATCGCACCATCTTCGTATTACTGCGCGCCATGGGCACCGCCGCGCCCGCCGGAGCGGTCATCTGGGTCTTGGGCAACATCAATGTGGCGGGCGTCAGTTTGGCGCAGCACATCGCTAATTTCCTGAACCCCCTGGGAGGCCTGATCGGATTGGACGGCGTCATCCTGCTGGCTTATATCATTGCCATACCGGCCAACGAAATCGTGGTACCGACCATGATGATGGTCTACATGGGCACGGGTATGATGACCGATATCCCCTCGCTGGAGGGGCTGCGCACGCTGTTGGTTGGCTCGCACGGCTGGAGTATGCTCACCGCGGTGAACCTGATGCTCTTCTCGCTGCTGCATAACCCGTGCGCCACCACCATCCTGACCATATACAAGGAAACCAACAGCCGCAAGTGGGCGGCGTTCGGTGCGCTGATGCCGCTGGGGTTGGCCTTCCTGGTGACCTTTCTGACCGCCAGCGCGGCCAGATTGCTGGGTTTGGCGCCATGATGAATGCTAAGAACTCATCCGCTTCTTGAATTTCAGGCCAATGACGCCCCAACTGTGTAAGACAAAACCCTTTACTGAGCCATCTTTGGCGAATTGCAGTCGGATTTCACCGATACTGGTGCGAAAGGCATCCTCGGTGAATGGGTAGACCTGTGCGGGTTGGTCGTGCGGCGTGCGCTGCAGGTGCAATACGCCGTTCTCTGCGGACAGGCGGTAGCGCACGCCCAGCTCGGCGCAGGTGTACTCGCCCTCGTAGGGTTGTAGTATTTCGGGTGCATAGCGCTCGAGGCGCACCCGCCTCATCTTCCGACTGGAACCATCGGATTGGACCAGGGCGATCCGGTGGTCATCCTTGCCGCTGTAGATGATGTGGGCGGATTGACCGGCAATCTGAAAACTTGGATTTGCTGGTTGGGATAAGCTCAAATTCGTTCTTGCCACCCGTAAACCAAAGTTTGCCCTCTGTACATGTATTCGCTGCCCGGCGCAAAGTTCAGGCGCGGCTGGTTGATGAGCAGATCCGGCAACATCTGCTCGGGGTATTCGTTGACCCAGGACAGTCCAGGCAGCTCCGTTAGCGTCAGATAGTCGCGCACGCCGCCGGTGTGGTGCAGCAGGTGGCGGATGGTGACTTTCTCGGCGTAGGGCGGCATCTCGGGCAGGTATTTGCTTATCGGATCATCCAGAGCGAGCAGCCCCTGCTTGGCGAAGATGGCGACCAGCGCGGCGGTGAACTGCTTGCCAGTCGAGCCCAGGTCAAAGAGCGTCTCCGGAGTGATGGGCACTCTGCGTTCCAGGTCTGCCATGCCGTAGCCGCGCGGGTACACGATGGCGCCATCCTTGATCACCCTCAGCACACAGCCGGGCGAGGTGGGTTTATCCCATTCGACGAACAGGTCATCGACGCGCTCTTTTATGTGGGACATCTTTTCTCCTTGCGACCAGGGTCATCTTAAGGGGAGAGATGAATCTCCCGGTTGGTTGAGCAGATTCTGGGCGACCCTCGGAATGGTTCTTGATTGCGCGGTTTACCGGTTGTGGAGGCCTGCATGGATCGATTCTCTCATCCATTAAGCCGGATCGGAAGCATTCAGCGCAGCAATCTAATTGCCCGCGGCTTGCATCTATGGCATAATCGTAGCGAAGCGGCAAACCCCACAGGAGGCGGAATATGCAGGTATTAGGCATTGACGTTGGCGGCTCCGGCATCAAAGGCGCGCCGGTTGATACGGAGAGCGGCGAATTTTTGGCGCCGCGCTTGCGCTTTCCCACCCCACCCTCCGCTAAACCCGAGCCGATGGCCAAGATTGTCGGGGATATCGCCCGGCAGTTCAACTGGCAAGGGCCGGTCGGGGCAGGCTTCCCGGCCGCGCTGCATCACGGTGTGGCGCTCACTGCCGCCAACATCCACAAAAAATGGATCGGTGTGAACGCCGCCGAGCTGTTCTCCAACGCCAGCGGCTGCCCGGTCAGCGTGATCAACGACGCCGACGCTGCTGGACTGGCGGAGATGCGCTTTGGCGCCGGGCGCGGCCGCAGGGGCGTGGTGATGATGATTACCATTGGTACGGGGTTGGGTACGGCCTTGTTTATCGATGGCAAACTGGTGCCCAACACTGAGCTCGGACACATCGAGATCGATGGCGATGATGCCGAGCTTCACGCCTCCGACGCAGCCCGCAAACGCGAGCGCCTTTCCTGGAAGAAGTGGGGACGCCGATTGAACCGCTACCTGCAAACACTGGAGCGGTTGTTCTGGCCAGATTTGTTCATCCTGGGTGGCGGGGTGATTAAGAATGCCGAAAAATTCCTGCCCTCGATCACCTTGAATACCGAGGTGCTGCCGGCTGAGTTGCTCAACGATGCTGGTATTGTCGGCGCGGCGCTGTATGCACGCCAGGCGCTTGGTGGAGGCGATGAATAGTGCCCGGGAGATCAGCTCGCGACATGCTTTTTGCCTCTGCTTCCGCCGTTGGAACAGATGAGGATGAGCTGGTGCAGTCTCTCCTGGCGCAGGTTCACGCGGCTCTTGGGCCACAGGCCCGGCCAGATCTGGTCATCGCCTTTATCGCTGCTCAATTGACGCCTGTTGCCGCTCGCCTGGCTTCCAGCCTGCACGCCGCTTTGGAGCCTGTGGCATTGCTGGCCTGCACTTCTGAAGGCGTGATCGATCGTGAGCAGGAAATCGAGGGCCAGCCAGCCGTAGCGCTGACAGCTGCCCTATTGCCGGGTGTGAGCGTCACCTCGTTCCACCTGCAGGTTTCCGGTAGCGACCGCCACCGCCTGCTGCTAAACCCTGAGTCGTTTCGCCAGTTGGTCAACGAGCCAGCCGATACCCGCGTTTTCCTGCTGCTGGGCGACCCGTTCTCAACGCCCATGGATGACATCTTGCAGGCTTTCAACAGCGCTTATCCTGGCATACCGGTGGTGGGGGGAATGGCAAGCGGGGCGCTGCGACCTCTGGGTAATGTGCTGGCGCTCAACGATGGCCATTCGCACGAAGGCGCGGTGGGCGTGGCGCTGGGCGGAGAATTGGACATCGACGTGGTGGTTTCTCAGGGTTGCCGTCCAATCTGGCAGCCTTTCCGGGTGGAAGCCGCCCACCGCAATGTGATCCTCGATCTGCAAGGGCGTCCGCCTCTGGCCTGGATACAAGACCTGATCCCGGGGCTGAGCGAGGAAGACCGGGCGTTGTTGCAGAACGGTTTGTTCGTCGGTCGCGCTGTCAGGCATGGACAGGAAGGTTTCGGGCGGGGCGACTTCCTGATTCGCGGGGTGATTGGCGTTGATCATGCCTCCGGCGCCATTGCGATCGGAGATTCGGTGATGGAGGGCGAGACGATCCAGTTTCATCTGCGGGACGCTTTCACTGCCCAGGAAGACCTTGAAATGATGTTAATCCCCCAAATGTTCAGGCCGCAGCCAGCGGGCGGGCTGCTTTTTTCCTGCAATGGGCGCGGCACGCGTTTGTATGGTCATCCCAATGGCGACATCTCCATCATCCAGCGCAGCCTGGAGAATGTGCACCTGGCAGGTTTCTTCTGTGCTGGCGAGATCGGCCCCATCGGCGGGGAAAATTTCTTGCACGGGCATACCGCCAGCCTGGTACTTTTCCGCCCTTTGCAACGCGGCCAACCTTCCGAATAACCGGGTATGTTGAATAGCCTGGATGTACTGAGCATCGCTTCGGCCCTGGGTGGCGTAGTTTACTTGCTGATTGCAGCCCTGGGAATCTGGCGGCTGCGCAGTCCCTCCCGGGCTGCCTGGCGAGGCGCGATCGCAAGCCTGGTTGCCTACCTGCTGGTTGCCTTTTTATGGGTGATCATTCAACCGGTGGTGCTCACCAGCCGCCCCCCATTCCTTGCTCTCGAATTTGCCACCAGGTTGCCGCTCTACGGATTGTCGCTGTTGGCTTTGTTTACTTTGTTGTTCACCTATGCAATGGGACGACAGCGCATGCCAGCGGCTGGGTGGGCGTTGGCGATTTTATGGTTGATGGCGGTGACGCTGAGCGAGACCGGTTGGCCACCCGGCAGTCCGCCGCCGCGCCCTATCCGGCTGGACGTTTTGCAAGGCCAATCCTGGCCGATGGTGCTGGTGCTTTCGGCCTGGGGGTTGTGGATGGGTCAGTCTGCCCTGGCTGCCCTGCGCGCACAGCGCAGCTTGCAAGAGCCATCAGAGCGCAATCGCGTTAAGTACATGGCATTGGCGCTGCCTTTGCTGGTGGCTGGCGATGCTCTGTTCCTGGCTGCTTACTGGCCGCAAGGCGGGGCGTTGCGCTTTGCTGGGGCGATGATCATGGCTGTGGCTGTGCTGCGCCGGCGCTTGCCAGCCATCCGGCTGGTGGTGATGCGCATCCTGGCAGATTTGATGATCGTGGGCCTCGCAGCCGCAGTGTATGCCTTGATCTTGCAGGTATCCGCCGCGCTGCTGCGTTTGCCAGTTTCCCAGGCGATTTGGCCAACGGTGCTCTTGGCGATGGTGCTGGCAGCGCTGATCCAGCCGGCCCTGGCGCGCCTGCAAGAGTGGCTGGGCCGGCGCGTGGCCGGCACACGCCGGGACCGCAACCGCCTGCTGCGCCGCTACAGCCAGGCGATCAGCAACGTGCTGGATGTGCAGCTCCTGGCGGCTTTGGTGACCGAGCTGATCCCGCGCTACTTTGGCGCCCGGCGAGCCTCTCTGTACCTGGTCGATCATGAAAAGAGCACCGATGGTAAAGGCATCTTCCGCCTGCGCTGTATCCTGCCCCCCGGCGGCGACGAGCCTGCTCACGGCTTGCTGCAGGAAGATGGCCCGGCAGCCGAGCGATTCAAGCACGAACGTCGCCCCTTGACTTCCTACGACTTGCAAATGGAGCCGCGCTACAACTACCTCACCTCGCCTGAGAAAGCCTGGTTTCAGCAGCAAGGCCTGGAGATTTATGTGCCGGTGAGCTCTAAAGACCAATGGATTGGCTTACTGGGTCTCAGCAGTAAGAATTCTGGCGAGGCTTACCTCGAAGATGACCAGGAATTGTTGGGCATTTTGGCAGCCCAGACGGCTGTGGCGCTGGAGAATTCGCGCCTGGTGGAAGGCCTGACGCGTTTGAACAACGAATTTCGCCGGGCGTATGCCGCCCTGGACCAGGCCAACCGCCATTTAGAGCGCCTGGACCGCACCAAGTCGGATTTCATCAGCATCGCTTCGCACGAGCTGCGCACGCCCCTGACGGTTCTGACTGGCTACAGCCAGATGATGCGCGATGACCCGCAGCTTTCCACAGATCCGCGCTATGCTCGCATGGTGGAAGGTCTTCACAATGGCGCTCAACGACTGCATGAGATCGTCGACAGCATGCTGGATATGGCGCGCATCGACGTGAAGGATATGCAACTTAATTTGCAGCAGGTATCACTGCTCGAATTGATCGAGGGTTTGAAAAATGAGCTGGCTTCTGCGCTGGCAGACCGCCGCCAAATCCTGGAATTGCGTCAACTCTCTAATCTGCCCCCCATCGAAGCCGAGGCGGAAGCCATACGCAAGGTCTTCTATCACCTGCTGATCAATGCCATCAAGTACACGCCCGATGGAGGCAAGATCACTGTATCTGGCAAATCTCTGCTGCCTTCGCCGGTGGATCTCCCGCAGGGCGGGGTTGAGGTGGTGGTGGCAGATACCGGCATTGGCATCGATCCGCGCCTGCAAGAGCTGATCTTTGCCAAGTTTTACCAGACGGGTGAACTGTCGCTGCACTCTACCGGGAAAACCAAGTTCAAGGGTGGCGGTCCCGGGTTGGGATTGGCCATCGTGCGCGGCTATGTCGAGGCGCACAGCGGTAAAGT
This sequence comes from Chloroflexota bacterium, assembly GCA_029265355.1. Classification (GTDB taxonomy): domain Bacteria; phylum Chloroflexota; class Anaerolineae; order Anaerolineales; family UBA4823; genus JAJUJL01. The sequence continues at coordinate 13,001 of JAJUJL010000005.1, read as the reverse complement.
GTGGGTGGAAAGTCCTGGCTACGATGAGCTGCGCTGCCCGGGCAGCAGCTTCCACGTGGTGCTGCCGTTGCGGCAACCGGCCGAGAAATGGGTTCGGCGACGCAGCGATAATCCTCTCCTGGATGTTGCCTGAATCATCCTGGTGTTAAACACAAACTGCGCCTCGGAGAAGTCCTGGCCACTTCTCTACGGCGCAGTTTTGAGTGAGGAGAATGCAATTTCTATTTTACGGATTTAGCTGAGTAAGTCATGAACTCAAGTTAAGCATTTGGTTAGAAATGGTCTTGTTTGAGCGCTGAGATAAGATCGTTCAATGTGAGCGGCCCCTGGCGCAGGATACGTAGCTCTGGCGAGGTAGTGTCCACGACGGTCGAAGAGATCCCGCCGGGGCAGGCGCCGTCATCCAGCACCAGGGGGATGCGCCCGTCGAGCTGCGCCAACACTTCCTGGGCGGTGACAGCGCTTGGCTGCCCGGATAAATTCGCCGAAGTGACTGCCAACGGGCCAGCGACGCGCAGCAGCGCCAGGGCGTCAGGATGATCTGGCATGCGCACACCGATGGTGGGATAGGGCGAAAGCTCCACGGGAAGATCTGGGCGGCGTGGCACCACCAGCGTCAGCGGGCCGGGCCAGAAGCGCTCCGCCAGGCGCTGGGCAATCGGAGCGGGATGCTGCGCCACCAGCTCCAACTCCTGCGGGCTGCTGACCAGGATGGGAATGGCTTTGGCCGCCTCGCGCCCTTTGACTTCATACAGTTTCAAAATACTGGCTGGGTAGCGCAGCGAGGCGCCCAACCCATAGACCGTATCGGTGGGGAAAGCTACCAGCTCGCCAGCCTGCAGCGCTTGCAAGGCGCGCGGCAGGGCTTCAGGGTGGTGGCAGGGAACAACGAGGGTCTTCATCGAATGGTCTGCTTGAGCCGCAGTGCACCTGGATCACCGGCGTGCTGCTGGGTGTCACCTTGAGCGGTTCATATCCCAGATGATGCGCAAACCGTCCAGCGTCAGCCACGGGGCAATGATCTCCAGCACCTGCGTCTCCTGGGCGACCACTTCCGCCAGGCCGCCGGTGGCAATGACTTTCATGTTTGGCCCCAACTCCTTGCGGAAACGCGCCACCATGCCCTCCACCAACGAAACATAACCGAAGAGCAAGCCTGACTGCATGGCATGGGTGGTGTTGCGCCCAATGGCAGCCGGCGGGCGCTGCAGGTCGACGCGCGGCAACTTGGCAGTGCGCAGGAAGAGCGCCTCGGCGGCGATCTGGATGCCGGGTGCGATGGCGCCGCCCAGGTAGTCGCCTTCGGCGGAGATGGCGTCGAAGGTGGTGGCGGTGCCGAAATCGACCACGCAAGCCGGTCCGCCGTACAGGCGCTGCACGGCGGCGGCGTCCACGATGCGATCGGCGCCCACGGCGCGCGGGTCTTCGTAGCGGATGCGCACACCGGTCTTTACACCCGCATCCACCACCAGCGGATCCTGCTGCAGGTAGCGGCGGCAGGCTTCCACCAGCTTGCCAGTCAGCGGCGGCACAACCGAGGCCAGGATAGCGCCTTCCAGATCGGCAGGTGTAAAGCCCGCATGGCTCAACAGGCCAACAAGCTGCAGCCCGTACTCGTCGGGCATGTGCTCATAAGCGGTAGCCAGGCGCCAGCGAGGGCCGAGCTGTTCACCCTGGTAAAGGCCCAGGGTGATGTTGGTATTGCCGATATCAATGGTGAGTAGCATGGCAGCCTCCTTACAGACCCAAAAAGGCGTTATCGATCAGGCGCGTCTTACCGATATAGACCGCCATGGAAAGCAGCGCACCTGGGGGAGCTTGGCCTTCGATCTCCTGCAGCGTTTCGGGGTCGGCGCAGGAGACGTACTGCGGGCGAGCCAGCGGCTCGGATTGCAACGTCTCAAGCATCACCTGGCGCAGCTTATCCGCCTGGCGCTCACCAGCCTGGAAAGCCGCCTGCGCTGCCAGCAGGGCGCGGTGCAACACAGGCGCTGCCTGGCGCTGCCGCTCATCCAGGTAGGTGTTGCGGCTGGACATCGCCAGGCCGTCCGGTTCGCGCACAATTGGGCACACCACCACCTGCAAGGGGAAATTCAAGTCAAGCGCCATGCGGCGAATGACGGCAGCCTGCTGGGCATCTTTCTGCCCGAAGTAGGCCTTCTGCGGCTGCACGGCGTTGAAGAGCTTGGCGACCACGGTAGCCACGCCGCGAAAGTGTCCGGGGCGCATGGCACCTTCCAGCGGTCTGGTCAAATGTTCCACCTCCACCCAGGTCTGGAAGCCGGGCGGGTACATGATCTCAGGGGTGGGCAGCCACACCAGGTCGGTGCCAGCCTGCTCCAGCAGCGACAGGTCGCGGTCAACGTCGCGCGGATAAGCAGCCAGGTCTTCGTTGGGGCCAAACTGGGTGGGGTTAACGAAGATGCTGACTGCCACGCTGGCGCATTCCTTCCGGGCACGCTCCACCAGCGAGAGATGGCCGGCGTGCAGATAGCCCATGGTGGGCACCAGGCCGAGTGGGTTGGGCAGAGATGAGCGCGCCTGGCGAAGCTCTTGCACGGTAATGACGGTTTTCATAGACTAGATCCTGTTGGGATAAGAAGAGGTCTCATTCCAGCGCCTTGACCAGCAAATACATGGCCTGGTTGAGCGGGGCGGGCTGATCGGCCTGTTCCCCAGCGCGGGCGATGGCGCCGCAGATGGCGTCGATCTCGGTGCGCCGCCCACGGCTGATATCCTGCAGCATGGAGGAGCGGTTGCTGGCGGTGCGCTCGGCGACATGCTCGGCCTCGGCGACCGGGTCGAGATAGCGCAGGCGCAATCCCTGGGCGGCCGCCACCGCCGCAGCTTCGCGCGCCAGCGAAGCCATCAGCAAACGCGCCGTTGGGCGGCGCAGCAGCTCGCCGTTGGGCACATTCAACAGGGCTGTCAGTGGGTTGATGGCGGCGTTGACCACCAGCTTGCCCCACAGCAGCGCGTCGGGGTCTGGATCCTGCTCCACAGCGAAACCAGCCTGGGCGAGCGCTTGCAACAGCGGCGCCAGGCGGTCATGCTCGCCGACGGTGATCACGCCCTCGCCGCCGCTGCGCACCCTGCCGGGCTCCAGCAGCGTGGCGCCAGCGGTGGTCACTCCCAGGGCGACGCGCTGGGCGCCCAGCGCCTCTGCCAGTATCTCGCGGTTGCCCAGCCCGTTCTGCAGCGTCAGCACCAGCCCCTGTTTGTGCAGGCAGGCTTTCAGCATTTGGGCGGTGCGCTGCGTCTGGTAGGACTTGACCAGCACCAGCGCCAGGCGCGCCCCGGCGAAATCCTGGGGGTCAGAGCTGGCGCGCACCGCATAACGGGTTTCGGCGGCGTCGCCCGCGCTGGATGAGCTTGCCAGGATCACACCGCGCCTCTGCAGCGCCTCCAGCCCGGCTGCCCATTCGCCCAAGATGTTCACCGGGTAACCGGCGGCAGACAGGCGGGCGGCGAACAGGCAAGCCATCGCCCCGCTGCCGGCGATTAAGATCGAGCTATCCTTTGCTTTGGTTTTGTTCATGCAAAAATTCCTCCCACACGGCAACGCTCATTTCGATTGTATGCTCCGGCGCCGGGAACGTGCGTTTTTCAACTTCCTGGCGATAGTCTTCCACTGCTGCCAGGATCTCGCCGTACAGAGCGGCGTACTTTTTGACGAATTTTGGGGTGAAGCGTTCAAAGAGACCGAGCAGATCGTGGGTCACCAGCACCTGTCCGTCGCAGCCAGGGCCGGCGCCGATGCCGATGGTGGGAATTTCCAGCTTGCGCGAGATATACTCGGCTAACTGCGCTGGCACCGATTCCAGCACCAGGCTGAAGCAGCCCGCTTCCTGCAGCAGCAAGGCGTCCTCGTAGATGCGGCGGGCGGCGGCGGCATCGCGCCCCTGTGGCTTGAAGCCGCCGAACTGGTGCACCGACTGCGGGGTGAGGCCCAGGTGTCCCATTACGGGTATGCCGGCGCTGGTGATGGCGCGGATGGCTTCCAGCCGCTCGCGCCCGCCCTCCAGCTTGACAGCATCCATGCCAGCTTCCTGCAGGAAGCGCCCGGCGTTGCGCACTGCCTCAGCGACCGAAGCCTGGTAGGACATGAACGGCATATCGCCCACCAGCAGGGCGAAGCGCGCCCCGCGCGCCACCGCCTTGCAGTGGTGCAGCATGTCTTCCATGGTGACCGGCAGGGTGTTGGCGTAGCCCAGCACCACCATGCCGAGCGAGTCGCCCACCAGGATGACATCGATCTCAGCCTGGTCGAGCGCCAGCGCGGTGGGATAGTCGTAGGCGGTCAACATGCTGATCGGTTGCCCGTTTTCCTTCTTGCGGCGCAGCGATAGGGTAGTGATCTTTTTACGTGAATCGCCGGGGGAATTGTTCGGATTGCTCGTGGACATGGTACCCTCCTTGGGTAAGGTAGAGGCCGATCGTTATGATAATTTACTGCAAAGTCGCCAAGAGTGCGAAGATTGATTATGAGTTGTGGAAAATGTCTTTTCCTTTGCGCCTTTGCGTCTTTGTGGTGAATCTTGTTTTTTAATCCCGAAACCGAGCCAATCATCCCACTCGTTGCTGATGCGGGCGAATCAGATCGGGTAGCCCATCTTCTCCAGGTACGGGCCGAAGGCCTGCGCCAGGCGCTCTTGCTGGGCGGCGTCCAGCTTCTTGCGGAAGCGCCCGGTGACGCCCTGGCTGAAGTGAATGCCCTTCTGCCCCTGCTCCTGGCTCTGGCGCGCCGCCGCTGGCGCATAGCGAGCAATCACTGCCTGGATTTCCGGATTGGAGCTATCCAGCTTCAAGAATTCCACCAGCCGCCCGGCTTCGGTTGGGTAATCCAGTAGCAGGTCTTCGTAGCGCGCCTTGAGCACGCCGGGCGCCTGCATCCAGGCTTCCCAGATGCGCAGGTACTGCAGCATGAACTCGGCCGCCTTGTCCAGGTCGCTGAGGTGTGAGAAGGCGTTGGGGCGACCTTTCTCCACCGCTCTGCGACCGTTTTCGTAAGCCGAGAGCATGGCATCGCGCGGCTCGCGGTAAATGTACGCTACCTTCAGCAGGCCGCGGCGGATCAGGCGCAGGGCAGCGGGCGTAGGAGCGGCATGCGCTTTGATCACGTAGGAGTTGCCCAGCAGGGATGGCAACAGGGCGGCGTACAGCCTGGGCGGGGTGAGAGCGCCAATGTTGCAGTTGACTTCGGTCAGCACCCGCTTGAGGAAGAAATAGCGCTGCCGCACCTGGCGGGCGTCTTGCCCGCCGGAGGCGGTGACCAGGTCATGGGTCAGGTTATAGTACCAGCCGGAGCCGGCGCGCGGCATGCCAACGGAGAGGATGAGCATCGGAGATAATTATAATGGGAAATGCAGATCACTGCTGATCTGGAGAACTGAGGTTCAGACAATCGTTCGGAAAATCAGGATAAGGCTGTCATCGCGAGCGATAGTGAAGCGATCTCCGCGATCATTCACGGGATTGCCACGCCCCTGCGGGTCTCGCAGTCACACTACCTGTTGCTACATAAGCACCACCTCGACCTCCACCCGCCCCTGCCCCTCCTGCGGCAGCGGCAGGACTTTCCCACCAAGGTACTTCCCCTCCACACGCACGCCCGGCGTCTCTCCCTGCGCGGCGCGGCGCACCTTGATGGCGTATTCTACCCCTCTGTAGCGACGCACGGCGCTGAAGCCGGGCCATTCCGGCGGCAGGACGGGGTCGAGCTCCAGCCCGTCGTAGCCGGGGCGAATGCCCAGGATCCACTGGGTGATGGCGACGAAATTCCAGGCAGCGGTGCCGGTCAGCCAGGCATTCTTGGCCTCGCCGTGGGTGGGGGCGTCGCGCCCGGCGATCATCTGGGCGTAGACGTATGGCTCGCAGCGGTACAGGTCGATCAGCTCCTGCTTGGCGGACGGGTTGATGCGCAGGTAGTAGTCGAAAGCCCGCTCGCCGCGCCCCAGCCGGGTTTCGGCGATCATGATCCATGGGTTGGTGTGGCAGAAGATGCCGGCGTTCTCCTTGTAGCCAGGCGGGTAAGAGGAGATCTCGCCCAGGTTCAGGTAGTAGCGCGAGTACGCCGGCTGCTGCAGCACGATGCCGTGCGGCGTCGCCAGGCGCTCGGCGACTGCATCCAGAGCCCGCCTGGCTCGCCCATCCTCCAGCCCAACGCCCGCCATCACGCACATGCCCTGCGGCTCGATGAAGATCTGCCCTTCCTGGCACTCGCGTGAGCCGACCTTGTCGCCAAAATCGTCATAGGCGCGCAGGTACCACTCCCCATCCCAGCCGTGCGCCAGCACAGCCTCAGTCATGCTTGCAGCCGCCCGGCGGTAGCCCTGCACGGAAGCGGCGTAGCCCAGGCCGCGGCGCCCGGCGATCTGCGCCATCTCCTCTGCCGCCAGCACGAACAGTCCGGCAATGAAGACTGATTCGGCCACTTTGCCGTCCTTATTGGTGGTGGTTTGGAAGGATTCGCCCGGCTCGCTGGAGAAGGCGTTCAAGTTGAGGCAGTCGTTCCAGTCGGCGCGGCCGATCAGCGGCAGCCCGTGCGGGCCGAGGCGCTCCAGCGTGTAGCGCAGGCTGCGCTCCAGGTGCTCGTACAGTGGCTGCTCCGTGCCGGGGGTGTTTTCGTAGACCACCGGCTCGTCCAGGATGCTCCAATCGCCGGTTTCTTTGAGATAGGCTGCCGTGCTGAGCACCAGCCACAGCGGGTCATCGTTAAAATTGCTGCCTATAGCGTCGTTGCCGCGCTTGGTGAGCGGCTGGTACTGGTGGTACGCCCCGCCGCTGGCAAGCTGCGTGGCTGCCAGGTCGAGGATGCGCTGGCGGGCGCGCTCGGGGATCATGTGCACGAAGCCCAGCAGGTCCTGGTTGGAATCGCGGAAGCCCATGCCGCGCCCGATGCCCGACTCGAACATGGAAGCCGAGCGTGATAGGTTGAAGGTCACCATGCACTGGTAAGCGTTCCAGATGTTGACCATGCGGTTGGTGTGCTCGTCGGGGGTGTCTATCTGCAGGAACGACAGACGTTTATCCCACTCCTGGCGCAGCGTCTGGAAGGCCTGATCCACCCAATGCGGCTGCAGGGCGCGCTGGATGAGCGGTAGGACATAGACCTTGTTGAGAATCCCGCTGCCGGGCGGATCGAATTTTTCCTCCGGCGGATTCTCGAAATAGCCCAGGGTGAAGATGCTGCGCCGGGTCTCGCCTGGCTGGAGCACGAGCCTCAGATGGTGCACGCCGACCGGCTGCCAGCCGTGGGCGATGGAATTGCCTGTCTCACCTTTTTGTACTGCCCGCGGCGCATCGAAGCCGCGGTACGGCCCCAGGAAGGATTCGCGCTGCGTCTCGAAGCCCGCCAGCGGTTCGGAGCAGGCGAAGTAGGCGAAGTGATTGCGCCGCTCGCGGTACTCGGTCTTGTGGTAGATCACGCCGTCCTGCACTTCCACCTCGCCGGTGGAGAAATTGCGCTGGAAGTTGGTGGCGTCGTCCCAGGCGTCCCACAGGCAGAACTCGACAAAAGAAAACAGCGAGATATGCGCCGCGGTGGGGCGCCGGTTGGTCAGGTGCAGATCCCAGATCTCCAGGTTCTCGTCCAGGGGCACGAAGTAGGTGGTCTCGGCGTGGATGCCTTTGTTCGTCGAGGCGATGACCGTGTAGCCCAGGCCGTGTCGGCAGGTATAGTCCTCCAGGTCTTTGCGCACCGGCTGCCAGGAGGGCGACCAGTACTCGCCGTTATCGTCGTCGCGTAGATACAGGTAGCGCCCGCCGCTGTCCAGCGGGATATTGTTGTAGCGGTAGCGCGTCAGCCGGCGCAGGCGGGCGTCGCGGTAGAAGGAGTAGCCGCCGGCGGTGTTGGAGATCAAGCCGAAGTAATCCTGGGAGCCCAGGTAGTTGATCCACGGGAGAGGCGTCTCGGGGCGGGTGATGACGTACTCGCGGCGGGAATCGTCGAAGTAGCCGTATTTCATCTGTTCTTTTCCTTGAAATAGATGTAGCCATCCCAGGCGGTGAAGGTCGCACCGGGTTCGGCGCTGACATCGGCTGCGCCGCAGGTCATGGCGCTGTGCTGCGCCGCGTCCAACCAGGCAGTATAGAGCTGCCCGGGTGAAGCAGGAAATATCGCGGAACTTTCGAAGGCAGGTGGCATCTCACTCCACTCCAGTCATATACTTGTAGCTACGTGGAAAGGATATGTGCTACAGCGATATCTTACACCACTCTGCTCAGTTGGCAAGCCCACCGCCAGGGGATGAATCCGCCTGGCTAATTCCTGTAAATTTATCCCCCTTTCGCCCTCATTATGGATAGGGTGTTGGGCGCTCAGGCAGACAAGTTTCAGGGCCGGCTGGCGCTGGATAAGGCATCTCTACGATCGAGGTGGGGTCGCTGATCAATTTGACGAAATCCTCCAACGGTTGAGCGGGAAAATATCGATAAAGGTCTGTCACTTCGTCTTCCGGCTGGACACACTCCGAGCTGGTTATTTCGAACCGCCAGGGGTGGCCAATCCCGCCTAAAAGTTTGGCTTTCGAGAATTCAGAATAGGTAAATTGGGGAGAATGAAGGAAAAAGATATAGCGCTTACCAAGCTCTAAAGGAAGAGGTTTAAATAACTGTCGAGCTTGCTCGAAATCTTCTTCTGTTAATTCTTGGGATTTTGAGGGAATTAGCCCTTCGCTCTGTACCACATAGATTAATTCAGTTCCATCGCCCTTCAGATAGCCCTCGACCTTAACTTCGTATACCCGTCCAATACCGAATAATTCAGGGTCCTCCTTTGCAGGGTCATTTGGATCGCGAGCTGTGTTTACAACCCCCTGGATCAGGGTTGGTTGTCCAAGGACAATCACATCCGAGCGATCAACGATTTCCCTTAAAGTGTTGTAAACAACAAAACTCTGCTGTACGGATATGTTCACAGAAGGTGAGGTGACATTCACTGGTTGTGGGTACGGGCTTTCATTTGACTGGTTGGCAGCGAGGCAAGAGGGTATCATTGTACTTAATATCAGGAACCATGCCAGGCTCTTATATTTGTTGGATATGGACTTCAGCATATTCGCCTCCATGTGCAAAGCAAAGTACCCAAATCACGGAAAAATTAAATTCACAAGCAAGATATCCTTTGGTTGAGGATCATAGATCGTGCTATAAAAATCGATAACGCAAGGATTTTTCTGTAATTTCTCTGGTAACCTTCTTGGTAAAGAACTGAAGCGCGGCTGTGGATAAGTGGACAGCAAGCTGCCCACTTATCCACAGCACGACTACGACGGAGTGGTCTCGCCTTGCTTCTGAAAGGTCAGGTACACCCGACCGACCTGCCATTCGTCATCAATCTCCATTAAGACGGCGCTGGTCAGGCGCAAACAAGATTCTTCATGTGGAAAGATGCCGACTACAGCCGTGCGGCGGCGAATTTCTCGATTCAGGCGTTCGACTCCGTTGGTGGTGCGTAGTTTTTTCTGGTGTTGGGCAGGAAAATCAAAGACAGTCAGCCCTTCTGGAACAGCCTGCTCGATCCAATTGGCCAATTTGGAGGCGTTTTTGGTATATTTTTGCACCACCTGAGCCAGGTAATGCTGGGCCACTGTGCGATTAGGGGTATTGAAGATCATGCGCAGGTCGTTGGCCACTTCGGGTTTCATACCCTGGTTCGGTACGTACTGGCTGGCATTCTGCTGCAGGTGGAACTGGCAGCGCTGCCAGGGGATCCCGCCGAAGACCGCCTGGCGAGCTGCTTTGAGACCGGCGTGATCGTCGCTGATGATCAATTGTACGCCCTGCAACCCGCGCTTGACCGGGCTTTGCAGGAACGTACGCCAGTGAATCTCTTGCTCACTGAGTGAAACGGACACGCCCAGGATGTTGCGTTTGTCTTTCGGGTCAACCCCCACCGCGGTCAGTAGGGCCACATTGCGGATCTGCCCGTCCTGACGCACTTTTTCATACCGTGCATCCAAAAACAAATACACAAACACGCCTAATTCGCGTTCGGGCCATGCCTTCAATGTCCCATCCAACTGCGCCGCCAGGCGGCTGACCTGCGTTGACGAGATGGTTGTACCGCACAGCCGCTCCACAATCGCACTCACTTTGCGAGTGGACACCCCTTGCACATACATCTCGGCCAGCGCCAGGTTCAAGGCCCGCTCACTGCGCAGACCTTTTTCCAGCGCCTGCGGATAGAAACCTCCGCTCCGTACTTGCGGTATGTCAAATGTGATCTCGCCCATCCGGGTGGTCACCGTTTTCGGCTTATAACCATTCGCTTGCCCCGTTCGTTCGGGTGTATGTTGGTAAGGTTCTGCTTTCAAATACTGCCGCCGTTCGGCTTCCATCGCCTTGTTGATCAACAACCGGATTATGTCCGGCAGCGCCTCGAAGCCTTCGGTAGCAATTTGCTCTAAGAACTCGCCTGGTAAGGTAAAATCATTCTGGTAGGTCATGGTGTCTCCTCTTTGGTGTGGTAACCTGAAGGATATACCAGACCTACCACTTTTCGGTGGCAGAAATTACAGAAAGAATTTTACGCTATTCAGGGCGAAGGGCAGATAACTACCGCTGGCCCCATCCCGCAAGTAAAAGGCAAAGCCGGGCGAGCCGTTGGCGCGGATGGGTAGCAGCTTCCAGCGCCCGGCAGCCTCGCCCGCGGTACCAGCCGAGCAGCGGCGGCATGGGGAAAGAGGCATCCTCGGTCAGCAGCGAAACGATGCCGTCAATATCGGCGCTTTCCCAGGCGACCAGGTAGCGCTCGAGCAGCCGCGCCTGCCGCTCCTCGGTTGGCAGCGGCTCCAGCTCCCCCCTTGTGATGGTAGCGCTGCTTTTAGGTGAGGCGGGCGCGGTGCAGCAGGCTGTTCACCGCCGAAACCGAGACGTCCAGCGCCTCGGCGACTTCGGCAGCTCGCCAGTCGAGCACATCGCCCAGGATGAGCGCACAGCGCTGGCGCGGTGGCAGCTTCTGCAGGGCGATCATGAAGGCAAAGGAGATGCTTTCGCGGGATTCGTAGCGCGCTTCGGGACCGGCTTCCTGCGGGTCGAGCTGCTCGTCCGGGAACGGCTCGAGCCACACCGGGCTGGTCACCGGCGGCTCGAGCGGCGCAGCAGGGTCGGCAGGCGCGCACAGCTCGAGCGGCAGGCTGCGCTTTGGATGACGCCGCAGCAGGTCCAGACAGGTGTTGCTGGCGATCTTATACAGCCAGGCGCGAAGCAAGGTTTCCTGCACCTGGTCTTCGGCGTCTTCCAGGGAGCCGAGCATGCGATACATCGTTGGGGTACGCGGAAAGTTGAAAGGCAGCGCCGCCGCAGCCAGCAAGGCGCATGATGAGATCGTCTCGAAGGTCTCGCCGATAGGCAAATCAATGGGCAACACCAGCCACCAGGCCTATTTGACTGTGCAGGATGGCGGCGAGTTCCTGGCGATCGATTTCTGGGACAACATGGAAGGCATCCAGAAGCTGTACAGCGACCCCAACCTGGCGAGCGAGATTGCCAGGTTGTTCGAAGGGCAGCCCGAAGTCACCATCTGGGCCAATTCCGGCTGGCTGCAGTTTTGAGTTTGTGGTGATTGCAGGCGGCTCTGCCGCCTGCAATCACCGGTCTACAAAAAATCAATACCTTGACGAATCGCCACCCCAATGATATAACCCAACTCATCATGGATACCGACCCACGCTTACCTCGCGCCCGTCGTAGCGAACGACCCAACCTTTGGGAAGGCTGGGCGCGTTTGCGTTCGTAGGTACCGAACAGCGTCTTTCATGGTTAACCGGCCCTCCCTTAAGGAGGGCCTTTTTGTTATCACTGAGCAATAGAAAAGCAAAACATTTCAACAGGAGGTTTTGATGGTCAAACCAGAAATCAAAAAGGTGGTGCTGGCGTACTCCGGCGGGCTGGATACTTCGGTGATCGTGCCCTGGCTTCGCGAGAACTACGGCTGTGAGGTGGTGTGTTTCACCGCCGACGTGGGCCAGGCCGAAGAGCTGGACGGGCTGGAGGAAAAGGCGCTGAAAAGCGGCGCCAGCCAGTTGGTGATCCGCGACCTGCGCGAGGAGTTCGCCGAGCAGTATATCTTCCCAGTGCTCAAAGCCGGTGCGCTGTACGAGCGCAAGTACATGCTCGGCACCTCCATGGCCCGCCCGCTGATCGCCAAGCACATGGTGGAAGTGGCGCACGAGACCGGCGCCGACGCCGTGGCGCACGGCGCCACCGGCAAGGGCAATGACCAGGTGCGCTTCGAGCTGACCACCATGGCGCTCGATCCGCGCTTGAAGATCATCGCCCCCTGGCGTGAGTGGGACATCCGCTCGCGCGAAGATGCGATCAAATACGCCAAGGCGCACAATGTGCCGGTGACTGCCACCGAAAAATCGATCTACAGCCGCGATCGCAACCTGTGGCACCTGTCGCACGAGGGCGGCCCGCTGGAGGATCCCTGGTTGGAGCCGCGCGAGGGCATGTACCTGCTGACTGCCTCGCCCGAAAACGCCCCCGATGAGGCGGAATACGTCGAGATCACCTTCGAGTCCGGCGAGCCGGTAGCGGTCAACGGCGAGCGTATGTCGCCGGCGACGCTGATCACACGGTTGAATGTGATGGGCGGAGCACATGGCATCGGACGCAACGATCAGGTCGAGAGCCGCCTGGTGGGTATGAAGTCGCACGGCGTGTACGAAACGCCTGGCGGCACGATCCTGCTGGCGGCGCACCGCGAGCTCGAGGCGCTGGTGCTGGATAAGGACACCATCCAGTTCAAAGACCTGGTGGCGCTCAAGTACGCCGAGCTGGTTTACAACGGCATGTGGTTCTCCCCGCTGCGCGAAGCGCTGGCAGCTTTCGTGGATGCCACCCAGGGGCCGGTCACCGGCGTGGTGCGGCTGAAGCTGTACAAGGGCAACGTCATCCCCGTCGGGCGCAAGTCCAAGCTCAGCCTGTACCGCGAAGACTTCGCCACCTTCGGGCAGGAAGACGTCTACAACCAGACCGACGCCGAGGGCTTCATC
>JAJUJL010000004.1 GCA_029265355.1 Chloroflexota bacterium | reverse complement strand
CGCGGACCAAACGCCGGCGCGGGGTCGCATCTTGCGTTTTAAATCTAACACACCCTAAATTTGGGGTGATAGGGGTGTGTGGCGGCGCACAGCGCCGCAACACCCCCAAACCCCAATAATTTACGGAGAGATACTAAGTGCGATCAATCGTCGTGGTCTTCTTCGGGCGTTTTGGTCGGTTTTGGTGTTTTGGTTGGCGTTGGCGTGGGCGATGGTGTGGGTGACGCCAGGCTGGTGGGCGTCGCCTCAGGATCGTGGTCGTCATCATCGCCGTCATCATCAGTTGGCTCTGGCGTACTGCTCGGCTTCGGCGTGTGCGTGTCTTCGGGGGTCAGGCTGGGCTGATCCTTGTCATCATCCGGTTTGGGCGTCGCTGTGGGCGCAGGTGTTTTGGTGGGCTTCAGCGTTGGTGAAGGCGCTGGCTGTTCGATAATGGTGGCGGTGGGAGCGGGTAGGGTTGGGCTGGGTTTGAGCAGCGGTATTGGGGTGGCAGTGGGGGGTTTGGGGCCGCGCGATACCACCTTGACTACCCGGGCAACCCAATGCTCATCTGCCATTTGCACTATTAACATCTCCAGGCGGCTGCCAATTTCCGGGCTGCCCTCGATGCGTGTTTCCGGCAAAATGGAGATGTCCACGCCGCTGACATGCCAGATGTCTCCCGAGATACCCATCAATTCCCCGGTAAAGACCGAGGCGCGATCCCAGATGCGAGTGGCAAGTACGCTGCCATCTGGCTGCAGCATGCCTTCCACAGCCACGTTCAAGCCGATCTGCAAGTCCCCTTCCAGGGAAGTTTGTGGGCTTACTCGAACGGTGACATCGCCTACACGCCAGGCGCTTTCCCCCATTTCGAACAGCGCACCGACGAAGTTCACCGGTATGCTGCGTTCCTGTTCGATCAACCGGTCTACTTCTTCCAGGCGTTTGTGATCGAATCTTTCCTGCAATTCGAGGCGGCGCACCGGGTCTTTGGTCAGGCTCAATTGCGCCTGTTCGCCAGCAATTTTAAGGTTATAGAGCAGCTCTCCAGGCAGGGAATTTGCCGCCAGGACTGCGGTGACTGCACCGGTGAATACCATGACGAGAACAATTGCGAATGCAGCCGTCGCAAAGCGCAACGCGTTGATGGCAAGCATCGGCGCCCGAGCTGACTTTTGCGCAGCCTGTTGGCGGGCCGCTCTCAGAAAACGAGCGCGGCTGCGCGCAATCGCTGCCTTGGGCACAACCGTGTGCATCTGGTAATTCCTGGCTACCAGAGCTGCCTGCAGCATGGGGATGAACTCATCCGCCCAGCCTGGGTAGTCGGAAACAACTTGCTGTATGTCTTCGCCTGCCAGCACACGCTGCAAGCTTGCTTCAAAGGCGGTGGTCTTCAGATCAGAGAACATCTCACTACCGCCTGATTCTTTCTTCCAAGACTCGGCGCAGGGAGGCCACGGCGCGAAATTGCAGCGCTTTGACGGCGGTGATGGTTTTCCCCATGATGCTGGCGGTCTCATCCAGGGAGCGCTCCTGCGAGAAACGCAGCGCCAGCACATGCTGCTGTTCAGGCGTCAATTCCCGGAAGGCATCCCGGACTTGCTGTTGCATCCAGGCGTCATCGTATGTGCCTTCAGGGTGTTCATCATCGGTGAGCGAATGGGCGCTGTTTTCGAGCGGTTCTTCTTTCCTGGCGTAGCGCTGGCGCAGGTGATCGTTTACCAGGTTGGAAGCAGTGCCGAAAAGCCAGCCGCGGAGGTTTTCATTTGGACCGCGATTCTTGTGCAGGGCGTCCAGCAGGCGCAAGAAGACCTCGGATGTGATGTCTTCACACACCTGCTCATTATCCAGGCGATAGCGCACATACCGGTATACCTCAGGGTAATACCGGTCATGGATTTTGGTCAGGGTATCCTGATCCAGGCGTCTGGCGCGAACAAGGGTGTTTTCCGATGCCATCCAGGTATCATACGCCTGCTGCAGTTTGAGCAGCCCTGCTACAGGTGCGCGGTGTGTCAGAATGAGTGTACTGTCCATTGTAAATGCTGAATCCACATTTGTCTACCGCAGTTATCGACAATAGCAGGGTTGTCTCAATGTAGATCAGCCCTGCTCTCTCCATTCTCTGAGCCCAAGCGCGGGAATGGGAGATCCTGGCACTCTTTCTCTTGAAAGCCCTCTTGCTATTGTAAAGCGAGGCTGCACAATTCAAGGCTTGCTCAATAAGAATGTCGGGGATGGGATAAAAAAGTTGCGCTGAAAGAGCAGGGAGCATGCAACACCCGGCAATTTGTGGCTTTCATCACATACGTTTGAAGAAGTTTGGATTATCATGAAAGGAGAGTTAATGTTACAGGCGGAATTTTTATGTATACTGTAGGACAAACGCGAGGACAAAGAGAATGAAAGCACCCATCATCATTGGTATCGTTGCTCTGCTGGCTGTGACGGGTGTTGGGTTGTACGTGACAGACTTCACCGCCTACCTGGGCAACAACCCATCCACTTGTAATAACTGCCACGTCATGGATGCTGCTTATGAAAGCTGGTTCCACGGCGGGCACAAGCAATGGGCGAATTGCAATGACTGCCACACCCCTCACGCTCTGATTCCCAAGTATATTGTGAAGGCGCAGTCCGGCTACCATCATGTCAGCGCGTTCATCCTGGGAAATATACCCGACGCTATTCGCGCTAAGAAAGCTTCACGCGATGTGGTTCAGGAAAATTGTATCCGCTGCCATGAGGCGACGGTAGACAATATCATGGCTGGAACGTTGGAGATGGGTCGGTATTGCTTTGAGTGTCACCGCAGCGTGGCGCATGGCGAGCGGGGCGTCTCAATCTTACCGTACCAACACTCGGAGGAGACCAAATGAAACGAATCAGTCAGAGTGTGGTTTTGAGCGGAATCATCGTTGTTTTAGCCGCAGCTTTGATCGGAGTCTTGCTGTATGTGCGCAACCAGTCGACGCCAGAACGAGGTATCGCTCCGCTGGTGGAGATTGCAGCGCAGGAACCCGATTCGTCTAAATGGGGCGTCAACTTCCCTAATCAATACTCCACCTTGCTGAAGACCGAAACCAACAATACCCGCACGGTATATGGCGGATCGGAGCCATACTCCAAACTGGAACAGGATCCGCGCCTGGTGACCTTGTTTGCTGGCTACGGATTCAGCAAAGATTACAATGAAGAGCGCGGCCATTTGCAGAGTTTGAATGATGTGCGCGGCACGGCGCGCGTCAACGACACCACACCCGGCACCTGTTATTCCTGCAAAAGCTCGGATAACCCGCGCCTGTGGAACGAGATGGGCATGGCCGCCTATGACAAGACGCTCTTCAAAGACCTGGGCGCCCAAATCGAGAATCCAATCGGCTGCGCCAATTGCCATGATGCTGAAACCATGGCCTTGATCGTTACCAACCCAGCCCTGGAAGAAGCGCTGCAGGCCCAGGGAAAAGACTGGCGCACCTTGACCCGCCAGGAGATGCGCACGGTGGTGTGCGCTAACTGCCATGTGGAATACTACTTCGCAGGAGAAGGGAAATACCTTACCTTCCCATGGAGCGGCGGGACGCGCATCGAAGATATTTCTGAGTACTACGCCTACCTGCAGTTCAAAGATTGGGACCACCCGCAATCCGGCGCACCGATGATCAAGATGCAACACCCGGAATATGAATTCTTCACCGCCGACAGCACCCACTTCAAAGCTGGCGTTGCCTGCGCCGACTGCCACATGCCTTACACACGGGATGGAGCGGCGAAATTTTCTACCCACGACGTCCACAGCCCGCTGTTGAGGCCCGAGGCTTCCTGCGGCACCTGCCATACGGATGTTGGCTATGTGACCACACGAGTGGCTGACATTCAGAGGCAGGTGCGGGATACGATGGATGCCACGGAAGATGCCCTGGTGGAGGCGATCGCGGCGATCGAGGCGGCTGCGGCGGTCCTCGATGTCGATGCAAATCTTCTGGCAGAGGCGCGCAACCTGCATCGCGAGTCTCAATTGCGCTGGGATTTCATCGCCGCGGAGAACAGTATGGGGTTCCACAACCCCGAGGAAGCGCTGCGCATCCTGGCGAATGCCACCGATCTGGCTCGCCAGGCGCAGCTCAAAGCTGTACAGGCAGCCGGCACAACCGATGTGATCCAGGCCAGCAACTGAGCCGAGAAAAGTCGCCAGCAAGATCAAAGCCCCTGCTATTGATGGCAGGGGCCTTTTTTTCAACAAAGAACCACGTCTGCGGTTAATTCTCCGGGGGAGCGTAGGCCCAATCGCGCAGCAGCTTTTCGTCCTGGATGACGATCTTGCGGCGTTTGATTTGAATTGCGCCGCTGCGTTCTAGCTCGCGCAGCGCCCTGGCGACAACTTCACGCACTGTGCCCAGCCGCGCCGCGATCTGATCTTGTGTCAGGCGCAGCGGCGGATCCCCAGAAAGCTGTTCTGGCTGGAGTTGGGTGATCAGCCGCGCCAGGCGACTGGTCACCTGGTAAAAAGAGAGTTCCTCGACCTTGCCCACCAGCATACGCAAGTTCTGGGTAAGGTTGGTGATTGCCGCCTGGTACACTTCGGGATGTTCACGCATTGCCGCCTGGATAACCGACGCCTCAACCACCCAAATCAGGCTCGGCTCCAGCGCAGCGGCGTTCACCGGATTTTCGCCTTCATCAAAGACGGGCACCTCGTTGAAGGTCGCCCCCTCTTCCAGGATATTGATGATCAATTCGCGCCCGCTGCGCGAAGTCTTGAACAGCTTAACGCTGCCTCGCTGGATGATGTGCAGCCCGGCGCAGGCTTCACCCTCCCAGAAAAGTGTCTCGCCCCGCTCGTAGGCTCTCAGGCTGACACCCGGCACCAGCTTTTCCAGGATCGTTTGGTCCAGCCTGGAAAAATAACTGTTTTGCGTCAGCGCAGCCATTTTTTGTGCAGTGGTAATTGGCAAAGAACGCATTATAATTTCCTTGTAAACTGGCAAATGGCAAGCACTAAACAAAATCATTATATCCTCGCTTGGTCTGGATGGTGATGATCGTTTTCAAGTTGGGATAGCACAACATGCCGGATGACGGCATATTTGCCATTTTGGTTTGGCTCAATGTAGGTAAACCTACCATGCTCAGATGATAAGAGGGATGACTGGCAATGCCTGAACGAACGCCGGACCAGATTGAGGTGAGAAAGCCAATGAGTGACCAGGTCGCAACCACCCGTCAGAAAAAATCTTCCTTCGTTAACCTTGACGATCCGGCTCTTTACGTTAACCGGGAGCTGAGTCTGCTCGAATTCCAGGTGCGTGTGCTTCAAGAAGCCCAGGATGAGAGTGTGCCTCTGCTGGAAAGAGTGAAATTTTTGGCCATCGTCGGTTCCAACCTGGACGAATTCTTCATGGTGCGCGTGGCTGGATTGAAGAAACAGATCGACGCCGGCGTGGTGGATATCCCCCCGGATGGCATGACACCCGCCGAGCAGTTGGCTGCCATTCGCAAAGTCGCTCTGCAATTGATGAAAGATGCCCGCAAGTGCCTGCAGGAACTGATGCCGCGCCTGGACGCCGCCGGCATTCATATCATTGATTACAAAGATCTGGATGAGCGCCAGTGCGAGATCGCCAACCACTATTTCCAGGATGTGATTTTCCCGGTTTTGACACCCCTGGCGTTCGATCCGGGGCATCCTTTCCCTCACATCTCTAACCTGAGCCTGAATCTGGCGGTGCTCATCCGTGATCAGGATGGCGAAGAACACTTTGCCCGTGTCAAAGTCCCCAGTACATTGCCTCGCTTGATTCCGATCAAGCGCTCATCCGGTGGTTTGCGCAAGGACGGCACCGTTCCCTACCACCATTACTTCGTCTGGCTGGAGCAAGTCATCGCAGCGAACCTGGATAAACTCTTCCCGGGTATGGAAATTGTGGAAGCGCACCCCTTCCGCGTCACCCGTGATGCCGATACGGAAATCCAGGAACTGGAGGCGGCAGATCTGCTGGAAACGATGGAGGAAAATGTGCGCCAGCGCCGCTTTGGCTCGGTGGTGCGCGTCACGGTCAACGAGGCTATGCCGGCGCATATTCTCAGCATACTGATCGTGAACCTGGAGTTGGATCGCAATGATATTTATCCCTTGGTCGGTCCCCTGGGAATGAGCCACATGATGCAGATCTACAACATCGATCGCTATGATCTCAAAGAGCCGTCCTTCAAGCCAGCGCTGCCCGCTAATTTGGATGGCGATAATCTGGATAGCAATATCTTTGGTGTGATCCGCAGGGAAGATGTCTTGCTCCACCACCCCTACGACTCTTTTTTGCCGGTGGTCGAATTCCTGCGCCTGGCGGCGCGTGACCCGGATGTGCTGGCCATCAAGCAGACGCTGTACCGGGTGGGGCGCAAACCGCCGGTGGTAGAGGCGCTGCTGGAAGCGGTCGAGAACGGCAAGCAGGTAGCGGTGCTGGTGGAATTGAAGGCGCGCTTTGATGAAGAGAGCAATATCACCTGGGCCAAGATGTTGGAGCGCGCTGGCGTACACGTGATCTACGGTTTGCTGGGACTGAAGACACACTCGAAAATTGCCCTGGTCGTTCGCCGGGAGGGCGAGGGCATTCGCCGTTACATACACCTGGGCACCGGCAACTATAATGCCGTGACCGCCCAGCTCTACGAAGATATTGGCATGTTCACCTGCGACGAAGCCATTGGCGCTGACGCAACCGATCTGTTTAACTATTTGACGGGTTATTCGAAGAAAAAAGACTACCGAAAACTGTTGGTTGCGCCGATCAACCTGCGCCAGCGCATGGTAGAGCTGATCCACCGAGAGATTGACCACCAAAAGAAAGCGGGCAACGGCCACCTGATCTTCAAAATGAATGCGCTGGTGGATCAACCCATGATCAAAGAGCTTTATCGAGCTTCGCAAGCGGGAGTGAAGGTGGATTTGCTGGTGCGCGGCATTTGCTGCCTGCGCCCTGGCATACCAGGGGTGAGCGAGAATATTCAGGTGAGGAGCATTGTGGGTCGCTTCCTGGAACACAGCCGCATCTATTACTTCTTCAACGGCGGGCAGGAAGAAATCTACCTGGGCAGCGCTGACCTGATGCCGCGCAATATCAACCGCCGGGTTGAAGTGCTGTTTCCTGTGCAAGATGCCAGCATCCGCAACTACTTGCGGCGAGAAGTGCTGGAGACCTGCCTGACCGATAACGTAAAAGCGCGGCTGATGCAGAGCGATGGCAGCTACAAGCGCGTCACGCCAGAGAAAAATGCACCCCTGATTAATACCCAGGCGTACCTGTTGAGTCTCCGGCAAAGCACCAAGCGATGAGCCTCCACTTACTGAGCTTTGAGCAGCAGAATCAGTTGGAGAAGCTGCTCTCTGGGACACCGCGTTCATCGCTGCGCCGCCGGGCGGAAATACTCCTGCTGTACAATCAAGGGTTGAACGCAGGTGTGATCTCGCGGATGGTGCGGGTATCTCCCCAACGGGTGCGCTATTGGCGGCAGCGCTTCCTGGAAGTCGGTATGCGCTTGTTTCAGGATGATCCGACTGTTCTTCTTTTACTCCAGCGTCAGGCTGGCGTACCGATTGGAGAGATAATGAGCGAGCAAAGTGCAGCGATGCAATCTCCTCAGGGGAATATTCTTGATCAAAAGAATCCACCCGCGATGGCGGCTGGGTTAGAGGCGTTCGTCACCGAGATCTCTCAGCGCAAAAGCCCGGGTGTGGGATTGGGGGATCAGATGTCTGAAGCTGGGCGCAAGGTATTTGCTTTTCACTTTGGACAAATGCTGCTGCATGAAGATGGCACCCGCCTGGGAACAGATATCGAAGAGCTCCATGATATGCGGGTTGCGACGAGGCGGATGCGGGCAGCTTTTGAAGTCTTTGAAAGCGCATTCAAACCCAAGGTGGTTCGCTCTCTGCTGCGAGGGCTGCGAGCCACCGGGCGGGCCTTGGGGCATGTGCGCGACCTGGATGTGTTTCTTGAAAAAGCTGAGCATTACCTGGAAAACCTGCCCGACGAGAAACGAGCTGGGTTGGCGCCGTTGCTGGAGCATTGGCAGCGGGACCGGCAGTCAGCTCGCCAGGAGCTGATCGCTTACCTGGACAGCCCTGTGTACCAGGAATTCAAAGAAAATTTTCTGAAATTTGTGACCACGCCGGGAGCCGGAGCTCGCCGCCTGCAGGATGCTCCCCCTGAACCGCGGCGGGTGTGCGAGGTGGCGCCTGTGCTGATCTACCAGCGGCTGGCAGAGGTGCGCGCCTTCGACGCAATCCTGCACACGGCCAGTGTCGAGCAGTTCCACTTGCTGCGCATCGAATTCAAAAAATTGCGCTACACATTGGAATACTTTCGGGAAGTGCTGGGGGCCGAAAGCCGAGCTGTGATTGAGGAAATCAAGACCTTACAGGACCACCTGGGGAATCTGAATGATGCGCAGGTGGCTACACAGATCTTGCGTGATTTCCTGGCCGGCTGGGATAGTTTACAAGAAGCATTACCGGTCAGTCAGCGTATGCAACCGGATGCGGTCATGGATTATCTTTCTTTTCGCTACTCGGAGCGCCAAGAATTGATGCAGTCTTTTCAAGCTGCCTGGGAGCGGTTTAATCGCCCAGAGTTGCGCCAGCTTCTCGCTCAGGCGGTTTCTGCACTTTGAGTGTCGGTCTGAGCTCGTCTGGCAATGCGCCAGGAGCCTTGAAAGGGGTTCATCCGGGTTCGCGCTCCCAGGCGTTCCGATTAGCTCGAGGGCGATGATGAAATCAGTGTCTGTTCCTGGATCCAATCCAGGTTCCTTCCCAGGCGGATCATGGCCGCGAATTCGCGGGGTAGATTCTGGGCTTCAATGGCGGCTGCGGCTCGCTCCAGGTCGTATTCCAGGCGAATATGCTCCACCTGAACAGTGTGTGGGGTAATCTCGAGCACGGCGTAGCTGGCGCGCGGGTCGCCATCATCCGGGCGACCGACGCTGCCAGGGTTGATGAACCACACACCATCTACACAGCGGGCAAATCCCACATGGGAATGTCCGTAGGCAACAATATCTGCAGAAGCGGCTGCTGCTAGCCAGCGCAGGCGCTCTTCGGATGTTTCCGGCCCGATGTATTCTTCGTTCGACTCTGGGCTGGCATGCGTGAGCAATACTCGCCAGCCTTCCACTTCAATGCGCACCTCTTGAGGAAGCCCACCGAGATAAGCCAGGTTATGTGGCTTGAGCGCCTGGTAAGCCCACTCAAAGGCGCGCAGCTTTTCGGCTTTCTTGTTACGCCGCCATTTATCAACCTTCTCTGGAAAGCGCAGTACCTTGAGATCGTAGTTACCGGCAATGCTGATCGCGCCCACCTGCTGCATCAATTGAATGACTTCGTTTGGAAATGCACCGTAACCAATAAAATCGCCCACGTTCCATATTTGCTGCGCTTCCTGCTGCGCGGCATGTGCCAGCACGGCTTCCAGCGCCGGTAGGTTTGCGTGAATGTCACCCAATAATATGATTTTCAAGATACAGCTCCCATAGCTCAAGCCGAGGGCATCGGCTTCCGGTCCAATAAAGCCAGGTCCGGACCACGGTTGATTTCCCAGGGATAGATGATGCGTGCATCGGTGATCGCCGCGTAGTAATCTGGGCGGGCATTGCCAAACAGATTTCGATAAGGGTTGAAATGCAGTACACAGGTAGCAGGATTGCCGCCAGCGGTTTCGACGCGAGTTTTGACGCTGGTGATGGTGCGCCCTGATCCCCATACATCGTCAACGATCAGTGTTCGCCGGTTGACGAGCAGCTCGCTCTCAGGGAATTGGATAAATTGGGGCCAGGCCATTAGACGCAATTTTTCCATTTCGAATTGGGAGGGGAAATCCACTGCCGCGGTCAGGATATGGGTAATATTCATGGCTTCAGCGAGCAAGCCGCCAGGGATGATCCCACCGCGCGTAATCATGATCATGGCGTCGAATTCGCCTTCAAACTGCGGCAACAGGTGATCGATCAACCGGTCGACGTCTTCCCATTTCAAAACTTCATGCCGGGTCTGTGACATGGCGTCCTCCTGCAAACAATATTGGCCCTGCATCCAACGAAAGAGGATAGGGCTGATCCGCAAGCTCCCTATCCCTGGCGTTCCCCATTATAGCAAAGATGGCGGGTTTACCTCAACTCGCCAATCCGGCAGGCTGCGCCCGCGCAGCAGTTCGGCTGGATCGGGACCGCGCAGCACAATTTGCCAACGGTATTGCCCATCCAGGCGGGCAAAAAAGCATGGTGCAGGGCCAATCATCTCGGTGGCAGAGCGGTTTTCGGCATGCAACCAGGCTTTCAGCTTTTCTGCCAGCAATGCGGCTGCCTGGCGAGCCTTGTCTTCATCGGGGCTGCGATATTCCAGCCGCACCAGGCGGGTGAACGGCGGGTAGCCAAGCTGGCGGCGGTATTCCAACTCCTGTTGGTAGAACTGTCGGTAGCTGTGATGGCGCACCGCCTGAATGACATAGTGCTCCGGCTGAAAGGTTTGCAATATCACCTGCCCGCCGAGTGGGCTGCGCCCGGCTCGTCCTGCCACCTGGGTGAGCACTTGAAAGGCGCGCTCTGGGGAGCGGTAATCGGGGAGGTTCAGGCCGACATCAGCCAGCACTGCCCCAACCAGGGTTACCAACGGAAGATCCAGCCCCTTCGCCAACATCTGGGTGCCAACCAGAACGTCTGCCCGGTGGTTCACGAAATGCTGCAGTATGGCATCGTGAGCGCCCTTCTGACGGGTGGTTTCGGCGTCCCAGCGCAGGGTGCGGCATCCTGGAAAGAGTCTCAACACCTCGGCTTCCACCTTTTCTGTGCCCATGCCATATTGGCGGATGCGTTTGCTGGCGCAGCCTGGGCAGGTCGACGGCATCTGGCGTTGGTAACCGCAGAAGTGGCAAGATAACGGCGCTTGCCGCGACTGGTATATTGGGGAGCTCTCACCCTGGCGCGGCGCCTGCGGGCTGTGAAAGGTGAGCGGCAGGTCGCAGCGTGGGCAGCGCAGTACATGCCCACAGTCGCGGCAGAAGACATACGTAGCGGTGCCCCGCCGGTTCAGAAACAAGATGGCTTGCTGGCGACGTTCCAGGACTTCGCCCAAGCCGGCGATCAAAGCGCGGCTGAAAATGGAGGTGTTGCCAGCTTTCAACTCTGCGCGCATATCAACCACCGCGACTACTGGCAGATCCACCGTCTCGGCTTCGCCTTCCAGCGGGCGGTAGCGCGACAGTCCACCAGTCTGTTGCATGTGGGCTTGCACCTCCTGGCGGTGCGCCAGGATGCGCGCTGGCAAGGCCAGGTAGCGCCAGCGTTTTTTTACCGCCTGGTAGGTGTGGGTGATATTGGGCGTGGCCGAACCCAGCACACACACCGCCCCGCAAATGCGGGCATAAGCGATTGCTTCCTGGCGGGCATCGTAGAAGGGCGGTTCACTCTGGTAATACGAATCGTCGTGGCACTCGTCCAGCACGATCAGGCCCAGGCGAGGCAGGGGGCTGAACAAGGCGCTGCGCGGCCCAAGAATCACATTCAACTGTCCCGACCGAGCCCGCTGCCAGGTATCGTAGCGCTCGCCTTCAGAAAGCTGGGAGTGCACCAGTCCCACCTGCCCCGGAAAGCGCGCCAGGAAACGGCGTGCGATTTGCGGGGTGAGCGAGATTTCTGGCTGCAGCACGATGGCCTGGCGTCCCAACTCCAAGGTCAATTGCACCAGGCGCAAATAAATTTCTGTCTTGCCCGAACCGGTTACCCCATGCAGCAAGTAGGGTTGGGTTTCTTGACCAGCCTGCGCCGCGAGCAGACCAGCCTGGAGCTGCTCCAGGATCGATTGTTGATCGTGGGTCAGGGGCGGCGGCGGAAAGGGCGGCGTTTCGATGGACTGCAGCGGGTCGCGCCACACCTGGCTGCTGCCCAATTTCACCAGGCCGAGCGCTTCCAGGCGGCGCAGGTCGTTCAGGTTAGCACCGCTCTCCGCGTACAACCAGGATAGCTCAACCGGTCCATCCTGCCTGAGCAAGGCGCGCAGGAGAGACTGGCGCCGCGCCAGGGCTGGCGTACCAGGTCGTCCCAGCTCATCCAGGCGCGCTTCAGCTTGCGCGGCAGGGCAGGCCAGTTGGGCGGTGCGCACCTGGCGCGCCCCTATGCGTGGCGGGCGCAGCACCGGACGCCCCGCCACCCAGCCGCGGCGCATCAGCGAGCGCATGGAGGCGCGCCAGTCGACGTGCGCCATCGCCCGGTCAATTTGCCGACCGTGCAGCGGCCCGCGCTGTTCCAGCAAATCCAGCAGGCGCTGCTGAGATTTGCTCAAGGCGGCGCGCTCACCCAGCCCTGGCGATTGAACAATCGTGTACTGTGTATCGGCTTGCTGGGAAAGACCGGGCGGCAACATCAAGCTGATACTCGCTGAGAGCGACGATAGCGTGTCGTGGGCAAACTGGCGCAGAAAAGCGAGCTGCTTATCGGTGAGCACTACTTGCTCAGAGATAATACCCAGCACCGGGCGCGTTTCTACCACTGCCGGGATCTCAGGGAAGCCCAGCACTACCCCTTGCACACGCTGCTGCCCAAAAGGCACTTCAACCAATTGACCTACCTGCACTTCCCCTTCCAGCTCTTGCGGCAGGTGGTAATGGTACTCGCCGCTAACCCGGGGTACATTCACGGCGACTTCAACATATCTTGGCATGCTTGCTATGCTCTTGGATGCCAGCTAAGATGCATCTTGCGCTTGAGCGCTTCCGTTGTTGGGTCCCAGGTGCGTCAGCAGCACGCGTGAGATGCGCAAGCCGTCCAGCGCCTCAACGCTCAACCGCACACCATCGCCTTCCACCACATCGTGCAGGCGCGGCATGCGCCCCAGCTTTCCCAGCACATAGCCGGCGATGGTATCGTAATTGGGATCAGACAGGTTGAGGCTCAGTTCTTCATTGACGTCTTCCATCAATGCCAGCCCATCGATCAGCGCCGAACCATCCGAAAGCTTTTGGATTTCTGGATGGCTGTCATCGAATGGATCACTGACCTCGCCGACGATCTCTTCCAATAAGTCTTCCAGGGTAACCAGGCCAGCCGTGCCGCCATATTCATCCAACACGATGGCGATGTGCTGGCGGTGTTCACGGAACATGGCCAGTAACTGGCTGACGGGGATCGTCTCGGGAACATAAATGGGTTCGCGAGCCAGGCTGCGCGCAGTGCATCCCACGCAGTTCTTGTCCTGCATGGCGCGCAGCAGATCTTTGACGTGGACGATGCCCAGGACTTGATCCAGGGTATCTTCATAAACCGGGAATTTTGTGTAGGTGGACTGTGTAACCAACCCGATAATCTCCTCCAGGGGAGTATCGGCCTCCACGGCGATCATCTCGGTGCGCGGCACCATCACCTGGCGCACGACCAACTCGCCCAGGTCGAAAATGGCGTCCAGCATTTCTCGCTCGGGGGTTTGGATCACGCCCACTTCTTCAGAGTCAGATAGGATTTGTTTCAGCTCGGCGATGGTGTACATGCTGGCATGCTCGCCAACCATGTTGAGGCCAATCAGGCGCAGCACCAGGCGGGTAGCCCAATCCAGCAGGTCGATGAACCATTTAAAAATCTTGCTGAACACGTGCATCGGGCGAGCGGCGAGCAAGGCGATGCGCTCTGGATCATGCAGAGACGCCACTTTGGGCACCTGCTCCCCCAACACGACGTGTAGGCTGGTCACCACAATCAAGGAAATGACCAGCGGCAGTCCTGTCAGCAACGGATCCAGGGTCTGCAAAATGGGCGGCATGTGCGCATCATTGAAGTAAGGTTCCAGCAGGGCTTCGAAGGTGTTCTCACCCACCGCACCCAGCGCCAGGCTGACGATGGTAATACCGAGCTGGGAGGCCGCGATCAGGCGGTCGCGCGCCGCTGGGTTCTCCAGCCAGGATTTGACAATCTCTATTGACCTGCTACCCGATTCTGCCAGGATCTCTATCTTCGAGCGGCGCGAAGCCACCGCAGCAAACTCGACACTGACGAAGAAACCGTTCAATAAAACCAGCAGCAGGATAAACAACAAACTCCACACCAAAGCTGAGACCTCCAAAATATCGAGCTAGTTTTGCATTCCGTATTTGCGGTAAATTGCTGCTGAGCCGTA
The DNA here is from genome assembly GCA_029265355.1 of Chloroflexota bacterium. GTDB lineage: Bacteria > Chloroflexota > Anaerolineae > Anaerolineales > UBA4823 > JAJUJL01. Next base: position 245,553 of record JAJUJL010000004.1, on the reverse strand, counting down.
ACCAACCACCTGGGAATAATCCCCAGTCACGGCTCCCGATGTGGCATAGTTCAGTATGCAGGCTCCGTTAGCGCCCAACTCTAAGGCAGCCCAAAGCACAGCCGCTAATGCGCCTCGCCCGCATGCAAACCCTGTGCCTCGCTGCTCGGCCAGCAAAATGCCCATCGGGTCCAACTGCTCCACAAGGCGCAGGACCTCCGCATCCAGCTTGTTGGCGAGAGGCTCTGGTTTTCCGTGCGAGAGATCGGTGCTGGCGACCAGCACAGCATTGCGCCCAGAAAGTGCTTTGGCCAGCGCCTTGCCCAGCGCCTGGGCAATTTCAGCCTCCGGGTCGCGCACCATCAAGGGCAGGAGCAGAAATTCGCCCCGCAAGCTGCGTTGCAAAAATGGCAGTTCGATCTCGAGCGAATGCTCTTGATCGTTGCGCACCGGCGCTAATCCAAAGCCAAGCGCATGTTGCAGCTCGAGATGAATGGCCTCGATCATCTGGTGATCGATCATCAAGTCCCCCAAGGGGGTTTTGTAACCCTGGTGGGCGCTGGTCAGCAAAGGATAGGGAGAGGGGTAGTGCATCGGGGAAACCACGGCTACCACCTCGGGGCGCAGGCCTTGCAGCGCTGCAAAGGCATAGCCTGCCACATGCCCAGAATACATGTGACCGGCATGCGGGGTCATGACCGCAATCACATCGCCGGGGATTTCCGGCAAGCGGGCTTGTTCCAAATAGGCGTCAATGCTGTCCGCCAGGCGGCGCGGGTCGTCCGTGTACCAGCGGCCGGCGATGGGTGAGGGACGCAGATCGAGCGCAGGCGCCATAACTCACCTCCTGAATCAGGCTCATACCAGCAGGGAGATAACTCACCTAGATTGTAGCATAATTAAGTGGCAGATTCGCATTTAGCGATTGGATGATGCGCTGCAAGCGGCGCGAAGCCTGTCCAATACATCCATAATAAACCCTTCACCAACGCGGTTACCAGTGTAGAATTGGCGTGAAAGTCATCCAAAACCGATCTCCCGAGGAATGATACCGATGAACCCGTCTCAATCTTCGCCGACCGCCCCATGGATCATGCTGATTTCGCGTTCGGTATTGTTTATTTTCGCCCAGGTCTTGTTTGCTCTGATTTTTGTCTTGATGGGAAACACCTCTGCCTGGTATGAGGCTGCTCGCTGGTGGCCGTTTTTTGCCATATTGGCCAATCTTGTCTGTATCTATCTGCTGGTCAGGCTGTTCCGCGCGGAAGGTTTGCGCTTTCTAGCAATTTTGCGCTTCTCACGGAAAACCTTCAAAACCGATCTGTTGTGGCTCTTGGGCACTTCGATTCTTGGCCTGCCGGCGGCGGCTTTGCCCATGAATATGCTGGCGGCGGCGCTCTATCGCGACCCAATGGAGCCCATCACTGTGATGTTCCGCCCGCTGCCTGCCTGGGCTCTTGCACTCAGCATTCTCTTTCCGCTGACAATCGCGTTTGCCGAGTTGCCCACCTATTTTGGTTATGTGATGCCCCGCCTGGCGACACAGCTCAAAAATGGCTGGCTGGCGTGGCTGGTGGCGGCTTTTTTCCTCGGCGCGCAACACGTGTTTCTGCCGTTGATCCTCGACCCGCGCTTCATGCTGTGGCGCCTGGGGATGTACATGCCCTTTGCCCTGTTTGTGGGCCTGCTGCTGAAACTCCGCCCACAGTTGATGCTGTATTTCGTCATCATCCATGGGCTAATCGATATGCTCGCGCTTGCCACCTACTGGATGATCTAAGTGCTCTGTCCGCTAAATGGCTCCCTCGTCAATTAAGTGTGCTATTTGCCCATGCAATTATCCAGAGCTGATGAAAGCTACCCGACCAACGCAGCCAAAACAATATTTGTGATATACTCTAGCCAACTTAACCACCACAGGCTTTGATGAGGACGAGTACGCGCCCAAGCGGCGGCTCAGAGAGCGGTAGTTGCTGAAAATTCCGCCCGAGCGCTGGCGCTGAATGGACCTCGGAGCTGCGCCGGACAACGGCAGTCTTATTGACTGCTCAGTATCCTGCGCCGGGGCTGCCGCCGTTATCCAGGCAAAGGGTATCGCCCATCTTTATCCGATTGGGCCGCACTCGATCCGCGTGAAACTGGCTTTCCAACCCCGTCGTATCACCGGCGGGGTTTTCACTTAATCCAAGGGTGTGTCTGTCCCACAATCACACCCTTGAACCGAGGAGAGTGGTCGTGTTGCTGAATATCGAAATCGTTTATTGCGCCATCTGACATTACACCGATCGGGCTGCCAGTCTGGCGGTGGAATTGTTGAAGGAATTTGAGCCCGAGATCGAGCGGCTCACGCTGATCCCCTCGGACGGCGGTCGTTTCGAGGTAACCGTCAACGGCACCTTGCTCTATTCCAAGCTGGCGACCCGTCGGCATGCCGAGCCGGGAGAGGTCGCCAGCCTGGTGCAAAAATTCTTACGGGAGGGCTAGAGCCATGCCACACAAAAAAGGACGCGTCTTTTCCGGCGCCCGGCCTACCGGACGTCAGCACCTGGGCAATTACCTGGGCGCCATCAAAAACTACGTCGCCTTACAGGACGAATATGAGTGCGTTTACTGCATCGTTGATCTCCACGCGCTGACCACGGTGGACACCACCGAAAATCTGCGCCAGAACACCTATGAGATGGCTCTCGACTGGCTGGCTGCTGGCATTCGCGCGGAAGACTCGATCATCTTCGTCCAGTCGCACGTCCCGCAAGTTGCTGAGCTGCACTTGTTCCTCTCCATGGTCACACCCCTGGGCAAGCTGACCGACCTGCCCACGTTCAAGGAGAAGGCGCGCCAGCAGCCCCACAATGTCAACTACGGTCTGGTGGGCTACCCGGTGTTGATGGCGGCGGATATCTTGCTCTACAAGGCAGACACGGTGCCAGTTGGCATCGACCAGGAGCCGCACATCGAGTTCGCCCGTGAGGTGGTGCGCTCCTTCAATTTCCGCTATAAAACCAATGTGCTGGTTGAGCCGCAGATGAAAGCCACCGAGTTCCCCAAAGTGTTGGGCATCGATGGGCAACAGAAGATGAGCAAGAGTCTCAACAACCACATCGAGCTGGCAGCCACGGAAGCGGAAACCACCCAGCGCGTCATGCAAATGGTGACCGATCCACAGCGCCAGAGGCGCAGCGATCCGGGCAACCCGGAGGTGTGCAATGTGTTCTCGCTGCACAAGGTCTTTTCCAGCCCAGACGAGGTCGCTATGGTCAATATCGAGTGCCGCCGGGCGGGCATTGGCTGTGTGCAGTGCAAGCAGTTATTTGCCCGCAATCTGAACGCGCACCTGGCGCCGTTCCGCCAGAGGCGAGCTGAGATTGGCCGCGACCCGCAGCAGGTGTGGGACGTGCTGGACCAGGGGCGGCAGCGTGCGGCGGCGATTGCCGAGCAAACCATCGCTGAAGTGAAAGCAGCCATCGCGCTGCCCTGAGCGAGGAGAAGGCGGTGAGAGCCGTATTGCAGCGCGTGCGACGCGGGCGCGTTTCGGTCGAAGATCGCTGCGTCGCCGAGATTGGCCCCGGCATGGTCATTCTGCTGGGCATTGGGCCACGGGATGGGGAAGCGCAGGCGCGTCACCTGGTCGAGAAGATCGCCAACCTGCGCATTTACGAAGACGAGGCCGGCAAAATGAATCGCTCGCTGCTCGAGACGGGCGGGCAGGCGATCGTGGTGTCACAGTTCACGCTGTACGCCGATACGCGCAAAGGACGCCGACCCTCCTTCACCGAGGCAGCGTTGCCGGAGGTTGCCCGCCCGCTGGTGGAGCGCTTTGCAGAGCTTCTGCGCCTGCAAGGGGTACCCACCCAGACGGGTGAATTTGGCGCTCACATGCTGGTGGAGATTGAAAACGATGGGCCGGTGACGATCGTATTGGAAGATGAGGACTGACAAGCGCACTCTGGCATCAAACGGTGAAGGTTTGCAGGTCGCGCCCACTCCACAAAACCGCATCTAGCTGCACTGCCAGCGCTCCCGCCAGCAGCATTTCGCGGGCTTGCTCTGGCGAGTAGATGCCCCCACAGCCGATGACCGGAATATCTTGCACGGCCAGGCTGTGCACTGCCCGCAGCGCCAGGGGATACACGCCCGGCCCATGCAGCCGCCCGCAGAGCAAGCCTGCCGAGCTGGCTGGTAGGGCGCCGCGCGGCGCAGACAGGCTGATCGCCGCCGCGCCAGCCTGCAGCACACTCCAGGCCAATTGCGCTGCGCCTTCCAGCGGAAGGCGGGCAATCACCGGCAGCTCGCTCCAGGCAGCATCGACCAGCTCAGTGGCCTGGGCTGCGCTGGCCTCGGGCGGCAAGCCAATCTCGATCCCCATCAAGCCCTCCAACCCTTCCAGGCGTTCCACCATCCAGGCCAGGTCGGCTGGCTCTTGGGCCAGCAAGTGCACGATGACCGGCAGCTCCAGGCTTGCCCACAGGCGGGCATAGCGGTTGACGGCGGTTTTGAAGCCGGGGTTGGGGTGTCCGGTGTGCAGCATAAAGCCCCCTGCATACTCCAAATAGCGCTGCCCGGCAGCCGGGGTGCGCGCCTGGCGGCTGATCGGGTTGGTGACAAAAGCGCCCAGCCTTTCCAGCGCGGCTAAACCTCGCCGCTCTGGGACAAATCCCAGGGTGCCAGCGGCGTTCATCAGCGGGGGAGAAAAAGCCAGGTCGAATTTCGCCATGCGCACCTATCCGGCTGAGTTATCCTGCACCGCTAGCTCCCAGGGCAGCAGCAGCTTGAAGAGCTCATCCTCCGGCAGGCTGGCCTGGCTGACCTCGGGAAAGGCGCGGTGCAGGCTTTCCACCCGCAGGATCACCTCGGGTACGCTCAGTTTTCGGCCGGCTTCCTGCGAGGCGCGGCGCACAAACAGGGCATGTTGGGTGCGGTGGCAGAGCGCCGCCTGGGTTTTGGCGGGCAGCGCGGGTGTGACATCCAGGACCAGATGAGCGGATTCGTCTTTGTTTGCCAGGCGCGGCCGCGGATGGTGGGCGTGCATCGCCGAGACGCTGTACATCACCGGGCGCAGATCGCCTGGTTGTTGCCAGAAAGACTCCACCGCCAGGCGCGCCGCCTGGTGGCTGAGCATGTGCGCCGGGTGTCCATACTCGCCATTGGCGCCGTGGGTCAATACAGCCTTTGCCTGGAACTGGCGAATGCTGGCAGCCACTTGCCCGGCCAGAAAAGGTAGGTCATCGGTGTAGGCAAACAGTTGATTGTCTGCTCCGACGCGCGGGTCGATGTAATCCAAAAAAGTCAGGCTGCGCCCGCCCAGAGCTTGCACTGCGCAGACCATCTCGCCCTCACGCACCGCGCCCAATTCAGAGAGCTCGCACAGCGGCGGTTCTCCGGCTTCTCCGCCCTCGCCGCGCGTGGCGCACAGGTAGTGCACCTGGGCGCCAGCGTGCGCCAGCAGCGCCAGCGCGCCGCCGGCCAGTATGGTTTCGTCATCCGGATGAGCAAAAAAGGCCAATACGTCCACAGTCACCACTCCAGGTCGTTCAAGTCGAAAACCGGCCCATCTTTGCAGGCCAATCGCCAGCCGCGGCGCATGGAAACTGCGCAAGCCCCGCACTCAGCTACGGCGCCGCAGGGCATCGGCAGGCGCACCAGCGCCTGGGCTGGGCAAGGGCAGGCAGCGTGAGATGGCAGCCCCAGGTGCTGCCGCAGGTGCGGCAGCGATGAGGATGGCAGGTCAAGGGCCAGGAAATCAGCCCAGGTCAGGGCCTCGGGCAGCGCGGCCAGAGGCGAGGCTTCCAGCCAGGCTGGCAGCGCCGGCAGCGGGGGCTCGGCAAACAGAGCAACTTCGGCCCCTTGCTGGTTGGCCTGGCGCGCCAGGCTCAGCAAGTTGGTTGGGCTTTCCTCGAAGACCGCCAGCGCCAGCCGACGCAGCGGCCTGGGCAGGGTGACGCCGTTGCCCAGTGGGCCGAGCAGCCTCAAACTCGATCCGGGCTGCCACGCAACCGGCAGCGGCGGCAGCGCTAGCAGGCTGGCTTCCTCCTGGCGCACGCAAAAAATGGTTTGGGCGCAAATCGCCGCTCCGTCATCGGCCAGGAAATACTGTCCCGGCGCTGGGCTGATCAGCTCCTCGCTCTCCAGGCGGGCTGCCAGCCGGCGACGTTCATCCAAAAGCAGCGCGCTGACCTGGGCGATGTAGACTTTCATGCTTGCGATCGTACCATATTTCGAAATGTTTGGGGTCTGACCTTCGGACAAGGGTTTTGACAACCTCCATTTCGCGGGGCATGACGAGCCCCGCAGAGGCGTGGCAATCCCCTGAACGATCGCGGAGATCGCTTTGCTGCCGCTCGCGATGGCAGTTTTATCTTAATTGTCCGAACGATTGTCTCAACTTGAGCGGGGCGTTTGGGCGGAGAAGCTGATCCCACGGCCCCTCAACCCGCCTCCGCAACCGGACAGACTCGATCACAAGCGGATAAAGGCAGGTATAATCTGCTGCAAGCAAGAGGCTGCCAGGCAGTCACAGCGGCGCCCCACTTGCCAATTGTTCGAGCGACTTTTCTACCCTGGAGATTATTCTGATGAACGTTGCCAGTGTTGTACAAATCTTAGCCAGCGCAGCATGGTTGGTTTTCATTGGCGCCATCGTTCTGGTGGTGCTGCGCGCTTCTCGCCGCCAGAGCGTGGGCGGCGCAACCACCTTGCTGATCGTGATGGGGGCGCTGTCGATCATTCTCTCTTCGCTCAGCGCCGGGTTGGTATTTATCAACCCGGAGGAGCGCGGCGTGGTGATTTCTGCTGTAGCGCCCAAGGGCTACCGTGAAGAAGCGCTGCAGCCCGGCTTGCGTTGGATTGTGCCTTTCTTCGAGAGCGTGGTGCGCTACCCGATTTCCCGCCAGACGTACACCATGTCGATCGCTCTGGCGGAAGGCCAGGTCCGCGGCGACGATTCGATTGCCGCCCGCACGGCAGATGGGCAAGAAGTGCTGGTGGATGCTTCGGTGATTTACGCTGTGGATCCAGACAAGGTGGTGCAGGTGCACATCGAATGGCAGAATCGCTACGCCAACGACCTGGTGCGCCCGCTGGCGCGAGGTGTGATCCGCGATGCTATCTCGCAGTTTGGCGTGGAAGAAGTCTACAGCTCCCAGCGAACTCAGTTGGCTGCTCAGATACGCGCCGATATGAGCGAACGGCTTGCCGCGAATGGCCTCCAACTGGTCGAGTTTGTGTTGCGCAATATCACTTTCTCGCCGGAGTACGCCGCTTCGGTGGAGCAGAAGCAGATCGCCGAGCAGCAGGCCCAGCAGGCGCGTTTCGTGGTCGAGCAGCGCCGGCAGGAAGCCGAGCAGGCGCGCCAGGTTGCCCAGGGGCGTGCCGATGCCGCCGTGATCGAAGCCCAGGGCGCAGCCCAGGCGCGCATCATTGAAGCTGAAGCTGAGGCCGAAGCGCTGCGCAAGATCGCCGAGGCGCTGCAGAATAACCCGGATCTGCTTTCTTACCAATACATCAATAAGCTGGCGCCCGGCATCCAGGTGATGCTGGTTCCCAACAACGCGCCCTATCTCTTGCCGCTGCCCACATTGCAGCCAACGGCGCCTGCGCCAACTGCCGCTGAGCCCAGCCAGCCGGCGCCCCAGCCCTAGACTGTGAGGTCCGAAGCGCGGGGATGGCCTGCGCCTCGGGGATAACACCAGAAACAGGAACCATGCTATGAGCGAACATGCTACCAGTGGGCGAGAAATCCGCCTGACCAGCCTGTCGAGTTGCGCAGGCTGAGCGTCCAAACTGAGCGCGGAAGCGCTGGCGCAGGTGCTGCGCCCATTACAAAATATCTTTGACCCGGCAGACTATCCCGATTTGCTGGTCGGCCTGGACGATCCGGACGACGCCGCGGTGTGGCGACTGGAGGATGACAAAGCCCTGGTGGTGACCACCGACTTTTTCACGCCGGTGGTGGACGATCCCTATGACTACGGCGCAATTGCAGCCGCTAACGCTCTCTCAGACGTGTACGCCATGGGCGGGCAACCCTTCCTGGCGCTCAATGTGGCCGCCCTGCCGCCAGACTTGCCGCACGAGCTGCTGGGCGAGATCCTGCGCGGCGGCGCAGAGAAAGCGCGCCAGGCAGGCGTGGTCATTGCTGGCGGGCACACCATCCAGGACAAGGAGCCCAAGTATGGGTTGATCGTGGTTGGCTTTGTGAATCCACAGCGCATGCTCACCAAGGGCGGCGCCTGCTCCGGTGACCTGCTGGTGCTGAGCAAGCCGCTTGGCTTTGGCACGACCACCACTGCGTTGAAGCGCGGCCTGGCGCAGCCTGAGGACGTTGCCGAGGTGGTCGCCTGGATGCAGCGTTTGAACAAGACCGCCTGCGAGCTGGCAGTGGAATTCGGGCTGCGCGGCGGCACTGACATCACCGGTTTCAGCCTGCTGGGGCATGCTTGGGAGATGGCCGAAGCTTCGGGCGTGGGTTTGCGCTTCCACCTGGAGCGCATCCCCTTCACGCGTGGCGCCAGGCGCTACGCCGATGAGTTCATCTTCCCTGGTGGATCATCCGACAACCGCCTGTACTATGGGGAGCACATTGAGTTCGAAGCGGGCATCGACGAGGCCTCGCAGATGCTGCTCTTCGACGCTCAAACCTCCGGCGGCCTGCTGCTGGCAACGCCCCCCGATGTTTTACCCAGGCTGCTGCAGAAAGCCGGGCGGCTTGGGCAGGAGCTGTGGGTGGTGGGTGAGGTCACGCAGGGTGATCATATCCAGGTGCTGAAAGAATGAATCTCCCTGCCAACGCCGAACCCAGTTACCAATCCCGGCGCTCGCCGGTCTACGGGCGGCGCGGCATGGTGGCGACCTCGCAACCGCTGGCAACCGCCGCAGGTTTAGAGGCGCTGCGCCTGGGCGGCAGCGCTGCCGATGCTGCGATTGCCGCCGCGGCGGCGCTCAATGTCACCGAGCCCACCTCCACTGGCATCGGTGGGGATTGCTTTGCCCTGTATTACGAAGCCGCCAGCGGGCAGGTGCACGCCCTGAACGGCTCCGGACGCGCCCCAGCGGCGCTCAACCTGGAGCGCCTGCAGCGCGAGGGATTCTCCGAACTGCCGCCATTTCATGCTTATACGATCACCGTGCCGGGGGCCTGCGCTGGCTGGTGCGATCTGCTGGAGCGGTTTGGCCGCTTGAGCCGGGAGCAGGTGCTGGCGCCGGCTGTGCGCCTGGCTGAGCAGGGCTTTCCGGTGGCGCCGCTGACCGCTTATTTCTGGCAGCGCGGCGCTGAGCGCCAACTGCGCAGCGCCCCTGGCGGGCAAGAGCTGACTATCGCGGGGCGCGGCCCCAGGCCGGGTGAGATTTTCCGCAACCCGGGGCTGGCGCGCACGCTGCGGCGGGTGGCAGAAGGCGGTGCAGCCGCTTTCTACCAGGGCGAGATCGCTGCCGCCATCGCCGCGGTGGTCCGGCAAGCGGGTGGTTGTCTCTCGGAAGCCGACCTGGCCGCCCACACCTCCACGTGGGAGGAGCCCATCTCCACCACTTACCGGGATGTGCGCATTTGGGAGTGCCCGCCCAACGGGCAAGGGCTGGCTGCCCTGTTGGCGCTCAATATCCTGGAAGGTTTCGACCTGGCTGCCCTGCCGCCGCTCTCACCGCAGCGCCTGCACCTGGAAATCGAGGCGATGCGCCTGGCGTTTGCCGACGCCCGCTGGTACGTGGCTGACCCGGCTTTCCAACCCGCGCCGCTGGACGACGGGCGCGCCGGAGAAGCGGCGCGCCGACAGCACTGGCGCACCACGATTGGCGCGCCGCTGCTGTCCAAGGAATATGCTGCGCAACGGCGCCGGCTGATCGACCCACAGCGCGCCAGCCTGGACCAGGCACGCGGCGCGCCGGTGGTTGCTTCGGGTACGGTGTACCTGAGTGTGGTGGATGGGCAGGGCAACGCCTGCTCGTTCATCAACAGCAACTACATGGGCTTCGGCACCGGCATCGTGCCTTCTGGTTGGGGCTTCAGCCTGCAAAACCGCGGCCACAACTTCAGCCTGGACCCTGCTCACCCCAACGCCCTGGCGCCCGGCAAGCGCCCCTACCACACGATCATCCCCGCCCTGGCAACGCGCCTGGATGGCAGCCTGTTCGCCAGCTACGGCGTGATGGGCGGCTTCATGCAGCCGCAGGGCCACCTGCAGGTGGCGGTGGCGCTGGTGGACGATGGTCTCGACCCGCAGGCCGCCCTGGACCGGCCGCGCTTCTGCATCGAAGATGGCACGGCTGGCGGCGCGGTGTCGCTGGAGGATGGCATTCCACCGGAAAGCGCACAGGCGTTGGCAGTTATGGGGCACAGCGTGCAGATGCTGCGCGGCCATGCCCGGGCGAGCTTTGGCCGCGGCCAGGTGATCGTGCGCGGCGCGCTACGCGACCCGCACAGCGACGTGCTGTGCGCCGGGAGCGACCCGCGCGCCGATGGCTGCGCCATGACTTATTGACAAAAGCAGCGTTTTACCTGACAATAGAACTAATCCCCCTTAGCGGTGAGGGTAGGGGGCTTCACGGATGAAAAAGTTTCTGCGTGAATACCGAGTTGAGCTGATCGCCCTGGCTGCCGCGCTGCTGGGCGTCTTCTTGCTGACCGAGCAGTTCGAGATACGCGCCACGCTGCGAGCCTGGTTGTCTGCCCTGGCCAATGGATTATGGCTGGGGTTGAACGCGCTGATCGATCGCCTGCTGGTCTATCTTAAGGCTTTCACTCTGTCGGATTTGCTGGGCTGGCTGCTGGTGATTGGGGCGATCGTCTTCACCTTCTGGCGGGCGCGGCTGCGCTTTGTCTCATCGACCTATTGGCAGTCCAAGGTTTGCCCGCGCTGTGGCAGCAGTGTGATGCGCGTCCACCGCCACTCGCTGGACCGCCTGCTGAGCGCCACCTTCCTGCCCGACGCCCGCCGCTACCGCTGCACCAATGCCGCCTGCGGCTGGAGCGGCCTGCGCCATCACGAGCCGCACGTGCACCACAGCTCGCGCCCGCAGTTCCCCCAGCCACCTGGGTAGGGGCACTATCTGCGCTTCTCACTTTCTTACCACGATTTAATCCCCCTCTCAGCCGCTGAAAAAACCAGCATGTTATAATCTTCGAGTAGCTCAACCCGGCTTCATGGGCGGGCTTGGGCTGGTTGTTTCACAGATTTCAAATGGAAGGGAGATTGACTTATGATTATCAGCAAAAAGCTGGAGCAAATGATCAATGACCAGGTGGGGCGTGAGTTCGGCGCCAGCCTGCAGTACGTCAGCATCGCCGCCTATTTCGACGCCGAAGACCTGTCCAACCTGGCGGCCTTCTTCTACCGCCAGGCGGACGAAGAGCGCATGCATGCCATGAAGTTCGCCCACTTCATCATCGACGCCGGCGGCCAGGTGCGCATCCCCGAGATCGGCGCAGCGAAGTACGATTTCAAAGATGCCACGGAAGCGGTGCAGGCTGCCCTGGATTGGGAGATGGAAGTCACCCGCCAGATCAACGGCTTGATGGACCAGGCCATCGCCGACCACGACCATATCTCCAAGCAGTTCCTGGATTGGTTCGTGGCCGAGCAGCTCGAGGAAATTTCTACCATGCAAACGCTGCTCAGCATCGTCAAGCGCTCCAAGGAGAACATCTTGTTCGCCGACGATTACCTGTCGCGCAACCCAATCGTGCCCCCCGAAGGCGAGGCCGGCGGCGCTGAAGCTGCCTGAGTTTCTGGATCGTGAGTAAGGTGCAAACTCCCGCAAGCGAAAAGCCTGCGGGAGTTTTTTTTACTCAGGCGCCGATCCCCTGGCTGTACAGGAACCACATGCCGAAAAAATAGTCGATCATGATCAGCAGGGCGTCCACCTCGACAAACAAGATGCGCCGCTCCATGCGCGCCAGGTTGCCGATCAATCCCAGGGCGGTCAGGATGATGCCCAGCAAACCGACCAGGGCAAAGGAGGCGTCCACTTCCGCCAGGAAGCGCCCCTGCAAGTAGAGCAGATCGGTCAGCCCAGGGCGAACATGTTGAACAAGTTACTGCCGAACATACTGCCGGCCGCCAGGTCTGGCGCTCGAATGGATAAAGCATTCAAAGCTGAGAGCAGCTCGGGCAGCGAGGTGGCGCCTGCCAGCAGCAGGGTGCCGATGAACATGCCGCTCGAGCGAGTGCGCACCGCGATCACGTCGCCGTATTCTGCCAGGCGCGTGGCAGCGAAAACCACCAGGGCAGCGCTGATGATGAAAGTCAGCCAGGCCATGGCTTCAGCGCGCCTTGGGCACCGGCGGCACACCCTTGGCCAGGGTGAGCGGCCAGGCGGCCAACACACCGCTGTTGGGTTGGTCCAGGTTGCCCACCACACCTTCGACCGCCTCCAGGCATGCGGAGGCCATCTCGATATCCGGCACGATCACGAACAGCGTGTAATGGTTCTCAATGTCGCTGCTCATCAGCCGGTTGATGCCCGCCATCACGCCGCTGCCCACCAGGGCGGCGCGTTTAAGCCGGTTGATGCCGGTGCTTTCGATGATGGTTGCACCGCTCACACCGATCGCCTCCCAGGCATCCAGCACATCATCCAGGCGGTCGGGATCATCCAGGACAAACAACACAATGTACATGCCAAACTCCACAAAAAACGAGGGTTTTCGAGCAGCCCGGCTGCCCAAAAACCCTCAATATGAGTCTCATTGCCGCCAGACAGTTCAGCCAGTGACAGACTCGACCCGTTCGATATCCGGGAAGAACTGTCTGACAGTGCCTTCGACCCAGCCGTGCAGGGTGCTGGGCAGCAGCGGGCAGCCCAGGCAGGCGCCGCCCAGGCGCACTTTCAGCACATTGCCTTCCAGGGCAACCATATCGACAGAGCCGCCGTGGAAATGTTCGATGTAAGCGCTGATGTTTGCCAGCAGTGCACGCACTTGCTCTTCGCGGGTGGCATGATTGGGGATAGCCATTGTTACTTTACTCCTCGATACTGGCAAAATTGCTGCGCAGGCCTTGTTTCAGCAGCGCCATCACCTGCTCGTGCGTGTGACGCAAACGGGCAGCGATGATCGAGGCCAGGCGTTCCAAAAGAAGCATTCCCGTTTCGGGGTGTTCGGTGCACAGGTTGCGCAGGTCCGGGCCGCTGATGCGCAGCAACTGTGAGTATACCTCACACATGGCTCCAGAGGTATAGCTGCGACTACCCAGGGCTGCCGACCAGCCCACCACGCCGCCCGGACGAACACGCGTTACCGTCAGCGCTGGCCCGTCCTCTGGTTTGTAGCGGATGGTCACCTCGCCGCTGACCACCAGGTAGAGATAGCGGGCCGTCTCGCCTTGCTCGAAGAGCTCATCGCCGGCATAGGCGTCAATGGGCGAGAATAAAGGACGCAGCAGCGCTAGCTGCTGCTCGTTGAAGCCCTCGAAGACCGGAAGATGGATAAATGGATCGCCTGACATACAGCATTTTCCTTGTGCACACTTTACCCATTCCGGAGATTATTTTGTAGTGGCAAATATCCTCAATGCGCTGATAAAAATCACACTCTCGACGGTGAATCGGGTGACAAAAATAACCCCCGCGCATGGCAAAATGCAGGCGGGGTTGGTGCTTTCAGCGCATCTCTGCCGCAAACACCAACCCCGCCTTTCCTGGGAAGCGGTGAAGGTCAGGCTTCCACCGTTTTGGGCTCTTCAACCACCATCTTGTTACCAGCGGGGCGGAAAACCAGGGTGTTCTCCTCGGTATTGACATCCACCTCGATGATATCGTTGCTGCCAAACTCGCCGCTCAACAGGCGGATGGACAGCGGGCTTTCGACGTATTTCTGCAGGGCGCGGCGCAGCGGGCGAGCGCCAAAGCTGGGATCATAGCCGGTGTCTGCCAGCCAATCACGGGCTGCGGGAGTGAGAATCACCGTCAGGCCATGCTCACTCAACCGCTCTTGGACCTCCTGCATCTGCAGCTCCACAATCTCGCGCATCTGCTCGCGGCTGAGCGGCGAGAAGGTGATGATTTCATCGATGCGGTTGAGGAACTCAGGCCGGAAGGTGCTCTTCAGCGCCTTCTCGATTTTCTCATGCTCGGCGCGCTCCTCGCTGCTGTCCGAGCGCTGCAAGAAACCCAGGCTGCCCGATTTGCGCACGAACTCGGTGCCCAGGTTGCTGGTCATGATCAGCACCGTATTGCGGAAGTCGACCACCCGGCCTTGTCCATCGGTCAGGCGGCCATCGTCCAGGATTTGCAGCAGTGCGTTCCACACTTCTGGGTGGGCTTTTTCGATTTCATCGAACAGGATCACGCGGTAAGGTCGGCGGCGAACGGCTTCGGTGAGCTGGCCTCCCTCTTCGTAGCCCACGTATCCGGGCGGCGCGCCGAACAGGCGCGAGACGGTGTGCTGCTCGCGATACTCGCTCATGTCGATGCGCACCAGGGCTTCTTCATCGTCGAACATGAATTCCGCCAGGGCTTTTGCCAGCTCGGTCTTGCCAACGCCAGACGGCCCGATGAAGATGAACGAGCCAATCGGGCGGCGCGGGTCCTTCAGGCCGGAGCGTGCTCGGCGAATGGCATCGGAAATGGCGCGGATGGCCTCGTCCTGGCCCTTGATCCGTTCATGCAGGCGCTCCTCCATGTGCAGGAGCTTTTCGGCCTCGGTTTCCATCATCTGGGTGACGGGAATGCCCGTCCATTGCGCCACCACCTCGGCAATGTCGTTGACATCCACCACTTCATCCAGCTCATGCTCGGCTTCCCATTGATCGCGCTTCTCATTGAACTCTGTCTCCAGGCGCAGGCGCTCGGCTTTCTTCTGGGCGGCGCGCTCGTAATCACGTTCCAGGCCAGCCTGCTCTTCCTCGGCAGCCAGGCGATCGATCTCGCTTTTCATGGCTTTCAAGTCGGCGGGCAGCGAGTAGAGCGCTACGCGCAGCTTGGCTGCAGCTTCATCCATCAGGTCGATGGCTTTGTCGGGCAGGTGACGGTCGGTGACATAGCGGGAAGACAGGCGCGCCGCGGCCACCAGGGCTTCGTCGGAGAAATGCACTTTGTGGTGCGCCTCGTAACGATCGCGCAGGCCGCGCAGCATCTTGATGGTGTCCTCAACGCTGGGTTCTTCGACGTAGACTGGGGCGAAGCGGCGCTCCAGGGCGGCGTCTTTTTCGATGTGCTTGTGATATTCATCCAGCGTGGTGGCGCCGATGCATTGCAACTCGCCGCGCGCCAGGGCTGGCTTGAGCATATTCGAGGCGTCCATGGCGCCCTGGGCCGCGCCTGCCCCAACGACGGTGTGCAGCTCGTCGATGAACAAGATCACCTCACCTTCGGAACGCTGCACTTCTTCGATGGCGGCTTTCAAGCGTTCCTCGAACTCGCCTCGAAAGCGCGAGCCGGCGATCATAGCGCCCAGGTCGAGGGCCACCACGCGTTTGCCGTTCAAGATCTCAGGTACGTCTTTGGCGGCGATTTTCTGCGCCAGGCCTTCGACAATGGCGGTCTTGCCCACGCCCGCCTCGCCGATCAGCACCGGGTTGTTCTTGGTGCGGCGCGAGAGTATCTGGATCACGCGCAGGATCTCGGTATCGCGCCCGATGACCGGGTCCAGTTTGCCTTCGCGCGCGGCGGTGGTCAGGTCACGCGAATACTTCTCCAGCGTGCGGTAGCGCGTTTCAGCCTGCGGGTCGGTGACGCGCTGCCCGCCGCGGATTTGCTGCACCGCTTCGTGCACCCGCTCACGCGTCACACCTGCGCCTTCCAGTAAACGGGCGGCGGGCGTGCTGCGCTCACTGAGGATCGCCAGGAAGATGTGTTCGGTGGAGATGTACTCATCCCGCAGGCGGTTGGCCTCTTCGTTCGCCAGGTCAATGATGCGCTTCACGCGGGGAGTAATAAATATTTGCCCCGCGCCGCCGCCAAAGATGTTGGCTTTGGGGCTAGTGCGCAGGATGTAATCCAGCCGCTCGGTCAGCGCACTGGCATCCACCTTTAACATTTCCAGGATTTGAGGGATGACACCCTGGGGCTGCTCGATCAAAGCCAGCAGGATGTGCTCCGTGTCAATCTGGTTGTGCCCGTAGCGCTGGATAATCTCCGCGGCGCGCTGTGCGGCTTCCTGAGCGCGCTCGGTAAAACGATCAAATCGCATCATGAGGTCCTATTCCTTCCTTCGGTAAATGCACTACCGAGTGTCAGAATTATAACATTTGAGCTATATGGTATTGAGCAGCAATGTGTTAGAGTTGTATATGAAACACCGTAGAGCTCCGCAGTATCCAAGGAGTCTTTCACGGAGCAGGCGTCGGCGAGGCGTCAGGCGCCAGGCTGGTGGTGATGCGCGGCGTGCGGGTGGGGGTAGGGGTGACCAACTGTAGATAAATCGATGGCACCCAGCCAAGGCGACCCTCTGCATCTTGAACTTCCAGCCATACCAGCCCATCGACCACTTGAGTACCATACAAAATTGTGAGACTGGCCCCCGGGCGCAGGACAGGCCCAATCACCGGGCCATTCGGCCACTGGCGCAGCACCAGGCCTGGCAGGTTGACATTGATCGCCCGAGCGCTGGAGGGAGTAGCAGTGTTTGTGGGGGTGGGTGATGCCGTTGCGGTTTCAGTCGGTGTGGCGGTCTCTGTTGGTGTGGCAGACTGCGTTGGCGTGTATGTGGGCGTCTGCGTGGGCGTCGGGCTGGGGCCGGGGGTCGCAGTGCGGGTGGGAGTAGGTGTGGAAGTACTGGTGGGCGGCACCAGGGGATCCAGGCGTGCTGCCAGTACCTGGTTGACGGTCACTTCCACGCTCTGCTCGCTGGTTAACACGCCCAGATCACGCAGCGCGAGGCCGATCGCCTGCTGCAGATCGACGCTGTCCTGGTACTCCAGCGGGCGGATCGTGCGGACGGTCAGGACAAGTTTGAGCGTTTCCCCCTCTCGTCGCGGCACCCATCCCACCAGTTCCGTGTTAGCTAACTCGGAGACTTTCTCGTTCACCACCTGGCTAATGGCGCGATCTTCACCTGCTTGACGAACGAACTCCACGCTCAGGTAAGTCAACGGCACCAACAGCGCCATAGTCAGGCTGGCAGATAGCACCAGGCTTTGAGGGATGCGGCGGCTGTTCCCTTGAAACCGGGGAGCAAATCCAAGCACAAAAAATACAAGAGTAGACGCAAAGGCAATGGTGACTGCGTTGGTGGTGAACAGCAGAAAAGCCCCGCCAGCCTCGCTCCAGCGCGCCAGCGCCAAAGAAATGCCTACGGTGCACAATGGCGGCATCAATGCCGTGGCAATGGCTACTCCCGGCAAGGCAGCAGAGATATTGGGCATCGCCAGGGCAAAAGCGGCTGCCAATCCTCCCGCCAAAGCGATACCCAGGTCAATAGGCGAGGGGCGGGTACGTGCAATCAGCTCTCCGGGTAAATCTTGAATTTGCAGAGAGATGAAGGGCAAGTGTAAGTTACCCCAGGCGATGATGTATGAGAACACAATCGCCAACAAAGCGCCGCGCAGTAGAGAGCTGCCAGCTTTGCGCAGCAATACGCTGTCGCCAGTGATCGATGCCAACCCAAGACCAATGATTGGCGACATGAGCGGCGCAACTAACATAGCGCCGATAATCACTGCGGCTGAGTTGGTCAGCAAGCCCAGTGAGGCGATGACACACGAAAGCACGACCAGCAAATAGAAGCTAAAGTCCGAATCGGATGAGTCGCGCAGCAAGACCTGTACTTCGCCGCGCCGCTCGCGGGTGACGCGCGGTAATACACGGCGGATGCTGTACAGCAGGCGCACCCGCATGGATGGAGGGGCATCCGCAGTTTTCATGTTCTAATTGTACCCAAATACTCACCTGACGGGAACTAAAACGGGTGCTCAGCCGTCATAAAAGTGTTGGTCCCGGGAATTGTCCGTTCCCGGACGGCAAAATATTCAACATCAACAATCAATGTGGAGGTTTTGAAATGCGTAACAAGGGTATCATTAGCGTCCTAATACTGGTAGTAATGGCTTTGGCGTTGAGCGGCTGCGGACCTGCCATTGCAGCCCAGGCGGCTGGCAATCTCCAGCAAGCGACTGGCACAGACCAGCCGCCGGTGCGCACACTGGCCGTCAATGGCACCGGTAAAGCCTACCTCACGCCAGACATCGCCTACATTTACATTGGCGTGCAGACTGAAAACGCCGATGCAGCTGAAGCCGTGGCTGAAAACAATACCAAGGCTCAAAAAGTCGTGGATGCCATCAAGGCGTTCAAGATCGAAGCCAAGGACATCCAGACGACGAACTTCAGCATCTTCCCCCAGCAGCAGTATGATGAGAATGGTAAGCTGACGGGCGTCATCTACATGGTCAACAACACGGTGTATGTTACCCTGCGCGATATCGAAAAGGTCGGCGAGGTGATCGATGCCGCAGTGACCGCCGGCGCCAATACCATCAACAACATTCAATTTGATGTCGAGGATAAAGCAGAAGCGCTGAGCGAGGCTCGCAAGGCGGCAGTCGCCGATGCTCGCCGGCAGGCGGAAGAGCTGGCAACCGCGGTGGACGTTTCCCTGGGCGCGGTGCAGTCGATGAGCTCTTACACCAGCGGGATGCCGGTGCCGATGTATGAAGGCAAGGGCGGCGGCGGCGTGTTCGCCGACCAGGCAGCGGCAGCGCCGGTTTCCGCCGGGCAGCTCGTTGTGCAGGTGGATGTCAGCATCGTCTATGCCATAGAGTAAGTCCTGCATAGATCAAAAACAGCCGGGTAGCTCAACTGCCCGGCTGTTTTTTTACTTGCTCGAATTCACCATCAACGATTGATGGCGGGCAGATAGAGCGGATATCCGACGAAGATTGCCACGCTGCTCTCAGCGCTGATCCCAAAGCTGTCAGTCACTGTCAGCGTCAGAGTGTGAGCGCCTGGTTGCAGGCTGTTGAGCGGTACGGATGGGCCGATGCCCACACCGCCTTGAACATCGCTGGACCAAACCAGGCTTGCATCTGGCAGGGTGCCATCTTCGAAGTCGAAACCGGCGCCCTGCAGCACGACCAGGCCTCCCGGCTCGACGAATACGCCTGCTGCCGGGCTCAAGATGATCGCCGATGGGGCATGGTTGGGTATGGTGATCGACTGGTCGGTTTCATCCAGGCCTGTTTGAATGCCGTCGCTGGCAATCACCCGGAAACGCACGTCGCTGCCGCCAGCCATGTCATCGGTGTGGATGTCCAGCGAGGTCTGGCTCAGGCCGCCAGCCAGCAAACCCCAATTGCTGCCGCCATCGTAGCTGTAAAAGACGGTGTAGCTCAATGGATCGTTATCCAGGTCGAGCCCTTGCCAGGTCAGGGTATGGGTGCTGCCAGCCTGCCAGGTCTCGGCAGTGGTTGGGGCGGTGATCAGCACCTGGGGCGGGTTGGCGCTCAATGTGCGCTGGTCGATGATCCCCTGTGCGGAGGTCAGCACCACCTGGGTGGCGCCGTCGATCCAGGGGATGATAAAAGAAACATCTGTCTGGTAGGTTGGCTCGGGTGGGAAGGGCGGCGCATCTTCGACCCCACCGCTGTGGGCGTCATATTCGCTTTCGAAGTTGACAGCGAAAGGCTGGCTGTACAGCACGGCGCCATCGATATTGCGCAGTTCGATGGCATACTCGCCCTTTGGCACGACAGAGGCGATGCTGTTCTCCACTTTGTGCAGCACGCCCAGTTTGCCTGCCTGCGGCGGCTGGTAGAGCGGATTGTAAATGGTGGCATCGACGAGCAGCGATTCGCTGGCTTGCGTGGTGTAGATGGCTCCAGGTTGGCTGGGAGCAGCTCCTTCCACCAGCGCCGGGGTCAGCTCGCTGAACATGCGGTTCCAGGTGAAGGGAGAAATCCAGCCCAGTTTTGAACCCCCGGCAGGGCAGTAGCTCATCACGTCATGGGTGAGCGATGGATCGTAAATCTTGCCGGTGAGCGGGTTGAAACCAAACTCTTGAATGTTGGATGAGCTGTAGGGAAAATCGGAATTGCTGTCATTCGAGCCGCAGGCGTCGACGGTATTGGTGTGGAAGACATCGTAATCGTGCACCAGCTCGTGACCGAAAATCAGAGCTCCGCCGCCGGGGTCATCCGTGCTGGTGCCTGGGCGGTCGGTGCCAATGCCCACCACGCCCAAACCGCCCGCGTGCGGGTAAACAGGCATGTCGGCATGCCCGCCCGTGTAGCCATCGTTGGGCGCCCAGCCATAGACATGCTCGGCGTGGGTGAATTGCCCGCTGATCAACCAGGGGAACAGGTTTTCGAGCAGCCATATGCCATTCAGAGTCTGGATCAGGTCGTGCTGGTTGTCTCCACTGCTCAGGCTTTTGGTCCAGTTCAGGTAGCCGCTGCGCAGCGAGTAGTTGACGCCGTTGTTTTGCATGGGCAGCAATTGCTCGAACCAATCGGCTGCGCCGCCGTTGACTGCCCAACCGCCGGCGTATTGAGACCCGCTGTAGCCGCTGGGATGGTAGTACAGGCGATAACCGACGATCTTGAGCGTATCGCGCTTGCGGAAGGTCAGGGAGATCGTGCCGGTTGCCGGGTAACGATTGTTGGATTCGTTGGTTTCCGAGAGAACGTTATTGGGATCCACTTCGGCGTAAAAGGATACCGGGATGTCATTGCTGAAATTGACGTTGAAATACACCTCAGCGGCATCGTGGTTCGCCTGGTTGATGGTGGTGACTGCCTTGCCGGAGGTATTGGCGATGTATTCGACGCCATTAGCAAAGATGTGCAGGCGCACCGGTACATTTGCCAGGCTGGTCAGCATGCCGCCGATCTTGATATAAATGCGTGCGGTGGTGTCTTTCTTGTTTGCTACCGGCATGGAGTTGTCCGGGCAGGTAGCCAGACCCTTGCTGGTGTCGAAGCACTGAATGCCCTGGGTGATCTCGATACCCTGGATGGAGAGATCATAGGTGAAAAGGGGCTGGAGCACAACCGGCTTTACCGGGAAATACGCATAGGCGGGCACCAGAGGCGTGGCGGTTGGCTCGGGACCCTGGGTGGGGGTCGGGCTGGGCACGGGCGTCCAGGTTGGCGCGGGTGTGCGCGTCGGAGGGATGCCACGGCGGGGCGCGAAGTACAGGTTGTCGATCGACTCGGACAGCGCCGTGTCTCCATAGGTCAGGCTGACCGAGGCAATACGCCCATCCGGATCAAACAGGCCGATGAAGGCCGTGTGCGGCTCGGGTACGCCTGCCAGGCGCGCCTGGCACAAGACGGCGCCGGCAACGTCATAAGCAGTGAGCAAGGCAACTGGTTGGATGGTCTCGCCGTTGCCCAGGTAAAAACCAACGTGCGTCTTGGGTTCATCGAAAAATATGTTCATTGGCACGTTGGCGCTGGTGTTGGGGAAGATGGCATTGTTGATGGCGACATTGGGGGGCGAAGCGGCTTCTGCCGGCTCATTGCCATAGATCATGGCCTCGGTGAGGCTGTTTTTTTCGAACCTGACGCCAAAAGTGGGGCGGTAGTGGTCGGCGATCACCGCAGCATTGGACAGATCATCGAAATTGATCAAAGCCGCTGCAGGGATTTCATCGGGACCCTTAATCGAGGTGCATTGCTGGGGTTGTTGGGGAACGAGCGCGGCTGCCGGGCCCTGCTTAAAGCCTCCAGATGCACCTGCCAGCGCAGGAGCCACAAAAGCCACCATTGCCAGGGCAATGGCGAATATCACCAGCCAAAAAGTGCGCTTATCAGAGCTCATGTACCTGCCTCCTTATGGTTATGTGCCGCAACGAACAGCGGATTAACAGTACCGGGCTTACGAAGTTGGTGGGAAATTTGTAGGGGTGTTTTGGCGGGCTTCGCCTGCCAAAACACTATTCCCCATCCAAGTGGAGTGTGTGACTCAAATGTGGATGGATATCCAGGGCTAAATATTATAAATATTATTATATATGTCTAAAAATAGCAATGGCAATTCCAGAGCTGTGGATATGGTATAAATATGGCTTGTGAACGTTGCGCGCGCTTTCTACCCGCCCAGGCGGGACGGGATGATTTTCCAGGCAGGGGCGTTGCTGTTCTTCCTGGCTGCCAGCGGCCTGGGGCTGTGGCAGGCGTCGAAAGCGTCGATTGGTCCCACCTTTCTGGTGTATTTGCTTCCGGCGCTGATATCGGCGCCGGTCATTTTTTTGCTTGCTTACCGCAGCTATGCTTTATTGGCCGCGTCATACCAACTCGAGCGCGATGGATTGCGTCTGCGCTGGGGGTTGCGCAGCGAACAAATCCCCAGCGATGCTGTGGTGTGGGTAGGATTAGCGCGTGATTTTCCCCAACCCGTGCCGCAGCCCAGGTTGCGTTGGCCTGGCGCAGTGTTGGGCACTCGCCGCTTACCAGATGGGCGCACGGCAGAGTACCTGGCCTCGCGCAACCGTGACCTGGTCTTGATCGTCGCCGGCGAACGCCTGTTTCTCATTTCTCCCGCAGACCCGGCTGCCTTCTTGCAGGCTTTTCATCGCCTGGCTGAGCTCGGGTCACTCTCTCCATTGCCCTGGCGATCGGATTACCCTGGCTTTTTGTTGCTGCGTGTCTGGCAATCCAGGTCGGCGCGCAACCTGCTGCTGGCGGGGTTGATACTTAACCTGGTATCTTTTACCTGGGTGAGCCTGGCAATTCCAGGGATGCCGGTGGTTGCCTTGGGGTTTGCCCCCGGGCGCGAAGCGGCGCCGTCTGTCAGGTTGTTGTTGCTTCCCATCATCAGCAGCCTATTTTATGTGCTTGATTTTGCTGCCGGATTGTACTTCTTCCGGCGCGGCCATGCGGCGTTGAGCGGAGAGTCTTCAGACTCAAGCGCTGCTGTCCCGCTCGCGGAGCGCCTGCCGGCTGCGGCAGCCGGGTGGCTGAGATTGTTCAGCCCCTTGCCCATCCCTGGCTGGTTGTTGGCCTACTTGCTGTGGATCGGGGGCACGCTGAGCAGCGCATTTTTCCTGCTGGCGGTGGTCTTGATTGTGAGCAGCGCCGGGTGATCCCCGGGTAAATCCACAGGTTTTCAGGAGTTATCCACAGGTTTGTCCCCTTATGCTCGAACAGATCCTGGTTGGTTTTGCACTCGGCGCGTTCATCAGCTACCTGGCGTTTAGAGCTGGCGCGCTCAATGCCAGCGGCGCCTGGGCTGCCGCCTTGGTGGGCGGTGCAGTTTTTGGATTCGGGGGCCTGGGCTGGGCAGGGCTGCTGATGACGTTCTTCGTCTCATCCAGCGCCCTGTCGCGAGCTTTTCGAAGCCGAAAAGCAGCCATCGATGAGAAGTACGCCAAAGGCTCGCGACGTGATTGGGGGCAGGTGCTGGCAAATGGCGGTTTAGGGGCGCTGTTGGCGATTTTCGCGGCGCTGTTTCCCGATCAGAATTGGCCCTGGGTGGCTTTCATCGGCGGCATGGCTGCGGTCAACGCCGATACCTGGGCCACAGAGCTGGGTGTGCTCAATCCCTCCCCACCGCGCTTGATCACCACCGGGCGGGCGGTGGAACGGGGCACCTCCGGCGGAGTGTCGTTGGTGGGGTACCTGGCGATTTTGGGCGCATCCACCCTGGTGGGATTGGCAGCCCTGCCATTCTCTGCGGGCAGTTGGCTGTCCACGATCATTCTTGCCCTGGTCGGTGGATTAGTTGGCTCGACCCTGGATTCGTTGCTGGGCGCCAGCTTGCAGGCGATCTATTACTGCCCCGTCTGCCAAAAAGAAACCGAACGCCACCCTCGCCATTCCTGTGGGAGCGCCACCGTGCACCGGCGTGGCTGGCGCTGGCTGGATAACGACTGGGTCAATTTCTCCTGCTCACTGGCAGGGGCGGTTGGCGCTGTGCTTGCCAGTCTGCTCTTACTGCGCTAAGAGATCCGGCAGATCGCCGATCGAATGGATCACCATACAATCGGCTTCAACGAATATTCCCTCCGGGTCGAGCAGCACTGGGCGTATCCCGGCGCGGCGCGAACCGACCACATCGGCGAAGTAATTATCCCCCACGTAAAGCGTACGCTCGGGGCGGCTTGCAGCGCGCTGCAGAGCCTCATGAAAAATGCGCGGGTCAGGTTTCCAGGCGTTGACCTCGCCTGCCACCAGGGTGAAATCGAAGTACTTTAAGAGATCGATCTCCTGCAGTTCTTCATCGCACGGCGCGCTGCGGTTCGAGAGCAGCACAATGCGGTAGCCCCTGGACCTCAGCAATGCCAGGGACTCAGGCACCTCAGGAGGGACGTAGTTCTCCGCTTGATACTCCTCTGCCATGTAACGCTGGATTTGGGGCGCAAAGAGGGCAGCCTGGGATGGGGAATAGCCGTAGGCAAGCAAGTGTCGCCGGGCATGATTGGTCCAAAATTCTTCCTGTTGATCGGCAAAGCGAAGTCGATCCCTCGACAGGTCTGGGGATTGCGCCCAATAGTAATGCAACCAGCGCACGGCGGTCCGCCATTGCGCAGGGTTGGGGGACAGCGCTAGGCGCCGGACGGCTTCTTGAAAGCCTTGTAAAAAAGTTGGACGGTTATGCCTCAATGTGCCGTCCAGGTCGAAAATGATCGTTTCCACCCCGTTTGTTCCCGACAACATTGCCTCCCAATAATCGAAAGTCCACAAGCTCATGGCTTGGATGAAACGCACGGTTAGAGGTCTGGTCAGTTTGCCCGCTTGGAACGAACAAGCTGACAGCCTGGTCTACATTTCAACCGCCGATTTCGCTCATCACCCGGTTGAGCGGGATCACTCCGTCTGCCAGCCCGTGCCCCCACGGTTTGTGCCACACCCCATCCAAGATGATCTGGCGTAGCTCGTCAAGGCTCGCGCCCTGGCGCAGCGGTGAGAGCAGATCCACTTCGCCCTCGCGCAGCAGGCACAGTCGCAGCCGCCCATCCGCCGTCAGGCGGGCGCGGGTGCAGGCGGCGCAGAATGGCACGGTGACCGAAGAGATAAACCCCACCTCGCCCAGTCCACCGGAGAGACGGAACAGCCGCGCCTCGCCATCCAGCTTGCCGCCGTTAGCGATTTGCAGCGGGCCAAATTTTGCTTCGATGCGCTCCTGGATCTGTTGGGCTGTCACGATCTGATTGAGCTGCAGCTCAGTTGCGCCAGCAAAAGGCATCATCTCGATGAAACGCACCTGCCAGGGGTGTTCGAGCGTCAAACCAGCCAGCTCAACCACATCGCTCTCGTTGTACCCGCTCACCACCACCGCATTCAGCTTGATGGGCAGCAGGCCGGCCTGTTCTGCTGCCAGTACTCCTTCCCAAACATCCTGCAGCGAGCCCCAGCGGGTGATACGTTTGAATTTTTCTGGGTTGAGCGTATCGATGCTGACATTAACGCGCTGCAAGCCGGCGTTTTTCAAAGGTCCTGCCAGGCGTTTGAGCAGCACGCCGTTGGTGGTCATCGAAAGCGAGCGCACGCCAGGAACCTGGGCGATCTCCTTGACCAGGTCGACGATGTGCGCCCGCACGGTCGGCTCGCCGCCGGTCAAGCGGTATTTATCGAAGCCCAGGCTGGCGAACAGCTTAACCAATTGGATCAGCTCGTCATCCTGCATCAATTCCGCATTCGGCCGAAAGGTCATGTCCTCCGGCATGCAGTAAACGCAGCGCAGGTTGCAGTGATCGGTCAGGCTGATGCGTAGATAGTGGATGTTGCGTCCAAAGCGGTCGATTGCCATTGTTTTTGTCCAGTGTCACTACCCGGGAATCGGTTGCGCAGTGCAAGGGGTGCAGATAGCGCACAGGCTCAGGTTATTTTAGATAATACTTATCATAATTATACCAGATATTGAAGGTCATCTTTGAGGCCGGGTTTAAGTTTCCAGCTCTGTTCTCACCTTCAATTGTGAGGCTGCTGGGCGATTTCTACCACTTTCCCATCGGTCAGGGAGATCAGTTCCTGCGGAGAGAGGCGAAAGACGGCGTGCGGTGTCCCGGCGGCAGCCCAGATCTCCGCATACTGCAGCAGATCCTGGTCGATGTAAGTCAACATTGGGTTAGCGTGTGCGACGGGCGGCACGCCGCCAATGGCAAAGCCAGTCTGTTGGCGCACAAAATCGGCGTCAGCTTTGCCAAGCGGCTCGCCAATCAGAGCTTCGATCAGCGTTTCATTCACGCGATTGGCGCCGCTGGCAAGCACCAGCACGCCTCGACCGCTGTGTTTGGCGCGAAAAATCAGGGATTTGACGATCTGCCCGACCTGGCAGCCCACCGCCTGGGCGGCTTCTGGGGCGGTGCGGGTTGAGTCTGGCAGTTCAACCACCCTTGACTCCAGACCCCTGGCGACCAGGTATTCCTGGACACGTTGTGCGCTGCTGCTGAGTTCTTGATTCATACGATCTCCGCCTCCAAGGCTAAGGGTTTTGCTTGTCGAATAAACAGACTATAGCATGCTGTGCTCGATCTACCTACATTGATCTTGCCTGTCACATCCATCCTCGGCGGTGCATCCAGTAGAACATACCCACGGGAAACGCCAGTGTGAGCACGATGGTGAAGATGAAAGCAGGCATCGAGGTCCATCCGGGGAGCGGCGCCGTGGGTGCAAAGAAGTTCATGCCGAAGAAGCCTGCCAGGAAGGAGATGGGCATGAACAGGGTGGTGATAATGGTCAGCGTTTTCATGATATCGTTCATGCGGTTGTTGATCACCGAGAGATAGGTTTCCAACGTGCCGCTGATCAGATCACGCAGGCTTTCGGTGATGTCGTGCAGGCGCACCAGGTGATCGTACACATCGCGAAAGTAAACCCGGGCGCGGCTATCGATCACAGCGTAATCATCCCGCGCCAGCTTGTTCAACACTTCTCGCTGCGGGCCGATGATGCGGCGCAATTGCAGCGCAGCGCGTTTGAGAGCAAAGACATGTTCGATGATCTCCGGGCGCGGCTGGTTAAACAGGTGATCCTCGATCTGATCGATCTCATCATCCATTTCTTCGACCACCGGCATATAACTGGCAACCACTTCGTCTGCCAGGCGATACAGCAGGTGGTCAGCCCCATTCCTCAGGTGGCGCTCGTCGCGATGGCAGGCATTCCAGGTGCGCTCGATGGCAGCAATGGGGTGGTCATGGTGCGTTACCATGAAGTTGGCGCCCAGGAAAACATCCAATTCC
Organism: Chloroflexota bacterium; assembly: GCA_029265355.1. Taxonomy (GTDB): domain Bacteria; phylum Chloroflexota; class Anaerolineae; order Anaerolineales; family UBA4823; genus JAJUJL01. The sequence goes on along the minus strand of JAJUJL010000004.1, from coordinate 218,519 downwards.
CAGGTGGCAATTTCCTCACGGCGTTGCTGATCGAAAGTGACCGAGTGCAAGACAATGTACAAAAAACTACCCCAATCATCAATCTTGGGGACGTGCGATTCCTGCAATGCGTCATCCACAGCCAGGGGGTGAAAGTGGAAAACCTCGCGCAGCAGCGGCTCATCTTCCTCTGGAGGTGTGCCTTCGAAGTCCACCCACAAAACCCCTTTGGGCTCCTGGAGAAAGGCGGTGATCTGCTCCCAGGAGAGATCCACTTGCAGGTGTTGTTCGGTGGTGTAGCAGAGGCTGCGTATCATGATCGAACACCTCCGGTAGAGTGATTCAACTATTGTTGAGGGTGCAAACAGGCCTGGACTGCGGTAAGAATGGCGGCGTAGTCCACTTGTGAAAAATCTGTCGTCTCGACTTCGATCAAGGGACAGGGCAACTCCAGCGGCGCTTGCCGTCCCTGGAGCAGGGCTGGTTGCAGCTCAGCCCATGCCAGATGGTCGACATGCCCTGGATGGCGCTGGTTGGTTTGCAAGCGTGATTTAAAGCGCTCGAGCAACTGCTCACCCTTAGTCCAGCAAAGAATTTGCACCGCCGGGTAGTTGTACCTTACCAGCAAGCTGCGCAGGCGCTCCGAATGCAAGTTGGCTTTGAAATTGCTTTCAATGATCAAAGTCGCCCGGCTTTGGAGCATGATTTCCAGAAAGTAGAACATGAGCTCATAAGTCGCCTGTCCCAGGCGGCGGGACCACCCCCGGTCATGCCAGCCGAGGGTATCAAACAGGCGCTCTTTGATGCCATCCTTATGCAGGTATGGAATGCCCAGATCGGCGGACAGCCTGCGGCCGAGGGTGGTTTTGCCAGTAGATGGCAGCCCGGTGATGATCACGAGTAGAGCATGCGACATAGTGAGAGATGCCAGCAATTGTATCGCACTTTTGACCCATCATTGTTTGCCCCGGGAACATTTCCCGCTCATGATCCTACCAAGGCAACTCCGAAACTCTTGCGAATCGATCCTGCGGCGGTGGCTGCTATGATAAAATGATTGTTTGTGGATCCCCAGGGATCCGTGATCAATAGGAGAAGATTTCTATGAGCGTACAAACCACGCTGGAAAAACCTGAGGAAGGCGCTGTGCTGGTTTATCGCGATCCTGAGTTCCAGCCGCGGCGCAGCCTGAGCACCTGGCTGATTGGTCGCCCGCTGGCAACCGCCGATGCGCCACACCAAACCATTGGCAAATTGATCGGCCTGGCCGTTTTTGCTTCTGATGCGCTCTCATCCACCGCCTATGCTACCCAGGAGATCCTGGTTATCCTGGCAATTGCAGGCACGGCCGCCTTCGGGTATGCTTTTCCCATCTCAATTGCTATCGTAGCCCTGTTGGCGATTGTGACGATATCTTATGAACAGACCATCCATGCCTACCCCAACGGAGGCGGGGCTTATATCGTTTCGCGTGACAACCTGGGTGAGTTCCCGGCGCAAGTGGCTGGGGCGGCACTGTTAACGGACTACATTCTCACGGTTTCGGTGTCGATTGCCTCAGGCGTTGCGCAGTTATCCTCTGCTTTTCCGGATTTGATGCCCTATCGCGTCTATATCGCCATCGGCATGGTCGGCTTCATCATGTTGATCAACTTGCGGGGGGTGAAGGAGTCCGGTATCACTTTTGCAATTCCCACGTATTTCTTTCTCGGCATGATGCTCCTGACCATCATCGTTGGCTTCGTACGATTGATAACGGGCAACCTGGGTATGGTAATTGATCCGCCAGAGCTGGAACACCATGCCACCCAGGCGATCAGCCTGTTCTTAATCCTGCACGCCTTTTCGAGCGGCACGACTGCCCTGACCGGGGTGGAGGCTATTTCTAACGGCATCACTGCCTTCAAGAAACCGGCCAGCCGCAACGCTGGCATCACCCTGATTTGGATGTCGCTGATCCTGGGTGTTCTCTTTCTGAGCATCACATACTTGAGCGGTCAAATTGGCGCAATTCCCTCCGAGTCGGAGACCGTCATCTCACAGCTCGTGCGCACGGTTTACGGCGGGCGCAACCTGCTTTATCTCCTGACGATCGCAGCCACGACCGTTATTTTGATCATGGCAGCCAACACAGCGTTTGCAGATTTCCCCCGTTTGAGCGCCCTGACCGCAGCGGATGGCTACCTGCCCAGGCAGTTGGCTTTCCGCGGCAGCCGGCTGGTGTATTCGCGTGGCATCGGGACGCTGGCGCTGATGGCTTCGATCTTGTTGGTCGCTTTCAATGCCAGCGTGACTTTGTTGATCCCACTGTACGCTATCGGTGTATTTCTTTCGTTTACACTTTCCCAGTCAGGCATGGCGCACCGCTGGTGGAAATCGGGGCGCCTTAAACCCGGCGAGGAAAAGAAAGAGCGCGGCTCGGTGGTGGCCTTCGATAAGAACTGGAAACTGAAAATGGCGATCAATGGCTTTGGAGCGGTGCTGACCTTTATTGTCATGATCGTTTTTGCGGTTACTAAATTTGCCGATGGCGCCTGGCTCGTGCTGGTGCTTTTACCGATCCTGGTGTTTATCTTCAGCTCCATTCACAATCACTACAAGGATCTGGCAAATAAATTATCGTTGGAGAATTATGATACCCCTGCCAGTATCAAGCGTAACCGGGTGATTATTCCAGTTTCGGGTGTGCACCGTGGGTCTCTCCAGGCGCTCAATTACGCTCGCTCGCTTTCCTGCGATGTAACCGCGGTGCATGTGTCGATTGACCCGGCGGATACCGAGAAATTGCGCGCCAAATGGGATAACTGGGGTGATGGTGTGCGCCTGGTAATCCTGGATTCGCCCTACCGCTTGCTGCTGGAACCATTGCTGGATTACATCGAGCAGATCTCTCGTTCCTGCCAGCCCAATGAATTGATCACCATTGTCGTACCCCAGTTCGTGCCGCGCCGCAACTGGCATAACCTTTTGCACACGCAAACCGCATTCTGGCTGCGCCTGGCGCTGCTTTTCAAGAAGGGCATTGTCATCACCGAGGTGCCGTACCAGATACAATGAGAGGGCTTAAACAAACAGGCCCGTTCTTGAGCTTAGAACGGGCCTGTCGTGCTCAATTCTTTGATCTAGGGATTCGGATTGTAAACCAGGGTGCAGTACTCTTTATCTGTTTTCACATCGCGGATGCAAACCTGCAAAACGGCTTTGTCGCGCAGTAATTTCGGAATCTGGTACTTTCGCTCGATATTGCCCAGCTTCTTGGTGCGAAGATTGCCGAGTTTCACAAATTTGCCCAGGTTGCGGAATGGATCCCTGATCTTGACATAGTAGAAAGTCTTGTTCGGCAGGCCGATAGTGGTCACATACAGCAGCCGGTCGGTTCGCACGGCGGTGATGCCCGGCCCCTTGTTCGTCGAAGTGCCGGTGCCAGTGGTTGGCGTCGTTGTGGAAGCCGGGATGCACAGCACCTGCCCGACGAAGAGGGTGTAAGGCGCCTTGAGGTTGTTTGCTGTCGCGATTTCCTCGATGCTCACATCATAGGTGAAAGCAATGGCGCTCAACGTGTCGCCGGCTTTGACGGTGTAGCGTGTCGAACAGGCGACTGTTTGCGTCGGGGCAGCCGCGTACGCTCCTTGGGGGAATGCGCTCACCAGGACGACCAGAGCCAGAAGCAGGCTCAACGCTCGGGTGAGCAGGCTTTTCGTTGACATGTTACCGTTCATTACAATTGTCTCTCCTTACTTACTTGTGCTCAAGCAAAACGCCTGGCTAACTATAGACCGGCGGACGATCTTCACCAGGAAGATCTGACCTGCGCCGCCGGTTACTGACCATTATAGCGCAGAATAGGGCATCCATCTTCAGGATTCGGTAGTAATTTCTACCCAAATCACAATCGAACCGGTTTGGTCGGTATGCGCTTCGAAGCGTCGCTTTTCGGTCGAGAGCATGATGCGGTAGCCTGGGATGTTGGCGATATCACAGATATCATCGGGCTGGGAAAAACCCAGGCAGGTATCGTTCCATTTCACCTCCTGCCAGCTGATCACCACCACGCTGGCGGGATCGATTCCCAGGTCGCTGGCTAAGCGGCTGATGGCGGCTTTTACGGCGGTCGGATTCTCATCTGGTGGCGCGATCTGACGCACCGAGGGCACCAGCCAGACAGCATCTGCCTCCGCCGGCCGGCCTCGGTTGGTGACGGTGAGAATAAATTTCACCGATTTCCCTGCCAGAGGCGTGAGGTCAACATTGATCAAGCGCATTTTGCCGTCGTTCACCTCGGTCCATTCACCCAGGTTGCGGGTCGAGCCTCCGACTTCCTGGTAGTCCAACGAGAAAACTACCTCGCAATCGTCGCTGCCGTCCAGGCAGCCAATTTCTGCCAGGAAATGATCGTTGGCTTTCACCTTGTAAGCTGGGTAGACGCCGGAGATCCAGCCATCGCGCACGGTTTCGGGTCGAGTCCAGAGAGCAGGCTCATTTTCCTGTCGCCCCCCCTCCAGCAGAGGCGCGGAAAGCAGTGCGATGGAGCCATCTGAGCTGCCTGTATCGCCAGGGCAGGCCAGGCTGCCAGCGCTGCTGCGCCAGCTCGCCATGCACAGATTGGCCGTCAGGTCATACGCATACCGGGAGTTTGCACCCAGGACGCGAATCTCAACCCAGAATGCCCCGGAGGCATCGGCGCCAATGCCAAAACGCTCACCAGAGGCATTTGCCAACATCCAATATCCCGTATAACGACCGCTGCGGTCGGGGGCGACCAGGTCGACGGAGAGGTCTATGCGTTCGCCTGGAGCAACCGTCCTGGGCAAAGGAATCACCCGGCTGCCGCTCATTCGATCGCCGCTCACATACACCAATGAGTAGCTGGTCGTCCAGTTACAAATGCCCACATTCTCTAATCGCCAGGTCTTGCGAAACACAGCATCTGAGGGGAGGGTGGTGCCATCAGGGATGGTGATGTCCGAGACGAAACGCGCCGCATCGCAAGGGCGCAGGTCGGGAGTGGCAGTTGGAGGAGCAGGGGTGAAGGTTGGCAGCGGCAGCGTTGGCGTGGCAGAGGGCGGCAAATTGGTTGGCGTATTCGAAGGCGTGTTGGTCGGCGCCGGTTGGGTTGGCAAAGCGCTGTCACCCGGTGCAGGTGTCATCTGCGCTTCTTCAACGCGCTGCGTGAGCTGGGCCGATACGGTTTGAGCCGCCTGTGTGTACAGCCCTTCTGGGGTGATCTCTTCAGCCTGCGGCGCCAATAGTCCGCAGGCGCTGACCATTAACCAAACCAATACAACAAACAAGATAGTGCGAAGATGGGTATACTTCATAGAACGAACTCCGGATTGCGTGACTTGTACCGGGAGAATATTGAGAATTGTGCCATACCCGGTATATTATAGACGCAAATCTAAGCGAAATTGTTCCATTCTGTATTAAAATGAAAATGGGTGTCTCCCCTCCACCCACTTTCCAAACTGCTCGTGAGATTTGTTACTTGCATCTCTATATATACACCTTAACGATCAAATCTTCTATCTCAAGTTGTCTGAAAACAGTAGGCATATGTACTGTTTTTGATATCAATATAGTGTCATTTATACACTAATGGGGGCTGCGATCCAGCTATGACAAAAACTATTCGCGTCGCGATCCTGGATGACCACCAACCGATCATAGATGGCTACCTGTACCGGCTGAGCATGGCGCCTGAGATCAAGATCGTGGGCATCGCCTTGTTCGGCAATGATCTGGAACCGATGCTGGCTGGACAGGCGGTGGACGTCTTGATCCTGGATATCAGTGTGCCGATCAGCGCTGATAACCCTAATCCCTTTCCGGTTCAACATGCTATTCCGCAATTATTGGAACGTTATCCGGATCTGGCGATCCTGGTCATTTCTATGTACCGGCAGCGATCGCTGATCCAATCGATCATGGAAACAGGCGTCAGCGGTTATATTTTGAAGGATGACCGCGCCTCGATACAAGAGTTAGTGTCCATTATCCGCTCGTTGGTTCAGGGAGGTGTGCACCTCAGCCAGCAAGCCTATCAGATTCTCATCCAGAACATGCAATCGGGCAGCGAACCCTTGCTCGCCGCCCGCCAGATCGAAGCCCTGGCGCTGTGCGCCGCATATCCAGATGCCAGCCAGAGTGAGCTCGCCAAGATGATGAAAGTGGCCAACTCTACCCTACGCAACTTGCTTTCGGAAGCCTACATTCGCCTGGGGGTGCGCACCCGCCAGGCTGCAGTTGCCAGGGCTCGCCAACTTGGGTTGCTGCAGCCGGATCTGCCTCAGATCATGGACTCAAATGAGTTGTAGCCTTTCTTCGAGCTTGCGTATGGGTGATGCAACCAACCCCCAGGCCATCAGTGCGTTGAAAGTTCATCCCCCTCAACTCCTGCTTCGCCTGCAGTGGGTGCTTGCCGTGATTGTGCTGGCTGTGCTGGTGTTCTATTCACTTGTCAAGCTGTTTTTCTTCCCATACATGGGCTTTAAGCACCACCCCGTCCTGGGATACATCGGTGAAATCTATGTAACCTCCACGACTCAACCGTCGCTACAAGTTGGAGATCGTTTGCTCCAGGCTGGAAGCGTCACCTGGGAAGAATATCGCAACGATGCACGGCGTCCCTTTTTCGAAGCCTACAAGCCTGGCGAAATTGTTCAATTGGTCGTTCAGCGCGGTGATCAAACGCTGACCATTCCCTGGCAGATTACCACCGCCACCCTGGAAGAGATTTCCGACCATCTGACATTGATATGGGTTCCTTACATATTTTGGTTGATGGGAACCATCGTTTTGTTTGGCAGCCAGGAATTGGATAGCCGCCGGTTCCTGTACGTGGTTTTTAACTACCTGACCGCGATTTGGGTCATCGCCGGCCTGGCCTCCAGCGGCAGGTTCTTTTACAGTTCAATCGTCATGCGCATGGGCATTTGGTTGAGCGTGCCCGTCTACTGGCATTTTCACTGGCTGTTTCCGCAGCCGCTGCCCCGGTTCAATCGGCGCGCATTCCTGGCGTTTTACATGCTCTTTGGATGCCTGGCAGTGGCAGAATGGTTTGCCTGGTTGCCGGCTTCTTTGTTTCCGATTGGCGTCATTCTTGGATTGGTGGGCAGCCTGGTCTTGCTGTTTGCTCATCTCATTTCCAATCCTGAACAGCGTCGCAGCCTGGGCGTGCTTGGCCTTGCCGTGGGATTTTCCGTGGCGCCGGGTGTGTTGCTGATGATTTCCTACCTGACGAACAGAAGTCCCTGGTCAGGTTCAAGTGTGCTTCTGATGACCGCGTCGATCCCGGTAGCGTATTATTATGCTGGTTTCGCCCAACCCAGGAGTGAACTGGGAACGGTTGCCAGCCATACGATCACGCCGCTTTTCTTTGGCCTGGTCACCTATAGTTTTTTGGCATTAGGAATGCTGGCTACCCAGATCTGGCGACCCTCCACCGGGCGAGAAGTGCCGCTGGCTGTGGACCTCAGCGCCATGGTGGGTTTGTTCACGGCCATTCTTTATCCCTTTGTGCAAAATGTTCTTGACCGGCGTGTGTTTGGGGTAACGATTCCCCCAAGCCAGGTACTGGAGACGTACTCGGCCCGCATCACCACCACGTTGGATATCCGCCGCCTGGCGGCTGTGCTGCGCGACGAAGTCTTACCATCGCTCTCCATTCACCAGGCGGCATTGGTTGTGCTCCAACCAGGCGGCGCCTCAACCGAAATTCTCTTTCAAATGGGCACACCGCCTGGCCTGAAATGCGAATTGGGAGACTATGCTGCCCTCAGGGAAGAGGTCGGGCGGCAAAGGGATATTGAGCAATACCATCCGAGACATGTCGTGTGCCCGTGGGTGCACCTGGCGCTCCAGTTGAGCCTGGAGCAGGAAGAAATCGGCTTATTGCTCTTGGGACGTCGCGACCTGGGCGGCATGTATACGCAGGCGGATATTTCCGCTCTGCAGGCATTGGCAAACCAAACCGCTCTGGCGCTGGTAAACATCCGTCAAACTGAACAATTGCATGCTCTTTACCAACATGATGTGATCAATCAAGAGGCCATGCAGCATCATCTGGCGCGCGAACTCCACGACCAAGTGCTAAACCAGTTGGCGGCGCTGGCTAACCAAATGGATGACCAGCGTTTTACGCCCCAGATCCAGGCCGCTTATCAAAAGACGGTGAACAGTATTCGAGATATGATCAGCGGACTTCGCCCCAGTATGCTCAATTATGGTCTTTACTCGGCACTGGAAGAGTTGGTGGATGACCTGAATAAACAGGCCGCTGAAAAAACAGGTATCTGCCTCAACCTGGCAGGTAGTTCCGAACGCTATTCACCTGATGTTGAATTGCAGTTGTTCCGGATTGCCCAGCAGGCTGTTCACAATGCGCTGCAGCATGGCGGCGCGACACGAGTGGAGCTGTCGGGAAAGCTGTTGCCAAATTCGGTGGAGCTAAGTATCATTGATAATGGCAAAGGCTTCGATATCCCTTCGCCTTTCGATGTGATCAGCCTGCTGGAGCGTCAGCATTTTGGCCTGGCGGGGATGTATGAGCGAGCTGCGATCATCCATGCCACCATTGAACTGCAATCCAGGCCGGGCCAGGGCACGCACATCATCGTTCGTTGGCAACCACCCTCCTGAGATTGCACAAGGGAATTGAGCGGCCTTGTCGTCAAAGCCTACCACTGTCCTGCTGATAAGCTCAGGCTGGGTACACCCGAGTTGGTTGGCGCGCCTGTCGCTGGCCTGGACCTTGAGCGCCTTGCCCGGCTATCGTTTTCATCGGATAGCCTCCCCGGAGGGATTGCCGGATACGGTGACGGATCACTATGCCGCCATCGTGCTCTATATTCACCGTCAACAAATCAGTGCAGCCGCCCTGGAGCGCCTGGAAAGTTTCGTCAGCCAGGGCGGCGGTTTGCTGGCGGTTCATTCGGCCTCGGCTTCCTTCAAAGATGAAAAGCGTTTCGCGCAGCTCTTGGGTGGACGCTTCGTGGGGCATGGGCCCGTTCAAAACTACACGGTGCAACCGGCTTTGGAGCAAGACCCTGTATTTGGGCAGTTACCGGTATTCCAGGTGCGGGATGAGCTGTACCGCCACGAGTGGGATGCGGGAAACCACATCCATTTTTTCACCTCGGCGGTTGGAAGCGACACGCCGGAACCTGTGGTTTGGACGCGCCTGTATGGAACAGGCCGGGTGTGCTATTGTTCGCTGGGACATCGCTCGGCTGTGCTCAGGCATCCCACAGTTGGATCGATTCTAACCCGCGGCCTGATCTGGGTATGCTCTCCAGATACCAGGGAGCCGGGGTGAGGCGCAAATTGCAATTGGGCATTGTGGGTTGTGGCGATATCGCCGGTTACCTGGCTTTGTTGGCGCGCCTGAATCCGGGCATCGCTCTGGCGGCTTGCTGCGATATCGCCGAGGATCGTCTGCAGCGTTTTGCCAAGCGCTTCCGCATTCCGTACACCTTTCAGAGCTACGAGGCAATGCTGAATGAGCAAGCCCTGGATGCTGTCTATCTGGCAGTGCCTCACCACCTGCATGCCGCCATGTTGCATCAAGCCATTGATCGCCAGATACCGGCGCTGGTGGAAAAGCCGATCACCCGCACGCTGGCAGAAGCGCGAGATGTGGTCAGCCGGGCGCACGAACGGGGTGTAAAGATCGCTGTGAACTACCAGTATCGCTATGACAGCGGCTGTTTCGTTCTGGCACGGGCAGTGCAGCAGGGCGCTTTGGGCCGTATTTATCACGCGCGCATCAACCTGGCCTGGCGCCGGGAGATGGATTATTTCCAACAGGCAAGCTGGCATGCTAGCCTGCAGACTTCCGGTGGAGGTACGCTGATCACCCAGGGCAGCCACCTATTGGATCTGATCTTGTGGGCGCTGGGCGAGCCGCCCCGCTATGCTTACGGCAGCACGGCGCGCTTGAAGTTCAGCCAGGTGGAGGTGGAAGACCTGGCTCAGGCTGTCCTGGAGATGCCATCTGGCGCACTGGTGCAAATCAGCAGCGCCTTGCTTTCTCCACGTGAACGGCCTCTGCAGATAGAAATTTATGGCGAGAGGGGCATCGGCCTGTACAGCGATCGACCCTGGCCGCGAACGCGCTTCTTGGGTATTCGCCCGCCCAGGGTGCGCTTGCCGGTGGGCGGCGTGCATGCCTTGCAGCGCAGCCTGGAGGCTTTTCGCCGCTGGATCCAGGAGGATGCGCCTTACCTGACGCCGGCGGAGCAGACGCTGAATGTGCTGGCAACCATTGAGGCGATCTACCGCTCAGCAAGAACAGGGCGTAAGGAACTTGTCGAATTGGAAAATTGCGAATGACTACAGTGCACGCCTCGCCGGATTATCGATTGCGCGTTGAGCATCCAGCGCCGGATGATTACCCGCGCCAACCCAATCCCGATTCATTTGCCAACACCCCATTTTTGCCCACCTACCCGCAACGGCGGCAGGCTTACATCGAGCATGTACGGCGCAACCCGACGCCAGAGAACACCAAAGCGGTGTATTACGAATTGGTCCGCCTGCAAGCCGGAGGCAGCCTGCACGCCGGCCTGGTGCATGCTGCGCTGGATTACATCCAAGCGCGCAAAGATTGCGCCGATTTTGCCCTGCACAGCATCCTGCGCATGCTGTACCAGTTTGGCGGCCACCCCGCAATACCCCCCAGCCTGCTGCAGCGCGCCGAGGATACCCTGTTGGCATTTAAGTATTGGCCGGATGAGCCTGGCGTCGACTCGCTGTGCACCTGGACAGAAAACCACCAGATTTTGTTTGCCTCTGGCGCTTACCTGGCGGGGCAGCTCTTTCCAGCGCGCATCTTTACCAACAGCGGGCGCAACGGACTAGAGATGATGGCGCGCAACCGGCCGCGCATCCTGCGCTGGCTGGATTTGCGTTTCCGCACAGGCTTCAGCGAATGGCTCTCGCATGTCTATTATGATGAGGACATGGCTGCGCTGCTCAGCCTGGTGGATTTTTGCCAGGATGCGCTCATCCAGGAGCAGGCGCGCTGTGTTTTGGACCTGCTCTTGCTCGATATGGCGGTCAACAGTTTCCGCGGCGTATTCGGTAGCACGCATGGGCGCAGCTACGAAAACACCAAAAAGTGGGCCGCTAACGAGGGCACCACAGACACCCAGAAGCTGGCTTTTGGGATGGGTGTGTTTTCTGCCTTCGACAACATGGGCGCGGCCTGCCTGGCATTGAGCCTCAACTACCAGCCACCCGCGGTGTTGGAAACCATCGCCAATGATCTACAACGTCCCGAGATGCTCAATCGCCAACGCATGGGCATTCGCCTGGCAGAGGCCGGGCAGTGGGGATTGGGCTTCGATAACTTCGAAGATGGCATGGCATTGCTCAGCCTGGAGGCATACGCCCACCCGCTCACGATCAACCTGGTGATGAACATGTTCGACGCTTACAATTGGTGGGAGAATCGCTTCTTCTCACCCTTCCAGCGTTACCGGTCTTTGCTGGGCTTCCTACGGCGCAGCGGGTTAACCCGCCCGCTGGCGCGCTGGATGGAATACGATCTGTGCCGCAACACCCGCGAGCAGGTCAATATTCTGACTTATCGCACACCCGATTATATGCTTAGCAGCGCCCAGGACTACCGCAAGGGCTATGGCGGGGATCAGCAGCACATCTGGCAGGCGACCCTGGGGCCGGATGCAGTCTGCTTCACCACCCAACCGCCGCGCCGCGAAGGTGTTTCACCCAATTATTGGACAGGCTCGGGGTATCTGCCGCGGGCGGCGCAGGTGAAGAACGTGGTGATCGTGCTCTACCATATCGAAGATCGACCTGCCCTGTACGTGCGCAACCAGCTTCGCCTGACGCATGCCTGGCTGCCGCGCGATCGCTTCGATGAGTTTGTGGAACGCCAGGGCTGGTATTTTGCTCGCCAGGGCGAGGGCTACCTGGCGTTGCACTCCCACCAACCCACACACTGGCAGGAGCAGCCTGGAGAAGACCAGGGTCGAGAACTCATCGCGCCAGGGACTCGCAACGCCTGGATTTGCGAACTGGGCCGGCGCCAGGTGGATGGTGAATTTGCAGATTTCATTCAGCGCATTTGCGCGGCGGAACTGAGCTGCGAGGGACTGTGGGTGAGCTACCAATCTCCCTCCCAAGGACGGCTGGAGTTCGACTGGCAAGGGCCGCTGCGCCAAAACGGCGTCGTGGTGCCGTTGGATGGATACCCACGCTATGAAAATCCCTATGTCAGCAGCAGTTTCCCGGCTCGAGAAATCCAGGTTGCTGCAAATTCGCACGCGCTTTCCCTGGCCTGGTCGCCGTTGCGACGCGAGATCGTCGAGCCAGAGGTGGAAGATTAAGGCGCTGTCGACCAGTCTTTACCGAAAAACGGAAAATAGAAAATGTTTTGGCAGGGCGACTGGCAGACACCTGCCCCGAAGGCGGGGATATCCAGCGCTTCTGCTGAGGGCCCGCTGAGCGTGTTGGCTTCCAAGACCAGGGACGTGTAGCTGCCCGGCGCGCCCAGCCCCAGGAAGATCACCTCAGCCAGGCGGGCTGTACCCGTGACGCCCTGGAGAGCATACACGCTAAAACGCACCGTATCTGGACTGATACCATCTTGCTCATACTGGAGATAACAGCCGCCGCTCAAGAAGTCGCCATCCGGGTTAGCCTGGCAGCCCGTGACCGCTAATAAATTCGGATCATACTTCAAGTCCAGCAGGGCGTAGCTCAGGCCTGGCAGATATACATAGCTCATTCCGATCGGAATGGTTACCGGCTGTCCGGGTTGGATCAAGCCCGAGCCGGTGTGCAAGAATGAGCTGGGGGTCGGCGTGGCGGTAGGTGTGGGTGTGGGCGTGACCGTGGGTGTGACCGTGGGCGTTCTGGTGGTCGTCGGCGACGGTGTGGGAGTTGTATCCCAACCATCGGTCCATAAGAAGCTGACATTGACCCACGCATTTTGCCCGGGTTTAAGCCCCAGATCCGGCGCTACGGCGAAGGTGATCTCCACCGCGAACGGCGCGGTGACCGTGCGCCCATACTCGTCCTTACCATCGTTATAGTCGTCGTAGTATGCCGCCTGTGCTTCTGGCATACCCAGCGGCAGATCGGTGAACTTGCGCCGCGGCGTCGGGTCCTCCGTGGTCGCCCAATAGGTGTCATTGATATTCCACGGACCAACGTCCTTGGGGCGAATGGTGACGCTTTTACCGCCGTACTTGATGCGCATCGAATAGTTGGCGCCAACCTTGTAGCCGTAATTGGTGCACCAGGTGGTCAGCCCCAGGTTGGAAAACTTGACGCATTGATCTGGCAGGAAGGCGTTGTAATCGCTGCTGTCGAAATAGGTCATGTAGACTGTGTAGGTGCGAGCAGCCTCGACAGCCTCCGGGACATAATGCAGCTCGCGCTCCACCAGCCATTGGGCTTCGATCCAGTCCACCAGCCGGCGATAAGCTGCAGCATCCAACAGCGACTGCACGGCTGCCTGGTTATCCCTCATCACCTGTAACAGGCGCTGGTTATAGGCCGAGGCTTGAATGCGGCTGATCTTTTCCGCCTGGCTCAGGCTGGCATCGGAAACGATCGCTTCGCTCTCCATCTTCAACTGGCGAAATTGATCGCTTTCCTGGCGCGCGATGGCTTGCAAGGCCTGGAACTGTGCATCGGAGAGCCCAACCTCCGCCTGCAGCTTCTCGGCCAGGCCAGCCGTCAAGAAGAAATACTCCAAAACCGGTTTACGCCCCCAAACCGGGGGTGGCATTTCTTGGCCTGCCCATGAGGCGATATGAAGCGTGCCAGGTAATAGCAGTGCAAAAAGGCTCACCAGGAGCAGCGTCATCATCAGGTAGGGTCGTTTCATCGCAATCCCAGGTGGGTCATGGCAAGCAGCCTGGCGTGCTAAACCTTCATCAAGTGTGAGGATCTCACGACAGGGGCGCTGATTTCAGTCCCAGATCTTGCCAGGAGTGGATTCATTGAGCACGAACTTGCCGGCACTCGTCGCCGGAGGTGCAAAGATTTTAACTTGGACGGCGGCGATGGGTAAATGCCTCATTGGTACCACTGGCGGGACCGTGGGCGGCGGTGGTTTGCTCCACGCTCTCGATCAGCGTTTCCAGCGGCAAGTCAGCGAGCGAAGCCAGCCTCAGGTTGGCAGCCTCCAGCGGCATGTGATCGGTGAGGGGGTTGGGGATGGCGACGGTGTAGATGCCCGCTGCCCGAGCCGCGCGCACGCCATTGAGCGAGTCTTCCAGCGCCAGCGCTTCATTCGGGCTGAGCCGAAAGGCCTCCAGAACAGCCTGGTACAGGTCTGGGTCTGGCTTGGCCCGCTGGACATCATCAGCGGCGCGCAGGCAATCGAAGTAATCCAACAATCCCAGCCGTTGCAGGTGCCCGGTCACCCAGGCGCAGCTCGAACTGGAGGCAAGCCCGATCTTCAATCCCAGGCGCCGGGCGGACTGTAAATAATCCAGTACACCTGGCAGCACCGGCTGCTGGTAGATGAGCTGCAGCTCCCGCTCACTGCGCTGTTTTTGCAGCTTCGCATCCAGCTTGCGACCCAGACGTTCCTGCAGGATGGCGAAGAAATCGAAAGCGCCCTCCGCCAGCCCGATATACCCTGCCCACTCGCTTAACTCCAGACGCAAGCCGAAGGCATGATACAACTCCTGCCAGGATTGGAAAACGGGGCCCTCTGTGTCCAGGATCAGCCCGTCAAAGTCAAAGATCAGGGCGCGCACGCGTATCAAATGTAACGCCTCACTCGATGCTTAACGGCCTCTCAGCCAGGGGCGCACCAGCAGCCAACCGCCCAATACGATCAAGAGCACCGGCCAATAATCGCCCAGCAGGTTTGGTCCTCCCAGGAAGGAGCCAAAGATTAAAAACAGGATCAGGCTGGTGACGATCATGCCCGCGCCTTCACGCCAAGATTGGCGCGGGTGCCCACCCAATAGACCTTGCACGAGCACCCCAACGCCGGCAAAACCAGGGATCAGCGCCCAGGCATAAGCCCAGCTTTCCCAGTTTCCAGTGGCGTTCTGCCAGTAGAGCAACCCGCCGATGCCGCTGACGATGCAGGCAGGCACTGCCAGGCCAGGCACGCCCGTAAACAAAGCAAAAATGAACAGCACCAGCCCGGCTCCTACCACAAAGAGCGGCCAGGCAAAGTCAATATCCAGCCAGCGGGAAAACTGCGGGAAGATCTGCCCGGCCAAAAACCACAAACCCAGCAAAACCAGGATAATGCCGATTGCCATGTTGGATCTTCGCTGTGTGCTCATGCCGCCTCCTTCGCTTTTTTGATCTTAGCTGTCATTGCGAAACCAGCGTACGGTACTGATCGTGGCAATCTCCTATCAGGTCATTTTGCGTGGCCCACTACGAGCGACCAGCTTATGCGATGCAAGGTGTACTCGTCACCGCAAGTTAGCCAACCCTTTGAATATGCCAATGACTTCATTATCCCACAATGCTTGTTGAGCGGAGGTGTAGAAATCATCCAACCCAGTCGCGCCTTCCCTCTCGTAGATCGCAGCCTGCAAGCCCATTTCCAGCCGATCCACCTGGCGCACCAGCCTGGCTTCCGGCGTGCTGCCCTTCTCATACTCTTCCCACAGCTCCAGGTAGTCGCGCCCATTGGCCAGCTCCTGAAATATCCGGGCGACGGATTGGCGCTCGAGCTCGGCTTTCTCTTGCGCTGAGACGCCATGCTGCGGGGTGAGGTCGCCGGCATAGATCTCGCCGAAATCGTGCAGCAGCGCCAGGCGCAACACCTTTTCTGCGTCGAGATCAGGGTAATAGATGTCTGTCAGGATCAGGGCAAGCACAGCGACCCCGAAGCTGTGCTCAGCGACGCTCTCGCAGCGTTCTCGGGTAATGCCATGTTGCAGCCATCCCTGGCGGAAGAGGTGCTTGAGGTGGGCGAACTGAAAGTAGACGCGGATCAAAGGGTGGAGCACGCTGCCTGCAGTCAAGCTCTCGGCAGGATTGGGGGCTTTGATTTCCATGTCACATTCCTTAAGCGTTGAGATCGTTGCTCGCTCAAGGATATCATCAAATGATCAAGTGATGTGAGGTTATGGAGTATAGCTCTTGCCAGCGCCATGCCCCTCGTTGTGGCACGAGAGGTAACAGGTGCGTTCATTTGTGGTGGGATTTATCTCCCAGGCGTTCTGGCTGTTGCGGTTAATCCCGGTGATCGTCACAACCTGGGTGTTGAAATTGATCAAGTGGAGCTGTTCGCTGCCATGCGTATCGTGGCATACGTAACAAGGAGCTCGCTCACCGCGGACGTGCAAATCGTGTAAATTATTATTTCCGTCGCGAAACAGGGTATTTGTCGCTGGGCCGTTGTTCACATAGACGCTGTAGCTGTGACACTTGAAGCACAGTTCGCCTGAAGCCGGGATCTGGTTGGCATCCACGGTTGAATAATTGTTTTGACCATCCAGCAAATGCAGCAGCGGGGAGCCGTGTGGACCCAAGCCTTGCGTGGCGGCGTTGGCATTGGAGTGGCAGTCGCTGCAGTAAACCATACTGGTCTGGCTCCAGCCATTGACAAAGCTGCCTGCTGGAATGGATTGGTTACGTCCCTGGGCGACCACAGGATGGAAGCTGGCGTTGTTGGGGTTGAATTCCACCGCCAGGTCGCGGTAATCGGGCGCCTGGGTAGTGGTGCTCAGCTCCAGCTTATACAGACCATTGGCCACATAGTTGGCGCCATTCCAACCATCTGCAACATAATTCGGTAGGGAAGTAAAACTCGAATGGCACTTAAAACACACCTGGTATTCACGCTCGGCGCGAGGCAACCAGGTGTAGCTGGCCGGGGCTCCCACGGCCGTCCAGACCGGATCGACGCCGGATGCCTTGCCCAGTTCATACTGGCTCATCGGCGGGTAGGTAGTACCGCGTGCGGCGTCGTGCGACTCGTGACAGTCTTCGCACTCGATATGGCGATTGGTTCCGCCGAAAGACGCCGATAGATTCTCGAGAGCCTGGTGGAGGCCATTCTGCAGGGCGATATCATGCTTGAAGTAGCGCGTGGTTGTATTGGTGTAACTGGTGAATGCGGGTTGAACATTGGTGGCGCTGCCGCCCGGCGTGTGGCAAGAGAAACAAAGCCCCTCTTCTGGCCAGGTGAAACGGAGTGTAAGGCCCAGCGCGGTATGCCCGCGATGGCAGGAGGCGCAACTGCCAGTGATGGCACATATCTTATGGCCTCTTGGAAGCTCTCCAGGGCAAACTGGTGCTGATCTGTGCGCAGATATGCGATGCCAAGCAAATAGTGAGCGTCTGCATCGGTTGGGTTGATGACCAGTGCATCGCGGATCACCGGAAGGGCATCGGCAGGTCGTTCAAGCTTAAGGTAATTCTCGCCTAAATAGTAAAGCGCAGCTTCCAACGCCATATCGGCAGAGGCGGTGGGCGCCTGCCGGCGAAGGGCGGTAAACTGTTCCAGTTCGGGAACAGCCATCTCCAGGTCTCCCAAAAATGTGTGCGCCAGTCCGACCATCAACATGGCCTGTTCGTTATCAGGCAAAGCGGAGCGCACCTGGCTGGCTTGCTGCAAAGCGTCTTCGAACCGCGAGCTGCGCAGGTAATGCTCTGCAAGCGCAAGGCGCAGCTCTGGGTCCGACGGATTTTCGCGCACTTGCGCCTCCAACTCGCTGATACCCAATTCCAGGGGAGACTTGTCGCCAATATGCACATATCGGTCCCAATAATAGTAGCCAGCGAACGCCAGCCCCACGCCGATCACGGTGGTCAATAACGCCCAGGCCAGGCGCTGTAAACGGTGTACATCATTGAAGACAACATCCATACTTCTTGGTTCCCATTCAGTAAAGATTTTGTGGCGGGTTTAAGGATTCACGACCACGCCACCCGGGTGGCAGCGCATACAAGTAACATCCTGGTGGCAGGTGTAGCAAGTTTGCTGATCTTGCAATTGGCGGAAAATATCCGCGTGCTGGTACAGCATGTCTTCTGGGTGGTTAAGGTTGTGGCAGTCGATACAATCGAGAAGGCGAACTTCGCCTTTCTGGCGGGCCTCCTCGACAAAAGATGTGTTTGCCAGAGTGAGCAAGTCACGAGAATAATATATTCCTTGAGCGTGCCATCGGGTAACTCAACCCCCACCCAACTCATCACCTGGCGTTGGCGATCGGCGGCGATGTAATAGACTTTGTTGGTGATGTGCCAGTGAATACCATGCGCTACACCGGTCGACTCTTTCCAGCCACCCAGCTTCAGGATGAAAGTGGATTGGATTGGTGTGTTTTTGACGTCGTTTTCATAATGCAAGACGGTCTTTACCAGGTTGTCTCGGAAAGATGTTGGGGTATGACAGGTTTCGCAGGTTTCACGAGCCGGTCTCAAGTTCTCTACCGGGCTGAGAATTGGCACACTGTAGGTGTGTGTCAGAACGGCATAAACCTGGCGCAGACCATCGATCTTGGATTTCACGAAGAAATCCGCCCCAGGTCCAATATGGCATTTGGCGCATTCCACATTGACGTGGTCAGAGATTTCATAGCGGGTGAACTGCCCAACCATGGGATGGCAAACCGTACCGCAGAATTCTGAGCTTTCGGTGTATTCGTAAACTTTATAACCGGCGAAGATAAAACCCGTCGTTACTAAAAACAAGACCAGCACCGCAAGGATCAAATTGCGGCGATGAGCAGGATTTCCCAGGTCAATAGTAAACCGAAGGGTTCGTCTTCTCTTTGGCTTATCGTGTTGCGGATGAACTGCCATGTCCGAGCCCATTCAAACACCTCACCATACCGCACGGAAATATCTCGCTAAGACCTTTGAATTCTACGAGCGGACCAATATCTCAACAAGCGATGAAAGTAATAAACAATATGTTACGATTATTTTTCTCTATTTAAGTAATATTTGTCACAATATTGTGAGCTGGAATTCTCAAGCAGGTACATCGATAGAATGATTCTAGGTCTTAGTCGTAAAGCGACTTCAAAAGTTACGGGCGGCGCGGACAAAGATTGACGGTTTTGCCAATTTGCAAAGGGTATTTCCAAATGCACATGTTAAAATCAATCAGAGATTGACAATTAATCGCATCGAATACTCACTTGAAATGATCACTTCCAGCCAAAATCCAAAGATCCAGTGGGTGCGTAGCCTGCAGAGCAAATCCCGCCAGCGACGGGAGGAGCGGGTCTTCATTGTGGAAGGGGTGCGCCTGGCAGAAGAGGCGCTGCAGTCCGGCTGGCAGGCGCGCCTGGTGCTTCACGACCCGGGCCTTTCGGAGCGTGGGCGGCGTGTGGTAGAAGCCTTTGCCGGGCAAGGTGCTCCTGCTGAGCAAGTATCCGAGCAGGTGATGCGCACAGCCAGCGATACTGGCGCTCCGCAGGGCATCCTGGCGGTGATCGAGCAGCGCGAGCTGGCTGTTCTCCCCCGCCTGGATTTCGTCTTCATTGCGGATGCCATCCGCGATCCAGGCAACCTGGGCACCATGCTGCGCTCCGCCCTGGCTGCTGGCGTGCAGGCGGTTTTCCTGACACCCGGAACAGTGGATGCCTTCTCTCCCAAGGTGGTGCGGGCTGCCATGGGGGCGCATTTCCGCCTGCCGCTGCTGGCGCGAGATTGGACAGACATCCAGGCTCAGGCGCAGCGCCATTCGTGGAAGATTTTCCTGGCTGCCGCTGGCGAAGGGCTGGCTTACACCCAGGCCGATTTTTGCCAGCCGCTGGCGTTGATCATCGGCGGCGAGGCGCAGGGTGCGGGTTTGTTCGCTCGCAACCTGGCGCACCAGCCGGTGCACATTCCCATGCCCGGCGGGGCAGAGTCGCTCAACGCCGCCATCGCCTCGGCAATCTTGATGTTCGAAGTGGTACGCCAGCGCAGCGCCACAAACGCTTGAGGTCGCCATTATGAATATCCGCTCGATCACTTATTTTCTCGCCCCTCGGCTGCCCCTGTCTGAGCAGCAGCAAGAACAGGCGCGGCGCTTCGAAGCTGCCGCCCGCCAGCGCTTCCAGGCGGCTGGCTATGCGGTGCAGACCACGCGCGCGGCCACCACGCCTTTCGGAGAGTGGGTGTTCCATTCGGGCAAGCGCCGCGCCCCAGAAATCGCTGCCATGGTGGAGCAAACTTTCACCGCCTTGGGGTTCTCATACATCTCCATTGGTCCAGCTCGGGTGAGTCACCCAGATGAATACCAATTATTGCCGGAAATCCTGGCTGCCACGCAAAACCTGTTCGTGGCCGGGCACATGACTCGGCCTGGCGAGGTATCCCTGGCCGCGGTGCAAGCCTGCTCCCGTGTGATTCACCAGGCAGCGACTATTTCCCCGGATGGTTTTGCCAACCTGCGCTTTGCTGCCCTGGCCAGCGTGCCTGCAGGCGCGCCGTTCTTCCCAGCAGCCTATCACAATGCAGATCGGCCAGCTTTTGCCTTGGCGCTGGAAGCTGCCGACCTGGCGGTGCAGGCTTTCAGCGGGGCTGCCAGCCTGGAGGAAGCGCGCCGCAGCTTGATCGAGCGCATGGAACGCGAAGCGGCAAACCTGGCTGAGGAAGCCCAGGAACTGGCCGCCGAGAGCGGAGCAGTATTTACCGGTTTGGATTATTCCCTGGCGCCCTATCCTGAAGAAGCGCGCTCGTTGGGGGCGGCGATGGAGCGATTGGGCGTTTTCAACCTGGGCGAGCATGGCTCGCTGGCCGCAGCCGCCTTCCTGGCCGATAGCATTGACCGGGCGCGTTTTCAGCGCACTGGTTTCAGCGGCTTGATGTTGCCGGTGCTGGAAGATTCCGTGCTAGCGCAGCGCGCCGCTCAGGGTAGCCTTTCGATCAAAGACTTGCTGTTGTTTTCAGCGGTATGCGGCACAGGGTTGGATACCGTACCTCTGCCAGGGGATACCCCCGTGGAGCATCTGGCGGCGCTGCTGCTCGACCTGGCGGCGCTCTCTGCCCGCCTGGGCAAGCCGCTCACCGCCCGGCTGATGCCGCTGCCCGGTAAAAAAGCGGGTGATCCCGTCGAATTCGACTTTGCTTATTTCGCCCCCAGTCGGGTGATGGCGCTAGATGCCAGCCCCTTGGTTGGGCTGCTTTCTACTTCTGAAGGGTTTGTGCTGGCGCCGCGCCGAAAAGGATAAGGCCCCAAAAGGCGAGCAACTATTGGGGCCTCAACTGTTCAATTTTCTACCCTGCACAGGTAGGGCCTTAGGAACTTTGCCGTATAGGAAGCGTCTATGGCGCACACCTCTTCCGGTGTGCCTGTGGCGACCACCTCGCCGCCCCGGTCGCCGCCTTCTGGTCCCAGGTCGATCAGGTAATCGGCCACCTTGATGATATCCAGGTTGTGCTCGATGATCAACACGCTGTTGCCGGTATCCACCAGGCGTTGCAGCACCTCGATCAACTTGTGCACATCGGCGGCGTGCAAACCCACCGAGGGCTCGTCTAGCACGTACAAGGTGCAGCCGGTGGCGCGCTTGGAAAGCTCGCGCGCCAGCTTGACGCGCTGCGCCTCGCCGCCCGAGAGGGTGGGCGCCGGCTGGCCAATGCGAATATATCCCAGGCCAACATCTTGCAGCGTTTTCAGGCGGTTGGTCATCGCCGGGAAAGCCTCGAAGACTTCCAGGGCATGATCTACGGTCATGTCCAGCACATCGGCAATGTTGTAATCTTTGAAGCGCACCTGGAGGGTTTCGCGATTGAAACGTGCTCCGTGACACACGTCGCAGGGCACGTAAACATCGGGCAGAAACTGCATCTCGATGCGCAACTGTCCCTGTCCCTGGCAGGCTTCGCAGCGCCCGCCGTGCACATTGAAAGAGAAACGTCCTGGTCTGTAGCCGCGAATCTTGCTCTCCGGCATCTCGGCAAACAACTGGCGGATCTGGTCGAACAGGCCGGTGTAGGTGCCGGGATTAGAGCGGGGTGTGCGCCCAATGGGTGACTGATCGATATTGATGATCTTATCAATGTGTTCCAACCCTTCGATCAGATCGTGATCGCCGGGCAGGGCGCGCGCGCCGTGCAGGTGGCGAGCCAGGGCCTTGTACAGGATTTCGATCATCAGCGTGGACTTGCCCGAGCCTGAGACGCCGGTGATACACACCAGTTTGCCCAGGGGGATAGTTACGTCGATATTTTTCAGATTGTGCTCGCGCGCTCCGAGGATTTTGATCGACTTGCCATTGCCGCGCCGGCGCACCTCGGGTATTGGCACCTGTTTGCGCCCGGATAGGTACGCTCCGGTCAAGGATTCGGGGTGGCGCAGGATCTCATCTGCCGTGCCTTCGGCCACCACCCAACCGCCATGCTCACCGGCGCCCGGACCCAGGTCCAGGATCCAATCTGCAGAGCGAATGGTTTCCTCATCGTGCTCGACGACCAGCACGGTGTTTCCCAGGTCGCGCAGGTTTTTGAGGGTTTGCAGCAAGCGGTTGTTATCGCGGGGATGCAGGCCGATGGACGGCTCATCCAGCACGTACAGGACGCCCATCAGGCGCGAGCCGATCTGGGTCGCCAGGCGGATGCGCTGCGCTTCGCCACCCGAGAGTGAGGCTGCGGAACGCTCCAGGGTCAGGTAATCCAAACCCACATCTACCAGGAAGCCCAGGCGCGCCTGGATCTCTTTCAGGATGCGCTCGGCAATGGCTTGCTGGCGGGGGGTGAGCGGCGAATCTGCTTGCACCAGGCGCTGAGCCCATGCCAGGGTGCGCGCTACGGGCCAGCGCGTGACCTCGACGATGTGGCTGCCATCCACGGTGACCGCCAGCGCCTCCCGGCGCAGCCGCGCGCCGTTGCAAGCCGGGCACACACGCTCGCTCATGAATTCTGAGATCTTGTCGCGCATGTATTCTGAACTGGTCTCGTTGTAGCGGCGTTGCAAGTTGCTGATCACGCCTTCGAAAGAAGTGTTGAAGGTTGCCTGGCGTCCATCCCGGTTGCGGTAATGCACGGTTACCTGCTCACCGCGAGTGCCATACAGCACCAGGTCCAGTTTCTCACGGGGCAGTTCGCTGACCGGAGCATCCAGGTCAATGTGATACTCACGCGCCACGGCTTCCAGGGTCTGCCAGTAATAACCGCCTTCTTCACGCGGTCCGCTCCATTCCGAAATGGCAATCGCTCCCTCGTTGAGCGACAAGCCCGGGTCTGGTATTAACAGGTCCGGATCGATCTCCAGTTTGCCGCCCAATCCCTGGCACTCCGGGCAGGCGCCGTGTGGCGTGTTGAAGGAAAAGGTGCGCGGCTCGATTTCGGGCAGCACCGAGCCATGCTCCGGACAAGCCAGGTGTTCTGAGAAATGCAGATCGCGAGGGTTGTTTGGATCGCTGACATCCTGGATGGTCAGGTAGCCATCGCCAAATTTCAATGCCGTTTCGATCGAGTCGGTCAGCCGCGATTGAAAGGCGAGCAAGTCATCACCGTTTTCAGGGCGGCGAAGCACCAGGCGATCCACCACCGCCTCGATGGTGTGCACCTTGTAGCGGTCCATCTGGATGTCTTCATCCAATTCGTGCACCACACCATCTACCCGGGCGCGCACAAAACCGCCTTTGCGGATTTCATCCAAAACTGCCTGGTGGGTACCCTTGCGGCCGCGCACCAGCGGTGAAAGGATCAGCAGGCGGGAGTTCTCCGGCAGTGCTTGCACGGCATCTACGATCTCCTGAGCCGATTGGCGCGCCACCTCCCGACCGCACTCAGGACAGTGTGGAATGCCGGCGCGGGCGAAGAGCAGGCGCAGGTAGTCATAAATCTCGGTAACTGTGCCCACGGTGGAGCGTGGGTTGTGCGAGGCGCCTTTCTGGTCAATCGAGACCGCCGGCGACAGTCCTTCGATGTAATCGACATCTGGCTTATCCATCTGGCCCAGGAACTGGCGCGCGTAGGCCGAGAGCGATTCGACATAGCGGCGCTGCCCCTCGGCAAAGATGGTATCGAAAGCCAGAGATGATTTACCAGATCCCGAAAGGCCGGTGATAACCACCAGCTTATCGCGTGGGATTTCCACGGTGATATTTTTTAAATTGTGAACGCGCGCCCCAACCACGCGAATGCTGTTTTGTGACATACTGCTCACCTTCATCGACGAGAATCAAACACCGGTAACCGGTGATTATAGCACATCTGTTCAGGATTACCCACTTTAGACCAAACTTGGATTATACCAATTCCCCACCATTACGAAGTCGCATTTGTCCATCTTCCTGTACAATTAATGGAAACGGCCTGTGCTTCCCGATTGAGGTGCTGCATGAAATTGCTCAAACGCCTTGCCAATCTGTTCTCTCCAACGCCCTCGCCGGCGCCGGAGTATTGGATCTTTGCCCGCTGCAATCGTTGCGGCGAAGTGCTCAAGACGCGCGTTAACCTGAATAACGATCTCAGCGTCGAGTACGAAGACAAAGTTGCATCTTATTTCTGTCGAAAGATCCTCACCGGCGAGAGTCGCTGTTTCCAGCGCATCGAGGTTGAGTTGACCTTCGACCCGAATCGCAACCTGATGAACCGAGAAATCCGGGGCGGGCAGTTCATCAGCCGTGAGGAATACGAAACGGCGCGCGCGGCTGGATAAGCCGGTTATCGGCAGCAAAGATCAACCCCACGATAAAGTAACTCCCCCAGGCCATCCTTGACCTGGGGGAGCAAATGAGCAAGTTGCCGACCTAAGTGATGATCACGGCTTCTTCGTCTTGACGGGTTTCGGCGAAAGCTGCTGCTTGATCTCGCCCCAGCCCATACCCGACTGGCGCATGGCGAAGATTTGCACCACCGGCACACCGCTTTGCTGGCTCAGGCTGTAGGCCAGGTCGATCTCGCCAAAACCAAACCCTTGGCAGAACCAGCTCATGATCTCGTTGTAGCTGACGCCATAGCGCGCTGCCAGCTTGCTACCAGTCGGGTGTGGATTGGCGCCCGTACACGGGTCTACAGGCGGCTGCTCGGTGACCACCGGTGTGACCACCGGTTCGGTAACCACCGGTTCGGTAACCACTGGCTCAGTAACCACCGGCTCGGTAATGACAGGCGTTGGGGTAGTTGTGACCAACCCGTCGCGCACCATCTTCTTGATCTCACCCCAACCCAGGCCAGAGCGACGCAGGTCGAAAATCTGTTCGACCGGCACACCCGCCTGCAGGCTCAATTCATACGCCAGGTCGATCTCTCCGAAACCGAATTTCTGGCAGAACCAGCCCATGATCTCTTCGTAAGGCACGCCATAGCGATTTGCTAGCTTCTGCCCGGTGGGTTGTGGATTGGCGCCAGTGCAATCGGTGACCAGGGTAGGTGAGACTGGCAGCGTGGGTGAAACCGTGCCGACCGGCTCGGTGACGACTGGCTCGGTAGTCACCGGCGGCTCCTCTTCTTCGAGTGATTCGATCTCCAGGGCCAGCCAGCGACCATCTTCCAGCACGCGGTACTTGACGCGCACCGTATCGCCCAGGCCTGGCTCGCCTTCGAACTCGGTTTCGCCTTCCAATACCCAAACACCCTGCCCGTTGATGGTCCACAGATCGCCATCAATGTTTTCAACGATGCCGGTGAACTCGTTCTCACCGTCTTCGGTCACTTGCAAGAGTTGGTCTGCCACCCGGCTGCCATCTGCCAGCGTGCGCCCGGTGACCAGCACCGTTGAGCCGCTGGGTATATCACCGGGCAGCGAGGTGCTTTCTGTTACCCGGAAACTAACCCGGTCGACCTGCCACTCTTCTGCTGAGCTGCGCTCCAGTTGGCCGCGCAGCACAAACTGGTAAGCGGGCGCCAGGGGAGCGCTATCGCTAAGCACGGCGGTTGCCTGGCCAGCGCTCAACATCACCTGGCCTTTACCCGAGTCAACCTCAACCTGTCCGCGCTCGACTGTGAAGCGGGCGGCACCGTCAGGTTGCAGTGTCACTGAGAATACCGTGCCGTGCACTCTAGCAGTACCAGAGCTGGTGTGCACCAGGTAAAGCCCATCGCGCTTGCCCATCGGGACGACGCTGTGAAAAGTTGCGCCGCTGTGTTGGAGCATTTCCATTTTTATCGTTCGATTCCAGGTGCCTTGCAAGCGTTGCAAGGTGACTTCGCTGTTGGCTGCCACGGTTGCTCGGCTGCCATCGTAAAACACCAGGGTTACTCCGGAATCAGCTCCCGTGCGCAGGCGTTGACCGGCGCGCAGTGTCTGCGTCTCCGCTACCGGGCGCCAATCATCGCTGGATGCGCCAGCCATGCGCACCTGGCCCTGCACATCGATCAGTTTCGCCATGCCAGCCTGGTGCGGGCCAGCATACCAGAAAGCAGCCGCGGCAGCCAGGAAGATCACCAAAAATACCATGGCTGCTGCGCCCACCACGCCGGAAAGCAGCAGCAAGCCGCGCACCCGCCCATTGCCGTTCAAGCGCGGCGCAGCGCGATGGTTGTGGTTGCGAGCTGGAACGCGCGCCTGGAAAGCTTTCTGCGGCAGGGGGTGACGCGCCTGGCGGATGCCGGTTGCCAGCTTGATCAGCGAGGCAAGCTCGGCGTGCTCGGCAGGGAGCTGCGCCAATACTTCATCCACCGGTTTACCTTGTTCGATTTGTTCCAGGTGGCGCTGTAAAAGATCATCTTTTTCAGACATCCTCATCCTCCCACGATTTCAATAATTCCCGCAGGGCGCTCAACCCGCGCCGCTGCAATGCCTTGACAGAATCCTCGGTTTTGTGCAGCGCCTGAGCAACCTGGGTGATGCTCAGACCGCTGACAAATCTCAACACGACCACATCGCGTTGCTCTTCGCCCAGTTTATGCAGGGCGCTTACCAATACCTGGCTGTTCAGGTGGCGATCGACCACATATTCCGCTCCTTCATCGCCAGGGAGTACTGCTTCTTCCAGGGGCAAATGGTTGCGGTTGCGCAAACTGCGCTGGTAGTCGATTGCCAGGTTGCGGGCGATTTGGTACAGCCAGGCCTCGAAAGCAATGCCTTGTGGGCGGTAGCGCTCCAGAGCGCGTAGCATGCGTAGGAAAACCTCCGAAGTGAGATCTTCGGCAGCATGAAGGTCGCCCACTCGATAGAATAGAAAACGAAACAGCCCTGGGCGGCACTGTTCGTACAACCTGGACAGGGCGCTGGTATCTCCCTTTCCCGCTCGAGTAATGGTCTCCGAATTGACAGCTTCAATCATGTTATTCACCGGCCTCATCTCTCAACAATAGATAACGGATGAACCCGCTAAAACGAGTCGCTTTTTTGAAAAACTTAACCCACTCTTAATCGAATGCGGGTTCATCAGGCAAGTTGCGGCTTGCCTGACGAACTGCATTGTGTTGATTTATCGGTTTTCTGGATTGGAAAGCGGGGGCCTAATGGCCGAGGTGCTTGAGATCTGCTGTCTCCAGCGATTCATCCCACAGCGCCAGGCGCCGGCGCCAATATAAGATCTGGGGAATAACATGCGGCAGCAAGAACAAACGGCGACTGGGCAGCAGCGGTGGGACTCCCCACAGGCTCATCAGGGTGTGGAGCACGAAAATCTCTTCGAATTCTTTGCGCCGCTTCAACTGGTAAGGCACCGATGCCCAGGAGAGCGCCGCGCCGAACAGGAACTCGTTAGCCAGATCATACAAGTAACGCAACCGGGCTGCCAATTTAAGTTTTGCGCCCATCGGATATCGTTGCAAGAGCATCTGACTCGCCAGGCTGATAAAGGTGGCTCTATACCAGCCTGGCGTAAATTTGCTGATAGGTGTGCGCTATCCTGATTTGGTGGGCAAATGCGGCAAAATGGCGCGCGCCAGGTTGCTCGTGGGCATGGTTTGCAGCCAAACGCGCCCCGGGCCTTTGAGTGTTGCCAGGAACAGCCCCTCGCCGCCAAAGAAAATATTCGAGAGGCCTTTCACCATTTCGACATCGAAGGAAACCGTCGGTTCATACATGGCGACGTGCCCGGTATCGACTTTGAGGATTTGATTCGGCGCCAGGGTGTATTCGACGATCTCGCCATCCAGGCAGACAAAGGCAACACCGGGACCGGTCAGCTTTTGCAAGATGAAGCCCTCGCCACCGAACAAGCCGGCACCCAGGCGGCGGCGGAAATGAATGCTCAAGCCAACCGTCTTCTCTGCGCACAGGAAGGCTGTTTTCTGGCAGATCATCTCTTGCCCCGGTGCCAGGTTGATGGGCACGATCTTGCCCGGGAAGTCGGAGGCGAACGCCACCATGCCTTTGCCGCCCGAGCTGGTGTATTCCACCAGGAAGAGCGACTCGCCGCTCACGGCGCGCATCAGCGCCCCACCCAGGCCGCCGCCCCGCCCGCTGGTCTTCATTTCGATGTTTCCGCTCATCCAGGCCATACCGCCGCTCTCAGAGTAAACAGTTTCGCCCGGGTCCAGCTCCATGATCACCGCTTGCAGGGTGCTGCCGATGATTTTATATTCCATGCCGGTCTGGCCGCGCCCACTGATTTGAACTTCTGCATCGGGCAGGTCGATGCGCTGACCGGGGGTGTTAGGGGTAATGCTCATCTTGCACTCCTTTTCTGGAAAGAATTGTTTGATTGATCGAATCATATCACAACTGTCATGATCGGCTATGGCTTGCTCCTATTTGCAGCCGCACCGCAGGTTAACAATCTCTAACATAAAAACAATATACAATACATTGACAAAACCTATATTAAAGGTAAAATTGTATTCAATGTTGAGTAAACCTATGCACAAAGCCCTCTTCCTCACCACTTGGCCCCTTTCCCTTGGGCAGGGCAGCGGCACAGCCCTGTTTGTCCAGTCCATCCGCCGCGCCGTCGAGGGCATGGGCACCCAGGTGGAACTGGTCAACCCACCCCTGGACATGCAAGACTACGCCCGTTTCACCCTGGAGCGGCTGTGGTACAACGTGCAGTTTGGGCGCGACCCTCGTCTGGAGCAGGTGGATTGGGTCCTGGGTCTGGATTACGATGGTTTTGCCATTCCCCGCCGCAGCGGACAGCGTTTCATCGGCACGGCGCGAGCGGTGTTCGCCGACCTGGTGGAAACAGAGCCCGAGCCATTCCGCACACTGCTGCAAACCCAGGCTTTCTTCGAAGGGCACAACCTGCGCAGCGCCGAACGGGTGATCACCCCCAGCCAGTATGCTCGCCGCAAGGTGATCGAGTATTACCAGGTGCCTGAAGGGCGCGTGCATGCTGTGCCCAATGGCATCGACCTGGCGGAATGGGATGCCCTTTGGCAGAGCTTGGCGGAGCCGGAAGCGGCTCGCCGCCCAACTGTTCTGGCAGTTAGCAAGCTCTACCCTCGCAAAAAAATCGGCGTGTTAGTGAAGGCTGTGCCGATTGTTCGCAGCCGTTTTCCGGATGTGGAGGTGCGCATTGTCGGTGGCGGTTTCGAGTGGCATGCCCTGCGGCAGCTCAGCCGCGAGATTGGCGCTGAGAGCAACATCACCTGGTTGGGCGACATCAACGATCGTCGCCAGGTGGTTGCGGAGTTCAAGCGCTGCCATGTCTTTGTCCATCCAAGCATCCAGGACGCCTTTGCCAACGTATGCTTAGAAGCCATGGCCTCCAGTCGCCCGCTGGTGGTTTCGGAGGCCGCCTCGATGCCCGAGCTGGTGCGCCCGGCAGGCAGCGGCAGCCTGGTGCCGCCAGAAGATCCCGAGGCGCTGGCGCAGGCGATCTGCGATTTGCTGGCAAATGAGGAAAAACGTAACCGCCTTGGCCGCGCTGGACGGCGCTTTGCCGAGGGAATGAGCTGGGAAAACACCGCCAGCCGCTTTTTGCAGTTGATTGGTTAGGGAAATCCCTGACGCAAGCATCTGAGCGATGATCTGTGTGTATGATCAGGTATCAAGTGAGATGACAGGATGCAAATTACAACCTTGAGACGTTTTGAATTCTCCGCTTCACGCCAGCTCTCTGGTGGTCGCCTGCATGGCAACAACTTCTACGGCTGGGCTGGCATCCGCGGTCCGCTCGACTCGCTGACGGGTATGCAGATCAACATTGTCGATCTGAAGCAGAAGGTGCACGCAACCCTGGAGCGCTTCGATCATCGCAATTTGAACAGCCAGATGCCTGGCGAAGAACCGACTACCCTCAACGTGGCGCGCGCTATCTTTGCCGACCTGCAAGTGGGCCTGCCTGATCCAGTCTACCTGTATTCTCTGGAACTGGCGGAAGAGGATGAAAATGCCGCCCTGGTCACGCTGGACGAAGAGCTGGAAATTGTGCGCTTTGGCTTTTCTGCCGCGCACCGCACACATGCGCCGCGCCTCAGCCAGGCTGAAAATCAGCGCCTGTATGGTATTTGCAACAATCCCGCTGGTCACGGGCACAATTACCAGGTGGAGATCGCTGCACCCCACGCGAGCAGTGTGCCCGCCGACCTTTGGCAATATTTCGATCACCGCAACCTGTCCAACGACATTCCGGAGCTCTCCGGGCGCAATGTGGTCACCGAGGCCATCGCCGCCCTGATCGCCATGAAATCACCCCGGGCTGCCCGGGTGCGCGTGTGGGAGACGCCGGATTTCTTTGCCGAATATCACCCTGGCGATAACTCCTACCGCCTGGGACGGCGCTACCGCTTCCACGCCGCTCATCGCCTGGAGAGCCATGAGCTCAGCCCGCAGCAAAACCAGTCGATCTTCGGCAAGTGCAACCGCTCCGACCCGCACGGGCACACCTACAAAGCCCTGGTGACAGTGCGCGGCGAGCTCGACCCGCTGACCGAAACTGCCTTCGACCTGGGCTGCCTGGATGAAGTCGCCGCAGGCATCCTGGGTGAACTGGATTACACCTATATCGACCAGGACATTGCAGCTTTTGCTGAAATGCCCAGTACCGGTGAAAATATCGCCGCCTACCTTTTTGAGCGCTTCGCTGGGCGATTGCCCGGGGCACTGCGAGAGGTGCGGCTGTGGGAAACCCCAAATAACCAATTTATCGCTTCTCTGGAAGGAGATCTTTTCAAATGAACAACGGACGCAACGGTTCGCAAAAAAACTATACCCTGAATTCTTTGGTCGAGCTGGCTGAGCCAGAATTCGAGGTGGAAAACACCTCCCTGGCTGTGGCTGGCGAAGAGGCGCAAAACATGGCCATCGAAGGCGCGGTGCGCAGCCTGCTGATGAACCTGGGCGAAGACACCGAGCGCGATGGTTTGCTCAATACCCCGCTGCGGGTGCGCAAGATGTACCGTGAGCTGCTCTCTGGCTATACCACCGACCCCGTAGCGCTGATCAACAACGCATTGTTCGAGGTGGATTACAACGAGATGGTCATTGTACGGGATATCGAGCTGCACAGTCTGTGCGAGCACCACATGTTGCCTTTCATTGGCAAGGCGCACGTGGCATATATCCCCAATGGCAAAGTGCTGGGATTATCCAAAATCCCGCGCATCGTGGATATGTTCTCGCGACGCCTGCAGGTTCAGGAACGGCTGACGGCGCAGATCGCTGACTTCTTGGAAGAGACATTGCAGCCGCAGGGTGTGGCTGTGGTGGTGGAAGCCGCCCACATGTGCGCCACCATGCGCGGTGTGAAAAAAGCCAACGCACGCATGGTCACCAGCACCATGCGCGGCCAGTTCAGGGAGGATGCTGAGCTGCGGCGTGAGTTTATGGAGCACATCGGGCGCGCCTCCACCCAGGAGCTGTTCTAAGATGGCGCTGCTGGACTCCAACCAGATTCAATCATATCTATCGACCCTACCCGAATGGGAAGTACAGGGCAGCGAACTGGTGCGCACATTCAGCTTGCCATCTTTCGCTCACGCCCTGCTGCTGGCGGGCGCAGTGGGGCAGTTGGCGGAAGCTGCCGGTCACCATCCGGACCTGCGCATCTACAGCTACAATATGCTCGAAGTGCGCCTGACCACGCACAGCGCTGGCGGGTTGACGGAAAATGATTTTGCGCTGGCTGCCCAGGTCCAGGCGCTGCCACTGCGCAAACCAAAAGCATGAAGACGGCGATTATCACCGGCGGCAGCAGCGGTATCGGCCTGGCTGCTGCCCGCCTGCTGTCCCAGTCTGCATACCGGGTCGGATTGGTGGGCAGGAGAGCCCAACTATTGGAACAGGCCGTAGACAGCATCCAGGGCGCTGGCGGGCAGGCCTGGTACGGCGCCCTGGATGTGCGAGACGCGCCAGCGGTGCGCGATTTTGTCGAAGCCACGGTCAAGCAATATGGCAAGCTCGATCTGCTGGTCAACAGCGCCGGCGTGTTCAAGTTGGTTTCGTTTGAGGATACCGATGCTGCGCTGTGGGAAGAGTCGCTGGGCGCCAACCTGACCGGCGCTTTTAACTTTTGCAAAGCTGCCTGGCCTCACCTGGGCGGCGGGCAAATCATCAATATCAGCTCGGTGGCTGGCGTACAGCCCTATAGCGGCTGCGCCGCCTACAGCGCTTCCAAGTACGGGCTGGTGGGCTTGAGCGAGGTGCTAGCGCTGGAGGGGAAAAAGCGCGGCATCCGCGTGCACGTGCTGTGCCCGGGCAACACCGAGACGCCTATCTGGGAAGGGCAGGCGCCCGCGGAAGTGCAACAGCGCATGATGCGCCCAGAAGATGTGGCGGAAGCTGTCCGCTGGCTGGCGCTTAGCCCGGCCAGCGTCAGCTTTGACCGAGTGGTGATGAGACCCAGTCAGGACCCGTGGAAAGCGTGATTCTCTCGGCCTACTTTTTCAAGTGGTACGGCACATCGATGATCACGCGCTGGTAGCCCTGGCTGCGTCGTCGGTAGAGCAGGGTGGTCTTGATCAGCCAGGCTGTCTGGTTATGCAGCAGCCCTTGCCAGCCCCTGGCGGGTACGATCTCTGGCAGCACCAGCGCCGCCAGGGTGCCGTCGTTGTGCTCGCGATCGGTTCTGTCGAGGAATTCCAGCAGCGGGCTAATGACTGAGCGATAAGGCGAGGGCTCTACCACCAGTGTAATATCAGGGAACCACTGCTTCCAGCGGGCGCGCAGCTTCTCGCCGCTGCCCGGCTCGATTTCGATGTAGACGGCAGTGATCTTGTCGGACAGCGCGCGGGCATAATTGATCGCCTCGATGGTGGCGCGGTGCACGCCCGAGACCGGCACCACCAGGCGCAGCCTGGGCACCGGTTGCAGTGAAGGCGGCAGTCCATGCAGACTGAGCTGTTCGGCTACTCGCCGGTAGTGATTCTTGATCTGGTAAAACGACCACACCAGAGATGGGATCAGCAACAGCGTGATCCAGGCCCCGTGCGTAAACTTGCTGACCACCACTACCATGACCATTGTCCCGGTCACCAGGGCACCGAAGCCGTTCAACAGGCTTTTTACCTGCCAGCCGGGGCCGTTTTTCCGCCGCCAATGCACGACCATGCCAGACTGCGACAGGGTGAATGCCATAAAAGCACCTACTGCAAATAGAGGCACCAGCAAGTGCGAGTCGCCGCCGAACAGCACTACCAGCAGCGTGGTGTCGCCTGCCAGCAGAAGCATGCCGTTGCCAAACACCAGCCGGTCGCCCAGGTTGCTAAGCTGGCGCGGCAGGTAGCCATCTCGCGCCAGGATCGAAGCCACGCGTGGAAAATCCGCAAAACTGGTGTTGGCAGCCACCGTCAAAATCAGCAGGGTGCTGGTCTGCACCAGGTAGTAAACCGGACCGCTGCCAACCAGGCGCCGCGCAAGAGCGGAGAGGATGGTCTCCTGTGGTCCGGCGACCACAGCGAAGTATTGGGTCAGACCCAGGCTACCCAAAAACA
This sequence comes from Chloroflexota bacterium, assembly GCA_029265355.1. Lineage (GTDB taxonomy): Bacteria > Chloroflexota > Anaerolineae > Anaerolineales > UBA4823 > JAJUJL01. The sequence goes on along the minus strand of JAJUJL010000004.1, from coordinate 184,871 downwards.
AGGCGCCCATAAGCAGCGCCATCACAATCAGCGTGCGCCCGGCATTGTGACTTTCCGGTTTCCTGAATGCCGGAACGCCATTGCTGATCGCCTCAACGCCAGTCAGGGCGGTGCTGCCCGAGGCGAAAGCTCGTAAGATTAGGAATAGAGATAGCGGCTCGATGGCAGCCGGCGCAACGACGCTCAAATCTCCCGGTCCTTCCAGCAGCGCCCGGATTAATCCAAAGGCCAGCATGCCCAGGTAGGTGAACAAGAACAGGTACACCGGCAGTGACATAACGGTGCCCGCTTCCTTAACACCGCGCAGGTTGATCAGTGTGATCACTGCCAGTAAAAACAGGGCTGCCTCGACCCGGTAGCTCCATAAAAATGGGAAAGCCGAGGCGATGGCTTCCACCCCGGCTGTCAGGCTGACCGCCGCAGTGAGCACATAATCAATCAGCAGAGCCCCTCCTGCCACCAACCCGGGCAGCTCGCCCAGATTTTCGCGAGCCACGATGTACGACCCGCCGCCGCTGGGATAAGCATGGATAGTCTGGTAGTATGAAATCGCCACAACTGCCAGCAGCGAGGTAATGCCCAGGCCAATCGGAAACGAATACGATAAACCCAGGCTGCCCATCGCCACCAATCCCAGGAAGATCTCCTGGTTGGCGTAGGCAATCGAAGACAGCGCGTCCGGGGAGAATGCCGCCAGGGCGCGGATTTTATTCAGACGGGCGTGGGCTGCTTCTTGGGTGGGTAAAGGCGGCCCAACCAGCCATGTCCACAGCCGATAGAGCATACATGCCTCTAAGGAGACTTAAGATGGCGGTCGAAAAACTCGATCGTGCGGTTCATCGCCAGGGTAAAAAACCCCGACAGGTTGTGATTGTCTCCCTCATAAGTATACAACTCGACTGGCTTTCCAGCTTGAAGCATTTGTTGGTAGAGCAGTTCGGAGAATAAGACCGGCACATCTGTGTCGGCTGTGCCGTGGTGGAGCTGCAGCGGGCCGGAGATATCAGCCAGGTAGCTATTGGAAGAAATGCCATTCCAGAACTCCGGATTCTCTTCGGGTGTGCCATAGCGCTCAACCCAATCAAAGCGCCAGCGGCGGGCGAAAGCCGGCGGGGTGGGCGTCGGGCCAACGCTGCGCCGCCAGCGGGTGAGCAGATCGGGGTAGGAAGCCACCACGCCTGCCCAGATCACGCCAGCTTTGACCTCCTGCGAGATCACCATCGCGCGCAGCGTCAGGTAACCGCCCATCGAGTGTCCCCACATACCGATGCGCTGGGGGTTGACCTGCGGAAAGGCGCGAATGGCTGCCACGGCGTTGAGCACATCCACGGTGTAGCCGGGGTTGCCGTAGGCGCCGCTGGCTTCGCCCTCTGAGCGATCGTGCCCGCGGTAGTCGATGCGGAAGACGACATAGCCGCTGCTTGCCAGGCGGTCGACATAGGCGATGTAGCGCTCGGTGGTGCGGTAAACGTCCGGAGGAATGTAGCCGTGGTTGAAGACGATTGCGGGAAAGCCGCCGGGCGGCACCTCGCCGCGCGGCACGGTCAGCAAAGCGTAGATCTTCAAGCCCTCTGACAGGTAGTAAGCATAGTAGCGGTTATAGTTGGAGCCAGGCTCCAATTCCTGCTCGATGACGATCTCGCTGCCGGGGTAGGGTGTCTGACGCTGCGCCAGCACGTGCATCGGATGGAGCGTCGCGGTTGGGGCGGAAGTCTGTGTTGGGATGGCGCTCGGCTGTGGAGTGGAAGAGGCGGTCTTGGTCCAGGCTGGCGTCGAAGTGGCGGGCGACTCCGGTAATGTTGTCACCTGGGGTTGCGTGGCCAGAGTCTGAGGGACAGCAGCGTCCGGAGCGGAGGCTCGAGCCTGTTGGGGAGCTGGTAGAGTATCTTGATGCAGCTCGGGCCAGATGTTGCAGGATACCATGCTCAGAGCGATCAGCAGTGTCAGCAGGAATGGGCGCAGTTTTTTCATAAGCATAGATACGCAAATTTAGACCGAAACGATCTAGATTATGCCATATTTATGGGCGCCGCGATGCATTACCGGGTTAGCGCCAGCATACCCTAATTTATCCTTAATCTTGTATACTAAGCGCATGGAGGATGTGCATCTATACAAACGCATTTCCGAGCAGGTGCGCACCGAAATCCTCACCGGTGTGCTCAAGCCGGGCAGCCGCCTGCCGGCGGTGAGGCAGATGGCCTCCCGGTGGGGCTGCACCATCGGCACCGTGCAGCGCGCTTACCAGGAACTGGCGCAGCAGGGATTGGTGACCGTGCGGCCTGGCCAGGGTACCCACGTGGTTGATCGACCTCCGGTGCAGGGAGAGACGCCGCTGCGCCGCGCTGCGCTGGTGCACCGCGCCGAAGCCTTTCTGCTGGAAACGCTCACCGCCGGGCACAGCCTGGACGAGGTCGAGAGTGCTCTGCGCCTGGCCATGGACCGCTGGCGCTCGCTTGAGGAAGCGCCACAGCCGCCCGGACAGTACGAGCTGCGCTTTGCCGGCAGCCACGACCCGCTGGTCGCCTGGCTGGCGGGCCTGTTTGCCGAGATTGCCCCTGGCTACAGCTTACAAATTCGCTTCTGCGGCAGCCTGGCCGGGCTGATCGCCCTGGCGGAAGGCAAAGCCGACCTGGCTGGCAGTCACTTGTGGGATCGGGAAAGCCAGACCTACAATGAGGCTTTTGTCCGCCGTTTATTTCCAGGTCAGAGCATGGCGTTAGTTACCGTGGCACACCGGCGCATGGGCTTGATCTTGCCACCGGGCAACCCGCGCCGTATTCAGCGCTTGAGCGACCTGGGACAGCCAGGGCTGCGTTTTGTCAATCGCCAGCCGGGCTCTGGCACGCGCGTTTGGTTGGATAACGCTCTGCTGCAGGAAGGTCTGAACAGTGGGCGGATCCAGGGCTATAGCCATGAAAAGACCACCCACACCGCCGTCGCCCAGGCGGTAGCCGAGGGGCAGGCCGATGCCGGTCTTGGACTGGAAGCTGCGGCGCTCAGCTTTGGCCTGGATTTCGTGCCGCTCACCAGCGAGCGTTACGACCTGGTGCTTACCAGGCGCGGTATGCAACATGTCGCCGTGCAGCGGTTGGTGAGCTGGTTGCAGCAGCCCGGCAGCCGCATACTGCTCACACGCATCGGGGGATACGAAACGCACGCCAGCGGCGAGGTCCGCTGGGTCGAATAAGATTTATCACGCAAACTGGGATTGGGGTTGTGCAGAGTGGGCGAATTCAATGCCACTCAAGGTGTAAAATTTCTATTTCACGTATATAATTATACTGATACAAATATACACATGGAGTCACACAATGAAGAAAATCTCCTGGTTGGCAATGGTTGGGCTGCTTGCTGGCTTACTGGCAGCCTGCGCCACCCCGGCGGTTGGCTTGGTAAAGGCCACTGAGCCGCCAACAGCAGTGCAGACCGCGGCTCTGGTTGAAACCGCTCCACCCACTGGTGAGCAGAAGATCATCCTGGCAACCACCACCAGCACCGAGGATTCGGGCTTACTGGAATTCATCCTGCCGGATTTCGAACAGCTTACCGGTGTGACCGTTGACGTGATTGCAGTGGGCACCGGGCAGGCGATCACGCTGGGCGAGGATGGCAACGCCGATGTGCTGCTGGTGCACGCCCGCTCACGCGAGCAGGCTTTCATGGATGCCGGCCACGGCGTGCGCCGCGAAGACGTGATGTACAACGACTTCGTCATTCTGGGACCTGAAAGCGACCCGGCAGGCATCGCTGGTATGGCAGATGCTGCCCAGGCGATAGCGAAAATCGCCGAGGCGCAGGCTGTATTTATCTCACGCGGCGATGATTCAGGCACTCATGCCAAAGAGCTGTCGATCTGGAAAACGGCCGGCATTGAGCCAGCTGGCGACTGGTATATCTCCTCAGGGCTGGGTATGGGCGAGGTGCTGACCATGGCAAATGAGCAACTGGCTTACACGCTCAGCGACCGGGCGACTTATCTTGCCCGCACCCAGGAGGGCATCGAGCTCACGATCGTCCTCGAAGGCGACCCGGTGCTGTTCAACCCCTACGGCGTGATCGCTGTCAACCCGGACAAAAACCCCGCTATCCGGCTTGACCTGGCAAACCAGTTCATCGACTGGATCATTTCTCTGCCTGTGCAAGAGAAAATCGCTTCCTATGGTTTAGCAGCGTTTGGGCAGTCGCTTTTTGTGCCTGATTCGCCCGCCTGGAGAGAAGCTCACGGGCAGGCGGATGATTAGCTCACCGCTCCCACGAAACCTCCATGTCAAGGCGAGTAACACCGCGACGCTTTGCTCATTTATTCTGGAAGGAAACGGTCATAGCCACACCGTAGCAGAGCGTGTCGATCACGGCGGAAAGGCATCGAGAACCAGCTCGACGGTCGATGATTTCTTGGGAATGAAGCGATGCAATAGTCCCCTGGCAGTATGGAGATGGCTTCGGTCACTGCCTTGGCGGTGACAGCTTTCTTCTAGATCGGCAGGCGTCTTGGAGTTAATCAGTATCCCACATCAAAAAGGCGGTTCACACGATGTGGGTCACGCAAAATGTTCTGATAGGTGATTGCCACGACCAGCACAGTATGCTGGTCTCGTAATCACAGCAAAGATCAGAAAAGGATCGGAGCTCGAAAGAAAAACAGCCGCATCCAGAGCTAATCTCTGGATGCGGCGCCTTTCTCAGCAATCACCAGTATTCAGTTGTCCAAAAACTCGCTACCGATAAGGGCGACACACTCACTTAATTTTCACAGCCAAAACCGGGATCTTGCCTGGGTTCAGCCGGGCGCGAAGGCGAACCTCTACACCCGCCGGGATGGCTGCCGAGTCGATCGTCATGCTCGGCAATGGGCCAGCTTCGAGGGACGTCACTTTGATGGTGTACACACCAGCGGGCAGGAAGGTGGTGAAGCGATCCTTGTAGCTCAAGGGAATGTCTGCCAGGAAAGCGCCATCTTTGTAAACTGAAGCGATCACGGGAAGATCACGGGACAAACCCAGGCGTCTGCCGTCGATGCCGTGGTACACGCTGATCTTGAACGTGTCATCTGATTTAGCCTGCGCAGGCTGGAAGCCCAAACCTGCAAAAGCTACTGCCATCAATACCACTGCCAAAATCAATCGCGAAACCTGCTTTTTCATTGTTCACATTCCTTTCATCAATAAGATTGTTACACAACCAAGCTAGATAAATTATACATAATGTATATATAATGTCAATGTATTTTCTTAAGTGTTTGATTAATATATACAATATATGTGCACATATTCGATATCGCTCGCCTGATTTCAGGCCTAAAGCCGGGCTTTGCCAGCCGCCTGCTCACGTCAAATCCATGTATAATGCTTACGGTTATTTGCCTCCATTCATCACAAGGAAGACCTATGCAGCCGATCCTAACAGTGTCTGATCTGACCAAGCACTATGGCGATTTTGCCGCAGTCAAAGGCGTTTCCTTCGACATACAGGAAGGTGAAATCTTCAGTTTGCTGGGACCAAACGGCGCTGGCAAGACGACAACCATTTCAATGCTCTCCACGCTCTTGGTTCCTACCAGCGGTGATGCCCGCATCGGCGGTTATTCGATCCGCAAAGACCCGATGGCGGTGCGCAGCATTATCGGCGTTGTACCGCAGGAGCTGGCGCTGTACGAAGACCTGTCGGCGCGAGAAAATCTTTCCTTCTGGGGGCAAATGTATGGGCTGTCGGGCAAAGAGCTCAAGCAGCGTATCGAGCAAGTGTTGGCGCAAATCGGCTTGAGCGAGCGCGCTAACCAGCGCATCAGTGCCTATTCGGGCGGCATGAAGCGCCGGGTGAACATCGGCGTGGGGCTGTTGCACCGGCCGCGGTTGCTCTTCATGGATGAGCCAACGGTTGGCATCGATCCGCAGTCACGCCGCGCTATACTGGACACCGTGAAAGACCTCAACCAGCAGGGCATGACCGTGCTGTACACCACGCACTACATGGAAGAAGCCCAGGAGCTTTCCGACCGGGTGGGGATCATCGATCATGGCGAGATGATTGCCTTGGGCACCCAGCAGGAGTTGACCCGCCAGGTGGGGCAGGCCGATACCCTGGTGCTGCACCTGGCGGAAACCGATAACGCCGAGGCTTTGGCGGAAATGGTGCGCGGCATGCCAGAGGTGCGCAAGGCGGATGTCACCGATCACAGCGTGACCATCATCACCCCCTCTGCCGAAGACCTGCTGGCAGCAGTGGTGTCTCGCGCCAACGAGACCGGCGTCAAAATCCGTTCGCTGGATATCCAGGAACCCAACCTGGAAGCCGTTTTTCTTCACCTGACCGGCCGCGCCCTGCGAGACTGAGCGCCACAATGAAGAAAATAATGCTGATTGGCTTCAAAGATCTCACTCTGGCCTTTCGCGACCGGGCTGCGCTGGTCTTGATGCTGCTGGCGCCGTTCCTGTTGACCGTGGGGCTGGGATTTGTTACTGGAAGGCTGTCTGGCAGCTCGGGCGCATCCGGTTTGAGTGATATCCCAGTGGTGCTGGTCAACCAGGATCAGGAGCCATTGGGCGACGCCCTGGTAGAGCTGTTCTTTTCCGAGGAGCTGGCTGGTCTGGTTGCCCCGGTAGCAGGCGCTGACCTGGCAGAGGCGCGCCAGCTCGTGGACGGCGACCAGGCGGCGGCGGTCGTCTTCATCCCACAGGGTTTCACCCGCAGCATCATCCCTGAGGTGGGCAGCCCGGCGCTGGGAGAGCCGGGGCAAGGCTCAGCGCTGCGCATCGTGATCTACGTCAACCCGACCCGCCCCACCAGCGCCGGCGTGGTGCAGACCATCGTCGAGCAGTTTCTTGCTCGGGTGGAAGCCGGCCGTATCGGCGGACAGGTGACTGTGACTCAGTTGATCACCAGCGGGCGCATCCAGCCGGGGCAGGCCGAGGCGCTCGGGCAAGAGATCGGTGAGCGCCAGGTCAGCGCTGGCAATGCAACCGCCATCCGCCTGGAGAAGGTCAGCGCTGGAGAAGCGCCGATGGAATTCGACATCCTGGCTTACATGGCGCCTGGCATGGCGCTGATGTTCCTGATGTACACCGTCTCTTACGGTGGGCGTTCGATCCTGGCAGAGCGCGCCCAGGGCACGCTGCCGCGCTTGCTGGTTTCGCCCACCTCCAGCGCCCAGGTGCTGGGCGGTAAGGTTCTGGGCATCTACCTGACCGGTGTAGCGCAGCTTGCCGTCCTGATCCTGGCTTCCACGCTGCTATTCCGTCTGCAGTGGGGCAATCCGTTGGGTGTGGCTGTGCTGGTGTTAGCAGCGGTCTTCGGCGCCAGCGGTTGGGGTATGCTGCTCACCGCCGTGGCGCGCAGCCCGAACCAGGTGGCCTCGCTGGGCTCAGCGCTGATGCTGACTTTTGGGATATTGGGCGGTAGTTTCATCAACCTCGACGCCTTGCCAGGTCCAATACAGTGGATCAGCCGCATCACGCCCAACGCCTGGGGGCTGGATGGCTTCACCTCCCTGGCGCTTGGCGGTGGGCTGGAGCAAGTGGCTTTGCCGGTGGTAGCGCTGCTGGTGATGGGCGCGGTGCTGTTCTTGATTGCGACTTTGCTGTTCAACCGCCGTTCCATCTTGGAGCGCTGATGGAGTTGCGAATGCTGAAAAAGGTGCTGGCGATCATTCGCAAAGATACCCTGCTACGCTTCAGCAGCAAAGCCGAGCTGTTGTATTTTCTTGTCCTGCCGCTTTTCTTCACTTTCCTGCTGGCGGGCGGCACGCAATCTGGCGAAGGAGACAACCGCATCCGCCTGCTGATCGCCGACCAGGCCGGCAGCCCACTCTCAGCCCAATTAATCGCTGCCCTGGAAGCCTCCCAGACCGTGCGGCCCGATCTGTTGCCGCTGGAGCAGGCCAAAGCTGAATTCGACGAGCGCCGGGCATCCACCCTGCTGGTCATCCCACCCGATTTTGACCTGGTGAGAGCGCAGGCTGGGGGCGTTGATTTGCTGCTCTACCAGCAGCCCAATAACCTCAACAGCCTGGCTGCCGAGCAAGCGCTGCTCGCAGCCATTAACCAGGCGGCTGCGGCGCTGCAAACGGCTCAGATGGCCACCGCTGAAGCCGAGAGTATCCAGGCATTCGAGTCCGAGGCTGCGCGCCGGCTATATTCTCAAGACTCACTGCTCGCTGCCCAGAGGCTGAGGGATACCGCCCCCGAGCGACTGGTGGTAGAGCGCGCTTCCACCGCCGACTCGGTGGAATACGACCCGGCTGCCAGTTCATCCGCCGGGCAGATGATCACCTGGGTGTTCATCCCGCTGGTGGGCATCTCGGCAATGTTCGCTTACGAACGCCAGCGGGGCACCCTACGCCGCCTGCTGACCACTCCGACCGCCCGGGCTACGTACCTGCTGGGCACCATCACCGGGCAGGTGCTGATGGCGCTGCTGCAGATGGCGCTGCTGCTGGTATTTGGCATCTTCGTGATGAAACTCAACTGGGGGCGCGAGCCACTGGGCTTGGCGCTGGTGTTGGTGCCGTTTGCCCTGGCGGCGGCTGCGCTAGGAACGACCCTGGGAACTTTCATCAAGAGCGAAGGACAGGCCAACGGGTTGAGCATCATGATCGGCATGGTTTTTGCACTGTTGGGTGGCTGCTGGTATCCGATCGAGTTGTTCCCCGAATTTGTGCGCAGCGCAGTGAAAGTGCTTCCCACGACCTGGGCGATGCAGGGTATGCTCGACCTGGCGCTGCGCGGCGGCGGACCGGCGGAGGTGCTGCTGGAAGGCGGTGTATTACTCGGTTTTGCGCTGCTGTTCTTTGCAATCGGGGTGTGGCGCTTCCGCTACGAGTGATCGTCTGGCTTCGCTTGCGTGCATCGGGAGACAAATCATGAGGCTCTTTTTCTCTGTGGTCGCTGTGTTGCTAATCCTTGCTGGTGGGGTGTGGTTTCTGCAGGGCATCAATCTCCTGCCAGGCAGCTTTATGACCGGTCAGATCGAGTGGGCAGTTTACGGGGGCATTGCAGTCGCCGCGGGAGTTGGGCTGCTTGTATTCGCAAATCGAAAATAGCCTTCTGCGCCCAGTAAATGAAATCGCCCATTCCTGCTGGGGTTAGCGCGCCGAGCCTGAGGGCGAATTATGGGAGATAACGGTAGCCGCGCAGCGATTCCACAGACAACGCCGAACCATCTGCGTAAGCTTCGCAAGCCGCTTGCAGCAGAGATGGATATCCCCGGCTAAGGGTGGCCAACGCTTCTAGCGCAGCTTCGTCCCATTCCAGGCCAGCGAAGTTGCACGCTGGCAAGACGCCGGGACCCGTGAAGTCCAGGAGATCAATGGCAACTTCAACACCTGGGACTTGTACCCGTCCTTCGAAGAGAGCGATCCCTATTTCCAAAAAGCAGTGCTGGTGGCGGCTTTCGCCGAGGTGCTGCGCGCCAGCCTGTACACTGACGCCAGGCTGGCGGGGAATGAGTAACTTCAAATAGATAGCGGGCGGCGAGAGCCACAGCTCTCGCCGCTTTTCTTTTTGCGCACCGGCAGGCGCTACGAATTCAGAACAACCTCACCAGCAGGAGGAGGCGCAAATGGCATATGGTTAAGCTTGCCAGTTGCTACCCAGATAAATTTGATGACGCCCTGGATATAGTCTGGCAGGGTTCCGATAAGCATCAGAACAAACACGTCTGGCAAACCTAGGCGCATGTAAGTAAATGTGGTCAGTAAATTGAAGCGGTAGCCGTAAAAAGCCTTGAGCTGGCTGATGATGAAGATCAGGATGGCGGTTGGAATCAGGAAGCTGAAGGCAACCTCCCATGCTTTCCGGAGCGGCGACAGGCGGCGAGTTCGCTCGATCCAGCCGTTGAAGAGCACATAGAAGCTGCGAGTATGGAGCACCACCAGCCCCAGAACCAGAATTCCAGCTCCCCACCCAATCCAGCGCACCGACCACCCCTGCGAGACCGGCGGGGTTCTGCCGAGCACTACCGCCTCCACGCTGCTCGTGAGCTGCCCCATTGAGACGAAATGATCGACCTGGTGCCCTTCATTGACCAGCAGCACAAAAGCGCGATCGCGTTTGGGATACAAATTGACCTCGGTGTGAAAAGTCTCGTTGGCGCCGCCGTGGAAAACCTTTGCGCCGCCATCGACGATGTGCCAGCCCATGCCGTAGGCGCCCAGGCCCGGGGTAAAGATCGCCTGGGCAGTGGCTGGCTGCACCAATCCCACCGCGCCGCTTTTCATTGCCAGGGCGTAGCGCGCCATGTCCTGAGCAGTAGAGACGATGTAGCCGGCACCGATTTCGAAGTCGCGCACGGGTTGTTTCATGGGCACTGCAAAGCCGAACAGGCGGGTGTACCCCGACGAGAGATTCTCGATCTGCGCCGGATCTGCGGTGGTGTGGCTCATGCCGAGCGGATCGAGCACATACTGTTGGAGATAATCTGCATAACGCTGCCCGGTGATGGTTTCGGTGATACAGGTCAGCACATCATACCCCACATTGAAGTACTGGAACTTCTGCCCGACTGGCGCGGTGAGGTGCGCTTGCGCCAGTGAGCTGACCGCATCCTGGCAGGTGGCGTTATCGGGCAGGAGCACGCTGTATCCCGATTCTGATAACCCGCTGGTGTGGTGCAACAGGTGGTTGACCGTTATCCTGGCGGAGGCTTCCTCGTCTGCAACCTTGAAGTCCGGTAAATAAGCCTGCACCGGGGCTTTCAAGTCCAGCCTGCCCTGCTCGTAGAGCTGGGCGATGGCCAGTGCGGTGAATGACTTGCTCTGCGATCCGATGAACATCTGTGTCTGCGGCGTCATCTCCTGGGCGCCCGCGGTGCCGTACCCTTTGAGGTACACAACTTCATCGCCATTGACCACCGCCAGAGCGACACCAGGCAGCCCGTGCCTGGACATCTGGGATTCGACAGCGCTGTCCAGGACTGCAAAATCGATTTGCCCTGCTTGGGCAGCCGCTGGCGGAGCGAACGACGGCGTCGCCGTGGCAATGAACAGGCTCAAGATGAAAATCAAAGGCAGGCATGGTTTCATGACAGGCTCCTCTCACCGTCTCATCATAAATTCCACAAGCAAAAAACTCCCCCGCCTTCGGGGGAGTTCGGGACTGGTCAGTTGTACAGGTGTTATCGGCTATCCTGGTCGCGAATCACGAAGATCAGCTTCAGGTTCATATCCCGGATCTTTGCCAACAGCCCGTGCAGCGCAGTCTGGTCGGCGAGCGGACCAGAGAGCAGAGTTTCGCCGTTTTCCAGCAGTGTCATCGCCATGCCATCCAGCCACTCCGACCAGCATGGGTCCAGGTGCCCTTCCAGGCGGATGTGATACACGGTTGGGCAAGGTATCTCTGTCATGGCTGCACCTGCTTTCACGCCGGCTCGCCGCCTGGCGAGCGCCTCAAGTTTTTTAAGGCGAACGGTTCAGCCCCAGATTTGAGATAATTCGCAATGCGCTGGGCGCACTCCTCCACGCTGGCGGTGGAAGTGTCAACTTCGAAGTCATACAATCGGTGGGTGTGGGCGCGTTCGAACTGCAGGCGCGCCTGCCCCAGGGTGCGGTCGCGGCGCTCTTTCTCGCGCTGTTCAAGCACATCCAGCGGGCAGCGGATGCCAATCAGGTAAGCTGGCAGACCGGTAAATAATTGGGCGCAGTCTTTTACCCAATTCTGCTCGACCAGCACGTGGTCTGCCAGCACATTCAAGCCGGACAGCGACAGCGCGGCAATGGAGCGGTGCATGCCGTAAGCCAACCGGTGCCCCATGGCACCGGCTTCGCTGGCAAGCCCTAACACGTCATCCCACAGCGGGCGGTCCAGGTAGCGCTTTGGCAGCATCCAGATAAACTTATCCAGACCGGCATTCAGGTACGGTTCGTCCAGCAGGTTTTGCAGCGCTGCCAGGATGCTGCTCTTCCCAGAGCTGGAGGTGCCATTCAACAAAACAATTTTCCCTGGTTTTATTTTCGCCATATCTTTAAACTTTCCTCAATCCCTATGGTTTATTCCTCTCAACATTTGCTCGATAGCAGCGATCACGACCTCGGGTTCTTCCACCTGCACCGCGTGCACGCTCTTTTCCGCCACCACCAGGCGGCTGTTGGAGGAAAGCTTGAGCAGGTCCTGCTGGATTTCATCCCAGGCGCGGCGCTGCTGCTGCCAGCGTTCTGGGGTGTAGCCGCGCGGCAGTGTTTCCGGCTGCCCGCCCGCCTGAATGACGGTCAGTGGCTTATCGCCCAGGGAAGCCAGGCGCTCCTCCGGCTTCAAGGGTTGCAGCACGCTCAGGCTTTCGTCACGGCTGGTTTCGAAATAACGGGAAGACAGGAGCGTCGCCAGGAAGAGCTTCTGTTCTTGCTCGGTTTTTACGGATGCAAAGCGGCTGAGCAGGGATTTGCCCAGCAACCGCAGGATGCCCAGGCGGTGCAGGATTGCCAGGAAAGTGAAGGTAAAGGAGATGCCTTGCGCCTCTTTGCGCGCCCAGGGCATGCGCTCGAGCTGGTCTTCGTGCGCCGAATCCACCAGCACCATACCACATACTTCCTGGGGATACAGGCGGGCGAATTGGCGCACGAAAATGCCGCCCAAGGAATGCCCCACCAACAGGTATGGGGCCGGCTCGCCGGCGTTTTGCAGCGCTTCGTGCAGCTCAGCGGCGATGCGTGAGGCGCTGCGCGGCTGTACCCCGGGTGGGCTCCAGCCAAAGCCCGGTCGGTCGTAGGCGCACACCCGGGCGAATTGCGCCACCGCCGGCTGCACCATCCGCCAGTAGAACGACCAGCTTCCCATGCCGGACTCGAGCAGCACCAGCGGTTCGCCAGGGCGGCGCTCGCCGCTGCACAGCAAGTGCATCTGGCTGCTAGCAGCCTTAACCATTCTCCCCGGAGCGGGATAGCGCCAGCGATCGCGCCGCTCGGCCAGCCATTCCGCTAGCCACCCGCCGAACAGCAGGGCTGACAACACTCCAATAAAGCAGCCTAAGATGTTCATGGAATCTGCTCCTTTCCATGCCGCTTGCTAGCCCGGCAAGGATACATAAGCGGCAAGTTACCGTACAAAGTCGACCATGAAATGGTATCCAACCGCGTGCTCGAAGCTGCCTTTGATCAGCAGCAGCGCCGACGGCAGGCTGTAAAGCAGGCTGCCAATCACGATCCCGAAAGAATCGATACCGGTGTGCGCAAAACCGTGGGCGATCACGCTGGTGAGAATGGCGACCACGAGCGCGCGCCGCGGGCGCTGGTTGGTGGCTGGGAGCAAGATGGCATAACAAACAGCAACCAGAAAGAGGCGAGCCCAGGTTTCTTCGGCGATCCCCGGCACGATGGCATACAGCGGCTGCCACCAGCGGTGGATCCAGGTATCCTGGCTTTGCAGGTTTCCCAGGAGATTCAAGAGAGACGCCGGAACTGCCAGCAAGCACGCGAACAAGAATCCCTGCACCCCAACCGCGGGCTTGCCTTCAAGCACATGTATCTGCCCCAATTTTGCGTGCCGAAGGAGCAAGGCCCCTGCGGTGAAAGCCGGCGGGATTAAGACCAGGTTGGCGACTGCCCAGGAAAGGTCCCCGTTTCCGACGAATAAAATTCCCAGTTCAGAGATCAGACCGGCTGCCAGGCCCGTCCACACCACCCCGCCCGTGAGCTGCTTGCGCCAGGCGATGGTTATCCCCAGCCCCATCAGCCCGCATACGAGCAGAAGGCTGAAGCCGGTTCCGATCATCATGCCAACGAAAAAGGCAATTCCCAGACCGAGGAAGATCAGAAAAACGCGCAGCCAGAAGCCAGGTCTTGCGCCGGAAAAAAGGTCGAGATCAGGCAAATCGTCTACCGCCGGCTTTTTTCGCGCCAGGAACCAGATAAGCGCAGCAATAAAGGCGAAGGCGGATAGCCCCGTGAGAAAATCTAGCCCACTGGACGGCAGGATGGAACGACAAATTCCTCCGCCAACCGACAGAAGCCACAATCCACCCAATAGAGTGAGAATGAGCTTTTGCATGCTTCTCGCAACCCTCCAGCCGCTAATGACCGGCGGCATCCTGAGCCAATCCTGTTACAGAAACAGCATGGCTGCCGAGGCAATGGCCTGTGGAAGGCCATGCAGCAGGGCTGGCGCCAGGATGCTGCCGCTCTTCTCGCGCACGTATCCGAAGACCAGCCCGCTAAAGATGGTCCACAGGCCCCACGCCCAGGTCACCTCGCTGGATAATCCCAGTATCCAACGCAGGATGCCAACGTGGGTCAGGCCGAACAGCAGCGCGGTGATGATCCCGCCCCAGCCGAAAGGCACACCGAAAAATTGATAAGGCTTGCCGAAGGCTTCGTTCAGGCGAGAATGCATGTAGCCGCGGTACAGGATTTCTTCGCCAAACCCGACGAACAGGGCATAGGTCAGGAAGAGGATGGTGGCCTTGCCCACCAGAGATCCGGACGCTTGATTTAAGCCCGGCATCAGGATGATGGCAGAAATCGCCATCCCCAGCGACGCTGGCGAGGGTTTCTTACGCAAAATGAGCGCCAGGGCGAACAGTAGCGCTGCATTGACGGCTGCCAGCAGCACCGCCCCACTCCAGGATTTGTGATCCACCCCTAAACCGAAAGGCATGCTTGCCAGCACGACCGGAATGAAGCAGGCGCCGGCGATATCAAGATGGTATTTTAGATTTTCGAAAGTGATGCCGTATTCGTGCAGCGATCTGCGCCGCAACAGGATCATCAGCAGCGCCAGGGCTGCCATCACCACATACACAAACACAGCAAAGGGAAAGCCAACCACCTGTGTCTGCCAGGTTTCGAATCCCGGAAACAGGCGGTAGATGCCCAGGGTCAGCAGCGGCACGACGGCAAATGTTACAACGATGACTTCCAGAACTGCGAGAAGTTTCATTACAGAGGGTTTCATCCTGACATCCCCTTTCTAAAACTCTTCCTGCTGGAAGCGCCACAGGGCCACGGCGATAAACAGGATGGTCAGGATTGCTGTGCCAATGACCGGCGTTACGGTCGGCAGCGGTTGTCCCTGCGCCAGCGCCACCGCCAGCGAAGGCTTATCCGGCCCTAAATCCATCACCAGGTTCCAGGGCAGGATCTTTCCCAGCCAGGGCGCCAGGCTGGCCAATTGGTTGCCGAAAACCAGCAGCATTGGAAAGCCGATCACCGGGCCGCGCGAGCGGAACAGCGTGCCCAGCATCAGCGTCAGCGTCAGGTAGAAAAGCAGCAGCAGGTACACCAAACCCAGGCCTGCCAGGAAACGGGGGATGGAGAGGGCGATGCCGGTCCCGGCGCGGTAGATGAAATAAGCCACCAACCCCTGCACCAGCACCATGCTCACCAGCACGCCCAGTGCATCGGCAAACAGCTTAGAGAGCAGGAATGCCGCCCGCGAAACCGGCTTGGAAAGCACCCAGGCTATCGTTCCCGTCTGCCGCTCCTGGATGATGGCATCTTGCCCGATGATCACCACACCCACTGCAGGAGCCAGGCCGGAGAAGAGAAAGAAGACCATCAGCGCGGTCTGTGCAAGCGTCTCTTTTGCCGCGCCGGCTTCGGCGGCGCCGATTTCCTGGCTTGCCTGGGCGGCATCGATTTTAGACGCCGACAGGGTGACCATCGCCAGCATACCGTTGACGATTGCCATCCAGATCAGCGCCTGGACCACCCACTGCCAGGTACCCCACCAGTGGTGATTTTCACTGCGAAACAGGTTATCGAACCCATTTAGCCAACCGCGGTCTTTGACCGCAATCAGAGCGCTGTTACTTGCCATTTCCGCCTCCTTCGACGATATTCAAGAATACTTCTTCCAGGTCATATTTCTGGCGACCGAACTCGGTTACTTTAACGGTCCTATCTGCCAGCACCAAGCGCAGCAGCTCGGTTTCGGCGGCCTCTTCATTGCTGACCGTGACCCCGAGCAGAGAAGTCCCGTTTTTGGTTTTCAGCGTGGCGGCAATCACCCAGGGTTGAGAGGCCAGCGCCTGTCGAGCGGTTTCACCGTCGCCGCGAATGCCCACCTGGTAGACCACGCTGCCAGAGCCTGCCAGCAGCTCCTCGATCGGCGCCTGCGCCACCAGCTCGCCGTGGTTCAGGATGGCAACTGTGTCGCTGACGCGCTGCACATCGTCCAGGATGTGGGTGGAATAGAAGATCGTGGTGTACTTGCGCAGGCGTTCCATCACCTCCAGCACATCACGGCGTCCCTGCGGGTCGAGCGATGCTGCTGGCTCGTCCAAGATGAGCAAATCAGGGTAATTGATCTGCGCCTGGGCAATGCCCAGCCGCTGGCGTTCGCCGCCCGAGAAGCCCTTGATCGGGCGGTCAGCTTTATCTTCCAGCCCAACCAGCCCCAGTGTCTCCTGGATGCGCTCTTCGATGGCAGCTTTAGGGCCGGAGAAGAAGAAATTGGCGGTGAAGCGCAGCGTCTCACGGGCGGTCATGTGCTCGTAGTAGCGCGGGTCCTGCGCCAGGTAGCCTACCCGCCTGCGGATGGCGACGCTGTCGCGCAGGGCATCCTGGCCAAATACGCTGGCAGTGCCGCCGGTCGGGCGCGCCAGCCCCAACAGCAGCTTGATGGTGGTGGTCTTCCCGGCGCCGTTCGGGCCGAGAAAACCAAAGATTGAGTGCTGTTTCACCTTCAGGTTCAACGATTTGAGCGCCTGGACGCCCTTGTAGGTCTTGCTGAGACTTTTGGTTTCGATTACAAGGGAATTGGGAGAGTCGATCATACTGTCCTCCTTTCTCAGTCTCATTTTACAGACGAGCGCCGGCGCGTGCATCCACCTAAAGTGACATCAAAGTTGTATTTCAGGGTACATAGACGGGCAAATCCAGCACCCGGAACTGCCCGTCTCCGCTTTTTACCACCCGGTATTCGAATTGGAACTGGGGCGGCGTGGTTGGTTCTTCGCCGCAGCAGGCGCCGCGCTCAAACAGGCTGCCATCCGGCGCGTTGAATTCGACGGTGAAGAGGTACTCTCCGTCTGAATTAAGCTCCTTGAATGTGGCGCTGCGAACGGTGAGGCACTGCAAGCCGTTGACCTGGCAGCGTTTTGCCACAGGGCAGCCTGGTCGTCCGGACTGATTTCCGGATTGTAGCCCACCAGGATCTCGTAGCTGCCGCCGTATAGCGAGACTGCATCGCTGTAATGACCCTTGGAAAGCGCATCGAAGAAACCGGTCAATGCCTGGCGAGCCTGTTCGGTGTCGCCGGATTGGGAGGCGCAGGCGCTGAGCAGCAAGACGAGCAGGATAAATAGAATCTGAAAGAAATATTTATTGGACATGCCAACCTCCTGAATAGTATGCCTTCAGTTTAGCGCAAACCCTTACAGCAAACATCCAACCAAAGTGGTATCGATGGGTGTAATTTTGTAATTTAAACAAGAAACCCCCAAAGGTTTGGGTAAAACTTTTGGGGGCTGGTTCGAGTGTGTTTCCACTACAAAATTCTCAATTCCCTGGCTTTCGCTACCGCCTCAGTGCGGTTTTTGACATCCAGTTTGTTGAAGATATTGACCGTATGGCGCTTGACCGTGCCAATCGAGATCACCAGCTTCCCGGCAATCTCCTTGTTGCTGCAGCCGTTGGCGATCAATCCCAGCAGCTCGATCTCGCGTTTGCTCAGCGGAGTGACCAGCGGCGGGCTGGCAGCAGCGGGCAGGGCCCGCCCTCTTTGGCGGTTAGGGCCGAAACACGCCAGCAGCCGGTCGATGAACTCTGGGTGAGCGCCCTGCTTGCGAGCCAAGAGCAGCAGTTCCGCCATCGAATAGCCTTGATCGAGGAAGACCTGCAGATATTCTTCCGGTTCTGCCAGTGCAAGCGCCTGCCGCAGAGCAGGCAGGGCTGCCGACCTTTGCTCGAGTTTTGCCCGGCACATCGCCTCCAGCACACAGGCATCAACCAACCAGCCGTTGCACCCGGCTTTTTCCAGCACTGGTTTTACCCCGGCCAGCGTTTGCAGCGCTTCCTGCGGCTTGCCAACCGCCGCCAGTACACAGGCCAGACGAATTGCACCAGCGCTGTACGTGTAGCGGGGTTGAGAGGTGTAGGTGCCCTGCAGTTTTTTGGCCCACTCCAGAGCAGGGAAAAAATCTCCCTGGGCAGCCATAGTCCTTGCCCTCCAGTAGCCCGCCTCATCCCATTCATACTGGCGCACCCCGGTGTTTTGGATCGTCTGGAAAGCTTCGTCAATGATCTGCCGGGCAGCGGATATTTGCTGCATACTATAAAGCAGCTTGGCCTCGACAATACGGCTGTGCAGATATCCGGTAAGCCGCCCGCTGTTTTCAATAAGCTGCACACCCCGTGAGATAAAACGCTGCGCCTGATCCAGCTCGTGCTGCAGGCAGCAGATTTCAGCCAGACCGACATCAAGCACGCCGAAAGGAGGCAGGTAGGTCTCACCCAGGCTTTCGATATAGCGCTGCCCTTCCAGGATTGCATCTTTCGCCTGGCGCAGCCGCCCCTGAATCATCAGCATGAGGCCCAGGTTGTAATACGCGTCAGCCGCCATTACGCGGTGATCTGCATCCCGGGCGCACGCAATCGCCTGCCGGCAGGAAGTAATAGCCTGCTCCATATCCAGATTATTGCGCTGGGCCACGTACAGGCTGGTAGAGGCCACTGCGCAGGCAAAGGGCGCTGTTCCTGGAGTACTGGCAAGCGCGCTGCGCGCCAGCCCAAGGGCGGTATCAAGTTCGCCGGCATGGGATGCCAGCAACGACCAGAAGGCCTTAATCTCTGTCTGCAAGGTCAGATACTCTGGATCGGCGGTCTGCATCTGCCCGGCAGCAACCTTAACCTCCAGAACCTGCTGAGCGCGCTGCAGATGTTCGGCAGCCGCGGCTCTTAATCCCAGCGACCACAATGCATAGGCATGCACCGCCGATAAGCGTGGGTGATTGCCCAGGATCGGCTCCGGCAGACTTTCGATCCACTGCACCACCACATTCAGCCGGTACTGGCGCGCCAGCTTCAGCCAGTTATTGTTGATCACCTCCACCACGAACTGGAAATCCTGGGCTGCCAGGGCATGCGGAATCGCTTCACCGGTCAGGTCTTGCTGATAGTACCAGGCAGCTGCGCGGCGGTGCAACTCGACCACCTGCTCTGGCAGATTCAACCGCAGGCGATTGCGCAGTAAATCGGCGAACAAATGATGGTAGCGAAACCAGCACCGTTCATCATCCAGCGGCATTAGAAACAGGTTCGCCTGGGCGAGCATTTCCAGCGTTGCCTGCCCGTCCGCCCGACCGGTAAGCGCATCGCACAAAGTGCCGGTCAAACGCTCCAAAACGGATGTCTTCAACAGGAATTCACGCACAAATCCCGGCTGGCGGTTGAGCACCTCCTCTGCCAGGTAATCGACAATGTACTGATGGCTGCCGGAGAAGGCTGAAATAAAGTGTTCGCGGTCGTCGCGTCCCTGCATCGAGAGCGCTGCCAACTGCAGCCCGGCGATCCAGCCTTCGGTGCGCGCCTCCAGCGCCTCAATTTCCCGGTCAGTGAGGCTCAACCCCATTACCTGTTCGAGGAATGCGGCGGCCTCTTGCGTGGTGAAGCGCAAATCAGCAGCGCGGATTTCAACGAGCTGACCGCGCGCCCGCAACCGCGCCAGCGGCAGGGGCGGGTCGGCGCGCGTCAGGATTGCCAGGTGTATGTGAGGCGGCAGGTGTTCGAGCACGAACGCCAGCACAGCGTGAATCTCCGGCGCAGTGATGATATGGTAATCGTCCAGCGCCAGGATGAGATCGCCGCTGAAGGCGCTCAACTCGTTGAGCAGCGTAGTGCCGATCACTTCGATCGCCGGCAGTTCGGGAGACTGCAGCAGCAGGCGGGTGTTTTTGGTCAGGTTGGCATGAACCTGATCGATGGCCGCGGTCAGGTAAAGGAGAAAGCGCACCGGGTCATTGTCGCCGGCATCCAGGGACAGCCAGGCAACCAGGGGAGGCGTCCCGGCGTTGGCGCGCCATTCCCCCAGCAGGGTGGTTTTGCCATAGCCGGCAGGCGCGGCAATGAGAGTCAGCGGGCCTTGCAGCCCGGTCTGCAGGCGTTTTACCAGCCGCGCTCGCGGCACCAGGTTCGGACGAACCGGCGGGAAGTAAAGCTTGGTAACGAGGAGTGTTGCGGACACAGCGGTGCAGGTGTTAAATCATTTTTCTTTATAGATCATCATAGCATGTTTTTCCAATAACCATGCCGCGATGAACACGAAAACAGGTCTTTCACAAAGTCGATAAGCTCCCTTGCTTGTGAAAGTCCCAAATACAAATAGATCGCCCTCGCCTGAATTGAGTATCGCGAGTGAGATTAAGAGAAGGAGATCCCCCTATCGTTCACGCGGAGTCCGGACCACGGAGCACAGACCCATGAATTATCGCCACTACCGGGGAGATACCCTCTCAAGACTGCAAAATATGAGCGCCGCTTCTACCTGCTGCGCTATCTCGGCGCCGGCATGATGGCGGTAACTGTGATCATCGCCTGGTTGATGGTGCTGAAGATCATTGCCTCCAGTCTCTGTATCTTCTTATCCCACTTCCTGTTCCTGTTGGGCGTGGTTTTTGTCCTGACCGGAAGCAGCTACAACACTCGCGCCGATCGCAACGATTAAGCTCAGGATATACTCCTACTGCCATCAGGGTGCAGCGCCTGTGCGGCAAGATGCCGGCCCCCTGGCCGAACGGAAAGAACGATTATTTTGGCAAGCCAGCAGCGGCGCAAACGGCGCTTGACCTGTCATTCTTGACTGATTTCAGGTTTCGGTGGTTTCTGCAACGTAGGGTTTGTGAAGCTCCACGGGCGACCGTTCTTTCCTCAGCCGCAGGTTGAGCATTTCCACGAACACCGAAAAACCCATGGCGAAGTAGATGTAGCCTTTCGGAATATGCTGGTGCAGGCTTTCGACGACCAGAGTGAAACCAATGAGCAGAAGAAATGACAGCGCCAGCATTTTTACCGTGGGGTGGCGCTCGACGAAATCGCCAATCACGCCTGACAGCAGGATCATGCTCCCGGCAGCCACCAGCACAGCCGCGATCATGATCGGAAGCTGGTCCACCATACCCACGGCGGTGATGACCGAATCCAGCGAAAAGACCACATCCAGCAACAGCACCTGTACCATCACGCTCGCAAAAGAGGACTTGACCTTCGCCGAGGCGTGGCCTTCGACGCCCTCCAGCTTTTGGTGGATCTCGCTGGTGGCTTTAGCAAGCAGAAACAGGCCTCCAAGAAAAAGGACAATATCTCTGCCCGATATTTTAAAGTTGATCACCGTAAACAGAGGCTCGGTCAGCCCAATGATCCAGGAAAGCGAAAAGAGCAGTAAGATGCGCGAGATCACTGCCAGGGCGATGCCGGTTTGGCGGGCTCGCTTCTGCTGGTTGACTGGCAGCTTGCCGGCCAGGATGGAAATAAAGATAACATTGTCAACACCGAGCACAAGCTCAAGTGCCACCAGGGTTACGAATGCAATCCAGGTCTGAGGGTCAGCTAACCATTCCATTGTTGGTTCCCTTTCGCCAAGGCATGATCTGGAGGGGGGTTCAAGAACCTATCCAAGAATTCGATTGTATTCCACGAAGAGCAAATTATACCGTTTACCCCCCATTGCAGCAGGGTTCAGGATAGCTCGTTTGCCAATCGAGCAGCTAGCTCGGGCGGGTCGGAGAGCCGCACCACCACTTCGGGCGCGCCGTGCCAGGCTGCCAGGCGGCGCAAAGCCCCGGCGACCCCAGCGATGACGTCGTCTTGCATCACCACGCCAGGCTCAAGATAAGCTGCTTTGACTTCGAACAAACCATCTTGGCGGTGCGCTTTGGCGTCCAGCCTCCCGACCAGCGCGTTGCGATGCAACACCGGCAGCGTGAAGTAACCGTAGCGGCGCTTGGATGCCGGTGTGTAACATTCAATCGTGTAGTCGAAGCCGAATATATCCCTGGCGCGCTGGCGGTCCCAGACCAGCGGGTCGAACGGTGAGAGCAGCGTGGTCAGTTCCGGCTCCAGGCGACCAGCAGCAGCGTCTTCGAGCATTCCCAACCGGTCGGGATGAATGTAAGCCGGTTCGGCGAAGCCTTCAACTGACAGGCGATGGAGCAAACCCTCCCGTGCCAGGGCTTCCAGGAGCGCGGCATTGCCCGTCTTTGGCAGTCGAAAGTAGTCGGGCACCCACGAAGCCAGAGCTACGCCCAGCGCCTGCACCGTCTTGAGAGTCTTCAGCCGGCGCACTTCCTCGAGCGAGGGAAGGCGGGATTGTCCGCCGGAATCCACATCTTGCCACCCCGGCAACACCCGTTCCTGCAAGTCGTAAATGCGCTGGAAGTTCTGGCGGCGGGCGATCATCACCTCGCCGCTGAGCAGCAGCGCCTCCAAGGCGTACTTCTCATCTTTCCAGTTCCACCAGCCGCCGGTGGGTTTGTCTTTGCTTTCGAAATCCACCGAGCGCACCGCCCCAGATTTCAATCGGTCGCGCACGCGTTGCATGGCTTCTGGGTGCTGTCGCATCCAATGGGCATAACCGTCATTTCCCGCCGCGGCTTGCAACATACGCAGGCGGTAGAGCGGATAATCCTCAATGGGTAGGAAGCACATGGCGTGCGACCAGTATTCGAACAGCGCGCCCTCAGCCAGCAGCTCGTCCAGCCAGGCAGTTTGGTAATCGCCCAGCCGGCTCCACAGCACCAGGTAGGGGCTGCGCGCTACCACATTGATTGTATCGATCTGCAGGGCGCCCATGCGGCGCACAGCAGACAGCACGTCGGCCTTCTGGGCTGGTTTTTCCGGCGGGCGCGCCAAGCCCTGGGCGGCGAGCATCACGTTACGTGCAGTGCAAAGTGAGATGGTTGGCATGGTCGAAAAGGGAGTTTACCACAGTGTTATCTCTATGATGACGGGGCAGGTATCACAGCATCAACTTTCGTACACGCCGCGCACTGCCCAGGCGCGCGCGGTGAGCTGCACCGGATCGCCCGCTCTTGGGGCGAGCCGCCGCATCAAGCGGAGCCGCAGCTCTTCTCGGGCAGCCGCTTGCAAGGATTTCACATAAGATGGCGCAGGACCAGTGCCTCCAAGGAAGGGAACCCAGTAGCTGTCGAAATCTGGAAACGAAGTCGGGATTTCCAGGGCTTGCGTATCTACTCCGTGATAGCCTTCGACCTTCAACAAGGCAGCCAGAGCATCCGGATGGCAAAGTGGAAAACGCCTCCGCTCATCCAGGCTGGCGGCGCGAGGGTCCAATTCCACCGCCGTTTCCCAGAAGATGCGCAGGAATTGCATGCCATCCTCATAGTCCCAAACATAAGCCGCCAGTAAACCGCCCGGGCGTAGCCTGCTGCCCATCGCACGGACCGCATCTTGAGGATCGGGGAGAAAGTTCAGCACCAGCCCGGACACCACCACATCGAATCGAGTGACCCCTTGCGGCAGCCCACTGGCGCCAGCCATCAGGAAAGTGACAGCCGGATTGACCAGCGCCTGGCGGGCGAATCCAACGAACTGCGGAGATGGATCGCAGGCCACCAGGCTGGCGGGAGCGGCTAATTGGAGGATGGTTTGTGTCAGCGCGCCAGTGCCACAGCCAATCTCGAGCCAGCGCCAGGAAGGGGATGGGGCGAGCCAACCGATGAATTCTACGGCAAGTTGCCGACTCCACCTGCCCATGAAATGCTCATAGGCATCGCCAGCCAGCCAGCTATCAGTGGTCTTGCCCAAGATAGGCTCCGTCTATGTCGTGGCCGGCTCTAGCGCATGGGTCGCCTCGCCGTACGACCAGCCATCGATCTCCGGCGGGGTCACACCCAACGCGCTGAGCAGGCTCTTGATCTGCTCGCGGTGCTCGGTGGCGTGATTGATGACCTGCAGCATCACCACCCAGGGCTCCACCAGCCACCCATCCCGCGTGTGCAATCGAGCGCTGAGTGGTTGACTTATCTCTTGCCTCGCCAGCGCCAGTAAACCCTCCCCGCTGAGACGGGCGGACTCTTCCAACTCGGCGAATGCCAGGGGAGCGGTGGGGCGCTCTTCTAGCGGCAGGGTCAACAGCGCCAGGTAGCCGCGCTGCGAGCGCACCAGGTGCACCAGGGTTTCTCGAATGCTGCCCATCGTGGCAGATGAGGGCTCAGCATCGAGCTGCTCATCGCTGAGGGCGTAGCAGGCCCGGATGATTTGTTGGTTGGCCCAGTTGTTGTGCTCGAACAGTTTCACCAGGGTATTTTCGCTCATTGAAATGCTCCTTTTCACCAGGGTCACATCGCAGCTTTGCGCCGCTCAGCATAAAGCTCGGCTCGTTCGATATCCCCAAGCGATCGATACAGATATTCGAGCTCTTCATACACGTATAGATCAGGCTCTCCGGCGGCATCACCCTCGCGCTCCAGGCGCAACTGGATTTCAAGGGCTTCGTCCAGGCGGTCCATGGCGCGCAGCGTCCAGGCGATCATCCACCAGGCAATGCGAATCGACTGCGGGCTGCCATCCCGCTGCCGTGCGGCGAGCGCCAGCTCGAATTCACTGAGCGCCTGCTCGTAGCGCCCGAGAGTATGCAGGGCGTAACCCAGGTTATTGTGCAGCGAGCCCTCCCATTTCTTGGCGTCCGGTTGGTCTGAGGTTTGCATATATTCGATCGCCCTGCGATTCCACTCGACCTGGTCTTCGCCGGTGGTGTCCACGAAGCTCATCATGTGCAGGGCGTCGATCGCCAGGCGATCCAGCCGGGCATCCCGCGCCAGCTCGAAGGCTTGCAGGTAGGCAGAACGGGCCAGCGCTTTCACTTCCGGAGTCTGCGACTCCGGAGAATGGGCGGCAGACGCGTAGGTGCGACCCAGCTCCAGGTGGTAATGCGCCTTTGCTGCGGCGCTGGCGCCTTGGACCTGCGGCTCGATGCCGGCAAGAATTTCCTGGGCTTCTGAGAACCGGCTGCGCAACCCGTAGCTGCGCGCAATCTGGGTTTGCAGGATCAGCGCATCGTCGCCAGAGGCGGAGGCCAAAGCCGTGCGGAAGCGCTGCTCGCTCAGCTCAGGCCTGCCAAAATCCCAAAGCTCATAGAGATTGATCGCCATGAAACACCTTTGACCTACAATTTTTTCCCGCACACAGCACGTGCGGGCTGGCGCCGATCGGGCCCGGCTCCTGTTCGATTTTTCCGAGGATTTCCAGCCAAAACACACGATACTTTTCTACTTAGGTGTTTCGCCGGAAGTGTTTTTACAAAAATGTGAACGAGCACCGGCGAAACCCTGGAGTAAACCGCCGACGCAATGGCGGATTTACTCTAAACACTTTCGGCGGTTTACTTAGCGGCGGATGAAGAACTGCTTTCTGATGAACTCGATTTGCCCCAGGTCCTTGGCAAGCCGCGGCTGTTCGTCGTGACGGCTGTAATACGCCGCAACCCTATCGGTTTTATCTTCAGGCTGGTTCACAGGCGCCTCCTCGACGCGCGATCATGCAAGACTGGCGCCGCGCTCGGCGAGCAGCTCCCGCAGGATGGAGCGGTGGCAGTGCGACTCATCTTCACAATGTTTTTCTGAAACAAGGGTAAGGTGGTTATCTTATTGATACATTTGACCTCATTTGCTGCCTGTAGGGTGCAATTCTATCTTCATATAACTTGATGTAATCAGGATCTATTTCATAGCCGATATATTTTCTCTCTGATTTCAACGCGGCGATTGCGGTAGTCCCGCTTCCCATGAACGGATCCAGGACGATATCTCCCTTGTATGTGTATAACTGTATCAGCCTGTATGGTAGCTCAACCGGAAATGGCGCCGGGTGACCGACTTTTTTGGCCGATTCCGGGTTCATCAGCCAGACGGACTTCGTCCATTCCATGAACTGCTCTTTTGATATCGTATCTTCTTTACTTTCTTTTTTCTTCCGCGAAAATGACCCTTTTGAAAAGACAAGGATATACTCATGCGTATCGCGCAAGACCGGATTGGCCGCCGATTGCCAGCTTCCCCAGGCCATGGATACGCCTGCGCCAGCGCCCTTGTACCAGATGATTTCGCCGCGCATCAAGAATCCGATATCGAGCATGATGTGAGAGATGTAATCCGAGAGTGGAATGTAAGGCTTGCGCCCCAAGTTTGCCACGTTGACGCAAGCTCTTCCCCCATGCACCAAAACGCGATAGGTTTCACTGAAAACTCTTCCCAAAAGTTCCAGATACTCTTTGAGCGAAAGGTTTTCGTCATACTCTTTTGTCGCATTGTACGGCGGTGAAGTGACCATCAGGTGTACCGAATTATCCGGAATCTCTTTCATGTTCTCGGAGCTCCCGAGGATAATGGAGTTTTCGTGCTGTTCAGGGAATGGATTATCGGGAGCTGGAGGAGATGAACCATTGGTATCCAACTCCGAGTAGAGCCTCGAGTTGTAGTATTGGGATGAGTCGTGGCCTATTCGCGAAGTGGTGCCAAAACTGCTGGTCTTCGAGCCTTTTTTCATTGCACTTAACCCTTCTCCAAAGCCCAAAACACCGTTCATAAGGTTTTTCAGCAACCCGATGTAGACTTCATTGTATCGGAATTTCGAGTTTTTGAGGATGCTTTATTTTTCCCCCAAGAAAACAGCTCACTGGTTAAGTGAGCTATTTTCTGCGCCTGTGGGCCCGGCAGGGTTCGAACCTGCGACCAAACGGTTATGAGCCGTCCGCTCTGCCACTGAGCTACGGGCCCGTGTTCGCGTTCGTATTATAACAAAATTCCAGGCAGGAAAACTCAAACCGTTTCCGTCGATTGCGCCGGAGTGATAGCCTGATCAGATGACTCACAGTTATGGCTGTCATCGCGAGCGCTAGCGAAGCGATCTCCGCCACGGCGCGCTCGTTCGGAGCGAGCCGGGTGATCCAGTTCGACGCCCAGGGGCTGACGGAGTTGTTTCGGAAGGATGCGGGATTGGAGCTGGTGCTGATGCGGCGCATGGCGGAAGCGGCGATCAGCCGCTTGAACGCTACCCGCACGCAACTAGCCGCCGCCTGGGCATAGCGGCTTACGGATCAAGACGTGATTCTTCGCTCAGGATGGCCGGGAGCGCGCACCCTGTTCGCACACCGACCAGTTTAGTGCGCTGGTGAAAAACCACACAGTAAACAAAACTCGCACTGGCAGCTTGCCAGGTGCGAGTTTGCTCTGAGCGGGCGATGGGATTCGAACCCACGAATGTCAGCTTGGAAGGCTGATGCCTTACCACTTGGCGACGCCCGCAATTACGGAAGTTGGCTGTCCCAACCTGCGTTGTTTGAATTTCGCCGCTATTTTATCATAAAGCCGGGATTGCGCCACGGCCGATCATTCTCCATCCCAGCGCAGGATGTACACGTTTCCGAACCAGCCCAGGTATTCGACCTGCTTATCCTTGTAGATAAAATCGCGCAGCGGCACGGGCTGCGACCACAGTAAGCCGCGCGGGTAATCCAAGACAATCCAGCCGTTTCGATGGGCATCCATGGCGGCGAAGACCAGGTCGGTGGCTTCAGGATCTTCTCGTTCGTAGATGACAATTTTCTCTTCTCTGAACAAACCCGGGGAGAAGAAATTCTCATAGCCGGTGATGTAAGTGGTGGTAACGATCGCGTCGCCTGGAGCAAGCCTGGCTTGCAGGTAGTCCAGCGCAGGGGCAATTTCGGCGTGGTATTCATCGGTAATCGGATGCCAGCCAGGTTGGGTGTACAGGCTGGTGTTCAGCGTGTGGGGAATGTTCCAGAAATAGGCTGCCAACGCCAGCCAGGCCACCCATCGGTATCTCGGCAGTGTTTTTTCGGCCACCAGGAAGGCACAGTATAAGCCTACTGCTGCCAGCAAAATAAACCAAATTTCAATGTTGATCGTGTAGCGCGGCCTCTCGCCCTTGAGAAATAGCACCGAAAAAGCCAGCAGCCCACCCAGGAAAGTCAGGAATGCGAAGGGCAGCACAATCTTGTGCTTATCGTGCCACCATATCGCCAGCAGGGCCAGCGCAAAGATGGCATAGGAGATCAGCGGGCGATTATAGTACCATTGTTGGGCGGGCATTTCAAAGAACAGGGCGGGAAAGAAGGCGTAATTGCGATTGGCGAAATCAGCCAGCAAGAAGCGCCCACCCAGGGAATCGCCGATCAAGGCGATGGCGATCATTCCTGCCGTGAGCAGCAAAGCGGTGATAACAATGTTGGCCAGGTTGCGCCAGTCGATTTTTGTCAGCAGCAGCAAGCCCAGGATGGGATAGTAGATCAGCAGCACCTTCAGGGTGGAACGCGGATCGATGAACTGGATAAAGTACAGCGAGAATATCAGCAGGCTCACATACAGCAGAATGTCCCGGCGCAAAAGCCGCTGCAGATCGCGGTGCAGCACGAAGCGCTCCGGCACGCTTTCATACAGCGCCACCACTACCAGTCCCAGCGTGTAAAAGATCAGTGGAAAATAGGCGTACTCGCGCACATTGCGCGACGCGGCGATCATCCAGGGGCTGAAAACATACAGCGCCACGGCGATCAGGGCGACCGCCTTGTTGATGCGTTTGCTCAGCAGGTACAAAGGGATCACTGCCAGGATATTGACCAGCGCGCCGGGTAGCCGCCCCGCCCACAGGTTTACGCCAAGCAGCTTGAAAGACAGCGCCACCGGCAAAGTCACGGTGTACAGGCTGCGGCGGTAGAGCACCTGCTCCAGGGGTAAGCCCTGGGCAATATCCCGGGCGGCGTTCAGGTGGAAAAATTCGTCGATGTATGGCGGCAGCGCGTCGAGCTGCCACAAACGCAACCCCAATCCCAGCAGCGCCAGTATGGATAAAGTCGCCAGGTAGCCAGCGCCTTGTTGGTAGAGCTTTTCAAGCGAGACGCCGGCAAGCGGGATCCTGGACAGGGCGGGAAAATTTGTCTGGAATTTTTCACCTAATGCAGCTTCTTGCCGGTAGTCGTGAAGACGCTGCGCATCGATTCTGCCGTTCAGCCAGGCGCGGGCTTGCTGGATGTTTCCCAGCAGAAGCGACCACACGAGCCCTGCCAACAGCAGCGCCACGTAGCCTGCGATCAAGTAAGGCTGGATCAGGGCGATGACTGGCACCTCGCTGCGCAGCGGGTC
Organism: Chloroflexota bacterium; assembly: GCA_029265355.1. Classification (GTDB taxonomy): domain Bacteria; phylum Chloroflexota; class Anaerolineae; order Anaerolineales; family UBA4823; genus JAJUJL01. Next base: position 155,831 of record JAJUJL010000004.1, on the reverse strand, counting down.
GGCATAGAATTTGACAAAGGGAAAAAGAAAGACGACGTTGATCAACAACAGATCGCGCCCGAAGCAGGCCAGTTTTTTGGGCTGCTGGCAATCCAGGAAGTTCTTTTGATAGAAAAATACCGCCCAGAACAGTTCGCCAGAAAGCAGGATGACCAGGTGCAAGCGGGAGAGCATGATATAGGGAACGGGAATTTCCAGGCTCAGCAGGAGCCAGTAGACGGCAGGCAGTGCCATGAGAATGAACAATGCAGCCTGGATGCGGTGGATATGTTTGTGAAATGTTTGTATGAGCATCCCGGTTTTCCCTGGACAGCGCGTGTGGGGGAAGTATAAAACGAAACGGGAGGGTTTGGGAACCTGGAATGTACCTTCTACAAAAGAAGAACGGCTTGACAGCTCAGGCGGAGAGTGATATCCTTTGTTCTATAAAGTCTATTAGAATGATTGACTTTATAGACAATATAGACAAATTCAATCGAGATTAGGAGTTGCGCAGCTCCGAGAACAGCCTGCGCTGGCGAAGTTTATGAAACTTTCCAAACGTGGTGAATACGGGCTACGGGCAATGATCGACCTGGCAACTGCCCCACAAAGCGATCATGCACCACACACGATGTTGCAGATCAAGGATATTGCGGAACGGCAGCAGATGCCGGCCAAATACCTGGAGCAAATTTTGCTGGCGTTGAAAAACGCCGGGTTATTGAATAGCAAGATGGGCGCCGGCGGCGGTTATTACCTGGCCAAGCCCGCCAGCCAGATCACGCTGGGGCAGATCGTGCGCGTGCTGGATGGGCCGCTGGCGCCCCTCCGCTGCGTCAGCCAAATGGCTTATGAGAAGTGTGGTTGTCCCGATGAAGAGACCTGCGGCCTGCGCATGGTGATGTTCGATGTGCGCAACGCGATTTCTGGCGTCCTCGACCACACGACGCTGGCCCAGGTGGCCGAACGGGTGGAAAACGCTCAAAAATCTCGCTAAAACAAACCCTTCAAACCGGAGAAAAAAATGGACTTCAATTTCCTGACCTTTGTGCTGGTAGGCTTCATTGCCCAGCTAATTGATGGCGCCTTGGGCATGGCTTACGGGGTGAGCTCGAACACGTTCCTGCTCAGCATTGGCATCCCGCCGGCGGCAGCCAGCGCCAGCGTGCACATGGCAGAAGTGGTCACCACTGCGATCTCGGGCTTCTCCCATTGGCGCCTGGGCAACCTGGACCGGCGCTTGGTGTTCAACCTGTTGATTCCGGGTGCAGCGGGTGCGATCGTTGGCGCCTATATCCTAACCAACCTACCGGGTGATGCCTTGAAGCCCTTCATCGCCGCTTACCTGCTGATCATGGGCGTGGTCATTCTGTTCAAGGCGCTTAACGGCAAGCACAAAGAGCGGCGCGTCACCAGCCACCTGAGCACCCTCGGCGTCATCGGCGGCTTCTTCGATGCCATCGGCGGCGGCGGCTGGGGACCGATCGTTACCAGCACGTTGGTGGCGCGTGGCAATAACCCGCGCAAGACCATCGGCTCGGTCAATTTTGCGGAGTTCTTTGTCACCTTCTCACAGTCCGTGGTCTTCGTCTTCACGTTGTCATTCGGCGAGTACTGGAAGATCATCCTGGGGCTGCTGATTGGTGGAGCGGTGGCCGCGCCGTTGGCCGCTTTTGTCACCCGCCGCCTGCCGGTGCGCTATCTGATGCTATCGGTTGGGGTATTGATTATTGCGCTGAGCATCCGCACGATTTACCTGACGCTGGCTGGCTAACAGCGAACCCTCTCGATCAACTTTGTTTCAGAACGGGATGGGTGATGTCCTAAAGCATCACCCATCCCGTTCAACTTCTCGGCTGCGACGAGCTTTCACTTTTGTCAATAACGGATGGGTTTTCAACCCTGCCTGGTTTATTTATGCTATGATTGTTTTTAGATCGTTGCGAAAAGGGATACTATTGAGACAGAATCGGCGGTCTCCTTGTGATCATTCAAGCGCGTGGTCTGGAGAAAATCTATCGGCGCGGCGCGCAGCAGGTGGCAGCGCTGCGCGGTGTGGATTTGGATCTGCAGGCGGGGGAATTTGCCGTTATCCTGGGTCCCAGCGGCGGGGGAAAATCCACGCTGTTGCATGTGCTGGGCGGCATCGACCGGCCTTCCGCCGGGCAGGTGCGCGTGAACGGCTTCGCCCTGGAATCGGCCAGTGAGAGCGCCCTGACGCGTTTCCGCCGCGATCATATCGGTTTCATCTTCCAGTTTTACAACCTGCTGCCATCATTATCCGCCTTGGATAACGTGCTCTTGTCGTTGTTGGCGAAGGGATGGGGTTGGCAGGCGGCGCGCCAGCACGGCCTGGAAATGCTGGCGCAGGTGGGTTTGGCGCATCGCTCCGGGCACCGCCCTGCCGAGCTTTCGGGCGGCGAGCAGCAGCGTGTGGCGATCGCCCGAGCGCTGAGTGTTGACCCAGCCTTGGTGCTGGCGGACGAGCCCACCGGCGACCTCGACTCGGCTACAGCCAACGAACTGCTTGAGTTGATGGCTGATCTGAACCGGAGCTTGGGTAAAACGTTCATCATTGCCACTCACAACCAGGAAACATGCCGCTTCGCCACCAGCCTGTTCGAGATGCGCGATGGGCGCCTCTCCCCGAAGGGCATGTCATGAGATTGCTTGCGGCGCTGCATTACCTGCTCATCGACTTGCTTTATGAATGGGGGCGCAGCCTGCTTACCGTGGGCAGCCTGGCTCTAATCGCCTGTGCGTATTTGCTGATCACCTCCCTCAGCGTCGCTTTCCAGTCTTTTGGCGAACAGGCGCCGCCGACCACCAACCTGTTGTTGATCAGCAGCGACGTGCTCGATCCGGTCGATAGCACTTTGACACTGGAACTGCTCGATAACCTGCGTCGCTACGCCGAGCAAGCCTACGGTCCAGGCGCGCTGCAGGCCGCCGTGCCAATCATCTTTCGCCACATGCGGGTGGAAGACAGTGTCGTGCAGCTCTTTGCTGTGCCTTTGGATCAAGCAGCCAGATTGAAGGAGTTGCAGCTCGTCGAAGGCCGTTGGCCCGAAGGCGCGCACCAGGCGGCAGCCAGTCGCTGGTTGGCGCAGCAGCATGGCTGGCAAATCGGCAGCCGCTTCGAGGTCTATGCTCGAACCTTCACCCTGACGGGCATTCTCGACTCTCCAGGTCGAAAAACGCTCTCGTTGTGGATGCCCTACACCGCCGGGCAGGAGATGTTTGACTTGAGAGATAAGTTCCAGATGGCTTTTCTGCGCATGCGCTCGGATATCGAGCCGCAGGAAGCGCGCAGTTTCCTGGAACAAAGCCCGTTGTTATCCGACCAGTACGCTGTTTACCTGGAAGAGCAACTGAACGAGCGCTATACGCAAGTGACGCGCACCTTGCTGGCGCTCACCAGCATGATCAACCTGGTGGCGCTGCTGGTGATCACTTTTGGCGCTTACAACGCTGCCTGGCTGACGCTCGCCGAGCGCAGCCCGGAGATCGCTTTGCTGCAGGTGCTCGGTTTCTCGCAGGGCAACCTGCGCGCTTTGCTGACCATGCGTTTGCTTTTGCTCAGCCTGTTCTCGTACGTTGCCGGGCTGGGGCTGGCAGCCTGGTCGATCAGCCGGCTGAAAAACGCCTCGAGCTGGAGCATTCAGGGCGTGCAGCTTGCTTTACAACTGCCCCTCCTTCAGGTATTGCTTGGCGTGGCCTTGATGACCACCTTCTGCCTGCTTGGCGCCTGGATGAGTGGGCGTGAGCAGCGCAGTACCGAACTCGCTGCTCTGGTCCGCTACCATTAGCTGGTGCCGTCGTGACCGTTTTCTTTGCCATGTTGCGTTTCGGTGTACAGGACTTGCTCAAGCAGTGGAAGCTTGGATTGGCCATGTCGTTGGTGCTGGCAACCAGTTTCCTGGGCTACCTGGGTTTGCAGGCCTACCAGAGCAGCCTGGCGAGCACGTTCCAGGCCTTGCCATCCGATTACCTGCAGGTGCACCAATTCGGTTCGATAGGTGGCAGGATTCCAACCGGCGTTGGAACCCAGCTTCGCAAATTAGGCGCCAGCCAGGTGATCGCTGAGATTCACACTCTGGTGGGCACCTCGCCGCAAGATGCCGTGCTGCTGCGCGGGGTGGATACAGCAGCTTACTTACAGCTTCAGCGAATTGAGGTGCTGCAGGGGCAAGCCTTGCACCCTGGCAGCCCCCAGCGCTCGGTGATGCTCGGTTGGCGCCTGGCGCAGCGCCTCTCGGCTGCACCTGGCGAAAGGGTGAGCCTGCGGGGGCGCACTTTCCTGGTGACCGGAGTTTTTCGCACCCATACCTTTGTAGACAATGAAGCCTGGATCTCGCTGCAGGATGCGCAGAAGCTGCTTGGCTGGGAGGAGATGGTCACTTCCTACCTGGTTCCGGATGAGGGCGTGTTCCAGGTCGGTATGCTGCAGCAGGCTGAGCTGCCACAGGGATTGGTCGCTCTGCCCCGCGGAGAAACGATCCGCAGCGGCTTCGAGGAATATCGGGCGCTATTGAATTTGTTCGCGGCCGTCATCCAGTTCATTGGCGCGGCTGCCATGCTGATCCTGACCAATGTTCTGCTGCGCCTGGCCTGGTTGCACCGCTACGAGATGGCGGTGCTGCGCGCCGCGGGATTCCCCCGCCGAGCGTTTGCTTATTACCTGGCTTCGCAGGCAGTGTGTATTACCCTGGCAGGCGTGCTGTTGGGTGCAATCGGAGCGCTGGTCATCGGAGGGGGAATGGATTTGTGGATCAATGGCTACCAGATTCAGCCAGTTTTTTCTGCGCCTGTGCTGGCAAACAGCCTGATGTGGGCAACGGCGCTCACTGTGCTGGGCAGTGTGCTGCCAGCAATTTGGCTGGGGCGCTACAGCCCCGCGCAGTTATTAAGAGTTTAATGCATCAGACGTTGCTCATCGTATAGGAGGTTGCCATGAAGAAACGTTTCACGATCATCCTGACAGTGTTGCTGCTCAGCGCGCTGGCCTGCAACCTGCCGGCCGGCATCGAGCAGGCGCCGGCAGCTCAAACAGTGAGCCCACCGCAAACTGCTCTCGAGACACCTGCCAGCCAGCCTGTCCAGGCGGAGACCCCGCCCGCTGCGCCGCCTGCGGTGGTCGAAGCGCCGTCGCCCACGCCAACCGAGCCGCCGATCGATCCACAACCGGTGGGTATTCGCCAGGGCCTGGCGAGCCTGGACACCTATAAATTGGTGATGGTTACCAAAACCAGCGGACCCACTGCCCTGGACCACTCCGAAACCCGCATGGAAATGACCGGTGACAACCCTAACGATGCGTTGGTGGTTTACAACCGGTCGTCTTCGATGAGCGAAGAGGATCCGGAGCCAGACGTATCGGAAACCTACCAGTACGCGGTGGGCCTGGAAAGCTGCGATGGCTTTGGAGAGGACTGGAGCTACGAAGCGCTGACTCCGGCCGAGAAGGAGCTGCGCGACGCCATGACAGGCCTCTTCGATATGCTGGTGTTGGGGCCAGGAGCGCAGTTCGTGGGCGTGGAAAACGTCAACGGCATCGAAAGCCGCCATTTTAGCTTTCGAGTGGAAGGATTAGGCGTTGAATCGGGCTCGGTGGTCAATGCCAACCAGGGCGATTACTGGGTAGCAGTGGATGGGCAGTACCTGGTGCGCTACCAGCTTCTGTTGGAATTCAGCAACTCGGCCGAAGAGACCTTCCGCCTGGAAACCAATATGGACCTCTCCCAGGTTAACCAGCCGGTGAACATCGTCTTGCCAGCAGGCTGTCAGCCGGAAAGCAGTGCGCCCTGAGCTCGAGCGCATGCCTTCCATCCGATTCACCCTGGCGACGGCCAATCAGCCGCTATAATATAAGAAAAGCTGGTCTCACTGCATAGGCCACGCTAAGGGATGTCATCCTGAGCGGCGGGAAGGAACCAGATTTTTCGGCCGCGGAGTTTACCCTGGGCGCCAACCCGAAGGGTGGGGCAGTGAAGGGCTCTCCTAGGTTGACACCAAACAAGGATGGTAAGCGATGCGCAACATGAGCCGGTATTGGATCTTGCTGATCGTCTGGCTGGCGGCCTTCGTGACGCCGCCGGCTCCAGCTTACTCCCAGAGCGAGTCGCCGGTGGCGCTGGTCATCTCGGCAGCCGGCCCTCTGAATCCATCGATGCTGGAATATTTGAAGCGCGCCATAACGACAGCCGAGCGGCGCGGCGCGGAGTTGCTGATCTTTGAATTGAACACCCCCGGCGGCAGCATCGATTTGATGCAGAAGATGGTTGAGACCATCCGCGCCAGCAGCGTGCCAGTGGTGGTGTACATCACCCCCAATGGCGCCATGGCGGGCAGCGCCGGCACGATGATCACGCTGGCGGGGCATGCCGCAGGCATGGCGCCGGAGACTGCCATCGGCGCCGCAAGCCCTGTCGGCGCAGAGGGGGAAGACCTGGGCGAAACCCTGGCAGCCAAAGAGAAAAATATCCTCAAGGCCACTGTGCGCTCGCTGGCGGAACGGCGCGGCGAGCCGGCTGTGCGGCTGGCGGAAGCGACCATCGAATCCGCCGAGGCTGCTTCGGCGCGCGAGGCGCTGGCGGTCGGCCTGATTGACTTTATCGCCAACGACCGCCAGGATCTGCTGCGCCAGTTGGATGGTTTTACCGTGCAGATGCGCGGCGGCGAATACACGCTGCGCACCACTGGCATCGTGGTGGAAGAATTCTCGCAGTCCTTGATCGAGCAGCTTCTTTCCACCCTGACCAACCCCAATATCGTCTTTTTGCTGATCACCATCGGCGTGCAGGCCATCCTGATCGAGATCTCCAGCCCGGGCGGCTGGGTGGCGGGCTTCATCGGCGTGGTATGCCTGGCGCTGGCCACTTATGGACTGGGCATCCTGCCGGTGAATTGGTTTGGGCTGATTTTCATTGTCACCTCGTTTGTGCTCTTCATCCTGGATATCAAGGCGCCCACCCATGGCGCGCTGACCGCCGCAGGGGTGGCGTCGCTGATCGTCGGAGCGCTGGTGCTGTTCAACTCGCCAGGTGTACCGGACTTCCAGCGCGTTTCTGTACCATTGATCGTGGGCATGTCGGTGATCACGGGCCTGATCTTTCTGGGCATACTGGGCTTCGCCCTGCGCGCCCAGCGCCTTCCGGCGATTATGGGGCAAACCAGCCTGGTGGGGAAAGTTGGAATCGTGCGCGAAGAACTCAATCCCAGCGGCACGGTACAGTTGAGCAGCGAGCTGTGGACAGCCGAGTTGGCGCCTGGCGAGGCGCCTCTTCCCAGCGGCGCGAAGGTGCGCGTGGAGCGCATCGACGGCGTGCGCCTGGTCGTGCGCAGGGTGGAAACATGAGAGGGGTCTTCGATACCGACGAGTACCGTTATCCGCAGGAACAGGTGGTGTTGGCGCTGACGTTGCTCGCCGGGCTGGCGGTGCTGGTGGTTACCGCAGCGGTCACCTTCTGCATCAGTCCGGTGTTTGTGCTGCTTTTCATCCTGCTGGCCTATCTTGCCACCCGCTCGCACCACCAGGCGCTGATGCGCGCCGCCTACCCGGTGACACCGCAATCAGCCCCCGGTCTGGCTCAGCTTGCGGAGCAGTGCGTGGCGCGATTGCAGCCCGGCCCGGTGCAGATGTACGTGGTGCGCTCCGAGCGTTTAAATGCCTACACTTTTGGCCTGGAAAACCCCAAGGTGGTGGTGTTGTACTCGGCGCTGCTCGAGCTGATGGACGCCGACGAGCTGCGCTTCATCATCGGGCACGAGTTGGGGCATGTGCGCCTGGGACACACCTGGCTGAATTCGCTGGTGGGCGGGTTGGCTGGCATTCCATCTTCATCGGTGGTCAATGCCATCCTGACCATGGCGTTGCTGTGGTGGAACCGCATGTGCGAGTTCTCCGCCGATCGGGCCGGCTTGTTGGCCTGCGGGCGACCTGAGAAAGCGATCACCGCTCTGGTCAAGCTGGTCGCCGGGCCAGCGGGCAGGACGCGCGCAGGGCTGGAAATGGCCTATCGCCAGATCGACGCCGAGGACGATACCTGGATGGGCAGCCTGGGTGAAGCGCTCAGCTCGCACCCCATGCTCATCCGGCGCATCAACGAACTGCGCCGCTACGCTGCCAGCCCACAGTACCAGCGCTTACAGGCGTTGGTGGATCAAAACCTGGCATGAGTGCTTAGCGGGGGAAGTGCCTGGACTCTCTGCAGATTGCGCCGCAGAACCGGCGTACGCAGATGAAGGTGACAAAACCCATTCGCCTGAAATACACACCTCACCAGGCAAGCGCTTTGCGTCTACGGCACCGGTGATCTCGCAGGATGGTTTCATCTCAATTGAAATGCGCGCAACGTCGTGGAATTGCTCAACGTGGCAGTTCAGGTCAAAGGGTCAGGGTCGTCGCCGCGCCCAGCGCGGCCAGGTAGGGCAGCAGGTGGTGCGCCTGGGTGATGGCTGCCAGCATAGCGGGTGAAATGCCGCGCAGGCTGCCGCCGGCGTGGGCGCTGAGCAGCCCTCCAGCGACGATCAGCGCCACGAAGACCAGGGTCGTAGCCGCCACGAGCGCCAGTTGCAGCGGGGTAAGCGGTGCGGCCTGATGGCTGCGGTAGACGCTCATCGCCAGGATGACGCCGGCTGCCAGGGCGATCAATTTGTGCAGGTTGAAGAGCAGCGCGCCATAGGGCGCGCCGCGGCGGCTCAGCCAGAAGCCGGTGATGAAGATCACCAGGAAAAACAGGCCGGTGTAAACGAATTTGTTGGATGCGATACTCATAGCAACTCCTTAAGAGGGTAACAGATCATGCAGGATGGGAATAGAGCTCCGGCGCCAGCAGCACCACATTGCCGACGACCTGACCGCTCTCCAGCAGGGCGTTGGCCTGGGTGGCTTGCAGGATCGGAAAGCGGGCGGCGATAATGGGCTGAATCTGTCCTTGCTGCAGCAAGCCAAACAGGGTTTGCCAATCCTGCAGGAAAGGGCGGCGATCCAGGCGCGAGACGCCGGTTGAGTAATAGCTGGCGGAGCGACCGTTGGGCAGCAGGTTGAGCCGCAGCACCTGGCTGACAGCCTTGAACGCCTGTGCCAGGCCGAGCGGGTTACCGTAGCACACCAGCCGTCCGCCGCGGCGCAGCAGCGAGAAGCCGCGCCGGATATACTCGCCCGCCATGCCATCGAAAACGCAGTCGATGCCCTGCGGCTCCAGGCGGCGCAGCACGGCGACGAAATCCTCCTGGCGGTAATCGATGGGTGTGGCGCCGTACTGGCGCAGCAGGTCGTGCTTGTTGACAGAGGCCAGGCCATACAGCTTCAAGTTTGCCAGCCTGCCCAACTGCAGAAAGGCGCTGCCAATTCCGCCGCTGGCGCCAATCACCAGGGCTGTCTCGCCGGGTTTGACGCGCGCCCAGCGGTGCAGGCATTGGTAGGCGACCAGGTAATTCATCACCAGTGGGGCGACCTGCGCCGGGTCGAGCCCCTCCGGCAGCGGGATCAGCTCGCCCACTGGCAGGAGAATGTGCTCGCTGTAACCGCCGATAACAGTCAGCGCCGCGGCCGGCGCGCCGCTCCAGGCGCGCGCCACGCCCGATCCGCAGGCCTCGACCACGCCCACTACGGCATAGCCGGGCGTGAACGGCAGGCGCGGCAGGATCGGCGACTGCCCCAACCGGGCGGTGATATCCGGCGCGCTGACCGGCGCCGCCAGCACTTTCAGGCGCACCTGCCCGGCGCTGGGCTCGGGCATCTCTTCCTCGATAACTTGCATCAGCTCGGCAGCGCCGCGCTGGGTGACGAGCACGCGCCGGTTTTTCATGGCTGAACCGGAGTGTGCCGGCGGATGCCATCCCAGAAAATATCGAAGCCCATGCGCAGCATCTCTTCTTGTTTGGCTCTGTCCGTCTGGGCATTGAGCAGGTTCATCACTGCCACGATTGCCTGGTACAGCATGCCGCCGATCAGCTCCAGCGGATAGGGTTTCAGGCAACCCTCCGCCAGTCCTTTCTGAATGGCGGTATAGTAATAGGCGAAGCTTTGGTTGGATTCTTCCACTACGCGCCGGCTGAGCATGCCGCTATCGCGCACCTGCTGGATATAGCGGTAGGCCTCCGGGTGCTGCAGGAACCATTCCAGCGAGCCGCGCCAAATGGCGGCAAAAGTTTGCTGCGCAGAAAGCTCGGGCTGAAGCAAACTGTTGATGTACTCCGATTGCTGCCGGGCAATCTGCAGCGCCAGCTCATCGACCAGGTCTTGCTTGGTGGGGAAGTAGAGGAAGAGCGTGCCAGACGCCGCGCCGGCTTGCTGGGCGATGGCGGCGGTGCTGGTGTTTTGCACGCCGCGGGCGACGAAGAGCTGCAGGGCGGCGTCGAGAAAGGCGGCGCGTTTGTGGGGGTCGAGGTTGCGGATCAAATGGGTCTCCTGTCTAAAATGACTGATTACTCAGTCATTTTAGACGAAAAAGGCGCACTTGTCAAGAGGCAATATGGTGGGAGCGTTGTCGGAGATTAGCACCCAGCGCATTTGTAGAGACACAAGCGCCGAGTGCCTCTGTTATCCCCTCCCTGCACCCTGCGGCCTGGGAGGAAAAGACTGCTCTTTTATCCCAACGCCGCCTCGAAAAACTCTGCCAGTCGCTGGTAGAGCACTTTTTGGTTGGCGACCTTGACGATACCGTGACCCTCATCTTCGAAGACCAGCAGCTCATACGGGATCCTGGCAGCGTCCAGCCGCTGGCGCACCTGGCGCACATTTTCCGGGGTGACGTTGGGGTCCAGCGCGCCTTGAATGATGAGCAGCTTGCCGCGGATATTCTGCACGAAGTTGATTGGCGAGCGTTCGTAGTAGCGCTGCGGCGCCTGGTCTGGGCGGCCGCCGATCATCTCCTCGCTGTACGGGCGTAGGTCCGGGCGGGTGGTCTCGTAATCCACGACCAAATCGGTCATCCCGCAGATCGGCGCTGCGGCGGCGATGGTTTCTACGGGTGTGTGGGTGATCTGGAACCAGGAGGAGTAGCCGCCGTAGGAGGTGCCGGTTACCCCGACGCGGCCTGGCTCAGCTAATCCAGCCTGGATCAGCGCTTGAGCGCCGGCAGCGATATCGGCCTGCTCGCGCCCGCCCCAGCCATCTTCCTTGATTGCCTCGCGAAATTTCAAACCGAAGCCGGTGCTGCCGCGGTAGTTCACATCCAGCACATTGAAACCCCGCCGGGTAAGGTACTGGATTTGGGGATTGAGATCATCCTGGGAATGGTGGGTGGGCCCGCCGTGCACGTAGATCACGGCCCGTTTTGGATTGGGCTGCGCCCGGTACAGCCAGCCCTGGATGCGCAGCCCGTCCACAGAATTCCAATAAAAGGACTCCGCTGGTTTCAGGTCAGAGGGCTGCAAGCGGGTCAGCTCCCACACGCGGGTGAGCGAGAGCAGCTCTTGCGGCGAACGCACCGCTTCAGTGAAGCGCACCACCTCCGTGGGCCAGGTAGCGGAGGAGTACAAACCGATCCAGGCGCCATCCGGCGTGCGCCCCAGGGGCATCAGGTTGCCCGGCAAGGAGGGGAAGGGTCGCAACACGCCCTGGGCGTCGAAATAGCTGGCGCGGTGCCCCGCCTCCACGATCTCGTCCACAATGATCGTGCCGTCGGGCGAGACCAGGGCGCTTTCAACCGAGCGAGACGGGTCATCCAGCAACCAGCGCAGCTTACCGCTGGGCCAGTGATAGACGCCCACACTCTGGTAATCCTGCTTGCCCTTGCCGGTTGATTCGCTCAAGACGAGCACATTCTCGCCATCTGGAAACCAGCGCGCAAAGGTCTTCACATCGTCTCCGAAGTTGAGAATCTCCCGGTCTTCGCCGCCTTCGACATCTACCAGGTGGAACTGTCGCCCTGCGGGATGGCGGTCCTTGCGCGAACACAGCAGGTGTGTGCCTTGCGGGTTCAGACTGCTGAACTGGTAGTCCGGCTTTGAAGGGTTGGTCAGGGCGTGCCGTTCGCCGGTTTGCAAGTCATGGCGGTATAAACGGGTCGGCTCGATGACTTGACCGGTCTCGAAGTCGTAATTTGCTCCGTAGAATATCGTCTTTCCGTCCGGGTGCAGGTACCCGCCGCGGATGAAATAGGGCGGGCGGTCTTCGGTCAACGGGATCATCTCGCCCGGGCGGCTGAGGTCGACGCGGAACAAGCGCACGAATTCATCACCATCGTGGTCCTCGTTGACGATGATCGATTGCGAATCGGGCGCCCAGCTTACCAACTGGGTGTACTCCGGCGTGTTGGTCATGGCGATTGGCGGGGTGGAGCCATCCACGGGCACGGCGAAAACGTCCAGGTTGGCGTGGCGGTGATACCAGACGAACGCTACCCAGCGTCCATTGGGCGAAAGGCGCGCTTCCAAAACTTTGGGCAAGGCCATCAAGTGCTCGAGCATTTCATCGGCGTGCATAAGACTTCCTTTGTGTCTGGTCAAATTGAAATCACCTCGAGATGGTCATGAGGCGGGAAATTATGCAATGAAAGTTTGGGTTTGGTGATGGATCGCAAACTCAATCGTTCAGGATGGCATTGAACAGATTCTTTGCCAGGCTGTGCATGGCGTTGATCTCTGCGGCTGAAGCCTGCTGGCTGCCGCGACCATTGAAGGTGATGAAGGCAAGCAATGGCTGGTTTTGATCGGGGACAAACACCTCGCCATCGTAGCTGCTGAGGCGCGCCACCCAATCTAACACCTGAGATAGCTCCGATTCGCTCAGGCGCCGGCTGCCCAATTCTCGCCCGTTCGAGCCGCAAGAAAAGGCCCTGGCTTCGCCGCGCCGGCTGCCAGTCAGGTAGATTTGCAACCTGTCGCATGCGCCTTCCGTCCCGCCAGTTTGTTGCCAGGTGAGCACCAGGCCGGTTGTGGTCAGGTTGTTGTTGGAAATTTGAGGCACCAGCCAGAATGCATCCGCATCGGCAAAGACGCCATTATTGCGCACGCTCAAGATGAAGTTGACGGCTAAGCCAGCCAGGTCGGAAAGATCCACGTCAACCAGGGTGGTGCGTTCGTCCGAAACCTCCCGCCAGGCGCCAAGGTTGCGCACCGAGCCGTCGGAGAGGCGATAATCCAGGTAGAAGGTGACGTTGCAGCGTGGGGCGTCTGCCAGGCAGCCGATTTCGCTCAGGAAGCGATCGCCGCCCTTCACCAGGTAGGGAGGATACTCGGCGATAATCCAGCCACGCTCGTTGCTACTGGGGCGCATCCACAGGGTGGGCTCGTCTTCCACACGGCTCTCCAGCTCTGGATTGCTCAGCAGGCTGACGAATCCATCCTGGTCGCCGACCGCGCCCGGGCAGGGCAGAGGAATATTCTCATTACGCCAGGCGGCGCGGCAGTAATTGGCGGCAAAGTCGTAGCCGTCGCGGCCGGGCACCGGCGTGCCGCTGACTTGTACCTGCACCCAAAACACCCCCTGGGCGTCTGCGCCGACGCCAAAGAGCTGTCCATTGGCATTGCGCAGCATCCAGTTGCTGCGATACAGGCCAGCCTGCGCTGGCGCCCGCAAGGGAACCGAGATATCCACTGTTTCGCCAGGGTAGACCTGGTAGGGCAGCGCGACGATCGAGACTGTGCCCAACGCATCACCACCTACAAAAATTAACGAGTAGGCAGTAGTCCAGGCGCATGCGCCAACATTTTTCAAGCGCCAGGATTTGGTGAAGCTTGTACCGGGCTGCAACACGGTGTTGTCTGGTATGGATAAATCGCTGATGAACTCGGCTGCATCGCACACCGGCGTGGGGGTCGGGCTGGGCAACGGCGGGGTAGGTGTGGGGGGAAGCGTCGGCAGCGGGGTCGGCGAAAGCAGTGGTGTGGCGGTCGCCGGCGGCTGAGCCGCGATCTCGGTCAGGCGGACGACAGCGGTTTCTCCCGCTGACAGGGTCAACTGAGCATAGACCGTGCCGGCAACTTGTGTGGCAGCCTGGTTGTAATCCGGCTGCGCAGTGGGTGGGGGATTGGGAGTGGCGCAGGCAGTGAGAAGCAGGGCCAAGACGAACACCAGCCACATCGTCGCAGCTCGTGCCGTCATCCCACTTTCTCGCTCCGCGTTTTGCTGGGTCGTCACTCGGATATTATACCTTTTCATTGAGCGGGCGGTAAGATCGCCACGCGATAGAAGTTGACCCGCAGCTCGGTTTGGTTAAGGGACAACCACCAACAGCATGCCCGCCAGCGCCTGCAGCCCGGAAGTGTTCCCCCATTTGGACACTCCTGCGACCAGCCTCTCCGCTGTGACGCCGCCGCACAGCAGCCCATCCAGCGCGGCGAGCAGGCGTTCATCTGCCTGGCCCTGGGCAGCGCAGGCGATCAGGCTGGTGGAGAGCGCGGTGGTGCGCCAGGCAGCAGCGGGCAGCACCAGCCGCTCCAGCGCCTGCACCTCCAGATCCGGCGCCAACACATCTCCCCAGCGACCAAGCGCCAACAGCAATCCCAGCGCCAGGTCGTCGCCGGCGGGGGTTAGCCCGCGCCCATAGCCCAACAGCGGTTGGATGGCTGCTGCCGCCCGTTCGAGTTGGCGTTGCCTCAAATAATCACGGACCGCCAGCAGGCTGGTGGGCAGCGGGCGCCTTTCAACAGCAGCCTCCAGACCCAGGAGGGTGGCAACTGCGGCGAGCATACCTTCCGCTTCTCCATGTTGCACTGCCTGCTGGAGCACTTCTTCTCCAAACACGCGGCGCACCCTTTGCGAAAGTGGGTTTTCCGGGCGCGGCGGGGCCAGCCAGGTTTCCGCGCCAGCGGTTTGGATGCTGATGCCATGTTGTTCGAAAATAATCTCCTGGGCATGAAGGCGGGCTGGCGCCTGCACAGGAAGCCCTCTCAGCGGTTGCGCCGGGCCGGCCACATTCACTGTCAGCGGGCCGCGATAGCCCTCCAGCGAGAGAAACACCGGCTCTCCCGAATCCAGCGCCAGGAATGCGCCGCGCGAGGTGTGTCCCACCAGCACAGCGGTTTGGGCCTCTTTCAGCAGCCGCCGGGCGGCAGCGCCAACCGTGCGGGCGATCATCTTTCCTTTAGCAGGTGGCTTCTCAGCAGATCCACCGGCACCAGTTCGCTGGTTCCTGGCTCGAAGACGCCATCATCCCGGGCGCAGTAATACAGATTCATCCAGCGTTCGATGCCGTGCTGAATGCGCTCGGTTTCGGCTTTTTGCCTGGCCAGCTCTGCCTGGAAGCGCGCCACCAGCGTTTTGCGACGTAGCAAATACACGAGGTAGAAAATTGCCAGCAGGGTGATCGCCGCCGGCAGTGTGTGCAATTGCGTGCTCCAGATGCCGTACAGAAAAAATGGTGTAATCAGGCTGAAAGCCAGCACCGCTGTATCTGGGTGCACTGGCCGCATGAAAAACTGCCTGGGCGAGGACGGCGGCGCCAGCTTGCGGCTCAGCGTCGGGAGAGCAGCCCGAAAACCGGGGTGATTGTTCACCAGCAGCGACCCTGTCTCGCCATCCAGCCGCGAATCAGAGCGATTGCGCATCCCCAGCCCGGTCAGGTACAAGACGCTGACCTTCTCAACGGCCTCGCTCTCGCCGCAAACCGGGCAGATTGCGGTGCGTGCAGCATTCATAGTTTGAATGCCCAACTGAAGGCGACGATGCCAGCGGCAGTCGGCAGCCACCAATAGGGTTGGATGGGTGAGAGCGGCAACACGCTCATATACAACAGGATACCCGCCAGGATGGCGACAATCCCCAAAGCGGCGATCGCCAGGTCGGAGCGCCGGGTGCTCAGGATAGAATAGCGTTGCTGGAGATGCGCAGACGACTTTTGTTTTTTGGTTTGCTGGTTGGCTGATAAAGGCGCCTGGGCCAGGCGTTTAGCGCGTTCGCGCTGCAGGGTGATCAATCGCAGATAAAAGATCAATACGGCGATGATGACAACAGCCAGGCCGGTATCTATGCTCATCCTGCTTGTGTTTGCCCTGTGCGAAAAGTCATGCTACACTAATACTATGCGTCAGTTGTCTTCGAGGTTGAAAACAGCCTGATCATTTGCAACACTTGGCGAGCTTAATTATACGGGCATCTTTATCAATCGAATAGTGTTTATTCAAACAGGTAAGAGATCATTCGGTTCGATCTCTTTCTTATCCCGAAGGCCGTTGAGTGATGATCTGCCAGGATTCGACATCATCCACGTTCATCTCATCGCCTCCCTTCCCTGACAGAGCTTGCCAGTCAATTTCCCCTGCCTCTGACAACAGAAGAATCCGTGTACCATCCACGAATCGGCAGTGGGGGAGAGGAGGTGCCGCTATCGCGAAATAGTCAACCCACTCCCATTGGCACTTGAGTTTCATCCTGTGTTCACCCAATCTGAGGAGAATGTGATCCCGATGAGCGCATCTACGCAAACCAAAATTTTGGGCTACCTGCCCCAGGATGCACCTCCCTGGGGCGCAATGATCAGCCTGGGCTTCCAGCAAGTGCTGACTATGTTCCCCGCGACGGTGCTGGTGGCCATCCTGACCAAGTTCGATGTTGGCGTCACATTGACCGCCAGCGGCATCGGCACCATTGTAGCGCTGCTCGTCTCCGGGCGGCGCATCCCGCTCTACTACGGTTCCAGCTTCAGCTACATCACGGTGGTTGTGACCACCATGTCGCTGTATGCCAATGACTGCTTCAGCGACCCGGCTACCTTCTATTGCCCGGAGGGGGTGAGGATCGTGCAGGTCGGCATCATGGGGACGGCCATCGTCGAAATCCTGGTTGGCTTGTTGATCATGCGCATTGGCAAAGAGGCGTTGGACAGGATTCTACCGCCAGTCATCACGGGCAGCGTGGCCATCGTGATCGGTATCGCCCTGGCAGGCGCCGCATTGAACATGGCCAGCGCCAACTGGACCGTGGCATTTATCACATTAGTTGTCACCATCGCATTTTCTGTCTATCTGCAAGGGAAGGGCTTGATTGGCATGCTGCCGATCTTGCTCGGCGCCATATTTGGTTACATTGTGTCGGCGATTTTCTTCCCCAGCATGATGAACTACCAGATCATTGCTGACGCCAAGTGGCTCCAGATGCCCCAATTCACCCTCCCAGCCTTTGGCGACCCGAACGCCTGGGCGGCGGTCACTGGCATCGCCTTGATCGCCATCGCCACCATTCCGGAGAGCACCGCCCACCTGTACCAGATGAGCCTGTACATCGACCAGCTCGCCAAAGACCTGGGCCGCGCCCCGTTGGAGATCAAGCGCCTGATTGGCCTGAACCTGGTGGCGGATGGCAGCGATGACCTGGTGGTTGGCTTCCTGGGCGGTTGCGCAGGCACCAACTATGGCGAGAACAACAGCCTGATGGCGATCACGCGCTGCTACTCCGTGCCGGTGTTGATGACCGCCGGTGTGATTGCAATCCTGCTCGGCTTTGTGGGCAAGCTGGCCGCCGTGGTCAATACCCTGCCGGTGGCAGTGACGGGCGGGCTCTCGATCTACCTGTTTGGTGTGATCGGCATGCAAGGTATTGCGCTGATCCAATCGGAGAAGGTCAACCTGTTCGAGCCGCGCCAGCTCGCAGTGGGCGCTATTATCCTGATCGCTGGCATTGGCGGCAACCTGGGATTGAAGGACGGCTTGTTCCCCTTCCCCATCCCGGTGTTGTTCCCGAGCGGCATCCCCGCCATCGTTTTCTCGGCCTTGCTGGGTATCCTGGTCAACTTGATCTTCCTGTTCCTGCCGCCTAAGATGTTCGGCGTGGAAGATCGCGAGAACATCAACCTGTAATCGTTCACCGATGATTGTTGGAACGTTGAATGGTCAACATTCAACGTTCCAACATCTCTGGAAATCGAGGTATGGAAGATGAGCATAAATGCCCACCCAGAACTCCCTGAGTTTGATTATGTCCGTCCTGCTACGTTGATGGAGGCGAGCCGTTTCCTGGCCGAGCATGCCGGCGAGGCGCGTCCCCTGCTGGGCGGCACCGATATCTTCGTGCGCATGCGGGACGGTTTTTATCACGATAAGTACCTGGTGGATGTCAAACATCTGGATAGCACTGACGAGTTGTCCTACGACCCGCAGCGTGGCTTGAAGCTGGGCGCGGGCGTCAATATGAACCGGGTGATGGCCTCCCCAATGGTGCAGGCGCACTATGCGTTGCTGGCGGAAGCCTGCCGCTCGGTGGCTTCATACCAGCTTCGCACCCGCGCCACTATTGTTGGAAATATCTGCAATGCTTCGCCGGCTGGCGATACCATCGGCGCTTGCCTGGTGCTGGGGGGGGTGTTGAATGTGCACGGCGTGGGCGGTTACCGGCAGGAGCCGCTGGCAACCTTTTTCCGCGGCCCTGGTAAGACCGTGCTGCAGCCCGGCGACATCGTCACCTCAATCGAGTTTCCTCCTGCTCCAGCCGGGGCAGCCGGCGTGTATATTAAACTGGGGCGCAACACCTGGAGCGACCTGTCCATCGTTGGGGTAACGGTCTATGGTTACGCTGATGCAGGGCGGGCTTCCGGCTATCGTTTCCAGGCGGCGCTGGCTTCCGTGGCGCCGACGCCGCTGCTGGTGCCGGCGCTCGAAGAGCACCTGGCCTCTCACCCGATCAACGCTGAAGCCTTCCGACAGGCTGCCCGCCTGGCGCAGGCCGCCTGCAGCCCGATCGATGATGTGCGCGGCAGCGCTCGCTACCGCAAAGCCATGGTGCGAACCCTGACCGAAAAAGCTTTGCAAATGACCTGGAAGAAATTAGGGAATTAAAGTCATGGCGGCTGGCAAGCCGCCGCCACAACAACTGAGGTGGAAAATGGCGAATCATCGCATTACCCTGAAGATTAACGGTGAATACGAGCAAGTGGATGTTCCTTCCCAAATGACCCTGCTGCAGATGCTGCGCGATAAGCTGGCCTTTACCGGCACGAAGAATGGCTGCAATGCCGGCGAGTGCGGGGCGTGCACGGTGCTGTTGAATGGCGAACCGGTCAACTCCTGCATGATCCTGGCAGTTGAATGCCAGGGCGCTGAGATCGTCACCGTGGAAGGCCTGGCGCAAGATGGCGTGCTCGATCCTGTCCAGCAAGCCATCATCGATCACGGCGGTGTACAGTGCGGCTTCTGCACACCTGGCGTGCTCATCTCGGCGCGCGCCCTGATCAATCGCAATCCACACCCAACCCCGGACGAAATCAGCGAAGCGCTGGTGGGCAACCTGTGCCGCTGTACGGGTTATCTGCGCATCGTGGATGCTATCCAGGATGCAGCCGCCCGACAAGAGAGCCTGGCGGCGCGCTTGTGAGACCGCCGGCAGGCTCTCTTGATCCAATATGTGGAGGGAACCATGACAAGTCAAATTGAAGCGACATCCGCCCCTCACCCGATCGGCGACAGCGTGCGGCGCGTCGACGCCCGCGAAAAGGTGGTCGGCTCGGCGATGTTTGCCGACGACCTGCAGTTTGGCGCTGGCTTATTGTATGCGCGCATCAAACGCAGCCACTTACCCCATGCCCTGATCAAGCGCATCGACACCAGCAAGGCGCGCGCCCTGCCGGGTGTTAAAGCCGTGGTGACTGGAGAGGATTACGCCGGGCATATTGGCCTGTATTTGCAAGATCGCTTCATCTTTTGCCGCGACCGGGTGCGCTATGTCGGCGACCCCGTTGCCGGCGTGGCCGCGGTCAGCGAGGAGATCGCTGAGCAGGCGGTGGAGCTGATCGAAGTGGAATATGAGCCGCTGCCTGGCGTGTTCGACCCCGAGTATGGCGCCAGCCCCGAAGCGCCCTTGCTGCACCCCGACCTGGGTCAATACGAGGTGGCAAACTTTATCTTTCCTGAGCCTGGCACCAACATCTCCAACCATTTTCGTATCCGCAAGGGCGATGTCGATGCTGCTTGGGCGCAGTGCGCGGCCATCGTCGAGCGCAAATATCGCATCCCACACGTGCAACACGTGCCCATCGAACCCCACGTTGCCACCGCCCGGGTAGATGAAAATGGCAAAGTCAGGCTGTGGGGCAGCTCGCAGTCTCCGTTTGCCCAGCGCAACCTGATCGCCAAGTCGCTGGGTCTTTCGCAATCCGATGTGCAGGTGATCGCGCCGTACGTCGGCGGCGGTTTTGGCTGCAAGGCGGGGGTGAGCATGGAGGCGCTGGCGGTCGCCATCGCCATGAAAGTCAAGGGACGCCCGGTCAAGTTGCGCCTGACGCGCGAAGAAGAGTTCTACACCGCTTTCGTGCGCCAGGGCCTGGTGGCGTATTTCAAGATGGGCTGCGACGCCCAGGGGCGTTTGCTGGCGATGGAAAACCGCTTCTACTGGGATGGCGGGGCGTACACCGAGTATGGTGTCAATATCACCCGCGCCGCTGGTTACAGCAGCAGCGGACCGTACAATGTGCCCAACGTGAAAACCGACAGCTACTGCGTTTACACCAATCACCCGGTAGGTGGCCCGATGCGCGGCTTCGGTATGCCGGAAATGCACGCCGGTTTGGAGCAGTGCATCGATGAGCTGGCTTTAGCTGTGCACATGGATCCGGTGCAGTTCCGCAAGATCAACTGCATTAAGACCGGCGACACGTTGGTCACCGGCATGACCATGCACGCCACCGGGCTATCAGAATGCCTGACCAGGGCTGCCGAGGCCATTGGCTGGGGTCGCAAGGAGCCGCCCAGTGCGCCCAATAAACGGCGCGGCAAAGGCATTGCCCTGATGTGGAAGGCGCCGGCTATGCCACCCAATGCCGGTTCGAGCGCCAAGGTAGCGCTCAACGAAGACGGCACAGTGACGGTGAGCGTGGGTGGGCAAGAGATCGGGCAGGGCTCGTTCACCATCGCCGCCCAAATGGCCGCCGCGGCCCTGGGTGTGCCGATCGATTGGGTGCGGGTGGCAACACCGTTGGATACCAACTACAGCCCATACGAATGGCAGACGGTTGCCAGCCGCCTGACCTGGAGCATGGGTAACGCCATCACCGCCGCCGCCCGCGACGCGCGCCGCCAGATCCTGGAGATGGTGGCCAAAGCCTGGAACGAAAACATCGAAGACCTGGACATCATCGATGGCAAGGTTATCTCCTATAAATCTGAGGAGGCCATTTCGCTGAAAAATATTGTCATCTATGGTATCCCGCTGCCGAATGACCAGGGCTGGGTAGGAGGCCCGGTTCTGGGGCGGGGCAGTTTTATGCCCACCTATGTCACCGGTCTGGATGCGGAAACAGGGCAGGGCCCGCGCGCCGTGGTGCATTACACCACCGGAGCCCAAGCGGTGGAGGTCGAAGTGGATATGGATACCGGCCGGGTGCGTGTGCTGCGCGGCGTGGCGGCTTTTGATGTTGGCAAAGCCATCAACCCCGAAATGGTGCGGGCGCAGATGGAAGGCGGCTTTGTGCAGGGACTGAGCACAGCCCTGTTCGAGAGCTTGCAGCTCAAAGAGGGCGTATTGCAAAACCCCAGCTTCGTTGATTATCGCATTGCCACCAGCACCGATGTGCCCCCTGATATCGAGACGATCATTGTTGAAGTGGCGCAGGATGACGGCCCGTGGGGAGCGCGCGGCATCGGCGAGCACGCCATGGTGCCCACCATCCCAGCCATTGCCAACGCCATCTATGATGCGATCGGCATTCGCGTCGGCGCGCCGCCTTACACTTCCGAGAAGGTGTACCTGGCGATGCTGGAGGCCGGCTTGGTCGAGGAGTAAGGAGGCGATTTTGGCGATTAAAACATTGATCAAGCCCAGCGAGTACCATGACTCGGTCTCGCTGATGGTAGTTGCCCAGGAATTGAGCCGCTTGCCAGGCGTGAAGGATGTAGCGGTGGTGATGGGCACCGAAGCCAATAAAGGCCTGCTCAGGGAAGCCGGGCTGCTAACCACAGAAGCTGAGGCTGCTTCTGCCAACGACCTGGTGATCGCGGTCAGCGCTGAGGCACCGGCGCTCGACCAGGCCCTTGGCGAGGCCCAGAAGTTGCTGCAAAAGAAGCAGGTGCAGGAGGAGGCTGGGCAGTTTCGGCCCAAAACGCTGCGCGCTGCCGTGAAGCAGAATCCTGCCGCCAACGTGGCCGTCATCTCGGTTGCCGGGCGATACGCCGCCGAGGAAGCCTGGGAGGCGCTGCGCCACGGGCTGCATGTGCTGCTCTTCAGCGACAACGTCTCGCTCGAGGATGAGATCGCCCTGAAAAAGTACGCTCGCCAACGCGGTTTGCTGCTGATGGGACCCGGCGCCGGTACTGCCATCTTGAACGGCGTGGCGTTGGGCTTTGCCAATGTGATACCTGCTGGTCCGGTGGGCATTGTGTCCGCGGCAGGTACGGGTTTGCAGGAGGTCTCCACGCTGCTGGCGAAAGCGGGCGTGGGTGTCACCCAGGGCATTGGTACAGGCGGGCGTGACCTAAAAGAGGAAGTGGGCGGCGCTATGATGCTGGCTGGATTGCAAGCGTTGCAAAGCGATCCGGAGACGCAAGTGATCGTGCTGGTGAGCAAGCCGCCAGCGCCGGCAGTGGCTTATGGGGTGCTGGAACAAGCCGCTCAAAGCAAGAAGCCCACTGTGCTGTGCCTGTTGGGAGAGAACTTCGAAGACCGGCCGACAATGCCCGCCCATATTCACCCTGCCAGAACGCTCGAGGAGGCCGCCATGAAGGCAGCCGGCCTGGCCCAGCGCGGGGAGGCGATGCTGGCGACTGCAGAGACTGCCCTGTCGGGTGAGGCGCTGGCTGGTTTGAGGGCCGGTTTGCAGCCGCAGCAGCGCTATCTGCGCGGTCTGTTCTCTGGCGGCACGTTGTGCTATGAGGCCCAGGTGCTGTGGAAAGACCTGCTGCCCGAGCCAGTCTTCTCCAATGCGCCGCTCAGCGCCCAGCAGCAGTTGCCCGACTCGAACCGTTCTCAGGGACACAGCGCCGTCGACCTGGGGGAAGAAGAGTTTACCGTTGGGCGGTTGCATCCGATGATCGACAACGATCTGCGCATCCGGCGGTTGCTGCAAGAGGCGAACGATCCACAAACCGCTGTCATCATGCTGGATGTGGTGTTGGGTTACGGCGCCCACCCAGACCCTGCCTCCGAGCTGGGGCCAGCGATCCGCAAGGCGCAGGCATTGGCGCACGCCCAGGGGAGAAAATTGCTGATGGTAGGTTCGATCACAGGCACCGAGGACGATCCACAGCGATTGAGCCGCCAGGCGCAGGCTTTGCAGGAGGCTGGTATGGTGCTGTGCGCCAGCAATGCTGCTGCGGCGCGGCTGGCGGCGCGGCTGGTCGCGCCGGTGTAGGGCAGGAGTATCCGATGAGCGAAACAACGATCAACAACCTGTTCGGTAAACCGTTGAGCGTGATCAATGTCGGCCTGAGCAGCATGGCGCAGTCTGTGGAAGCCCAGGGCACCCCCGTGATCGACGTGGATTGGCGCCCGCCGGCGGAGAGCGTACCGCGCTTACGTGTTACTCGCAGCGGCGTGGACATCGAAGCGGCAAACGACGAAACTTGCCGGCGCATCAAGCAAGGGCGACCTGTGTTGGTGAGCATGGGTATTGCCAGGGATGTCATTCCAGGTATGCACGAGCGCATGATTCTGCACGCCGGCCCGCCAGTGAGTTGGGAGCGCATGTGCGGACCAACGCGCGGCGCGGTGATGGGCGCTCTGATCTACGAAGGCCTGGCGAAGGACGAAGCAGATGCCGCCAAACTGGCTGCCTCGTCCGCCATCGAGTATTCGCCCTGCCACCACCATCACGCCGTTGGACCCATGGCGGGTGTCGTTTCGCCCTCCATGCCGGTGTTCATCATCGAAAACAAGGCCTTTGGCAACCGCGCCTTCTGCACACAGAACGAGGGGCTGGGCAAAGTGTTGCGTTATGGCGGTATGGGACCCGAAGTCTACGCCCGCCTGAAGTGGATGGAAACCACGCTCTACCCGGCGCTCGACCGGGCTTTGCAAAGCTTGCCAGATGGCATCGACCTGCGCAGCATGATCGCCCAGGCGCTGCACATGGGGGATGAATGTCACAACCGCAACCGCGCCGCAACCTCGCTCTTCCTGCGGGCGATCGGTCCAGCGCTGGCGCGCACCAGCCGAGATAACGAAGTCCTGGCGCAGGTGATCGAGTTCATTGACCGCAACGATCATTTCTTCCTGAACCTGAGCATGCCGGCTGGCAAAGCCATGCTGGAGCCAGCAGAGGGCATCCCTGGCAGTACCATCGTCACCGTCATGGCGCGCAACGGTACCGATTTCGGCATCCGTTTATCCAGCATGCCAGAGCGCTGGTTCACCGCCCCCGCCGGCAAAGTGCAGGGCCTGTACTTCCCACAGTTTACCGAGGCTGACGCCAATCCCGACATCGGCGACAGCACGGTGACCGAAACCTCCGGCTACGGCGGCATGGCAATGGCTGCCGCTCCGGCGATCACCAAGTTCGTCGGCGGCACGCCGCAACTGGCGCTGAAGACCACGCTGGAGATGTACGAGATCACCCACGATGAGCACGAGCAATTCACCATACCGGCGCTCAACTTCCGCGGCACGCCCTGCGGCATCGATGTGCGCAAGGTGATGGAAACCGGCATCCTGCCGCAGATCAACACCGGCATCGCCCATAAGCAGCCGGGCATCGGCATGGTCGGCGCGGGCATCCTGCGCGCCCCGGCGCGGTGCTTCGAAGATGCATTTGAAGTATTGAAGAATCAATAAGCTAACCGCAAAGGCACGAAGGACGCAAAGTTTAATGGATATCGAGGAAATTGCTAGATATGTTGTTGATGTGGCGGTGAAGGTGCATAGAGCGTTAGGGCCTGGGCTTTCTGCTCAACTGGAACAACAACCTTATCAAACACGGCATCAAACGCATGGTCAACAATCTGCCCGAATCAGCAGGGAAGAAATGAAAAAACTTTGCGCCTTTGCGGTAAATATGGTTTACAAAGGAGACTAACATGAAATTCATCGATCTGACCATCCCTCTGGGCATTGGCACACCCGCCTGGCCCACCTACGAGCCGCTGCAGGTGAAGTATTTCAAACGCCTGGCGCCGAACGGCGCTAACGGACAGCTTGTTACCCATTCCAATCACCTGGGCACGCACCTGGACGGCGAGATTCATTTCCACACGCCCGGCAAGGATATGGCCTCGCTGGATATGGACTACCTGGTGCACGACGCCGCCGTGGTCGACCTGAGCGATGTGTGCGGCGATTACGATGTGTACACCAGTGAAATGGTCGAGGAGCGCGTCGAAGTGCGCGAGGGCGACATTCTCATCATCCACACCGGTTACCACCACTTTGGCTGGGATATGCCCACCGCCAACGAGATTCGCTACATGGTGATGCACCCTGGCCCAGACCGGGAGTTTGCCGAGTGGGCCAAAGCCAAGAAGCTGCGCTGGATCGGCGTGGATTGCGGCAGCGCCGATCACCCTATGAACACCATCATCCGCGATTGGATGCCGCGCCAGGCGCGCCAGGCGGAGAAGGTGTTTCGCAAGAAGTATGGCATGCCGCTGGCCGAGTTCTTCGACGACACCAAGTACCAGCTCATGCACCTGGAGATGTTCCCCTACGGCATTGTGCACGCCGAGTGCATCGGCGGCGATCTCGACCTGTTGCTCAACCGCCGGGTGCCAATCGGCTTCTTCCCGTGGCGCTTCGTGGATGGCGAGTCCAGCATCGGGCGTTGCGTGGCAATCGTCGATGACGATGAATACGAGGCGCTGATGGAAAAGAAGGCGGCCCTGCCCAAGACGCGTTTCGGGGATGCCTATGATCCGGCTCATGTGGAGCGCCTCAACGCTTTGAGCAAAGCAAACCTGGCCTGACAGGTGCGCAGGGGAGGGTGCGGCTGCAGCGCCGCCGCATCTCTGCCCGGGGCGCGCCGATAACTCTATAGTTTGGAGGAAACCAGCTATGCCAATGGATATGGAACTGGAACAAGTATTGCGACCTAAGCAATACCCGATGGCGCCTTACCCGCCCAAGGTGATCACCCTGGCGAACGGCAAAAAGATGGTAGTGCGCCAGGCGGCGCGTGAGGATGTGCCTGAGATTCTCAAGTCGGTGCACCCCTGCCTGTTCATCGAGCGGGATTACTACGATATCGTCAGCGCCCGCTTGTATGGGGAGCTGCTGGCCTGGTACCGCTATCGTGTCAAGAGCGAGTACTGCCTGATTGGGCAGGTGGACGGCTACCTCGTGGGCGTCGTCAACGGGCGCATGGAGAACGAGAAGGTGGGCATGAGCTATCACACGCTGGCGATCGACCGCGGCCTGCGCATTGGCTCACACCTGTTTGCTGCCAAGATGGAATACCACATGGAGTACCTCAACCAGGAGGAGGTGCTGATCGTCGCCGAAAGCCCGATCGGCTTCCGGCGCTGGATGATCGAATACCCGCTGGAAGAAACCAATATTCCACATGAGCTGGGCGGCGGCGATTCATGGCGGCTGACGCGCGAGACGTATTTCAAAGCCAAGCCGCGCCTGGTGGTGGGAGAGCGCCCGGTGCCGGAAGACCTTTGGGAACAGGCCACGCGTGCCATCCTGTTTGCCGACGATGAGACCATCCGCGAGCGCATCGCCGGGCTAAAAGGGAGATGAGACGATGAGAGACGTAGCAGTGATCGGCGTCGGCATGATCCCCTTCGGCCGGCGCGACGAAGACACGCTGATGGATATGCTGGCGTACGCCAGCCTGAAAGCCCTGGACGACGCTGGGCTGGGCGACAAATCGGTGGATGCGGTCTATGTGGGCAACATGGGTGGCGGTGTGATCCAGCACCAGACAGCCATTGCCAGCTCCCTGGTGGACCGCCTGAGCCTGCTGCCCGCCGCGGCTGAGACGGTGGAAAATGGTCCCGCCTCAGGCGGCTCGGCGGTTAAGGCCGGATTGTTAGCGGTGGCTTCTGGCTATTACGACACCGTGCTGGTGGTAGGCGGCGAGAAAATGCGCGAGGTGACCGGCTGGCGCGCCACCGATTTCGTGGCCACGCTCACCCACCCTCAAGTTGAGTATCCCTACGGCATCACCCTGCCTGGCATGGCAGGCATGTTTACCCGCCTGTATATGGAAAAGTACGGTGTGACGCGTGAAGCGCTGGTCAGTGTGGCGATCAAAAACCAGGAGATGGGCGGCCTGAACCCCTATGCCCATGTGGAGATGGCGATTACCAAGGAGGGCATCTTCGATGACCCGGCTGCCATCGTCAATAATCCGGTGGCAGCCGATCCGCTGCACCTGTACGACGCTTGCCCGGTGAGCGACGGCGCAGCGGCGATCGTGCTCTGCCCCTTGGAGATGCTCAAGTCGCCTGCCAAACCGCCGGTGATCATTGCCGGTTTTGGCCAGGCCACCGATACCCAAACGCTGCAGGAGCGCGAGGACCCCACTGACCTGAAAGCGGTCACGCTGGCAGCGCAACAGGCTTTCGAGCGCGCCAGGTTGAAGCCATCTGACATTCATGTGGCTGAGCTGCATGACGCCTTCACTATCCTGGAGATTGCCGAGAGCGAGCACGTGGGCTTCTTCAAGAAGGGCGAGGGCGCCAAGGCTGCCCTGGCTGGAAAAACGCGCCTGGGTGGGCAGATCCCGATCAATGTTTCGGGTGGTTTAAAGGCGCGCGGCCATCCCGTGGGCGCTACCGGCGTGGCCCAGGTGGTGGATATTGTCTGGCAGTTGCGTCACGAGCTGCCCAAGAATCGCCAGGTGAAGAACGCCCAGAACGGCCTGACGGTCAACTTCGGCGGGTTTGGCAACAACGTGCTGGCCTTCGTGCTGCGGAGGGTAGAGAAATGAAGAAAGAAATCGAGATCGTCGCATACCGCTGCAAGAAGTGTGGCAAGATTCACTACCCCTTCCATGACCGCTGCCTGGCTTGCAAGAGCCGGGAGTTCGAGAAGATCAAGCCAGAAGGGATGGCAAAGCTGCTCACTTACACACGCATCTACAACCTGCCCTGGGGGTTCGACCAGCGTTACCTGACCATCGGTGTTGTGGAGTTCGAAAACGGCGTGCGCGCTATGGGTCAGATCCACGTGGACGAATCAGCTCACCTGGAAACCGGTATGGTGATGAAGCCCGAATGGGGGCCGGTGCGCAAGCAGTATGGGGAGGCGGTGTACGGATTGGTGCTCAAACCGGCAGGATAAGCAGCGAATAGCGAGAGCAACCCTGGCGCCCGCCGGTTACCGGCGGGCGCTTTGCGTTTTTCTACTTCGATCTTAGCTGTCATTGCGATACCAACGTACTGTGCTGGTCGTGACAATCTCCTATCAAGTCATTTTGCGTGACCCCCGAAGTGCGAGGAGCTTATCATTCTTTAGAGGATCAGGGCTGTTCGAGCACCGGCGTTGTCTCACGCGCTGCTCATCCATCTTGTGGAAAATCAGGGTAAAATACCGCAATAAGCAGGTATCTTAAAGGAGTTCTCATGCCGTTTACACCCACCCGCGACCGCATCAAGCCCGAAGACATCACCACTGCGCCGCAGCGGCGCCCTGAGTGGATCAAAGTGCGCGCCCCTTCCGGTGAAACCTACCAGTGGTTGCAAGGGTTGATGCGCTCGAAATCACTGCACACCGTGTGCGAAGAAGCCATGTGCCCCAACATGGGCGAGTGCTGGGGTTCTGGTACAGCCACTTTCCTGATGATGGGCGATGTCTGCACGCGCTCGTGCGGCTTCTGCGATATCAAGCGCGGCCAACCCTCGCCGCTGGACTGGGTCGAGCCGGAACGCGTTGCCCAGGCGGTGAAGGCGATGAACCTGCAGCACGCCGTGATCACCAGCGTCAACCGCGACGACCGCAAAGACGGCGGCGCGCCAATCTTTGCTATGGTCATTCGCCGCATCCGCCAGGTGCACCCTGGCTGCTCGATCGAAGTGCTGATCCCCGATTTCAAGGGCAGCCTGGAGGCGCTCAAGATCGTCATGGACGCCCGCCCGGAGATCCTCAACCACAACGTGGAGACCGTGCCGCGCCTTTTCAAGCTCGTGCAGCCGCAGGATCGCTACGAGTGGGCGGCGGCCACGCTGAGCAACGCAAAAAAGCTCGACCCAGAGGTGCTGACCAAGTCCGGCATCATGGTCGGGTTGGGGGAGACGCTGGATGAGGTCAAAGAAGTGATGCGTGACCAGCGTTCATGGGGCGTCGATATCCTGACCGTGGGACAGTACCTGCAGCCCAGCAAGAAGCACCTGCCCATCGCTCGCTATTACACACCCGAAGAATTCGCCGAGATCAAGCGCTTTGGTCTGGAGATCGGGTTTCAATGGGTCGAAAGTGGCCCGTTGGTGCGCTCGTCCTACCACGCGGCGGAGCAGGTGCGCGCCTTGAGCGCTGTGCACCGTCAATTGTATGGTGAGATATAGGCGTCGGCCGTTCCCAGGCGTGGCCTGATCTGAGCAGTTAAATTCTCATCCCACGCTGCCCCATTACCCGTGCCGGTTGGATTGCCCCTGGAGAAGTGCATGATGCTTGATTCATCCTTGATACGCCAGCAATTTCCCGCCCTGCAGAAGCACTCAGGGGTGGTTTTCTTGGATAACCCTGGCGGCACCCAAATCGCTCGACACTCGCTCGATCGCGTCACAGCTTATCTGACGGAGTGTAACGCTAACCACGGCGGTGCGTTCGCTACCAGCCAAAAATCCGATGATATTTTGGGCGAGGCGCATGCGGCGATGGCCGACTTCTACAATGCCGCTCGTCCGGAAGAAATCGTCTTTGGCAATAACATGACCACGCTGACGTTGCACATCAGCCGCTCGATCTCGCGTAACTGGAATTCCGGCGACACGATCGTGGTCACCCGCCTGGATCACGATGCCAACGTCACCCCCTGGGTGCTGGCCGCACAGGACCGCGGTGTGAACGTGCGTTGGGTAGATTTCGACGTCGAAGACGGCACCTTGAACCTGGATAATTTCGCGGCTGCCCTGGAAACACGCCCCCGCCTGGTGGCGGTGGGCTATGCTTCCAATGCCCTGGGCACGATCAACCCGGTGAAGAAGTTGGTGCAGATGGCGCACGCCGCCGGCGCGCAAGTGTATATCGATGCGGTGCAATATGCGGCGCATGGTCCGATAGATGTGCAGGATTTGGGCTGCGACTTCCTGGTTTCATCTGCTTACAAGTTTTTCGGCACCCATGCCGGCATTCTCTACGGTCGCTATGATGTTTTAGAGGAACTGTATGCGTACAAAGTGCGCCCGGCAAGCAACGATCTGCCTGACCGCTTCGAAACCGGCACTCAGAATCACGAAGGCATCGCCGGCGTGTTAGGCGCCATTGAATACCTGGCGTGGGTCGGACGGACCTTTGGGCAGGATTATCTCGAAAAGTACGGCGATCATTTCAGCGGGCCGAGGCTGCACCTGAAGCAGGCGATGTCGGCCATCCGCGCCTATGAGTTCGAGATCAGCCGAGCGGTTTTGGGCGCTTTGGCAGAAATCCCTGGCCTGCACCCCTACGGCCTGTATGACGCGCGCCGGCTAGAAGAGCGCGTGCCCACTTTTGTCTTTACGCTCAAAGGCTGGCATCCTCGCCGGGTAGCCGAAGAGTTGGCCCGGCAAAACATCTATGTATGGGATGGCAATTACTACGCCATCAACGTGACCGAACGGCTGGGCCTGGAAGAATCCGGCGGCATGGTACGGGTGGGGGCAGTGCACTACAACACACTGGAAGAGATCTGGCAATTGAAAGAGGCGCTTTGGAAGCTGGCGAAAGCAGGCCTGTAGCAGCCGCGCCGCCGGCGAGTAATGGGGTGAAAAATCGATTGCGCCTTATTCCCAACCATCTAAGAATTGCTCAACAGACAGAGCCAGGCTGGGTTGTTTGAGAGCCTGGCTCAACCGCGTGATTTGTGGGCTGATCACCCCACAGGCCTCCAGCACCCTTTTCTGTGAAAAGAAATCCTGCGCAGGCGCGTCCAGAACGATCCGCCCACGCTGTAAAAGCACAAAACGATCCAGGTTCTCGGCAAGGAAATCCATATCGTGTGAAATTATCAGGATGGTTTTTCCTTGTTGGTGTAGAGAAGCAATCACCTTGCCAAGCTGTTCTTGCTCACTCGCATCCAGGCCCGCTGTCGGTTCGTCAAAGATCAGCGTCGGGGTTTGCATGGCGATCGCAGAGGCCAACGCCACGCGCTTGCGCCCTGAATATCCCAGGTCGCGCGGGTTGAGCTGAGAACTTGCGCTCAGTCCCATCAGCTCAAGAGCCTGTTCAACCATCTTTCGCACCTGCTCGGGTGAGAAGCCGAGGTTTTGTGGGCCAAAAGCAACCTCGTCCCACACCCGCTGTTGGAATAGCTGCTCATCCGGGTTTTGGAAGACGTAGGCCACCCGCCGCGCCAGCTTTGCAGGGCTGTGTCGCGTGGTCTGCCAGCCTCCAATCCAAACGCTGCCAGATTGAGGACGCAGCAAACCATTGAGATGGCGCGCTAACGTGCTCTTGCCCGACCCATTCTCACCAACCAGCGCCACTTTTTCGCCAGGCTGGATCAGCAGCGAGACATCATCCAGAGCTTTTACCCCAGCCGGGTAGGTAAAGTGGATATGGTCAATCTGGATCAGCATGATCCTGTTCCTGGCCCGGCAGGTATAGTTGCGCAGTCTGAAAGCCCTTCACTGCCTGGTTCAAAGTCACTGGCAAAGCCCGGTTGACTGGCCACACGCCTCGGTCTTGACCCAGATGGGCGGCTCTGGTATAGCGCAGCCAGCCAATCCCGGCTTGTAGCAGCCTGGGAGAAGAAAGCACTTCTCCCGGCGCGCCATCCAGGAACAGGCTGCCCTCCGCCAGAGCGATCACCCGGTCTGCGAAACTGGCAATCCATTCCAGGTGATGTTCGGCGATGATCACGGTTGTTCCAGCGCGGGCTAATTTGTAGATAATTGTAAAGAGGGCCTGGCTGCCTTGCGGATCGAGCATGGCAGTTGGTTCATCCAGCACCAGCACGTTTGGCTGCATCGCCAGGATGGAAGCCAGCGCCAGGCGCTGCTGTTGCCCCCCGGAGAGCGTGTACGGAGAGCGCTCGCCCAGGCCTGCCAGGCCCACCTGCTGCAAGGCGTTCTCGATGCGAGCGGGCATCTCCTGGCGCGGCGTTCCCAGATTTTCCAGGCCAAACGCCACTTCTTCGTATACGGTGTAGCGCATGCCAGAAAGCTGGTTGGCCGGGTTTTGCAGCACTAGCCCTACCCGCCCGGCAAACTGGCCTGGGTGGTGCTGGCGGGTATCCAGGCCGCAGACAGTGACTGCGCCTTGCATCTGCCCATGGAAAAGCGTTGGGATCAGGCCAGCTAATGCCAGGCAAAGGCTGGATTTTCCCGCGCCATTGGCACCAATCACAGCGAGCAACTGCCCTGCTTCAACCTGGAAAGAGATATCCTTCAGAGCAGGTGAATCCGCGCCAGGATAGGTGTAGCTCAACCCTTGGACTTCAACGACCGCCATAAGTCCTCGACCACACGCCGGCGATGAACAGCAGGCCCGCCAGCAGGAGCATAACCCACCGCGCCAGGCGCTGAGGGGGAGTGTCTGCCAGCTCTTTTAGGCTGGTCTTGGGGTGGTGGGCGCTGAAGCCGCGCACTTCTAACGCCAGGGAACGTTCTTCTACATCCACCAGAGCGCTGAAAATCAACGGCGCTGCCAGAGGGAAGAGCGCCCGCGCCCGCTGCAGCAGGCTGCCCTGGGTTTCCAGGCCTCGCGCTTGCTGTGCATCTCGGATCGCTTGCACGCGCCTGGCGATTTGCGGCAGCAGCAAGAGCGGGCTTCCCAGCAGGTAGGCCAGCCCATAAGGCAGTCTGGCCTCGGCCAGCGCCTGCACCAGGTGAGCGGGGTGAGTAGCGACTACCAGCAACAGGCTGGCGAACAGGGTAGCTGCCAGGCGCAACACGACCAAAGCGGCAAACGCCAGCCCTTCTACCCCGATGGCAAATGGGCCAAGCGCCAGCAAGATGGTCTGGTTATGGGGATTGAAAAAGCCGTGAACCAGGAAAAGCACGCAAGACAGCAGCGCCAACAGGCGGAAAGAGACGCTCGCTACATGCCAGGCCAGGCCTGCCCGCCACAATAGCAGCATGGCAAGCAGACCTGGAAGGGCAGCAGACAGCCACTCGCCCGGCCCCGCAAAAATGATCACCGCTGCCGCCAGGCTGAAGGCAAGTTTGGTCAGTGGGTGCAGGCGATGCAGCCAGCTATTGCCGGGCAGGTAAAGGCTATATGGCATGAACAAGGGGTGCTTTACTCCGTCACAGCGCTGGCGCGTGGGAAACGCGCAGTGAAGCGCTGATGCAGACCCTTGACGATGCCCCAGGCCAGCAAAGCAGTGACCACTTTGTCGATCAGGTTGTTGGAGATCACGGTGATCAGCACGGCGCTGAACAGGTCTTTGCCAGTGGCCAGCAGGTAAGCGACCACAAAATCTGCGCCGCTGCCGGTCACGCCGCCGAACATATAGACGCGAATCGGGATAGCGACAAATGAAAGCGCTACGGTGATGATGGCGCCGCTGAGGATAGCCTGCCACCACTTCTTGAACAGGCCATATTTGGCGCATAATCCGGCTACGATACCGATGATCATCGCCACTGGGGCAAAGGCGACGGCCACCGGATCGCTGATCAGGCCCCAGATCAGGTTGGTCAGCAAGCCAGTCAGCCCGCCAGCCCAGGGGCCGGCCAGCAAAGCCACCAGCACGGTGCCGATTGAATCCAGGAAGATTGGCAGCTTGAGCAGGGAAACGAGCTGGCCCAGAACGATATTGAGCACGATGGCAACGGCCATCAAGGCCAGGGTGAGGGTAGAAAAATCTTTCTTGAGTTGTTCATTGAGCGACATGCGAGTATTCCTTTCTAGTCTATGGATTGGTTTGGATGTCCAACTCCGGGTACCCGGTCTGAGGATCGAAAGAACGTAAGAATTGATAGCCTTCCAGGCTGGCCAGGACGATCTCGGCCGTGGTGTACACTTCGCTGCCATTCATCAGGTGAGCGCCATAGGTGCGGCCTTCGCCATCCGAAATGGCAATATGGTAATGGCCGCCGTGGATCGAAAACACACCGGTCAGCGAGACGATCTCGAAGTGTCCTGCCAATATGACAGCCTGTTCCTGGTTGGCAAAGCGCAGCACAGCCTTGCGCAGGCTGCCCACACAGGTCAGCACGCAGGCCGCTGAAAGTTGCAGTGCCTGGGCAAAGTTATCCAGGGCGGCTTTGGGGTCTTCTCCAGGCCGCAGGCGCAGGGCATAGGTTTTCATAGGCGGCTTCTAGAGCGAGATCACTTTGCCGGCGCGGCGCTGGGCTTCGAGAATATCGGTCATGCCGCCCACAATGCCCACCTGCACCTGGTCGGTCAGATGATAGTAGCCCAAGCAGGTGCTGCATAGCACCAGGCGCACACCCTTGGCCTCCAACGACTTCAGCGTGTCGATTACTGGCGAGCCTTCGACCACCAGGCGCACGCCATTGGCATAAAAGCAGATCACCGCTGGAAGGATGTTGTTTTCATCCAGCAGTCTCAAATAAGTTGTGATCAGCTTTTGCTGCAGGTCTGGCTCGGCATCCCCCATGCCATTGCGGGTAATGAGAAGAACGGTTTCGGAATCGGGTACGAGCATATCAGCCTCCTGTAAGATGGTTTATACGCCTGGTGCAGGCGCAATTGCCAAATTAAAAAGACCGCCGTTGGCGCATACCAACGGCGGTTCAGAAGGCTGGTCGAACGCTCAGGACGCGATCCGAACTCTGCCACGCCAGGATGCGCACAGCAACCCCATCGAGCGCAACACTGCGCTCGAGCGCTGCATTCAGGTGTGGCGGTAATAGTGGATCATCGTCATCTTTCTCGCAAGAGAATTAAGTTGAGGTTTGCAAAATATTATCACAAAGTGGCATACCCAAAGTGGTCGTTCCAGAAAAAAGCTGGCGATTCGATCAATCGTCTCCGGTGGGCAAGGTGTGAACTGTCCCTGACCGGAGCCTACCGCGCGGCTTGCTCCAGCAGGCGGATGATCTCCAGCGGCTCGCCCTTCTCAGGGGCGCGCCGCAGGCTGAGGGCCTCTTGCTCGCAGTGCGAAACGCATGCCCCGCAGCCCATGCACAATTGCTCATCGACCTGTGAAATGTAATTCGCCACGCGGATGGCGCCAAACTGGCAGACACTGGCGCAAGTTTCGCAGCCGATGCACAGGCTCTCATCTACCTGGGAGACATAGCCCGAAGAGGCCAGCATGGGCGTACCGGTCTGGTGGGCGTGCATCGCGCCGCAGCAGCAGGAACAACAGTTGCAGATGGCATAGAAACGCCCCAACATGGCATCTTTGAAGAAAGCGTGGTGCACATGGCCGCGCTCTTCCTCAGCTTTGAGGATGTCCACCGCTTCTGCGGAACTGATCCAGCGAATTTTCTCGGGGTGGTGCTCGGCGACGAAGCTGGCGAAGGGCTCGCCGACCACCAGGCACACATCCATCGGCAGGCAGGGATTCTGGCGCGCCGAGCGACACGGGCATTCCAGGGCAACAATGTGGTCTGGGTTTTGCAGCACGATATCGCGGGCGCGCACGTAGGGGATGACCTGTTCCAGGTCGGGCAGGCGGATGGGCTCATTGATCGTCACCAGTTGGGTGGCGGCTTCCAGCGTAACCACCTTGCCGTGGTAGCCGTCGGCGGTCGTCTGGGTGGGCACGGCAGGATCAAGCTGGTAAGGTGGGCGGCGTTTGGGGCTTGGGTCAGATGAGGATGGGTGCAGCTTGCGGTAGAAGCTGTACAGCCTGGCAATGAGCTTCGCCAGCGGGTGCTCACCGACGCCAATCGCAATGTACAGGTAAGGCCAGCGCCCATACACGTAGCCGTGCAGCCAGTCGAAAAAAGAGTAACCGTCAGTGCGTTTGCCTTCTGCCCGGAATTTGCGAGTGGAAGGCTTCACCAACCAATCGAGCGGGGACTTGTGCTCTGCCATCCGCGCACCTTTCTTGGGATCTAAGAAAATAAGAGCTTGTATTTCCCTATACCTTACAAGAATCAACGCCATTGGGCAAGTGATGATTGTGACTGAAATGGGTTACATTTGTCGCTAAAAATAAAAGCTCGGGGCTGAAACCCCGAGCTTTCGAGAGCGTCTCGGTATTAAGCTTCAGCCTGCCGTGACAGGCGAGCGCGTTCGCGCAGGAATTCATACACTGCGGGCAGCACAGAGATGAAGATGATTGCCAGCACTACCAGGCTGAAATTATCCTGTACGAATTTCAGATTGCCGAAGAAATAGCCGCCAAAGGTGAACAGCGCCACCCACAGGACGCCGCCAAAAAAGTTATAGGCGATAAAGCGGCCGTAAGACATGGCGCCGATGCCAGCGACGAAGGGGGCAAAGGTGCGCACGATCGGCACGAAACGCGCCAGGATGATCGTCTTACCGCCGTGGCGCTCGTAGAATTCATGGGTGCGATCCAGATACTCCTTTTTTAGGAAACGCACCTCGCCGCTGAAGGCGCGCGGCCCGATGTAATGCCCGATCCAGTAATTGACTGTGTCGCCGATGATGGCTGCTGCGCTGAGCAGCACAAAAAGTAGCGCCGGATTCAATGAACCCAACCCGGCGAAGGTGCCAGCGGCAAACAGGAGCGAATCGCCGGGCAGGAAGGGCGTGACCACCAAGCCGGTCTCCATGAAAATGATCACGAACAACAGCAGATAGGTCCAAGTGCCATAGGTTTGGATGACGGTGTTTAAATGCTCATCCAGGTGTAGAAACAGGTCTATGAAGTTGCCAACCAAATCAAGCATGCAGACATTCCTCTTCGAGGCTTGCACCGGTAGCGGAAAGGCGCTGTGGCTTGTGCGTGCAGCCTCCTGAATTTACCTGCTGGCAGGAAGTGCAGGCCTGCAGGCATTGCGGCATTATACTACAGCGTTTCGGGCTGAGTGATTACGGCTCTGTCAGGCGCAGCGTTGCGTAGCCGGTGATTACCCCACAGCAGCACGCCAAAACCGACGCTTGAGAGCAGCGCCATGCCGGCAAAAGCCAGGTGGTTCGCCTCCAGCCACGGGATGCCGGGTATCAGGGATGATGAGTGACTTAAGAATGATCCCACTGCAGAGAGTATGCTGAGGCCATTCCACAGTCCGTGCAAAGCCACTGCACTCAGATAAGCCAGGCCCAGGTGCAGGTATCGCCCCTCGCTCCAGGCCGCTCCCAACCCCCATCCCACGAGGGCCGAGGCGGCAATGTGCACAAAACCGGTGCCGATGCGCAGAAATACCAGAACAGCCCAGTCTTCTGCTGAGCTGGTAAATCCCAGGCTCTCCACCAGAGCGAAGCCGGCGCCGCTGAGCGCACCGGCAGTAAACCCCAGGGCAGGGCTCATGGAGCGCCCAGCTAACAGCCACAGGCCGATGGGCTTGACCAGCTCCTCGAGCAGGGGGATCACCACAGCGACAAATACCGTGATCGAAAAAATCACTGTCGGCTGGCTGAGGTAAGGTAGCAAAATCTCCTGCATGGCTTGTGCGTCCAGCGGTGCGGCGTTCAGGCGCTGGCTCAGGGAGAGGATATCCTGGGTCATTTGCGGCTGGGAAGCAGCAGCGAACGACCAGATCCCCACTGCGAGGATAAAAGCGATAACCTCCAAAAAAAAGATCAATAGAGGTCCCAACACCGCGCCGCTGGCAATCACGCCCCAGGCGCGCTGTGGCGACCCCAAGGGCAGGCCGCGCAGGCTGACCGCGCAGATCCACACCAGCGGTATACTGACTGCGAGAGGCTGCAGCAAAGGCAGCACCAGCAGCAGCGGTGCCTCCTGCCGAGAGATCCAATAGCCACCCAAAATGATCAACGGCAGAGCCAGGATCACCAGCGCCCAACGAGGGCGGGTCAAAATTGCTGACCAGCGCCAGGCTGGATATCCCAGCAGGCGCGCCAGGGCGTAACCGGCGGAAGGCAGCGCCAGCAAGCCCGCCACTCCCAGGCTGGCCGCCAGCATGAACAATGGAATGGCTGCGCGGGCTTCAGCGCCGCGCAAGATGTTACCCAAGCCGGCCAACACCAACAAGAGCGCCAGTCCTTCGATGATGATGACTGCCAGAGCGGAAAGCCCAAACTGCACGGCGCTGTACCAATGGAAGGGTTTCACCGCTTCTACCGTTCCTCGATGGAGACGCTCAGGATCTTGTCTCCGGGCGGCAAGTCCAGGGTGCGGGAGGGATCGCGCGCCGCTAATTTACGGATCACCTCCATACCGGAAATGACTTCGCCAAAGATGGTATAACCGCCATCCCACTGAGGTGCAGCTCCATAAGTGAAGAAGAACTGGCTGCCGTTGGTATCTGGACCGGAATTTGCCATGGCGACCAATCCCTCTCGATCGAATTTCATCTCGGCATTTTCATTGATGAAGGCATATCCGGGCCCGCCGAAGCCGGTTCCGCTGGGGTCGCCGGTTTGCGCCACGATCCCGGGCAACACCCGGTGGAAAGTGATGTGATCATACCAGCCGTTGCGAGCCAGGAAAACGAAGCTGTTGACGGTGATGGGGGCTTTATCAGGGAACAACGCGATGCGAATATCGCCTTTTTCGGTTTTGAGCGTGGCGATATACTCTTTGGATGCGTCGATGGTCATCGGCGGGCAGGCGGTGAACTGGCGCCGCTCCAGCAGCTTGAGCTCGATCACTGCAGCGATGTTGCCGACGGTCATGGGCAGGTTGTTGGGCCAGATCTGGTAGTCGATCAGCAGGAAGGGTGTGCCCGGCATGCCGATCTCCTGCCCGCGTTCCCAGGATTGCTGCGCCAGGGCGACCAGCGCTTCGCTGTTCATGTCGCTCTGGAAACGGTTGGTGTCCAACCCCAGCTCTTCAGCGCGCGCGACCAGCCAGCTTTCAAAGTCTTCGAGGGCATCGTCTTTCCATTCAGCCTGGCGTTCGAAGAGCAGGTCGTGCAGTTCCCAGAATTTGCCCTGCTTGCCGGCGGCCTCGGAGGCCTGCGTGGCTAACAGCGCCTTATCGTGGATGCTGGCCAGGGGGAAGTGACGGTAGACCAGGCGGACATCTTCAGGATACTGTTTCAGGATTTGCGCCATCACGGGAGCAAGTGCGCCACAGCCCGGTCACTGGAAGTCGCTGTATTCTAAAATCGTGATGGCTGCAGTCTCTGGCCCTTTCACCCAATCGGAGGCGCCTGGGAAGGGAAACACAGACTGCTCGGTGGGGCCGGGAGTGGGGCGAGGGCTTTCCACAGTACACCCAACCGTCCGCCCTGCACTGGCTACTGGTGCGCTGGTCTCGGTTGCAGCCGGGGCGGGCGTGGTGGGCTGCGCGAGGGGTAGCTGTGTTGGCGAGCTGCTGCAGGCGGCCAGCGCCAGCCAGGGTATGAATAGCAAAAGGCGTTTCAACATACTCTCTCCATACTGCAGGGTGTGGGCTCCATTTTACCAGTGATCGTCCCAAGAGCCTGCCTGGCAAGGGCTTTTTGTAGCTGTGAGTAGGAGAACATCCAGGAGATCTGGTTGACAAAGGCAGCCAGGGAAGGCGCATTTGTGCGCAGAGCGCGCACCGCCGCACCCACCGGGTCCTCGCCCGCTGCGCCCCCGGGCTGGTCGGCATAAGCGCCATGGAAGGCAAAGTAGGCCTGGTTGAGCTTGCGAATGCGGTAGCCGTTTTCCCAGAAAAACTCGCGCCGTGTTTCCATATAGCGCTCGGCCTCCTCGATTTTTCCTTCCGCCAGCAGGCGGTCGACCTCCAGGCGGGTGATGCGCATCTCGGCGCGAAAGTCGAACACCGGCGGTTGACCGTTTGGCGAAGCCTCGGGTTGGGGCTCGGCAGGCGGCGGAGGGAGCAGTTCCGGGTAAAATGCTGCCACCAGAGCGCGGCCAATTTCCTTGCCGGCAATCGCGGCCGTGGTCTCGTTCATGGTGCGCAATTCGGGGCTGCTCATGTAGTTGATGCCCAGCGGGCGCAGGGTCAGGTAGTTGTGGATCCACTCGTGGGCAACCACCTCTGCCAGCCAGTTGATATCGTTAGTTTGCATCACCATGGTGGGGTAGGTGCCCACGCCGCCAATGCCCACTACCAATGAAGATACATTTAGCGCTCGATCAACCTGGGCCTCCAGCTCGAATTGCTGATCAATGGACAATTCGGGTAGCAGTGAGATATTTTCCTCCTGCCGGATGATATCACGTGGCGAGACGATCAATGCCATAGGCAACGGGGTGCTGTGATACAAAATGGGAGGCACAGGTTGCCCGCCCAGGGTCAGGCCCAAAGAGGCTAAGGTTTGCCCGAGCTGCATCTGCAGGATCGTCTCGGCAAGTGGGCCAAGCGAATCCCGCCGTGCGTACATCTCCTGTAGCTCAGCACGCAGGCTTAAAGAGAGGGTGTCTGGATCGGTGATTGCCGGATCGCTGTAAATGATCGTAAGCCGGTTTTCAGCATCTTGAATGCGGCCCACCAGATCCAGGTAATCCAGCACTTTCTGGCTGGACTGCTCTGGCGAGAGGTAAAGGTGTGTGCGTAGGCTGGCTTGCTCGAGCTTGATTTCCAGGGCATTCAGAGTCCAGCCAACAAAATCGAACTCGATCTGGCGGGTGTAGGCGCGCACGCGGGCGGTCTGCTCATCGGCGGGCAGCGCGCTGCTGCTGAGGATGGCCGCGCCCAGCAACAGCACCAGCGCCCGTTCCATAAAACGTCTTATGGCTTGCATGGCAGTGATGATACTCGCAGCCCAGGGGTGTGTCAATTCTGCTATTAGGGAGTTCTAATCCAGGCTGTCATGCTATAATCCCTGCCACGATGAATTTTCTGATTACTGGAGCAGCGGGATTTCTGGGAGCGGCGCTGGCGAACCGCCTGGCGCGCGAGGGTCACCAGGTGCGTGGGCTGGATGATCTATCCACCGGCGACCCACAGGCGCTTTCGCCAGATGTGCTCTTCACCCGCGGCGATGTCAACGACCGTCCCAAGCTGTGGACGCTGCTCCAGGATGTGGATTGCGTTTACCACCTGGCTGCGCGCGTCTCGGTGCCCGAGTCGATCTTGTATCCGCGCGAGTACAACGCGGTGAACGTGGGCGGAACGGTCAGCCTGATGGAAGCCATGCGGGATGTGGGGGTGCGGCGCGTGGTATTCATCTCGTCTGGGGCGGTGTATGGCGACCAGGGCGCGCAGCCGCTCAAAGAAACTGCCTCTCCGAACCCTCGCTCACCCTATGCTGTGTCCAAGCTGGCGGCGGAATATTATGTGCGCACCATCGGCGACCTCTGGGGAATCGAAACCCTCAGTTTGCGCGTGTTCAATGCGTATGGACCCGGTCAGCACCTGCCAGCTTCGCACCCGCCGGTGATAGCCAATTTTCTGCGCCAGGCGGTGCGCGGCGGCACCCTGGTGGTGCATGGCGAGGGGAATCAGACCCGGGATTACGTGTTCGTCGATGATGTGGTGCGTGCCATGCTGGCGGCTGCCACGGCCCCTGGAATCAACCATGCGGTGATCAATGTGGGCAGCGGAGTCGAAACCAACGTGCGCGAGCTGGTGCGGTTGGTGCTCGAAGTGGCCAACAGCAAGGCTGAGGTGATCTACAACCCGCGCACCGATCCGGGTGTCTCGCGCATGTGCGCCGATTTGTCCCTGGCGCGTGAAAAGCTGGGCTACCAGCCGCGCTATTCACTGGCAGAAGGCTTGCGCCTGACGTTGGAGAGGGATGCCCGCTTCCGGCGAGAAGTGCCCACCCGACCCTTGAAAAGTCCTTGATCCAACCCCCAGGAAATGCCAGACGAACAACGCTTGCCGCGCTGGTTTTTTGCCCGCCATACCGTGGAAGTAGCGCGCCAGTTGCTGGGCATGCGCCTGGTGCGCATTTGGCATGGGCAACGCTTATCGGGCGTCATCGTCGAAACCGAGGCTTACCGCGGCGAAGAGGATCTGGGTTGTCACGCGCGCGCAGGGTTGACTGCGCGCACCCGTGTCATGTATGGCCAACCCGGGCATGCGTATGTTTATTTTACGTATGGAATGCATTGGATGCTCAATTTTGTGACCGAGGAAGATGGCTTCCCGGCTGCGGTGCTGCTGCGGGCTATTATGCCTCTGGAAGGCATAGAGACCATCGCCGCCAGGCGCAAGGGGAAACCGGAGCGCCTTTGGACCAATGGGCCTGCCAAAGTCTGCCAAGCATTGGCGATTGACGGCAGTTGCAACGGCTTGGATTTATGCCTGCCGCAGGCTGAGTTGTTTCTCGAGTGGGGTAAACCAATTCCAGATGGGCGCGTGACGATAGGCCCGCGTGTGGGTTTAAATAATGTGCCAGAACCCTGGAAGAGCATCCCGTGGCGATTCGTGGCGCTAGAACAGTAAACTGCTGCCTGCACAGGCTAAGCGAGGCTTGAACGAGGGAGTTGGCAGCAGCACACCGTATGGAACTGGAGGAAACGATGGGCATTCTGGAAGGGAAGACAGCTTTGGTATTTGGGCTGGCGAATGATCGCTCCATTGCATGGGGAATCATCCAGGCATTCCACCAGCACGGCGCGCGCATCGGCATCAGTTATGCCGGTGAAGCCCTGGAACGCCGAGCGCGCACGCTGGCTGAGAAAATCAACTGTAACTTCGTTGAGCCCTGCGATGTTGCCAGTGATGAGCAAATTCAGCAGGTGGCTGAGAAGGCTGCAGCAGCCTTTGGCAGTATTGATATCCTGGTACATGCAATCGCTTTTGCCAATCGCGACGAATTGAGCGGGCCGTATTACAATACCAGCCGGGCCGGCTTTCACCTGGCGATGGATATCAGCGTTTATTCATTTACGGCCCTGGCGCGCGCTTTCCAGCCGCTCATCCGCCCTGGTGGGGCGATGTTGACCCTGACTTATTATGGTTCTGAGAAAGTAGCCCCCAATTACAATGTGATGGGTGTGGCAAAGGCCGCCCTGGAAGCTTCGGTGCGCTACCTGGCGAATGATTTCGGTAAACAAGGGGTGCGTGTCAACGCCATTTCTGCAGGACCCATTCGCACTCTGGCGGCTGCTGGGGTTTCCAGTTTCAAGACCATGTACCGCAGGTTTGCTGAGCTGGCGCCGCTGCATGAGAATGTCACCATCGAAGATGTCGGCAACGCTGCGCTGTTCTTGTGTTCGGACCTGGCCTCCAGGACGACTGGAGAGGTGCTTTTTGTCGACTCTGGTTATAACATTATGGGGATCCCAGAGCCGGTAGAATAGCATGCCGTTGCGGTCGAAAATCTTGCCGGCTTGACCCTGGCGAGGAGTGAAAGATGTTTCGCAGGAGAGCAGACAGTTTGACGCCCTCATTCCAGCAACCCGCTCCGCTCGAGCGGGTGACTTCGGTGCTGGGCGCGGGCATTTCCTGGAAAGGCAGCCTGACGGGCAGCGGAGGTGTGCGCATCGAAGGCGCTTTCGAGGGTGAGATTGCTTTGCGTGGCTTGCTGGTGGTGGGGGAGACGGGTCGGGTCACCTGCGAGCAATTGAAAGCCAATGTCGTCATCGTCGCTGGCGCAGTGCGCGGCAATATCACCGCCGAGAAAGTGGAGATCCGCGCCACCGGCAGGGTGTGGGGCGATGTGGTAACGGCAGCCTTTGCGACGGAAGAAGGCGCATTCCTGCGCGGCCAGATTCGCATGGAAGAACAAATCGATCTTGGACTGTCCATTCCCCCTGCGACGGTGCCCGCATCAGAAGAAGCAGACGAGAGCGAATGACCTGATCGTGCTCAGGCTGCGGGTTCACCCGCAGCCTGAGCACGCCGCCCCTCATTTATTCGGGGTTGGGAGTAGCTGGCACCGTGTTCGCTCCGGTCTCAACCGTGGGGACGATGCCGGGGCCTGGCAGTACCAACGTGGGCGTCATCCCTTCCAATGTAAAGATAATCTTATCTGTCGCTGAGAGCGCGCTGGCGTTCGCCAGTACGATTTGAAGTTGCAGATATTCCGGGTTGCTGGCATACAGCTCAGCCAGGGCGATTTGCTGCGCCAGGTCCACCTTGGCCCTCTCGGCGGCAGCCAGGGCCAGGGCGCGGTTGATCGCCAGGTCCTGCTCGGCTGCCAATAATTCATTGGCCTTCTCAGCCTCGATAACCGCTTTTTGGGCGACCAACTTGGCTTGCTGCAATTGCGCCAGGGTAGTTTGCTGGCGGGCTTCCTCCTGGAAGCGACTCTGCGCAACGCGGATGTCGCCTTCCTGGCGGGCCTGCTCAGCGCGCGCCTCAGCTTCGGCTTTCAGCTTGTCTTGTGCGGCTTTTTCGGTCGCCAGACGGCTTGCTACAATGGAGTCCAGAGCAGCCTGTACTTCGGCAGACAAAACCACTTCAGGTACGACGACGTTTTCGATCTGCAGGCCAAAATTGGAGGCCAGGCGGCTGAGCTCTTCGTCCACGCAAGTGCGCAGGTCGTCCCGCGCGGTGCCGATGATCGAATCGTCAAAGGGGCGCTCGCCAACGCACACTTTCATCGCCTGGCGGGTCAGGTCGCTGACTCGATTTCGCACCAGGTCGTCGCTCAAGTAGATTCCGCTGTACTGCGCCCAGTTAGTGAGGATAATATCCTTTTGCGCCAGATTTGGCCGGAAGA
The DNA here is from genome assembly GCA_029265355.1 of Chloroflexota bacterium. Classification (GTDB taxonomy): domain Bacteria; phylum Chloroflexota; class Anaerolineae; order Anaerolineales; family UBA4823; genus JAJUJL01. The sequence continues at coordinate 111,341 of JAJUJL010000004.1, read as the reverse complement.
TATCTCCACTCACCACCAGGCCGATACGCTGTTTATCAGACGTGATGATTTCTTCATCGCGCACGCTGAAGGGAACTGCCTGGCTGGAGACGCGCTTCAGCTCAACGAACAAACCGAAATCGCTGTACACGCCAGGCCCAACGATTTCATAGATCTTGCCGCTGCGAAACTGTACACCGACCTCATTCTGATCCACTTTGGCAAACAGGTAAACGAAACGGCTGCCGGCTGCGGCGAGTATGATCACTCCAACGATCACCAGCAGGGCAATCAACAGGCTTCCGGCGATCTTGAAATTTGCTTGCTTCATGTGCGCTCCTTGTTCTGAAGTTGTGATCTTTTTCTAATCGTATGGCAACAATTTGCATGCATTGCCCCTGAGCATACAGGAAAAGTTGATAATCGACAAGTGTCAAAAATATCCGGCAGAACGATTAAGGGCGAGAAAAGGCCACCCGGCAGCCTTTTCTCGCCCTTTTTATTCGCGAGGCGAGAGTTAGAGAACGCTAATCGTCTTTTTCCTCGTCGTCTTCGTCCTTTTTATCGTCGTCGTGATCATCATCGTCGTGATCATCATCATCGTGATCATCGTCTTCGTCATCATCGTCTTCGTGATCGTCGTCATCCTCATCACCATCGTTTTCGTCTTCGCCACTGTCATCCTTATCGTCATCGTCAATATCGTCGCCGGAGCCGCCATCGTCCTGGCGGTTATCCTGGTCATCATCCAGAACTTCTCCGGTCTCTTTTTCGGCTTGGCCGTCATCGCCGATCTCGTTCGGTTTGCCGCTTGGGTCAGGATTTGTGACCGGCGCAGGCTCGAGGGGCTGGTCCAGAGCACGAACAGACAGAGCTGTAAGTGTGCCATCTTGCGCCACAAGCAAAACCACTTCAGCTTGTGCGCCTGGCATCAGCGCGCCTTCCAACACAGTCCGTCCATCAATTTCAACCCGTTTTCCATTGATGATAATGGCCTGCCCATCAATGCCTTCGATGAGGCCGGTGAATTGTATCTGGAATGGTTGGATTGGAACGGGCTTGTGGCTGAGGATGGCGCGTGCGTAGAATTTTCCATCATCGCTGGAATAGACCAGTACCAGCGCCTGGTCGCCGATTTGCAATCCGGGATCGAGCTGGGTGTCTTTCTGGATCACCAGGTTTACATCACCTACCACCCAGGTGGTGCGGTTCATGGACTGGATCACGCCCACCAGGTTAAAGTAGCGCTGGTGCAACTCATCAGCATCGATCCAGCCGGAGGGGTTGGTGAGTCCTTCCACCTCGATAAAATCGCCTGGCTGGATATGGCCGATTTGGTGAGTCTTCTCATTAGTTTTGATCAAGATGCCTTCGACGATCCAGCGATGATCCTGGATTTGATCTACCCTACCTTCAAAGGAGACGTGCTCGATGCGTTGCAGCACCAGAAGCTGTTTCACTTCTGTAGCGCGGCGCAAATTGTAGTCATTCTCCATGCGGTGCTTGATCTCAGTATTCGAGACGAGCTGCAAGCGCACTGTTTCGGCTGCCCGCTTCACGGCATAAAGCGCGTCGCCGGGCAGCGTTTTGGCGGAAGCGACGACCAACCCGTTCAGGCTCAGAAAGATCACCAGCAGCAGGCTAAATGCAGCCATCGCCAGGCGAGGTAAACCCCAACTGGCGAAAGGAAAGATCGGGCGCTGTTCTAAATCGCGCGCTTTCTTCAGGAAGAGAGCCCGGCTTCGGTGCGCGGCACGCGCTGGTACGCGAGCGGGGCGCATTTGCCCTGCCAGCGCAGCGGTTGTCAATAATGGCTCGAGCTCTGATGAGAGGTGCGGAAACATCTCCAGGCACTCCTCCCGGCTGGCTCCGCCCTGCATGGCTGACAAACAAATTTCAAATGCTTCCGATAGCTGATCGTTCACAGGTGGCTTTACCTGACTAAAGGTGGATTGTTGCTTCTAGTACTTAAGTCGTAAAGCACCTCAAAAAGTTACGCCCAAATATGAAGATTTGGTTAAAAATCGTAACTCCAATATAATACCAGGTTTGTCTGATTTGTGGGATGGCTAATCGTCGCCTCCCTCTTCTTCGCGACCAGTGGGATGGCAGCGCACACAGTCTTTGAAGTTATCAATGCCCTCTTCGCGGTGTTCGCTTTCGATCTTGGCCGGGTTGTGTTCGTGACAGCCGTAGCAGGTGTAGCTGCGTAAGCTGCTCGGGTGGCAGGTCTGGCAGGTATTACCCCCGTCGCCGTGGTTGAGGGGGAAGCGGTGCCTGGCGTCATAAGCGGCTGGCAGCCAGGCATTGGTATTGTGGCAAGCGCTGCAGTCGGAGGTGAACAATCCCAGGTGATAAGCGGGCTCCGAATGGCAGGAGGCGCAGGCCTGGGGCGTGCCTTTGAAGACTTCGTTCACATGACATTGCTTGCAGGCCAAATTCACATGAGCGCCGGTGAGCTTAAAAGCCGCCAGGGAATGGTCGAATTGCGCGTCTTTCCAGGTGTCGGGGGTGTGACATTGGGCGCAGTCATTGCCAAACTGCCCATCGTGTTCGTCATCCTCGATGTGGCAGGCGACACACTCCTGTGCCGTGCCCTTGTAGATCCCCTCTCGGTGGCAATCTTCACAGCCCACGTTGAGATGAGCGCCCGTGAGCGGGAAGGCTGACAGAGAATGATCAAAAGCGGCGCCTTCCCATCCCTCGGTGGTATGGCAGGCAGCGCAATCCTGGCCAAACTGCCCACTGTGTTTATCTTGCTCGGCATGGCAGGAGAAGCAATCTTGCGGAGCGCCCTTGAAAACCTTGTCCTTGTGACAGTCCTCGCAGGCAACCTCGCTATGCCTGCCGCTGAGCGGGAAAGCCGCCAGGGAGTGGTCGAAAGAGGCTTCTTCCCAGGTGGTGGGGGCATGGCATTGGGCGCAGTCTTGTCCGAGCTGACCAGCATGGGCGTCATCCTCAAGGTGGCATGCTGCGCAGGTCTGGGGTGTAGCTTGCAGGTCAGCCAGGCTGAGCGCGCCAGCGTGGCAGTCCTGGCAGCCAGCCTCTGAGTGGCCTTGTAGCAAGCTAAATTCCAGCCGATTGTGATCGAAAGCAGCGCCATAGGTTTCAACACCATCATGGCAAGCCAGGCAATCTTCCCCAAAATCTGCCTGGTGGGCTTGCAGGTATGCCGGGTCCAGCTCCATGTGGCATTCCACACAGGTGATGGGCTGGAATATCTGCAGGTCAGCGCCGTGACAGTCTTCGCATAAGAATGTCGCCCCGTCTGAATGCCTTTGGTGTGAACTGAGCGCAAATTGACCAGCTTCCAGGTGGGGGAATTCTTTCATATCGAGAATTGTGAGGGCGGCCTCAGCCCCTCGGTGATCGGTGTGGCAACGGGTGCAGTTAATCGCGCCGCTCTGCGCCAGCATGATCTTGTGGAAGTCTTGCGGGTTGGTTTTCAGCGTGTCGTGGCAAGCCAGGCAACGTTCGGCCATGTGCTCGCCGGTCCAAAACGCAGTGTGGCAGGCGCCGCAGTTCCCGGCGATCTCAGCGTGCGAGTAGACCCCTTGCAGCGGTTCACTCCCTTTTTGGTCGTTCAGTTCTCCGGGATTAAACAGAACCCCACCGCGAGCAATGCTGAATCCACCGATCACAAACAGGGTCAGCAATGCTGTGATGAGACCTGTGGCAGAGAGACAGCCAAACCGCGAAGATTTCATACTGACCTCGGCGACTACATCCTGTGATCTCGAAGTTGCCCCACAGCAAAGCTACATTAGCGCAGTAAGGTGGCGTAATAAATAGCAGCGATAATATGGATAAAAGCGGCGGTGAACAGCGCCATACCGATCGGGATGTGCACGGTGTGCCATAAAGACATCAATCGGCGGGCAACTGCCAGGGTGCGGATCTGGCGATTAAGGTTTTGGCGCTGGCGCAGTAGCTTCTCGAGCTGAGAAATCTGCTGGCGTGTCTGCGCATCCAATTGCGAACGTATACTCCACCAGCGGATGCGTTCGTTGAGCTCATCCAGCGGGCGCAAAAGCAAATCCCATAAAGCGTTGCCAGAAGATTGCCCTGGCTGAGCCAGCATCTGAACCTGTTGCCGGATTTCTGGCGGGCGGGTTTCCAGCCAACGCTGCAGCTCCTGGTCAGCCTGTCGAATGAATGCTTCGACCTGGCTGGCTTCGACCTCGACGCCATCGGCGGTGCGCGGCACTGCGGTATAAATGTAACGCCCAACGAACCCACTGACTACAATGATCACAGTCAACAGCATGACGACACCCGCCAGGCCGTTGAACTTCCAGGAAGAGTGCAGCAATACCAGGTAGGGGCCAACCAGTCCAGTAAAAATGTGAAAGTCCAGCCAGTCTGCCATCCGCCCCCAGCGAGCGCTGCGACTGCGCTTGCGCAGCGAATACAACGTCTCGGTCATCAACATGAGCACGAAGCCCACGATGCCGATCATGTGACCGAAGAAATCACTGGCGGCTGGGATGCCGTTCAACATGCTCACCATGAAAACATAGGCCATGGTGAGCATCAGGACGGCGAAGAGGGAATACCAAAGCTCGCGGTTGCTGCTCCGTTGGATCATGATTTGTGCAACTGGCTCCAGAAGTCTGCCACCAGGTCCCCCAGAGGGGCACCAGGCTGCAAGATTTGCTCGCGGATGGGGGTGATATCCACACGTTCGATGACGATGCGGGTCAGGGGCCGGGAAAGAGTCTGGTCTCCCATGACCACGGCGCCAAGCAGATGCTGTTTACCCAGCAGCAAGCGCAGGGAATTGACATCGAAATTTGCCTGGGCGGCGATGGCATCGGGTAGATTACGCCAGGTCTCGCTGTCGCCCCGGGCGATGCCAAGCAAGTCATCGTCCCTGCCTTTATTGACTGTGCCGATAATGGTGGTGGTCAGGTGCGCCAGGCGGGTAACATTGAAAGGCGCCAGTCTCGAGTAGGGGGTGGTGATGCCGGCCATGTTCAGCCCGGCGGCTGAGCCCTGATCGCGCGCTGGTCCCCACAGGCTGTCCACAACGGACTTCCCCGAGAGGGGGTCATAAACCTGAGCCACATCGCCAGCAGCAAAAATATCCTCATGACTGGTGCGCATATACTGGTCAACCAGAATGCCTTTATCTACCTTCAAATCCGAGGTTTGCGCCAGTTGCTTGCGCGGCTGGACGCCGATGGCAATGGCGACAATCTGGCACTCAATCAGGCGTCCATCTTTGGTGCGCACGCCAGCGACGCGCCCGTTCTTTCCCAATATTTCTGCCAGCTCTGTGTTGTAGTGAATTTGCACACCCTCTTCTTGAAGGCGGTGTTCAACGATCTTTGATTCAGCAGCATCGAGCACGTTGCTCCAATAGCGGTCGCCCCGTAAGAAATAATGGGTGCGCAGATTGCGCGCTCGCATGCCTTCAACGAGTTCCAGAGCAGTGATTCCGCCGCCCACCACAACCGCCGAGCGCGCTCGGCGGATTAAATTCAGGATATGCCGGGTATCCTCCAGGCTGTCCAGCTTGACAACGCCAGCCAAATCACTGCCGGGCACATCGGCGCGAACCGCGGCTGCCCCCGTAGCGATCAATAATCGGTCATAGGGTAATTGAGCGCCGGTGTGCATTTCGATGCGATGGGCTTCTGGATGGATGCGCGCCACCTGTGCAGTGATACGCCGCAGGTTAAGGCGACGGAAATCTTGCTCCGAGAATGGAAATAGCATTCTCTCATCGATCTCACCCGTCAGGTAATAGGCTAATCCTGGGCGAGAGTAGTATCCGTGTGGGTCGTCGGTGATCAGCAGAATTTCTCCGCTGGCATCGTGGTTGCGAATAGCTTCGCTGGCGGCAATCCCTGCTGCGCCGCTTCCGATGATTACGTAGCGTCGCATGATGAATGAACCTCAGTTTTGGGTCTGAAACAAGTTGGTGCTCTCGAAGCGCAATACGCCACGCGGACAGCGCGCCACACATTCCCCGCAGGTCAGGCAGTGGCTGTCTCGCACCGGCTCTCCGAGCCAGGCATGCCGCCGGACATCGATGTTGATCGGGCAGTTATACGAGCAGATGCCGCACTGCACACAGCGACTGGTATCCGGAACAACATAACCCTGCACCAACGCTTTGCGGCGGGTTTGCTCTGCGCGGAATAAACCCCGTATGTTCATTGACTCACCTCTATGGTCCAATTTTAGTGTAACATCCCGTAATTCACAAGTTACCAATGGTCATGATTTTGTGTGGTGTAGATCATTTTTTTGCGGGCGGAGATTACATGCTGTAAGCTCCGCCCGCAAGATGGAAGACGATCAACCTCAGGGGAGGTGGGGGCTAATTTTTGCCGGTTGGGTGGCAGGCGATGCAGCGCGTGGCGATGTCAAAGATGTTCTTCTCGCTGTGTTTCTGCTCTGTCTTAGCCCTGTCATGGCATTGGTAACAGGTCCAATCAGCCGTTTTGCTTGGGTGACAGCGAGCGCAGACTCCTTCTGCATTTTTGTGATTTACCGGGAAGGTGTGATTCTTGACCTGCACACCTGACCAACTGCTGGTGTTATGGCATTGGGAGCACTGGCCAGACCAGTGATTGGAGGGGCGATCTTTGGTGTGGCAGGATGCACAATCGGTCTGCCCGGTGTGGTTGAAGGTTGCTCCGCCCCAACTGCTGGTGGTGTGGCACTGCGAGCACTGCCCGCTGTAATGGTTAGCAGGTCGGTCGCTGGTGTGGCAGGCCAGGCAGTCGGTCTGTCCGGTGTGGTTGAAGGTAGCCCCGCCCCAACTGCTGGTGGTGTGGCACTGCGAGCACTGCCCGCTGTAGTGGTTGGCGGGTTTGTTCTGAGTGTGGCACGAAATGCAATCCGTGAGCCCAGCGTGGTTGAAGTTGGCGGGTTTCCAGGCGCTAGTGGTGTGGCACTGCGAACATTGCCCGCTGTAGTGGTTGGCAGGCTTGTTCTTGGTGTGGCAGGAAATGCAATCGGTCGCGCCGGCAGCCTGGTGGTTAAAAGTGGCGGGTTTCCAGGCGTTGGTGGTGTGGCACTGCGAGCACTGCCCGCTGAAGTGGTTGGCGGGTTTGTTCTGAGTGTGGCAGGAGATGCAGTCGGTTTGCCCGGTGTGGTTGAAGTTGGAAGCGGGTTTCCAGGCGCTGGTGCTGTGGCAGGCGGAACACTGCCCGGCGAAATGGTTGGCAGGCTTGTTCTTGGTGTGGCAGGAAATGCAATCGGTCGCGCCGGCAGCCTGGTGGTTAAAAGTGGCGGGTTTCCAGGCGTTGGTGGTGTGGCACTGCGAGCATTGCCCGGTGAAGTGGTTGGCAGGATTATTCTTGGTGTGGCAGGAGATGCAGTCGGTTTGCCCGGTGTGGTTGAAGTTGGAAGCGGGTTTCCAGGCGTTGGTGCTGTGGCAGGTAGAACATTGCCCGGCGAAATGGTTGGCAGGCTTGTTCTTGGTGTGGCAGGAAATACAATCGGTCGCGCCGGCAGCTTGGTGGTTAAAAGTGGCAGGTTTCCAGGCGTTGGTGGTATGACAGGTCGAGCACTGCCCGGTGTAGTGGTTTGGGGGTCTGACCTTGCTGTGACAGGCAAGACAGTCAACCGCGCCGGCAGTTTCGTGATTGAAGGTTGCTGGTTTCCAGGCGCTGGTGTTATGGCAGGCAGAACACTGCCCACTGAAATGGTTAGCTGGCTTATTCTTGGTATGGCAGGAAATGCAGTCAGTCAGCCCCGTGTGATCGAATAAGGCGGGCCTCCAGGCGTTGGTGGTGTGGCAGGTCGAACACTGCCCGGCGAAATGGTTGGCAGGCTTGTTTTTGGTGTGGCAGGAGATACAATCGGTCGCGCCTGCTGCCTGGTGGTTGAACCTGGCGGGTTTCCAGGCGCTTGTGTCGTGGCAGCTAGAGCACTGTCCATTGAAATGCTTGGCAGGTTTGTCTTTCAAGTGGCAGGAGGCGCAGCTCCTGCCGCTCGCAAAGCGGTGCTCGAAGCGCACATCCAACCAGGAGAAGCTGTTATGGCAGTTTGCGCAGTCGCCGGGGAAATGGTTGGCTGGCGCAGCCTGGCTATGGCAGGCGATGCACTGGTTGGGTGTTCCTGAGAAGGTGCCATTGGTGTGACAGCTCTCGCAGCTCAAAGCTTCGTGTTCACCAACCAGTGGAAAGAAGGCGTGCTCAGCGCCAGCGCTTCCCTCCAGAAAGCTTACCAGGTGTGGGTCGATGCTGTCTGCTGGGTTGGATGCCACAACCCCGCGATTGGTTTCTGCGGGAACGTACGGCAGCAGGATGCGGATGCGCGCTTTGAAGACATCCCGCGCGGTGATTTTATCTTCGGCAAATAACTGTTGCAGGGTCGCCAGTCGCGCTTCCAACGCCAGATAGGCGTCCGGTATCTCGGCCTGGCTCAGGTGGGCGCTAGCGAGGGCGACGCTGCCTTCTCGAGCCACGACTGCCATTTGCTCAAACAATGCGCTACGGTCACTTTCGGGCGCCTGCGCTATGGCCTGTTCGGCATGCTGGATGGCATCGGCGAGCGCCTGCAAGGCTGCTGGCTCCTGGTTGGTGTTGCTCAACATGACCAGGTCCACCGAGCGCCGTTCTGCCAGCGTCAGATAGTACGAGGCTTTGCCGCTCTCACTGAAGTTGAGGCGCGCCCGCTGCTCTTCGGCGAAATGTTGCGCGGCAAAGAGGGGGTTGCCAGGTCGAAATGGGGCGGAAACGGCCAGGAACAGCCCCAAACAGATACCCATCACGGTAAACAAGAACACAATCAGTCCAGCAAACGGAAAGAAGCGTTTCATGGTTATTCTCCTGCACCGATTTTGGTTTGCTCTCCTTGCAAACCGTCCGGGTGACACGCTGCACAGCGGGGCAAGTCTTCCAAAGACACACCCGCGGCCAGGTGGCTGGCCTGAATTGGCTCAGGCTGGTGTTCATGGCACCCATAACAGGTGATTTCATCGTAGCGCTGCGTGTGGCAGGTCTGGCACTTTATCTCACCTTGCCCGCCGTGATCCAATGGAAAACGGTGCTGGCGCAGTTGAGCTGGCTGCCAGGCTTGATCGGTGTGGCAGTACTGGCACTGCAGCCCAAACGAGCCAGCATGAATGGCGGGTTCCGCATGGCATTGAACACAGGCGGCGGTTGTTTCGATAAAGTTGTAATCTGTGTGACAAGCCAGGCAAGCAACACCCGCATGGCGGCCTTGCAATGGGAACACGCTATTATGGTCAAAGTATTCCATGCGATCTACGCCGTCATGGCATTGCTTACAGGATAAGCCCACTTCAGCGGTGTGCTGTTGCATGAAGCTGGCGCTGGCGTCATCGAGCGAATGGCAGGTGATGCAGGTTTGAACATCAAACGCCTTTAGATCACTCTGGTGACAATCGTTACAGCGGATCGGTTGCTCGTTTGCATCGAACAGGTGTTGCTGCAGGCTGAAGCCGGTGTGTTTCGCATGCTCGAATTGCTTCCCGTCGAGTATGGCAGGGGACCAGCTTTGCGCGTTGTGGCAGGTGGCGCAATCCTCAGAGAACATGCCCAGGTGCATCTCAGGCTCGGTGTGGCAGCTTCCGCAAGCTATTGGTGTATCCCAGAACTGTGCCAGTAATGTGGTGGGCTCATCTCTCTCTTCACGAGTTAATAAAGCGAACCCGGCCCGGCCTGGCTGGCGGGCTTGCTGCCTGGCGCGCGCTTCATTGGAGTGGCACGATCCACACCGTGCAGCAGCGTGTTGTCCCTCGAGCTTGAAGTCGGTTGCTTGATGGTCGAAGTTAATCATTTGATCTTTGCCATCATGGCATTGCAGGCAATCATCTCCGAAATCCTGGATGTGTTGTTGAACAAATGCTTCATCCCTGGCAGAGTGACAATCCAAACACTCTGCAATCGATACGGCAAAGACCGGTTCCATGGTGTGACAGGCAGTGCAATCCATCGGGCTGGCGTCGTAATTCACCTGGTGCCACAGCAGGCTGAAATGGGTGAGTGTGTGATCGAAATGATTAAAGGCCTGGCGTGTGGGGTCGAAATCGCGCCCTTGGTGATCGGAGTGACACGTTGCACAACGGTTTGCATCCTGGATGTGTGCATGGGTTCCATTTTGTTTATCCAATTGAGCGGCGACTTCCACATGGCAGTCCAGGCACAACTCAACTTGGGTGGTTTTCAGAGGTTGGTGGCATTTGCTGCATTCCGGCTCGAATTCGGCGTGCGAGCGGAATCCACCAGCTTGCAAACCGGAATGGCTAATAGCAGTCAAGGAACCGGGGCTGAACGCCTCGCCTCCGCGCAACCAGAGCATCATGCCCAGTCCGGTTAGTAATAAGAAGGTGGCAATCAAGCCAGGCAACGATTGAACAGGGTTAATTCTTCTCATCTTGAGTTCATGTAAGGATTCAACTTGAAAAGTTGTGCACAAAGCTGCAAATCATAACCAATTCTTAATAATTCGGGCATAAAGCTCAGGCTGTGGAAACTGCTGTTATCTGTTTTCCGGAAATTGAGGCGGGGCAAAGAATGACTTACCTGTCTGGCCCATTGGTTGCAATCAGCAGGCAGCAGACTGGGCGCTGAGATAGCCTATAAAAAAATGGTGATTTCAGATAAAATAATTACGCATTGGTTGCGTATCCTGTGACGTGATCGTGCCTGATTGGTGAGCCTACCGGAGGCCCTTAGAGTGGAGAGTCGCAATGGCGCGAATACTGCTCGTAGATGATGAAGTCTTGATTACGGACTCATTGACATACAGCCTGAAGCGCGAGGGATTCGATGTGATGTCGGTCGCGGATGGAGACCAGGCCTTGGAGGTGGTCGATTCATTCCAGCCCGACTTGATTGTTTTGGATGTCATGCTGCCGGGGATGAGCGGCCTGGAGGTGTGCCGTAAGTTGCGAGAGCGCAGCACTATCCCAGTGATTATGCTGACTGCCAGAGGGGAGGAGATCGATCGAGTGATGGGGCTGGAGGTGGGCGCGGATGATTACCTGGCAAAACCATTCTCCTTTCGCGAACTGTTGGCGCGCATCCGCTCAACTTTGCGAAGGGTGGAAATGGATCGCCAAAAGGTGCAAATGCAGCCGATTACGTTGGGTTATATGTCGCTCGACCCTGTTTCTCGTCGCGCCTTCCGGAACGATAAAGAACTGCAGCTTTCTTCGCGCGAATACGAGCTGTTGGCAATCTTGATGAAAAACGCCGGGCGCGCTCTGAGCCGGGAGGAGCTGCTGGCGCAGGTTTGGGGCAGCGAATGGATTGGTGATCCGCGTACGCTGGATGTCCATGTGCGTTGGCTCCGATTGAAGGTGGAAGACGATCCTGCCTCGCCCCAGTTGATCCAGACGATTCGCGGCCACGGATACCGCTTTGCAGGACCAGAAGAAATTGGATAGGCTGCCAGTTCATTTTCCTAAGAAGCCTATCCAGGAGTCTAGGGTATGCGTTACCTGATCCCACGCGGCTTGCAGTCGCGCCTGGTGCTATCGCACCTGTTGGTTTCCCTGATCAGCGTCAGCTTGATATCTTTCTATGCGGGCCAGGTGCTGTTCAAGGCAGTGCGTCGTGAAGTCGAGCATCGCTATGAAGACCTGGCATACGCCGCAACAAACCAGCTGGAAAAGCCTTTGTCGGACTATTTGCTAGGTGATATCGATCGAGAACAACTGGAAAGCGAACTCTCCTCTATTTTTATTGGTGTGCCCGAGATTGGATATACAGTTTACCTCCCGGATGGACAGCCCATCGCTGATCGTTCAGGCAGCTTGCCGGTAGCGGCAACGCCAGAGAATGCACCCGATGTGTGGGAGGCGATGACAGCCGGGGAAGCGGAATTCTCGCACTGGGGCGCCGATGGGAGCGAAATGCTGGCTCTTTCCGTTTGTATCAAAGATGGCGATCTGGTGCAGGGTGTTCTGCGAATGCATATTCCTCTTCAGGAAACGATCGGTGCAACCCGAGGCTCGTTGGGACTGCTGATTGGCTTTGCTTTGCTGATCGCGCTGCTGGTCAGCGTCGGGGGGGTCTGGTTGGCGCGCAGCCTGGCTGGTCCAATTCGCATGCTGACCAATACCGCTGAAAGCCTGACGATGGGTAACCTGGATGCGCGTGCTGCAGCGCCGGCTGCGCCGCAGGAATTGCACCGCCTGGCTCAGGCTTTCAATGAAATGGCTGGACGATTACAGGCGCACGTTACCGAGCTGCGAGTCTTCGTTGCCAATGCCAGCCATGAATTGCGCACACCGCTCACTTCGATCAAGCTGCGGGTGGAGGCGCTGCGCAGCGGCGCCCTGGAGGATAAACTGATCGCTGGGCAGTTTTTGGCTGAGATCGAGAGTGAAGTGGATCGCCTGAGCAATATGGTGAATGATTTATTGGATATCTCGCGCATCGAAGCCGGGCTTGAGAAGAACCAAAGGCAGCCTGTAAACTTGGCCACTGTTCTGCAAGAAGTCTATGAGGCCTTCAGCGCCCGGGCTCAGCGAGCGGGTATCCAGCTAAGCTGTGAGGTAGATCCTTCGCCTGCGGTTGTGCTTGGCTCAGAAGACCAGTTGAGGCGCATGATTTCAAACCTTGTTGATAATGCCATTAAATATACGCGCCAGGGAGGCAATGTAAATTTGCTTTTGCACAAAGCCCCTGCCAATGGCGCGGTGCGGCTGGTGGTGCGCGACAATGGATTCGGCATCTCGCGAGAGCACCTGCCGCACATCTTCGAGCGCTTTTACCGCGTGGAGGCAACACGCCCCCGTTATGGTCCCCCGCAGGGCAGTGGGTTGGGCCTGGCTATCGCCCGCTCAATCGTTGAAACTCATGGAGGGAAGATTGGCGTTACCAGCCAGTTGGGAAAAGGCAGCACTTTCTGGGTAGAGCTGCCTTTGAGATGAACAAGCGAAATCAATAGGCCTGACAGCCCGACTTATCTACGGGCTGCCAGGCAAATCATGAGCTGCTGAATTGGGCAATAATCGAATTACTTGTACCCCAGGCCATACAGGCCAAAGACGCGCATACGGCATGCCAGGCGGGTGATCTGGTTTTTATCGCGAACGGCGAAGGTTGGGCATTTTTCCCAGGTTTGCTTCCAGGTATCGAACAGATAAATCGTCAGTTCGCCGTTTTCGAATTGGCGGGCTTCGGAGCGGCGGACTTTGAAGTAGACATACACCGCTCCCACCACCTGTGTCACACGTTCATCGTTGTCCTTCGTCAGTCTCAAGTCGAGCCACTTGGTGATGAAAGAGGGCGTTTCTTCGGCCAGAGAATTGGTCACGTTCACGCGCTTGAGTTGCACTGTACCCGTGTACTGGCTGCTGCTGAAGCGGATGCCGGCTTTTCCCATGGCGTAATCGACATCCTGGCCGAATTTGACCCGGCGCAGCTTGATATCGCTGCTGGCGGCGACGACTGACATTGCCAGGATCAGGCTGAAAACCGTAAATAAAATGCGACGACCTGTGCGAGAAAACATGGCAATTCTCCTTTCCGTTCCTGTGGCTCCCCGGAATTGCGAAAAATCTGTGCTTCGCATCTGCTTATTCATTGTACTGGCGAAATTGTAAAAGTCAACAGTATCGATTTCGGAATATCAAACCCCTTTCCAATTCGGCTTTCTTTTCTCCACAAAAGCAGCCATGCCCTCTTTTTGATCCCGACTGGCAAACAAAAGATAAAAAGCGCGCCGTTCATCCGCCAAACCATCCGAAAGGAAAGATTCGTAAGCATGGTTGATTGCGGCTTTGCCCAGACGCACTGCCAGGGGAGCGCGCCCGGCGATCTCACCGGCAAGGCTCAAGGCTTCATCGAGATAACGCTCTACCGGCACCACCCGATTAACCAGGCCGAACTGCAAGGCTTCCTGGGCCGTCAGTGTGCGGTTATTGAGCACCATCTCCATGGCAATGGCTTTGCCCACGGCGCGCGCCAGTCGCTGCGTGCCGCCTGCACCGGGGATCACGCCCAGGTTAATCTCTGGCTGTCCAAAGCGGGCTGTCTCAGAGGCGATGATCATGTCGCACGACATCGCCAGTTCGTTCCCGCCTCCCAGGCACCAACCCGATACCGCGGCGATGACCGGTTTCTTGATATTAATGATGCGGTCAAATTGGGAGATATTGTCTCGCTTGAGCATCTCCACCGCGGAGGCTTCAGCCATTTCCTTGATATCTGCCCCAGCAGCAAAGGCGCGCTCATTTCCACACACCACCATGGCGCCAATTTGTGCGTCCTGATCAAAGTTTTCCAGCGCGCTCATCAATTCGGAAACCAGTGTATGGTTTAGGGCATTCAACGCTTCTGGGCGGTTCAGGCGCACCAAACCAACCCGGTCGTGCACCTCGGTTTGGATGAATTGAAATACGGTCATGAGAACCTCCGGTTTGAAGGGTTAGGCGAAGGTATTTTGATTATACGCCAGGACGATGTTGAGGAATAGCCTGCCGAGCCAGCAAATCTACCCGCTCATTTTCCTGATTGCCAGCATGGCCACGCACCCAGAGCCAATCGATCTGGTGTCGGCTGGCTGCAACATCCAGCGCCTGCCACAGGTCGACATTTTTGAGCTCTCCATCCTTACGCTTCCAGCCGCGCCGTTTCCAGGCTGGCAGCCATTTGGTGATGCCATTTCTCAAATATTCCGAATCGGTGTGCAGTTCTACCTGGCAGGGTTCTTTCAGCGCTTGCAAAGCCTCGACTGCCGCGGTGAGCTCCATGCGATTATTAGTGGTTTCAGCGGCGGAGCCAGTCAGCACTCTTTCATGCTGACCGTAACGCAGCAGGGCTGCCCATCCGCCGGGTCCGGGGTTGCCCTGGCAGGCGCCATCGGTATAGATGGTAACTTTCTTCATGGGTTCATTTGCGGTTTTTCGCCAAAGCGCTGGTGCAGTTCGGCCGCGGTCTGGTCCAGCAGGTGTATCGAGGCGGGAAGCTGGTCCAGCGTGAAATACCAGCGGAACAATTGGGTGGTGATGTCACTGACCGCCCAGCGGACGGTGCGCCAGGAAGCCAGCGCCGGCTCGGCATAGGCGAGATCAAGCAAATCCACAGCTTGCTGCCATTGCTTGAGTGGCTTGTGGAGCTGTATTTCTTCCAGCGCTGCGCCGCCCAACGGTAAAGCTCCGGTTTTGAGGATCAATCGCGCCTGATTTTCGGGCTGAAGCATCCAGCGAATGAACAGCCAGCTTGCCAGTTGGCGCGGTGGTGTAGCGGCGATGATGGCGAATGATTCACCGTACACCGTGACAGCGCCCGGGCCAGACGGCCCAGGGTAAGGCAGCACCATCCACTCGTCCTGGCTGCGAGCATCGGCAAAAGCGTCTTCTTGAAAGGGGATGCCGAGCACAGTTCCAGAAGCAAACAGGCCGCGCCGGGAGGCAAATTCATCCTCCACATATTCATCTTCCGGAAGCCAGGCACACCCCTGCTCATAGAGGCTACGCAGGAAGGCCAGCGACTGCCGAACAGGTGTGGTGTTGAAGCGGTAGCCGACCTCGCCATCCTGAATGTTGGCGCTATAGGCGTACAGCCACGAGATCGCTGCTGGGTAAGAGGTATTGATGATCCAGCCGCCGGTGCCGTCATTCTCGCCATCCTCATCCGACTGGTTGGCGCGAGCAGCGGCGCATGCCTGCTCCACAAATTGAGCCGCGCTGCCTGGCGGGTCAGCAAACCCTAATTCGTTAGCCCAGGTTTTGTTATAGTAAAGCACACTACCGCTGCTGAAAGCAGGAACGGCCAGGCGCGCTGCTCCTTGAAAGCCGCTTTGCCAGAACACCGGAAAGAAATCATCCTGCTCTGTTGCGGTTAATCCCCAGGTGGAATCCTGAATATAACCATCCAGATCAGCCAGCCGGGATCGATCCTGGTCCAGGTAAAGCAGTTGATACAGCGGCGCAATCAAGATATCTGGTCGCTCATCTCCTCCGCCAGTGGTTTGTAGCCGATTGGAGAGCTCATCAAAATCCTCGATTGGATGCGTCTCTACCCGGATTCCCCAGGTATTGGTGCGATTGAAGTCGCTCACCAATGTCTCCAGCTCAGCGGCTGCAGCCGCGGACCACGGATGCCACAATGACAGGCGGAGCGCCTGCAATTCTTCGGGCTCCACGGTGATAAGGCGGACAGGGGGAGGCGTATGCGTGAGGCGCGGCGCTGGTGGACGGATGGTGGGGGTGTTGGCAAACGCCGCAGCAGGGGTGGAGGTCTGCTCTGCCGAGGGATATTCCGGTGAAGGATTGGGTTGGCAGGCAGCCAACAGCAGTGAAACACCTGCCAGCCACACAAGCATGCGCAGCAGCCTTCGGTAGAGTAAATTTAGCGGGCGAAAGCTGAACACCTTTATAGTTTATCATCCTTTACCAGGCATTCGGTGGGCAAGGAGCTAATCAACGCTGGTAAACGCCTGCTCATTGGCGAGTATTAACCAGTTAATAACCGCAATTTTACAAAACACCTTAGCGGGCGTGTTATCCTGTGAGGCGCCTGGGCTAGATTAATAGCATCAGGAAAGTTCGAAGAAATTTATTTGTTCGTCATTAATCTGGTATATAATGATTAGCGCAGTAATTCATAAATCGGAATAACCATACGATACCGGTAATTCGATGAATGGGTGAATTTGATAGGATAAGCGGGTCGTACTTCGTAGGCCACGTAAAAGGATTTCATCCTAAGCGGAGCGAAGGACCTGGTTTGATTGCTGCGCTCCCTCAGAATGATGTCAAAAAAGGAGCACAACTTGGCTTCAACGACGATCTCTCAAGTTGCAACCCCGCGAAAGCGCATACGCTGGCTGGATGTGAAAGAGCAGCTTACCGGTTACGCATTTATCTTCCCTGCTGTATTCATCATATCAATATTTGGCATATTCCCAATTGGTTATGCTTTCTACATGAGCCTTTACAACTGGCGCGTGCGCCAGGGACCTTTCGTTGGGGTGGAAAATTACCATAAAGCGCTGGGGGACTGGTCGGGTGTTATCATCTTTGTCCTCGGCATTGCCATGCTTTTCCTGGCTTATTTGCTATGGGATAGCGCGCTGCGCTCTCATAGCAATCTTGGGCTGGCGCTCAAGATTGGCGCCGCCATGCTGCTGATCGGAGCATTCTTTGTCGCGCCAGTGGGCTGGCAGCAGATGCTGGAGACTGGCGATGTGGATTTTTTGGTCTCGCTGCCTCTGACCCTATACTATGCGCTGGGCACTGTCCCAGCCGAGTTGGGACTGGCTTTGGTGCTGGCGTATATCCTCTTCCAAAAGATCAAGGGGCAAGAATTCTTCCGTATGCTGTACTTCCTGCCTTACATCACGCCCGTGGTGGCTACGGCAGTGGTTTTTCGCACGATCTTCAGCCCGCGTGAAACTTCCCTGGCAAATCAATTTCTGACCGCGCTGGGGCAGGAGCCGCAAAAATGGTTATTCGAGTCGAAACCGTTCAACCAGGTGATGTTTGGCCTGGATTGGCTGGAAGGTTTCTGGGCTGGACCAAGCATGGCGCTGGCGACGATCGTGCTATTTGGCATCTGGACCTATGTTGGTTATAACACCGTCATTTTCCTGGCCGGCCTCGGTTCAATCCCGCATGAGTTATATGAAGCTGCGCAAATCGATGGCGCCAGCACCTGGCACCTCTTCCGGTACATTACCCTGCCGCTGCTCTCGCCGGTCACTTTCTACCTGGCGCTGGTGGCGTTCATCGGTACGTTCAAAGCCTTTAATCATATCTATGTCATGCGTGTGCCTTCGGCTCAAGGAACGGTAGATGTCGCCAGCGTGTTTATCTTCGATACTTTCTACCGCTACAACCAGTTTGGTTATGCAACGGCTCAAGCGATCATTTTGTTTGTCATCATTCTCATCTTGACCATCGTACAGAACAAGGTCTTTGGAGAGAAGGTGTTTTATGGCTGATGCGATGAAGGCAGACCAATCTGTGATCCCAGCTTCCGCCTCCAGGGTGCGCTTGCGACCAGAACGATTGGTGATGTACCTGGTCTTGATCCTGGGCGCGGTGTTGGCAATTTTGCCTTTTTATTGGATGGTTTCCACTTCATTGATGACCCTGGGTGAGACAATCCAGCGCCGCTGGTTGCCCGAAATACCCCAATTCGTCAACTACCAGGTCGCGTGGAGCGAGGCGCGTTTTTCGCGCTACTTTTTCAACAGCGTGATTGTCACCGTGACGACCATTATTGGCCTGGTGACAACCTCGGTGTTGGCGGGCTATGCTTTTGCTCGCATCAGGTTCTTCGGCCGGGATTTCATTTTCGGTATCTTGCTCAGCACGATGATGATCCCCGAATCGGTGACCATGATACCCAATTTCCTGATGATTCGCGGCAGTATCCTGCCCTTGCCGGGGGGCTCGTGGCTCAACTCGCTGCAAGCGTTGACGGTACCCTTTATGGCGAATGCTTTCAGCATATTCTTGTTGCGCCAGTTCTTTGCCAAAATTCCCGATGAGCTGTGGGATGCAGCGCGCATTGATGGCGCAGGTCACCTGCGTTTTCTGTGGACGATCGTATTGCCGATCAGCAGGGCGCCAATTGCTACGGTGACCTTGTTTGCATTTATCGGTTCCTGGAATGCTTTTCTTTGGCCGCTCTTGGTGACCACCAAAGAGACCTGGCGCCCGCTGATGGTTGGATTATGGACTTTTGTTTCCGAAGCAGGCCCCGAGACGCACCTTCTGATGGCTGGGGCGGTGATAACTTTAATTCCGGTGCTGGTGCTATATTTTCTCACCCAGAAACAATTCACCGAGGGTATTGCCACTACGGGATTGAAAGGCTAGAATATATCAAGTGCGCGGGTTGCGCCCGCCAACATCGAGGAGGTGATTCTGGCAAAGAATTGTTGTCTTATCTGTCCATTCCATTTCCGATCGAGAAAATCTGTAGAGGAGAAGAAAGAACTATGAAAAAGAATAATATGTTCTTCAAGCTGTTGGCCGTCTTGATGGTTGCCAGTTTTGTACTGGCAGCCTGCCAACCAGCGCCCACCCCGGCGCCGACGGCAGAAGCCACTGAGCCGCCAGCCGCGCAGGCCACTGAGCCGCCAGCGCCGGCCGAGCCCGAAGATATTTGGGCAGATGTTGATCCCAGCGGCCAGACAGTTGTTTTTTGGCATCAGCACACTCGCTCTCGCGAAGCCGCGCTTCAGGAGATCGTGGACGAGTTCAACGCCACCAACGAATGGGGAATCACGGTTGTGGCTGAATATCAGGGCAGCTATGCCGATATCTTCAATAAAATGCTGGGCGTGCTCAACACCCCGGACGCCCCGGGTGTTGTGGTTGCCTACCAGAACCAGATGGCCACTTACCAGCTAGGTGAGGGTCTGGTGGATCTCAATACCCTGTTTGACAGCCCGAAGTGGGGCCTCAGCGAGGCAGACAAGGCTGACTTCTTCCAGAGCTTCCTGGCCCAGGATGTTTTCTCCATCTACGATGGCGCTCGCCTGGGTATCGCTCCCAACCGTTCGATGGAAGTGCTGTACTACAATATCGACTGGCTCAAGGAATTGGGCTACGACGGTCCGCCTGAGACCCCCGAGCAGTTCAAGGAAATGGCCTGCAAAGCCGTCGAGCAGCCTTTCTCTAAAGCAACCGGCGAAGGCAGCATGGGCTATGAGCTCAGCGTCGACGCCTCTCGCTTTGCTTCCTGGACGTTCGCTTTTGGCGGCGATATCTTTGACTACAACAACAGCAAGTACACCTATACCAGCGACGCTGCAGTCGCAGCCATGGAATTCCTCCAGGACCTGTTCAACAGCGGTTGCGCTCGCGTGGTGACCGAGAACTTCGGCGATCAGACCAACTTTGGCGCAGGCACAACGTTGTT
Organism: Chloroflexota bacterium; assembly: GCA_029265355.1. Lineage (GTDB taxonomy): Bacteria > Chloroflexota > Anaerolineae > Anaerolineales > UBA4823 > JAJUJL01. The sequence continues at coordinate 91,548 of JAJUJL010000004.1, read as the reverse complement.
CACGGTCGGATCCAGCTCGGGCTTGCCTTTCTACCAGCAGGCAGTGGACGCCGGCTCCAAGCATGCCTGGAGCGTGGCAGCCATCCCACACACAACGCCTGACCCGGTGATGAACATCTACGGCGCCAGCGTTAGCCTGCCCAAGACCACTCCGGAAAATGAGCTGGCTTCCTGGTTGTTTGTCAAATACTATACCAGCTCTGAAGTACAGGCCAAGTGGGCTCAGGCCAGCCAGTATTTCCCGGTGCGCGCCAGCGTTGCCGAGGGTCTCACCGAATACTTCGCGGCGAACCCGGCGTATAAGACCGCCTTCGATCTGTTGAAATACGGTCGTTTCGAGCCGCCCGTGCCCAACTACGACCCAGTGCGCGTCAAGGTTGGCGAAGCCATGGCTGCGATTGCCGATGGCGCTGATGTTGCTTCCACCTTGGGCGCTCTGGATGAAGAGGCCAACGCCATTCTGGCAGAATCACTGACTTCCCCACTGCCGACGCCGCTGCCGCCCACCCCCACACCTGAACCGACTGCTACCCCTGTGCCGATTGGCACGGTGGACAACCCGATCAAGGTGTTGTTCGTCCCATCGGTGGACGCAAATGTGATCGTGACTGGTGGCGAGGTGATGGCTGCTGCATTGAAAGAAGCCACTGGTCTGGAGTTCGAAGTCTCCGTACCGACTTCTTACGCCGCCACCATTGAAGAGATGTGTGCATCGCCAACGAACACCATGGCTTTCATTCCGGCCTTTGGGTATGTGCTCGCCAACCAGTTATGCGGCGTGGACGTGGCCTTCAAGGCGGAACGCCGCGGCTGGGGTGTGTACTGGACCATGATCGTGGTGGCCCGTGACAGCGACATCCAGAGCATCGAGGATCTCGAAGGCAAAAAGTGGGCTTACCCAGATGCTGGCTCTACCTCCGGATACCTGGTCCCGACCGTGATGCTGAAGGAAGCTGGGGTAACGCCCGGTGAGACGCTCGAAGCTGGCGGTCACCCGCAGGCTGTGCGCGCGGTGTACACCGGTGAAGCCGACTTTGCCACCGCTTTCTACAGCCCGTGGGCCGCGCCCGAGGGCGCTGAGCCCTGGCAGCCGGGCATGGATCCCGAAGTTCCTGTGGACGTCAATAGCTGCGCGCTGAACGAAGATAAATCGCAGCTCCTGTGCGAAGGTTACCGGATCCTGGATGCACGCGCCAACATCCGCGAAGAGTTCCCGGATGTGGTTGCGAAAGTGCGCATCCTGACCCTGTCCCCGGATATCCCCAATGACACGCTGTCCTTCAGCCCTGAGTTCCCCGCTGAAGTGCGAGCGCAGATCTCGGATGCACTGGCAGCGTTTGCTGAGTCCGAAGGCTGGGCTCAATCCTTGGGCAGCGAGGACTTCTACGGCTGGTCTGGCCTGGTGCCAGCCACCGACGCCGAATACGATTTCATTCGCTTGATGGTTGCCGAGTCCGGCATCACCCTCGAGACTTTGAAGTAGGCGTTCTGCGTTTGAGACACCATTCGGGCAGGGATTACCCCTGCCCGAATGTTTTTTGTCATTCTGGTAAAATTGTGGCAGTCTGTCTATCCCACGTGGCAGGATGCGGGTGAGCTATGCTAGAGGTAAAGAATCTGACCAAGGTCTATGATGGCGGTGTGCAAGCGCTGACCGACATCAGCTTTACGGTACCCAGCGGGCAATTTCTCGCGGTAATTGGGCTGAGCGGTTCCGGCAAGTCTACCTTGTTGCGCTGTATCAACCGGTTGATCGAGCCCACTGCCGGGCAGATCATCTGGAATGGTGTAGATATCACGGCTGCTTCTCCAGATGAAATGCGCCGCATCCGGCGTAGGATCGGTATGGTTTTCCAGCACTTCAACCTGGTGCACCGCTCGAAGGTGATTACCAATGTGCTGGCTGGCCGCCTGGGGTATATCAACCCGGCCTGGAGCCTGCTGAACCGTTTTCCCGACCAGGACGTGAAGAATGCCATGCGCCAACTGGCGCGGGTGGGGATTGCTGATAAGGCGAACATGCGCGCTGATGAGCTGAGCGGCGGACAGCAGCAGCGTGTGGGCATCGCTCGGGCGTTAATGCAGGATCCCGAGATGATCCTGGCGGATGAGCCGGTCGCCAGCCTGGATCCAGTGTTGGCGCACAGCATCATGAAACACCTGGAGGAGATCAATAAGAAAGACGGCGTCACTGTCTTATGCAGCCTGCATTTCCTGGATCTGGTGCACCGCTACGCTGACCGGGTGATTGCGCTCAACGAGGGCCGGCTGGTTTTTGAGGGGCTGCCAAGCGAGATCGATGATGAGAAGTTCAAAGATATTTATGGACGAGAAGCTGAGCGTGTGGGATGAAATCAACAACGACTAAAAACACCTCTCTCTGGAAATCTGTACGGCTTGGTGCAACCATCCTGCTGGTTTTCGTGGTGTACGCGTACGGTTTTGAGATCACCCAAGTCAATCTGGATGAGCTGCGCAGCCCCCAACGCCAGGAAAGCCTGGTGCGTGTCACTCGCGCTCTGTTCCAACCCGACCTGTTCACCTACAAACAGGATGAATCGGTTGTCAATACCCCCATTTACGTCCCCTGCCCGGAAGGCGGCAGTGTGCCAGCCCCCACACCTGAGGATCGCTCTGCTCCTTACCTGGTTTTTTCTCCAGGCTGCGCCAATCCCGGCGACACAATTCAGGTCGAAGGTTTTAATTTCTACCCCAACGCAGAGGGCGCGCTGCGTTTTATCCCCGGTAATGATCCAACCACCAAACTTGCCTTGGGCAGTGATACCGTTGCCACGGATGCTGAGGGGCATTTTGTCGCCACGCTGAAGATCCCCGACCGGCAGAGTCCGCAAGCCCAGTACGTGCGCGCCACACTGCGCCGCAACACGGGACTGCCGCAGCTTACCGATACCGCTCGCGATACCTGGGAGAAGATCGTCGAAACCGTGTTCCTGGCTTTGCTGGCGACCACGCTGGGAACCATACTGGCAATTCCCCTCAGCTTCATCGCAGCCCGCAACTTAATGAAGTCGGTTAAATCTCCATTGGGGAGCATTTCTTTATCTATCCTGGGATGGCCGGTTGGTATTGTGGGAGGCTATTTCGTGGTGGACCAGGTTAGCGCTTTCAGCGCCCCGTTGGCGGAAAATATTTATCTGAATCTGCTGGGTGGGGCGTTAGCGCCGGTTGCAGCCATGCTGGCTGCGCGTTGGGCGCTGCCCGAAATGGAAACGCAAACGCCGGGCGTCCCATTACGGATTGCTCGATTGGCAAGTTTATTTCTGGCCGCGCTTGTCGGTTTCTTTGGCCTTTACCAGGTGGCAAGCTTGATGGTAAACCTCGGAGCGCTGATCGGAGACAGGCTCGGATCTTTCGAATTCCTGGGCAACTTCATGGTACAGTCGGGCGATATCATTCGTACGATTACGCCTGTCGTCGGCTCGCTGGCGGTTGGCGGCGCGGTGAGCAGCTTTTTTAGCCGCTTGGGACAGCGGGGCACTGAAAAGCTTACCAAATCACAGGTCAAATTGATGAACCTGGTGCTTGCCACCACTGCGGGCGCGGTAGTATTGGCTTTGCTTGGACAGGCGATTGAATGGTTGTACGAGCTTAACAGGCCTGATATCACTCGATGGGGGATGTCTTTAGTTGGGGCTGCTGCTGGGGCGCTGCTGGCTCTATTCACCGAGGCCAAGACTTCCCTGCCCATTGGATTAGCGGTTTATACGGTTACGCGTACGATCCTGAACACGCTGCGCTCGATTGAGGCGCTGGTGATGGCGATCGTTTTTGTGATTGCGGTTGGCATTGGTCCTTTCGCAGGGGTGATGGCCTTGGGCTTGCACACTATCGTCAGTTTAGCCAAATTATATTCTGAACAGGTGGAAAGTATCTTGCCTGGACCGCTGGAGGCAATCGAGGCGACCGGCGCCAATCGCCTGCAAACCATCGTTTACGCTGTCATCCCGCAAATCATACCTCCCTATATCTCCTACACCATGTATCGTTGGGATATCAATGTGCGCATGTCCACCATCATTGGATTTGTGGGCGGCGGCGGCATCGGTTTCCTGCTCCAGCAGAATATCAACCTGCTCAACTACCGCGCCGCCAGCGCCCAGATGCTGGCCATTGCGATCGTGGTCGCTACTATGGATTACATCAGCTCGACACTGCGAGAACGCTACGTCTAGGCTGAGGGCGGTGAGGGAATGCCTGACCTGACTCAAAGTATCTTGCCGCGCCTGCAGCAGCACCGCCTGCCGGAGCTCGACCTGGGCGCTGGTATGCTTTATCCCAATTACCACGGTTATTCGATTCTGAATTTGCCTTCCACTATTTGTAGAATGCTCGGCGCGCCGCCGCTGGGCGCTGGAGCGTTGCACACCGAGATCTTAAATCAACTGGGAGAACCCGTTCACCGGGTGATCCTGGTGCTGATGGATGGCCTATCCCTGCACCGTTTCAAACGTTGGATGAGGCAGGGCAACGCCCAGGTATGGGGGGATCTTCTGGCGCGTGGGGTTTTCAGCCCGCTCACATCGATTACTCCCAGCACCACCGCCTCGGCGCTCACCAGCCTGTGGACCGGGCGCAGCGCCGCCGAGCATGGCATCCTGGGCTATGAGATGTGGTTGAAAGAATACGGCGTGGTGGCGAATATGATCCTGCATGCACCGATGAGTTTTGCCCGCGGCAGCGCAGGCAGCCTCTCACTGGCAGGCTTCGAGCCGCAGAAATTCATGCCGCTGCGCACGCTGGCGTCGCACCTGGCAGGCTTTGACATTCCCACCTACGCCATGCAGCACCACAGCATCGCCTACTCGGGGTTATCAGAGATGCTGTTGAATGGCGCTCGGGTGCGCGCTTTTGGCACGGCGGCCGAATTGTGGGTCAATCTTCGCCGTTTGGTCGAATCGCCTGAGCCCGAGCGTTTTTATACCTGGGTCTATTGGAGCGAAGTCGATCATTTTTCCCACGTCTACGGCCCAGATGATGAGCGCACCCAGGCGGAGTTCGACGCCTTCAGCGCCGCCATGCAGCAGTATTTCCTGGACAAGTTGCCTGCCAGGGCGCGCCAGGATACGCTTTTGCTGCTGGCAGCCGACCATGGCCATCTCACCACGCAGCTCGATGCGCATTATGAGCTGCGTCGCCATCCCAGCCTGGCGCGCCGGTTGCACATCCAGCCCAGCGGCGAAAATCGCCTGGCGTATTTGTTCATCAAACCTGGCCAAATCGAAGCGGCGCGCGAATACCTGGATCGCACCTGGCCAGGGCAGTTTGCCTGGTTAGATCCGGTGCATGCTGTCCAAACAGGCTTGTTTGGACCCGGCGCGCTGCATCCCAACTTGTACGATCGCCTGGGAGACGTGGTGCTGGTGGGGCGCGGCGGCGCCTACTTATGGTGGGCGGACAAAGACAATCCCTTGATCGGTCGCCACGGCGGCTTGCATTCGGATGAGATGCTGGTGCCGTTTTTAGCTGTGTGTCTATAGGAAGAGCGATGCAGCGATCTATGGATGGCAAACCGGGCGCAGTGCTGGTCACCGGCGCCTCGACGGGAATTGGCCGCGCCTGCGCCTTGCACCTGAGCGAGCTCGGCTACCAGGTGTTTGCTGGGGTTCGCAAGTTGGAGGATGGCGAGGCGCTGCAACGCGACGCCTCGGGCGCGCTTCAATGGTTGTTTTTGGATGTTACCGATGAGGAGAGCGTCCGCCAGGCGCAAAAGTCAATCGAATCTCAAGCTGGCGTGCCAGGACTGGCGGGTCTGGTCAACAATGCCGGCGTCGCGGTGGCTTCGCCGCTGGAATTCATCCCCCTGGCGGAATTCCGCCGCCAGATAGAAATCAACGTGATCGGGCAGCTTCAAGTCACCCAGGCTTTCCTACCGTTGCTGCGCAAAGGCAGGGGCAGGCTGGTGTTCGTCGGGTCGATCAGCGGTCGGGTGACGACGCCTATGCTGGGGCCGTATTCGGCTTCCAAGTTTGCCGTGAATGCCATGGCCGATGCTTTGCACCGTGAATTGATGCCCTGGGGAATTCATGTGGCGGTGGTGGAGCCAGGCAGGATTGCCACGCCGATTTGGGACAAATCCATTCGCTCGGCGCAGGAACTGCGCAGCCGATTACCGCAAGCGGCGGAGCAGTATTATGGTGTGATCATGGACAAGCTGGCGAAGCGCACTGCCTCAAAAACAGGGGGGACGCCGGTTGAAGAAGTATCGCGAGTGGTGGCGCACGCTTTGGGCGCGGCGAAACCCAAACGGCGTTACCTGGTCGGGCGGGATGCACGCATTGGCGCCCTCATGGCGTGGTTATTCCCGGTTCACATTTTAGATCAATTGATCATCGCTCAGCGCGGGATACGCAAGAAATAATCGCCGTGGTGGGCATTTCCCGTCCATTGCATTGCTCTATGGCAGGTAATCCCAGGGGTTGACCTTGGCGCCATTGTAGAGCATTTCGAAGTGCAGGTGTGAACCCGTCGAGTTGCCGGTGCTGCCAATTGTGCCAATCGGGCTGCCTTGAAAGACATGCTGCCCGCAGCCGACGTTGTAGGTATTCATGTGCGCGTATAACGTCTGCCAACCATTGCCGTGGTTGATGACCACCACGTTGCCGTAGCCCCAATCATTCCAGCCGGCATAAACCACAACGCCATTGTCGCCAGCGTAGATCGGGTCGCCCGTTTCACCATCGATATCAATGCCAGGGTGATTGGTGGATGGCGAGTAATCAAAGCCCGAGAGGAAATGATTGTTGGTTGGCCAGATGAACGTTCCGCTGCCGATCGGGCCGTCGACCACAGAGCTGCATGCGCCAGGCCCCAGCACGCGCGCCACGGCAGGGTTGGTGCGCGGAATTTCCGGCGCGCTCCAGGTGACGAATTCGCGCCTGCCATTCGGCACCACCAGCCAGGTACCCGCTGCGATATTGGGGTTGGCATAGTCGCCGATGGTATCGGCGTTCAGGTTGTTGCCGGGGAAGTTGATGATATCTTCTGGCTTTACCCCAAAGAATCTGGAGACGCCGTTCAAGCCATCGCCGGCCTGCCAGCGGTAGTATGCGCCGTCCACTGGCAAGATGTTCAGTTCCTGTCCCGGGCGCAAATTGTGCGGGTTATCTCCCAGCACGAGTTGGTTGCTCCACAAAAGCGTCTCTGGCTTGAGATTGAACCGGTCTGCAATCCCGAAGAGTGTATCGCCTTGCTGGACAATGTATTTGCTGACTTCGTACCGCGGCCGGGTCGGTAATGTGGTGTGAGGGGCTGCGGCGCGGGTGATGCCTGCCATTTGAGCGGTTTCGGGCTGCCAATCGGGTAATTGGATGGCGATCTCCGCTGGTCGGGTGGTTGGCAAGGGCGCCGCCAGGGCGGCGGATTGCTCTGCAGAACCCGTCTGTGCGGAACTGTACAGGGCGCGCAACAGCCAGGCTACCAGTAGAATGAGCGATATCAACAACGCATTGGTGCCCAGCCGAATTGTCAACTCAGCCAGGCCCGCCTGTGAGAGGTTGTTCCACAGCGTGATCAGGCGGCTGCCAGTATCGGGTGCATTGTCGAATTCACCGGGCTTGCCAGGAGCAGGAGGCTGCTGCGCAGGCCCTTCGGGATCATGCCTGTTATTCATTGCTTGTGTCGATGATAACACTCGGGCGGCAAATCGTCAAAGGCGTCGAGCCCTGAGGCTAAGGCTTTTCTAATTGCGAGGCGGCGTTTTGGGCAGCGACCAGCGGGTCGGTGGTCTGCTTAAGTATTTCAGCGGTAGCGATTTGCAGGGGGGGACCGAGGATGTTGAGCACATCTGAAGGAGGAATCAGCTCTGCAGAGGTCAGGATTTCAACCGCCATCTCTGTCGGAATATTGGTTTGCCAACCGGGCATGGCGCTGGCTCGCGGAGGCAGGTAGCCGGCGGCTTGATTCCAGGTTGCCATGAAATCGCTCTCTGTGAGAAATTCAACCAACTCGACGCTCAGGCGTTGGGTTTCTGAATTTTCGCTGACCAGGCCCCACGCCCAACCTCGCGCCAGTGTGCTGGTTTGACCGTCCGGCATGGGCAAAGGGGCGATCAGGCTGTTGGGGGGTTGGTCTTTGAGAAAACGGGAGGCCCAAGTAACCACCAGGTCGACCTGGGAATCGGTGTAAGCTTGCCAGGCCTGGGCGTCGGTTTGGTACTGAGTCAACCAGAAAGGAGTCACCTCGGCGGAGGCGTATTCGTGATAATACCCCAGCAGTTCTCCCAGCAGAGCAACATCTAAGAAAGGCCTGTCATGCTCATCCAATAATGCGCCGCCCAGGTGGCGGTACTGCGCCAGTATGAACAGCGCCTGAGGATCGGCTGCTGGAAAAGCCAGGGTGCTCTTCAGAGACAGCGTGTCGGTTAGATTGCGAGGGGGCGCTGGTATGGTTGTGGTGCGATAAACCAGGATCAGTGCGTCGCCGGCAAAGGGGATGCCGTAGACGCTGTTTTGCACGCGCGCCATTTGCTGCGCATAGCTAAACCAATCCGCATCATCGAATATGTAATTCAAGCTATCGTATGTGTGCAGCAGCCCTTTCAAGGTGGCTGCCTCCAGAATGTTGCGAGGCAGCGCGACCAGATCGGGGAGCGCCAGGGGAGCGGCTGCGCTGGCTGCAGTCAGTGAGTCCAGCATGCCGCCGGGTCCATCGGGCGCTTTGATGCGCACTTCCAGGCGCACATCCGGGCGGCGGGCGCTGAACGCCGCTAACCGGTTTGCCAGCAGTTCGCCAGCTTCTGAGCCCGACTCGGGATCAAATTCAGGTGGGAGCCAGATGCGCAATGTCACCGGCCCTTCCCGAGTCGGCGTGGCCTGGACAGGAGCTGTGGTGGGGGTAGCCGGCTCAGTCTGTGTCGGCTGGGGGTAGGCTGTGGGCTGTGGGCTGTTTGGGCTGCAGGCTGAAGCTACCAGCAGCAACGCCAGCAGCCCATACAAGACGAGGCGGTTCATTGTGAAATCTCTGGCCAGGGCATGGTGAAGAGCAATCAGTCCAGGTGTACAGGGGAGCTTAGCAGCGCGGCGAGCAGGCGAGTACTGTTCAGCACGTCATTGTAATCCACCATTTCGGAGGGCGAGTGTATGTAACGAGTGGGGATGGATACACAACCCGAAGGCACACCCGCGCGGCTGAGCTGTATGGCGCGCGCATCGGTTGTGCCGCTTTCTAACACTTCCATCTGGTAGGGGATACCGGCCCTCTCGGCGGTGTTTGCCATCCAGCGCACGAGGCGCGGATCTGAGAGCATGCCCCCATCGCGCACTTTGATGGCAGGGCCTTTGCCCAATGAGACCTCCATTTTGAGGCCTTTGGGCGTATCACCGACGCCGGTCACATCCACGGCGAGCCCGATATGGGGCTCGATGCCAAAGGCAGCCGTGGTCGCGCCGCGCAGCCCAACCTCCTCTTGCACGCTGAACACGAAATACAGCGCGTGGGGCGTGGTCTTTAGCAGGCGCAACGTTTCCACCAGTACTGCCACACCGATGCGGTCGTCCATGGCTTTGGCCACCAAGCGGTCTCCCAATACTTGAAAGGGGCGCTCGAAGGCTGCCACGTCGCCGACTTTTACCGGGCAGGCGGCGCGGCTGGAAGCACCCAGATCGATGAACATTTGTTGGAACGAAGGCACTTTATTGGCGTCTTCCAGTTTTTCAACGCCGATCACCCCGGAGGCGCCGTTTAAGAAGCGCACCCGGCTGCCGGGCAAGTTGTAGGCGCGCACCCCGCCAATGGTGGTGAATCGGGCAAAGCCGTTTTCGTCAACATGGGTGATCATCACGCCGATTTCGTCCATGTGGGCGGCCAGCATGATGCGCACGCCTTCATTCGATTGCACACCCTTGCGAGCGATTAAGTTGCCCAGGGCATCCACCTGCACTTCATCCGCGTGGGGCTCGACCTGGCTGCGAATCAGCTCCCGCACAGGCGCCTCAAAACCAGATGGCGAAGGGACTTCGACGAGTTTTTGGATCAAAGCTTTCATGTTCAGTTCCTCAGATGGGCGAGATTGAGACGATCAGCGCTCGGTCGCCAGGATTTGCGCATCCAGCCGGCTCAGGGCGGCGTGCACCAGCGCCAGGCTGTTCTTCCAGTCTGCCAGCCGAACCAGCCCGGCAGGTGTGTGCAGGTAGCGTCCGGGTACGGAGACCGAGACACTGGGTATGCCGCGACGCTGCTTATGAATGGCGCCAGCATCCGTGCCGCCGGCGCCTGGCTGGCGAAGCTGGTACGGGATGTTCAGCGTTTCTGCGGTTTGCACCAGGTGGCGCACCAGGCGTGGATCAGAGATCGTCGCGCCGTCTGCCACGTAAATGGCAGGCCCCTGCCCCAATCGGGTGTTGTACTGTTCGTTTTCTTCGCCGTGCCAGCTCGGCAGATCGCGCGCTGGGGTGCAGTCCAATACGATGGCCAGGTCGGGATCGAATGCGTAGGCCGCCACCTGAGCGCCGCGCAGCCCGATTTCTTCCTGGACAGTAAAAGCTGCCAGTAAGTCAATCTGATCTGGGCTGTTGCGCAACAGCTCGATTAGCGTGGCAACTCCCAGGCGATCATCCAGCGCCTTGGCGCGCAGACTACCTCCGAGGCGTGTAAAGGGCGTGGCAAACACTGCCCGATCGCCCACCTTGACCTTGCCGCTGTTGCCTGGGCCGACATCGATGCGCATCGAATCGATCGAAACAGGGCGTTTACGCTCATCGGCGCTGGTCAGGTGGATGGGCTTTGCACCGATCACGCCGGGCACATGCTCGCGCCCGATCCACACTGCTTTTCCCAGCAGGATGTTAGGGTCAATGCCGCCTACTGCCTCGAAGCGGAAGGCGCCCTCTTCGCGGTCTTCGTTATGAGTGATCATGAAGCCGATTTCATCCATGTGGGCGGCCAGCATCACCCTCAATCGGCTGCTTGCCTGGCCGCGGCGCACCGCCAGCACATTGCCCAGGTGATCTACGGTGACCTCGTTTGCCAGCCCTTTGACCTGTTCCAGCACGATCTTGCGCACTTCACCCTCATCACCGCTGACCGCGCAGGCAAGGGTCAGGGTTTCGAGCAGTTTGAGCTGGCGGGCGCCGATCTGGGGCGGCTTGTAATTGGCGTGGGTGGATGGACTCGCCATGAATATTCTCCAGGTCAGTCTTTCCAGGTGATTTTTTCGAGGAAGGCGGCGTCCAGGCTGGCGGCAAATTCTGCCAGCAGCCGCCCAGCGCGCAAGATGTCTTTCATCGAGACCATTTCCACAGGGGTGTGCATGTAGCGCAAGGGTATGCTCAGTACCATGTTGGGGATGCCTTGCGCAGCAACCTGCATCGCCATGGCATCGGTGCCGGAATGGCGAGGTAAGACCTCCACCGCAAAGGGGATTTCCAGGCGCTCTGCCAGGTCGCGAAAAGCCTCGAAGATAGCTGGGTGAATGTTTGGACCCCAGCCCAGCGTGGGACCTTTGCCCAGCGGGAACGTCTTGTGTCCCGGGCTGCCAGGGCTGCTGCCAAAGGTAACATCGATAGCCACCGCCAGCGTAGGGTTGATCTGGAAGGCCGAGGTAGCCGCGCCACCCAGCGTTTCCTCTTCTTGCACGGTCGCCACCGCCCACACGTTCCAATCGTGCAGGCGCCCCTGGAGGAGTTGCAGGCCGTGGGTCACGGCAGCCAGCGAGGCGCGGTTATCCAGGGTATGCCCGACCAGCAGGTCATTGCTCAGTTCAATGGGGGTCTGCGCAAAAGAGACCAGGTCGCCGGGACGCACCAGGCGCTTCAGTTCGCGGGCGGTATGCCCCGTGTCAACCAGCAGATAGCGCAGCTCGGGTGCATTGTTGTGAGCTTCGTCGGGCAGCAAGTAGGCGGGAGGCTGAACAATCACTCCAGGTAAATCTTCGCGACCATGCACCGTGACGAGCTGTCCGGGCAGTACACGGGCATCCACGCCGCCAATTTCAGCCAGGCGCAGGAATTCACCGTGAACGGCTGTGACCATCAGGCCAATCGCGTCCATGTGGGCTGCCAGCAGCAAGCTGTGCTCGCCAGCCCGACCACGCTTCAGACCGTGCAGGCTTCCCAGGCGGCTGGTGCTGAGCTCGTCCACGAGCGGTTGCCAGGCTTCTTCCAGAATTGTCCGCACGGGTTTTTCGTGTCCCGATAGACCCGGCAGTGAGATCAGCGATTTTAGCAGGGAGTGTATTTTGTCATCCATGATGGGGTGAGCAGGCAGGGTTTTAGTTTTCGTCCGGTGGAAGGGTTGGCGTCGGCGTACCTGAATTGGCTGGCGGGGTAGTCGGTGTGGGAGATGGCGGCGCCAGGGTGGCGGTGACCGTCGGCGTGGGGGAATCTATCAGCGTTGGCGTAGGTGTGCGAGTGGGCGTCATGAAGGGCGTCAAGGTCGCCGTTTGCGTGGGTGTGGGTGTAATCGTGAAAGTGGCGCTGGGTTGCGGCGTGCCAGAAGAAGTGGGGGTGATGGAGGCGGTAAAGGTTAGCGTGGGCGTGATGCTGGGCGTCAGCGTGCGAGTTGGTTGGATGGTGGCGGTGGGCGCTGGACCATTATCGGGCGCAAAGCTGACTGCAAACAGCCCAATGCAGTAGCAGGGAATAGTGGCTAATATGGTGAAGAACAGCGCCAGGCGGATGCGCCGGCGCGCATCAGGATTATAAGACATTCACAAGACCTCGACGCTCTTGATGATATCATCAGCCTGCAATCGTGGCAAGGAACAAGGCAGTTGATCTGAACATGGCGCTGCCGCTCACAGGTGCGCCAAATTCCCTTTCGGCGCGCAGAGCAATATGATAAAACTGGAGCATGCAGTGGATCTATCTTTCTCCTCACTTCGATGATGTTGCCCTGTCATGTGGAGGCTTGCTGTGGGAGCAGGCTCGCTCTGGCCACGCGGTTCAAGTGTGGACGGTTTGCGGAGGCGCGCCGGCGGAGGGCGGCGACCTTTCCGAGTTTGCCCAGGCATTGCACCGGCGCTGGGGAACCGGGGCGGAGGCCGTGGAGAGCCGCCGCGCAGAAGATATCGCCTCCTGCCTGAGGATGGGCGCGAGCTGGCGGCATTTCAACCTGCTGGACTGTATCTATCGCCAGGCGCCGGGTGGAGAGCACCTGTATGCCTCTGAGCAAGCCATTTTCGGCGAACTGCACCCTGCCGACCTGCCGACTATTCAAGCGGTGCATCGCGAGCTGGTAGCAGCGCCTCTGGATGCCGTACTGGTTTGTCCGTTGGCGTTGGGCGGGCACGTCGATCACAAACTGACGCGTCAGGCAGCCGAAATGCTGGGGCGTCCCCTGTGGTACTACCCGGATTACCCATACGTGCTGCGCCAGGCAGAGCCGATACCTGCCTGGGAACGTGAAATGTGGCAGGCGCGGGTGTTTCCGGTCAGCCAACCGGGACTGGATGCCTGGGGAGAGGCGGTGGCGGCGCATGCTTCTCAGATCAGCACCTTTTGGATAGACGCGGAGGCAATGCGGGCAGCGATAAAGGAATATTGGGGGGAAATACGAGGGGTGCGCTTGTGGGTCAGAACCTGAGTTTGGAATATGTGTTCTAATCTTGCGCGCTTAATTGATTTGTGCTAAAATTTCAGCGCGGCGCAACCGAAAGCAACAGCTTTCCTAAAACGCCGCGCAATGTTTTCAGCGAGGCCGGCATCAGGAGATGCCGACCTCTTGACAATCACTGGACGGGGTAATTGTTTCTGATACCTGGATAGGAAGTATAGCATGCCTCCTTCATTTTTGACCCAACAGGGCTATCAAAAGCTGCTAGAAGAGCTCGAATACCTGCGCACGGTGAAGCGCCAGGAAGTGGCTGCGCGCTTGCACGAGGCGATGGAGGGCGGCGAGCTGATCGAAGACGCAGAATATGAAGCCGCCAAGAACGAACAGGCTTTTGTGGAAGGACGCATCCAGGAGCTGGAGATTCTGCTTGCCAATGCTCGCGTGATCGTAGAAACAGGCAATATGGATGTCATCCAGGTCGGCGCGACGGTGACCATCCAGGAAGGCGACAACGAGCCGGAAGTGTACACGATCGTTGGCCCGGCGGAAGCCAGCCCACGCCATGGTCGTATTTCGAATGAATCGCCCTTGGGGCGCGCGTTGCTGGATCACCGCGCTGGAGATACGGTAAAAGTAGATGCTCCGGGCGGCTCTTTCCACGTCAAAGTGATCAAGGTCGAATAAATTGGGGCTGCTCACCGGGCCCCGCGCAAGCACGCCCTGCGCGGGGCTTTTTCTTAATCGGACAATGGCGAAGGAATGGCAATATGACTGAGTACACTAACCTGGAAAAAATTCGTCTTGAGAAGCTGCAGCGATTGCGTCGGGAGGGAATCGAACCCTACCCCACCCGCGCCCAGCGCACCCACACCAGCCTGGAAGCCATACAGACGTTTGAGCGCAGCGAAGCTGCCGGCGGCGCCGACCCGGTCAGGGCAACCCTGGTGGGACGGCTGCGCTCGATGCGCCCGATGGGTAAGATCACCTTCGCGCATATTGAAGACGGCTACGGCCGCGTGCAGCTTTTCTTGCGCCAGAACGATTTGGGAGAGGATCAGTTGGCGCATTTCACCCGCGATTATGACCTGGGTGACTTCGTGCAGGCCTCCGGTGAGATGTTTCGCACGCGCACCGGTGAGGTCACCCTGCGCGTCGAGTCGTTCCGCTTGCTTTCGAAAGCGATCACGCCCTTGCCAGCGGCCAAGGATGAGTTGGTGGACGGTCAGGTGGTGCGTCACGCGGTGCTCACCGACCCTGAGTCACGCTATCGCCAGCGTTACGCCGACCTGGCGGTCAACCCGGAAGTGCGCCAGATCTTCCAGACGCGCGCGGCGGTCACTCGCGCCCTGCGCGATTTCCTGGACAGCCGCGGTTTCCTGGAAGTGGAGACGCCGATATTGCAGCCCCTGTACGGCGGCGCGGCAGCGCGTCCCTTCATCACCCATCACAACCAGCTCAAGCAGGATCTGTACTTGCGCATCTCTTTCGAGCTGTACCTCAAGCGCTTGCTGGTGGGCAACCTCGAGCGGGTGTATGAGATCGGACGCGACTTCCGCAACGAGGGTGTGGACCGCACTCACAACCCGGAATTCACCATGCTGGAGTTTTACTGGGCTTATGCTGATTACGAACAGGTGATGGCGTTGACCGAAGAAATGGTGGTGTATGTTGCTGACCGGGTGCTGGGACGCCGTATACTGACTTACCAGGGGCAGGAGATTGACCTCAACCCGCCCTGGCGGCGCCTCCGCATGCGCGATGGTTTGTTGGAAAAAACCGGCATTGACATCGATGCCCACCCGACGGCAGAAAGCCTGGCGCAGGCGATGCGCCAGCTAAACCTGCAGGTGGATCCCAAGGCGCCGCGCGGCAAACTGATCGATTCGTTGGTCGGCGATTTCCTGGAGCCGACGCTTCTGCAGCCCACTTTTATCTACGAGTATCCGCGCGATATCACCCCGCTGGCGAAGAGCATCCCTGGCAGCCCGCACCTGGTGGAGCGCTTCGAGGCCTTTATGGCGGGCTTCGAGCTGTGCAATGCTTTCACCGAGTTGAACGATCCTTTGGATCAAGAAGCGCGCTTCATCGAGATGGGCCGCGCCTATGCTGCTGACGATGAAGAGCGCCACCCAATGGATGAAGATTACCTGCGCGCCATGCGCTACGGTATGCCGCCCAATGGTGGCTTTGGCATGGGCATTGACCGCCTGGTGATGCTATTTACCGACAGCGCCAATATCCGCGAGGTGATCCTTTTTCCACACTTGCGCGAGCGAGAAGAGTGAGCCCGCTGAAAATCCACCGAGATGTTTGGGAACCGGGTGTTCGGTAAGATGATCACTAACATCATTTTAGTGGGCGGCGGCTTGACAACTTTGTGGCCTCAGGTATAATCCAGTCCATATTGCAAGACCAGCGCGGAGACCAGTAAGCGTATACCGATCCAGAGAGCTGCCGGTAGGTGCGAGGCAGCCGGGGAGTGCGCCGAAATCCCCTCCGCCGGCCCGCAAGGGCCAGTCGCCCCCGCAGGGGAGCCTGGGCAGGCTTCGTAAGGGGGATCGGGTTCGCCCGTTAGCGCGAGTTGGAGGTCGCCCCGAATGGGGCGGCGAACGCAGGTGGCACCACGAGCGCCCCTCTCGTCCTGCAGGTCGGAGGGGCGCATTCTATTCTTGCCTCCGGTGGTGAGGCGAATACGCCGCACGGGAGGTCGCTATGCAGGAGGTGCTGCTGTGATCGATATCAACTTAATTCGCGAAAAGCCAGATGTGGTGCGCCAGGCGATGCTCGCCCGCCAGATGGACCCCTCGCCAGTGGAGCAGGTGCTGGCGCTGGACGAGCGCCGCCGTTCGATTATCCAGGAAGTTGAAGCGCTCAAGGCTGAGCGCAACGCAGTCTCTAAGGAGATCGGGCGGATGAAGGACCCTGCCGAACGCCAGGCCAAGATCGACGCCATGCGTGGGGTGGGCGACCGCATCGCTGCTCTGGATGAAACGCTGCGCCAGGTAGAGGAAGGGCTTCACAATCAGTTATCCATCATTCCCAATTTGCCCGATCCAAGCACACCCTTCGGCAGGAGCGAAGATGAGAACGTCGTCCTGCGCACGGTCGGCGAGATTCCTCATTTCGATTTTGAGCCCAAGCCACATTGGGATCTGGGACCGGCGTTGGGCATCATTGATTTCGAGCGCGGCGTAAAAATCACAGGCTCGCGTTTTTACGTACTGAGCGGCGCCGGAGCGCGTCTGCAGCGCGCGTTGATTTCATGGATGCTGGACCTGCACATCCGCCAGGGTTACACCGAAAAGTACCCGCCTTTCATGGTGAAAGGACAGACATTGTACGGCGCCGGGCAGCTTCCCAAGTTCCAGGATAACCTGTATCGCGATCACGAAGAGGACCTGTGGATGGTGCCCACTGCCGAGGTGCCGCTGACTGGTCTGCACATGGATGAGATCCTGGACGAGGCGCAATTGCCGCTGTATTACACGGCTTATACACCCTGCTTCCGTCGCGAAAAGATGAGCGCCGGGCGGGATGTGCGCGGCATCAAGCGTGGTCACCAGTTCGACAAGGTGGAGATGTACATCTTCACCCGCCCGGAAGACTCGCCAGCGGCTTTCCAGAAGATGGCTGCCGACGCTGAAGCCACCTGCGCCGAGCTGGGGCTGACCTACCGGGTGAAGCAGCTCTGCACGAGCGATATCGGCTTTGGCTCGGCGATCACCTATGATTTCGAGGTGTGGGCGCCAGGCTGCGGTGAGTGGCTGGAAGTGTCCTCGGTCTCGAATGTGACCGATTTCCAGGCCCGACGGGCCAACATCAAGTATCGCCCGGCGGATGGCGGGCGCGCTCGCTTCGTTCACACGCTCAATGGATCAGGATTGGGCATGCCGCGCACGTTGATCGCTGTGCTGGAAAACTATCAACAGGCCGATGGCAGCGTGGTGGTGCCAGAGGTGCTGCGCCCGTGGATGGGCGGTATTGAGGTGATCAAGGCCTCATAAAAGCCTTGAAAGCCCGGCGGCGTGACGATGGCAGCCGGCTCTGTGAAAAGACAGCCGTGCCGTGTTTTTCAGGTGGAGGCATGGGATAGCCATGCCTCCACCTGGTTACTCTGGAGGGACTTGATCTATGCCGGATTGGTTGAACGTTACGATTGTGGTGGTCGTGCAGGTGTTTATGGCGGTGGGCTTGTTGGGGCTTTTGATTCCCATCTTTCCCGGTGTCACCATCATCTGGCTGTCGGCGCTGGGTTACGGCATCGCTGCCGGTTTCGGACGCCTGGGGCTGGCTTTATTCGTTGTCATCACTATTCTGTTCGCAGTTGGCACGGTGATCGACAATATCTTTATGGGCGCTGGGGCGCGCAAGGGCGGCGCCTCCTGGAACACGATCATCCTGGCGGCGATTGCTGGAGTGGTGGGCACATTCGCGGTGCCGCCAGTGGGTGGGCTGATCGCCGCGCCGCTGGTGGTCTTGGGATTAGAATACCGTCGCCTGGGGGATTGGGAAAAAGCCCGCCAGGCGTTGATGGGGTTGCTCACCGGTTGGGGGTTGTCCTTTGTGGTGCGTTTCCTGATTGGCCTGGTGATGATGGCGCTGTGGTGGTTGTGGGTTTGGAAGGGATGAGCGCCTGGAGGCGCTGGAATGAGCGAGCAAACAGCTCGTTCTACACAGGTTTGAAGAACGTCATGCCCACTCCCATGCGTTCCAGGCCCTCATTCGCCCAGTATTCAAGCAGCAGCGAGTCGTTGTCCAAAGCGTCGAATAAAGCCGGAATTGCGCGCGGGTCGCTGATCAACGCCAGAGCGCGGGCCGCTTCCAGCTTGACGCTCTGAGTTGCGCCTTTCAGCACTTCTACCAATGGCTCAACCGCCAGGGAGCCAATGATCACCAGAGCGTTGGCTGCCAGGCGCGCCGTCAATGAGTCGCTGTCATGCATGGCGCGTAGCAGAGCCGGCACGGCAGAGCGCGCCCGCTGTTTGCCGCAGCCCAGGGCGGCGCACTGGCGCACAGCCGGGTCTGGATCGGCAAGCGCCTGCAGCAAGCCATTGACTGCTTGCTCGCTGGGAATTTCTGCCAGGGCGCGCGCCGCCCACCAACGGGTATCGCTGTCGGGAGAAGCAAGCAGCGCCTGCAGCGCGCTGGCGGCGTTTTCGCCGGCGGCTGCCAGCTTCTGCGCAGCCGCTTCTGCACGGCGGTCATCGCCGCTGGTCAACTCCGCGATCAATTGATCCAGAGCGTCCATGGGGTTGAGCGATCCGGGATGGGGGCTATTCGGCAGGCGCTGGGACGGGTAGATCGGCTTTGGCGGTTTTAGCCCATTTATCGCCGACGTCGATCAGCATGACCGGGATATCATCCTTTACCGGATATTTGCGTCCACAATCCTGGCAGATCAACCAGGCTTCGCGATAATATTCGAGCAGGCCCTCTTTCTCTCGCACACACGCCGGGCAGCGCAGAATATCCAGGAAATCTTGACTGAGCATGGTTCACTCCTGAGCAAAGGTGTCGGCGGCAGTACCACTGCTGCGCATCCGAGGTCTATTCTACACCAAAGCGAACCCGTTTGTGGTATGACGGCGACTCAATCGCTGTTGTCTCCCCTGTCCTTGGGAATCCTGGTACCCGGTCCGTACTCGTAGATTGCTTGCCAGGGTTGGTAGTGAGTGCTGAACTGGTCTTGCAGGTAGATCTGTCCGTTGCGATAGACGGTGCGGTAGACGGTGACATCGGCGCCGTCTGCGGCCCAGTCCACCTGGCGGATTTCGCCCTCTGCCAGGTCAGGATTTTCCTGGTAAAGCGGCTCGGGCGCCTCTACGATATTGCGCAACCCGGTCGTATCCCATTCCATCGTTCTTCCGTCCGAGGTGGAGTAGAATTTCCAGGTCAGGCTGCGCGCCTGGACATTGACGTAGGTTTCCATCAACAACCAGTTGGGGGTGTCGTTGGTGAACTTGAAATCCACCACCGGCACGAACACGGTGGCGTCCAGGCCTGCCAGTTCGGGATTCACGTTGCCGCTGCGCGTCAGCTCGTAGTAAGACACCCGGTAAGCGTGCGAGTGGCGCTCCACGATCGGGTAGCTGCCAAAAAATGCCGTGCGAAACAGCGTGGTGCTCACCTGGCACACTCCGCCACCGACGCCCTTGATCGTGCGATTGCCATAGATGATCAAGGCTTCGGCGTAGCCGTTGTCCAGGCTGACATCGCCCATCACTTCCGCCATGGAGAAGGTCGCCCCCGGCGGCACCAGAATGCCGTGAAAGCGTGAAGCCGCGATCTGGATGTTTTGGATGCGGGAGGCGCTGGAGCCGTAGAAGTAGGTGGTTTGCACACTGACTGGCTCGGTGATGCCCAGCTCGGCGGCGGTGACATCATTGCCAATCTGCGGGTCGGTGTAGTCGAACACCAGGGAAACGGTGTGTTCCCCCGCGGTGGCTTTTTCGTTGATCGCCTGGATGGTGGCTTCGATGTTCAGGCTGCGACCGGTAACGGCGGACTGGATCACTTCCAACTGGCGGGTATCGTCGTTGAAGATAAAGCGGGCGTTGGCAGGCTGGCGCTCAAAACCCGGAGCGATGCTTTCCAGAAAGCTGCGCATATTGGCAGCGTTTAGCGCCACCCGGTACTGTGCCCCCTCGGGGGATTCCACGCGCTCAATGACCAGCATTCCGGCTAATGCTTGCTGGTCGAACTGCCATGGTCCGGGATCGCCAGGCTGTGCGTCTGGCACCTGCACGGTGAGCGGTTGGCTGAGAATCTTGCGGGCGATTTCTGCCTGGGCGCTGGCGTCCAGGATGACGGGCGGGCTTTCCTGCACGACCACCGGTAGGAGGGCGTCGGTGAGTTTGCGCAGCTCGCTCTCCAGCGGTTGCAGCGTGGCAGGGATATCGACACGGCGACCAACTTGCCCAGGAAGCACGATCACGTCAATGCCTTGTACGCTCAGCGAAGCCTCGATCGTCGGGCGGTCGATTTCCAGAGCAATGCGGTTCAAGTAAGCATAGGCTGCGCGCTCATCGAAGATCATCAATGGCGGCAGGTCGTGGCCTGTGTACCAGGCCTGGAACTGGTCGAGCAACCGCTGGGAAAGGCTGCCCTGTCGCCCATGGCGGTATGCCAGCAGCGCGCTGGCTTGGGGATCCAGGTATAAGCCCAATTCAGCGGGGGTCGCCGTCCACACTTTCTGACCTTCTTGCAGGACAATGCGCCCGGTGACCGGGTAGGTAATGGCGCGGTTGATTTGGATGGCGGCTTCTTCGGGCGTCAAGCCGGACAGGTCGACGCCGGCTAACGAAACGCCCGAGTAGATGCGCCCGGCATGATAAAGGTCGTAGCCAACGATCAGCGCCGCCAGCATGCCCAGAAAAAGAGCTGCGCCGGTTGCCAGCGCTAAGGCGGCTCGCAACAGAAGCGCCCATGCATGGGGTAACGGGGTGGGTTGGGGGTGTACTGCGCTGGTGTAGCTCATAAAAATCTTGATCCTCGATAAAAGTAAACCGCCGAAAGTGTTCAGAATTGCTCAGCGATGTCAACGGCGATTCACTTCGGGGTATCGCCGGTCTTTATCGGCCTTCTTGAAGCCGCTACTGGCGAAAACACTCCGTACCGGTAAATGCGCCTTTATTTTACCAAAGACAAACGGAGCGGTTTGGATGCGCTGCGCCTGTCCAGGCAGTCTGCAGCTCGCAGCGCTTGCTTGCGCCCTACAGAGTATAATGACGTTGGAACTCAGTGGAAGGTTCCAGCGTCTCTGGTTCAGGAGAAAGCCATGCATAGTCAAAATAGACGATTTAATCCTCGCACGCGGCGCGGCTGGATTTGGCTGCCGCTGTTTATTGTTCTTGTCAGCCTGGCGTGTTCGATGCCAGGCTTTCGAGGTGCAACTCCCACGCCGCTGTTGCCTGCCGCCAGCCCGACACCGGCGGTTCCACCGACGCCCACTGCCACTCCTGAACCGCTGCCTCCGGCGCTGGTTGAGATCGACCCGCCGCCTGGAGTTGAGCTTGCGCTCAACCGCCAGCTCACTCTGTATTTCAACCAGCCGATGGAGCGCACTTCGGTGCAGCAAGACCTGCAGGTGCAATCTGCGGTGCCGACCGACCTGGAGTGGGTGGACGACAGTACGCTGATCTTGCATCCCCGGGATTTGCTTCCACCAGAGAGCGAGGTTACTCTGAGCCTGGCAGGGCAAGCCCGCTCCTTGAATGGGCTGGCATTGACCCGCCCAGTGCAGCTCAGCTACCGCACAGTTGGTTATTTGCGCCCTGAGAAGGTTTTGCCAGAAGCCGGCTCTGCCGAAGTGGATCCACAATCGGCTGTGGTGGTCACCTTTAACCGCGCCGTGGTGCCGCTGGGAGAAACAGAAAACTTGCCGGATGCGTTTAGCCTCGAGCCTCCCGCGCCAGGCAGAGGCGAATGGATTAATACCAGCACCTACATTTTCTACCCGCAACCCGCGCTGAACGGAGGCGCTGTTTATACGGCGCGCTTGAACCCCGAACTGCGCAGCCTGGACGGCAGCCCCCTGGATGAAAGCGAGCCGCTGTTGGAGTGGACTTTTTCCACTGCGCCGCCGCGCCTGATTAAGATCGAGCCTTCTCCTGAAACCGGTCAAATCCCACTCGACGCCAAGTTCACGCTGTATTTCAACCAGCCTATGGAGCCTGCCAGTTTAGAGAGCCAGTTTGCATTGCTGGATGGAAGCGGCGCAGCGTTGCCAGGTTCTTTCCAATGGCTAGATGATAATCGGGAAGTGGAATTTCAGCCTTCCAGCCTGCTGCAGCGCGGCGCGACTTACACCTTGCAGTTGAATGGCGAGGCGCGCAGCGCAGGTGGCGCCAGCCTGTCCTCTTTCAACCAGTACTTTCTACAGACCTACCCCCAGCTAAGTGTGCAGCGCAGTGAACCAGTTCAGGGTGGCGTCAAACAGAATTACGCCGGCGTGACGCTGTATATGAGCGGACCGCTGTTGCAAGATGTCGATTTGAACCGTTATGTGCGTGTGGAGCCAGAAGTGCCCAATCTGACCGCCTGGTGGAGTGAATACGATCGCATGCTGGGCGTGAGCGGCGATTTTGCCCCGCGCACTGATTACACCTTGATCGTCTCTGCAGACTTGCCCGACCCATGGGGAGGTACCCTGGGCCAACCGTATGTGCTCAACTTCCGCTCCGCGCCGCTGGACCCGGCCTTGTTTATCAACCTCTACTCGGAGGTGTTGTTCTTAACCCCCGGTGATGACGCCATTGCTGTGCAAGCGACTAACCTCGCTCAACTCCCGCTGCAGGTGGGTTCCGTGCCGCTGCAGGATTTTGTTCAATTGTACAGCGGGCCAGATAGCTACAACCGTCGCCAGAGTTATCGCTCGCCAGACCAGCGTTCCTGGACGCAGGCTTTGAACCTGGCCCCGGATCGCAGCGAGAATGTGAAAGTTTTCTTAACCCCTGGCGGAGAGACGCTCAGCCCTGGCCTGTACTACATGCGCTTCAACACCGGCGACGAGCGCATCTACGCTGGACCTTACCTGCTGGCGGTCAGCAATGTGCAGATGATGATGAAGCTCAGCGCTAACCAGGCTTTTATCTGGGCGGTGACGATCGATACGGGAGAGCCGCTGGCTCAAACGCCGGTGCGCATTCTCGGCCCTCAAGGCGAGCTGCTTGGCGAAGGGCTGACCGATGACCAGGGCGTTGGACAGGTGAGCATTGCCACGCTGCAGGATCCTTACAGCGTGGTGTATGCGGTGACTGGTGAGCCTGGCGAACCCGGTTTTGGCATTGCCCTCTCCAACTGGAGTCAGGGCGTGTCGCCCTGGGATTTCGGGCTGCCATCAGACTTCCTGGGCCCGCGCCTGAAAGGCTACCTGTACACCGATCGCCCAATCTATCGCCCCGGAGACCAGGTGAATTTTCGGGCGGTGATTCGCCAGGCCAACAATGGCCGCTATGCGCTGCCCGACCTGGGAAGCCTGCCATTGACCCTCTACCAGGATTATGGCAACCCGGTGGTCAATTTCGATCTTCCGCTTTCAGATCTTGGCACGGCCAATGGCTTCTATGTCCTGCCGCCGGAAGCGCGCCCGGGATCGTACCGTCTCGCCAGCCCGCTATCGGATTTTGAGATCAGCGTCACTTTCGATGTGGCGGAGTACCGCAAGCCGGAAATCAATCTCAGCGTGGCGTTGCCAGGTGTTCAGGCGCAGGCAAGCGGGGAGGATCTGAGCCAGGTAGCGCCGGATGTGCTGGCGGGTGAGCCGGTCACCGCTCAAGTGCAGGCGCGCTATTTCTTTGGCGCGCCGGCGGGGGCCGTGAACGTCAAGTGGGTGATCTACGAACAGCCAGCCGTCTTTGGATATTCCGACTACCAGGTAGGTGTGCAGGAGCCATTTAACACCCCATTATTCTATTTCCCCAGGGAAGAAGCTTATCTCGGCGTGCCCATCGATCAGGGCGAGGGGCAGACGGACGCCAGCGGATTGCTCACGTTGCAGATCAGCCCTGAACCGCGCGCTCAGCGCATGCAGTACATCCTGGAGGCGACGGCAACGGACGAGGCCGGGCTGCCGGTGAGCGCCCGGGTCGAATGGTTTGCCAACCCGGCTGACTTCTATATCGCGGCGCGCGCCGATAGTTATGTCGCCAGAGCCGGCAACGAAACCGGTTTCGATATTCTGGTTGTGGATTGGCTTTTGCAGCCGGCCGGAGAACGGAACCTGCGCGCCGAGTTTAACCGGGTCACCTGGCGTCCCGCCGATGACACAACGATACGAGGCCTCCCACAGGCGCCCGTGGCAGTTTACACGTTGGAAGGCAGCACGGACTTCATCACCAGCCAGACAGGCAAGGCCAGGCTGGCTTTCACCCCCTCTCAACCTGGGACTTACCAGCTCGATATTCAGGGTGAAGGTGCGCGCACATCCTTCTTCGTCTGGGTGGCCGGGGAAGGAAACCCGCTGTGGCCTCAACTGCCGGAGCATAAAGTGGAGTTGACTTCCGACCGTGAGAGCTACCAGCCCGGCGATACCGCCCTGGTCTTTATTCCTAACCCGCTGGCAGGAGAAGCTCGCGCCCTGCTGACCGTTGAGCGCGGCCTGGTCATGGAGCACCAGATCTTCTCCTTGCCCGCCAGCGGCGGCAGCATCTCTGTACCGTTGGGAGACGAAGAAGCGCCCAACGTTTACCTATCGATTACCCTGCTGGGAAGAGCTGCCGACGGGCTGCCGGATTACCGCCAGGGCTATATCAACCTCAAGGTGAACCCGCGCGCCAATGTCTTGCAGGTGGAGTTGACCAGCCAGCCGCAGCGGGCGGGCCCAGGCGAAGCGGTCAGTTTCGATGTTCGGGTAACGGATGCTAACGGCGCGCCAGTGCAAGGAGAGTTCTCGCTGTCAGTGGTGGACCGGGCTGTGCTGGCCCTGGCAGATCCCAATGCGCCCGATATCGTGTCCGCTTTTTATGGCAACCAGCCGTTGGGGGTGCGCACGGGCCTGTCGCTGAGCGCCTATGCAGGGCGGGTGAACGATTTTAATCCTGGCGGCGGGGGGGGCGGCGGCGGCCTGGAAATACAAACGGTAACGCGTGAGAATTTCCCGGATACTGCTTTCTGGAGCGCCGAGATCCGCACCGACGCCCAGGGACAGGCGCAGGTCAATCTCAACCTGCCAGACAGCCTGACCACCTGGCAGGTGTTGGTGCGCGGCCTGGATGCGGATACGCGTGTGGGTGAAGCTGAAATCGACCTGACCACCAGCAAAGAGCTGCTGGTGCGTCCGGTTATCCCGCGCTTCCTGGTTGCGGGCGATCATGTCTTGCTGGCGGCCGTAGTGCAGAACAACACGACCACAGATCTGGAAGTGCAGGCTTCCTTGCAGGGTAGCGGCATTGTGCTGGATGACGGTGTGGCGGCAGTCTATCAAATCAGTTTGCCGGCAGCCGGGCGGCAGCGGGTGGAGTGGTGGGCGACTGTGCAAGATGTCGCCTCCGCCGACCTGCTCTTCCAGGCGACCGCCGGCGATCTGCAGGACGCGGTGCGCCCATCCAGCGGCCGCTTACCGGTGTTGCGCTATGAGGTTCCCCAAACTTTCCGCACCGCAGGCGTGCTGTCTGATGGTGAGGAGGCGCTGGAGCTGGTCAGCTTGCCGCGCTCCTTCACAGCGAATGACGCCTCGCTCAAGGTCGAGCTGAGCAGCTCGCTGGCAGGGGTCACCCTGAGCGCCCTGGAATCGCTGCAGCACTCGCGCTATGAGACGACCGAACAAACCATCTCTCGCTTCCTGGCGAATCTGGAGATGCTGGATACGCTCAACCGCTTCAGCCTGGAACAGCCTGATCTGCGCGCCAATCTGGAAACGAATATCTCCCTGGGTTTGAAACGCCTGCAGCTTGTGCAGAACGAAGATGGCGGGTGGGGATGGTGGTATCGCCAGGACAGCGATGTGTTTTTGAGCGCTTACATTCTTTTTGGTTTGAGTCGCGCCTCCCTGGCAGGTGTGCAGATCGAACCGCAAGTGTTGCAAAAAGCAACCAGTTACCTGCAAACCACGCTGGCGCCTGCCAGTATGCTGCAGGACGGTAAACAACTAGACCAAATGGCAATGGTGCACTTTGCGTTAGCTGAATCCGGCAATGCTGATCTGCCCGGCTTAAACGAACTGTTTGCAGTCCACGAGCGGCTGAGTCCCTGGGCGCAGGCGATGTTGGCCCAATCCCTGGAGGACGCCTCCCCGGGCAGCGAATCGGCGCGCTTGCTGCTCACCAACCTGCAGGCCTCGGCAGTGCGTTCGGCGACCGGAGCGCACTGGGAGCTGAGCTATGAAGCGTGGCACCAATTCAGCTCACCGATCGCCACCAGCGCGGTGGTGCTTTACATCCTGGCGCGCCAGGATCCCAATGCACCGTTGGTGGCAGATGCCACCCGCTACCTGGTGTCTTTGCGGCGCAGCGATGGCGGCTGGGGCTCTACCCATGCTACAGCCTGGGTGTTGTTATCGCTGATGCAGGTGCTGCGCGGCACGGGAGAGCTGGACGCCAGCTTTTCTTACGAAGCGCAGTTGAATGGGAACCTGCTGGCAGCCGGACAATCGGATGGCGCCAGCGCGCCGGTGGTCGTCCAGGCGGGAATCGAGCGGCTGAATGCTGACACACCCAATGGGCTGCGTATCCTGCGCCAACCTGGGCCAGGACGCCTGTATTACAGCGCATCGCTGACCACCACTCGCCCGGTGGAGAGCGCTCTTGCCTTGAACCAGGGGATTGAAGTGACTCGCAGTTATTACTCTGCTTCGGCGAGCTGCCTGGTCACTGATTGTCCGGCGCTCTCGGAAGCCCAGGTTGGCGATAAGCTCCTGGTGCGGGTGACGCTGACGCTGCCGAATGACGTGTACTACCTGGTGGTGGAAGATTACCTGCCAGCCGGCAGCGAAGCGGTGGACATTCACTTGAAGACCAGCCAGTTGGGAGACCCCTCGCTGGATCCCAATGCGCTGGAGCAAGAACTGCTTTTTGACCCCGGTCATCCCCTCCAACAAGGTTGGGAATGGTGGCTGTTCAGCCCGGCGCGCATCTATGATGATCATGTGACCTGGGGCGCCAAGTATTTGCCAGCGGGCACGTATGTGCTGACCTATAAGCTCTTGCTGCTACAAGCTGGCGATTATCGCGTGCTGCCAGCGCGCGCCTCGCTGTATTACTCCCCAGAAGTGCAGGGCAGCAGTGCAGGCACGGTGTTTAGCATCCGCCCATAACAGGCAGCTATCATTTTGGAAAGTTGTTGCAATTCATCGGTGTAATTCGGATATTAATGGTTATAATTTGATCCGAAAAATACAGGGGAGTTGACTGTGGGCGCAACCCGCAATCAACTCCCGCAACTTTCCAAGTTGTTCAGCGATGCACATCTCATGAGCAAAAATGCTGCGCATTCAGTTCTGCAGGAATATTCAGATACCCAGGGCGTTTGCCTTGAAAATCTGAAAATCTTGAATCGCGCCTTGCTGAGCTTATCGGAAATTCAACCTGAGCAGCAGATTTTCGAGATTGTGCTGAATAGCGTATTCGAGCTTGTCCCAACTGCGCAGTATGCACGCCTGTTTTTCTGGGAAGGGGAGCGCCTGGTATTGAAGGCTGCACGATGGGCAGATGCCAGCCGCCCTGTTCCGGGCGCCGACTCTCCTCCAGATGTGTTTGCCTACCAGGTCGCTAAGCAACAGACGCTGCTTAAGCGCAAAGACCGCTCGCTGAACGGGCATGCCAGCGGTGTGCTCGGTTTCCCTTGCCGCATGCCTGGGCAGACGGCGGGGGCGCTGCTTGTCAACCTGTCCTCGATCGAAGCCACGCCCGTGGAAACGCTTGAATCAATGCACATCCTGGCGCACCAGGCAGGGCGCGCACTGGATACCGCTCGCCAATTTCAAGCATTGGCCTCCCAGGCCTATATCGACTCACTGACCGGACTGCCCAATCGCCGCGCCCTGGATCAGCGCCTCGAAGAAGAGTTGCGTCGCTCCAGCCGCTATCAGCACATCTTCACCGTGATTATGATCGACTTGAACGATTTCAAGAGCATCAATGATCAGTTGGGGCACCCGGTTGGCGACCAGGCGCTGCAAGGCATAGCCAATTGCTTTCGCCGCATGCTACGCGACACCGATTTCGTCGCTCGTTACGGTGGTGATGAATTCGTTGTCATTCTCCCGGAAACTACACCCGATGAAGCGCAGCGGATTGCCCAGCGCCTGCGCGAGGCGGCTGATGCTTGTTCACAAGAGATCATGGACCTGCCGGAGGGTGCAGCCTCCATCAGTTTTGGCATGGCAACCTACCCTGAGCAGGCAATCTCCGCCAGCGGGCTGATCACCGCGGCAGACCAGGCCTTGTTCCGCAGCAAGCGATCCTATCACATGGCAAAGGGCTGACGCGGTACAATAAGTCAGTATGGCAGGTTTGAAAGACCTCGGCACCATTTGGACGAACGTCAAAGAGTTTGATCTGCGCCCGCTGCAGGAAGAGGCGTTGCAACCATTGCACATCAGCCTGGTGAGCAATGATCGCTCTGGCTTACTCACCCTGGCAGAGGCGATGCGCGTGGATCCTGAGCGACCCCAGGTGCGGGTCGAATCGCCGCTGATGCTGCTTAACCTGGAGCAAGCCCGTGAACTGGGCGCGGTGGATTTGATTATCTTGCTGACTACGCCGACATCAGAAAACCTGGCAGCGGAGCGGGAGTTGGCGCGCCTGTGGACCGACCAGGATCGCAACCTGCTGGTGGTGGTGCAACCCTCGCCGCCTTCAGAAAGCATTGGAGAAGCAGGGCTGCCTATTACCCCTGGCTGGCAGAGCTGGCGTCATCGGCGGGTGGTGCATGGTTCTCCTCAAGCAGCCGAATTCCTGCGCGCCACCTTCGTGCCAGCCGTGATGAGCCTGCTGCCAGGTAACCTGTTGGCCCTGGCACGCAAATACCCGCTCTTTCGCTCGGCGGTTGCGCGTGAGTTGGTGCAGGATACCTGTTTCTCGAACGCCGCTTATGCGATCAGCACCGGGTTGGCAGAGGTTGTGCCGGTTTTAGACATCCCCTTGAATGTGGCGGACATGGTGGTCTTGACCAAGTCACAGGCTTTTCTGGTATACAAACTGGGCCTGGCGTTGGGTATGTCTACCCGCTGGCAGGATTATGTGACGGAGTTTGGCGGTGTCCTGGGCAGCGGATTCTTCTGGCGTCAGTTGGCGCGCATGCTGGTGGGATTAGTGCCCGCCTGGGGGATTGTTCCCAAGGCGGCGGTGGCCTATTCTGGCACGTATGTGGTGGGGCATGCTGTGCTGCAATGGTACTTGACGGGAAGACACGTCAACCGGGAACAAATGCGTCAGTTATCCACACAGGCCTTTCAACGGGGACGCGAGCTCGCCCAGAGTTTGATCGCAAAATTGCCGCGGCCCAGGCGCAAGTTTGCCTTGCCCAGGTTGAAACTTCCGGGTTTGCCCTGGCGCAAACCCAAACAGCCTGCGCCTCAACTGGAAGCGGAACTGCCGCGCGTCGAGCCAGGCGGAGCCGCTCCGAAGGAGCTAACGCCAGCCATCCCGCGCGTCTGCCCGCAGTGTGGTAAGACGAGCGCCCAGGATGCCCGTTTCTGCCAGTACTGCGGAGCTGCCCTCGAGGCGCTCATTTCGGAATAAGGCTGCCGTTTACTTCATCGGGATCGAATACCACTTCTTCTTTTCCGGTCAATTTTTCTTGAATTTTGCGCACTACCAGCTCCAAATGTCCTGAATGGGCTACGTAATCTAGATCGTCGGCGGGCACGATCAGGCTGGGGCATAGGCTGAAGTGGCTGATCCAGGATTCGTACAGGCCATTGATCTGCTCCAGGTATTGCGGGCTGATTTGGCGCTCATAGTCTCGGCCGCGCCGGTGGATGCGCGCCAGCAATGTGGGCACGGAGGCGCGCAGGTAAACCACCAGGTCGGGCGGGGGCAAGAAATCGGTCAGCACCTGGTAGAGATCCCAATAAGCGTTGAAATCCCGATTAGAGATGAGTCCCTGGAGGTGCAGGTTGCGGGCAAAGATTTCAGCATCCTCGTACACGGTGCGGTCCTGGATGACCGAGGTGGGATGATCCAGGAGCTGGCGGTGAGCGCGCAGCCGGTTGGTGAGAAAGAAAATCTGCGAGTGAAACGCCCAGGCGCGCATATCGGCATAGAAATCTTCCAGGTAGGGATTCTCGCTGACTGGTTCATAAAATGGCTGCCAGCCAAGCCTTGCGCACAACAATCCGACCAGCGTGGATTTCCCGACACCGATGTTTCCAGCGACAGCGACAAATTTTTTCATGTTGATTCCCAAAGCATAGGATATTGGCAGAGACAAAGCTCAGTTTGCAGCCAGGAAGGCGACGGTGCGACCAGCTTCTTCATCATCCATGACAATTTCCAGGTGGTGACCTGGTCGGAAATCATCCACTTTGATCAATCGCAGGCATTCGGGGATGGGAGGATCCCCTGTCAGAAATTCTGCTGCGTGGTTGGGGGTATCGTAGAAAAAACTTCGCTTGAGCACCACGTCTGGGTCATCCAGGTAGATTGCCAGCGGATAAATTTGAGATTCGACCAGGTCTTGAAAGAAGTGTGTGCCAAAGGAGGCTTCTGGCGCTTCGCCGATTCCTTTACCGGCCAGTTCGATCAAAGCCCGGGTATTGTACACATCGCCATAGCCGATATGGATGCCAAGGTCTGGATTGGATGTGCCCCACCGTCCAGGTCCCACGGAGATGAATGCCCTGCCCTCCAGCGCTTTGTTCAATTTACTGATTGCCTGGATGAGGTTGGCGCGAGCGGCGGGCGTGGGCAGGGCAAAATAGCCTTCGGGTGAAATGAACATGACGTAATCAATGTGCTCCAGGCGGCCGCGCGGCGCCATACGTCGGGTAGAGAAAATGATATTCTCCTCGCTCAGTGGCTGGGGCAGGCGGGCGTCCACCTCTCTCAGGTGGCTTTGTGGGCGGCATTGGAGCAATGAGATTTCGATCTCAGGCTGCACCGCAGATGGGTCCGGGATATGTGCTGTAAATTCGGTGTCCACTGGAGAGCGGTAATGTTTTTCCAGGAGCTGCAGCATCTTGCGCATGCGCGCCGCCAGGGGGGTGCGGCGCAGCAAGCCATCGAAAGTCAGTACTAACGGATTGTGGTCGCGATCCATGAGCACCGTGCGCAGCGGAGCAAGGTAACCACCTTGATCAACCTGCGCCAGATAGCGCAGCACCGGGTAGCGCGCGGTCAGCACCGCCTCGATTGGCAGGGTGGCGAAGCGGTTCTCTTGTAAGTCGATCAGATCCACATACTGCTGTGAGTAACGCCGAATTTCCTTTGAGGATGCGGCAGGGTGCAGCAAGGGGTGGCTGAGGGCGACCAGGCGGGGGTAATCATTGCCGACCCGCTCAACAGCGCGTGTCCCCAGACCCCATACCAGGCGCAAAAAGCCATCTTCCCGGCGGATCTGAGGCGACCAACGATACAAGTTGCGGCTGAAAGCGACTCCCGCCGCGTGGGGCAGGAAGTAACGCTCGTAGCGCTCGCCTTGCACGACCTGAATCAAGATGGCCATGCGCTCGTCATAATCCTGCAGACCTTTAGCCCGCCGGTAGAGCAGGGCGTCTGGGTTGAGGATGCTGGCATAGATGCGCATAATGGCTTGGGTCAGGGCATGCAGGTTTTCCTCCACAGAGCCCTGGTTCGGGCAAAAATGGCTTTCGTATTTTCCGGCAAAGGAGGTGCCGAAGTTGTCTTCCAGCAGGCTGGATGAACGCACGATGAGCGGTTGCTTGCCGATGAAGTCCAGCATGACGCGCAGTTGGGAGACCACATCGGCGGGCAGCTCGCCTTTCAAGAATTCTTGCTGCAGAAGCGGATACTCGGCGCGAATTTGTTCTTCGGTCTTGTATTTTTGGTCCGCCCACGACATCAAATTATTCATGCTCATGAAGGCGTAGGTGATGTCAGCGCCGATGAAGAACGATTCGGGGATGCGCAGGCAAGCGCGTATCTCATCGTCGCCAGCTTCCACCAGGATGCGAGCTGCCAGCAGCATACCAGCGGCTTTGCCGCCGATTTTTCCTTGTCCAATCTTGCGCTCGCGGATTTTATACAGGTCGCTGATCGTAAACCAGTCTTTGGCGATGTTGACGTAAGCGAGCTGGTCGCTGATCAGGGTGCGAATGAGCACCACTTTGATCTCACGCAAGCGCGCTTCGGCATGTTGGCGCTCTTCTGGGGGGAGGTTCTCCAGCGCCAGCCCGTGCTCGAAAAGCATACTTTGCGGCGCGAGCTCAGGATTGAACGATACCAGCGTCTCCCGCTCTTCGCTGCCGCGTTCGCTGAGCACCTCGCGCACGATTTGTTCGAACAGGTCGTAGGGCAGGTTATAGGCAAAATAGAAATCGGTGAGGTGATCGCGCACGCGCGACAGGCGCGTTTCCCACACATCCGCCGGCTCCTCGGCAAACGGGTTGTGCAAACCTTCCAGCGCTTGTGAGCGGATGGCCTTGTCGCGCACCTCCGATTCGAAGGCTTGCTGGCTGATCACCCCCCTTTGAAATAATTCGCGCCGCATGCGGGCGCGAATTTTGCTGCTCAGGATGGGATATTGTGCCAGGGACAGGTAGATGTTGAGCGTGCGATCGGTAGAGGGTGGAGGCAGGGTCATACCATCGAGCTAATTGCTCACGTGCATCGGCATGATGACGTGCACAAAGCTTTCCTCGCCCACCGGGCGCAAGACGCCTGGGCTGGTATCCGAATTGGTTTCCAGAGCCACGTTGGGTGTCTTGATCACATCCAATGCCTCGCGCAGGAATCGCACATTGAAGGCGATCATTTGCGAGCTGCCTTCCACGCTGGCATCGATCACCGTTTGGTTGTGGCCGGTTTCTTCGGATTGCCCGGTGATCTCGACTGTGCCGGGTTGCATTTCTCCGCCAGCCTGCACGTTCAGGCGGGCGATGCGCGAGCCTTCCCGAGCAAAGATCTCAGCCTGTTTGCAGGCTTTCAAGAAAGACGCAGTGGAGAGCAAAGCGCGCGTGCGATACGACTTGGGGATCAACTGCACCAGGTCGGGGAAAACACCGTCGATGAGCTGTGAAACCAACTCGGTATCGCGTGTGCGGAAGATCACCTGGCTCCTTCCCGGCGGCAAGATCATCGTCACCACCTGCTCGCCATCGGTGGCAATGCGAGAGAGTTCCACCAGGGCGCGCGCCGGGATGACAGCGCTGACCGGGTTGGGTACCGCGCTGGATAGCTCGGCATGGCGCACTGACAGGCGAAAGCCATCGGCGGCGGAAAGGGTGATGCGGTTGCCGTTCAAACTCACCTGCACACCGGTCAAGATGGGGCGGGCGTCATCTGTGGAAGCGGCGAAGGCCACTTGCTGGATCATTTCTTTCAAGTCGGCAACGTTGATTTGGATGCCATCTGAAAGATCGGGCACAGGCATGGGAGGAAATTCCTGAGCGTCGATACATTTCAGATCGGTGTTGGAAGCGCCGCAGCGTACGTTCAAGGTCTGGGTGCGCACATTCAGGTTCATGTCCACCTGTTTATCGGTCAGTGTAGAGACCAGCTCGG
The DNA here is from genome assembly GCA_029265355.1 of Chloroflexota bacterium. GTDB lineage: Bacteria > Chloroflexota > Anaerolineae > Anaerolineales > UBA4823 > JAJUJL01. Next base: position 57,919 of record JAJUJL010000004.1, on the reverse strand, counting down.
TGAACGTGCGCGCCGGAACTGTGGTCGATCCTTCTTCTTGGATCTTGGCGCCGATCCAACAGGTGATGCCCAGTTCCAGGTTCGTGGCTGACAGGCGCAGCCGGCCCTCATCCGTCGCAATCAAGACATTTGCCAGTACAGGCAATGTACTGCGTGAAGATACTGCGCGAGAAACAATGCTCAGGCCATGAGCGAGGTTTTCTTGTAGCACGGATATTTTCATCAGGCGCACCCTCCCAATCATGAGTATTTTCGCTCGATAGAGTATACAACGTCCCCCCAGTTTTGCCAAGAAAAAACCGCGATGGTATACTTTATGCAGCCTGCCATGCTTTGAAAAAGCACAAGGTATCCCTCTCCCTGGAAAGCCAATATGCTGTATCGCCTGGTGCGCGCTCTCATCAACCTCTGCGTACGTTTTTTCACACGAGTGGAAGTGATAGGACTGGAAAACGTGCCCAAAGAGGGGGCGTTTATTGCCGCGTCCAATCATCTGGGCCGGCTGGATGGCGTACTGGTTTATTATCTCTTAAAACGTGACGATGTCGTGATGCTGGTAGCAGAAAAATATCGGAAATATCCGCTACTGCGCTGGCTGGCAAAAATCCTGGATGCCACGTTTATCGATCGCTTCAACGCTGACTTCAGCGCGCTGCGCAGGGTGTTAAGCCAATTAAAGAATGGCGGCGCTATGGTCATCGCTCCGGAAGGGACGCGCAGCCGGACTCGCGCCTTGCTCCAGGGCTGGTCTGGAGCAGGTTACCTGGCAGCCCGATCAGGAGTGCCCGTGATTCCTGTAGCCGTTACGGGAACCGAAGATGACCTGGTCGTTGCTCAACTACGGCGCCTGCAGCGCCCGCGGCTGGTTGTGCGCATTGGCAAGCCTTTTTCACTGCCGCCATTGAACAACCGTGAACGTGAGAAGCAGCTTAGGGAATACACCGACGAGATCATGTGCCGCATCGCCGCCCTTTTGCCTTCGGATTATCGCGGCGTTTACGCTGAGCATCCACGCCTGCGCTCCCTGCTCCAAGAGTCTGCTCAAAGCGCGTAATTTGCGCCATATTCTCATAAACTGCTCATCGAAACTATAAAAAACCTGCGTAGGTTTATTTTGCTGCTTTCGGTACACTAAGCACAGGATCAAGCTGCCGGGCGTGGTCAGCGCTTCAACGACAGCTAAACTGCATCCTGGAGAGGCAGCCCGTGGAGCAGGTATCTCGCCTGTTGAGTCATTTTGCTTTTTTTTCCTTCGAGATTCCTTTTTTTCAACTCGAATCTGGCAAACGGCGCCAGCTCATCCGCGATTGGTTGAATGCTCTGCGCCAGGTGAGCCAGGTTGAACTGTACCAGGTTTACCCCGCCCAGGTTGGTGCAGATTTCATGCTGTGGACCAGCCTTGAGGCCAACGATCCAACCACCCCTGGCCGCTTTTTTGCCTCTTTTGCCCGGGCAGGCAACTCGCTGCGCAGCTTCGTTGTTCCTCGGCAGGTGTATTGGGGGTTAACTCGACCTTCGCAATACACCAAAACCCGTTCCAGCCAGGAGATCGACCCATTCGCCCCGCATCGCAAACCCTACCTGGTGATCTATCCCTTCGTCAAGACCACCGAATGGTACCTGATGAGCCGTGAAGCTCGCCAGGGGATGATGAACGAGCACATTCGCATCGGCAAGCAGTATCCCCAGATCGAACAATTGTTGCTATATTCCAGCGGATTGCAGGACCAAGAGTTTATCGTTGTGTACGAAACGGAAGACCTGTCGCTTTTCTCTGAGCTGGTGCAGGAACTGCGCGGCAGCGAGGCGCGGCGCTATACCCTCAGGGACACGCCTCTTTACACCGTTATGCACCACCCTGAAGAAGAAATTCTCTCCCTGTGGGCCTGGTAACTCAGACCAGGCTCCTCAAGCAATGAGGCCAGGCATCTCGGAGACCCTTTCTAAGGAGCGAAATCGACAAATGTCAGATACTCGGCGGATCGGTGTTTTGTTAATGGCGTACGGCAGCCCGGAAAATGTGGATGACTTGGGGGAGTATCTGTTGGATATTCGCGGCGGGCGGGCAACCCCGCCAGAACTGGTCGAAGAAATCCGCCAGCGATATATCGAGATCGGTGGGCGCTCACCTTTGCTGGATTTGACCAAGCAGCAGGCGGCTGCCCTGCAGAGCAAGCTTAATCAAGATTTTTCTGGGCATGGCATTGAATTCAAGACCTACGTGGGCATGCGCCACTGGGAGCCGCGCATCCGCGAGGCGGTAGCGTGCATGGCGCACGATGGCATTCGCCAGGCGATCGCAATGGTGATGGCGCCGCACAGCTCACGATTGAGCACGGGAGCGTATTTTGCGCGCCTGGAGGAAGCCCTGGTTGAGCTGGAAACGCCGATCGAGTTTCGTGAAGTTGAAGCCTGGCACGACCAACCGCTGTTGATCGAAGCCCTGGCGGACAATGTGCTGGCGGGACGCAACCTCTTTCCAGGCGGCGACCCGTATATCGTCTTTTCTGCTCACAGCCTGCCTCAGCGCATCCTGGCTCTGGGCGACCCCTATGCGGAGCAGTTGATGCAGACCGCAGCGCTGGTCGCTCGCCGCCTGGGATTGCCAGATGATCGTTGGCGGTTCTGTTTCCAGAGCGCCGGCCAGAGCGCGGAGGCATGGCTGGGGCCAGCTATCGAGGATGTCATCGTGGAATTGGCCAGGGCTGGCGAGACCCAGGTCTTGATCGCGCCAGTGGGTTTTGTGTGCGACCACGTTGAAATTCTCTACGATCTGGATATCGCCGCGCGCGCCCTGGCAGCCCGGCATGGTATGCGGCTGGAGCGGATCCCCTCGTTGAATGATGGGGAGAAATTTATCCAGGCCTTGGCCGACTTGGTAGTCAGTCGGCTGCCTACCCTGTATGCGGAGGCGTGAGCATGCATATCCTTTGTCTTGGCCTCAACCACCAGACTGCGGATGTGAGCCTGCGCGAGCAGTTAGCCTTTGACCAGGCTGGCGTCAAGGCAGCGCTGGCGCGCCTGGGCTGTGGTCATGGCGCCCAACCGCAAGCCGTTTCCGAGATGGTGATTCTATCGACCTGCAACCGGGTCGAGATGTATGCCCTCTCGTCCACGCCGGATTTCACGGCGTTGGAGAATTTTTTTGCCGAAGTGCAACACGTCGACCCGGCGCTTTTCACGCCCCACCTGTACCGATATCAGGATGAACAGGCTGTGCGCCATCTCTTTCGGGTGGCCGCCGGTTTGGACTCCCTGGTATTGGGCGAACCGCAGATCCTGGGGCAAGTGACGCAGGCCTTTGAGCTGGCGCGCAGCCAGTCTGCTGTGGGGCCTGTGCTCTCACGCCTGTTTCAGAGTGCTTTGCATGCTGGAAAACGCGCTCGCAGCGAGTCAGCCATCAGCCAGAACCCGGCTTCGATCTCTTCGCTGGCTGCCCGGCTGGCAGAGAAAGCTGTGCCGAACCTGGACACTGCCCTGGTTTTGGTGCTGGGAGCTGGTGAGATGGCGGAACTGGCGGTAGAGGCGCTGCGCAAGCGCGGGGTATCGCGTCTAATGGTCATCAATCGCACAGCGGCGCGGGCGGAAAACCTGGCGCAGCGCTGGCAGGCGCGGGCGGGCTCCTTCGAAATGCTGCCCCAGGCGCTGCAGCAAGCCGACATCCTGATCGCCTCGACCGGCGCGCCGCATGTCCTGGTGCATGCCGATATGTTGGCGCTGGCCATGCGCCAGCGCCCGGATCGCCCGCTGGTGATCATCGACATTGCTGTGCCGCGCGACGTGGATGAGCAAGCCAGAAATTTGCCAGGCGTTCACCTGTACGATATTGACAGCCTGAGCGAGCAGCTAGAGGACTCCCTGGCGCAGCGCGCTGCCCAGGTGCCCGTGGTGGAGCAAATTTTGGAGCAAGAGATCAAAGAATACCAGGCCTACCTGTCAGCCCTGGAGATCTATCCGATCATCTCTGCCATGCGTCAGCAAGCGGAGCTGATCCGCCAGTCTGAACTGGAAAAGACCCTGCGGCGCATGCCAAACCTGAGCGAGTTCGAACGCCAACGATTGGAAGCGCTGACCCAAGCGCTGGTCAAGAAACTGCTGCACACCCCCATCACCCGCTTGCGCGCCAGCGCCGGCAGCACCCAATCGGTGGAATATTCTTCCGCGGCCCGGGCGCTGTTCGACCTGGATGAGCACAAACCTGCGGAGACTAACCGTGGCGAATATTCCGGAGTATGATTAAGTTATGGAAAGCCAACGTATGATCTTCGCTACTCGCCCATCGGCCCTGGCGCGCTGGCAAACCCAGGCGGTCATGCGCTCTTTGCAGCAGGCCTGGCCCGCGCTGACCTTTCACGAGCTGGTGATCACCACCCGCGGCGATCGCATTGTGGACCGCCCTTTGCCCGAGATTGGCGGCAAAGGCTTGTTTACCCAGGAGCTGGAGGCCGAGATCCGTTCGGGCAGGGTGCAGGCTGCGGTTCACTCGCTCAAGGACCTGCCGGTGGAGGACGCTCCCGATCTGGTGATTGGGGCAGTGCCTGAGCGGGCAGAGGCGCGTGACGCCCTGGTTTCAGCGCGCGGTTTTACCCTCGACACGCTGCCACACGGGGCGCGCCTGGGCACATCCAGCTTGCGCCGGGCTGCGCAGCTCCTCGCTTATCGGCCCGATCTGCGCATTGAAGCGCTGCGTGGCAACGTGGACACTCGCCTGCGCAAAGTGCAGGAGGGGATTGTGGAGGCCGCCGTGCTGGCGGGCGCCGGGCTGGTACGCCTGGGATTGGAAAACTATGTCAGCCAATGGCTGCCGCTGGAAGTGATGCTGCCCGCCCCAGGCCAGGGGGCTTTGGCGGTGCAGTGCCGTCAGAATGATCTGTTAACGCTCGAACGGCTGGCGGCCATCGAGCATGCTCCCACGCGCCTGGCGACCCGCGCCGAGCGCGCCTTTCTGAGCGCTTTGGGGGGCGGCTGCTCTGTGCCGGTGGCAGCCCACGCTGTCGCCACAGAACGTGGGATCAGCTTGCAGGGATTAGTGGCTGCTCTGGATGGGCGCCGGGTGATCCGCTGCCAGGCGCAGGGCAAAGATCCAATCATCGTGGGGCGAGAAGCTGCCACGCAGGCGCTGGCCATGGGCGCGGCCAGTCTGCTGGCTGAGATCGGGCAGCCCGGATAGGCGACGCAGGCTATGAAATTGAGTGGAAAAAAAGTGTTGATCACTCGGCCGCGCGGCCAGGCAGAGGCTTTTGCCGCCGCGCTGCAGGCCGCTGGCGCGCTGCCCATGCTCTTCCCGGCGATTGCCATTGCTCCCATGGAAGACACTGGCGAGCTGGACCAGGCGCTGCGCAACCTGGCGGAATACGACTGGCTGGTGCTGACCAGCGTCAACGGCGTCCGAATGGTGTGGCGGCGATTGCAGGATTTGGGCTTGCCAGGCCTGCCGCCCAGCCTGCTGGTGGCTGCTATTGGCCCAAAGACTGCCGAAGCGTTGCGCCGCAGGGGTGTGGAGCCGGCGTTTGTGCCCGGCGAGTTTATCGCCGAGGCGATCGCGCCAGGCCTGGAGCCGCTGCAAGGGCGGCGCGTCTTGCTGCTGCGCGCCGAAATTGCGCGCCCGGCGCTGGCGCAAGCCATCCGCCAGGCGGGCGGCGAGGCGGTCGAGATACCGGTTTACCGCACGCTGGCGGTGCAACCCGAGGCCGGCGCGCTGCAAGCCCTGCTGGAGGGCGTGGATGTGGTCACCTTTACCAGTTCATCCACCGTGCATAACTTTGCCGCCGCCCTGCGCCAGGTCGGAATCGATCCGGCGCGGCTGCCGGGAGCGCCGGTGATGGCGTGCATCGGGCCAATTACTGCCCAGGCTGCCCGGGAGGAGGGCTTGCCTGTAGATGTGGTGGCGGAAGAATACACCACCCAGGGCTTGTTGCACGCGCTGCAAGATTACCCGGCGGGGCAAACGCTTGCACCTGGGCGCCTCGATGATCAAGACCCTGGAGTTGGAGCGAGTTAATGGAAAATGTGAAGCCGAATTTCCCAGCTTTCCCGGTCAGCCGGCCACGCCGTTTGCGGCGAACCCCTGCCCTGCGCCGCATGCTGCGCGAGACAGAACTAAACCCGGGAGATTTTATCTACCCGCTTTTCGTGCGCAGCGGCAAGGGCGAGCCGCGCCCGATTCGTTCGATGCCGGGCGTTAACCAATGGACGGTGGAGCACCTGCCTGCCCTGGCAGAGAAGGTGTTGCGCGCCGGCGTGCCGGCGGTGATCCTGTTTGGCATCCCAGAGGAGAAAGACGCCGTTGGTCGCGAAAACTTCGACGCCAATGGCGTGGTGCAGCGCGCCATACTGGCGATCAAGGCAGCAGTCCCCGAGATGGTAGTGATCACCGATGTGTGCCTGTGCGAGTACACCGATCACGGGCACTGCGGCTTGCTCAATGTCGGCGATGTGTTGCCAGAGCCGCACCTGCCGGAAGGTTATGTGCTCAACGACACCACGCTGAACATATTGGGCCGGGTGGCGGTCTCGCACGCTGCCGCAGGCGCCGACATCGTTGCCCCCAGCGGGATGATGGACGGCATGGTGGGGGCGATCCGCCAGGCGTTGGATGCTGCTCGCTTCGAGCACATCCCCATCCTTTCCTATGCTGTCAAATACGCCTCGTCGTTTTATGGCCCGTTTCGCGATGCAGCAGAGTCGCCCCCCAAGTTTGGCGACCGAAAATCCCACCAAATGGATCCAGCCAACCGCCGGGAAGCGCTGCGCGAGGCTGCCCTGGATATCGGCGAAGGCGCCGATATGCTCATGGTCAAGCCCGCCCTCCCTTACCTGGATGTCATTGCCGAGCTGCGCCAGGCATTTCCAGAGCTGCCGCTGGCGGCGTATAACGTGAGCGGGGAGTATGCCATGCTCAAAGCTGCCGCCCAAAATGGCTGGCTGGATGAGCGCGGCGCAGTGCTGGAAGCGCTGACCGCCATCAAGCGCGCTGGCGCTGATCTGATCCTGACTTACCATGCCCTGGATGCCGCTGCCTGGCTGGCTGAGGGGTAATTACTGGTATCCCAAGGAGATTCACACCTTTGAACCGACCATCCCTGCCCTCTAAACCCCTGAGCAACGCTGCGGCTGCCGAGCGCCACTACCATGACCAGCGCATGCAAGTAGCCGATTTCAACCTGGCGCCGTTCACCATCGCCTGGGAAGTGACCCGCGCGTGCGCCTACGCCTGTGTGCATTGTCGCGCCGATGCCCAGCACCAGCGCGACCCACACGAGTTGAGCACAGCCGATGCGCTGCGCCTGATTGACCGCCTGGCGGATTTTGGCAGCCCGATCCTGATTTTCACCGGCGGCGACCCGATGATGCGCCGCGATCTGTTCGATTTGATCGCTCATGCCACCAGCAAAAACCTGCGCTGCTCGCTGACGCCCACTGCCACCGCCCTGCCCACGGTGGAGCGGCTGGAGTTTGCTCGCCAGGCAGGCATCCGCCGCATTGCGCTCAGCCTGGACGCGCCCAGCGCCGAAGTGCACGATTCGTTCCGCCAGGTGCCTGGTTCCTGGGAACGCACCATGCGCATCCTGCGCAACGCCCAGCAGGTTGGGATCAGCGCCCAAGTTAACACCACCGTCTCGCGCCACAACCTGCACCTGCTGCCGGAAATGGTGCCATTCATTCAGGAAGTTGGGGCGGTGCAGTGGTCGGTGTTCTTCCTGGTGCCCACCGGCCGCGCCCAGGCGCTGTGGATGATCTCGCCCGAGGAGCACGAGCAAGTGTTCAACTGGCTGTATGACCTGTCGCAGCAGGCGCCTTTCGATATCAAAGCCACCGCTGCGCCGATGTACCGCCGCGTGGCGATCCAACGACGCAAGGCTGAGCAGGGTCGGGATCTGCCGGTCACCTTCCAGGGGGCGGGCTTCCAATACGCTGATGGGCTGCACCGCCCCACCAAAGGCGTCAATGATGGCAACGGTTTTCTCTTCATCTCTCACACTGGCGAGATCATGCCATCGGGATTCCTGCCGGTGAGCGCCGGCAATGTGCGCCAGGTGGATGTGGTCCAAACTTACCGCAACCACTCTCTTTTTCGTGACCTGCGCGATCCAGCCAGGCTCAAAGGCAAGTGTGGCTGGTGCGAATTCCGCGAGGTATGCGGCGGGCAGCGCGGCCGCGCCTACGGTGTGACCGGCGACTACCTGGAAACCGACCCGGCTTGCGCTTACGAACCTCCCATTCGAGGGTAAATCCATGAGCTCTGAACTCGATGCCCGCTTTCTGCGCGCCTGCCGCCGCCAGCCGGTTGACGCCACACCGGTGTGGTTTATGCGCCAGGCGGGGCGCTACATGCCCGAATATCGGCGCATCCGCGCTCACCACTCGCTGCTCGAAATCGTCGAGCGACCTGAGCTGGCGGCGGAAGTGACGTTGCAACCGGTGCATGCCCTGGGTGTGGATGCTGCCATCCTTTTTGCGGATATTTTGCTGCCGATCGTGCCCATGGGACTCAAGCTGGAATTCGCCCAGGGCGAAGGCCCGCTGATCCACAACCCAGTGCGCACACCTGAGGATGTGGCTAGCCTGCGCGAGCTGGAGGCCGAGAGCGACCTGGGGCACGTGCTGGAAGCTATCCGTCTGGTGCGCCGCGAATTGAGCGGCAAGCCTGTTCCCTTGATTGGTTTTGCCGGCGCTCCGTTCACCCTGGCTTCCTACGTGATTGAAGGCGGCGCGTCGCGCAACTATATTCACACCAAGCTGCTGATGCACGCTCAACCGCAGACCTGGCATGCGTTGATGGATAAACTGGCGCAGGCTCTGACCGGCTATCTGCTGGCGCAGGTGCGCGCCGGAGCGCAGGCGGTGCAGCTTTTCGACTCCTGGGTGGGCGCGCTCAGCCCGCAGGATTACGCCTGTTATGTGCTGCCCTATTCGCAACGCATTCTGAAAGCCATCCAGGTCACCGGAACACCGGTCATCCACTTTGGCACTGGCACTGCCACTCTGCTGGAGCTGATGAAGCAAGCCGGCGGAGACGTGATCGGCCTGGATTGGCGCCTGCCGCTCGACCAGGGCCGACGCCTCTTGGGCGACGATGTGGCGGTGCAGGGCAACCTGGACCCGGTGGCTTTGTTTGCTCCGCTGCCAGTGCTGCGACAGCAGGTGCAGGATGTGCTGGAACGGGCGGGTGGGTTACCGGGTCACATCTTCAACCTGGGACACGGCATCCTGCCGCACACGCCGGTGGAGCATGTCAAGGCGGTGGTGGAGATGGTTCACGAGATCACGGCACAATGAGGTACATTCTGGTTCACAAAAGGACGGCAAAATGAAGCGCGTGATCGTAGTTGGCGGCGGGATCACCGGCTTATCGGCAGCGTACGCGTTGCTCAAGAGAGCTCAACAGCGCGGCCAGGCGCTGTCGATCAGCGTGCTGGAGCGCGAGCGCGCCTGGGGCGGCAAAATTGCCACCCAGCGTGTGCGCCTGGAAGGGATGCATGATGCCTTCGTGATCGAGGGAGGGCCAGACACTTTCCTGGCGACCAAACCCTGGGGGGTGGCGCTGTGCAAAGAGCTGGGCCTGGGCGAACGCCTGCACGGCACCAACCCACAGCAGCGCAGCACCTATGTGCTGCAGGGGGGGCGGCTGCAGCCGCTGCCCGATGGCCTGACAATGATGATTCCCACCCAGATCAAACCCATGTTGGCAACTGGGCTGCTCTCCTGGCCTGCCAAGCTGCGCATGGGCGCCGATTTCTTTATTCCGCCGCAGCCGCTCAATGGCGATGAAAGCCTGGGAGCTTTTGTCACTCGCCGGCTGGGACGGGATGTGTACGAGCGCCTGATCGAGCCGCTGATGAGCGGCATCTATGCTGGAGATGGCGATCACCTCAGCCTGCAGGCCACCTTTCCCTATTTGCGCGACCTGGAGTTGCAGCATGGCGGGCTGGTGCGCGGGGCGCTGGCGACTCGCCGTAAGCTGGCGCGCCAGGGCCAGGCAAGCAGCGCGCCGGGCTCGCGCAGCGCTTTCTTGACCCCCACCACTGGCCTGGCAGAAATCGTCGAAGCGCTGGTCGAGCGCCTGCAGGCTGGAGGGGTGGAGCTGCGCAGCGGCGCGGCGGCAATGAGCGTGCAGCCAGCCGGCTCTGGCTATGCTTTGATTCTGGAAAATGGCGAGCGTGAGCTGGTGGATGGGTTGGTGCTGGCGGCTCCGGCTTTTGCCTCCGGCGCTCTGCTGGCCGAGCTGGACCCCACCCTTGCAGCCGAGCTCAAGGCCATCGAGTATGTCTCCACCGCTACTGTTTCCCTGGCTTATCGCCAGGAAGACCTGAAGCGCCCGCTGGATGGGTACGGTTACGTGATCCCGCGGCGTGAAGGGCGACAGGCGTTGGCCTGCACCTGGACCTCAACTAAATTCCCACACCGCGCCCCCCAGGGATATGCCCTGCTGCGGGTGTTCATCGGCCGCGCCGGGCAGCAGGCGGAGATCCCCTGGGACGAGGCCGGGCTGTTGCAGTTGGCGCGCCGCGAGCTGGCTGAAACTCTCGATCTGACTGCCGAGCCTGTTCTGTGGCGCACCTTTTTGTGGAAAGACGCCATGCCGCAATATAACCTGGGACACCCAGCGCGCTTGCAGCGCATCGACGCGGCTCTCCAACCCTGGCCTGCTCTTGCCCTGGCGGGCAACGGTTACCGCGGCATCGGCATACCAGACTGCATTCGCTCGGCTGAACTTGCGGCGGAAGCGGTGCTCAGCGCCATGTAAAACAATCGGCTGGTTGGATCGCCTGGAAAGACCAGCAGATTTTGTCACATTTCTGGTATCATTCCCCGCTGATGCCTTCCTATGATTGGCAAGATGACGGCTATTTCGCCACCGACCGGCGCGACCTGGGGCAAATCCAGCGCGTGTTGGTGGTAACCATGTTGCTCAACTTCCTGGCGACCGCGTTCAAGCTGGCTGCTGGGCTGCTCACCGGCGCATTGAGCGTGGTCGCCGATGGCCTGGACAGCCTGTTTGACGGCCTCTCCAACGTGGTTGGTCTGGCGGGCCTGTTCGCCGCTGCCAAACCGCCCGATGCAGAGCATCCTTACGGACACCGCAAGTTTGAGACGGTGGCTGCTCTCAGCATCTCGTTCCTGCTCTTCTTGACCTGCTGGCAGCTTTTGCAAGCCGCCTGGGATCGCCTGGGTCGCCCGGCAGAACTGCACCTGAATGCCTGGGTGCTGGCAAGCCTGCTGGCCTCTATGGCGGTGCAGGCAGGCACGAGCTGGTATGAGTTGCGCCAGGGCCGGCGCTTGAACAGCGAGATCCTGGTAGCAGACGCCCTGCACACCCGGGCCAGCATCCTGGTTTCGCTCTCGGTGCTGGTTGGCCTGGGATTGGTCAGCCTGGGTTACTCTCAGGCCGACGCCATACTTGCGGCGTTGGTGGCGCTGGTGATCGCCCGAATCGGCATCGATATCCTGCGTGAAACCTTGCCGGTGCTGGTGGACCGGGCGGTGGTAGACCCGCGTCGCATTGCCGAGATCGTCTCGCGTGTGTCTGGCGTCGAGTCGTTTCACCGTGTGCGTTCGCGCGGCGCACAGGGCAGCGCCGCGGTAGACTTGCATGTGCGAATTTCACCGGAGAAGACGGTGCAGCAGGCTGACACCATCGCCAGCGAGGTGCGCCGCCAATTGCTGGCGCTGGATGAGATCAACGATGTCACCGTGCACCTGGAGGCGCAGCGCCAACCCGGTATGGAGCAGGCTGATCTCTTTGCTACCCTGCGCCAGGCTGCCGCTGAGCTGGGATTGACCATTCATGAGTGTTGGGCCCACCAGCTCGAAGGCAGCCTGTACCTGGAGATGCACGTTGGGGTGGATCCGCGGCTGACGCTTGGGGAGGCGCACACTTTGGTTGACCGACTGGAGCGTGAGATGCGCCAGCGGGCGCCTGAACTGGATGCAGTGCACACGCATATCGAGATGGCCTCGCTGAGCGTTGAGGAGGCCCAGCGCGTCCCGGAACATTTAGAAGCGCAGGTGCGCCAGGTGATCGAGCAGGTGGTTGCGCAAATCGATAAACTGGACTATGCTCATAATATCATTGTGCGCCGCAGCCCAGCAGACGCTGAGCGTTACCATGTGGCGCTGGAGGCGCACGTGGCTGGCGATATGCCCGTGGCTGAAGCGCATCATTTATCTTCGCTTTTAGAACACGAGCTTGGATTGCGGCTGCCAGGAGTGGTGGATGTGTTCGTCCACCTGGAGCCGCCTGAGAGCGAGCCGCGCCAGCCCTGATATTGATTAAGATCGGGAGGATTTATGCTGCAATACAGAAGCGCTAAACCAGCGCGTCGCAACCCGCTGATCGATGAACTGCTTCATCACACCCATCACGATCCACACCGCAAGGCCTCTGCCCTGGCCGATGTGATCCTGGGTGGGCAGGACGGCCTGGTGAATGTGCTGGGGGTGATTTTGGGCGTGGCAGCGGCGACCAGCGATACGCGCATCGTGCTGGTGGCGGGGCTGGCGGCCACCTTTGCTGAGTCAGTCTCCATGGGTGCGGTGGCCTATACTTCCACCCTGGCGGAGGCCGATTTCTACGAGAGCGAGCGCGAACGCGAATATCGCCATATCCAGGACGTGCCGGTCCTGGAGCGCGACGAAATCCGCGAGATTTACGCCGGCAAGGGCTTCGAAGGCGAGCTCCTGGATAAGATTGTTGATACGATCACTGCCAACGAAGATGTGTGGGTGGCGGTGATGATGGCGGAAGAACACCAGTTGATGCCCACCGACCGCACCGCTGCGCTGCGCTCGGCGCTTGTCGTCGGTGTGGCGGCAATCATCGGCTCGCTGATACCGTTGTTGCCGTTTGGCATCCTGCCTGTTGCCTGGGGGATACCAGTTTCGATCTTGATCTCGGCGCTGGTGCTGTTTGCGGTGGGCTTCTACAAGGCGCGCGTCACGGTGGGGCACCCGGGTCGCTCCGGGTTGGAAATGGCCATCATTGGAACAGTCAGCGCCCTGGTGGGGTATGCGGTCGGAGCGATCTTCAAGGTGCCGCCGATGCCTTGATGACTGAGGCGCTGGGAGGAGGCTGCGTCGTGCACTGGAAGGATTTGATTCATGCCGACCCGTTGCCCTGGTTGTTGCAGGACGAGCCGCCCGGCGCAGCTTACCTGACCTATAAATTCTTGCTCGAGGATGAGATGGCAACTGCATCGGCTGAGCGCGCCCGCCAGGCAGCCTACCAGGATGGGCCGATCGGCGTGATCCTGGCGCGAATGCAGCCAGAGGGCTACTGGGAAGAGCCTGGGCCGGGATACGATCCCAAGTACCGTTCGACGGTCTGGTCGCTGATCGCCCTGGCTCAACTGGGCGCGTGCCTGCTGGATGATGAGCGTATTGCGGCAGCCTGCAACTACCTGGTGACGCACAGCTTGAGCGAGGTGGGCGGCTTCAGCGCCAGCGGCGCGCCAGGCGCAACAGCCGACTGCCTGCAGGGCAATCTGCTCACAGCGCTGCTCGACCTGGATTATCGCCACCCGCGCCTGGATGAGGCTTTCGACTGGATGGCGCGCACAGTCACTGGCGATGGGATCGCCCCACTTGGATCGAAAGGCACACCGCGGCGTTACTACGCGGGTAAGTGCGGGCCGAATTTCGCTTGTGGCGCCAACAACAAACTGCCCTGCGCCTGGGGCGCGGTCAAGGTGATGCTGGCCTTCGGCAGGCTGCCGATCGAAAAGCGCACGCCGCAGATCGAGGCTGCCATTCAACAGGGTGTGGACTTCCTGCTGGGTGTGGACCCGGCCACCGCGGCTTACCCGGCGGGTTGGGCGGAGAAGCCCAGCGGCAATTGGTGGAAATTCGGCTTCCCGGTTTTTTACGTCACCGATATTTTGCAAATTGTGGAAGCGCTGGCTTCGCTGGGCTATGGTAAGGACCCACGCCTGGCGAACGCCTTGAAAATGGTGCTCGCCAAGCAGGACAGGCAGGGCCGTTGGGCGTTGGAATACGATTACGCTGGTAAGACCTGGGCGGAATTCGGACAGAAGAAGCAGCCCAACCAGTGGGTGACGCTGCGGGCGCTGCGGGCGATTAAGCAAGTTTATGCCTGAGATTGCCCTCAAACCCTGAGCCTGGCAGGTGACAGGCTGCGCATAGCCTCTCGCTCGCTAAGAGATATCCTGCAATGAAAGCCCGGCAAGGGGGAGATGGGCTATAATGTAGCTTGTATGCCCACCCTTACACTTTCTTCACCTGTCCTGATTGTGCGTCAAAGTGCGCTCAAGAACCTGGCCCGGGAGCTGTTGACTCAGCCCACCGTGGCCGTGGATACCGAATCTAACAGCCTGTACGCTTACCGCGAACGGGTGTGCCTGATTCAGTTCTCGGATACAAAAGCCGATTACCTGGTGGACCCGCTGGCTCTGGATGATCTTTCACCCTTAGCGGAGGTTTTTGCCCAGCCGCGCATCGAGAAGGTCTTCCACGCTGCGGAGTACGACCTGATTTGCCTGAAGCGGGATTTTGGTTTCGAGTTCGAGAATCTGTTCGATACGATGCTGTCTGCCAGGATGGCGGGAAGGGAGGCCGTGGGGCTGGGCTCGCTGCTGGAGGAGGAGTTTGGGGTGACGCTGGATAAACGCTACCAGCGCGCCAATTGGGGGCAGCGCCCGCTGCCTGAACACCTGCTGAACTATGCCCGGCTGGACACGCATTACCTGATCCCACTGCGGGACCGCCTGGCAGCGCAGTTGAAACAGCGCGGCTTGTGGGAACTGGCGCAAGAGGATTTTCGGCGCATGCCGCAGCTCAATAATCGGCAAAATGGCGAAAATCGCGGAGACGACCCCTGGCGGATCAACGGCGCGCAGGATTTGACGCCGCAGAAAGCGGCCGTGCTGCAAGCGCTGTGTCGCTATCGGGATGAGGTGGCAAGAGCTTTGGATCGGCCATTATTCAAAGTGCTGGGTGACAAAACGCTCCTGGAGATCGCCCAGGCCTGCCCGCAGGATGAGTGGGAGCTGCGCAAGTTGACGGGAATGACTGAACGGCAGGTGGCGCACCACGGGCGCGGGCTGCTACTGGCGGTGCAGCGCGGGCTGAAGAGCGCTCCGATCCACCCGCCGCAAAATGAGCGACCAGATGATGGTTATCTACTGCGCCTGGATGCGTTGCGGGAGTGGCGCAAGACGACGGCGCAGAAGATGGGGGTGCCGTCGGATGTGGTGCTGCCGCGAGACCTGATGTACACGGTGGCAGGCCAGGCGCCGCAAGACCTGGATGGCATGCGCAAGGCGCTGCATGATTCACCCTGGCGGTTCGAGCACTTCGCGCATGAGATGCTGAGGGCGTTGCAGGCAGGGTAGAACAGAGAAGCGAAACATAAGAGACTTGCAGGGGGAAGGCCAGGATCACGAAGATCTAGAGCCTGTCCGAAGATTCGTGAGAAACCTTGATACCTGGGAGGAATCATGCGGATTACATTTCACGGCGCGGCGCAAACGGTAACGGGGTCGCAGCATCTGATCGAGGTAAACGGCAAGCGACTGCTGCTGGATTGCGGTTTATACCAGGGCAGGCGCCAGGAGTCCTACGACCGCAACCGCAATTTTCCGTTCGATGTGCGCAAGCTGGACGCGGTGATCATTTCGCACGCCCACATCGATCATATTGGGAACCTGCCGAACCTGGTGAAGCGCGGCTACCGCGGGCCAATCTACGCCACCGACGCGACGGCGCACCTGTCGAACCTGATGCTGCTGGATTCGGCGCACATCCAGGAGCAAGACGTGATGTATCTGAACAAGAAGCGCGACCGGCGCGGCGAGCCCCCGGCAGAGCCGTTGTACACCGCCGAGGATGCAGCGCGGGTGGCGCAGTACTACCGCGATAAGGGTTACGAGGAGGTGTTCGAGCCGATTCCGGGTGTGCGGGCGCGGCTGGTGGAGGCGGGACACATCCTGGGCTCGGCGGCGGTCTCGCTGGAGATCGAAGAGAGGGGAAAGACGGTGAAGGTGTGGTATTCCGGCGATATCGGGCGGCGCCGACTGCCGCTGTTGCGTGATCCGGTACTGCCAACGGAAGCTGATCTGTTGATCATGGAGTGCACTTATGGCGATAAGCCGCATCGCGATCCGGAGGCGGCCTATGAAGAGCTGCGCCAGGTCGTCTCGCGGACGTGGCAGCGCGGCGGCAAGGTCATCGTACCAGCCTTCGCGGTCGGTCGCACGCAGGAGCTGGTCTACTCCCTGAACCGCATGATCACCGCCGGCGAGCTGCCGCGTATCCCGGTCTATGTGGATAGCCCGCTGGCGGTCAACGTGTCGGAGATCTTCTCTCATCACCCGGAAATATTCGATCAGGAGACGCGGCAGTTCATGGAGGACAACGGCAGGCGCTCGGCGCTGGGCTTTGACTTGCTGCGCTATGTGCGCTCGGTGGAGGATTCGAAGGCACTGAACGAGCGGCAGGAGCCGATGATCATCATCTCGGCTTCGGGCATGGCAGAGACGGGGCGCATTCTGCACCATTTGAAGAACAACATCGAAAACCCGCGCAACACGGTTTTGATCGTCTCATGGCAGGCGCCGCACACGCTGGGACGCCGGCTGGCAGACCGGGAGGAGCGGGTCAAGATTTTCGGAGAGGTGTACGAGCGGCGCTGCGAGGTGGCAACCATCGGCGGGCTCTCGGCGCACGCCGGGCAGGATTTGCTGGTGGAGTATGCACGGGGAGTGCGCGGCACGGCGAAGGCGGTGTACCTGGTGCACGGGGAGAGCAAGCCGGCCGGGATGCTGATGGAGAAGCTGGTGGAGGCAGGGTTGAAGCGAGTGTTTTATCCGGGGCTGCACGAGCGCGCTGAGGGGTGAGGTAAAGATTGATGGGTTTGTAATTTTTGCCTCAGCGGTTTGGGGATGCTTTGGTGTTTGGGATTACCCGACAAGCGCCCAGCCTGGATGTGAGGCTGGGTTGTTTTTTTTCGAGCGAGGAGGAAGATTTACGGTGGGCGAGGATGATGCGGTAGAAGCTGCGAATGAGAAACTGGTCGAACGAGAGCAGGAGATCGATCGAAACCTGAGCGCGGCGCGCTCGAAAAATCCAGCGGTGAAGGGGAAGGCGATCAAGCGGCTGGGGGAACTGCAGGCTGGCACGCAGGTGCTGCTGAAGGCTTTGAATGATCCGGCGGCGATGGTGCGAGTTGAAGCAGCATATGGGTTGGGCCATCTGAAGATTGAGAATCTTGGCACGGATGTGATTGAGAGCCTGTTGGCTGCCATCGACGATACGAGCGATAAGGTGTGCGCTGCGGCGATCAGTTCGCTGGGAAAGTTGGGCGTGGAGCAGGCGCGGGAGCAGATCCTGCCATTTTTGAAAGATGGAAACGCCCAGTTGGCGAGCGCAGCGATACGGGCTCTGGCAAGGCTCGGACCCCCGGAAATTGCGGAGCAATTGGTGGGTTTCCTGGAGAGCGAGCATCCGCAGCTACAATCCGAAGCTGCCCGGGCAATGGGGGTGCTGCGCTACAGCCAGGCCAGCGAGCGGCTGCTGGCGCTGCTGCAAGAACTGGCGCAACCAGGAGCCTTAGTGATAGGCGCGCTGCTGGGGAACCTGATCTATGCACTGGGCGTGCTGAAAGTGAGGCAAGCGATCCCCCTGCTGATCGAACTGGCTCAGAATCAAGTGGGCATGCGTAGCCGGGCGGTGCAGGCTTTGATCGAAATGAACGCGGTGGAGGCGGTGCCGCTGCTGGCGCACATGCTGGCGGATCCGGGCGAGAGCATTCGAGAGAGCCTGATCCGGCTGATGGTGGTTACTCGCTATGCTGGGGCGCCGCTTTGCTGCGCCCGATGCTGAGGGATTCCAACGGACGAATCCGCCGGTTGGCGCTGATGGCGGCTTTGAACGCGATCCGGGGGATCTGCCGGGCTGATTCGAATCCTTTTATCCGGGTGGCGGCGATTTCAAGTCTGTGCACATTGGTGGGGGAGGAGGCGATTCCGGAATTGGCGCGGTTGGCGACGGATACGAATGTGAGTGTGCGGAAGGCGGCGGCTTATCACCTGGGGGAGATGGGTAATCTGCCGCAGGAGGGATTGGATGCGCTCAGGCGGTTGGCAGGGGACGCAGCCCTGGATGTGCAGGCAGCGGCGCAAGAAGCGTTGGTAAAGTGCAGCGAGTCGCCGGTGGCGGTGGGTGAGGCGCGAGGAGGAGGGCTTGCGGGGCGGATTTTTCCGGATGAGCTGGAGGGGAAGCGGGAGTTTTTGTTGTCTGCGATTAGAGAATGGCAGGAGAGCCTGGCAAGAAATTTTGAACCGGGGAGGGCGGAGGAGTTCGCGGAGGCCGACCGGGCGCTGGGGGTATTGATTGGGGAGTTGGAGGGCTAACACCTGGGTTTTGATCACGGATTGAACTGAGAATCGGCTCCTGGCCTCCGCTTTTCAGGCGGCTGCATCTCCCAGAGCTGAAGGGAGGGACATTACAGAACCGTAAATTCTAAAACAAGGTGATTGTCATATACTATTGAGGGCTGTGATTTATTCCACACAAGGCTAAAACTTTAAGTTCGGAGTCCAGGATGACGTTTTTCGGGAGGGATTGTATGCGACGGTTAAATGTCATTTTTTTTTCTGATTTTAATGGTTGCTCTGGCGTCATGTGGTTGTAAAGCAGCCCTGATCGCGTCTGAGCAGGGCGCACCCCTCGCGGGAGAAACGGCTGCGCCTGGTGGAGAACCGGCCGCGCCGGTGGATGTGGTAGATGAAGCTATGGTGTCGGGGGAGCAAGATGCGCTTCTGACCGGCGGTACGCCAGCGGTGGAGCCAGCGTCTCAGCCTGTCTGGCTGCCGCAGCTAGAGCCGGTAGTGGAGTCTTCGCTGGCGGCCGGTGTCGAGAATGTAATCCGGGCAGCGGAAGGGGTGCAGATCACGGTGCCAGCCGGCGTGGTGGATGGCGAGCTGCCACCGCTGGCGGTCGCAAAAGTTTCCAATGCAGCGCCCTTCGAAGGTTTTGAAGCCCTGGCGTTGTACCAGGTGACCCTGGGCGAGCATCACGAATTGGCGCAGCCGCTGACACTAACGGCGCGCTATGATGCATCCCGGCTTAACCCGGAGTTTCCGGTTGAAAACCAGATCACGGGGGCGTTGTGGGATGAAGCAACCGGGCGCTGGATGATGCTGCCGGTGACGGTGGATGAAGGCGCGCAGACAGTCTCCTTCCAGACCGATCATCTTTCTCTATTGGGGTTATTTTACTTTGTTAAATACATTGTTGGCTGCCCTACGCCGCACTTTACGATCTGGTACAGTTACGATGAAGTGATCAAGCAGACCGGCAATATGGATTCCGGGTCCTACTCGTATTGCATTGTGGGGCAGCACCCGGATTATATCCGCGCCGAGGCGGATGCGCTGGAGCAGGCTTACACGGCTTACGCAGCAGCAGGTTTCAACCTGCCAGCTGAGAAGATTTCGGTGGTCGTGGCGCCGCTGCCCAACTGGAGCGATGACCCACAGTACGACACGCTGACAGGGCTGATCCTGCTACCCACCGACGATTGGCATGATATGGATGCGATGCGGCATGCAGCAGCCCACGAGCTTTTTCACCTGGTGCAGTCCCGGGAGCTTTCGAGTGGGGATTATTTGAGCCAGGCGTGGTGGATGGAAGCCACGGCGGATTACGCCGCCGATAAGGTTGCCTGGGAAAATTCAAAATGGAGCCGGACGAATAAAATGGGAAAGCCCATCCGGCTGGATTACCTGCAGCAGGATATGCAGGAGGGCGGTAAGCACGCCTATGCCAACGCGTTCCTGGTGGACTTTTTGCTGAACCAGGATTTTATCTACCCGAGCTTTTTCGAATTGTGGCGGGCTTCGATCGACGGCGACAGTGTGATGGCGCAGTTGGAAAAAATGCTGCAAGAGCGGTTGGGGCAAACCTGGGGGGAGATGTACCGGGAGTTTGCACAGTACATGATCTTCAATTCGAGCAGCGGGCTGCCGGTGCCCAATTCGGTGTGGGAGGATCCGACCAACGACCGGGCAGTGATCGATAAAGAAGCGGAGATCAATGCAGAGGTGCTGGCGCACGCCTCAGGATTTTACGGCATCAAGACGAATACAGCCCGATTCTATAAATTGGAGTGGCTGAATGAGAACGAAGGCCTGGTGTACGTATTCTATTCTCCTGGGGACCAGCGCTCTCCACCGGCGTATTACCGGATGTATCCGAAATTAACGGCGACTATGCCATTGGCTCCCGGCGATGCAGCCTATTTTCTACTAATCAACCCGACGAGCACGGAAGGTATGGAGTTCCAGATTAAGATCACAGAAAGCGAGGAATCTGCCTACACCATTGATGTGGAATTCGATGCGCAGAGCGACCAGAAATGCGCACAAGAGTCCGATTGGGGCACAGCGCCATACCGGATGAGGATCAATAAAGATAAGGTGACCATCGGCTACAACAGCGCAGTGGATGACCCGAATTGGATTGGGTACGTCTCAGAGCATACCATTGGTGCCAGCGGCAGCGGGGCGATCGAGAAGGGGGTGCTTAAGGCCAGTTTCGAGTCGAACGATGTGGTGAAGGAGGTGAATGACGCCAAAGGGAATCCAGTCTTTGGGCAGGTGGTTGTAAACGTAAGCTTCAGCCTGAGTCCAAATCCGAACATTCCATTGTGGTGGGATGTATTGACGGTAAAGGGCACCTCCAGCGTGGACCTGCCGCCCACTTTTGAATTCGTTGGCTACAGTTGCAGCGGTACGGTGAGCGGGCTGTACGTGTACCCGCATTTTGATTTTCCGGTTCCACCCAAGCCAGCGCAGACGAAATGAACGAGCAGAGAAGCGGGATGCTGTTTATCCTGCTTCTCTGCTTTTAATTACTCATACCTGAGTGCTTCCACCGGTTGCAGACGCGCCGCCCGCGTTGCCGGGTAAATCCCAAAGAACAAGCCCACTGCCATCGAGAAGAACGTCGCCAGCAGGATGCTGTCCACACCCACCACGGGTGTGATGGCGCTGCTGCCCAGGATCTGCACCTGGCCCATCATTTGCGAGGCGCCCCAGCCGAGCGCCACCCCGATCAGCCCGCCCAATAGGCTGAGCACCATCGATTCGACCAGGAACTGCAGCAGGATATCCTGCCGCTTGGCGCCGACCGCTTTGCGCAGACCAATCTCATGGGTGCGCTCGGTGACGGTGGTGAGCATGATGTTCATGATGCCGATGCCGCCGACCAGCAGGGAAATGCCGGCGATGCCGCCCAGGAAGACGGTCAGCGTGTCCGAGACCTGGGTGGCCGCGTCCAGCGTATCCTGCTGGGTGGTGATGGTGAAGTCATCGGCGCCTTCCACGGTTTCGTGGCGCTCGCGCATCAACCGCGTGGCCTCTTGAACCACCTGGTCGACGGTTTTGGCGTCCGAGGCCTTGATCGTGATCTGGCTGATGACGCTGGAGCCGCGGAAACGAGCGCCGCCCACCAGCCGGTAGAGCGCCGTGGAGAGCGGAATGAAGACCTGGTCATCCTGGTTCATGAAACCGGTGCCGCCTTTGGCAGCCAGCACACCGATGACCTTGTAAGGCTGTCCGTTCAGGCGCACCTTCTGCCCCACCACGCCGGCGGTGCTGCCGAACAGGTCTTGAGCCACCTGGTTGCCCAGCACCACCACCAGGGAGCGGGCGTTTTGCGCTGCTTCGCTGATGAATTCACCATCTTCGAGGGTCAGCGAGCCAACTTCCTGGTATCCGGGGGTGACGCCCATCAAGCGGGTGCGGGTGTTGTTAGAGGAGTAGACCACCTGCACGAAGCTGTTGGTGACGGAGGCGACGGCGCTGACGTTGGGCAGCTCGGCAAGGGCGTCGGCGTCATCCAGGGTGAGGGTGCCGGCGGAGCCCGCCGCGGACTGCACGCCGCCCTGGGAGGTGGCGCCGGGCGTGACATACACCAGGTTGGTACCCATGCTTTCGATGCGCGAGGTGATGGAGGCCTGGGCGCCGCGCCCGATGCCCAGCATGGCGATGACTGCCGCCACGCCAATGACGATGCCCAGCACGGTCAGTATGGAGCGCAGCTTGTTGGCGTTGAGCGATTCGAGGGCTTCGATCAGCAAACGATAGAGTTTCATACGGACACCGCCTGGGTTGTGGTTTGTGGCGCCGCCTCATCACCTTCGATCAACCCATCCTTCAGGCGGATGATGCGTTGGGTTTGGGCGGCGATATGGGGGTCGTGCGTGACGATGACCAGGGTCAAGCCCTGATCGCGGTTGAGTCCAAGCAGCAGGTTCATGATCTCAGCGCCGGTGTGGGAGTCGAGGTTGCCGGTGGGTTCATCCGCCAGGATCAGGTCGGGCTGGTTGATCAGGGCGCGGGCGATGGCGACGCGCTGCTGCTGCCCGCCGGAAAGCTCGGTGGGGCGGTGGTGCATGCGCTCGCCCAGCCCAACTGCCCGGAGGATCTCGCTGGAACGGCGGGTGATCTCTCTTTGAGAGAGGTTGCCGTCGTAGGCGAGGGGCAGCTCGGCGTTGCGTTGCACGCTGAGGCGCGGCAGCAGGTTGAATTGCTGGAACACGAAGCCGATCTTGCGGTTGCGCACCTCGGCGAGCTGGTCCTCTTCCAGGGCGGCGACGTTCTGCCCGTCCAGGTAGTATTCGCCGGAGGTGGGCAGGTCCAGGCAGCCGATGATATTCATCAGGGTGCTTTTGCCAGAGCCGGACTGGCCCATGATGGCGACGACTTCGCCGCGCGCGATGTTGAAGGATACGCCGCGCAGGGCGGGCACTTCGACGCTGCCCAGGCGGTAGATTTTGGTGATGTCGCGAACATCGATCATGGTTTGATTTCCTTTTTGTTATCTTGACCTGGCTGGGTGTGGGCGGCCGGGCGGGTTTGGGCTGCACCGGAGCGAGGCGAGAGGCCTGGGCGCGGTGCGCTCCGGGGGCGGCGCCTGGCTGGTGCACACCCGCCCTTACGGGTTGGGCCGGGTGTGGGCGGCCGGGCGGGTTTGGGCTGCACCGGAGCGAGGCGAGAGGCCTGGGCGCGGTGCACTCCGGGGGGCGGCGCCTGGCTGGTGCAAACCCGCCCCTACGGGTTGGGTGCGGGGGCGTTTCCCTGCCCCGGTACCACCGGCAGGAGAGCATCGCCGGGCAGGATGGTGATCTGGGCGGCGTCGATCGATCCATCGTCATTGCGTTCGCCGGCGACCATCACCCGCACCCCGGTCTGCAGGTCCTCCAGGCTCCCGGTGACTGTCTTCTGGATCACCGTATCCTTAGAGAGCTTGACGGTGGTCACGTCCTGGGCGGTGCTCAGGGTGAGGGTATTGCCTTCCAGGGCCTTCACGCTGCCGGCCGTCCCGGCGCGGGTAATGAGGCCAGCCGGCGCGCCGCCGCCCTGGAACTGCCCTTCCGGCCTCTGTCCGCCAGGCATTCTGCTCAGCGGGCCGCGGGCGCTCTCGAAGTTGGCCTGGGCTCGATCCGCCAGCGACGACTGGTACTGCATCCCACTCCAAAAACCGCCCGCGGCGGCCAAACCAATGGCTGATACGATTGCGATAACGATCAAGGTAGTTTTCATGAGCACCTCTCAGTGTCAGGCATTTTTCTATCGGGAAGCAATCCCCTAGCTGGCAGGGAGACTGCTTCGCTTCGCTTGCAGTGACGGGTCATGCTTCGCTCTGCTACTCATGACATATCTGTCATTCCCAGTCCGGATGACGCTTCCAGCGTCATGGAAACATCTCGCAATGACGAGTCAGTCTGGTTCGCTACGGCATGCTGCCGGGTGGAGGGCCGATGAACTCTCCGCCGACGATGATGTCGCGCTGGAAGCCCGCGCCTGCCTGGCTGTTTGCCGTGGAGGTCGAGGTGGAGCCGTTGATCACCACCGCGTCGCCTTCACGCAACTGGTTGCTGATGACCTGGCTGTGCGTATCGCCCACCAGGCCGACTTCGACGGGCACGCTGATCTGCTGGCCTTCGAACAGCACGGTGACGTACTTTTGGCCCGAGATTGTGCGGATGGCCCTGTTCGGGACGAGCAAGGCGGTATCCACCTGGGCGGTGATGATGGTGACCGAGGCGGTCATGCCGGGCAGGATGTTGCTGTCGGCGTCGGTGATGCGCACGGTGACCGGGTAGTTGACCACGCCCTGGGAATTGGCGCCGATCATGCCGATCTCGGTCACCTCGCCGGTGTAGGTTTTATCGGCGATGGCGTCGAACTCGACCTGGGCGGTTTGGCCGACGGTGAGGCTGGCCAGGTCGACTTCGGAGATCTGCAGGTCGATGTAAATGGCAGACAGGTCATCGATGCGGAAAGCCGCGTCGCCGGTGCTGACCAGGTCGCCGGTTTTGATGTTCACTTCGGTGATGGTGCCGCTGAACGGCGCCCGAAGCTGAACTTTATCGAGCGCAGCCTGGGCGGCATCCACAGCGGCCTGTGCGGCGTCGATATCGGCCTGGTTGGGGCCGTCTTTGACGCGTTCCCACTCGCGCTGCGCGTCGGCCAATGCGGCCTCCGCCAGGGCCAGTTGCGCCTCGCTGATGCCGTTTTTCAGGCTGTCGTAGTTAGCCTGGGCGATCTCCAGGTTGGCCTGCGCCACCGCCAGCTCGGCGTCGGCCTGGGCGATCTCGGTTGCGGTGTAGCCCAACAGGTACCAGTTGTAGGTCGCCAGCCTGGTCTTCATGTTGGCTTCGGCGGCCACCAGGCGATCGAGGGCCTGGACGCGCTCTGGATTGGTCAGGCGTTTGTGGTCGACGAGCTGGTAGGCCTGCAGCGCTTCCTTGTATGCCTGCCTGGCCAGCTCGTAATCGGTCTGGGCTTTTTCGATGACCAGTGGATCGGTGGAATGCGGGTAATTCATTTTGGCGCGCTTCTTCTGCGCCTCTTCCAGGGCATCCTGGGCCTGCGCCAGGGCGAGCTGCGCCTGGGAGGTCTCTTCTGCAGCCTGGCGTTTGAGGCTGTCCACCGTGTTTTGGGCGTCTTCCAGCGCCTGTAAAGCCTGGGCCTGCTGCGAGCGGGAGTTGAGCAGGTCTTCCAAAGCCTGTTGGGCGTCGATCAGGTCTTGGCGGGCCTTGATCATCTCGGTGGACAGGCTGCTGCTGTCCAGCTTAGCCAGGAGCTGGTCTTCCTGCACCTGGTCGCCGGGTTTGAGGCTGACCTGGGCGACTTTGCCAGAGGTCTCCCAGGCGATGGTGGCGCTTTGCCCGGAACGGGTATTGCCCGAGGCGCCGAGCGTCGCGGCCAGCGAGCCGACGGTGATCGTGGTGGTTTGCACGCTTTCAGCGCTGCTGGCGCGGTTGGCGGCCCAGGCGCGGTAGCCGAGTCCGCCGCTAGTCAGCAGGATGATGACCCATGCGGCCGCCAGCCAACCTTTTTTCTTCATTTTGTCACCTCCAGGTGGGTTTGTTTGTGGCGGGAGGAATGCCCGCGCCATTTGTCTGGTGGGATTGTATGAAACCAGGCTGTGAGCAGGCCAAGAAAATGCTGTGAGGATGCTGAGAGAGATGGAAACCGCCAGCCCTGGAGTTTGGCGGTTTTTTATAAGGCTGTCATCGCGAGCGATAGCGAAGCGATCTCTGTGGTAATTTCGGAGATTGCCACGCCCATATGGGGCTCGCATATTAATGACCTTAGGACTTACGCAGTTGAACCAAGAGTAATCGTTGTATGAGCCAAATACAGACGTATAGCGGAACGAATAATGCCCATCTGGGCATCAAACCAGGAGATACCCGTCCGAAGCCGATGAACTTTCAGTCGCACAAATGCCCGGATTGCCAAACCGATATGGTTACGTTGCGAGACTTCGAGGCGGTATTGGCCGCTTTCAACACCGGTGAACTGTTTGATGCCCCGATGGTAGACCTCAATCTGCCAGGCATCCAGGGCATGAAAAGCAGCTTGTTCGATGGTCATATCCAGGCGGCTGGTAGCCCAATATTCCGCGTCGCCGTTTGTGCCGACCTTCCGAAACACCTTGACCCAGCCATAGCCTTTGAGATGCACCAAGCAACCCTGAGTTGGGATAAATATCTCGCTGATCGCACGATTGCCGCTGCGATCCAGACTGACTTCCCGATTGCTCGTAAGTTGGGTCAGCCAATGCCATCCCAGGCTGCGCAGCAGCTTGAGATTGGGCAGACCACTGTACCAACTGTCAAACACCACCACTTCTGGCTCAAAGCCGCGTTGTCTGACCTGCTCAATCATGTGCTGGAAGTGGTCATTCTTGCTCAAGCCGTCCTTGACCTTGTTGTACAGTCGGAAATCATATGGCAGCCGACATTCCCGATCCGTCCAAATCAGCGAAATCAAGTTGATGCCCTGCACAACCGCATGATGCTTACCAGACCCGTGTCGGCTGACCAAAGCCATCTGCGACGCATACGGTTTGTCCAGAGTGCTGTCGTCGATCACCAGCACACCCTTACTCGGGTTCACCAACCCCTGAACTTCTTACCAAAGCTCCTGACTGTCCGGCGGCAAGCGCTTCAACAGGCGCGTGTAGGCGTCATGCGCAGGAGCTTGCTCCTCCGACGGATGAGTTTGCGAGGCTTCAACGCTGCTAAATACTCGTTGGGCTGCAATCTGAAAGTTGATGTAATCGATTTCGTCGCATTTAGGCGGGTTCATCCCCCAAGATTAGCATGCTCCCTCTCACCTTCGTAACTCCTAGACCTGTTAAATGGGTGTTGTCCGAAGGACGGATTTGTCAGTTGACAAGTGAGGAAAAAACTGAAAAATGGATAGTGTATGAAGGTTTTTGAGAGGTTGGTGAGCTGGCGCGGCGCAGCCAGCGAGGAGATCGGAGTAACGCCCCTCAATATGGGAGATTTAAGTTACGAATCACCGCCAGATATGGACAATGTTTTGAAGATGGTGTAGCCACATAGTCAGGAGGAAAGTAAAACAATGGTCGATAAAAGGAAATCATATTTACGGAAAAGAAATGTCAAGCCAGCGACAAAAGATGGTATTGCCACTGTTCGCTTAACAAAAAAGCAGCAGGATTTGGTTGAAAAATTCATCGCTGATGTTTTCTTGAAAAAAGGAGAATTTCCGGAAGACCTTCGTCTGATCATCTCGGAAGATGAAGTAGTTAGTGAAGAGTATCGTGACCTAGTACGTGATAACATTCTCGAGCTATCCCCGCAGCGCGTAGCTCCTTCAACTCATCTGACTCCACAATATAGAGCATATAAACAGTCCAGAAGAAATAGATAGCATAAGAAATCACGGCGCGTAACCAGGCAATCGACTTTCTGCGGTAAAAACCGGATGAGTTACCCGAGAGCTACTTGGTGTCTTCCTAGGTTTTGTTCGGTTAAGTCGTTCACGATGGCGCGCGGCGAGGTAGTGATGTTGACATCCCTGTTGAGTTTACTTGAGCACCTACTCTCATCGGCGCGCCTCGTCCGACGCGGAGCCTGAATAAACCGTATGAACCTTCGCTCCCTTCGAGCCTTCGCGGTTCATTCGTATTCGAAAGGACCTCTCATGGCTAAAATCGACACCCTCGTCCAGGACTTCCTCGCCCAGAAAAAGATCGCCGTGGTTGGCGTCTCCGACAAGCGCGAGACTGGCTGCAACCTGGCCTACCGCAAGTTCAAAGAAGCCGGCTACCAGGTCAGCGCGGTCAACCCGCGCCTCTCCAGCTTCGAGGGCGACCCGTGCTATCCCGACCTGGGCGCCATCCCCGACAGGCCGGATGCGGTTTTCATCCTCGCCAGGCCAGAAGTGACCGGGCAGATC
Source organism: Chloroflexota bacterium (assembly GCA_029265355.1). Taxonomy (GTDB): domain Bacteria; phylum Chloroflexota; class Anaerolineae; order Anaerolineales; family UBA4823; genus JAJUJL01. Next base: position 30,176 of record JAJUJL010000004.1, on the reverse strand, counting down.
GTCCAGCAGTGCGTCGACCTGGGCATCCGGCACGTCTGGATGCACTGCATGATGGGCACAAAGCCGGGGCTGGCGGCGGGCATGACCAGCGTCTCGCAGGAGGCGGTGCAGATGTGCAAGGAGCACGGCATCGCCGTCATCCCGGGGAGCTGCCCGAACCAGTTTTTGAAACCGGATTTCGGTCACGCCATGATGCGCGTGCTGTGGCGCACCTTCGGCTTCATGAACGTGAATTAATGAAAAAATCCTCGTAACCTATGCCACCATGGCCAGCGACACCGCCGAAGTCGCCGCCGCCATCGGTGAAGAGCTGAAACGCAAAGTTCACCAAACAGGCGCAAAGCTCACAAAGGTTTTTAAATTTGACCGCTTGGTGTTCTTCTTTTTCCCTTCGTGTCCTTTTGTGTTTCAAACTTTTCTTTGCTCCTTCGCGGTGAATTTTGGGTATTTTTACCCACGCTTCCCTCTCCCGCAGGGAGAGGGGGTGGGGTGAGGCCAAAATTTCTCAGCCAATTCACAGCCAGGGGGTGTATGATAAGCGCAGTTGGATGGCGCTGCGATGACCACGGTCTTGATTGTCGATGACGACCAGAAGCTGCTCAAGATGCTGCAGCGCACGCTGACCTATGAGGGCTGGCAGGTGATCACCGCCGCCGATGGCCAGGAAGCGCTGGTGCAGGTCAACGCCCGCCGCCCTGAGATCATCATCCTGGATTGGATGATGCCCAAGATGGATGGGCTGGCAGTGGTGCAGCATCTGCGCGCCGCCAACAACCAGGCCTTTGTGCTGATGCTGACGGCGCGCGATGCGCTGGAGAACCGCGTGGAGGGACTGGAGAGCGGGGCGGATGATTACCTGGTGAAGCCGTTCGCTCCCTCCGAGCTGTTGGCGCGCTTGCACGCTCTGCAGCGCCGCCTGGAGAGGCGCCCGGAGCGCCAGCCGCTGTCGTTTGCCAATATCCACCTGGACCCGGCGCTGCACGAGGTGCGCCTGGGAGAGACGCCCCTCTCGCTGACGTTGACCGAGTTCGAGCTGCTGCGCTATTTCTTGATGCACCCACGCCAGGTGTTGGAGCGGGGGCAGATTTTGAACCAGGTGTGGGGCTACGATTTTGGTGGTGATGATAACGTGCTGGAAGTGTACGTGGGCTACCTGCGCAAGAAGCTGGAAGCCGGCGGAGGGCCGCGCCTGATCCACACCGTGCGCGGCGTGGGCTACGTGCTGAGAGAGGAATGATGTCGATCCGTTTACGACTGACCGTGATGTACAGCGCCATCCTGGCGCTCACCCTGCTGCTCTTCGGCGGCGCTTTGTACATCATCCAGGCGCGCTACACGCTGAACGCTTTGAAGAGCGACCTGCTGCGCACCGGAGAAGGCCTCGGCGCGGCGGTGCTCTTCCGCTTCACCCACCCGCCGCGCGAGGAACGGCAAGTCCTGCCGCTGCAACGCGAAGACGCTCCCCCGCCGGTGACTTTCGAGGTTTTCTCGCCGGAGCCGGCTTTCCAGCAACTGCGCGAGCGCGAGATCGTGCGCGTGTTGAGCGCGCAGGGCGCGCTGGTCGCCAGCCCGTTCGGTGTGCAGCAGGATGCCCTGCCGCTGAGCGCCGAGGGCTTGCAGGCGCTGCAGGCGCTGCGGGATTGGTGGGAGATCGGACCTGGGGAGGAAGGGCGCCTGTTGATCTACAGCCGGCCGGTGGTTTCGGATGGCGCGCTGGTCGGCATTGTCCAGGTAGCCCGCCCCCTGGCGGAGCGCGACCGCTCGCTGGCCGGGCTGGGCACCACGCTGATCATCGCCGGCGTGATCACCACGCTGGCGGCGTTTGGCGCTGGCTGGGCGCTCTCCGGGCTGACGCTGCGCCCGATCGAGCGCATCACGCAAACCGCCCAGGCTATCGGCCGGGAGAGCGATTTCACCCGCCGCGTGGATTACCAGGGGCCAAACGACGAGGTGGGGCAACTGGCGACGACCTTCAATTCGATGCTGGAGCGCTTGCAGGAGGCTTACCAGCAGGTGAACGTGGCATTGAAGCAGCAGCGCGATTTCGTGGCGGATGTCTCGCATGAGCTGCGCACGCCATTGACGACAGTGCGCGGCAACCTGGCGCTGCTGCGTCGCGATCCCCCGCTGCCGGCGGAGGAACAGGCGGATATCCTGGCCGACGCCGTCGAGGAGAGCGAACGCTTGATCCGCCTGGTGAACGGTTTGCTGGTGCTGGCGCGCGCCGACGCTGGTCAGAGCCTGCGCCGCGAGGCGGTGGCGCTGCCGACCCTGGCAGCGGAGGCTTGCCGCCAGGCGCGCCGGCTGGCGCCGCAGCGCGAGCTCACGGCGCGCCTCCCGCAGGATGTGGCGGTGCTCGGCGACCGCGACGCGCTCAAGCAGGTGCTGTGGATTCTGCTGGACAATGCTCTGAAGTACACGCATGGCGCGGTGGACGTGGTTGTGGAAGAAGCTCATGCTGGCTGGGTGGAGCTGCGCGTGCAGGATAGCGGCCCGGGCCTGCCGCCTGCCGCGTTGGAGCACATTTTCGATCGCTTCTACCGCGGCGATCAGGCGCAAGGCGAGGCGGGCTTTGGGTTGGGATTGTCGATTGCCAGGGCGCTGGTGGAAGCGATGGGGGGAACGATCTGCATGGAAAGCGATGTCGAGAGGGGCAGCACGGTGTTCGTGCGGCTGCAGGCGACAGAAGCCGTCCCCGAATGAGAGACGAATACGCGAATATCTTCGCGTCGCTTGCCGATCTACCGGATTGGCGGCCTACGCATGCGATGCTCCCGCTCTCAGCCCTGGCCTTTTTGCCTTCAGACGCCAAAACCCATTCACTGCGGCAGGCCTAGTGTGAATCGGTAGGGGTGGGTTTGTACTGGCAAGGCGCTCCCGCTGTGGCGCATCTTCTCGGCCCTTGCCTCCCTGCCTTCGGGCGCCAAAACCCACCCCCTCTTGCCATGATGCCTGCCACCTGGCAGGACGGGCGGGTTTTGGTTAGAGATGACTGCATTGAAGAGCCTGAACATCTTGCGCCAACTCACTGATTACTTGCTGGCACAAACCCGCCCCTACAGTCCCAGCGCGGCCTCATTCCCCTCAAGGTATCTGTCCTGGCGGGCTAACCCAGCTCGACATCCTTGACCTCTATCCACGCTTCTTGCTCATTGCTCAGCGCGCCGTATTGCAAGCGCCCCTGGGGGGTGAAGGCGGCGTACTGGTTGTCGATCCACAGGACGAGGCCGAGCGGGGCGCTGGGGGAGCAGCCGGTCTCCAGGACACAGTGTTCATCGACATGGAAGCGCAGTGTGTGAGGCTGCCATTGGATCTGGTAGGTGTGCCACGCTGTCGCATCCAGCTCGAGGCGGGCGGCGTCCTGGCGCACGAGGCTGCGCCCCAGGCGGCGAAAGAGGCGCGCCAGCGGGCGGAGCGCCAGCAGCGGCAAGAGCAGCGCAGCGGGCGAGAGCGCGATCGACGGCAGGTTGGGTGATCGGAAGGCGGCTGCCAGGGCGCCGCTGGCGGGCAGGTCGTCGCGCAGCGAGAGGTAGTTCTGCGGAGAAGCAAAGAAGAACCAGGCCGCGTTGGGCAGGGCGGGCAGCTTGCGCACGCCGCCGCCCAGGCCGAGCGACAGGCTGAAAGGATCGTTCCACAGCCCGAAGCCCCAGGTGCCGGGAAGGTTTTCGCCCGAGGCGCGCGCTCGCAGGCGCAGGCTGAGCGGCGGTCTCCAGGGAAAGGCGCGCCGCGGCAGGCGGGTATAATCATCGAGCTGCGCCAGGCGGTAAACGCCGGACGGGCCCGCAGGCACGCTCAACCGCCACAGGCCGGGCTCGCCCGGCTCAACGGCGGCTCCGGGGGTGATGGTGGGTTGGAGGTTAATGGCGCTCATGGGTCATTGCGAACCCGGCGCCGGGTGAAGCAATCTCCCGGCGGGCAAGGGGGCTGCCACGCCGCCAGAAGGCGGCGGCTCGCAGCGACACGCGGCTGTGATCTGGCATGCAATGAAGTATAATCGGACTTGATCAGGAGGATGGATGGAAATTATCTGGTATGGACATTCCTGCTTTCGGTTGAGCGAGCGCGGTATGGCGTCGATTGTGACCGATCCCTATGATCACAACGTGGTGGGCTATGAAGCGCTCAAGCTGAAGGCAGATATCGTTACGGTGAGCCACGATGCTCCCGGGCACAATTTCGTTTCGGCGGTGAAGGGGCGCACCCACACCATCACCGGGCCGGGGGAATACGAAATCGGCGGCGTGTTCATTACCGCTGTGCAGACCAACGGTCATGGCAAGCGCGATCCGGACGAGCCGCGCAATACCTTGTATGTTTTCGATTACGATGGTGTGACCGTGGCGCATTTGGGCGACCTGCGCCGGGTGCCCAGCCAGACCGAGGTGGAGGCGCTGGGCGAGGTGAACGTGGCCCTGGTGCCAGTGGGCGGCGGTGGAGGACTGAACGCCGCCAAGGCCGCGGAAGTGGTCAGCCTGCTCGAGCCGGGCATCGTCATTCCCATGCACTACGCCACCCCGGCCTCGCAGCTCAAGCTGGGGCCGTTGAGTAAGTTCTTGAAAGAAATGGGCCTGGGCGATGTGCCGACGATTGATTCGCTCAAAGTGACGCGCAGCTCCCTGCCCGAAGAAACGCGGGTCGTTGTACTGAACTACATGCGGTCGTGAGGAACGAGACATCATGGCGGTTAAGTTGCTGATGACATGGGATATCCTGCCGGGACGCGAGCAGGAATATTTCGAGTTTGTGGTGCGCGATTGGCTGCCCGGCATCCAGAAGCTGGGCCTGGAGCCTTCGGATGCCTGGTTCACGATGTATGGCGACCAGCCGCAGATCATGGCCTCGGCGCAGGTCGCCAGCATAGCCAGGTTGCAAAGCATACTGGCCTCGCAGGAGTGGGATGGGCTGGTGAAACAGCTCTTGGACTATGTCGAGGATTTCAAGTACAAGGTTGTTCCGGCGCGCTCTGGTTTCCAGATCTAATCGGCGGCTGGTTTGTTGATACAGGGCGCAAGCGCGCCCTGTTCGTGCTCAATGCCCGATGACTTCACCCATTGCTGAGAAACTGTTATCCTGGTACGCCGAACATGCCCGCCAGCTCCCCTGGCGCGGCAGCCGCGATCCGTACGCGGTGTGGGTTTCCGAAATCATGCTGCAGCAGACGCAGGTGGAAACGGTGATTCCCTACTACCAGCGCTGGATGGCGCGTTTCCCGACCGTCGAAGCGCTGGCTGAAGCGCCGCTCCAGGCGGCGCTGAATGCCTGGGAGGGGCTGGGCTATTACAGCCGGGCGCGCAACCTGCAGCGTGCGGCGCAAGTGGTGGTGGAGCAGCACGGCGGGAGGCTGCCTTCCGACCCGTCAGCGCTGCGCAAGTTGCCGGGCATTGGGGCTTACACGGCGGGGGCGATCGCCTCGATCGCTTTTGGCTTGGATGCGCCGGTCCTGGATGGCAACATCCGCCGTGTGCTGGCGCGGGTTTTCAACGTGGAAGAGCCGGCCCGCTCGCCTTACGGCGAGCGCCGCCTCTGGCAATTGGCAGAGGAACACTTGCCTGCCGGTCGGGCGGGCGATTACAACCAGGCGATGATGGACCTGGGAGCCGAGATCTGCACGCCGCGCCGTCCGCAGTGCGAGCGTTGCCCCCTGGCAGAGCTGTGCCAGGCGCGCCGCCTGGGCGTGCAGGAGCAGCGTCCGGCGCGGACGGCGCGCCCGCAGACGCCGCATTACCTTGTCACCGCGGCGGTCATCCGGCGCGGCGATCCGCTGCAGGGCGGCGAGCAGGTGCTGCTGGCGCAGCGCCCGCTGCAAGGTTTGTTGGGTGGGTTGTGGGAATTCCCAGGCGGCAAGTTGCAGCCAGGCGAAGACCTGGCTGCCTGCCTGCGGCGCGAAATTTGCGAGGAGCTGGGGGTAGAGGTCTCAGTGGGCGCTTCGCTGGGCGTCTACCGCCACGCCTACACACACTTCAGGGTCACGCTGCACGCCTTTGCTTGTCGCCTGGCGAACGGCGCCGAGCCGCGGCCGCTTCAGGCGCACGACTTGCGCTGGGCGCAAGTGTCCGAGCTGGCGAATTTCCCCATGGGGAAGATCGACCGGCTCATCGCCCGCCGCCTGGAGCAAGAAATTCATTCACTGAGCGAGGGTCGTAGCCATGCTGCTGGTTGACGCCCACCAGGACCTGGCCTGGAACATGCTGACATTCGGGCGGGATTACACCCGCTCTGCCGCCGAGACGCGCCGCCTGGAAGCCGGGGGCGCTGCGCCTCTGTACAACGGCGACACGCTGCTGGGCTGGCCCGATTACCAGGTCGGGCGGGTAGCGGTGGTCTTTGCGACGCTGTTCGCCGCTCCGCGCCGCCGCCGTGAAGGGGAATGGGATGTCCTGGTGTACAGCGATGTCTCCCAGGCGCACCGCCTGTACCGGGCGCAGCTCGACGCCTACCATCGCCTGGTGGAGAAGCACCCCGATAAATTTCGCCTGCTTCTCAAACGTCCCGATCTGCAGCAGGCGCTGGATCACTGGCAGCGACAAGACCTGGATTACACGCCGCTCGCTGCCCAGGCGGGAGAAGCGCCACCCGACCCGCATGGTCACCCGGTGGGGTTGGTGGTTTTGATGGAAGGCGCGGAGGGGGTGCGTTCGCCAGATGAACTGGCCGAATGGCGAGAATGGGGTGTGCGCATCGTGGGACCCGCTTGGGCGGGGACGCGCTTTTGCGGCGGGACGGGTGAACCCGGCCCATTGACGAAGGAAGGCTACGCCCTTCTGGATGGTATGGCCGAAGCCGGGTTGGTCTTGGACCTCAGCCACATGGACGAGCAGGCCGCGCTGCAGGCTTTAGATGCCTTCGGAGGGCGCGTCATCGCCTCGCATGCCAATGTGAGCAAGCTGCTGCGCAAGGAGGGTAATCGCCACCTGAGCGACCGTCTTATCCGGGGTTTGATCGAGCGGGATGCGGTGATCGGGATTGTGCCGTATAATGCGTTTCTGGATAGCGGTTGGCGCAGCGGCGACCCGCGCCAGTCGGTGAGCCTCGACCGGGTTGCGGCGCACATCGACTATATCTGCCAGGCGGCAGGAGATGCGCGCCACGCCGGGTTGGGCAGTGATTTCGATGGCGGCTTTGGCTGGCAGTCCACGCCCCACGAGATCGATACCATTGCCGACCTGGCACGCCTGGCGGGATTGCTGGCGCAGCGCGGCTATTCCGAGCCCGATGTTGCCGCCGTGATGGGCCAAAACTGGCTGCGCCTGCTGCAGGAGACTTTGCCTGAATGAGCGACCACCCAACGCGCAAAAGTCGCACTGCCCGGCGCTATAAGATACGCCTGGGGTTGATTTTCACATTGGTGGGGATGCTGATCTATTTGGTCGGCGCCGACCCGGGCTTGTTCGCGCTGGATCGCAGCCCGGTGACCGGCTTCCTGCAGATTGCGGTCTTTCTGGTTGGGCTGGCGCTGATCTGCCTGGGCGGATATCTCAGCCTGGACGCGCTGTGGAACGGCGTCGAGAAGAGCATCCTGGCTGATATCGGCCTGCGCCTAGTGAGCACTGGCTACGTGATCGCCGTGGCTTCCGGTATGGCGGACATTTTCGGCTTTGGCAACCAGCCGCTGCCGCAGATACCGTACTTCGGACCGTGGCAGGCGATCGGTGTGATTATCGGTGAAGCAGTGATTGCGGTGGGCTTCCTGCTGCAGATTCCCTATCCGCGCAGCATGCAGCGGGGCAGGCCCTCTTAGACCCCAAAGGTTTACTGGCCTGGTTCAGGCGCATCAGGCGAAGTGTAAACCTTTGGGGTCTTTAGTTCACGCCACCAGGTTGCCGATCGCGGCGAGCATTTCCTCGTTAGAGCCAAATTTGAATTCTTCCAAGCCGAGACGAGCGGCTTCGTTCTCTTCGGCTTCGAAAAGGCGGGCGACGGCTTGCTTGTTGATGATTGGTTTGTCCAGGGCTTGCAGCCGCTCCTGCAGCACCTTCAGGTGGGCGGCTGGGTCTGCGGAGGGCGCCAGGTTTTCCAGGTATTGCAGCACGGCTTTGGCGCCGCGCTCGCCGTCTTTGCGCGCCACGCCCACCAATCCACTGGAGGCTTCGCGTGACCAGCCAGCCACGAACACCCCCGTGATGGGTTGATTGGTCTGCGGGTCAAAAGCTTCGTAGGAGAGACCGTCCACCGGGTAAGCGGGGGAAGGGTTCTTGACAAACTCATTCCACTTGACTGGCAGGCCGAAGTTCTCATCCACGCGATCGCCAATGCAGAAGATAACCGTATCGACATCCAGGACGCGATGCACACCGGTGCCGCGCGCCTTGGTATCGCCATTGTGCGGAATAAGCGTGGTTTCTTCCACTTCCAGGCCGGTGACATTGCCGTGCTCGTCTCCCAGGATGCGGGTGGGGGAGGCGAGGAAATCGAAGCGGAAGGTGGATTGTGAGACGGCCGGCAATGCCTTGGTTTGGGCGGCGAGGATGTACTCGCGCGCCGCCTGCACATCTTGCCCAATGGCTTCCATGATCGGGCGGACGCGTTCCAGCTCTTCGTCCAGAGCGGCAACGTCCAGGTTGGCGATGACGTATTCCATTTCTTTTTTATCGAATTTGACTTCAGCCGGGCCGCGGCGGGCGACGGCCACCACATCATCCACTTTCAGGGTGCGGATGACATAGCGGGCGATGTCCAGCATGACATTGCCGACGCCGATCAATGCCACGCGCTTGCCAATGTGAAATTCTTTTTGACTGTAGGGGGGGAGTTTGTTGTAGTGATAGACCAGGTCTTTGGCGTGATAAACGCCGCAGGGCAGGTCCTCGCCGGGCAGTCCCAGCCACTTGGTACCCTGCGCGCCGGCCGCGACCATCAGCGCCTGAAAGCCCATCTGGCGCAGGTCGTCCAGGGTCAAGTCTCCATGCTGTCCCACCAGCACGTTGCCATAGTAATCCAGGTTGGGCTGCTCCAGTATCTGGCGAAATTGCTTGCGCAGGCCGGCTTTCATCTTATATTTTTCTGGATAGATGCCGTATTCTGCCAGGCCTCCGGGCTTGATGTCGCGGTTGAGAACGACCACGTGGACGCCCTCCAGGGCAAGCTGCCGGGCGGCGAACAGGCCGGCGGGGCCTGCGCCGATGACCGCGACCAGATATTTGGGTTCGTTGGGTGTGCTCAAGTTGCGTGCTCCTTCCCTGCTGAAAGCTGTTTGGCGCTCTTTCCCTTCTGGGGCGAGGGTTCAATAAAATTATATAGGCAGGTGCAGGAATGCACAAGTGAAAACCTGTCAAAAGTGTATAGACAGGCCGGGTGAAAACGCAGCCCATCTGTGCTATATTCGACTGAAGGAGCGGCATTTGCCCCCGACAAGGAGGTTGAGGATGGAAGATTTTACGGTTGAAAAAGGAAAAAACATGTCGCCGCAGAAACGCTTGAGCCAGGCGCTGGAGGGTAAACCCTGGCTTTGGCAGGGTCGCTTTGGCCCGGCTTTCTGGACTACAGCCAGCGTGATCTCGATGGTAGTCAATGTGATCCTGATCAGCGTGTTGCTGATCCTGGGTTCTCAATTGTTCAGCCTGAAAAGCGTGCTCTCCGACCAGCTCATCGGCGGGCTGTACCAGAATTTCGTGCGCATGGATGATGCGACCATCCGTGCGACGGTGAAAGTGCAGGATACGATCACGGTGCAAGACGAGATTCCGGTGGTCTTCGACCTGCCGCTCAAGCAGGATACGGCGGTGGTGCTGACCAGGCGCACGCTGGTGCAGAATGCGCGCATCTGGCTCAACGGCTCGCCAGTCAACCTGGACATTGTGCTGCGCGAGGGCACCCAGCTCGATATCCGCCTGGACATGGTGGTACCGGTCAGCCAGACTTTGCCGGTGACGCTTCAGGTGCCGGTGGAACTGGAAGTGCCGGTGGAGATTCCGCTGCGCGAGACCGAGCTGCACGCTCCGTTCAAGGGCCTGCAAGATGTGCTCAATCCGTACCGAGAATTGCTGGCGCCGCTGCCCAATTCCTGGCAGGAGACGCCGCTGTGCGAGCCAAAACCCACCTGGCTGTGCGCCTGGGTGACCAAAGGGGAGTAAAAGAGGGATAAAGGGTGCTAAAGGGGTGCATGCGCGCGGCAAAAACCGCGCGCATGCACCCCTTTTTTGTCTGGAATGGTATACTCCAGGCCGGTAAATGTGTGTGTGGGTAACGAAATTCAAACGGTAAAGGAACTCATCGCCAGATGACAAAACCTGTAGAAAAGACAACGCTTGCCAACGGATTGATGGTGTTGTTAAAAGAGATACACACAGCGCCGATTGTCAGCCACTGGGTGTGGTATCGGGTGGGCTCGCGCAACGAAGTGGCAGGCCTCACCGGAGCCTCGCACTGGGTGGAGCACATGCTGTTCAAGGGCACACCGAATTTTCCCCCCAGCGTGCTGGATCGGGCGGTATCGCGCGATGGAGGCTATTGGAACGCGCTGACCTACCTGGATTGGACTACGTTTTTCGAAACCATGCCAGCGGATAAGATCGACCTGGCGCTGAGGTTGGAAGCCGACCGTATGGCGAACGCCCTGTTCGATCCGCAGGAGGTGGCTTCCGAGCGCACGGTGATCATCTCAGAGCGGCAGGGCAACGAGAATGAGCCCACCTTCTTGTTGAGCGAGGAGGTGCAGGCGGCGGCATTTCGCGTGCACCCGTATCATCACGAGGTGATCGGCGATATGGCCGATCTGGAGCGCATGACGCGGGATGACCTGTACAATCACTACCGGCGCTATTACACGCCCAACAACGCCGTGCTGGCGGTAGCTGGCGATTTCGACAGCCAACAAATGCTGGCGCGCATCGAAGAGCTGTATGGAGCGGTACCGCCTGGTCCATCATTGGATTGGCAGCCGCGCCCGGAGCCGCCGGCGCGCGGCGAGCGGCGGGTGACGGTGGAAGGGCCGGGCGACACCACTTATATGATGGTCTCCTACCGGGCGCCGTCGGCGAGCGAAGCAGATTTCTTCCCCTTCACGGTGATGGATAGCTTGCTGAGCGGAGCAAGCAGCCTGAACCTGTTTGGCGGCGGCATCTCGAACAAGACTTCGCGGCTGTACCAGGCGCTGGTGGAAAAGGAATTTGCTGTGGCAGTCAGCGGCGGTTTGCAGGCCACTATTGATCCGTTCCTGTACACGATCAACCTGGTGCTGCATCCACAGCGCACGCCCGAAGAGACACTGGCAGCCCTTGATGAACAGGTGGAGGCCATCTGCGCTGCACCGCTGCCAGAGCAAGACCTGGCGCGGGCGCTCAAGCAAGCCAAAGCGCTGTTTGCTTATGGCAGCGAGAGCATCACCAACCAGGCGTTCTGGTTGGGCTTTGCCGAGATGTTTGCCAGCTATGATTGGTTCTTGAATTACCTGGACAGGCTGGCGGCGGTTACACCCGAGCAGGTGATGGAGACGGCGCGCAAATATCTGCGCCGGCAGAACCGGGTGGTGGGGATTTACCTGCCAGTTGGCTCAAAGCAGCAGGCGGAGGAGGTGGAAGCATGAGCGCGTCTCGCAACGCTTTGGGCTTTTCGCCCAGCCGCCATTCGCTGCCTGGGCCGGAGGATATCACCCGTGTGGAGTTGCCCAACGGCATCGTGATGTTGGTGCGACGCAACGATAACAGCCCCTCGGTGGTGATCAATGGCTATCTCGAAGCAGGCAGCCTGTTCGAGCCGGATGATCGCCTGGGGCTGGCGGATTTTGTCGCCTCCGCGCTGATGCGCGGCACCCAGCGGCGCAATTTTCAGCAAATCTATGACACGCTGGAATCTGTTGGCGCCAGCCTGGGCTTCAACGGCGGTGTGCACACCACCGGCTTCGGCGGGCGCTGCCTGGCAGAAGACCTGCCGCTGCTCTTCGATCTGCTGGCGGAGACGCTGACCCAGCCGGCTTTCCCGGAAGAGCAGGTGGAGCGCCTGCGGGTGCAGATCCTCACCGAGCTTGCTATCCGCGCCCAGGACACCGCGGAGATGGCCTCGCTGCTCTTCGACCAAATCTTGTACCCGGGACACCCCTACAGTCGTCCAGAGGATGGCTACCCGGAGACGGTGCAGGCGATCACCCTACAGGACCTGCGCGAATTTCACCGCCGGCACTACGGCCCGCGGGGCATGCTGCTGGTAGTGGTGGGAGCGGTAGAAGCGGGGCAGGCGGTGGACCTGGCGGCGCGCAGCCTGGGGGAATGGCGCAACCCGCAACAGCCGGCGCCGATCGCCCTCCCGCCAGCGCCAATCTTGACCAGCCTACGCCAGGAGCGAGTGACAGTCAACGGAAAATCGCAAGCCGACGTGCTGCTGGGCGCTGTGGGGCCGGAGCGCATGGCGCCGGATTATACCGCCGCGGCGATCGGCAATAGTATCCTGGGGCAGTTCGGCATGATGGGGCGCATCGGCGAAGCGGTGCGCGAGAAAGCCGGCCTGGCTTACTATGCTTTCAGCAGCCTGAACGCCGGTGTGGGGCCAGGCCCGTGGCAGATTGCGGCTGGGGTGGCGCCGGGCAATGTCGAGCGCGCCATCGAGCTGATCCGCCAGGAAGTGCGCCGTTTCGTAGAGTCGCCGGTGGAGGAAGAAGAGCTGGCCGATGTGAAAGCCAATTTCATCGGCAGCCTGCCGCTCTCGCTGGAATCGAACGGGGGCGTCGCCGGCGCGTTGGTGCGCCTGGAGCGCTACAAGCTCGGGCTGGATTACTACCAGCGCTATGAAGATCTGGTCAACGCCGTCACCCGGGAAGATGTGCTCCGGGCGGCGCAGCGCTACCTGCATCCAGAGCGACTGGGAATTGCGATCGCGGGGCCCTGAGCCGTGCAGGTGGTCAGCGGCATCGACCTGATCGAAGTGGCGCGCGTGGAACAGACGCTCGCCCGCCACGGGGAGCGCTTTCTGCAGCGCGTGTTTACAGCCACCGAGCTGGAGCAAGCTGGCGGCAAGGTTTCCTCGCTGGCAGCGCGTTTTGCCGCGAAAGAAGCGGCTGCCAAGGCGCTGGGCTGCGGTATCGGCGAGGTGGGCTGGCTGGATGTGGAGATTGTGCTGGGAAAGAAGCGCCAGCCGCGCCTGCAACTGCACGGCTCGGCGGCGCGTTTAGCCGCAGAGCAAGGCTGGCAGAGTTGGTCGGTGAGCCTGAGCCACACCCAGGAGCACGCCGTGGCGGTGGTGGTGGCGGTGAGGGCGCCCGACCCTCAGCAGTCTCCCTGAAGATGGGGCAGTCAGCGCCCTCACCGCCAATTGTCCTGGCGGAGAACCTACGCCAGCTTCATGCTCTTGAAGTTTTTCACCTGCGCAGTGATGGCGCGTTCAGTGGGCAGGCGTTCGATGCTGGTAGCGCCAAAGAAACCGACGATTCCCGGCATGCGCGCCATCGCCTGGGATACTGACTCCGGCTCGTCGAACGGCCCGCCGTGGCAGATGGTCAGGATATCGGGGTTCACACTGCGGCCAGCCGCGGCAATTTCCAGCACGCGCTCGATCGCTTCATCCATCGTCATCGCCACCCCGGCGCCGATGGTACCCCCGGTGGTCAGCCCGACATGGGCAACCAGCATATCTGCGCCGGCCTTGGCCATCTCACGCGCCTGGTCGGTATCGAAGACGTAGGGCGTGGTCAGCAGATCCAGCTTGTGCGCCAGGGCAATGGCCTCGATTTCTTTGTCGTAACCCATGCCGGTGGCTTCCAGGTTGGCGCGGAAATTGCCGTCGATCAATCCCACGGTGGGAAAATTCTGCACACCGGTGAAACCCATTTCCTTGAGCTGTTTCAAGAAAACCGGCATCAGCCGGAAGGGATCGGTGCCGTTGACGCCAGCCAGCACCGGCGTGTTCTTCACCACCGGCAGCACTTCGGCGGCCATCTCCACCACGATGGCATTGGCGTCGCCGTAAGACAGTAGACCGGCTAGAGAGCCGCGGCCTGCCATGCGGTAGCGTCCAGAGTTGTAGATGATCAGCAGATCCGCTCCACCCGCTTCGGCGCACTTGGCCGAGATACCGGTGCCGGCGCCGCAACCGACGATCGGTTTTCCTGCAGCGACCTGCGCCCGCAGTCGCTTCAGCGCTTCTTCACGTGTGATGAAAGCCATGGTCAGTCTCCTTACTTATAGTTTGATGAAGTTTTCTTGTGAATACTCGCCGCATGCCCCAGGCACGGGCATGCGGCGTAAGTTTTATTTTCGCAGCATGCCCAGCAGCAGTTCAACCGCCTTATCGGCGAACTCGGGGTCATTGATGTTGCAATCCATCTCGATCACCGGAATGCCGGGCTTGACATTGGCCTTGATCGCGTTGTAGCAGGCCGCATCGGCTTCGGGATCCCAGTACGGCCCGCCAGGGGAATCGAGCTGTGAGACGCCCTTGAGCGGCAGCAGGATCGCCACCGGCGCCGTGGCTGCATTGGCGGCCGCAGCGATCATCTTTCCAATTTGAACGTTCTCTTCCGGTGTGGTGCGCATCAAGGTGACGTTCGGATTCCACTTGTAGAGGTTGCGCCCCTGGTATTTTTCGGGCACGGTCTCGATGCCCCAGAAGTTCACCATATCGACACAGCCTGGGGCGAGAACGGCGGGGATGCCGCGGCGGGCAGCCGCCAGCATGCGCTCTGGCCCGGCGCTCATCACGCCGCCGCAGACGTGGTCTGCCAGTTCCGTGGTGGTCAGGTCCAGGCTGGCTGTGATAAAGCCGGCCTCGATGAGCGACTCCATCGTCCTGCCCCCGTTGCCGGTGGCGTGAAATACCAGAACTTCGTAGCCCTCGCCCTCCAGCGCTTTCTGCGCCCGGCTGACGCAAGGGGTGGTGTTGCCAAACATGCTGGCGGTAATCAATGGTTTGCTCTCGGCGGGCGGCAACTCCTGGCTGACCATGCCGGCGATGGCGCCGGCGGCATTGGCGTATACCTGGCGGCTGAAAGAGTTGAAGCCTGCCACATCCACCACGGTGGGGAGCATGGTGATGTCCGAAGTGCCAACATAAGCCGAAACATCTCCGCCGGCCACGGTGGAGGCCATCACCTTGGGCACGCCGACAGGCAAGGCGCGCATGGCGCGCGTGGCGATGGAAGTGCCCCCACTGCCGGCCATACCCAGGATGCCGCCCAAGCGGCCCGTATCGTACAGCTCGCGAACCACTTTCGCAAGTCCAGAGGCCATGGTTTCCATGGCAAGGGCCTTATCTTTGCCGGCGCGCAGTTGCTCGATGCTGCTACCGCCGGCGCGCGCCACGGCGCTGGAGTCGATATCAGGGCGCACGCTGGGGTCGGCCAGCACGCCGAAGTCGACCAGTATTGTCTCGAGCCCGCGCGCTGCGATCAGATCGCGCACGAACGCAAATTCCTCGCCCTTGGTATCCAGGGCGCCGACGATGACAACCGGTTTGGGCATAGTGAACCTCCTGTTTTCAATTCGCGGTGCTGTTTTGTGGGTGATTAAATTATAGCACTGCTTTACTGTTGAGCTGGCGTCGTGCAGTCTGTCTCCGTGGTTGCCTCCAGCCGCCAGGTGCGCCGATCCTGTTTCGATGGGCAGGCGCATCACGAGTATAATTTTATTGCGCCCCTCTGCAGATTTGGGCGAATGGGCTAGGCTGCCAGGGGCTGTTATCTCCTGGAAGGGGATACGATGCCTCGTAAACCGTCTGCGCCAGAGCATTTATTTGGTTGGTTGCCGAAAGCGCTGCTGGTCGGCTTGTCTTTCCTGGTCCTGCTCGCCTGGAGGTGGGGCGCAATGCGCGCCTCGCTGCCAGCGTCGTTTTCCGCGCCCAAACCCACGTTGGCGCCGGTTATCGCTGCCACCGCCGCCGTTACGCCGGCTGGGCTGCCGTCGAGCACGGCGACCGCCGCTATCACTCCCACACAGACACCCAGGTCAACCCGCACGCTCGCTCCCACTGTGACGCTGCCGCCCGAGGCAGCATTTGAGTGTATTCCAACTGGCACCCTGCGAGAGCAGGGTGAGGTAGTTGAGATTGTGGATGGCGATACCATCAAGGTGCGCTTGCAGGATGGCCAGGTGTACAGCGTGCGCCTGATTGGCATAGACGCCCCGGAAAGAGAGCAGCCCTTCTTTCAGGAAGCCAGCCAGGCAGCCGCCAGCCTGATGGCAGGCAAACCCGTCGTGTTGATCCAGGACGTTTCTCCGACCGATCCGTATGATCGTCTCCTGCGCTATGTGATTGCCGGCGACCGTTTTGTCAACGAGGAAATCGTGCGCGCTGGTTTCGCGTACGCCTCCCCTTACCCACCGGATGTGGCATGCCAGGATGCTTTCGCAGCAGCGATGGCGGATGCTCAGTCGCGGGCGGTGGGGTTGTGGCTACTGCCTGCGACTGGGCGAAGTGGGCAAGCGGCGATGCCAACGGGAGAGCAACAGGGTCTGAGCGGCAACTGCCACCCGGCTTATCCCTCGGTGTGCATCCCACCGCCGCCGCCCGACCTGGATTGTTCGGATATCCCCCACCGCCGCTTCCACGTGCTCCCACCCGACCCGCATAACTTTGACCGGGATCGAGATGGGGTGGGATGTGAGAGTTAAAGTCAGCGCGAATGTTTTAATTCACGATTTGCAAATGCGGCAGGGGGTTGAAGCTGCCGTCGTCCCTCTTAAAAGGGCAATCTGGTTGGTAAATTCTCAGGTCGATCAGCGGCAGCAGCTTGCGCGTTTTGCGCACCCGGCCGTTGCGCGTGGTAAGCAGGCGCAGGGCGTCCTGGTACATGTCATCATCGAAGCGGATTTGCTTCATCGCCCGGCGAGTGAGCCAGTCGGCGGCTTTGTTATTCTTGCGCGGCGTCCAGATCCAGCGCAGGCGGGGAAAACGGCTGGAGAGGCGCCGCGCCTGCATGAACAAGGGCCAGATGTGCTCGGAGTTGACCGATGACAGGCCGCGCATCTGATCGATGACGCTCTTGGCGTCGCCGTAAACGCGGATCGATTCTTCCTGGATGCCGAGGTCGAGCATGGCATCCAGGCCTTCTATGAGCGCCAGGTATTCGGCGACGTTGGAGGAGGCATCCCGCCCGCGGGCATAGACGCCGTGCCCCTGGGCGATGAGCAGATCGTCCTTCAGGATCACCCAACCGATGCACATGAAACCGGCTTTGGTCTCATCGGGGATGGAACGAAAGAGACCATCGAAACGTAAGCTGTACATTCAGGCGCTCTCCTTAAATACAGCGGCGGTGAGAGAAGGTCTCACCGCCGTGTGATTGCGAGCGTGACAGGTCCCCGGCGCTCCGCTTGCGCAGCCTCAAGGGTGGGTGTGTGCTCTGCGAGAGGGCGCCAGCGGGCTCACCCGGCTGCGCCAGGTATCGACAAATGCGACGCGGGTCATGCTCCGACGAGACAAACATGCTAAATTGATTATGATTGCATTGCGGTGATTTGTCAATGACTCCTATCTTAATTGTTTGTAAAGGATCATTAACCCAACGGTGACTGGCTGGCTGCGCTGCGCGCAGCCAGCTCGGCGCGCACCTGGGCATGGCGCTCGCGGCTGAGCGGGTAGAACAGGGCAAAGGCGATGCCTCCCAAAAGCAGCACCGAGGGCAGCGGTCCCATCAAAAAGCGGATGGTGTTGATCGCGGCGGGCGTTTGCTGCGGGGCGTTCGAGACGAAGCCGCTCCACTCCAGGCCGAGCAGCACCAGCGGCAGGGCGATGGAGGAGGAGATCTTGCGAAAGAGCGTCACCAGGCTGTAAAACATGCCCTCGTGGCGCTGCCCGGTCTCCAGCTCATCCCACTCGATGGCGTCGGGGATGATCGACCAGGGTAACACGTGCACCGCTCCGACGCCGATGCCCGCCAACGCTGCCAGGGTGAAGACCAGCGGTAAACCCCAGGATGGGTCGATGATGATCATGATCATCATCACCGAGGAGAGAAAGAGCATGCCCGCGATATAGGTGGAGCGCTTGTCCCAATGGTGGGAGGCGCGCTCCCAGGCTGGCAAAGTCAGCAGGGCGGCGATGAAAACCGTCCCGGCTACCAGGTCGGATTCGGCTTCCAGGTTCATGCGGTACTTGAGGAAGTAGAGCAGCATGGCCTGGATGATCTCGATGGCCGTCCAGGTGAATAAGAAAATGCCGGCGGCGAAGACGAAGGGGCGGTTGCGAGCGGCGGCTTTGAGCGATTCGAGCAGTTTGGGCTGGGAGAGCTCCTGGTACTCGCGGCGCTCACGCGTGCCGAAGAAAGTCAGCAGCAGGGGTAGGGCGCTGGCGGCGCCGAAAGCCAGTCCGATCCAGGATACCCTGCCGGCGTTCTCCGGGCGCATGCTGCCGATGACTGCCAGCGGCACGGTGAAGGCAATCAGCCCGCCCAGGATGGAGAAGAACATGCGGTAGCTGGTCAGGGTGGTGCGCTCGTCGTAGTCGGGAGTCAGCTCAGGGGTGAGGGCGAAGTAAGGCATGTAGACCAGCGTGGCAGAGGCTTCGAAGAGCAGGTAAGCCAGAGCGTAATAGGTCACCAGGGCGGGGGCGTTTTCCAACGGCGGTCGCCACCACAGCGCGGCAAAGAACAGCCCGAAGGGGATGAAGCCGAACAGCAAGTAGGGGCGGCGCCTGCCCCAGCGGGAGCGGGTGCGATCGGTCAGGTGGCCGAAGATGGGATCGTTGATGTAATCCCAACTGCGCCCCAGGAAGATGGCAATGGCCGCCTGTCCCGGTGTGAGCCCGACCACGTCGGTGAGGAAGATGGCGAAGAGCACGCCGATGGTGGTATCGGTGAGGGCGAAGCCGAAATCGCCCGCGCCGTAGGCCAGCTTGATGGTACGAGAAAGCTTCCCTTCTGTAGCAGCTGCCATGTTCCCTTCTCCTTGTTTGACGTGCCATTCTAACTTGTAAGGGCGGGTTCGTACCAGCCAGATGCCTTCGCCAAAGCATGCATCTCTCAGGCCCTTCCACCAGATCAACCAGAGCCAAAACCCGCCCCACGTCCCTATGCTACGGGTCTACAAATCTCGCTTATAGCTGCGGTGGCGTTTGTACCAATGCACACCGATGGCCTCCATGTCGCTGCGGCTGGTGAAGTTAGTTTCGTTCACCTGCACGACTTCGATGTGTTTGAAGCCCATCTCGCTCAGGCTTTTGCGCAGCTCGACGTAAAGCACGGTGTTGCCGCCCAATCCCTGATGATCGGGGTGCAGCCCGACGCCGTTGACATTCACCCAATCCGGGCGGCGTCGCTCCGTGAGCAGGTGGTACCAGCCCCAGGGCCACAGCCGGCCGCTGGCTTTCTGGAGCCCGCCTGAGATATCGGGATAGGCAAAGAGGAAGCCGATCACCTGGTCGCCTTTCAAGAGCAGCTTGATCAGGCGCGGGTCGGCGATGTCGATGAGGGTGTTGATGATGCTGTCCATCTCTGCCTGGGTGGGTGGGTAGAAGGTGTGCGTGTTGGCAAATGCCTCGCGGTGCACGGCGACCACGCGCGGCGCCCACTGCCTCATCTCTTGCTTACTGGTGAAAGATTTGACGGTGTAGCCGCGGCGCTGCCTGACCCGCTCCGCAATGCGCACCAGCCGTTCCGGCAGGGCATGCTCGCCGGGCAGGTATCCGGAGAGGTGGTCGGTGTCCTTTTCGAAACCCGCCTCTCGGATGAGACTGTCGTAATAGGGGTAGTTGTAGGGCATGCCAAGCGCCGGGCGGTGCTGGAAGCCCTCCACCAGGATGCCGCCGCCGTCGGTGCCGATCAGGCCGCGCGGCCCGATGATACGGTTCAGGCCGCTCTGGCGCGCCCAGGCGAAAGCGGCCTCGAAGAGGGCAGCGGAAGCCTGGCGGTCTTCGATGACTTCGAAGAAGCCGAAGAAGGCGATCCTGGCCTGGCGGAAGGCGTTGTGGTTGCGGTTCTCCATGACGGCCAGGCGACCGAGCGTTTGCCCTTCGCTTTCGACCAGGAAGAACGCTGCCCGAGAGTGCTGGTAGAAGGGGTGCTTGCGGGGGTCGAGCAGCGAGCGTGCTTCAGAGAGCAGCGGCGGCACCCACTGTGGGCAGCCACGGTACAGGCTGAAGGGGAAGTGGATGAAACGATCGACCTGCTGCCTGTCGTGTGATGTGACTTCGATGATGCGCATGCTGCCTCGCGGGGATGGCTGACGCTTGATTGACTCAATTGTAGATCAAAAGCAGCATATTCACGATATGTTTACCGGATATTTTCAGGCTATTAACAGCGTCATAAAGACGTCTTAACGGCGGGCGGCTAGAATGAGACTGTGTAAATCTGTAATTGTGCGAGGCGAATATCTCATGGATATAAACACCGATTACGGCGCAGTGATGCAAGAAGCTGTTTCAAGAGCAGATTGGGAACGGCGGCTGGCGCGGCTGGTTTCTGGCCTCTTCAGCCCGCCGCTGCTGGTGCTGGTCGGCGTATTCCTGGCTGCGACCGCCATCGATACGGCGCAAGTTTGGCGCTGGTCGGCTTTCTATATCTTTACAGCGCTGATCATCCCGATGGTGTACATCCTGTGGCAGGTGCGGCGGGGAAAGATCAGCGATTTTCACATGCAGGAACGCAGCCAGCGCATCGTTCCCATGCTTTTGATGATGGCTTGCTCGCTGGCAGCCTGGATTGTGATGCGTCAGATGGACGCGCCGCGCGTACTGACCGTGTTTGCGGGGGCAGGCATCTTCCAGACCGGGTTGCTGCTGGCGGTGACCACGCGCTGGAAAATCAGCGGGCACGGCACGGCGATTGCCAGCCTGGCGGTGTTTCTGACCGCGCTGTTCGGGCGCTGGGCGGCGCCGGTCTTCCTGGCAGTGCCGCTGGTCGCCTGGGCGCGGGTGCGGCTGAAGCGCCACACGCCGGGGCAAACCATCGCCGGCGCGCTGATCGGCGCAGCGTTCATGCTGGTGGTGCTGTGGGTGATTGCGCCGTATTGTCCAAGGGGCGATCTGCTGTGCAATTGATAGAGCACAAAATAGCGCCTGGCGTTTTACATATTGGTCTCGATCCTAAATACCCGGGAATTCCGTAATTAGGGCATTGGGTGCTTTGGCAGGCTGAAGCTTGCCAAAGCACCCAAGACGCCTCATCGAAGGCGCGCTTACAGCGAAGCCTTGGTCGCTCCCCCATCGAACATCAGGGCGTGCCCGTGGACGAAAGAGGCCGCCGGCGAGGCCAGCCAGGCGATGGCCTTTCCGAACTCCTCCACCGTACCCATGCGCCCCAGCGGCACGGCTACGGTGATCTTGGAGGCCTCCTGCTCGGCGGTGGTGCCGGCGCGAGCGGCGCGGTCGTGCATCAATTGATCTACTCTTTCGGTCCATGTCCAGGCGGGGTTGATCGAGTTGACGCGGATGCCTCTCGGTCCCAGCTCGTTGGCCAGCGATTTCATCAAGCCAATCACCGCCATGCGCAGCGAGTTGGACAGGATCAGGTTGTCGATGGGCTGCTTGACCGAGTACGACTGAGTGGTGACGATGCTGCCCGAGCCGCGTTCCAGCATGTGCGGTACAACTGCGTAGCACAAACGCACAGCGCTCATCAGGGTGAGCTGGCAGGCTTTTTCCCAGTCTTCCGGTTTGAAGTTCAAGAAGCCGCCCGGCGGCGGTCCGCCAGCGTTGATGATCAGGATGTCGATCTGCCCGAAGGTCTCCAGCGTGGCTTTGACCAGCTTGTCAACATCCTGCTGTTGGGTGACGTCGGCGCGCACGGCCAGCACTTCGGCGCCGGTTTCGCGGCGGATCTCGGCCGCGGTTTGTTCGAGCAGCTCGCTGCGGGCGCAGATGGCCACTCTGGCGCCCTCGCGGGCAAAGGCCAGGGCGGCGGCTTTGCCCAGCCCTTTGGAGGCGGCGGTGACCAGGGCTACCTGGTTTTTCAGTCCTAAGTCCATGAAAGTTTCTCCTTGCGTGAATGATATACTAATCGGCAACCAAATCGGTCAGGTCTTTTTCGCGCAGCATGCGCCGCCGCCACAGGTTGATCATGGGCACGATGTAGGGCAGCAGGCGCAAGGAGTAGTAGGGCGGCAGGATGGGCACGCCGATCAGGTCGCCAAAGGAAATCAGCACGAAGAGGTGCTCCAGGTCGCCGCGCTGGCGGCGGAATCCGCGCACCATATCGTAGACCATCATGCCGTACATGAAGCCGCGCAGCCATTCATAGTAGGACTTGAGCCTGGCGATGATTTTTCTCATAGCACCTCAAGTGAGTATGAACAATAAACCTGATTGGAGTGGTTTGCCCCATCCTTGAAAGCTTGGAGGCCATCTTGGATACCGGACAACAGATTGTCATTATTCTATCAATTTTCCTGGCAGCCTGGTATTTCGTGTTCGCGGTGATCAACCGGAAGCGTGGATTGGGGGTGTATGCCTGGATGCGCACTGGTTTGAAGCAGCTCGGTGAGATCAGCCAGGCGGCCTGGATTGGTTCATCCGGCTCAGGCGGCAGGCTGGTGCTGGAAAACCCGGATAAACCCTTCCAGCGCATCGAGGCCATTTACCTGCTGGAATCGCGCGAGATCCTGCCGCTGTGGATCTTCAACCGGCTGCGTGGCAAACGCGACCAGATAATCTTGAAAGCCACCCTGCGCGGGGCGCCAGCGGCTGAGATCGAGGCCGGCAAGGCTGGCGAGCGAGAATTCGAGAGCGCGCTGACGCGCGATCTGAAGAATCCCTATTCCCGCGCCGCGATTGAAGGCGGGCTGGATGTGGCCTGGCGCGGTGTGCATTCTGCCCGGCTGCAGCAGGGGGTGCGCGAGTTTTTAGGTCGCTACCCAGGCCAGGTCAGGCGCCTCTCGCTGCAGAAGGGCAAGCCGCATCTGATCTTGCAGAGCCAATTGCCAGATGTGCGCAGCCAGCCAGCGGAGCAGTTTTTTAAGGAGCTGAGAGAACTCTTTCAGGATATATAACTCGAATTCTGGGCTTAGCCTGAAAGGCTCAATTCAAACCGCCCTCCCTCCCCTCCTCGGGAGGCCTCTGCAGGTATGGGATGGGTTTTTGCCCGAGTTGTCCAGATTGAGAAGCCTGATGGGCGGTTCGGCCATCCAGCCTGCCTTGCTGGTACAAACCCATCCCTACGGGTGTTGGTCGGGCTTACCCTCCCCTCCTCGGGAGGCCTCTGCAGGTGTGGGATGGGTTTTTGCCCGAGTTGTCCAGATTGAGAAGCCTGATGGGCGGTTCGGCCATCCAGCCTGCCTTGCTGGTACAAACCCATCCCTACGGGTGTTGGTCGAGGCGCCGAACCCGGGCGTGACATGATGCAGTCGGCGCGGGCGGGTTGTGCGCTGCCGCGCGCCAAGCGGGGTGGCTTTGCTCAATGACATGAAAGCTCGCGCATGGCTTGCAGCATTTCCTGAAAACCAATCTCGGGACACCAACCGCTGAATTCCAATTGGATGCGTCGCTCCGAGAGCGGGCAGGCGAAATCGATAGTCATGAAAGTGACGTCGTGGCGGTTCCATGGCAGGCCGCGCCGGCGGGTGCGCCATGCCAGGCGGGCGGGGTGCCCGGCGATGCTGATCTCGCCGCCTTCGAGCTGGGCGGTGGACTTGCGCCACGGGCGCAAGTGGAGCGCCAGCTCCAGCGCCCATTTTTGCTCCGGTTGGTGCACGACGAACCAGGCGCTACCGCTCACCACCCAGGAACGGCTGCGGCGTTCATGGGTGGCGGACACTTCCGGGCGGCTCACGCCAGGGGCCAGCTCCCAGCTCGGAGGCAGGGGCAGGCGCAGGAAGAGCGCTTCGCCGAAGATGTTGTTGCCGGCGTAGATGTCGTGCTTTTCCAGTGTCTCGATTTTGGCCTCCCGCGCCAAACGCCCGCAGAGCACCGCTACTCAGAAGCAGGTTCTGGCACGCCCATTCAAGCTGGATCTGCCAGAACCTGCCTTTTTGCGACTAGGCAAAGAGCATATCGGCCATACGCTCCAGCATGGCAACGCCGCGCACTTCGGTATCATAGAGCGGCAGCACGCTGCGCACCAGGTTGTCGAACTGCTGCTCAATCTCCTTCATGTAGCCATCTTGCATGGCAATCCGGTTGCGCACGAACTCATCCGCCTTGGCGTCGACCGACTCTTTGTCGATGCGCATGTTGACGATCACACCGCCCACCGGTATGCCAAACTCGTGAAACCAGTTGATGAAACGCTTGATCACGGCGATGGGCAGCGCTTCCGGCAGGGTGACGAAGAAAAAGGAGGTTTTGGCCGGGTCGGTGAGCAGGTTCTTGGCGCGCCCCATGCGCTTTTGGAAATCGATCAGGTAATCCATCAGCGGATCTTTTTCTTCCTTGGCCTTGTTGCTGTACGAGAGCCGGATGCGCATTGCCTGGGCTTCTTTGCGGCTCTCCATCATTTTATTGACCCACAAGGAATACACCGACGACATGCCCAGCAGGCGGCGGGCGTTGGCGGTGGGAGCGGTGTCGAAGACGTACACCTCGTACTCATCCTTGAACATGATGTCGATCATGTTCTCGAACATGGCCGATTCCTCGAAAGCCGGGTTCATGGTGGCAGATTCGATGAACTCGTCGGCTTTGCCTTTGATCTCGGCAAACTTGAGAAACCAGGAAATCTTCTCGCGAATCTCGTTCTTGGAGCGCTCGATAGTGTCCTTGGTGTCGATCTCGAAAGCCCACAGGTTGGGAACGCCTTGCACGGGGACCGGTTTGCCGAAGACATTCTGCGTTAGCAGGCCAGACAGGCTGTGCACCGGGTTAGTGGAGGCTAGCAAGGTGCGTTTGCCGCGCTTGGCGAAAGCCACGGCTGCCGCGCCAGCCAGGACAGTTTTGCCCACGCCGCCTTTGCCACCGAAGAAAATGTATTTGAGCCCCGGGTTCTCATCGACGAACTGGGCCATGGATTTTTCGATGGTGATTGTGCTCATCACAGCTTCTCCTCCCCGAACATCGACTTGGCCATGCGCTCGATCATGGGTAGCCCGGCGACGTCGCGTTCCATCTCCAGCACGCGCGCCAGCACACCGTCGCCGAACAAGCTATCGATCTTGGCCAGGTATTGCTGCTGCATTTCGTAGCGATTGCGCAGGTAATCGGGCAGGTGCTCGGACTGCATCAGGTAGGGTGGGATGACGCGATTAACGATGTAACCGCTGATTGGTACATCGTATTTGGAAAACAGGCGAGCGGCGTTCTGAGTATCGATCAGGATCATCTCCTCGGGCACGATGACGAAGAAGAAGGCGGTCTTTTCTTTGTCGGTCAGGATGCTGGAGGAAGTGGAGATGCGGTACTTGATATCCTGCAGTTCGCGCAGGATCTGATCTTCTTCGGTCTCTTTCTTGCGGGAGATGCGGGCCGCCATCTGTTCATACTCGCGCATCTCTTCGCGCAGGGCGGTGATCTTGCTGATCCATTGGTCGTAGACGCTGGCCATGGAAAGGTAGTAGAGAGCATGACCGAGCGGCACCAGATCGTAGATGTAATAGTCGTATTCGCCGGCGACGACGATGTCTACCACCTGGTCGAAGATGGCTGATTCTTCCATGGCGGGCTCGGCGGAAGCGGCCTGGATATAACTCTCGATCTCATCGGGGATCTGTTCCATGCCGTACATGTCGAGGATCTTCTTGCGGATCTGATCCTGGTATGCCTTGATATGCTGGTCGGCGTCGATTTCCTGGGCATACAGGTTGGGCATGATCTCGACGGCGCCTTTGCCGAAGATGTCGCGCTGGAAAATATCGGAGAGTGAAGCCTGGGGGTCAACGGAGAAGACCAACACTCGCTTCCCCTGCTGAGCCAGCCAGTAGGCTGTAGCGGCGGAAAAAGTGGTCTTGCCCAGGCCGCCTTTGCCGCCAAACATGATGTAGCGGCGCTTAGGATTATCGCGAAAAACGCTGGCAAGCGACATATCTCACCTCACGCCAGCGCGTCCACGAGGTCTTTTTCTCGCAGCATGCGGCGCTTCCAGGTGGAAATCTGGGGCACCACATAAGGCAGCAGGCGCAGCGAGTAATAGGGCGGCAAGATTGGCACACCCAGCAGGTCGCCCATGGTAATCAGGATGAAGAGGTGCTCCATACTACCGCGGGTTTTGAGCGCCTGGCGGGTGGCCTCGTGGGCCGCCATACCGTAGATAAAATCGGACACCCCTTCTTTCATTTTTTGTAAAAAGCTCTTCTTTTCTTCTTCAGTCATGGCTCTCTCCTCTATCTGAGCTGGCATGACGACCCGCCAGCAAGTTGACTGTTCATTCGCCATCTGCCTGGGATGGCTGCCCCAATATCTCGAGCACGCGCTGTTCTAGCTGGGCAAGCTGCTCTCCGCCCAGGACTTCGCGCCGGTTGATCACCACACACGGAAAGCCCCTGAGCCGGAAGCGAAAGGAAGCCCACAGCCCCGGCAGCGACCAGGGATTGACCCAGTGAACACGGATGCGCTGAGGATAGCGGCGACACAGGTAATATACCACGCGTTGCACATCTTTGCCGATATGTTGGGCGCTGGAGACAGGATCTTGGACACGCGAGGCGTCAAGATATTGGCGCGTTAAGGCAAACCCGGTCGGCGCGCCTTGGTCGTAATCATGCGGTGAATAAATCAGCAGTTCTAGCAATGGTTAGTCCCAGAGCGCTTACCCGCTTGATGGCAGCCTGCCCAAGTGCCTGTTGATGATGTCTTCCAGCTTGCTCTGCTCGTAGCCGAAGTATTTTTCACCCGCGATCAGGAAGGTGGGGTACTTGCGCACACCGTGGCGCAGCGCCATCCACAACGCCTGTGGAGATTGGGCATCGGTGATCTTGATTTGCAGCCGCCCGGCGTAGCGCTCAGCTAAGGAGAGGACCAGGTCTGAGAGGCGCTGCCACTCTTGCATCCAATCCTCGGGATAGGCTTCGAGATCGCTGCGGTGGATTTGCTCGCCCACGCCGACGCCGTCGATGAATACCTGGCAATGGGCGCAATGATTCATACTGCCCAACACGTGGGCGACAACTTCGACCTGCAAGACCTGGTTACTCATTAAATCCCTTCCTCCCTGGCTGCTTTATGCAGGGGAGGGCTTTCCTGAAGCCCTCCCCATTCCCCAAAGCAAAAGCATGCAGCAGAGCGTGTCGCTCGAAAGCGTATCGCGATTAATCAATCTCCCGCCGGGGCAGCGGCCATCTTGGAACGGGCTTGATTGAAGGATTTCACCCCGTCCCAGGCCAACATCAAAGCTGCCAGCGCCAGGAACAGGCCGATGACTCCGGCGATGCCGTTGCCGATGCGGAAAGCCACGCCCACTTCGGCGGCAAAAGCGCCGCTGGGACCGAAGAACGAGTTATAGGCGGTCACCAGCAAGGCAGCCACGGTGGTCACGTACATAAAAATTCCAGGCCACATTGCCCAGGCGTAGCGCTTGCCCTCGCGCACCAACCAGATGGTGATCAGCAGCAAGGCCAGGCCAGCGAAGAGCTGGTTGGCGCCGCCGAAGAGCACCCAGATGCGCTGCCAGAAGGCGGTCCACAGGATCAGCACGGTCCAACCAAGGGCAACAATGCTGCCGACATGTGGGTTCTTGAAGGCGGTGATCTTGTCGCCGATCAGCTCGGCGGAGGCGACACGCATGAAACGCAGCACGAGCTGCATAACGGTGAGCGCCATGACTGCCAGGAAAATGGAGCCAATCGCGCCGCCCAGGGCTGCTGGAATACCCAGGACGCCCAGGAAGCGGGACATGCCGCCAGCCCAGATGGCGCCAGCCGCGACCTGCAGCTTGTAGTTGGCGGCGGCATCGTAGAGCACGGTGCCATCAGCCCGGGTGAGGGCGGTAGCGGCGAATACGACTGCCATCACCGCCAATACCGCTTCGGTGAACATGGCGCCAGCCGCCACCGGCTTGGCGTCGGTCTCTTTCTCAAGCTGGCGGGCGGTTCCGGAGGTGGAAACCAGCGAGTGCCAGCCCGAGATGGCGCCGCAAGAGATGGTGACAAACAGGATCGGCCATAGCCACCCCAGGTGCGGCTGGTTCCAGGTGACAAAGGCGGGCACTTCGAAGGCGACCCCCG
The DNA here is from genome assembly GCA_029265355.1 of Chloroflexota bacterium. Lineage (GTDB taxonomy): Bacteria > Chloroflexota > Anaerolineae > Anaerolineales > UBA4823 > JAJUJL01. The sequence goes on along the minus strand of JAJUJL010000004.1, from coordinate 2,232 downwards.
TAGCGCCGGTGAAGGTGGCGATGGCAACGCCGATGATCGAGCCAACCAGGCCCAGGATCACAAACCAGAAGGAGACATAGTTGACTGGCTGCGCAAAACGCCAGATGGGCAGCACGGAACCCAGGTAGCAGAAGAGCAGTGCGACGATGCCCCAGAAGAAGACCGCCCAGGTCATCGGGCCATAAGGCGTGTTGTACAGCACGCCTTTGTCATCGCCGGCCAGTCCGTTGATGGCGGTGACAATGTTCTGCGCCCAGGGCAGTGTGCCCAGGTAGATGCCGACCAATGCCAGCAGCACGGTGACAATGGTGGTGATCAGCAAATCGACGCGCCAGCGGTAGGTCATTTGACCGGCCAACACGCCCGCCAGGGTAAGGAAGATGAAGCCGATGGGGATGGCGGGGCTGGCGAGCAGTCCGGCAACGATCGAGCCAAAAGCGCCCATGATCAGCAGCAGGTAGAAGTACAGGAAGGCCAGCAGGATGCCGCGGGCGCGGGGCGAGATGAATTTGTAGGCCAGGCCGCCCATGGTCATGCCCTCACTGCGCATGGCGAGCATGGAGGCTGCATAGTCCTGCACCCAGCCGATAAAGAAGACGCCGATGATCAGCCAGAGTACGGCGGGTAGCCAGCCCCATTGCACGGCAGTGATGGGACCAACGATCGGACCCAGGGCAGCAATGGACTTGAACTGGTAGCCAAAGAGCACACTGCTGCTGGCGGGCATAAAATCCACACCATCATTGTACATTTTGGCAGGGGTAGCACGCTTGGGGTCAGCCTTGATAATATCCTGATCAACGCGAGTGGCATAGTAGCGGTACCCTACGATAGCGACTGCCATTGTGATCAAAAGAACCCAAAGAGCCATAGCCGTAACCTCCTCGTCAAGATTTCAAAGAAAAAATATCTCAAAAGCGGGTCACACTGCTTGTGGGTGAAAACGTGGGTTGCTCGTCACCTCCTTCCGCTCCTACCCTGATGGTGTTCACCGCCCGAAATAAACAAAAATGACCAATCTGTGCTGAGATGAACACATTCATGGTCAAAAAATGTACAGGGAGTGAGCGATCGTCACCGCGGGCATTTCTGTTTTGGAGCTATGTACTCTCTGCGATATTGAAACAGCGTTGTGCGGATCAGCTTATCCACATATCGATGGTGTTTGCAAATTATTAAACACTTCAAGAAAGCTATGGTTGCGAATCGCTGATATTTCGAGCATGCCTGATTGTCATATCTTAGCAAAAAAGTATAAATATTTCGAAAAAAAAGAGGTGAATATTTGGCAATTGGCGGTCATAAACGCAACACGCTGAGGTGTACCTTCTAAATGTATCCCCAATGTGGCGGAGGCAGCGCCGGGTGGTCTGGATGGAAATGAAGAGAGCCGGTATTCCCGGCTCTCTTGTGTCACAAATCAGAAGAGAAACTGTGGGAAGAAGAAGCTATTGAGGCAGAAGCACCGCGTCAATCACATGGATTACGCCATTGGATGTCTCGATATCAGTGATCACAACCTGGACAGTTTCATTCAAGAACACGCTGCCTTCCTTGACCGCAATCGTCAACTGCTGGCCTTCAAGAGCCGTATCGACCGACTGACCATCCAGGGAGACCACATCGGTAGACATCACCTTGCCTGAGACGACATGGTAGAGCAGGATGTTCTTGAGGGTTTCGAGGTTCTCGGGCTTGAGCAGGTCTTCGACGGTGCCGGCGGGCAACTTGGCAAAAGCCTCATCGGTGGGGGCGAAGACAGTGAAGGGGCCTTCACCTTTGAGGGTGTCCACCAGCCCGGCAGCCTGCACGGCAGCTACCAGGGTGGTGAAGCGACCATCGGCTACGGCGGTGTCAACGATGTCCGAAAGCTCTGCCGGGGGCAGAATGACGCTGTCGATGACGTGGATCACACCGTTGGATGTTTCGATGTCGGTGATCACAACCTGCGCATCGTTGATGTACACGTTACCCATGTCCACCTTGACGGTAACCGGCTTGCCCAGGACGGTATCGGCGCTCTCCAGGGCAGTCACATCAGCGGCCATCACCTTGCCTGAGACGACATGGTAGAGCAGGATGTTCTTGAGGGTTTCGAGGTTCTCGGGCTTGAGCAGGTCTTCGACGGTGCCGGCGGGCAGCTTGGCAAAAGCCTCATCGGTGGGGGCGAAGACAGTGAAGGGGCCTTCACCTTTGAGGGTGTCCACCAGCCCGGCAGCCTGCACGGCAGCT